>CAMTVQ010000004.1:0-305353 GCA_947085255.1 uncultured bacterium | reverse complement strand
TATAACTGGTTCAACTGGTGGTACAAGTGCAACAGGAACAACAGGTGGAACAAGTGCAACAGGTGTTACAGGCGCATCTTCTATAACAGGAACAAGCGGAACAACAGGTTCAACAGGTGATACTGGAGCAACAGGTTCAACTGCAAATACTGGTTATACAGGTTCGACAGGCGATACAGGCGCAACAGGTTCAACAGCTAATACTGGCTATACCGGAGCAACAGGATCTACTGCAAATACTGGTTATACCGGAGCAACAGGATCTACTGCAAATACTGGTTATACAGGTTCAACAGCTAATACTGGAGTAACTGGAACAACTGGCTCAAGCAGCATCACTGGTTCAACTGGCGATACTGGCGCAACAGGTTCAACTGCGAATACTGGTTATACAGGAACAACTGGTGATACTGGAGCGACAGGTTCAACTTCAGTAACAGGTTCAACTGGTTCAACTGCGAATACTGGTTATACTGGCGCAACAGGTTCAACTTCGAATACAGGTTATACAGGTGCAACAGGCTCAACCGCGAATACTGGTTCAACTGGTTCAACTGCAAATACAGGCTTCACTGGTACAACTGGATATACAGGAGCAGGTTATATAGCAACAGCAACTTCGGCAGAAGCCGTAGCTTATGTACCAGCTAGAAATACGATTAAGTCATTTAATATAACATCGGATAAAAACCTATTTGCTTATGCAAATGGAGCTCGTGTAAGAGCCATTGGAGTAACTACTTCAGGATTAATAATAGAAGGACAAATGGCTAATCTGAATTTAGTGGCAGGTACTTTCGATATTAATATTACCTATGTAGTAACCCCAGGTGGTACGGTAAATACGGGGGATCAGTTTAACTTAAGTTTAGCTGGTGAAGTAGGCTTTACTGGAACTACGGGTATAAGCGGAGTAACAGGAACTACATCAAACTCGGGCACTACAGGTACTACAGGTACTACAGGAGCAGGGTTTGCTGCATCTACAGTAGGTTTTATTGCGCCTAACTTTAGTGTAGGAATTGTTGATGTAACCTTACGCGGACTGTCAATGCCGTTAGCATACACTGATAATAGCGTTATTCGTATCAGCTTTGGACCAGGAGTATTCTTGGATGCGGTTGTTAATGACGATAATGATAGCTATGGTGAATTCCAAGGTGTGTATAATCTACAAGTAATGACTACTGTAGGTGCTTATGTTGCAGGAGAAGGTCAGGTAACTATTGTTGGTACTTTGGGTATGAGTGGATCTACAGGATCGACTTCAAACAGTGGTACTACAGGTGGTACTGGAAGCTCAGGAGTAACTGGTTCTACAGCTACAACTGGTTTTACTGGATCTACAGGAACAACTGCTAATACAGGATTTACAGGAACAACTGGCTTTACAGGAACAACTGGAACAACTGGTGATACTGGCTTTACCGGAACAACAGGTGGTACAGGTAGCACAGCTAATACGGGCTTTACCGGAACAACTGGTTCTACAGCAAATACAGGTTATACCGGAACAACAGGTACTACTGCAAATACTGGTTATACCGGAACAACTGGCGATACAGGTTCAACTGGCTTTACTGGAACAACTGGAACGACAGGTGATACAGGTTCAACTGGTTATACTGGAACAACTGGTAGCACAGCTAATACAGGCTATACCGGTAGCACAGCTAATACAGGCTATACCGGTTCTACTGGCGCATCTTCAGTAACAGGAACAACGGGAACAACAGGTAGCTCCTCAAATACAGGCTTTACTGGTACAACTGGTAATACAGGTATGACAGGTGCTGGATATTTCTCAACTTCTGTTGCGCCATCTATATTGAATGCCGCAAATAATGGTAATACAGTGAGCTTTACAGTTAGTCCAATATTTGTTGGATACTCACAAGGTCAGTTAGTAAGAGTTTTATTAACAGGTTTGCCGAATAATTACATTGATGCTCGTGTAGATAATTATAACATTGCAACTGGTGTATTAGACGTTACACAATTAAGAGCAGCAGGTACTATACCTAATGCAGCTAATGTGGAAATTAACTTGATCGGGGATCCTGGTAATACTGGTACAACTGGTGTTAGTGGTTCTACTTCATCTACTGGAATATCTGGGACAACAGGTTCAACTGGTGCTGGATATAGAGCAACAACACTAGTTTCTCAATCAGAGTTTACTCTTGGAGATAACGGTGGAGCACATCACAGTGTAAATACTCAACCAAGTTTAGCATATACACAAGGAGATATTATACGCGTAAGTCTTGTAAGCAATACGAATCAATACGTGCTTGCTAGAGTATTCAGTTATAATTTTATTAGTGGTGTAATGCTGTATGATGTGATTAATGCAAATAATGCAGGTACAGTAGTGGGTGTTCAAAGTGCCACTATTAGTCTGACTGGAGATCCAGGAGGAACTGGAGTAACAGGAACAACAGCTGCTACAGGTCTTACTGGAGGCACAGCAAATACAGGTCTTACTGGCATTACCGGAACTACAGGCGGTACGTCGAATACAGGAGTAACAGGAAGTACTGGAGATACAGGTTTCACAGGTGTAACAGGTAGCACGGGCGCTTCGTCAACTACTGGTGGAACTGGAAATACTGGATTTACAGGTACAACTGGTGATACTGGATTTACTGGTGTTACAGGTAGCACAGGTGCTTCATCAACTACAGGCGGAACTGGAACTACAGGCTCAACTGGTCAAAGTGGTATTACAGGTATGACTGGTGTTACAGGATCTAGTTCTACTACAGGTTCCACAGGTATGACAGGTGTTGGATTTATTGCAATAGCTGATGTGTATAGTGATGCAACGGTTAGTCAGGGAACACAAACTGTAGTTGGTAGAACCTTTACAGTACGTGCAGATATGAGACAGTTGGTTAATTATGCTGCTGGTTCTCGTGTACGCGCTATCGCAAGTAATGATGTAAACTCTTATGTAGAAGGAACTGTTACGAGCTACGATGCTACTACTGGTTTGTTAACAATCAATCAGAATAGAGCAATTGGAGGAACAACCTTAACTCCAGGTGTGGATTTCTTTACTATTACACTTACTGGAGATGTTGGATTAACTGGTCAAACTGGTATTACTGCTTCTACAGGTGGTTCAGGTACTACAGGTTCAACAGGTTCAACAGGTGCTGGCTATTTTGCTACTACAGTAGCTAATGGAGCAAATAACACGATTGGCGCAAACAGAGTATTCACTGTTTCTTCTAATGCTCCTTTAGCATATGTGTTAGGTAATACAGTAATTGTTTCTCAAGATGCAACAAACTACCTAGAAGGTACTATTACTAATATTGCAGGTAATAATTATACGTTAACTGTTTATAAAGTAGTAGGTACTAACCCTGTGTCTGCAACAGCTGGCTTTAGTTTGACTGGTACGGCGGGTATTACAGGGGTTACTGGTGCAACTGGAGCAATAAACGCTAGTGGAGCCACTGGAACTACTGGAACTACTGGAACTACAGCTTCAACAGGATTTACTGGAACTACAGGTATGACAGGTTCTACAGGATTGGGTTATTATAGCACAGCGACACCTAGTGGAGGGGTAAATGAAATCAATGCAGGTTCTGCTCCTAATGCATTTACAATGGTAACCGTTGATGTAGCATATAGAGCATTGGTTGCTTATTCTCCGGGAATATTGATTCGATTAACAGATCTTAATGGAGATGCATACGAGTATATTGATGCAATTGTAGAAACATATAATACAGGAACAGGCTTGCTTGAATTTACTATTGTTCGTGAAATAGGTATGCAAGCAGGTATTACCAATTGGGCCATAAATCTAGGTGCAGAAACAGGAATGAGTGGAACAACAGGATTAACAGGTTCTACTTCTGCCACTGGCTTTACTGGAACTACAGGTAGTACTGGTGCTACTGGCAATCAGACAAGTATTGGTGAGTTTACAGTGTTTGATGTAGATAATGCAACAACTGGTACAGGCGCCCAATATACACCTGGTACATTTACAATTCCACAAGGAGTGCAGCGTGTTACGGTAGAATTATGGGGTGCTGGCGGCGGCGGCGGCGGCGGAAATATTACTACAGGTGGTGGCGGTGGTGCTGGTGCTGGATATGCCAAGTTCGTGTTAAACGTATCTGCGCTTACAGTATCTTCAGGTACATCTATTACGGTAAATGTTGGACGTGCAGGAGCTGCGGGTGGAGTTAATGGAAATGGTGCAATTGGAGGAGCTTCTTCGGTAGTTATTGGCTCGGGTACATACACAGCAGCTGGTGGAGCTGGAGGAACAAATGGTGGCGGTGGAGGTACTGGCGGAGCATCTGTTACTCCATTTACTGTAACTGGAACGAATCGGATACCAACAAGTTTACTTGGAACAACAACGGGTTTCTCAGCTAGAGGAATAGCAGGTAGTTCAGGAGTCTTAGGTGGTGCAGGAGGAGTAGCTACTGGTCCAGTAGTATTCTATAATGAAACGGCTACATTCCCTGCTGGAGCATTGAATTCGAATCTAGCTGGTGGTGGTAATGGTGGCGGACCACTTGCTGGAGGTACCGTTGGTACGGCTGGTAATCATGGTAGAGTAATAGTTTACTACTAATAGTATATAGATTTGTATAAAAAACCTCTCTTGCAATTGCAAGAGAGGTTTTTTATGTAGTAGTATTAATACTCATCCTTTTTTGTAATTTTGCACTCGGAAATAAATAGACATGGAAAATAATCAAAACACTGGAACACAACCTTTTTTTAAAAATCGTAAATTTATTATTGGCGTAGCAATAGCTGTGGTAGTACTTACCCCTATTTTACTAATAGTAATCAATAAAAAAGCTGCTACAAATGCAAATCCACAAGCTGCTGCAACTACAGATGCTGGTGCTAAGTTAGATTCTGCCAGATTATTAGCAGATGCTAATCCCACTTTTGATAACTTATTGAATTTGGGAGTTGCCTGCATCGAAGCTAATGCGCCAGGGCAAGCGATTAATCCATTGGAACGTGCTTTGGAAATCAATCCTGATAATGCGATTGCATTAAATAATTTGGGTTTAGCTTGTACAATGGTGCGTGCGGTAGATAAAGGGATTAAATATTGTGGTATGGCTTTGGAGCAAGACACAGCATTTACCTTGGCAAAGAACAATTTAAACTGGGCAAAATCTGAAGAAAAGAAGATTCAAGCAGAGATTGATTCGATGCAGAAGGAACCACAAGAAAATCGTACGATTGACTATTTTACAAAGTTAGGTTTAAGCTATTCATACATTGGTAAGCGTGCTAAAAGCAATGAAGCATACTCGGGTATATTAAAGATTGATGAGAAAAATGCAATTGCCTACAATAATATTGGCTGCAATTATATAGAAATGAAGCAATTTGATAATGCTAAGGAAGCATTGCAAAAAGCGATAGCTATTTCTCCTGACGTGCAATTGTATAAAAACAATTTAGCTTGGGCACAAGACGAGGAAAAGAAGTCGAAAGCAGGCAGAGGGGTAATTGCCCAGTAAATTAATTGTACGTGAAAAAATTAGACGTAATAAATGGCCTCAGGGGTTATGCTATCCTTGGGGTTATTTATTTTCATTTGGTAGGTACATTTGTTAATCGTCCGGGTTGGTTTTTTTACCAAGTAGGAGATTTTCTCTTTATGCCTTTTACTTTTTTAAGTAACGGCTGGTTAGGAGTAAATCTTTTCTTTATTTTGTCTGGTTTCGTATTGTACCTACCTTATATTACCGGTAAACGCGAACTAAATAACTGGACGGATATTTTCAATTTTTATAAGCAACGCGCCAAGCGATTATTGCCGTTGTATTATTTTACAGTACTTATTTCTTTTATATTTATTGTTAGGCGCACAAATATTTACGATCCTGCCTATTTGAAAGAGTTATTTGGGTTACTCACCGCTACCTTCAATTTTTCTAAAGACACATTTATACCTCAATCGAATTATATTTTATGGTCTTTGGGAATCGAAATTTGGTTTTCGGTACTGTTCCCATTCTTACTGTTACTTATTAAGCAGATAAATATTTATCGCTTTGCTATTGCTGTGGCTATACTGAGCTTGGCAACACGCTATATTGCTTCTCAGCATCCCGAATATTGGTTAGCTCCTTTCATGAATATGATTAAGGATAGCTTGCCAGGTAGATTAGATGATTTTATGGTTGGGATGTTGCTATGCTATGTTTTTACCCAAGGAGTAGCTGCAAATTTTCTAAAAAACTTGGCTCAACCACTATTCTTGCTATCTGTTGTGCTGTTCTTTTTTACACTCCACTACTCAGATTATGTGTATTTGGGCAAGTTGACAGGCATAAGTGATATTTTTATTAATACGTTTGTGCAGGTAGCATTTGGCTTAATGTTAATTGCCTCTTTGTATTTACCAAAAGGAATTTTACATTTTATAGTGGCTAATTGGCCTGTACAATTGGCGGGTTTAATGTGCTACAGTTTATATCTATGGCACGGCAACCTAAGAATGCTGTTTGTGTATGATTTTACAGCGTTACGCATTATATATTATTTTGTATTTTTGTTCTCAATTTGCTGGATAAGTTATAGATATATTGAGTTTGGCAACAAAAAAATTGAAGAGATATTACCCGAATAAACACACCAATTAAATTAAAAATGGAAGAAAAAAAAGTAAACAATGCTGAGAATCAGCAAAACAATCAAGAAGAAGGATTTGAAATTAATTTTGCCGATAAAAAGGTAAGAACCATTGCTATTGCCATTGTTGCGGCATTGGTGATTATTCCTTTGGTGTACGTGTTCACCTCTAATGGTACAACTGCGCCAGAAGCAGCAGTAATGAATGAGGTGGATATGAAGATAGCGGAGATGGAAAAAACAGTAGCCGCTAGTCCTACTTATGATAATTATTTGAACTTAAGTGCAATGTATATCAATAATGCAAAGTATGCTCAAAGTTTAGATCCATTAAACAAAGCATTGGCACAAGTGCCAAATAGTGTAGTTGCTTATTCTAACATGGGATATGCGTATGCTATGATGGGTTACTGGGGAGAAGCTAAAGGCTTTTTAGATAAAGCAATGAAAATTGATTCTACTTTCCAATTGGCTAAAAATAACATGGCTTGGGTAAAGGGAGAAATTAACAAACGTTTGGATGGGATCAAAGCAATAGAAAAGAAACCAACAGATAGTATTAGCACTATAGATTACGTAAATATCGGTTTATCATACGCGTCTATTGGTATGTATGAGAAATCTACTAAAGCATACGAAGCATCAATTGCTAAAGATCCTAAAAACGAAATTGCATTAAACAACTTAGGTATGCAATTAGTAAATAGAGATAATAAAATGGCGATTAAGATGTTTGAAAAAGCATTGGAAATTAACCCTAATGCTCAGTTGTACAAGAATAACTTAGCTTGGGCACAAAGTTTATTAGCTGCCGAAGGTGATGTTAAAAAGGCTATAGAGCAGCCTACACAGCCTGGTGCTGCTGGATCACAGAGTCCAGATAGAGCATACGCAGTAGGTAAATAATATAAGTTTTACTACTACTAAAAAAGCCTCTTCTGCAATTGCAGAAGAGGCTTTTTTATGGGAATGATAATGTGTTTAGGTAACAAATTACTTAATTGGCCAGTAGAATTAATTTATTCCGGTAAACAATCTGTTCCAGCGTATCTTATTGAACAGATTCGCATTGCTTTCCCATGACATCCAAACGAAGAGCGCTTTGCCAACCACATGGTCTTCGGGTACAAATCCCCAAAAGCGAGAGTCCAGTGAATTGTGCCGGTTGTCACCCATCAGAAAATAATAATTCATCTCGAAGGTATATGTGTCGGCTTTTTTACCAGCTATAAACACACTATCAGCACGTTCTTCTACTGTTTTTTGCTCGTATATGGCAATGGTGCGGGCATAGCGTTTTATGTTCTTTGCAGTAAGCTGTATGGTCATTCCTTTGGCAGGCACTACCAATGGTCCAAAATTATCTTCGTTCCAGTTTAGGCTCGTGTCATGCGGAAATACGCGATCTGTGCCAGTACGGTTAATATTTTGGGTGATGAGCTGCACGTTACTAAAGTTCTTCATTTTAGCTTTAGCATCGGGGCTCATATTAAAAATATAATCACCACCCAAAGAAGTACGACCACCTTCTACATTCAGCTTCTCAATTGCTTTTGGATTAAAATCGGCATTGGTTTTTACTAAATATGTGGTTTGCGATTCAGGAGGGGCAGATGTAGGTATGCCATTTAAGTAAACTATCGTGTTTTTTATTTGAATAGTATCACCAGCAATAGCTATACAGCGTTTGATATAATTTTCACGTTTATCAACTGGTCGTGCCACAATATCACCAAAAATATCAGGGTTGCTGTGCACTTGTTCCCACCCGTATTCGCGTACCAAATCGTAATAGCTACGGTCTTGCATTTTTAGGGCCACGGTATCTCCTTCGGGGTAATTAAATACCACTACATCGTTTCTTTTAATGGTTTGAAAACCAGGTAAACGGTAGTAAGGTAACTTTATCCATTCGAGGTATGATTTAACCGGTACTAGTGGCATAGTATGGTGCGCCAATGGAAATGCTAAAGGGGTATTTGGCATACGTGGGCCATAGTTTACTTTGCTTACAAACAGAAAATCGCCTACCAATAACGATTTTTCCATAGAAGGCGTAGGTATGGTAAATGCTTCTAAGAATAAGCCACGTATAATAGTAGCTGCAACTAAAGCGAATACTAATGCATCCACCCATTCGCGTAGGGCGCCTTTTTTCTTTTTAGGGGTAGTTTTACTCGATTTCTTCCAGAATTTCCAATTCATACTAGGGGGTGTTATGTAAAAATGTAAGATTTATAGCTTGTTAAAGGTTGTTGCCAGTACATCGCTCATCGTGAAAATGCCTTTTTTCCCTGCCTGTAACCATTCGGCAGCGGTTACTGCTCCATGTGCAAATCCTTTGCGATTAAAGGCAGTGTGTTTTAGTTCTATACTGTCGATGTCTGATTGGTAGCTTACCGTATGTGTGCCTGGTACGTTTTCTGTACGAACGGAAGTGATTAATAAATCGTTTGCGGTAAGAGAAATATTACCTGATTGTGGCGACTTGTTTTTCCATTCTCTTTTTCTTTCCAAGTTACTCAGTATGTCTTCTGCAGTGGTAATGGCTGTTCCGCTTGGGCTATCCAGTTTTTGCGTGTGGTGAATTTCTTCAATACTAACCTCATAACTAGGGAAGTTGTTCATTAAGGTAGCTAGCTTTTTATTGAGATAAAAAAACAAGTTTACTCCAATGCTAAAATTAGTAGAATACAATAATGAGCCATTTTGTGCGGCTATTGCTTGGCTTAGGGTAGGCAAATGTTCGTACCAACCCGTAGTGCCTACTACTATAGGCACGCCTGCTTCGAGGCAACGTTCAATATGGTATTTGGCTGTAGCTGGAGTGCTAAACTCAATAGCTACATCTGCCTTTTGTAAATTAGCTATGGTAAGTTCGTGGGCGTTCTCAAAAAATATCTTTAGTACAATTTGGTGACCATTTGCAAGAGCTATTTTTTCAATCTCTTGCCCCATTTTGCCATATCCTAATAATGCAATGTTCATGAGGAACTAAAATTTTAGTTGAAAGGCAAGAGAAGGAATGCTATTGCCATATATATCTAATTGTTGGGTAGGGAGTATGCTTGCCTTTAAATCGTCGCTCACATCAAAATCGTATAATTGAGCGTCTACATAGGCATCTAATATAGTTAAAATATATACTGCTGATAGACCTATTATAGAAATGTCGCGGTTGCGTTTAAAATTGTCTTTAATAAGAATAAGGTTTTGCTCAGAGTAAGTAGTTGCGTATTTATCTACAGTAGCGGTATTTCCGTCGGTACGTTGCTTATATGCCTGCAAAAAATCTTTGTATTGAGTGTTGTTGCGCACAGCCGCCCTTACCAATAAATAACCAGCTCCATAAACGATAGGTACTTTCCACGCTTTACGGTTATATACCTGCCCTAATCCGGGTAGTACTGCCGAATAGAGAATAGCTCTTTGTGGAGAATGTCTTTTTTTAGGAACCAATACAGAATCTTGTGCAACACTATAGGTTGTACAAATGAGAAAAATGCTAATAAGTAGAATAACAGGCTTAAGCATGTTTACCAATCGAGCATTTCCAAAATGCGGTTTAAGTCATCGGTAGAAGTAAAGTTAATCTTTATCTGCCCTTTGCCCGAATTATCTACAACCAAGTCTGTTTTTGTACCTAAACGAGAAGATAAACCATCGGCTATTTTGCGGTACTCTACCGATACGGTTTTTACGGGTGCTGTTTTTGTAGTTGTTGGCGTTGATAAATTGCGTACCAGTTCTTCTACCTTACGCACCGATAAGTCTTTGGTGATAATTTCGTTGAGCGCATGTATTTGCTTGTCAATCGTTTCTATATTAATAATAGCACGCGCATGACCCATAGAAATACGTTGTTCTTTAATAGCGGATTGTATTACTGGTGGTAATTTCAATAAACGCAAATAATTGGTTACTGTACTGCGGTTTTTGCCTACTCTGTCGCCTAGCTCTTCTTGTTTCAGATTGCACTCGTCTATCATTCGCTGAAAACTAATAGCAACCTCAATTGCGTTTAGGTCTTTGCGCTGTATGTTTTCAATCAATGCCATTTCTAGCATTTCCTGATCATTAGCGGTACGTACATAAACTGGTACTTCTGTCAGTCCAGCTAATTGCGATGCTCTAAAACGACGCTCGCCCGAAATAAGTTGGTAGCTATTGTGCGTCAGTTTACGAACGGTAAGAGGCTGTATAATGCCATGTACGGTTATAGAATCGGCCAATTCTTGTAATGCCTCTGCTTCGAACTCGGTACGTGGTTGGTAAGGGTTGGTTTGTATATACGCAATCGGAATAGTAGGAATACCTTCTATTGCGCTTTCCGTAGCCGACATATTGGTTTCTTTCGCACCTGCAACAGCATCTCTATCTGCCAACAATGCTCCTAAGCCTTTCCCTAATGCGTTTCTTTTTATTGTGCTTGCACTCATGCTCTGTTATTCTGCTGCTACTGTTTCGGTAGTACTTTCTTCGGCTTTTAGTAAACCGTTTTTTGTTAAAATCTCTTTTGCTAAGTTAAGGTAGCTAATTGCTCCTTTGCTGGTAGCATCGTGCATAATTACCGATAAGCCAAAGCTTGGCGCTTCGCTCAATCGGGTATTACGTTGTATAATGGTTTGAAAAGCGAGGTCTTGAAAATGGGTGTATACTTCTTCTACCACTTGGTTAGATAAACGCAAGCGTATATCATACATGGTAAGTAAAATACCTTCAATTTGTAAGGCAGTATTCAGTCTATTTTGTACAATTTTGATGGTGTTTAATAGTTTTCCCAATCCTTCCAATGCAAAATATTCGCACTGTACAGGTATAATTACCGAGTTAGCTGCCGTAAGGGCATTAATGGTAATTAGCCCCAAAGATGGTGAACAATCGATGATGATAAAATCGTACTTGTGCTTAATTTTATCCAACACGGCCTTCATTTTGTATTCTCTGTTGGGCAGATTTATCATCTCAATTTCGGCACCTACCAAATCAATATGAGCGGGCAATAGGTCTAAATTTGGAGTAGAAGTAGGTAAAATCGCTTCTTCCGAATCAATATTATTGATAATGCACTCATAAATACTGGCCTTTACCTCACGTGGGTCAAACCCAATACCAGAGGTGGCGTTTGCTTGAGGGTCAGCGTCAACCAATAGCGTTTTGTATTCTAAAACAGCCAAACTTGCCGCTAAATTAATAGCAGAAGTTGTTTTGCCTACACCACCTTTTTGATTTGCAAGTGCAATGATTTTACCCATAGTTGTTTTTATAAAGAGAGCAATTATACCCAATATGAGTTACACTGTAAACAAATGTGGAAAACTCGAAAATAATGTGCCTTTGTGTAATTAAGAGGGCTGGCAGAATGGTGGAAAAGTATTTTTTGTTGTAAAAGGTGCGAACACTTTTGTTTTTTTATAGTTATTTAGTGGAATGATTACCATTATAGCAGGTACCAACCGCCCCAATAGCAGCACGCTTGCAGTGGCAACCTATTACCAACAGCAGTTACAACAAAAAGGGCACAATAGCCAATTACTATCACTTATAGATTTGCCAGCAAACGTTGTACAAACCGATTTGTATGGGCAACGTAGCCAAGAGTTTGCTAAAATTCAGGCGTTGGTAACGGCTACCGAAAAGTTTTTGTTTGTGATACCCGAGTACAACGGTAGTTTTCCGGGAGTATTGAAATTATTTATTGATTGTTGCCGTTTTCCAGAGAGCTTTTTGGGTAAAAAAGCAGCTTTAGTGGGTATTTCTTCGGGCAAATACGGCAATATTAGAGGGATTGAACACTTTACGGGAATCTGCAATTACATAGGATTAAGTGTATTGCCATTGCGCTTGCACATTCCTAAAATAAATGAGGAGTTAAACGAAAAAGGTCATTTGTTTCAAGAAGACACCCTCCGATTTACTGCCCAGCAGATAGAGAAATTTATCGCTTTTTAGCCGAACTGTACCCACTATGAGATTTTGATGGTTGAAAATTTTGACTTTAACAATAAAAATTATCTTTGTTAAACATACTCTTATTGTCATGAAAAAAATCACCTACTTAATTATCTTCTCTATTGTTATTTATGGCTGTAAAAAGAAAGAAGAAACTCAACCATATCTTGGTGAATGCACCATAACAAAAGATTTATTTCGCAAGCACCTCATTTATTATGATTCCGCTAATCGATTGATTAAGGTTAGTGATACCAATAACCAAACCTTGTATACCTATGAGTACAGAAATGATTATGTTCTATTAACAGAATATCTTAAAAGTACTATTGATAAACAAATCAAAATTTACTTAAACAACAATGGTACAGCTAAATACTTAGAGATTCCCCCGCTTGATAGCACTCAAGAAAAGCTAAATCTACTTTACTTTAACTACAATACAGAAGGTTATTTAACACAGCTAATCAGAAAAGTAACTTTCAATTTTTCTGGATCGGTAGATACCATTATTATCAAAAGAGATTTAACAATAGAGAATGGCTGTGTAAAAAAATTAGTTGAAACCAGAGTTAATGACAGCATTCTTCTTTCTACATTAGATTATGAGTATCACAGCGAATCACCTGCTGATATCAGTGGATTTGGTAGCGTTTTTAATCTTATGACTATTGTCTCTTACGATACTTTTTTTATCCTACCCCAAGACTTTGTTTTACCAGATATTTTTGGAAAAAAAAATTCACACTTAATGTCAAAAATGATTCATTACAACCCAGAAGGCGGAAGGACTTATGCCACTTCTTTTGAATACAAGCTATTGGATAATAAATATATAGAATCTATATTGATTTCATATGACGGCGTAAAAGACAGCACTTATTCTCCTCTTTTTGGATATGTATGTAGATAACGGTCCTACACAAATTTCACCCAAGCCTCTCCTTCCATCCCAAAGTAAAACTGGTTGGCTTGAATAATTTCGGCCAATAGCTCTATCGTATCTACTATGCGTGGCCCCGACCTATTAAAATACTGGTTGCCATCTGCTACATACACTTTATTGTTTTTTACCGCAGGTAATGTATGCCATAAGGGGTGTTGGGTAAGCACAGCAATTTCACTGAGTGTACGCGGTATACCAAAGCCACAAGGGGCTATCACCAAAATATCGGGTGCAGCAGCTGCTAATTGTTCCCACGTAATAAACGGAGAGTGCGCCCCATTTTGAGCTAAAACAGGACTTCCACCTGCTATTTCTATCAGTTCTGGCGTCCAGTTTCCTGCAATCATTAATGGATCTAGCCACTCAATACAAGCAATCTTTGCGCGTTGTTGCACAAATTTTACCTTGTGTTTTACAATTTCTATGCGGGTGTTTAGGTCTTCCAATAATTCTTCTGCTTTTTCAGGTACACCTAAAAAAGTGCCTAACTGCTGTATATCAACTAAAATATCGGTTAGTGTGTTGGGCTGTACCGAAAAAATGGTGCTGTTGGTGTGCGTTATATTACATAGGGCTTGTTCTACATCTGTTAGGTTTACGGCACACACCTTACACTGGTCTTGGGTAATAATTACATCGGGTTGCAGTGTTGCAAGTTTTTCTGTATCAATGTTGTATATAGAAATAGCGTCGAGCGTAGCTTGTTTTACCTGTGTATCAATACTGGCGCTGGAAATGCTATTATTAAATTTTGCAGCAGAACAAACAGGTATATGGGCAATACTCTCTGGATAATCGCACTCATGCGAGCGACCAACTAACTGGTGTTCCAAGCCTAAGGCACATACTATTTCTGTGGCGGCTGGTAGTAAGGAAACAATTCGTTTATTGTTCATTTTTCGATTTACTTTGCTAAGGTAAATCTTTAGTATGAATAGGAAGGAAAATAACACGGTACTACATGCTTTATTAGTGCTATTTAGTTGTACGTTGTTGCTGGGCTGTGCGGGTAAAACGGCAACGGATAAGCAGGTATTTACGTTTAATTTTGATCAACCGGTAACTTCTTTAGATCCAGCTTTTGTAAGAACTCAAAACAATGTATGGTGTGTAAATCAATTGTTTAACAGTCTCTTACAACTAAACGATAGCTTGGTTTCTAAACCATGCTTGGCTAAAAGTTGGGAGATAAGTGAGGATGGTTTGGTGTACACGTTTCATCTCCGTACCGATGTGTTTTTTCATGATCATCCAGTTTTTACCAATGGTAAGGGGCGAAAAATGGTAGCTGCAGATGTGGCCTATAGTTTTGGTAGAATTATAGACCCCGAAACAGCTTCTTCGGGGGCATGGGTGTTTAATGATAAGATAGCTGGCAAACAAGCTTTTAAAGCATTTAATGATTCTACCCTTGTTATTACGCTTACAAAACCCTTCCCTGCATTTTTAGGATTGTTGAGTACGCAGTATTGCTCAGTAGTACCCAAAGAAATTGTGCAGCACTACGGCAAAGATTTTCGCAACCATCCTGTAGGTACAGGGCCTTTTGTGTTTAAGTATTGGAAAGAGGGAGAGGTAATGGTATTTGTTAAGAATGAGCACTATTTTGAACGAGAAAGCTCAGTGCAATTGCCGTATTTGGATGCCGTGAAAATGACTTTTATTAGTGACAAGCAGACGGCATTTTTGGAGTTTCTGAAAAAGAAGTTAGACTTCTTTTCGGGCATTGATGGTTCTTACCGCAACGATATACTCACCAAAACAGGTCAGTTGCAGCCCAAATATCAGGGCCGTTTTCACTTATCAGTAGATCCCTATCTAAATACAGAGTATCTGGGCATATTGGTAGATACTAACTTGGCTATTGTAAAAAACAGCCCGTTGAAGTATAAGAAAATGCGCCAAGCGATTAGCTATGCTATTGATAGAGAAAAGATGATACGTTATCTGCAAAATGGAGTAGGCGTACCGGGCAATCAAGGTTTTTTGCCAGAGGGGATGCCTAGTTATGATACGACTAAAATACGTGGCTACAAGTACAATCCCGAAAAGGCACGCCAGCTAGTGCGGGAGGCAGGTTTTAGTGCAAGTAATCCCGTGCCTACTATTACGCTAAATACGGTTACTACTTACCGCGATTTGATTGAGTTTGTGCAAAGC
The DNA here is from genome assembly GCA_947085255.1 of uncultured bacterium. GTDB lineage: Bacteria > Bacteroidota > Bacteroidia > Sphingobacteriales > Sphingobacteriaceae > CAMTVQ01. The sequence continues at coordinate 289,656 of CAMTVQ010000004.1, read as the reverse complement.
GAACTAAATGCAGTAGGTATTCCTACAAAAGTAGAGTTGCAACAGGGAGCCAGCTTGCGCGAAATGGTTGCAAAAAACAATTTAAACTTTTTTAGAGGGTCGTGGATTGCCGATTACCCTGATGCCGAAAACTATCTTGCTGTTTTTTACAGTAAAAACTTCGTTCCGGCAGGCCCTAACTACACACATTTTTACAGCAAAAAGTTCGACGAGTTGTTTGAACGCTCGTTTTACGAGCGTAATGATAGCGTGCGGTATGGCTTGTATCAACAAATGGATAATCTGGTAATGGAAGAGGCGCCAGTAGTAATTTTGTTTTACGACCAGCAAGTAAAACTGCACCAGAATAGTATTGTAGGTTTATCTAATAACCCAATTAATTTATTGAGCCTTAAAAGGGTACGAAAATTACACGAGTAATTTTTTACGAGAGTAATAAATAATAAGCCCAATAACACCTAAGCTAATAAGTATGCCTAAAGATAGGTAGAGCAGTAGCTGCTCTTCAGAATTTAAGGTAAGACCACCACCTTGTAGGGATATATTACTGCTGGAGCCGTTGCTTTTATAGGAATTGGCAAATTGATCGGAACTCATTACTGTTCCAAACTTGGTGATGATGCCGATGATTAAGAAGGTGATTCCGATTATTGACCAAAGAATAATACGGATTGCGCGATTGGTAACATTCATAGAATAGTAAAGGCCAAATGTACAAGTTTGTTTTTACATCCCACCAGAGCCATCTCCGCCTTGTTTTAAATCATCGTTGTTGATGCCTTTTTTACGACGTCCGCCTCCGTTTTGACCAAAATCTAACTTACCAAACTGCCAGCTAAAGCTAATGCCAAAAGAACGGAAAGGGATAGCAAATTGGGACTCTTGATAAAAATTAGTACCGTTTAGCGCATTCTTAAAAATTCTATCGCGTGTAAATGGATTGTTAGCCGTAAGCCCTATTGAACCTTTCTTTTTAAGAATTTCTTTACGCAACCCAAACGTTACCATAGAAAAAGAAGGGGTAGTGCCCTGCAAGGTGATACGCGGCGAGTTAATAAAGCCAACAGCTTCGACTATTAAACCTTTGCTGAAACTGTAGGTAGCCATGGCATTCACCATATAATTTACTCCTTGGTTGCTTAGTGTACTAATGGCACTATTAATAAAGTCGTAATATAGGTTTACGCTACCTCTAATAGTTAACTTATTTACTGGAGATATTGAACCAAAAGCATTTAACCCGTAAGAGTTGATGGTAGATACGTTTTGAAAAACGGTGCGTGAAACTCCTGCAGTATCTACCTGTAAAAAACCTTCGATAACAGCGGTGGTGTGCCTGTGAAATACCGATAAATTAATTGAACTGCTTTTTACAAAACTGGAATAACCTAATTCGTATAAATTGCTAATTTCTGGTGCCAAGTAGGGGTTGCCTACCGAAATATTACGGGGGTCGCTGTTTTCGGTAAATGGATTAAGAAAACGTTGACCTGGGCGTTGTATACGTTGCGAAAAACTTGCTTTAATCGTTTGTAGCTTTTTTAGCGATTTCGAAATGGTTATGCTTGGCAATATGTTAGTGTAATTATTAGCAAACGCAGCAGTACCATTGGTAAACGCACCGCCAATGCGTGTTTGCTCTCCGCGTATTCCCGCCAATAGGGTAAGCCCTTTTGTTACCTGAGCAGTAGTGCTTACGTACGCAGCATATACATCCTGCTTGTAGGTAAATACGTTTTGTTGTACTCCTGCTGTTTGTTGGTAATTATAGTCGCTGGTAATGTTACGCGAAATGGCTTTTAAGCCAGTTTCAAGTTTTAGTTTTTCAGTAATGGGTTGTATAAAATCAGTTTGACCCGTAAGCTCGGTATTGATATTCTTGTTTTTTCCATCACTCGATTCGTTGGTTGGCGTCAATACATAACTGCTAATAGCATTGCCAATATTTTGGTTTACCAAAAATGAAACGGTCCATTCTTTGTCTTTTTGCTCAAACGTGCGTTTGTAGTTGGCATCAAAATCAAGCCCCATTCGGGTATTAAAATCTTTGGAACTACGGGTGTAAGCTAAAGTAGTATCGGTATCTGTAAATACCGAGTTTTGCATACCATCTCGATTGAAAACCATGCCATTGACTGCAATGTTTGAGGATACATTATTGTACTTATTAATATCATAATCAACACCAAAGGTTCCTCTGCCTCCGTTTCGGATAATAGCCGTTCTGCCTTCTTGATTAAGGGTGCGCACCATATCGTTTAAGGTATCGGCACGAAAAAAGTTGTTGGTGCCAATTCGTTTCCATGACCAGTTGCCTCCAATGGTAGAAGAAATGCTCAATCTACCTTTGCGCACATTAAGCGAAGCATTTGTGAAATTTTGACGTGTACCTGCCGAGGCATTAACTGAGCCATTTGTGCCTTCTAAATCTTTCTTTTTGGTAATGATATTGATGATACCTCCCGAGCCCTCGCCATCATATTTTGCTGATGGATTGGTAATTACTTCTACGGTTTTAATCTGATCTGCTGGAATCATCTTGAGTGCATCAGAAGCACTACCTGCGGTAAGGTTAGATGGTTTCCCGTTGATAAATACCCGTACGCTTGAGTTGCCACGCAATGCCACGTTGCCATCCAAATCTACCGATACCATGGGTACTTTTTTGAGAATTTCGGTAGCATCACCAGATGCTGAAGTAGCGTCCTTATCAGCATTATACACCAGTTTGTCAATCTTATTTTCGATTACGGCAGCTTGCGCGTCAATGGTTACACCGCTTAAAACAGTATTATTAGGGGTGAGTGTTATTTTAGCTAATTTAAAATCAGGCTTTTGTGGGCTAAGGGTAATGGGATCGATTGTTTTTGTTTTGTACCCTAAAAACGAGATGATGATGCGGTAGTCTCCAGGTTTTAACCCAGTAATTTTTACATTTCCTTTTTCATCGGCAACGGCGCCGTTAATTATCTTATCCGAACCTGATTTTGCTACCGACACAGTGGCAAATGCTACAGACGTATTAGTTGTCGAATCGATAACCGTAGCGGTGATTTTACCCGTAATGGAAGGGGCTTGCATAGCACCATTACCACCAGGCATTTGGGCATAAGCAATACTTGTACAAACTGCAAAAAGCGTAATAGAAAATAAATATTTAATCATTGGTACAAAGGTAGGGTATATGTATATACATCAATATAACAAAGGTGTTAGGCTGGTAATAAATTGATTACGCAACCGAAGCTCTTAACGGAGTTATAGCACGATGTTTACAATTTTACCTTTTACCACAATCACCTTTTTTGGAGTTTGTCCTGCCAATAGTTTTTGTAGTTCTTCGCTTGCTAAAACAGCCTTTTCTATATCTGCTACTTCCATGCTCAAGGATAGGTTCAGTTTGCTTCTTACCTTTCCGTTGATAGAAATAGGGTAATCAAAAGCATCTTCGGTAAGGTATGCTGGGTTAAAGGTGGGGTAGTTTGCAAAACTCAGACTTCCTTTTTTATTGCCCAGCAATGTCCATAATTCTTCGCAGATGTGCGGCGCATACGGCGAAAGTGTAATGACCAAATCGTGTAAAATAGCTCGTTTGTTGCATTTAAGTGCGCCCAATTCGTTTACACAAATCATAAAAGTAGAAACTGAGGTGTTGAAACTGAAACGCTCGATATCTTCTTCGACTTTTTTAATCACTTTGTGGAGTGATTTCAATTCTTCTTTGCTAGGGGCTGCATCCGAAACCACAAAATTGAATTGATCGTCGTGAAATAGTTTCCAAAACTTGCGCAAGAATTTAAACACGCCTTCTATTCCATTGGTGTTCCAAGGTTTGCTTTGTTCTAATGGACCCAAAAACATTTCGTACATGCGCAGCGTGTCTGCCCCGTAGCGTTCAATAATGTCATCGGGGTTTACTACGTTCCACTTGGATTTGGACATTTTTTCAACTTCGCTACCACAAATATATTTTCCATCCTCCAATACAAATGTAGCATCAGCATATTCAGGCCTCCATTTTTTGAAGGCTGTTATATCTAATACGTCGTTTTCTACAATATTTACATCTACATTAATAGGAGTTAAACTAACAGTTTTTTCATCAATATCAGTCCCATACTTATTTAAGACCCGTTCTAATGCGGGGAAATTTGACTTTACAGTGTTAACAATACTCTCTTTACTGAACTTCGAATTTACAAAGTCATTATAGTAAGCCGAAGAGAAGAAAACTGAGGGGCTATTCTCAACTGTATAATAAAATAAATCAGATAGCGTCTCATCATGTGCACTTTTTAAATCACTTTCTTTCAAATTACTATTGTGATTTTCTACTATAAAATCATTACGAAGCGATGGTTTAAAATCAAAGCGATACATAAAACTAGACCTTCCCTGTATCATTCCCTGATTAATCAATTTCTTGGCAGGTTCATCTACAGGTATTAATCCCAAATCAAATAAAAACTTCGTCCAGAAACGCACATATAGCAAATGCCCCGTAGCATGCTCGGCACCACCCATGTATAAATCTACCTGTTGCCAATACTTTACAGCATCTTTGGCTACAAATTCATTGCTGTTGTGCGCATCCATATAACGCAAAAAGTACCAACTAGAACCTGCCCAGCCCGGCATAGTAGTAGTTTCAAGAGGATACTCCCCTCCTAAATCCTCCCCGATGGGGAGGACTTTAAGTTTTGCTTTAATTTGCTCAATTACTGCATTTATATTAGCTAATACGTCTTCATTGCTAAATCGTATCACGTTGTAGCCAATAGCAACCAATTCATTTGTTCGAGCAGTATCTAAAGCTTGCTGCTCTGCTGTGGCATGATAGCCTCCATCAATCTCTACAATCAATTTCTTTTCAATACATATAAAATCGGCGATGTATGTCAAAATTGGATGTTGCCTTCTAAAACGAACGCCTAATTGTTTACCTCTAAGAAATTTCCATACAATAGCTTCTGTTTCGGTAGGATTTTTTCGGTGCTCCTGACTATTTTCTTTTAATACGTTCCAAATAGATTTGTCGCCTGTTTCATATCTAAAATTGCCAGTATTAGCAGCTACCGACTCCCTCCCCCTCGGGGAGGGTTGGGGAGGGGAATAAGTCCAATCTTTCGCTCTTGCCAATGGTGGTTCGCCACTTTCGGTAGGCAAAAATTTATCTACTTCGGGCAATATCAATGGCAAATCTTCTTCTGCCATGGTATAAGGCACACCATCTTTGTAATAAATAGGAATAGGCTCTCCCCAATACCTTTGACGACCAAAAGCAGCATCGCGCAAACGGAAATTTACTTTCCCCTTGCCCAATCCTTTTTCTTCAATTACAGCAATTGCTTTTTTAATAGCTTGCTTTACGTCTAAGCCATTTAAAAAATCAGAGTTGATTAATTTACCCTCCTTAGGCTCATAGGCCTCCTCTGCTAAATTACCACCTTGTACTACTTCTATAATCGGTAAGTTAAAATGCTTTGCAAATGCATAATCCCTTGAATCGTGACCAGGAACGGCCATTACGGCACCTGTTCCGTATCCTGCCAGTACATAATCGCCAATCCACACGGGTATAGGTGCTCCCGAAAAGGGGTGTTGTACATATGCTCCGGTAAATTGCCCCGAAATATTTTTTACATCTGCTTGTCTATCGCGTTCCGAGCGGTTTTTAGCAATCGTTATATACTCCTCTACCACCGTTTTGTATTCATTAGTCGTAATCTTGGCTACTAATTCATGCTCGGGGGCAAGTGTTACAAACGAAACTCCAAAAATGGTATCCGGACGAGTAGTAAAAACAGTGATTGTATCTTCTGAATTCTGAATTTTGAAATCAAGCGTAGTTCCTTCACTTTTTCCTATCCAGTTGCGCTGCGATTCTTTGATGCTTTCCGTCCAATCAATCTCCGCTAATCCATTTAATAATCTATCAGCATAAGCCGTAATACGCAGGCTCCATTGTGGCATACGTTTACGCTCTACGGGATGTCCTCCACGTTCCGAAACACCGTCTTTTACCTCGTCATTTGCCAATACAGTACCCAAAGCAGGGCACCAATTTACCCAAGCCTCGCTGGTATAAGCCAATCGGTAATTAAGCAAAAGCAACTGTTGCTCTTTTTCAGATTTAGCCTTCCATTCGTGCGCTGTAAATAGGGGTGTTTCTTCGCAAGCAGCAATTACACAGGTATTGCCTTCGGTTTCAAATAGGGCAATAAGGTTGGTAATGGGCTCTGCCTTATCGGTTGTTTTGTTATACCAACTATGAAATAGCTGAATAAAAATCCACTGTGTCCATTTATAATAATGTGGGTCGGTAGTTCTAATTTCTCTGCTCCAATCGTACGAAAAACCAATATTATCCAGTTGCTCGCGATACCGTTCCAGATTTGCAGCTGTAGTTACTGCCGGATGTTGCCCAGTTTGAATGGCATACTGCTCGGCTGGTAAGCCAAAAGCATCGTATCCCATCGGATGCAATACATTAAATCCTTTTAGACGTTTGTATCTCGAAAAAATATCAGAAGCGATATAGCCCAACGGATGCCCCACGTGTAATCCTGCCCCAGATGGGTACGGAAACATATCCAATACATAATACTTGGGTTTATCCGAAGTATTATGCGCTTTAAAAGTTTGGTTATCAGCCCAAAATTTCCGCCAATCTTGCTCTATTTTCTTAAATTGGTAATCCATGTAATGCGTTTATAGAAGCGCGAAAATAAGGATTTAGCTACAAGAACAATTTGCAAAGTTCGAATGCTAATAATTTTATTAATTTCGCAACACTATATGGAACCAGTAAGCGGCAATTACGCCAAACCCAAAAACAGAACATTTTATGTTTCTACCATAATCAGCATATCCTTGGTATTGCTTATGATTGGTTTGTTGGGTTTAATTGTGATTCATGCCAAAAATCTATCCAACTACGTAAAAGAAAACATCGTACTATCAATCATTGTTGCCGAAAATTCTAATGAGGCAGAGGTAATTCAATTGCAAAAAACATTACAAACGTACCCCTATGTAAAATCATCTCAGTATGTAAGTAAAGAGATGGCTGCACGCAATTTGGAGAAAGATATGGGCGAAGATTTTGTAAAATTCTTAGGCTACAATCCTCTTTTATCTTCTATTGATGTGTATTTAAGAGCTGAATACGCCAATAACGAAACTATTGCGCGTATAAAAACAGAGTTGCAGCAAAATCCTTTGGTAAAGGAAGTGTACTATCAAGAATCGTTAGTGGATTTGATTAACCAAAACCTGAGTACCATTGGATTCATTATTTTGGCTTTTGCCAGCACCTTGTTGCTCATTGCTATTGCACTAATCAATAATACCATCCGTTTGGCAATGCATTCGCAGCGCTTTATTATACGCAGTATGCAATTGGTAGGTGCCACTAAAGGATTTATCCGTTGGCCGTTTGTGTTTACAGGAATTATAAATGGTTTTTTGGGAGCACTTATTTCTATTATATTACTCATTAGTGCCTTGTTCTTCGCTCAACGAGAAGTCCCAGAGTTAGTTATTCTGCAAAATTACTTAGAGTTTGCCTTTGTGTTTTTAACAGTGGTGCTTACGGGCATTATTATTTCGTGGATAAGCACACATTTGGCAGTAAACAAATACCTTAACAGTAAAACAAACGATATTTATTAATAAGTTCCTCATTATGGCTAAAAAAACAACCACCGAAACCAAAGCAACAGCTGCGGCCTCTGCTACCAAAATGCAATTTGTATTTGGTAAAGAAAACTACCGTATTATGATTCTTGGTATAGTAGTTATTGTTATTGGCTTTGCGCTAATGGCAGGTACGGAAGATATCATGAGTTTCCGCAAAATAACCGTAGCGCCAATTGTGGTATTAGCCGGCTTTGGCATACAGTTTTGGGCAATTCTTAAAAAGACAAAGAATAGTTAATTACAAGAAGTCTGATTTTGGACTTCACACCTCAATTTATACCCCTTATAAATGTCTGTTTTTGAAGCAGTTTTGCTGGCTATAGTAGAAGGAATTACCGAATTTCTTCCCATCTCTTCTACTGGCCACATGATTCTTACCTCTTCTTTGTTGGGTATTGCAGCCGATGAGTTTACCAAAAACTTTACGGTAATCATTCAGTTTGGAGCCATATTATCGGTATTGGTATTGTATTGGAACCGTTTTTTACAATCGGTTGACTTTTATACCAAATTGCTTATCGCTTTTTTGCCAGCTGCAGTATTCGGGTTCTTTTTAAACGATTTTGTAGATAGCCTGCTCGAAAATGTAATTGTAGTAGCCGTTACGCTGTTGATGGGCGGTATTTTTTTACTGTATCTCGATAAATTATTTCCACCAAAAGATATAAAGGAAGATGAACAACAACCGATTACCTATCCATCAGCATTTAAAATTGGGCTTTTTCAGGTAATAGCCATGATTCCTGGTGTATCACGTTCTGCTGCCACTATTGTAGGTGGCTTAAGCCAGGGACTATCACGCAAAAACGCCGCTGAATTTTCTTTCTTTTTAGCTGTGCCTACCATGTTTGCAGCTACTTGTTACAAATTGCTCAAAATGTATAAAACTATTCAGCCAGAGCAAATAAATGTATTGCTTATTGGTAATGTGGTAGCGTTTGTGGTAGCACTTATTGCCATAAAATCGTTTATTGGCTTTGTTACCAAAAATGGATTACGTGTGTTTGGTTATTACCGCATCGCGCTAGGATTAGTTATCATTGTGTTGTACCTCTTGGGTATACCCTTACAAATCGTTTAATGCACTCATTTTCATTTGCCGAAGGCGAAGTACTACTCATCAACAAACCCTATAAGTGGACTTCTTTTGATGTAGTTGCCAAGGTGCGTAATACTTTAAAGCCTTTTGGTAAAAAACTAAAAGTGGGTCATGCCGGTACGCTAGACCCCTTGGCAGAAGGCTTACTGATTATTTGTACCGGAAAATTCACCAAAAAACTCGACGAATACCAAGCCGAAGAAAAGGAATACACGGGCACTATCACTTTGGGCGCTACTACGGCTTCTTATGATTTAGAAACAGCAGTTGAACAAACCTTTTCGCTTGATGCCATTACCGAAGAAGCCATACGAGCAGCAACCAGCCCTTTCATTGGGGAAATAGACCAAACACCACCTGCGCATTCGGCTATAAAAATTGATGGGGAGAGGGTGTACGAAAAAGCGAGAAGGGGCGAAGAGGTAATTATTAAAACCCGAAGAATAACCATTAGGGAGTTCGAAATTACCCGTATTGCCTTGCCCGAAGTCGATTTTAGGGTGGTATGTACAAAGGGCACCTATATTCGGTCTTTGGCGCATGATTTTGGAAAGCAGCTTAATAATGGGGCGCACTTGAGTAAGCTTACCCGCACAAGAAACGGCGATTTTAAATTAAGTGATGCCTGGGATTTGACAGATTTGTTAAAGACTATCCGCGAAATTCCTCCAAGTTTGCCAACTTTGTAATCAGTACATGAAGATTTATCAAGGCATCACTGAATTTACCCCACTAGCTAAAGCCGTAGTTACTACAGGTACTTTTGATGGTGTACACGTTGGGCACCAAAAAATATTGACTCGACTAAGCGAAGTTGCTCAACAAATAGGCGGCGAAACGGTAATCATTACTTTTTTTCCGCATCCGCGGTTAGTGCTATATCCCGAGGATAATAACCTAAAGCTCATCAATACGCTGGAGGAGAAAATAGTACTGCTCGAAAAAATGGGCGTGCAGCATTTGCTTATTATTCCCTTTACGAACGAGTTTTCACGACTTACATCGGAACAGTTTATTCGTGATATTTTAATAGAAAAAATAAATACCAAGAAGCTAGTTATAGGCTACGACCATCATTTTGGGCGCAACCGCGAAGGTAGTTTTGAGCATTTGAAGCAATATGCCCCGCAATACGGCTTTGAGGTAGAAGAAATTCCGGAGCAGGATATAAATGCAGTAGCGGTAAGCTCTACTAAAATTCGTACCGCCTTAGAAAACGGTGATGTTGCTACAGCCAATACCTATTTAGGCTATCCGTTTAGTTTGAGTGGTGTTGTAATTACTGGTGATAAAATTGGACGGACATTAGGGTATCCAACAGCTAATATGCGATTGGAGCAAACCTATAAACTCATTCCTGCGGATGGCATTTATGCGGTGCATGTAACACATAATAACCAGCAGTATAAGGGTATGTTATACATCGGTCATCGACCAACCATCAATGGCATGACCCGTAATATTGAAGTAAATATCTTTGATTTTGATCAAGAGATATACAACGAAACACTTACCCTCACGCTCCTCCATTTTATTCGTGGCGACCATAAGTTTAAGGGGCTGGATGCACTAAAAGTGCAACTGAAAGAAGATGAAATAGCTGTGAAAGCGTTTCTGAGCGCTGTATTATAGACTTGTTTATTGTAGTGGTTGAGTAGTTTTAAGTATTTATATTTACAGCTATATGGAATATCTATTTTTATTAGAGCAACTGTACCGTAATGATGTACGTTACCTGCTATGCGGAGGCTTAGCGGTAAATATGTACGGTATTCCACGTATGACGGCAGATATAGATATAATACTTGATTTAGAAGCACTAAATATTAGCAAGTTTGTAAAGATTGCTACTCAGTGCGGATACGTTTCGCGTTATCCATTGCCCATTACTCAGTTGATAGACAAGGCAGAAAAACAACGGCTGTTAATAGAAAAAAACCTAATTGCTTATAGTTATTACCATACTGCAAATGCCTTTATGGAATTAGATGTTTTATTGGATGTTCCATTATCGTTTGATGACCTATGGAAAAATCGTGAAACTAGAGATGCGGGTACATTTGAAGTAATGGTGGTTTCTTTAAGCGATTTAATTGCTTTAAAAATGTACGCTAATAGAATACAAGACCAACAAGATGTATTATTACTTTCTAAAATCTTAAAAAATGGCTAAGATTATTCCTAAAAAAGAAAATGAAAACCTTGGTTTTTGGTACACTGTTACTGATGAACAAATAGCGAAACATCAAAAAATGAGTGTTAAAGAGCTGTTTGAATGGATACAAGCTGGAAATAATTTTTTAGCTACAGTACAAACTCCTGAGGAACGTGCTCGTATGCGCAGCATAAAAGCCAAACCTTACGCCAATTTTTAATCTATACATTCGCACATTTACAAATTGTATATCTTATAACTTCCCCTTCAAATACTCTGCTGTATAACTCTCTTTACACGTTGCTAATTCCTCGGGCGTTCCTTCAAATACAATTTTCCCACCTGCATCTCCGCCACCAGGTCCCAAATCAATTACCCAATCGGCGCATTTCACTACATCCAAATTGTGTTCAATTACAATAATGGTGTTGCCTTGGTTAATTAATGCCTCAAAAGAAGCCATCAGTTTTTTAATGTCGTGAAAATGTAGTCCTGTGGTAGGTTCATCAAAAATAAAGAGCGTGTGCTTGTTGTCGTGCCCTTTTTGCAAAAAAGAAGCCAATTTTATCCGTTGCGCCTCGCCTCCACTTAGCGTGTTTGATGATTGCCCCAATTGCACATAACCCAAGCCTACATCTTGAAGTGGTTGTATGCGTTGCACAATCTTTTTATCATGTTCAAAAAACGCCAAGGCTTCGTCTATACTCAAATGCAGTATGTCAGCAATGTTTTTCTCGTGGTAAGTTATATCAAGTACTTCTTGTTTAAAACGCTGTCCATTACAGCTCTCGCAAGTAAGATAGATGTCGGCCATAAACTGCATTTCCACTTTTACTTCTCCTTCGCCTTGGCAGGTTTCGCAGCGCCCTCCCTCTACGTTAAAAGAGAAACTCGCTGGTTTTAGTCCAGCGGCTTTGGCTGCTGGTAAATTAGAAAAGAGGCTTCTTATCTCATCGTAGGCTTTTACATAGGTTACCGGATTACTACGCGACGAGCGACCAATAGGATTTTGGTCAATCATCTCTATTTGCGTAATTTTATCAATATCGCCACCTATGGTGTCAAATGCGCCTGTTTGTTCGGCTGTAAAGTTGCCAATATGCTTTTGCAAAGCGGGCAGCAACACACGTTTTACCAAACTTGTTTTACCCGAACCACTCACTCCGGTAACCACCGTAAGTACATGTAATGGAAATTTAGTTGTTACCGACTGTAAATTATTCTCGCGTGCACCAGTTATCTCAACAAAATCCGACCATTTGCGACGTTGCGTTGGGATGGCTATTTTCTCTACTCCGTTTAGGTATTTTGCAGTTAGGCTATCTTTATTTTTTAATACGGTTTCATAATCTCCTTCGGCTACCAAATGCCCGCCATGTACACCGGCTAATGGACCAATGTCTATCAAGTGGTCAGCTGCTTGCATTACCTCTTCGTCATGCTCTACCACAATTACGGTATTGCCCGCATCCCGCAATGATTGTAATACTTTTATCAGGCGTTGGGTATCACGCGAATGCAAGCCAATACTGGGTTCGTCGAGCACGTACAGCGAGCCTACCAGGCTGCTGCCCAATGATGTAGCTAAATTTATGCGTTGCGATTCTCCACCTGATAGCGTTGCTGATAAGCGATTGAGTGTTAGGTAGCCCAAACCTACATCGTGCAGGTATTGTAATCGGTTAGTAATTTCTATCAACAAGCGCTTGCCAACAGTCGCATCATGCTCCGAAAGCTTTATGTTGGTAAAGAACGCCAATGCTTTATCTAAGGGCATCAGTACAATATCGGTAATCGATTTTTCGGCTACTTTTACATAAGCAGCATCTTTGCGTAAGCGGCTACCCATGCAATCGGGACAATTGGTTTTGCCGCGGTAGCGAGACAGCATTACCCTATATTGAATTTTATAGGTTTGCTCTTCGAGGTAAGTAAAGAACTGATTTAACCCAGAGAAATAACTATTCCCTTCCCAAATAAGTTGTTGTTCTTCGGTACTCAATTGGTTGTAAGGGCGGTGTATTGGAAAATCGAACTTTGCAGCTGTTTTTATCAGTACATCATTCCATTCTTTCATCTTCTCGCCACGCCAAGGCACAATTGCACCATCGTAAATCGACTTGTTTTTATCGGGTATTACCAAATCGGGGTCAATACCTATTACTTTGCCGTATCCTTCGCAGCGTTTGCAAGCACCATAAGGATTATTAAAGCTGAAAAAATTAACCGAAGGTTCTTCAAATTTCAGTCCATCCAACTCAAACCGGTCGCAAAAAGTGAGCATTTCTTTTTGCTCATCAGTGTGTACCTCCACCAAACAATCGCCTTTACCTTCAAAAAAAGTGGTTTGCAAGGAATCGGCTATGCGCACACCAGCATCTTCATCTGCTTTGTCAATTACTATTCTGTCAATTAATAATTGCACATCACCTTCCTTAAATTTGCTGTTTTTTATTGTGCTATCGTCTATTAAATCTTCAATTTTGTGATAGGTATCTCGGTAGCGCACACGTTTAAATCCCTTTTGCACCAAAATGGCGAGTTCCTCTTTTAAAGCTCTGCTTCCAGGCTCTAGTGGTGCCTGAATATACAGGTTGCTGGCATCTGGGTAGCTAAGCAGTTTATTTACCACACTGGTAATCGTGTCGCGTTTCACTTCTTTACCCGAAATAGGAGAGTACGTTTTGCCAATACGTGCAAAAAGCAATTTTAGATAATCGTATATCTCGGTAGAAGTGCCTACTGTAGAGCGTGGATTTACGGCGTTTACTTTTTGCTCAATGGCAATAGCAGGGGCAATACCCTTTATATAATCTACATCGGGCTTATTCATGCGCCCTAAAAACTGACGAGCATACGACGATAAACTTTCAACGTATCTACGCTGTCCCTCAGCATAAAGTGTATCAAAAGCCAGTGATGATTTACCTGAACCTGATAGTCCGGTAATAACCACTAATTTGTTTTTAGGAATAGCAACATCAATATTTTTAAGATTGTGTACACGTGCGCCTTTTATGTATATATATTTCTTACTATCAGTAGCTTCTGTATTTTTTTTCATCCCTTCAAACTAAATCAACTATTCTGCCGTTATGTTCTGTATCTATGCTGCAAAAGTATAGCATACATTACCTAAAACAATAGGTAATGTTTTAAAAAATTAACGGGCGTGCAACTATTTCTTGTAGTTTTGCGTCTAAACCTAAAAATAAACTAAAAGGACATACCATATAGACAGAACTCTACTCATTTTAATTTACACAAAAAGGGAAATTTATGAACCTGAAACAAATGAGTGACCAAGAGTTGGTAATCCTTTACACCGGTGGTACCGAAGCAGCTTTCGAAGAGTTGCTGAAACGTCATCAATCTAAGGTGTATACTTCTATTTATTTACTGGTAAAAGACCATTACATAGCCGAAGATATTTTTCAAGAAACCTTTATTAAGGTAATAAATACCTTAAAAGCGGGACGTTACAACGATGAAGGTAAATTTTTACCTTGGGTAATTCGTATCGGACATAATTTAGTAATAGATCATTTCCGTCGCGAAAAACGCAGTCCGCTTGTTACCGATAGCGAGGGCAATGATATATTTGCTACCATAGCCGTATTTGATGAAAGTGCAGAAGATATTTTGTTACGTAATCAAGCACACAATGATATTCGTTCTATGATTCAGCTATTGCCCGAAGAGCAACGCGAGGTGTTAATTATGCGCCACTATGCCGATTTGAGCTTTAAAGAAATTGCCGATGTAACAAATGTGAGCATTAATACCGCATTAGGGCGTATGCGCTATGCCTTAACAAACTTGCGCAAAATGCTATTGGATAAAGATTTGAGCATTGTTAGGGTAAACTAATTCATCCTATTAGTAAGCGGTCGGGTAGCCTGGGGCTACCCGACCGCTTTAATTATCGGGCGGTTTGAAAATATTTTTGCATTAACAAAATATTAACAAATCAATGTCGTTTATAAGTCAAACAACAAACGACACAACTATGGTAGAGACCTCTACACAAACCGACTTAATTCGTCTTTTATACTCAGAAACCTCAACAGACGAATCATCCGATATTATGCACCACATAGCGGAAGAAGAAGAATTAGACACCTTAAATAAGGATTTGCAAACCGTAAAAGCGCACTTAAACACGCTTGCTTACACGCCACCAGCAAGTGTTACTCATCGCCTGTTGCAGTATTCGAAATACGCTAAGTAGTAACACATTTAATAAATAGCTGGTTGGGCAGTCTTAAAATTGATTGTCAGTCTGAGCGTAGTCGAAGACTGTTTTAAAACGTCCACGCTTTGACTTACCTTTGAGCATGACTCAGAAGGAGCGTTACAAAGCATTTTTAGACTATTTCTCCGTACAACAGCCAGATGCTCAAACGGAATTGCATTATGGCAATTCCTATGAGCTATTGGTGGCTGTAATTTTATCGGCACAGTGTACCGATAAGCGCGTAAATATGGTAACACCAAAACTGTTTGCCAGTTACCCTAATGCAGAAGCATTAGCAAAAGCCACATCCGACGAAGTTTTTGAGTTGATACGCAGTATTTCGTATCCCAACAATAAGGCGAAGCATTTGGTGGGTATGGCCAATATGTTGGTCAATGATTTTGGTAATGTAGTGCCCAGCGAAATAGAACAACTAGTAAAAATGCCTGGAGTTGGACGCAAAACAGCTAATGTAATAGCATCGGTTGTGTACAATATGCCTGCAATGGCAGTTGA
The DNA here is from genome assembly GCA_947085255.1 of uncultured bacterium. Taxonomy (GTDB): domain Bacteria; phylum Bacteroidota; class Bacteroidia; order Sphingobacteriales; family Sphingobacteriaceae; genus CAMTVQ01. Next base: position 273,948 of record CAMTVQ010000004.1, on the reverse strand, counting down.
TACGCACGTTTTTAGAGTATCTGCCCGATTAGGGCTAACCAAAAATGCCAAAACCCCTTTGGCTACCGAAAAACAATTAGTAAAACACATTCCCGAAGATAAAATAGCCGTAGCCCACCATTGGCTCATTTTGCACGGACGCTACACCTGCTTGGCACGTAGCCCTAAATGCGATAGCTGTGCCATTACTCATTTTTGCCAGTATTTCGAGAAAAATTTGAAGAAGGGGAAGTTGTAGGTTAAAATTAAGGAAGTTCAAAATCTCCACCTGAAATAATTAGTATGCCTGTTATACGGTCGCTACTCACTACTTTTCCGTTATAATAAATTTTTGATTGTAAGGTACCTACCGTTAGCGTATCTATTTTTAGTACCGAAAAGCCCACCTCATCTCCGGATTTTCCTTCAAAAGCATAGCTCCAGTTATTTCTTACACCATATTCCGTTTGGTATTCGCCGTGTTTATCTGTGTAATTTATATCACAGTAATCGCAAGCTACCCAATAGCGCACATGGGGCGTTGGGTCTTTTGTACAGGATGCCAAACATACTGTGGTAACTAAAAAATAAAAAAATGCTCTCATTTATCTTATTGGCAAATGTTTTTTGTTTTGCAAGGCAATGTTCATTCCAGTAGCAACCGTAAAACCCCAATTGAGACCATCACCCGGAGTTGTATATATATTATATGAATCCGAAATTCCATACACACCTCCGTATCCTGCTTTTATCCAGTATGCTGTATTTTTTCTAATATACTGATAGCCCACAGAAGGATAAAGCTGTACAATAGAATATTTTGCACCAGAATAAATACCAATATAATTGTAGCTATAAGGTTTTTCAAACATATTATTTATACTCCCATACGAATGTAATCTTAAATAAGCCCTGCAAAAATTTGTCTCTAATGCGGCAAATAATCGACTTGTTTTTTTTGAGTTAAGCGCAGCAATGTTGTGCTGCACCAAAAAACCTATCCTCAATCTGTCCGAAGGGCTAAGGGCTGCATAATAATAATCATGAATGCGCATATCGCCTTGTTCATATAAATTCTCATCAAAGTGAAGAAATCGGTGATAGGCAATAATGTACTGTAAGGATAGAGCTATTTGGCTGTTTTTGCTGCTGCGTTTGTACACCGAGAGATTTAGGCTGCTACTCATTTGGTCATATGTATAGCCTAAGCCATACTGCCACTTTTGGTTTTTAGCAGCAACACGGGTAGGTGTTTGGGTGCTATCTGGTAATAGTGTTATCAATAAACAAAACAATAGGTTCATAACTGTATCAAATGTACTGAAAAGAGGATAGAATCTTTATTAGTAAAAATGGTTAATAAAGATTCTATCCCCTGCTATAACCTAATTAATCCCAATGATGAAATGTGGTTCTGCCTTTGCCTTCGATTTGATCATAGTACCACCCACTATATACCATGGTTTTATCCAGCTTTACACTAAAAGTTTGGTACCAATCACCCCCATATTTCATATTGAGGGATAATGTTCTGAATACACCTGTTACCGGATCATATACCTTGAAAGGTTTTCCTGAGCAATGTCCATCATATTCATAGGTTACAGCCAATAATCGGGAGTCTTCATAGTTTATAAATCTTTGATCATCTCCAAACTTCAAATAGGGAATGCTTACCCAACAATTATAGTAATTGCCAATATTGTTTTTATGTACATTGGCAATTCGTTTATGAGGATATTCATTTTTGTCACTATTGCCAAATGTGCCGTAGGTATGAAATGCAATATTTAGTTCGGACTCATTGGTGCATTTTTCAAATCTCTCACTAATCCGATACCTGCTAACAAAGTAATAAGCGTAATTGGTTGATGGCTTATTACCAGTACTATCTTGTATCATTACAGAATCCACTCCAGATGTGCCGGTGCCTGAAGTTCCGCTTCCCTCATTAACAGGAATATCGGTAGTAAAAGATACAATAATAACAGGATTAGTGCCTTTATAAGCCGACTCGCCAATTAATAATTCTGTCATAATGCAAGTCGATTCCAGCATCCAGCCCGCTATCTTATCGCCATCATCAGAATCATCAATTCCACATACTTCCTCGCCCACCGCAATAATCGGTGCTTTTGTCAAATCGGCAGTTTCTGGATTTGCCAAGAATATAACCGGAAAATAATCTAACCCAGCATACACCATTTGTCTATCAATTTCGGCTATTGTATTTGCTCCTGTACCTAATCTGATAGCATCAGTCAGTACTTGGGTAGTAAAAATATTTTTCCAAACATTATCTGATTTTGCTATGTTTTCTACCTTAATGGTAGTTTTTTAGTTTTTAGTTTATGAAATTTTCAAGTTTTTGCTAGCAGAGTCTCCTCTCGTAGGTTGTGCGTAGGCGGGACTCTGCGTGTTATTAGCAATTACACGGCTGTTAAATCAATATCGTCTAATTCTAGATAAGTAGTGATTTTTATGTGTACATGTTCATTATTTATGTAGGCTTTAGCCGAGCTATGCTGATAATCTTGAGGGCTTTGAACCAGTGGCGGCTCTCCTTTGCAGGGGTTTTCATGGATGTAATCTAATTTTTGATTTATAAAAAATTCAGTACTACATTCTTTCCAATCAAAAGAAGGTTGAAATACTTGATGCTTTTTATTCCGTTCTGTTTCGAAATTGCTTACCTTATTTTGCATTTTAACCAGTAGTTTATGTTGTTCAGCTTTTTCTAATCGTTTTACTAATTTATAAGCCATAAATCTCTTCCCATTACCAATAATGGTGTTTATAGATTTTTCAGTGTTTTTAAACGCAATGATGGCATGTATATGATTTGGCATAATTACATATCCAACAATGTGATGACCATCTTTTTGCAATAGCTTAAACCAGTTATACACTAAATCATAGCTATTACTTATTTCAAACAAATGATACCAATTGGCACAAGTAAACGTGATAAAATAGATACCGTTGTTTTGGGGTATTGTTCTTCTAGTAGGCACGATACAAGTATAAAAACAAGCTATCAAGGCGCAGAGTCCCGCCTACACATTGGCTCTGCAAGGAGACTCTGCTAGCAATAAGATAGATAACTTGCCAATGTTGGTCGCCCGACCAACATTCAGTTTATGAAATTTTCAGGTTGTTGGTCAGGCGACCAACAACGGCTAAACAGAAGAAATTACCTATCTAAAACTTATCCACCCTCCACGCCATTTGCTCAAAAAATTATTACTTTAGCCCAATAATAAAAAGAGCATTATGAGCGCGAATCCAGAGAAATTAAAGGCATTACAGCTTACGTTAGATAAGTTAGAAAAATCATACGGAAAAGGAACCGTTATGAAGTTGGGAGATAGTGTAATAGAGCCATTAGAGACTATATCTACGGGTTCTTTGGGTTTAGATATTGCATTAGGCGTTGGTGGACTACCTAAAGGAAGAGTGATTGAGATTTATGGTCCGGAATCTTCAGGTAAAACTACGTTGGCGATACATGCTATTGCCGAAGCACAGAAAAAAGGAGGCATAGCTGCTTTTATTGACGCAGAGCACGCATTCGATAAATTTTACGCTAAAAAATTAGGAGTAGATGTAGAAAATCTGCTCATCTCTCAGCCAGATAATGGAGAGCAAGCCTTAGAAATTGCCGATAACTTAATTCGCTCGGGCGCTATTGATATTATTGTAATTGACTCAGTTGCTGCTCTGGTTCCGAAAAGCGAGATAGAAGGCGAAATGGGCGACTCTAAAATGGGCTTACAAGCACGTTTAATGTCGCAAGCACTGCGTAAACTAACAGGTACTATTAGCAAAACAGGCTGTTGCTGCATATTTATCAACCAGTTGCGCGAAAAAATTGGTGTAATGTTTGGTAACCCAGAAACAACAACAGGCGGTAATGCGCTTAAATTTTACGCTTCTGTACGTTTAGATATCCGCCGCATTGGGCAAATTAAGGATAGCGATGAAGTATCTGGTAACCGTGTAAAAGTAAAAATTGTAAAAAATAAAGTTGCCCCTCCGTTCCGTGTAGCCGAATTTGATATTATGTATGGCGAAGGAATTTCTAAAGCAGGTGAAATTGTTGATTTAGGAGTTGATTTTGAAATTATCAAAAAAGCAGGCTCATGGTTTAGCTATGGCGATACCAAATTAGGTCAAGGTAGAGATGCCGTAAAGCAATTGATTTTGGATAACCCTGAATTGGCGGAAGAATTGGAACAACGTATTAAAGAGAAAGTAACCGGAGAGTTATTAATCGAAAACTAATTAGTATTTCAAGCTAAATATTCTTAATTTTTTATGCAAAGACGTGATATTGTTACGATTGTCGCCTTATTTTTATATGTAGGCTTAATCCTTACCTATTCCAATCACTTTAAAAACGATTTTCACTTCGACGATTACCATACCATTACCGGCAATCCGAGTATCAAGAGTTTGGAGAATATTCCAAAGTTTTTTACAGATGGTTCTACGTTTAGTGCATTGCCGTCTAATCAATCCTACCGTCCACTTACATCAGTGTCTCTGGCTTTAGATTACTGGTTGGCTGGTAATACCTTCGATCCTTTCTACTTTCATTTATCAACCTTTATTTGGTATTTGTTGCAAGGAATCATGCTCTTTTTTTTGTTTCGCATTGTGTTCAACAGGGCGGTAAGGCATGAGTGGAACGATTATTTTGCACTGTTTGCAACAGCATTGTATATGTTTCATCCTGCATCTGCAGAAACGGTAAACTATGTAATAGCACGCTCTGATTTAATTTCTACGGTAGCCGTAATTGCTTCGCTGCTTATTTATATCAATTACCCCAACCAACGTAAATGGCAATTGCACCTGTTGCCCATGATTTTTGGGGTATTGGTAAAGCCACCTACGCTTATGTATGCGCCGTTGCTGTTTGTATATATATTGTTTTTCGAACAAAACATGGGCATTACCGAGGTGTTTAACACCGAAGCAAACCGTAAAAAATTACTGAATACGATTAAAGCCAGCTTAACAGCCTTTATCCTTTTTGTGGTGTTGTATGTGTTTCAGGATAAAATGACTCCTGGCACGTGGCAGCCTGGAGGGTTTAATCGTAGTTTATACATAGCAACCCAATTAGCCGTTACGGTAAACTATTTTTACACTTTCTTTTTACCATTTGGGCTAAGTGCCGATACCGATTGGAGTCTTTTTCAAAGTTGGATAGATTGGCGCGTGTTTGGCGGTATAGCATTTAGCCTTACGTTGGTAGGTGTGATGTTCTACACCGCTCAAAAGGCAAGAACGCGTCCAATTGCATTTGGTATTGCTTGGTTCTATTTAGCGTTAATCCCTACGGCAGTTACTCCTTTAGCCGAAGTATTGAACGATCACCGTGTGTTTTTCCCTTACATTGGCTTGTGCATGAGCGTAACTTGGGCTATTGCATTGTGGTTGCAGGGTAAAGAAAAGAATATTTCACAAAAGCCTGCGTTTCAATACAGTATTATAGGTGTAGCAGCTATTATTGTGGTAATTTTTGCATTATGGACACGCACCCGTAATGAAGTATGGAAAACCGAAGAGAGTTTGTGGTACGATGTGTCTATTAAATCACCCAAAAACGGACGTGGTTTAATGAACTACGGCGTAATAAAAATGGGGCAGGGAAATTATAAAGCAGCTTTAGAGTATTACACCAAAGCTGTTGAACTATATCCACGTTACGGTACTTTGCAAACCAATTTGGGCATTATAAAAAATGCAATGGGTAATGCGGCAGAAGCCGAAATGCACTTTAAGAAAGGGATAGAGTACGACCCAGGTAACCCATCGAGCCATTATTTTTACGGAACGTTTTTGAATGGTAAAAGTCGCTATGTAGAGGCTGTGGAACGATTAGAGCAAGCCGTAAGTATGAGTCCTTGCTACATTGTAGCGAGCCAAATGTTGATGGATATTCACAACAGACTAGGCAATGCGCCACGTTTAAAAGAGCTTGCAGCACAAACGCTGCAATGCGATCCCGCCGACCCGATAGCTAATAAATACAGAAACGGTCCAACTAATCTTAATCCTATTTCTATAAATGCGGCTGATTCGCCAGAGCAATTATTAGCACTTAGCCAAACGTTTTACCAAACAGGTGAATATCAAAAATGTATTGAGGCTTCAGAAAGAGCGATTAAGGCGCGCCCTAATTTCCCTGAAGCCTATAATAACATATGTGCGGCGTACAACGAACTAAAACAGTGGGATAAAGCCATTGCTGCAGGCGAGAAAGCATTGCAATTGAAGCCTGACTTTACCTTGGCTAAGAATAATCTGAACTGGGCATTGGAAAATAAAGGGAAATAATGCGCATAGCAGTTGTAGTACCGGCATATAATGAATCGGCCTCTATTGCAAAAGTAGTTGAGAATATCAATGCCATTGCCGTTGCGCATAATTTATGCCTACAACCTGTTGTGATTAACGATTGCTCGAAAGATGATACTGGAGCTATTATTTCTAGGCTAAACTGCGTGGCGATTAATTTGCCTATTAATTTAGGTATTGGTGGTGCTGTGCAAACTGGATTTAAGTACGCTTTTGAAAACGGATTCGACTATGCCATTCAAACCGATGGAGATGGGCAGCATCCGGCAGAAGAAATTCCAAACATGCTAAAGATGATGAGTGAACGGGAGTTGGATGTGGTAGTAGGTTCACGATTTATCACCAAGGAGGGCTATCAATCATCGTATATGCGCCGCATGGGCATCAACTACTTTATGTTTTTAAACAGGGTGCTTATTGGCTTAAAAATTACCGACAATACCTCTGGATTTAGATTGATTAACCGAAAGGCTTTAGCTATTGTTAGCGAGTATTACCCTGATGAGTACCCAGAGCCCGAAGCAATTATTTTGTACCACAAACGCGGATTGAAAATAGCCGAAATTCCTGTAGTCATGCGCGAGAGACAAGGTGGTGTTTCGTCCATTAGCTCATCACATTCTATCTATTATATGTTTAAAGTAACTTTGGCTATTGTATTTACCCACATTAGGTTACGCAACAAAAACTAATATGATACGCATTCAAATACTATCCATTTTAGCGAGTTTGTCATTTTTGTATGTAATTGGTAAACTGATTACCAAAAACAGGCTACGCGAAGAGTATGCCTTTATTTGGATTATTTGTACCATTATATTAATTGTCTTTTCATTTTGGCGCCAAGGTTTAGAAAAAGTAGCCAATTGGGTAGGAGTGTACGACGCTCCCAATTTAATTTTTACCGCAGGTATATTTGCGATACTTATTTACTTGTTGCACTTGTCATTAGTAATATCTAAACTACAAGAGCAGAACAAAAAGTTAGCACAAACAATAGGACTATTAACCCGTAAGGAACCTCAAAAATAGGCAATAGAATATTTATTACCTTTGCCGACTAATTTGCTACATGTATTACGATAATAATTGGGCCATCATTACGCCAATGGCCAATGAGGCGGCTGAGTTTGATTTATTTGTAACGGAAGTTTCGGCTGTTTTAGACAGGCTTAATTCGGGTACTATTTATATTATTATTGATAAAAGTTCGAAGGATAATACGCTGGAATTAGCGCAGGCGCTATCTATAAGGGATGCTCGTTTTAAAACGGTATTTGCCCCCGAAAATAAAAACGTAGTAGATGCCTATATACGTGGCTACAAAGAAGCCTACCAAAACGGACACGATTTAATTATTGAGATGGATGCTGGTTTATCGCATGACCCAAAAGCATTACCCATGTTTCTACGTGTGTTAAATGAGGGGAATGAATGTGCTTTTGGTAGTCGTTTTATCAATGGTGGTTCAATGGTAGATTCTCCGTTTTTCCGTCGTTTTTTATCACGAAGCGGTACCTTATTGTCAAATGTATTATTGGGTACCCGTTTGTACGATATGACATCAGGTTTTCAAGGCTTTCATGCACATATCGTAAAGCGATTAATTGATTATTCACTAGAATCAAAAGCACATTTTTACCAAACTGAGGTAAGGTACTTATTGCGCAAAACAAAATTTGCCGAAATTCCTATTCACTACAAGGCACCATCACCAAGTGTATCTAAAAAAGCGATTATAAACTCTTTTTCGGTGTTATTGTCGTTGTTAGTTAGTCGCCTTACATTTAATGGCAAGGCTATTTAATACTCAGCATAACTTCACATTTCACATTTTATAGCATGTCTTCTCCATACTTAGTAATAACATCAATTGCTGCACCTAATGCGGTATTAAAAGCGTGTGCCGAATTATGCACACAGAATAATGTACAGTTTGTAGTAATTGGCGATACCAAATCACCAGCAGTATTTGAGTTGGATGGCTGCGATTTTTGGAGTATTGATAGGCAATTGGGCATGGACTCTGAACTTGCTAAAATAGTACCCACAAAACATTACGGCAGAAAAAACTTAGGCTATATTTTAGCCATAAGAGATAATGCATCGGCCATTATCGAAACAGATGATGATAATTTTCCGATGGAAGGCTTTTTTAAATTTGATGGGGCTGAGCAAAAAGTGCCTTCTTTAAGTTTTGAGAACCAACAATGGGTAAATGTATACAGCCATTTTAGCGATACCAAAATTTGGCCACGTGGCTATCCCTTGGAACAGTTGCAGGCTGCTAAAGTAGATTTTACAAAAGCAGAAAAAGGATTACGCCATTGCCCAATACAACAGGGTTTGGCAAACGAAAATCCAGATGTGGATGCCGTGTATCGCTTGATTTGCGAGTTGCCTATAGATTTTAAGGATGGGATAGAGATTTCGTTGGGTAAAAATGCATGGTGTCCATTTAATAGCCAAAATACAGTTTGGTACCCCGAAGCATATCCCTTATTGTACTTGCCTTCTTATTGTAGTTTTAGGATGACAGATATCTGGCGCAGCTTTATTGCCCAACGTATAGCTTGGGAAAACAATTGGGACATCCTCTTTTATTCGCCTACAGTATGGCAAGAGCGCAACGAGCATAATCTGCTAAAAGATTTTGCGGATGAAGTTTCGGGTTACCTTAATAACGATATAATAGCACAAGAGTTGAGTAAACTGCATTTAGAGCCAGGTACAGATAAGTTGGGTGATAACTTATTGAAATGCTACCAACGCATGGTAGAGCTTAACTTAATAGGTAAAGAAGAGTTGCCGTTAGTTCATGCTTGGTTAAAAGATATCGCTTAATATCAACGTAATTACTGATTAAACAATCGCCTTTGAATTAATTCAAAGGCGATTGTTATTTTTACCCCCTATGAACTCTTCGGTAAAAGCAACGCTTACTAAATTATTGCCATACATTACAGGTTTATGGGTGCTGTTAATGCTCCTGTCGCTTAAATTCGGCTTTTTTAATCTCTTTTTTTGGGCAGATGGGCAACAGGGAATTGATTACTGGGCACTTCCTCGTGGCTTTTTAAATTTACTAAATGGTGTAAGCCTATTCGATACCTTTAACGGTTCACAATTTGGTGGTCCGCGTTCTACTTGGTACTTGGCACATCCTGCATTCGAAGTCTTTGTCTCAAGTTGGTTCACCTTCTTTAGCCCTTGGGTAAGCTATGCATTGTTTCAAGTATTTTCAGTAGGCTTAATTTTTTACACAGGCTACTTGTTTGCCCAACAAACCACTGATAAGTTTACACAGCAGTTGTGCTATTTCTTTGTATTGTTTGGTTTTCCTGTTTACTGGTTGTTATATGTAGGTAATATGCATGCGCCACTTATTCTGAGCATTGGTTTGCTGCTGGTGGCACTGTACGAAATGGCGTATAAAGCAGATGCGAAAAATAGTCAAGAAAAATTGATGGCTGGTTTGCTTATATCCTTGCTTACTAAACCTATCGTTTTGATTATGTTGCCCTTGTTTTTGTTGCTCAAAGAAACACGTATTACTACAGTAAAAAGTTTGGTAATTTATGGGGTAATATCTTTGTTGTTCATCCTAGTGCCTTTTTTAAATCCGGAGAGCATTGGTCTTATGCGCACCATTGAGTTGCTGCTCGATCCCGAATTTGTAAAACAGAACCTAAATATATACACCAATAAGTTTGTGCTGAATGTATATATGAAAGACAATAGCATTCACTGGCTCAATTTAATTGCTCAATCCGATTTTGATTGGAATCAGAATATACAAATTTTCTCCTTGTCAGCATTTACCAATGCCTTATTTGGAACTAATTTTCCTTCTATGTTGTTTAAACTGCCTTTGCTATTTGCTGTGCTAAGTTCGGTAGGTGTTGTGTTTATTGCAGATGCCAAGCAACGTGTCGAGGCGGCTATTTTACTGGTTTCGGCGCTTTCACTTACGTTTTTCTTGAGTTATAATACCGTTTGGGAGTATCAACTTACCTCTGCATTACCATTAATTGCATTTTTCGCATTGCTCAAAACGCAAGAGCAAAGCACAATTAAATCAATTAGTTTGTGGGTAATAGTTGCTGGTGCATTGTTGTATTTGCCTACGGCTTATGTGTTTTACGGTAGTCCTGATAAAATAATGCCTGGCGATTGTAGTATCATCCGTCTTAACCGAACCTTACCTGTTTTGGTAATGTACGTGGCGTGTATGTGGCAGGTAATCCAGTTGTATTTCTTTAAAAAGATGGATTATTTCAGCTAATCGTTTAGAAAAGTAGTATCAACGTCGAACTTTTTCCCCAGTGCTATTAAATCGGTAACTACTGCAGCGTGCAACGGAATTCCGTGTTGCAGTCTGTATGCATGGTGCGCAGCTTCTGGCTCGCCAGGTATTACAACAGGTTGATTGCTATCAATAGGTTTTGCCTCTTTAAATCGGGTTATCCAATTATCGATATGGGTATAAAAGTCTTCTTTTGGTCTAAAAGCATCAATACGCATAGCACCAAAAAAATGGCCAATTCCCTTGCCTGGTAAATTCTCTTTTGGATCTAAAAAAGCTACAAAAGGGGGCACCCACGGCCCATAATTTGCGCCAGATAGTACTCCTGAAAATATATCAACTACCGCACTTAGGGCATATCCTTTATGGCTGCCGTGGGTGCTATCGCTACCCAAAGGCAACAGTGCGCCGCCATTTTTTAGTTCGTGCGCATCGGTAGAGCTATTTCCCTTACTGTCTTGTATCCAGCCTTCTGGAATGGCAGCTCCCTTGCGTTGCGCTATCTCTAATTTGCCATTGGCAGCAGCGGCAGTAGCCATATCTACCACTACAGGCGGGTAGGTGCCTGCCGGAATAGCAAAACACATCGGATTGGTCCCTAATAGTGGCTCGTTGGCAAAAGTAGGTGCTACCAAAGGACTGGCATTGGTCATCGAAATGCCAATCATGTCATGTTCTAATGCCAGCATTGCATGGGCTGCAGCAATGCCAAAATGGTTAGAATTTTGTACACTTACCCAGCCTGTGCCGTATACTTTTGCCTTTTCAATGGCTATTTGCATAGCTTCAGCAGCTACTACCAATCCCAAACCACTATCTCCATCTACAGTGGCCGTAGTTGGTGTTTGGTGAATGATTTGTATGTTAGGATTGGTTGTGATGCGTTTGTTTTCCCATAAGCGGATATATCCACTTAAACGGGCTACTCCATGCGAATCGATACCACGCAAATCGGCTAAAACTAAATTTTTAGCAGCAATTTGTGCTTCAGTAGTAGAGCAGCCAATTTTAGAGAATAAGCGTTCGGTAAAACCAAGTAGGGTATGGTAGGGTACAAGCATTGTATAAATATGTATGCAAGTATAAAGAGATTCGCATTGAAATATAGAAACGCTTAAACAAAAAAATCCTTCCGATACAGGCGGAAGGATTTGTGGAGAAGATGGGATTCGAACCCACGACCTCTTGCATGCCATGCAAGCGCTCTAGCCAGCTGAGCTACATCCCCATTTATTTTATATTCGTAATATTCGACCTTCCCGTATTCCTGCGGGACGCTCTAGCCCTTGAGCTACATCCCCATTATTGAGGATTGCAAGTATCGCCATTTTTTTGGTGCTACGAAAATGATTTTGAAGATTGATAAAGAGTTTAGTACTTTAGAAAATTATAAGGAAACGAAAAATGAAAAAAATATATTTAATTGCTCTGTTTTTAGGAAGTGTTTTAGGCACAAAAGCTCAAGATACGTTCTCTATAGTAGCCATCGATGCAGCTACTGGAGAAATTGGTAGTGCGGGTGCTTCATGTATAGCCAACTCAAAAATTATTAGCTCAATAGTATTAGGCAAAGGGGCCTTGCATACACAGTCTTTTTACATATTGGGTAATAAACTGAATGGGGAGAGTTATATGGCAGAGGGACTTTCTCCCAATGAAATACTAAACGAGTTGAAGAAAAATGATGTGCAGGGTGATTCTACTCGCCGTCAGTATGGTGCAGTTGTATTAAAAGATGGAGGAAGTGCGGCAGCTTACACGGGTGATAGCTGCTTGGATTTTAAAGGACATATTGTAGGACAGACCTATGCCATACAAGGAAATATTTTAATAGGCAAGCACGTGTTGGATTCTATGGAAGCACGTTTCTTGCGTGAAAAAGGACCGTTGGCCTATAAGTTAATGGCAGCTTTGCAAGGTGCCAATATTCCGGGTGCTGACTCTCGTTGTTTACCTAATAATAAGCCAGCTATATCTGCATTTATCAGGGTGGCAAAAGCAACAGATTCGGATGAGTTGTACTTGGATTTGAATGTATCGAACACCTCGTCTACCAAAAACCCGATAGATTCATTACAAAAACAATTTGCTGCATTTTTTGCTGCTGCTAGCGTAACTACTAAAAGGGCAATTATTCAAACTACGGTATTTCCTAATCCTGCAACTAACCGTATTACGGTGCAATACTATTCTGCTGATAATACAAATGCAGCGCTATCTATTACCGATATTTTGGGTAAAACCGTATACGTTGCAGCACTACCATATGGTAATGAGCATAGCATAGACATTAGCACGTTTACCAAAGGAATGTATTTTTATACCTTACAAACAAACAGCGGAAAAGCTTCGGGAAAGTTTATGGTAGAGTAGCTATTGATCAGTACTCGTAATTTCTATATTGCGGTAATAGAATCGGATAATATCACCAAATGTATAGCCTAAATTCGCCATGCTGATAGCGCCTTCTTGGCATAATCCTACGCCGTGTCCAAAGCCTCTGCCTTTAATGAGCATATAGTCGCCCATGTTGTCTATTCTGAAAAAGGTAGAGTATAGTCCTAACTCATTGCGTACTGTTTTTAAGGGAACATACTTATCTCCGCATGAGATATACAACCTTCGGGTAAGGTTGGTGTCCGAGCATACGTAATTACGAGGCAGCTCCGAGCGAGCAAATAAATAACCCGTCCATTGGTCGATAGAAATGGCTTTTTCCCACGTTGCATGTTTGCTGCTTCGGCAAAAAGTATCCACTACCGATTTTAGATAAGGCAAGGGTTTGTTCCAAACATCTTCTGAGTTTACAGTTACACCACCACAATTAGAGTGAAATACAGCATCAATAGGTTTTTTGGTATAATCGATAATTATTAAGCCTTTCGTGGCTTCTACCGCATCGTAAATAGAAAAATTGAAACGGTTTTTGCCTTTATATACTTGGCAATGGGTTTTGTCGCATAAATCATATCCCTCGTTTTTGTGTCTACCAACATGCCCCAATGCATACGTACGGCAAATAATGGACTTACATTTAAGTAATTCTGGGTGATTTTCTTTGCCAATTTCGGCCTCTACTACTCCAGCAACGTATTTGTCGGCATTTATAACATTTATGGGGCGTAAAAAGCCATTTGCAGCGACTACTAGTAATTCGTCATCGTAAGTATGTGTCTCCGACTCAATATCTAATGGTTTAATTTTAAAGATATTGATGTTGTCTCGTTTTTCAAATCGTATCAATGAGTGGCTCCCTCTACTTTCGTCGTTTACAGACAAGGCTATTTTACCTTCTTTGTACTTTAATATTACTCGTTGCCCTTCTTCTATGTTTAGTAGCACTTCCGACCCATTGCTTATAGCGTAATTGCCTGCTTCTGCAAAAAATAAATAGCTATCGGCTTTGTATTGTGTAAGGATACCAATTTTAAGCGTTCTCGAAAAAACAGTACTGCTTACTAAAAGGGCTAATAAAAATAAGAATGGTTGTTTCACGTACTTTACTGTAAAAAATGAATAATAGCCGTTGCGGCTCTTTTGGATGCTCCAGCTTCTCCTACTTTGTTGCGTAATTCTTGGTAATTTTCGCGTAATAGCTTATTTCCATTACTACCAGGTAGTATACGTAATAATGCACTTGTTAAATGTTGTGACGTACAATCATTTTGAATAAATTCCTCTACAACAGGTTTATCCATAATTAAATTCACCAACGATATGTACTTAATTTTTATCAATAGTCTGCCGATGGCAATGGTTAATGGGTTACCCTTGTAGCATACTACTTGAGGCACATTAAACAAAGCAGTTTCTAAAGTTGCCGTACCCGAAGCAACCAATGCGCCCGAAGCATGGTGTAATAAATCATAGGTTTGATTGAAAACTAATTTACTATTGGCATGAATATAAGGTGTGTAAAAAGACGGTTCGAAAGCGGGGGCACCTGCAATTACACATTCATATTCCGGAAACTGTGCGGCTGTTTCTATCATTACAGGCAATAATCGTGTAATTTCTTGTTTCCGACTGCCAGGTAATAGGGCTAAAATAGGTTTATCGGAGAGGTTGTTTTGCGCTCTAAATGTTTCGTTGGCTTTATGCTGAGCTATGGCATCCATCAAGGGATTTCCTATATACGTAACAGCGTAATTGTGTTTTTTGTAAAAATCAACCTCAAAAGGAAGGATAACCAGCAATAAATCTACAATCCGTTTAATTTTTTCTACTCGTTTGGTATTCCATGCCCATACTTTTGGAGAAATGTAATAGACCACCTTAATGTCTAGGCTCTTTGCGTATTCGGCAATACGTAAATTAAATCCTGGAAAATCAACAAGAATAACTACATCAGGCTTATAGGCTAATAGGTCTTTTTTGGCTTGAGCCAGATTGGCAAAAATTTGGTTTAGATTAAATAATACCTCAATAAAACCCATAAAAGCCATAGCACGATAATGTTTTACCAATGTGCCGCCTTGGGCTTGCATTAAATCGCCACCAAAAAAACGAAACTCGGCCGCAGTATCCTGTAGCTTTAGCTGCTGCATTAAATTGCTGGCATGCAAATCTCCGGAGGCCTCGCCTGCTATAATATAGTATTTCAAACGTTACTGTTTTGAATTAAACCAAAAAAAGGCTAGGGCATATACAAACGTTACCAATAGTACCCCTTTAGATAAATTGTCTTTTTCCTTTTTTATAAAAAATCGAAAAATGAGCGCATTTGCGCCTATACATAAAATATAAATAAAAGAGGGCTTGGTGTATAGTTCTACATACTGCTGTAGTACCTCGAAAAAGGTAAATGCTAAAAGGGGCAACAATGCACCAATAAACATACCTAAATAAAAATTATCTTCCTTAAGCATTTAAATTCCAGTTGGTTAATGCTGCTATAGCATGATGTGCTGTAAAATCAAATTGCACAGGAACAACCGATGCAAATCCATTCGCTAATGCCCACTCATCGGTATCTTCTCCAGTGTCATACAGTGCAAATTTTCCGGTAAGCCAATAATATTTACGTTTATGAGGGTCTAAACGCTCGTCAAATTCTTCTTCCCATTTAGCAGTTGCCTGGCGGCATACTTTAATGCCTTTGAGCTTATCAACATCCGGAAAGTTAACATTTAGTAATACCCCCTGAGGTAATCCATTTGCCAAAATTTGTTTGGTAATAGTTAAAATAGCTTGCTTCACTGGTTCAAAATCAATATCCATGCTAAAAGAAGCATGCGAAAATCCAACAGAAGGAATGCTTTCAATAGCCCCTTCCATAGCTGCAGACATGGTGCCCGAATAAATCACATTGATAGAAGAGTTGGAGCCGTGATTAATACCCGAAACGCACAAGTCGGGTTTACGGTGCAATACCTTGTTCACAGCCAGTTTTACACAATCTACTGGAGTGCCCGAACACTGATAGGTTTCGGTGATTTCATCAAAAACGCGTACTTTTTCTAAGCGTAATGGTTTAGAAATAGTAATGGCATGACCCATTGCCGACTGTGGACTATCGGGTGCTACCACTACAACATCACCAAGTTCTTGCATTAAATGCGCAAGAGTACGAATGCCTGGCGCCGTAATACCGTCGTCATTTACAACTAAAATGGTTGGTCTTCTGCTCATAAAGACACGAAAATACACATTTAGGCATCCTGAGTACCTATAATTATATCAACAGTTGGTGAATGTTATTTTTTTAGATTTAAGTTTGCTTTCTAAAATAAAAAGTTTGATATTTGCAGTCCTTAAAATTTAACCGAATAAAATTATAGTCATGTCAAGAGTGTGTGATTTAACCGGAAAAACCTCGATGAATGGTCATCATGTTTCTAATTCAAACGTGAAGACGAATCGTCGCTTTTATCCCAACCTACATATCAAAAAGTTTTTTATTCCAGAAGAAGGCCGCTGGATTACCCTAAAGGTATCTGCTGCCGCGATAAAAACGATTAATAAAAATGGTATTACTGCCTGTATCAACAAATTTGTTAAAACAGGTAAAATATAATTACGAAAATGGCAAAAAAAGGCAATAGAGTTCAGGTAATATTGGAGTGCACAGAGCACAAAGAAAGTGGTTTGCCAGGCACATCACGTTACATTACCACCAAAAATAAGAAAAACACTACAGAGCGCTTGGAGTTGAAAAAATTCAATCCAATTATGCGTAAAGTAACCGCACACAAAGAAATTAAATAATTCAGCTTATTTGTTTAGGTGGCTTGTTGTTTTATTACGAGCACTCCAAACTTATAATCTATAAAGCTAAAAGAAATGGCAAAAAAAGTAGTTGCAACGCTAAAAACAGGAACAGGTAAAGAATACTCTAAAGTAATTACCATGTCACGCTCTCCTAAAACAGGTGCGTACTCGTTTAAAGAATCAGTAGTACACAATGATCACATCAAAGATGTGATTAGTGCTAGCAAGTAATAAGGCTATAAAGTTGTACATTGAGCTTCTTCTGTCACAGGAGAAGCTTTTTTTGTTAATACACTATGGGTATATTCGATTTTCTTAGTAAATCAAAAGGTAGGGCAGCTGATTTCGTAGCGCCCGAACTCGAAAAAGGCTTAGATAAAACCAAAGAGAGCTTATTTGCACGTTTGGGTAGGGTTGTTGCTGGCAAGTCTACAATAGATAATGCTGTTTTAGATGAGTTGGAGGAAGTACTTATTACAGCAGATGTAGGAGTACAAACCACTTTAAAAATTATTGGTAGAATAGAACAACGGGTAGCCAAGGATAAATACTTGAATACCGATGAGTTAAATATAGTGCTGAAAGAAGAGATATCTGCACTATTAGCCGAAAACAATACTGGAGATTACCACAGTTTTGGTGCCGAAGCTACAGGAAAACCCTATGTAATTATGGTGGTTGGTGTAAATGGGGTTGGTAAAACAACTACAATTGGCAAATTGGCATATCAGCTTAAAAAAGCAGGGAGAAATGTAGTGTTAGGTGCTGGCGATACGTTTAGGGCAGCAGCAGTAGATCAGTTGCATATTTGGGGCAAGCGTGCAGATGTACGTGTCGTATCTCAACAAATGGGTT
The DNA here is from genome assembly GCA_947085255.1 of uncultured bacterium. GTDB lineage: Bacteria > Bacteroidota > Bacteroidia > Sphingobacteriales > Sphingobacteriaceae > CAMTVQ01. Next base: position 256,229 of record CAMTVQ010000004.1, on the reverse strand, counting down.
CCGACCCAGCCTCGGTAGCCTTCGATACCTTAAAATCTGCCGTAGCCAATGGCGAAGATATAGCCATTATCGATACAGCGGGCAGGTTGCACAACAAGGTTAACTTAATGAACGAGCTTACTAAAATTAAGCAAGTAATGAATAAGGTAGTTCCGGGTGCGCCACACGAAGTATTGTTGGTGTTGGATGCATCAACAGGACAAAATGCGATAGAACAGGCCAAGCAATTTACGGCAGCTACAGATGTTACGGCATTGGCACTAACTAAATTGGATGGAACGGCTAAGGGAGGTGTGGTAATTGGTATATCCGATCAGTTTAAAATTCCAGTAAAATATATTGGCATAGGTGAAGGGGTAGAAGACCTACGCTTATTTAATAAATTCGAGTTTGTGAATTCGCTCTTTAGCGCTGATTAAATAAGCGCTAAGGGCAAAGTATTATTTAGAATAAAATCAAAAAAGATGAAACAGTTATGCTTGGATAATCATATAGGAAATGAAAATCCGTATAACTGTTCCATGTGTCCAATTAAAAACAAATTATATTCGCATGAAAACCAAATCGGTTAACGCTATAAAAGAACGTATAAATGTAATCACCTTGGGTTGCTCCAAAAATCTGGTAGATTCTGAGGTGCTGATGGGACAATTAAAAGGAAATGATTTTGATGTAAGGCATGAGGATACTTCCGAAAATCAAGAAACGGTTATTATTAATACCTGTGGCTTTATTGATAATGCCAAGCAAGAGTCAATAGATACCATTTTGCACTATGTTGGCTTAAAAGAGGAAGGAAAAGTAAAAAAGGTAATAGTTACGGGTTGCTTATCGCAGCGGTATAAACCAGAACTAGAACAAGAAATAAGTAATGTAGACGGTTGGTTTGGTACCAATGATTTGCAGCGCTTGCTAAAGAGCGTAGGTGCAGATTATAAGCACGAGTTGTTGGGCGAGCGTTTACTAACTACGCCTAATCATTCGGCGTTCTTCAAAATTTCAGAGGGCTGTAATCGTCCGTGTTCTTTTTGTGCAATTCCAATTATGCGAGGCGTTCACGTTTCTAAGCCTATAGAACAGTTGGTAAAAGAAGCAAAATCGCTTGCAGTAAATGGTACTAAAGAATTGGTGCTTATTGCTCAAGATCTTACATATTATGGCTTAGACCTGCACAACGAACGTAAATTGCCCGACTTGCTAAGACATCTGTCGGATGTAAATGGTATTGAATGGATTCGTTTGCAGTATGCATACCCATCAGGATTTCCGTTAGAAATATTGGACGTGATGAACGAGCGCGAAAATATCTGTAATTACTTAGATATGCCTTTGCAGCACATTACAGATAATATGCTAAAATCGATGCGTAGAGGTATTACCAAACAAAAAACAATTGAATTGGTAGATACTATTCGTCAACGCGTGCCAGATATAGCCTTACGTACTACACTTATTGCTGGTTACCCAGGCGAAACTGAACAAGATGTAGCCGAATTGCTTGCTTTTGTAGAGAAAACACGTTTCGAGCGTTTAGGTGTGTTTACCTACTCGCACGAAGAAAAAACACATGCGCATCAATTAGTTGATGATGTGCCCGATGCGGTAAAACAGCAACGTGCCGAAGAAATTATGGAAGTACAGCAGGGTATTTCATTAGAATTGAATCAACAAAAAGTAGGCAATAACTATAAAGTACTAATAGATAGAAAAGAGGGTGATTACTTTATAGGAAGAACCGAATTTGACTCGCCAGAGGTAGATAATGAAGTGCTTATTGATGCGCACCAGTATTATGTAAAACCTGGGGATTTTGCTACAATAAAAATCATTAAAGCAGAGGATTTTGATCTTTATGGTATTCCTGCCTAATTTTTAGTTATGACTACAGAATACTTTACGTATGCAGAAAGTGGTTTTTTTGCAAAAATTGTTACGGATTACTTAGCAGGAAATCCACAATTAGATGGCTTATATAAGTATAAGCCAGAAATTGAAAGTTTTACTAAAGCGATTGCCGATAGGCAAAATTTCGGCACCGATAGAAAGGTGTTAGTTGATGTGCTTACACAACAGTATTCAGGACTAAGTGGCAAACCGCTTGAAAACATAAAAGCACTGGCAAGCGATTCTACGTTTACAGTAACCACTGGTCATCAACTCAATCTGTTTACTGGTCCGTTGTATTTTATTTATAAAATTATTACCACCATACGTTTAGCCGAAGAGATAGAAAAGCACAATCCAACATACAAAATTGTGCCAGTTTATTGGATGGCTACCGAGGATCATGATTTTGCCGAAATCAATCACATACAGTTATTTGGTAAAAAACTTACCTGGGAGCAAGAAGCCGCTGGCGCTACAGGGCGAATGAGCACAGCGGGTATGCAAGAGGTTTTACAAGAACTCAAAACTATTTTAGGTGAGGGTGAGACTGCAAAAGAAGTGTATAGTATTTTTGAAAGCGCCTACACACAAAATAGAAATTTGGCTGCGGCTACACGTGCTTTGGTACATCATCTTTTTAAAGAATATGGCTTAGTAGTAATAGATGCCGATAGTCCTGAATTGAAAAAACAATTTGCAAGTATTACAGCTACTGATATTGTTGAAAAACATAGCTACCAATTAATTACTGCAACCAACAAAAAGATAGCCGAGTACTACGATGTACAGGTGAATCCGCGTGAAATTAATTTTTTCTATTTGGAAGAAAATTTACGTGAACGGATAGTACAGCAGGATAATGCGTATCGTGTAAATGATACAGCCATTACATTTACTATAGATGAGCTAGCGGAAACGGTTACAACTCATCCAGAAAAATTTAGTCCAAACGTGGTTATGCGTCCACTTTACCAAGAGTGTATTTTGCCTAATCTAGCTTATATAGGCGGAGGTGCAGAAATTGCCTATTGGTTAGAGCTGCAATCAACATTTAAAAATTATAAGGTGTTTTTTCCGGCACTTATACTACGTAATTCAGTAGTTTGGATAGACGAGGGGAGTAAAAAGAGAATGGATAAATTGCAGTTGAGCACTACTGACTTGTTTAAACCTTCAGCCGAACTTGTAAAAGAATTTGTAAAGAAGAACCAGAAAACAGAACTTTCTTTAACTGCTGATAAGGTAGTGATTGAGCAAGCTTTCGAATATATTTTGCTAAAAGGAATTGAGCAAGATGCTACTTTGAAAGGACTTATAGAGGGCGAAAAGGTAAAAGTTATCAATGCAGTTAATAATATTGAGCAGCGGTTGCTAAAAGCCGAAAAGAAAAAATTTGAAACAGAAATAGCCCAGCTCGAAAAATTAAAAGAAAAGTTTTTTCCGAATAATGGCTTGCAGGAAAGGTATGATAATGTATTGAGTTGCCTTATTGTTAATCCATTATTTATAAATGAGTTATATGCTTCGTTGTTGCCATTAAAAAGTCAAATAACGGTAGTTTTTCAACAGAATAAAATTTCGATTACGCAATTATCGTAAAAACTTATAAGACCTCTTTGTAACAAAAAACGAAATTTTTGTTACATTTAATTTGTAAGTTAAATTAATAGTTGTAAATTTGAAATTACTTTTAATTCAATTACTAAAAAATAATAAAGAAATGAAAAAATTGTGTACTATCCTTTTTGTGTGTGGAGTAGCAACCTTTACCTATGCGCAAAACACAGTTAAAGCTACCAAAAATGGTGCTTTAACTGTAAAGCTAAGCCCAATTGTGGCAATTGATAATGGCTCGGGCGTAAGAGCAGGCGCACCGGCGGAACGATATAATAAGACAGCAGTAGAAACTGGTGAAATTATTGGTTATACTCGTTACGATTTACAAACCAATGGTACTATGTCTCGTCGTTTGTTGCGTTACCCAGATGGTAAAATGTCGGCTGTATGGACACTTTCAACAGCACAGGACCCTACAAATGATGGTAATCGTGGTACAGCATACAATAAGAACAATGGTTCAGGTTGGGATCCTGTTCCTGATTTGCAGCGCAAGATAGAGGGAGCTGTTCGTTCCGGTTTTACAAACATTGTTACAAATGCAAGTAATCATGAGATTGTAATTACGCATAGTGCTCCATTTAACAATCCGGATAATGATTTTATCACCTTAGTTACTAAGAATACTGGTCAAGGTACTGCTTGGAAAAACACACAACCAATAGCTAATAATAATGGAGTAGGTAAAAGTATAAAAGTATTATGGCACAAAGCAGCGGCTTCAGGAAATAATATATATACTATTGCTTCACCAGCAGCTTTTACAGATACTTCTAATGGAATGGTAGATGGTGTATATTTTTCACGCTCAACAGATGGCGGTACCACTTTCTCAAACTTTACTTTGTTGCCTGGAGAAGATACTATCAATTATCCTCAAGGTTTAGGAAGTGCTGATCGTTATTCTATTGATGCTTTTGATAAATATGTTGTAATCTCAGCTGCAGGTCAGTATACTGATTTAGCTATTTGGAAGTCAGAAGATTTTGGAGCAACGTTTACCAGACAAGTAATAGAAGAATTTCCAATCAAAAACTACACAGGTGGATCTACTGATGTGAATAATGATGGAACGGCAGATACACTTGCAGGAACAAATCTTTCTCCTTCTGTAATTCTTGATAAGAATGGTAATACACATTTATTTTGGGGTCGTAGATTGTATTATAATGATGGTACAGATACTTTAACTGCACAATTAGTACTTTCACTTAATGTTATTATGCATTGGGATGAGGCAAATAAAGTGATAAAATCTATTGGAGGTCCAGTAGATACAGATAAAGATGGAGAGATTGCAACTGGCGAAAACTTTAACTTTAGTAATTATACAGGAGTAGGTTTAGCTGGTATGACAACTACAGGTATAGATGCTCAAGGAAATATTTACGTAGCGTTTATGGCTGTTGTAGAAGGAGATGAAACAGATCCAAGTGCAGAGGAGCCAGGTCAGAACTACCATAACATTTTTGCAACTAAAACTACTGATGGTGGAAAAACATTTTGCCCTCAAGTAAACTTAACGGGATCGATAGGTGCTGAAAATGCATTTCCTTCTATGGCACGTTTTGTAGATGATAAAATGCATATTGTATGGCAGCGTGATTTCGATCCAGGTACAGCATTGCAAAACCAAGACCCGCCAAATGAAAATGAAATTGTATATGCAGCTTGGTCAGTAGGTAGTATTGCAGACTGTACTGGTTTTGGAACAGCAGGCATTAGAGATATCAAAACAGTAAAAGATGTACAGGTTTCTGCTTATCCAAACCCTACGTCAGGTGCGGTAAACTTCTCAGTAGTATCTGCTAAAAATACTACAGGTACTGTTGTTATTACTGATATGTTAGGTAAAGTAGTAAAAGTGATTAATACAAACGGAATTACCGTTGGTAATAACACAGTTAATGCTGATTTATCTTCATTGTCAAACGGTGTTTATTTTTATAATGTAGCAACTAAAGAAGGTAGAACTGCTACCGAAAAATTAGTGTTAACACGATAATTTTTTTTAGTAAAAGAAAAACCCTCTTGCTCAAGGCAAGAGGGTTTTTTTATGCCTGTTTTTTAGCGCCTGTTGAAATCTTTAGTTCTGTAGCCACCTTGCAATATCTACATTTGTTTAGTTAAGATATTGGAAAATTATGGCCGAACTAACAACATATAATGAAGATCATATACGGTCGCTCGATTGGAAAGAACATATTCGTCTCCGTCCAGGCATGTATATTGGTAAATTGGGAGATGGCTCTGCTCATGATGATGGTATATATGTGCTCCTTAAAGAAATTATCGACAACTCGATTGATGAGTTTGTGATGGGTGCTGGTAAGAATATCGAACTTACCATAACCGACCATAAAATACAGGTACGCGATTACGGCAGAGGTATTCCTTTGGGTAAAGTAATCGATTGCGTATCTAAAATCAACACAGGCGGAAAATATGACAGTCAAGCATTTCAAAAGTCAGTAGGGCTAAATGGGGTAGGTACTAAGGCCGTAAATGCACTTTCGGGTACATTTAGAGTACAGTCTTTTAGAGATGGCCGTACCAAAGTGGCGGAATTTGAAAAAGGAGTATTGGTAAATGAGGAGGCAGAAAAGGATGCAAGTGGCAGAAATGGTACATTAATTATTTTTACCCCAGACGATACTATATTTCGCAATTTTCGATTTATTCCCGAATTTATCGAAAAGCAAGTATGGAACTACGTGTACCTCAATGCAGGACTTACCATTATACTAAATGGACAAAAGTTTTTCTCGGAGAGAGGGCTGCACGATTTGCTCTCTGCAAATACAGATGAGGAGTCGATACGCTACCCAATTATTCATCTCAAAACGCAGGATATTGAAATAGCCATGACACATGGTAGTCAGTATGGTGAAGAATACTACTCTTTTGTAAACGGACAACATACCACACAGGGAGGTACGCATCAAGCTGCATTTAGAGAAGCGGTGGTAAAAACGATACGTGAGTTTTACAAAAAAGAGTTTGACGCATCAGATGTGCGAGCAAGTATCGTAGCAGCAGTAAGCGTAAAGGTGCAAGAGCCTGTTTTTGAAAGTCAAACTAAAACGCGCTTAGGTTCCATTACGGCTTGGCCTGATGGACCTACTATGCGTACGTGGATAAACGATTTTTTGAAAAAGGAGTTAGACGATTATCTACACAAACACCCAGAAACTGCAGATGCATTACTAAAACGCATTATGCAATCGGAGCGGGAGCGTAAGGAAATTGCAGGAATAAAGAAATTAGCAAACGATCGGGCCAAAAAAGCCAATTTGCATAATAAAAAGCTGCGCGACTGTAAACTGCATTTTGATGAAAATGTAAGTGAAGAGAGGTTTAATACAACCTTGTTTATTACTGAGGGAGATTCTGCCAGTGGTTCTATTACAAAATCGCGTAATGTGCAAACACAAGCTGTTTTTAGTTTAAAGGGAAAGCCGCTCAATTGTTATGGGCATACCAAAAAAACTGTGTACGAAAACGAAGAGTTTAATTTGTTGCAACACGCGTTAAATATAGAGGATGGCTTGGAAGGATTGCGATACAACAATATTGTGATTGCTACAGATGCAGATGTGGACGGTATGCACATCCGTTTGCTGATGATGACATTTTTCTTGCAGTTTTTCCCTGATTTGGTAAAAAATGGCCATGTGTACATTCTACAAACACCACTGTTTAGGGTCCGAAATAAAAAGGAAACCATTTATTGCTACAGCGAAGACGAGAAACGTAAGGCAATGGAAAAATTAGGTGTTAAGCCAGAGATAACTCGATTTAAGGGTTTGGGAGAAATATCTCCAGACGAATTTGGGCTATTTATAGGAGCCGATATGCGTTTGGATCCTGTAATCCTTACCAAGGAAGCAACAATTAAGCAATTGCTCGAGTATTTTATGGGTAAAAATACACCCGAACGTCAAGAATTTATCATTGCCAATTTGAAAGTAGAAAAAGATGTGATAGAAGATTTGCTGGTGGTGGAATAATTTTAGCCTAAAAGCAAAGGTTTCGAGTAACGCATAATCAATTGATAAATCAACAAATTAAATTTTGTGTTGAATAAAAATGGAAGAGTCTAAAAACGACCAATTACATAATATTACGCCTATTACCGGACTTTACGAAAACTGGTTTTTAGATTACGCTTCGTACGTAATCTTAGATAGGGCAGTACCGCATATCAACGATGGCTTAAAGCCTGTACAGCGACGCATTCTGCATTCATTAAAGGAGATGGACGACGGTCGCTTTAACAAGGCAGCCAATGTTATTGGTAATACCATGAAATATCATCCACATGGTGATGCTTCTATTGGTGATGCCATGGTACAAATAGGGCAAAAGAACTTATTGATTGATACACAGGGTAACTGGGGAGATCCACTTACAGGTGATAGCGCGGCAGCCCCGCGTTATATAGAGGCGCGCTTATCTAAGTTTGCTTTGGATGTTGTATTTAATCCACAAACTACCGTATGGCAAGCTTCTTATGATGGCCGTAATCAAGAACCGATTACATTGCCTGTAAAGTTTCCGCTATTACTGGCTCAGGGAGTAGAAGGTATAGCGGTAGGTTTGGCAACAAAAATATTATCACATAATTTTAATGAGTTATTAGATGCTTCTATAGCTTGCTTAAAAGGAGAAAGGCCAAATCTATTGCCCGATTTTCTGACAGGTGGTATGGCAGATTTTTCGAGGTATAATGAGGGACTGCGCGGAGGCAAAATTCGGGTACGTGCCAAAATTGTAGAGCGTGATAAGAAAACGTTAGCCATTACCGAGGTCCCATTTGGTACGACTACGGGCAGTTTAATCGACAGTGTGATTACGGCTAATGAAAAGGGAAAGATTAAGATTCGTAAAATTGAAGACAATACGGCTAAGGATGTAGAAATCATTATTCATTTGGCACCAGGAATCTCTCCTGACGTTACCATTGATGCGCTGTATGCTTTTACCGATTGTGAGATAAGTATTTCGCCTAATGCCTGTGTAATTAAGGAAGATCGACCTCGCTTTATTGGCGTAAATGATATGCTCATTGAGAGCACAGCACATACCAAAAACTTGCTGAAAGAGGAGCTGGAAATACGTAAGGGAGAATTGTTAGAGAAGTGGCATTTCTCCTCACTCGAAAAAATATTTATAGAAGAGCGTATTTACCGCGATTTGGAAGTAGCGGAAAGTGAAGACCAAGCTATTACCATTATCGATAAAAGGTTAGAGCCATTTAAGCCTCAACTACGCAGAGAGGTAACAAGCGACGATATATTGAAGTTAATGGAAATCCGCATCAAGCGTATTACCAAGTACGACGCCAAGAAAGCAGATGAAACATTGCGAGGCTTAGAAGAGGAGATGAAGGAGGTGGAAAAGCATTTAAAACACCTTACTGATTATGCCATTGCTTGGTTTACCAGATTGAAAGAGAAATATGGTAAAGGGCGTGAACGTAAAACAGAGATTCGTCAATTTGATGAAATATCGGCGGTACAGGTAGCCTTGGCCAATGTGAAATTGTATGTAAATCGTGCAGATGGTTTTGTGGGTATGGGGCTTAAGAAGGATGAATTTGTAGCCGATTGCTCTGATATTGATGAGATTATTGTATTTAGGGCAGATGGAAAGTTTAGTGTTACCAAAATTGCGGAAAAAACCTTTGTAGGAAAAGATATCATTCATGTAGGTGTGTTTAAAAAGAATGATGAACGTACTGTTTACAATATGATTTATCGTGATGGAGCTTCGGGAACGGCATATATTAAGCGTTTTTCGGTGATGGGTGTAACGCGTGATAAAGAATATGATTTAACAAAAGGTAGCAAAGGTTCTGGAGTTATATATTTTACTGCAAACCCAAATGGAGAGGCGGAGGTAATAAATATTCAATTAAAACCACATGCTAAGCTCCGTAAACTTGTATGGGATATTGATTTTGTGGAGGTTGATATAAAAGGAAGGGCATCCCAAGGGAATATCGTTACAAAGTATCCAGTAAAAAAAGTTGCGCTTAAAAGTAAAGGTGTAAGTACTTTATCTGGCCGTAAAATTTGGTTTGATGATGTATTGAAGCGTCTTAATGTAGATGGAAGGGGTACTTACGTTGGCGAGTTTGATGGAGACGATAAGATTATTGCCGTGTATAAAAACGGTAGTTATGAGCTTACTACGTTCGATTTAGCCAATCATTACGATGATGACTTATTACTAATAGAAAAATATGCTGCCGAAAAGGTATATAGCGCTATTCATTTTGAAGGTAAATCAAAAAACTATTTTGCTAAACGATTTGTAGCAGAAGCTATTAGCATTGGTAAAAAGAATAGTTTTATTGGTGATGCTCCTGGCTCAAAATTGGTTTTATTTACATCAGCAGCTGCTCCACAGATAGAAATAGAGGTATTAAAGGGTAAGAGCAAGGAAAAAGCTACAGAGCATATCCAATTAGCAGAATTTATGGATGTAAAAGGGCTAAAAGCAATTGGCAATCGGTTAAGTCAGCATGATGTGCAAAGTATTGCAGAGATAAAGCCTATAGTAACTGTAGAAATAGCAGAAAATGAAGAAGTAGCGTTAGAAATTACCAACCCAGATGAGGTGGATTTAGAAGGAGATGGGCAGTTGGGATTGTTCTAAAAAGAAAGCGTCCGATAATAACTTATCGGACGCTTTCTTTTTAATGGATTAGTACAATAATTAGTTAAGTTCTTCTAATACTTCTGCCAGTACTATCACCTTATTGTTTAATACCTCTATTACTCCGCCTTTTACCATGTAGGTAATAGTGGCTGTTTTTGTTTTTACACGCATCTTGCCATTTTCTAATGTAGAAATAATGGCTACGTGGTTATTCAATACTTCAAAAGAACCCTTTTTACCAGGTACAGCAACCGAAATTACTTCGCCTGAAAATATTTTTTTATCGGGGGTAAGAATATCTAATATCATATAATTAACTAATTAGCTAATTAGCAAACTAGCTAATTAGTTTGCTTCTGCTAATAATTTTTTACCTTTTTCAATAGCGTCATCAATATTACCTACCAAGTTGAAGGCAGCTTCTGGATACTCATCAACTTCTCCATCCATAATCATGTTGAAGCCTTTAATGGTATCTTTAATATCAACTAATACGCCTTTTAAGCCTGTAAATTGCTCGGCAACGTGGAAAGGTTGAGATAAGAAGCGTTGTACACGACGTGCGCGATGTACAATCAATTTATCTTCTTCAGACAATTCATCCATACCCAAGATGGCAATAATATCTTGTAACTCTTTGTAGCGTTGCAAAATCATTTTTACACGTTGAGCTGTATCGTAATGCTCATCACCCACAATTGCAGGAGTAAGAATACGTGAAGTAGAATCTAATGGATCTACCGCTGGATAGATACCTAACTCAGCAATTTTACGACTCAATACCGTTGTGGCATCTAAGTGGGCAAATGTAGTGGCAGGAGCAGGGTCAGTTAAATCATCTGCAGGTACGTAAACAGCCTGTACAGATGTAATTGAACCACGCTTAGTTGAAGTAATACGCTCTTGCATCAAGCCCATTTCGGTAGCCAATGTTGGTTGGTAACCTACGGCAGAAGGCATACGACCTAAAAGAGCCGATACTTCAGAACCTGCTTGTGTAAAGCGGAAAATGTTATCAATAAAGAATAAGATATCACGTCCACCACTTTTTTCATCCCCATCGCGATAGTATTCTGCAACGCTCAATCCAGAAAGTGCTACACGCGCACGAGCTCCTGGAGGCTCATTCATTTGTCCGAAAACAAATGTTGCTTTAGAATCTTTTAAGGCTTCCATATCTACCTTGCTCAAATCCCATCCACCTTCTTCCATAGAGTGCTTAAAGGCATCTCCGTATTTTATAATACCTGCTTCAATCATCTCACGCAATAGGTCATTTCCTTCACGTGTACGTTCGCCTACACCGGCAAATACCGAAAGACCATCGTGTGCTTTAGCGATATTGTTAATTAGTTCTTGAATTAATACTGTTTTACCTACACCTGCACCACCAAACAAACCAATTTTACCACCTTTTGCATAAGGCTCTAATAAATCGATAACCTTAATACCAGTAAATAATATTTCTGACTCGGTAGAAAGATCTTCGAAGCGAGGAGGTTTAGCGTGTATAGAACGTGTTGTTTTGCTATCTACTGGTTTAATACCATCAATGGCTTCACCTACTACGTTGAATAAACGGCCTTTAATGGCATCACCAGTAGGCATCGAAATAGGAGCTCCTGTATCTATGCATTCCAAACCACGTACTAAACCATCTGTAGAATCCATTGAGATGGTACGCACACGGTCTTCACCTAAATGTTGTTGTACCTCTAATACAATTTTTTGACCATTTTCTTTGGTTACAACCAAGGCATCAAGAATGTTTGGAAGCTTTGCATTTTCGGCAGCAAAACTTACGTCTACAACTGGACCGATGATTTGAGCTATTTTACCTATGTTCGACATAATACACTTATAAAAGTTGAGTGAAAAAGAACTTTACTAGCTCTTTTATTGAGCCGCAAAGTTAGCCTAAATCAGGAAAAACACAAAGCCTTTTTAAAAAAGTTTTAGCAATTAGTGCTTTTTAAAACAAGCCTTGCAGCGAGCCTCATAGCTTTCTTTTTCTCCTAGCAAAAAGGTGGCTTTTTGGGACGTTTTACGATACGTATAAGCAGCCTTTGCGCCACATTGTGCACATATAGCTAATAGTTCTGTATGATTATCTGCGAGGGTAATTAATTGGGGAATCGTTCCGAATGGTTGTGCTTTGTAGTCTTTATTAAGTCCAGCGGCTATTATATGTACCCCATTTTTACGGAGTTGGGCACAAACGTTTGGTAATTCGGCATCAAAAAACTGTGCTTCGTCGATTCCTACTACCTGTGCAGGGTTTTGGCTAATGTACCGAAAGATTGCTTGTGCATTTGGTATAGAAATAGCTTTTAGTTGAACGGCATTGTGTGATACAATAGCATCTAAAGCATATCGGGTATCCTTTTTGGGTTTAAATACAACTATTATTTTACCTGTGTGTTGTGCTTCTTGCAACAAGCGGATTAGCGTAGTTGTTTTGCCCGAAAACATTGGTCCGGTAATTAGTGTAAAACGTGCGGCTTCGCTCATGTTTGCTAAAAGTAAAAATATTTTTAAATCTATATGCAAGCAGCCTCTTTCATCGTTTGTAAATAAGTATAACTTTGAACCTTTATGGACAAAAAAACAGTTATTAAAAAAATTGCTTCGGTTATTGAAGAGATCGCTTCATTGAATCGTACACTATTTAGTGAGGGCGAGCAAGTAAATCAGCTAACGATAGATTATTTGCGTACTAATACTCAGTATTTATTGGAATTAGTTAATCTATTAGCAACTCAACCAGTAGAAAAAAGTAATGGTTCTGTAAAACAGGCAGTTGAACAGTCATTTGAAGCTGTAGTTGAACAGCCAGTAGTGATGGTTAAGGAAGAAGAAGTGTTGCCTGTGGCAAAAGTGAAAGAAGAGTTGCCAACCAGTACCAAAAGTATTCATTCATTTATTGGCTTAAATGACCGCTTGTTATTAATTAAAGAGCTATTTGACGGCAATAAGGACGTATACGAAGAAGTACTTAATCAGTTAAATGAAACAAGTGCTGCTACTGATGCCGAAGCGTTACTAAATAGTTATGGAACAGGAAATCCTGCATGGGATGAGCAAGAGGATTTAGTAAAATACTTTAAATACGTAGCTAAAAGAAGGTTTACCGAATAATAGCCATTCTATTGGCGTCCATTTTTAGCATTAAAAATAGTAAAATAGTAAAACCCCATAGCGAAGAACCACCATAGCTGATGAAAGGAAGGGGGATACCAATTACAGGTACTAGGCCTATAGTCATGCCTATATTTATTGCTACGTGAAAAAAGATGATTGCCGCTACTCCGTACCCATAAATGCGCGAGAAATTAGAGCGTTGCCGTTCAGCTAAGGTAAGTAGCCGTAGCAATAATGCGATAAACAGGCCAATTACAATAGTACTTCCTAAGAAACCATACTCTTCGCCAATAGTACAAAAAATAAAGTCGGTGCTTTGCTCGGGTACAAAGTCGTATTTTGTTTGTGTACCTTCCATAAAACCCTTTCCGAAAAAGCCTCCAGAGCCTATCGCTATTTTCGATTGGTTTACGTTATACCCCGTCCCTTTTAAGTCTATTTCTTTTCCTAATAAATTATTGATACGATCACGATGATGTGGTTTTAGTACATTGGTAAAAACATGATCTACTCCAAAAACTACACCTACAGAAAATACCAATCCGAATAGTATCATTAAGATATAGGATTTCTGCTTGCGAAAAAAGTAACTCAATAAAACAGCAATGCAGCCTAATCCAATAAGCAATAGCTGTTGTGGTAATAATAAGGTGAGTACAAATACGGCAACTGTTAGTGCCCCGAAGAAGAGTATTTCTCCTGGCAAACCTTCACGATACATTACTAATATAAAAGCAGAGTATGTAATTGCTGAGCCCACATCGCCTTGTAGTAAAATAAGCCCCATTGGTAAACCTATAATAAGTATGGAGGTAATCTTTGTAGACAAAGATTGCATTCGTATACCACTAACACTTAAGTAGCGGGCTAATGCTAACGCTGTTGAGAATTTGGCAAATTCGGCAGGTTGTAATTTAAAACTACCAATATCTATCCACCCTTGGTTTCCACTTACTACCCTGCCCACAACAAGCACAATAAAGAGTAGAATCATGGTTGCTATATAAAAAGCATAGGCAAAAGTGGAGTAAAACTTAGCATCAACAAACAAGATGATTGAACCTAATACGAATGAGGTAACAATCCAAAGCAATTGCTTACCGTAGTTACGGTCTATATCCAATATACTTCCATGGTTGGCGTCAAATACCGCGGCATAAATGCTTACCCAGCCTATTAGTACCAGCAGTAGGTATATTACCAAGCATTGGCGATCTATATTGTAGAGTATATTTTTTTTGTCGAACATTTGATATTACAACTGTTTGCCTTTTTTTGTCTTTAATTTTCCTTCGGTTGGATTAATTAAATTGGCTTCTAAAATTCGTTCTTGGTAATATTTAGGCTTAGTTACCGCTCCAGTAAGGTATTGTTCAACCATCATGCTGGCAATAGGAGCAGCCCAAGATGCACCAAACCCGGCATTCTCTATTACCACAGCTATTGCAATTTTAGGATTGTCTTTAGGAGCAAAGGCCACAAAAACAGAATGGTCTTTGCCATGAGGGTTTTCTACCGTACCAGTTTTTCCGCACATAATAATATTAGGTATGCGCGACCAATAAGCTGTACCACTCTGTACTACTTTTTCCATGCCATTGATAACTGTTTCAAAATAAGCAGGATTTATATCCACATAGTTCTTTTTAGTGTATTCGGGCTTTACTATTTTTCTTTCACCGATACCTTTTATAAGGTGCGGAATATAGTAGTAGCCCCTATTGGCCAGTATTGACATTAGGTTAGCCATTTGCATGGGTGTTACTCCTAATTCGCCTTGACCTATTGATAAGGATATGATAGTAGAGGATTTCCAGCGCGCCTTTCCATAAATACGATCATACCGTTTTTGGGTAGGTAATAATCCGTCCAGTTCATTGGGCAAATCAATATTTAATTTAGTGCCTAACCCGAATTTTTGAACTCTATTACGCCACACCTCAAATCCCTCTTGTGGGTTGGAGTAAGGACCTTGATCAATCATTTTACGAAAAGCATTACAGTAATACGCATTACATGAATACTGTATAGATTCCTCGAGGTTGAGCGGAGGGTGATTATGCGTACACCTTACTAGTAAACCACCAATTCTGTACCCACCACCACACGGAAAAACGGTTTGTGGAGTAAGCACCCCTTCCTGCTGCCCCACGAGTGCTTGTACAATTTTAAAGATAGAGCCAGGTGGATATTGTGCTTGTATTGGTCTATTAAATAAAGGTTTAAGTTCGTCTTGAACAAGTTTGCTGTAGTTTGAGCCTCGTTGTCTGCCAACCAATAGATTTGGGTCATAGTTGGGACTACTTATGTACGCCAATATTTCTCCGGTATTAGGCTCTATTGCAACCACGCTACCTCGCTTATTGCGCATTAGTAGCTCGCCATATTGTTGCAATTGAAGGTCTAAAGAACAAATGAGTTTTTCGCCTGCTAATGCAGTTGTATCGTATTTTCCGTCTTCGTAACTTCCTTTTGCACGGTTAAATACATCTACCATGATGTTTTTAACACCTCTTCTACCTTTTAGTACTTCTTCGTATGATTTTTCGATGCCGCTTATACCTAAATAGTCACCCATTTGGTAATAGTTGCCCGACTTTTCAATAACACGTTCATCTACCTCGCCAATATATCCTAAAATATGGGCAGCCATAGCATTGGGATATTTGCGTACGGTACGGTTTTGAACAAAAAAACCAGGAAATTCGAATAGCTTTTCTTGAAAGGTAGCGTAGGTTCTGGCCGATAACTGTTTTTCGATAATAGATGATTTTACCGGAGAAAAACTACGTGCCTTTTTTAGTTTACTAATTAATACTTCACGCTTTATGCCTATCAAGCGGCAAAGTTCGGAAGTGTCAAATGGTAAAATTTGGCGTGGTATAACCAGTAAATCGTATACAGGCTCGTTTTGTACCAAAATCTTATTATGCCTATCATACACAATGCCACGAGCTGGGTAAATTACCAACTTGCGTAATACATTGCTATTAGCAGAAACTACATACTTATTATCAATTACCTGTATGTAGAATAGCTTAATAAGCAATACAATACCAACTAAAATAAATATTCCTTGAACAACATACTTACGCTCAAAAAATACATTCATTATCGTTTGGTTTTTTTAGTAAAGAAGTACTGTCCAATGAGGATTAGTGCCATTGTAAAGATACAGCTTAAAATCACACGAGATAAGGTAATGAAGAATTCGGAGAGGCGGAATGCCTCTAAAAAGAACAACGAAAAGTGATGAATGAATACAAGGATAGTAGCATAGGTGATAAACCAACGTTCGCCCATGTTTTTTAAAGAAGGAATGGGCTCGTTTTCGTATCCACCACGAGGGGTTACAAACTGTATAATTAATGGACGGCAGAAAGCCATTAATACAATAGCAGATGTGTGTAAGCCTGGTGTATTTGTAAAACTATCAACAATAAGTCCTGTAAAAAAAGACATAAATAGTAGTCCCCAGATTGGGGTATTTAATGGCAGTAGCAGTATAAAAAGCACATAAATGTAGGGGTTAATGGTATTGTGCAAATTAATATTGTTGAGCAATGTGATTTGCAAAAACACCAAAAAGAGCATGCGTAGTATATTCGATAATACTAAGTTAATCATCTCTTAGGCCCTCCTCTATTTTTAATTGTTCGGCTGCCATGCGATTGTCTATTACATACACATACTCTAAATGCTCAAATGGGGTAGATAGTTCTACATCTATCGAATAAAAGTTATCGCCAGTTTCAATACTCGCATTATTGATGACACCTATATTAATACCTTCTGGAAATATAGATGAGAATGCTGTGGTAACTACTTTGTCGCCTTTTCGGATAGTCACGTGATTTGGAATATCAATTAGCTGTGCTCTGCGCGGATTAATACCATCCCATACCAACGAGCCAAAATCAAGCGTACTCATTGTTTGCGCACTTATCTTAATGTCTTTGTGCAGTAAAGATATTACTGTAGAAAAATGAGGTGATACGTCTTTTACAATACCCACAATGCCATTGCTGCATACTACCCCCATATTTCTTTTAATGCCATTTAAACTGCCTCTATTAAGAGTTATGTAGTTGTTTCTTTTAATAATAGAGTTGTTTATCACCTTTGCTGTGATGTAGCGATATTGTTTTAGGGTAACAGTATCATTTGCCGTTAAGGTATCGGTAAGTATGCCCGAATCTATTTTACTGATGTAAAATGTAGATTTAAGCTCATTCTTTAGACGTTCGTTTTCTGTAGCCAAACTATCGTTTACCACCGATAGTGATAGATAATCTTCGGTTTTGCTTACCATGCTGAACCAATTACCAACTACTCCGTTTGCAGAGTTAATGATGGTACTGCGCTGGTAATTGTTACCATTTATTAATAATGTAATGGAAGTAATTTCTAAGACAAGAAATAAAAAAAGTGCATAATTTTTAATTAAAAACAGCCAGAGATTACGCATTTTTTTTATTCATTAGTACACCTTTACCTACAAAGGATGTGGCTATTGCATTAAGAATTTAAAGTTTTCGATGTTTTTAAGAGCAATTCCTGTTCCTCGTGCCACAGCGCGTAAAGGATCGTCGGCAATGTGTACAGGAAGTTTTGTTTTTTGCGAAATACGTTTATCTAATCCGCGTAGCAATGCTCCACCTCCAGTTAAATAAATGCCAGTTTGGTAAATATCTGCCGAAAGTTCGGGCGGAGTAATTTCAAGTGCTTTTAAAATAGCTTCCTCTATTTTAGAGATAGATTTGTCTAATGCATGAGCAATTTCGGAATAAGACACCATAATTTGCTTAGGCACACCCGTCATTAAATCACGACCATTTACTGGAAAATCATTTGGGGCATCTTCTAATTCAGATAGGGCAGAACCGACTTCAATTTTAATACGCTCTGCAGTACGCTCACCAATAAGAATATTGTGTTGACGGCGCATGTAGTTTACAATATCCGAATCAAAATTATCACCAGCTACACGAATACTTTGATCGCAAATAATACCTGCTAAGGCAATTACAGCAATTTCGGTAGTACCTCCTCCAATATCAATAATCATGTTGCCAATAGGTTGTTCTACATCAATACCTATACCAATGGCTGCTGCCATAGGCTCATGAATCATATATACTTCTTTTGCACCTGCAATTTCGGCAGAGTCGCGCACGGCACGCTTTTCTACCTCGGTAATGCCCGATGGGATACAAATAACCATGCGTAAAGAAGGGAACATCCATCCTTTGCCGCTGTTTATCATTTTTATCATCCCTCTAATCATGTGCTCGGCAGCATCAAAATCAGCAATTACACCGTCTTTTAACGGACGTACTGTTTTAATCATGTCAGGCGTTTTGCCTTCCATCAACATGGCTTGTTTTCCTACTGCAATCATCTTTCCCGTTTTACGGTCGATAGCTACAATGGAGGGTTCATCTACCACTACTTTATCGTTATGGATAATGAGTGTATTGGCCGTACCAAGGTCAATTGCAATTTCCTGTGTAAAAAAATTCAGGTTGAATAATGCCATAATAAATTAAAATATATTGGTGCTAAACGCAGTTTTTTAATGTTTAAAGTGACGAATGCCAGTAAATACCATCGCAACGCCGTGCAAATTACAAAATTCAATTGAATCTTTATCTTTTATCGAACCACCAGGTTGTACAATGGCAGTAATTCCGGCTTCGTGTGCAATTTGTACACAATCAGGAAATGGAAAAAAGGCATCAGATGCCATTACAGCGCCTGCTAATTCAAAACCAAATGTATGTGCTTTTAAGATAGCTTGTTTTAGGGCATCTACTCGTGATGTTTGTCCTACACCACTTGCTACTAATTGACCATTTTTAACCAATACAATGGTGTTTGATTTGGTGTGCTTTACCAATTTAAGCGCAAATTCTAAATCAGACAATTCAGAGGCTGTGGCTTTTTTATCGGTTGCTGGGGTCATTTGTACTGCTTTTTCGGTAGCCAAATCTTTATCTTGTTGTATTACCCCATTCAACAATGTTTTAAATTGCTTGCCAGAAAATGCAACTGGTTTTTGTTGTAATAAAATGCGATTTTTCTTCTCTTTCAATATTTCTAAGGCATCGCCGTCAAATGCGGGGGCAATAAGTACCTCAAAAAACAAAGTATTTATGGCTGTGGCTGTGGCTTTATCTATTGTGCGGTTGGTAATTATTACTCCGCCAAATGCAGATACAGGATCACACGCCAATGCATTATTCCATGCTTGAGTAAGGTTGCCGTTAGATGCAATTCCACACGCATTTGTGTGCTTTAAGATGGCAAACGTAGGTTCAATAAACTCGGCAATGAGTGCTACAGCAGCATCTACATCTACCAAATTATTATAAGATAGTTCTTTGCCGTTTAATTTGGTAAATAGGGTATCTAAATCACCAAAAAACACGCCGTTTTGATGTGGGTTTTCGCCATAGCGCAACACTTGGGCTTGTTGGATGCTTTGTTTAAACACTTCATCCGACTCGATATTACCGTTAAAATAATTGAAAATAGCAGTATCGTAATGCGAAGATACGTTGAAAGCACGACGCGCTAATTCTTTACGTTCCTCAATATGGGTTTGTCCGTTGTTTGTTTCTAAAATATCCAGCAAATAGCTGTAATCATTTTTGGATGCCACGATAGCTACATCGTTAAAGTTTTTAGCGGCGGCACGAATAAGAGAAATTCCTCCAATATCAATTTTTTCAATAATGGATTGTTCGTCAGCGCCCGAAGCTACTGTTTCTTCAAAAGGGTATAAGTCAACAATTACTAAATCAATTTCAGGTATCTCAAATGAGGCAATTTCTTTTTCGTCCGAACTATTTCCTCTGCGGTTGAGTATGCCACCAAATACTTTTGGATGTAGTGTTTTTACGCGCCCACCTAAAATAGAGGGGTAGCCTGTTAGGTCTTCTACAGCTATTACAGGAATATTTAGTGCTTTAATAAACTCTTCGGTGCCTCCTGTTGAGTAAATAGTTACTCCATGTGCATGGAGTTTTTGGATAATAGGAGCTAAGTTATCTTTGTAATAGACTGATATTAAGGCGTTCTTAATACGAAGGGGCTGGGTCATGAACTAAATTATGAATATACAATTTTAGAAAAAATACCCATTAGTTAATGCCCTGTAAGTAAGAAAATTATTAGTTAGTTATGCACATGTTTTAGAGATGCTTATTTTTTGCAATAGTTAGATTGAATAATGCCATTACGAATGGATATACGTTCTTGATTATGCCAAATATCGCAGCTGAAATTGGCCTTCACACTTTTACATGCAGTGTCTAGCGTTATAATGTTTATCCAAGCCGCGTTGGTGCTATCAATTGTCCCTGTAGTGCTGTTCTGATCTGCATTTGATACCGAGTAGCTAAAATTAGTATTGGTAAGATTTATCTTTCCAGTGTGAAATTGTGTGGAATCAAAATAAAACACAACACTTTCTTTATAAGAGGCGTACTTGCTTTCAGATTGTATAATAGTGCCCGATATGCTCCAATTGTGGGGACTATGACTAAAAGAAATTCCCGAAGGGGAGCTAATCAAAAAGCCGTTAGTTTCATAACCGATAGCTAGCACCGGATTTCCGTTTTTGGTGTAATAAACAGATTGAGGGTGTTTATCAAAGTCGGTGTTTATTACTTTTTCTTTAACACAAGAAGTTATGCAAAATAAACTAAAAGATGAAAATATAATGGTTTTTAATAGGTTGTATTTCATGGACTGTGTACATTAGTAAAGGTAAAAAATGGCTTCTAGTGCATTATAGCTAACGGTTGGTTGTTTGTTAAAGTACAATTGCAGTGCAATTCTTTTACTAAACTTGTATTGTATTAGTAAGGGTAGCCCCACTGATTGATAGTGGTATAAAGTGTAATAAGTAGTATTGCTAATAAAGCCTGAATGGTCATAGTACTTTTCGCCTAGTCGGGTGCCAGTAGCTCTGCTCAGTCCAGCAAATACTTTAAATCGTTTGTTAAGTCTAAATCCAATTAATGCATCATTAAAAATTGCATAAGATGCATTGGAATTTCCAATAGTTAAGAACGCATCTTTTAGTCCTTTGTGGGCAGAAAATTTATAAGCAATTGTAGCGCTTTTGCCTATTTTGTACTGGGTAATAGCACTAAAACCAATATTTAGTTCGGGTTATTTATTGGTTTTTGAATAGCCCAATGCAGGAACGAATGGTAGACTTATTCCAACTGATAATTTTCGACTGTTTATATCTAGATCTGTTTGTGCAATAGATATATTAGTAATAGCAAGTGTTACAATTAAGGTTGTGTAAATACGAATGGCAGTTGTATTCATAGGATAATAATTAAGTAATTTTCTTTATTACCCCCTCTACTACCTTAGCAAAATGTTGATGTTCGAGCTGTTGAATTCTAAAAGCAAGCAATTCGGCTGTATCTCCTTTTTCTACTTTACACTTTGCTTGAAAAATAATTTCTCCCTCGTCAAAATTCTGATTTACATAGTGGATACTAATACCGCTTTCGGTTTCTTTAGCCTGTAATACAGCTTCATGTACATGGTTGCCATACATGCCTTTTCCGCCAAATTTTGGCAATAAAGCAGGGTGTATATTAATGATACGATTAGTATACGCCTCGATAATGTTTTTTGGAATGAGCCATAAAAAACCTGCCAATATAATAGCGTCAATTTTGAGCTGTTGCAGTAGTTTCAGGGTTTCATCGTTATTGAAAAAAGTTTCGCGGTTGATAATGTGTGTAGGGATTTCAAAATTATCGGCACGTTCCAGTACATAAGCATCTGCACGGTTAGAAATAACAATGGCTATTTCTGCGTAATCGTTTTTCTTAAAATGTTCAATTATTTTTTGGGCATTACTACCCGAACCCGAAGCAAATATGGCTATGCGTTTTTTCACGATGGTTCAAATATAGAATTTTTTGAATAGGCACTCGCGAAAAAAAGAGCCAAACTGAAAAGTTTGGCTCCGTATTAATTTAGCAATCAAAAGGCGTTATTATAGGTTGCCTCTTAGTTCTTGTTCGCGCTCAATGGCTTCAAATAATGCCTTAAAGTTTCCCTTGCCAAAAGATTTAGCTCCTTTGCGTTGAATTATTTCGTAAAATAACGTAGGTCTGTCTTCTACCGGTTTGGTAAATATTTGCAGTAAATAGCCTTCTTCATCTCTATCTACCAAAATGTTTAGTTTTTTAAGATCACTTAGGTCTTCATCAATTTTTCCTACACGATCCAGCAAATCTTCATAGTAGGTTTCAGGAACTGTTAAAAACTCTACTCCGCGACGACGCAATTCGCTTACCGTTTCCAATATGTTGTTGGTGGCAATAGCAATGTGCTGCACACCAGCGCCTTGGTAAAATTCTAAATATTCGTCTATCTGTGATTTCTTTTTGCCTTCGGCAGGTTCGTTAATCGGGAATTTTACATACCCAGAGCCATTAGAAACTACCTTTGACATCAATGAAGTGTATTCGGTAGAAATGTCGGTATCGTCAAAGGTGATGAGCAACTTAAAGCCCATTACGTCTTCATAAAATTTCACCCACTTATTCATGCCACCCAATTCCACATTGCCTACACAATGGTCGATATATTCTAATCCTAGTGGCTTGGCTAATTGGGGCTTATTTACCGCTACAAAACCAGGCATAAATGTTCCTGTGTAGTTTTTGCGTTCTACAAACGTGTGTACCGTTTCGCCATAGGTAGCAATAGAAGCTGTTTTTACTTCTCCAAACTCATCGGTATGTGTTTTTGGGGCGTGTATGCTTTTAGCGCCACGTTTTATGGTTTCGGTATATGCTTTTTCGGCATCATCTACCCACAAAGCCAATACTTTTACACCATCTCCATGGCGGCGTACATGGTCCGAAATTTCGTCATTCGGATCGAAAGAAGTGGTAAGTACGAAACGTACTTTGCCTTGTTGCAACACATACGAAGCGCGATTACGCAATCCTGTTTCTGGCCCAGCATAGGCTACTAACTGATGCCCAAAAGCAGTTTGGTAATAATAGGCTGCTTGTTTGGCGTTGCCTACATAAAACTCCACATAATCAGTGCCTAATAATGGTAAAAAATCCTCATTAGGATTGTGATTTTGGTGTAATTGGGCTAATTTATTGGCTGAATCTATAGTTGCTGATTGCATGGTGAATAGGGTTGCTTTTATATAATTTATTAACTATTAGGTCTAATGTACAATTTCGCCATCTAAGCCACTCTGCCACGATTTGTAATAATCTGGGTCTTCTATTGCTATGGCTTCTTCGGTAAGCATCAACGGGCGGAAAGGGTCTATCATTACCGCTAGTTCTTCCGTTTTTTCTTTACCGATGCTTTTTTCTACGGTACCAGGATGTGGTCCATGTGGAATACCTCCTGGGTGTAAGGTGATTTGCCCTTTTACCACGCTCTTGCGACTCATAAAATCGCCGTCTACGTAATACAGCACTTCGTCCGAATCTATGTTGCTATGGTTGTAGGGTGCTGGTATAGCTTGGGGATGATAGTCGTATTTACGCGGACAAAAAGAGCACACTACAAAGTTGTGGGCTTCAAAAGTTTGATGCACTGGTGGTGGTTGATGTACTCTGCCTGTAATGGGTTCGAAATTATGAATAGAAAATGCCCAAGGGTAATGATAGCCATCCCATCCTACAAAATCAAAAGGATGTGTGCCATATACATATGGATAAATTAAGCCTTGCTTTTTGATGAGTACTTTAAAATCCCCTTTTTCATCATGCGTTTGCAGGCTGTGCGGACGTTTTATGTCGCGCTCGCAAAAAGGAGAATGTTCCAGTAGTTGCCCTACGTGGTTGCGATAACGTTTTGGGGTTTGTATAGGGCTAAATGATTCTACAATAAATAAACGATTTTTTTCGTCGGTAAAATGTAGTTGGTATATAGTTCCACGAGGAATTACCAAATAATCGCCGTACTCAAAGTCTATAATTCCGTAGCCCGATTTTAGCTGTCCGCTACCTTCGTGAATAAAAATCAATTCATCAGCCTGACTATTCTTATAAAAATAATCGGTCAGGCTTTTGCGCGGTGCTGCCAAAGAAATATGCAAATCGCTATTTACCAAAACTGCTTTGCGGCTTTTTAGGTAATCGTCTTCGGGCTTTACGTTAAAACCAAGTAAGCTGGTATGTTTTAAATGTTTTTCGCGCGCAATTTTAGGTTCTACCGAATAGGGCTCGGCAATTTGTTTTACCAGCGTTGGCGGATAGCAATGGTATACCAACGAATACATGCTCGAAAATCCTTCGGTTGAGACCAACTCTTCGGCGTATAAATCGCCGTTGGGTTTACGAAATATGGTATGACGTTTTTGGGGTATATCTCCTAGTGTATGATAGAAAGGCATATTTTTATATAATGAGGTAAAGGTAGTAAACTTTCTATTTTGGCAGAGCGTCCCGTTTTTTTAAATTAATTGGATTTTTAGATTTTAAATGATGTAACTTCAATTTAAATTAATCTTAACTATTATGAAAAAATGGTACTCTCTTTTATTCGCTATGGGCATTTTGATGTTCCATAGCGCAGGTTTTGCACAAAAAACATCCAATTGTAAACCCTATTTTATTTGGCAAGGCAAGCCCAATACGTTGGAAGTAGCTTTTAAGGATGAATCTACTTCACCTGATAAAATAAAGTCTTGGGAATGGACATTTGGCGATGGCACTAGGTCTGTAGAACAAAACCCTGTGCATGCATATAAAAAAGCAGGCAAGTACCAAGTATGCTTGTTAATCACTGGAGATAGTTGCCTTAGGGAGTATTGTCCTACTATTACGGTAAGCATAGATACTACCAATCCGCCACCGCCGCCACCATCAACTTGTAAAGCTAATTTTAACTTTGGACCTAAAGGCAGCAACGTACGGGAAATGCGTTTTGAAGATGCATCTTCTGGAAAAATCACTAAATGGGAATGGAACTTTGGAGATGGTGCTACTAGTACAGCTAGAGACCCATTACATACATATTCAAAAGAAGGTACTTATAATGTGTGCTTAACTATTGGTGGAGATAACTGTAAGGATAAGATTTGTATGAATGTAGTGGTGAAAGATAGTACTAAAACCCCACCTCCAACTAAGTGCAATCCCGATTTTAATTTCAAGATAGTAATGGATAATCGAGTGGAGTTTTATGCTAGTGAGAAAGATTCAATGGCCAAATTTCATTGGGATTTTGGAGATAATACAACATCTGGAAATCGTAATGCCGACCATAAGTATAGCAAGCCAGGTACATATAAAGTATGCCTACGTGTAAGTAATGAGTTTAAGAACGACTCAGGGAAAGTAGTACGTTGCGAAGAAAAAAATTGTAGAGAGGTAGTAATAAAAGGGAATAATCCTAATCCAGAACCACAAGGGTATTGTAGTGCCGATTTTACTTTTAAGTCACAGCAAGCAAATAGTGTGAGTTTTACTTCTTTTACGGGTATTAAAGACGCTAACTATAGCTGGAACTTTGGAGATGGAAGTAAATCGAAAGAGAAAAACCCTACTCATGTATACAACACTACAGGTGCTCATCGCGTGTGCCTCATTGTTAATCAAATAAAAACGGCTCCTAATGGCGATTCGTGTGGTGTAACTATATGCAAGCGCGTGGAGATGAAAAAGGATACTGGCATAAGTAACACCTGTAACGCTAATTTCGAGTACTTTTCCGAGAAAAATGGTACAGGTAAAACTATTCGTTTTGTAGCTAAAGATCAGCAAAGTAAAGGCAATACCTATTTTTGGAGTTTTGGCGACAACACATCCTCCGACAAGCCAGAGGTTACGCATACCTTTTCGGATACTGCTACGTATAAAGTATGTCTTTCTATTTACAAAAGTGGTAAGGATAGCTGCTTTGATGAAAAGTGTGTAGAAATTAAACTTCCATTTGAAGGGCGTGGCGAAAGTATTTCGGGAGTACATCCTACAGAAAATGCGAGTGAATCTGTAGTAATCTATCCTAATCCTAATGATAACGAAATACTGACACTCAAAATAGCAGGCGGCACTTCTGCTCTAAAATCACTAGCAATTTATAATTTGCAAGGAACCAAAGTGGCTACTTTTGCGGTAGGTGCTACACAGCAAGGCGAGTACCAATTCTCGTTACAAGACAAAAAGCTACCCGTAGGTATGTATTTTGTTGATATTGTTAGTGAATCGGGTCGCTACCGCCAAAAACTACTTCTAAAATAAACGTAAAATATATCGCATAACAAGAAGCACCTTAATGGGTGCTTTTTTTATACATTCGCATCAACAATTAAGCAACAAATCATGAAACTAGTATCCTATAAAACTGAAATTAATGAACATTTAGGGGTGTACATTAATGGAAATATTTACAACTTAAACTCTTGTAATAAATTGATTCCTGACAATATGCTGGAGTTTTTGCAAGGCGGAGAAGAGTTAATGCAATTGGCGAAAAACGCCGAGGCAGACATAAAAAGTGGTAAAACAACCGCTAAATCAGAATTATTGTATGAATTGCTCGCCCCTGTGCCTCATCCTACTTCTTGTCGCGATGGCTATGCGTTTCGCCAGCATGTAGCTTCTGCGCGTAAAAACAGAGGGGTGCCAATGATTCCTGAATTTGATTCATATCCTATTTTTTATTTTACCAACCACAATGCTATACAAGGGCCTGGCGAAATAGCCTGTATGCCCGATCATTTCAAAAAACTCGATTTTGAGTTGGAAGCAGCTATCGTAATTGGTAAAAGAGGACGTAATATAAAAGCTGCCGATGCCGACCAATACATTGCTGGCTACATGATTATGAATGATATGAGCGCCAGAACCCTGCAAATGGAAGAAATGTTGCTTAATCTTGGTCCTGCAAAAGGCAAAGATTTTAGCACCGTAATTGGTCCATGGTTGGTAACACCAGACGAGTTAGAATTGCTAAAAATGAAGCCAAAACAGGGGCATGTTGGTAATGCCTATAATCTGACAATGAAATGTTGGGTAAATGGAAAGTTGGTTTCGGAAGGCAATGTAGGTGATATGGATTGGACCTTTGCCGAAATTATAGAACGCTGCGCCTATGGTGTAGATGTTTTGCCAGGTGATGTAATCGGTTCAGGAACTGTTGGCACGGGCTGCTTTTTAGAGCTAAATGGCACAGGCAAATTAGATAATCCTGCTTATCAAGAACAATGGTTACAAGATGGTGATGTAGTAGAAATGGAAATTACAGGCTTAGGCAGATTGACGAATATCATTAAAAAAGAAGCCACCGATTGGAGCATACTTGCGTTGAAGAAGTAGTTTTATAGTTCATTGGTTAACTAGTCATTAGTAAATTAGTAACCGCCTACTTTAGTAAATTTGTAACGATTCGTAATTGGTAATCATTTGTAATTAGTACCCTATGTTAAGTTTAAAAATATCCGACCTAAAACCTTCCGAAATACAAAATTACTTGCAATACGCCATTGCGCCACGTCCGATATGTTTTGCTAGCACTATAGATAAAGCTGGAAATGTGAACCTAAGTCCGTTTAGCTTTTTCAATATGTTCAGTTCTAATCCGCCTATTTGTGTGTTTTCTCCTGCACGCCGTGTACGCGATAATACCACTAAACATACCCTGGAAAATGTGTTGGAAGTGCCCGAATGTGTTATCAATATCGTTAACTACAACATGGTGCAGCAAACATCTCTTGCCAGTACCGAATACCCAAAAGGCACTAATGAATTTATAAAAGCAGGGTTTACCGAGCTCCCTTCTTCGCTAGTAAAACCACCCCGCGTAAAAGAATCTCCTGTGCAATTGGAGTGTAAAGTGAACGATGTAATTAGCTTAGGCAGCAATGCGGGTGCAGGAAACTTGATACTTGCTGAAGTGATTTTGATGCATATTAACGAAGAAATTTTAGATGTGGACGGTAAGATAGACCAACACAAAATAGATTTAGTAGCCCGTTTGGGTGGCGATTGGTATTGCCGCACTACGCCCGAAAATTTGTTTAAAGTAGCCAAACCGATTAGTACGTTGGGTATAGGTATTGATGCGTTGCCTGCAGAATTACGCAGTAGCAGCATCTTAACAGGAAATAATTTAGCGCAATTGGGCAATACCGAGCAATTACCAGTATTGAATTTCGAGAAAGTGAGCAGTACCTCTATTCATCAGCAGGTAAAACAATTGTTGGATATGGGAAAAGTGGAAGAGGCTTGGAAGTTTATGGCTGCTATATAGGCAAGCTTATAATCATTCTAAATTACCTATCTGACAATTTTATGACAATCAAACAGCCGTTTTTCTCGAATATTGCAATATAAAATTGGGAAACCGTACTGTGAGAGAATTAAAAATAATAGCCTTTACACACAAAACACTTCCGTTGGCAGATGTGGGTTTGTTGGTTGTAGAAGCCGATAAGCACCCCACATTTTTAGCAATAGTAAAAGAGGAGTTGGGTATAGACGAACTGTTTTACATAGCCACCTGCAACAGGGTAGAGCTAATTGTAAAATGCGATAAACCTATTGATACTGCATTTATTCATGCTTTTATCGCATTAACCAATCCGGCTCTTGCTGCCGAAAAGGTAAATGAGTTAACAGAAAAAGTAGCCATTTTCGAAGATATTGATGCACTTAATCACCTTATGCGCGTTTCTTCTTCGTTAGAATCGGTGGTTGTAGGCGAAAAAGAAATACTTGCACAAGTGCGCGAGTGCTACGAAAATTGCCGTAAATGGAACCTAAATGGTGATTTTTTACGCTTGATAATGCAACAAGTAGTAAAAGCAGCTAAAGAAGTATACGGCAAAACAAAAATTGCCGATAAACCCGTATCGGTAGTATCCTTAGCTTATCGCAAATTGCGCGATTTAAAACTAAAACCAGAATCCCGTATCCTTTTTATTGGTGCTGGCGAAACGAATCAATTAGTAGGTAAATACTTAGTAAAGCACGGTTTTGGTAAGGTTACTGTGTTCAATCGTACATTAAGCAGGGCACAACAGTTAGCCACTGAACTCAACGGAACAGCTTTTACGTTAGAGCATCTGACAAATTATACAGAGGGTTTTGATGTAATCATTACCTGTACTGGAGCAACCGAGCCAATTATTACCACCGACTTGTATGCCAAATTACTTGGTAACGATACCGACAAAAAAATTATTCTCGATTTAGCTATTCCAACAGATACGCATCCAGAAGTTATTAAAAACTATCCCTTGCATTTTATCGGAGTAGAGCAAATACAAGAAATAGCTGCCAAAAACTTACAAGAACGTATGCAGCAAGTAGCAGGTGCCGAGTTACTTATCCAAAGTAATTTGGAAGAATTTATGCCACTACTTAAGCATCGTCAGCTAACACTGGCCATGCGTGATATACCCGAAAAAATTAAAGAAATCAGGCATAAAGCTACTAACGAAGTTTTTGCAAAAGAACTCAGTTTGTTGGATGCTGCATCACGGGAAGTGCTGCACAGGGTACTGGATTATGTAGAAAAAAAGTACATTAAAGTGCCTATGGTAATGGCTAAAGAAATGATTTTGAGTGAGCATAGGTAATTTATTGTCGTTGCCTCAATACATCTAATAGCTACCTGTCTTTTTTACAATCTAAAATTTAAAGTCTTGAATCTTAAATCTACTATAACTATTGGTACCCGTGGTAGCGAATTAGCCCTTTGGCAAGCGCACCATGTAAAAGCGCGTTTAGAAGCCTTAGGTCATACTATTGTGTTGCAAATTATTAAAACAAAAGGTGATACCATTCAAGATTTAAGTTTTGATAAATTAGAAGGGAAAGGTTTTTTTACCAAAGAACTGGAAGAAGCCTTGCTTAATGGCAGCATAGATTTAGCTGTACACTCGCACAAAGATTTACCTACTACCCACCCGCCAGGACTTACCATTGCAGCAGTTTCGGAGCGTGAAGATCCGGCAGATATATTACTTATCCGTAAAGAAAAGGCAGATATTACTCAAAAATACTCTTTGCCTCAACAAGCAATTGTTGGCACATCATCGGCACGACGCAAAACACAATTAGCTGCTTTTAGATCAGATATTGAACTAAAAGATATTCGTGGAAATGTACCCACGCGCATAAATAAATTGCGCAGCGGCGATTTTGATGCCATTATGTTGGCCAAAGCAGGGGTTAGTCGACTAGAAATCGATTTATCTGAATTTTTGGTAGAAGAATTAGCCTGTACCGAATTTATTCCGGCACCAGCACAGGGTGTATTAGCCTTGCAGACTCGCGAAAGCGACACCGAGCTAATTGCTCTTTTACAGGCAATCAATAATGATTCCGTAGCTGAAACTATTGCTGTAGAACGTAAAATATTGAATCTGTTTGATGGGGGCTGCCAGTTGCCCTTAGGCGCTTATTGTGTAAAAGAAAAAGATACCTTTAAAGTATGGGCAACGCAA
Source organism: uncultured bacterium (assembly GCA_947085255.1). GTDB lineage: Bacteria > Bacteroidota > Bacteroidia > Sphingobacteriales > Sphingobacteriaceae > CAMTVQ01. Next base: position 225,448 of record CAMTVQ010000004.1, on the reverse strand, counting down.
GCTGCTAATTGGGATGATATACCCAAAAGAGTATTTTTAAGTAGCAATTCTACGCATGATTTGGCACAACAAGCAGTAGCACTATTACGCATAAATACCCCAAAACAGGTATTTATTACCCGTGATTTACAAAGCTCGGATTATTTTAGCAGAGTGTTATTAAAGTATGGGTATGGAGTTATAGGACAATCGCTTATCGAAACCAAAACAATACAATTTACCAATATAGCAGCAAGCGATTGGGTGTTTTTTTCGAGCAGAAATGCTGTAACCCACTTTTTTAATCAAAAACCTCAATTGGCAGATGATGTGCAGTTTGCCGTAATAGGTAGAGGTACCGAAGCAGCATTGCGTAGCTTTGGTATTAAGCCTGATTTTGTGGGCAACTCCGCAGTTATTAGTGCCGTTGGTAAAGCTTTTGCTCCTTTGGCCGAAAATAAATCGGTATTGTTTCCACAGGCTAAAGATTCGTTACAAAGCATTCAAAAGGAATTGCCACATACCGTAAAATCTTCTGATGTATATGTGTATGCAACAGAGGCAAAAAAGGAAATTGCGATTGCCCCCTCTGATGTACTAGTATTTACAAGCCCATCAAACGTTGCTGCGTATTTTGATTTACACTATACCGTAAACGCCAACCAGTCTGTAATAGCTATAGGGCAAAGTACAGCTCGTGCTTTGGAGCGCTACGGAATAAAAAAATATGTATTACCTGCCAGTACCGACGAAACCGGATTGGCAGAAGCCGTGTTTTCTCTGTAATTTTCAGCAAATTATCACATCAATATGATTATTCGTCCACGCCGATTACGCAAAAATCCAATTATCCGCGAATTAGTAGCCGAAACCAAGGTTGCTAAAGAGCAGTTTATATATCCATATTTCGTAGTTCCAGGCAAAAATATTACTCATCCTATTGATGCAATGCCAGGCATACATCATTTTTCGGTAGATACTTTACTGAAGGATGTAGAAGAGTCGTTGAGTTTGGGAATAAATAAAGTATTGCTGTTTGGCGTAGGCGAAGAAAAAACAGAAAATGCTAGCTCTTCTTATTCACAAAAATCGGTAGTAGCAACAGCTGTTTCGGCATTAAAAGCAGCTTTTAAAGACGATTTATACATCATTACCGATGTGTGCACATGTGCCTACACTACCCACGGGCATTGTGGCATTATGCAAAACGATTATGTGCAAAACGATGCAACAGTTGAAGTATTGGCAAAAATGGCATTGGCTCATGCTCAAGCGGGTGCCGATATGGTAGCCCCTTCGGATATGATGGATGGACGTATTGCCGCCATGCGTACTAAATTAGATGAAAATGATTTTGTAAATACGGGCATTATGTCGTACGCTGTAAAATTTGCTTCGGCGTATTATGGTCCTTTTCGCGAGGCTGCCGACTCGGCACCTAATAAAGGAGATAGAAAAGCGTACCAAATGGACTTTCGCAACGGTCGTGAGGCCATGCGTGAGGCAGCCTTAGATGAAGCCGAAGGTGCTGATATTTTAATGGTGAAACCCGCTTTGGCGTATTTAGATGTGATTAAAGATTTGCGTAGCAATACCAAGCTGCCAATAGCCTGTTACAATGTTTCGGGCGAATACAGTATGGTAAAATTGGCAGCAAAAAATGGACTAATTGATGAGCAAAAGCTGGTGATGGAAAACATGCACGCCTTTGTTCGTGCTGGTGCCGATAGTATTATTACCTATCACGCAAAAGATATATTGAAGCATAAGTGGATGTAACATGTATCTTCGACTGATTTTATTATTAAAACTATGTTCGAGAAATTTTTTAAACCCAAGCAGGCCGAAGAAAAGGAATTTATCAATCGTGATAAGGGGGATATTAGCCGTGAACGTTCGGGCGAATTATTCAAAAAAGCAAAAAAGTATTTCCCAGGTGGAGTAAACTCGCCTGTGCGTGCATTTAAATCTGTTTTTGGTAATCCATTATTTATCGATAGAGGTAATGGCTGTCGTATTTGGGATGCCGACGGCAACCAGTTTATTGATTTTTGCTGCTCTTGGGGACCGCTTATTTTGGGGCATAGTCACCCTAAAATTGTAGAAAAAGTAACCGAGGTTGCCAAAACAGGTATGTCTTTTGGGGCACCTACAGCCTTAGAAAATGACTTAGCGGAGTTGATTCTTAAAAACAATAGCTACCTCGAACGATTGCGCTTTGTAAGTTCAGGTACAGAGGCTGTTATGTCTGCAATCCGTTTAGCACGTGGATTTACCAAAAAGAATAAAATCTTAAAATTCGAAGGCTGCTATCACGGACATGTAGATGCCTTGTTGGTAAAAGCAGGTTCGGGCTTAGTTACCTTTGGCGAAACATCTTCTGCGGGTATTCCAGAGGCATATGCCAACGAAACCATTGTAGTGCCACTAAATAGCGAAGATGCTGTAAAATTGGCTTTCAGCAAATTTGGTAATGATATAGCCTGCATTATTATTGAACCTATACCAGCTAATAATGGCTTGTTGGTACAAAGCAAAGAGTTTTTACAGTTTTTGCGTACAATATGTACCGAAAACGACTGCCTACTTATTTTCGACGAGGTAATTTCTGGTTTCCGTATTGGTTTTGAAGGAGCTGCTGGCTATTACGGCATACAGCCCGATTTAATTACCTATGGCAAAATTATAGGCGGTGGTTTACCAGTAGGTTGTTACGGAGGCAGTGCCGAAATTATGAGTAATGTTTCGCCAGAAGGTAATGTATATCAGGCGGGTACTTTGTCTGGCAATCCAATGGCAATGTCGGCAGGTATAGCTCAACTTACAGAACTTACCCGATTGGGTTTCTATAAAGATTTGCATAAAAAAACGGATGAGTTTGTAGAAGCCATCAATCGTTTTAGCAAAGCCAAGAACTACGCCTTTAAGGTGTTTCACATCGGTTCTATTTTTTGGTTTGCTTTTACCACTAAAGAAAAAATACAACAAGCCGATGATATTGATCCTAAAAGCATGGATAAATTTAAGGTATTGCACCGCGAGTTGTTAAATAAAGGCGTGTACTTAGGTCCATCGGGATACGAAGTAGGATTTGTTTCGGCAGCTCATTCAAAAGTGGATTTAGAAATTGCTAAACGAGCTATTTTCGAGAGTTTGGATCATGTTTTTGAACATAAATAGGCAATTTTAAATGCGTCCACTTACCATATTTTACTTGCTGTTTAGCTATGTAATCCTACAATTTTGCTGGTGGGCTTACTTGTTGGTGCAAGCAAATCCAGCGAAAGCAGGTATGATTATGGGTGAGGGAAGTGTGTTTGTGGCACTGCTTGTTTTTGGAGCTTTTAGGTTGCGTAAAGCAATGAATGAAGAAAAAGCATTGCATCAGCAACAAAAGAATTTTTTGCTTTCGGTAACACATGAACTAAAATCGCCATTGGCTGCAATTAAGTTGTATTTAGAAACAATTTTGAAAAGGGATTTGGATAAGGAGAAGCAACAGAACTTCCTCCAAAATTCGTTGAAAGACATTGAGCGATTAGATACTTTGGTAGAGAACATGCTGATAGCAACCAAAATTGAAAGTAAATCATACAATTACCAAAAAGACCAGGTAGCTATAAGTAAATTGGTAGAAGAGTTAGTGGCATCATCTGCTACCAAACTTACCAATAAGCGGAAGATAGCCACCGATATAGAACCTGCTTTGTACGTTACTGGGGATCAATTTGCGCTCTCGTTGGTAATTACCAATTTGTTGGAAAATGCGGTGAAATATAGTACCGAAGGCTCGCTTATCACCGTAAAATTACACGCTAATGTTAGTCAAGTACATTTTACCATAACAGACGAAGGAGTAGGAGTACCCGATGTAGAAAAGCAAAAGATATTCGATAAATTTTATCGAATTGGTAATGAAGATACACGCAGTACAAAAGGAACGGGATTAGGTCTGTTTATCGTAAAACAAATAATTGACAATCACGGAGCAACTATTAAGGTAAAGAATAATCAACCGCAAGGCAGCACTTTTGAGGTAGTATTTAGTAAGTAATGAGCATACGTATTTTATTAGCCGAAGACGAAGAGCATTTACAGGAAGCCATAAAACTCAATTTAGAGATGGAAGGCTATCAGGTAGTTGCTGTTGGCGATGGGCGTAAGGCACTAAAAGCAATACACGAAAGCAGGTTCAACTTGGCTATTTTGGATGTAATGATGCCAGAAATGGATGGTTTTGCTGCTTGCGAAGCCCTACGCCTAGAAAATACGGAGTTACCTGTATTGTTTTTAACCGCAAAAAGTAGCTCCGAGGATAGAATAAGTGGCTTGCGCAAAGGTGCAGATGATTATTTGGTAAAACCATTCAATCTAGAGGAATTATTATTACGTGTAGCTGTGTTGGTAAAACGAGGAAGTAAAACAGAAACCGCTCACACACTCAATTCGTATAAAATTGGTAACAAAACGATACTTTTTTCGCAATACGAAATTGCCGACGAGAGTGGAACAAAAGTACCGCTCACCAAAAAAGAAACGATGCTGCTTAAGCTATTAATTGAACGCAAAAACGAAGCTGTATCACGCGAGCAAATTTTGGAAGTAGTGTGGAACTATGATGTGTTTCCTTCTACTCGTACGATTGATAATTTCATTTTAGCGTTTCGCAAGCATTTCGAACCAGATAGTAAAAACCCGCGCTACTTTCACTCAATACGTGGCGTAGGATATAAATTTACCGATTGAGTTTATTTAACCACATAGATACATATCACTACCATAATAGTTTATAATTTACAATTCAAAATATGCAACACCTTTTTACCAAAGCAGCTTTTTCGGAGGCTACAGAACGACCACCTGTATGGATGATGCGCCAAGCAGGCAGATTTATGAAAGAATACTGGGCAATTAAAGAGAAATACACTTTCTTGGAGATGTGTAAAACCCCTGAAATTGCGGCAGATGTAACCATGTTGCCAGTAGATTTATTAGGTATTGATGCAGCCATCATGTTTTCGGATATTTTGGTAACTGCCGAAGCAATGGGCGGAGACCTTAGTTTTACACAAGGTGTAGGTCCACGTTTTGCCAACCCTGTGCGTACACGTGCAGATGTTGATAAGCTCATTTTACCAGATGTAAACGATAAATTGGGCTATGTAAGCGACATGATTAAAATCGTGAAAGAGCGCTTAGGTGGTAAAATTCCATTAATTGGTTTTGCTGGTGCTCCATTTACGGTAATGTCGTATTTGGTAGAAGGGCAATCTTCAAAAGATTTTAAATTAACCAAACTTATGCTGCACAATGAGCCAGAAACGGCTCATGCGTTGTTATCAAAAATTGCAACCGTTACGGCAGAGTACCTAAATATGCAAATTGCAGCAGGGGTAGAAGCCGTACAAATTTTTGATAGCTGGGCAATGGCATTGGCATGGGATGATTACAAAGAATTTTCGCACCGTTATATTGCCGAAATCATTAGCAAGCTTAATCGTAAAGATATTCCGGTAATTTCTTTTTGTAAAGGCAGCTCGGTATTTGCTCCCCTTATGGCAGAGGCAAAGCCAGATGTAATTTCGATTGATTGGAACATTGATTTATTGGATATAAAGCGTCGTTTGCCTGCTAATATTGCGGTACAAGGCAATTTAGACCCACATATTTTATACGCCGATAAAAAAGTGATTAAAGAACGTATTCACCGGTTGTTCGACCGTATGAATGGAGAAAAAGGATATATATTTAACTTAGGACATGGCATTATGCCGGATATACCTTTTGATAACGTAAAATATGCTATCGAAGTAATTAAAGAATATAGATATTAGTCGTAGGTTTTAGCCTTAGTCCATATAAAAAGGACTAAGGACTAAGGACTGAATACTAAAGACTAAAAATGAGCTATCTCTATATAAAAGCATTGCACATTATTTTTATGGTAAGCTGGTTTGCTGGCTTATTTTATGTTGTGCGGCTGTTTATTTACCATACCGAAGCCAACGAACGCCCCGAAAACGAACGGTCAATTTTGCACGACCAGTTTGTAATTATGGAGCGCAAGTTGTTAAACATCATTACCACTCCGGCTATGATTTTGACAGTTGTTACTGGCGCAACGCTTATTTACTTAGTTCCAGCTTGGTTGCAAGAGCCGTGGATGCATCTTAAATTAGCCTTTGTGGTTGGTTTGTTGGGCTATCACTTTAGCTGCATACGTATATCCAATCGATTAAAAGCAGGTACTTCAAAAGTCACTTCTACACAGTTGCGCTTGTACAACGAGTTAGCTACAGTCTTTTTGGTAGCCATTGTGTTTTTGGTAATACTAAAAAGTAGTTTCAATTGGATATATGGTTTTGTAGGCTTCTTTCTGTTCGGATTATTGCTGTTCTCTGCGGTAAAAATTTATAAGTACCTTAGAGCAGCAAAATAGAATAATATGCAAGAGGGCTTATTTGTAAAAAACGATATTATCATTAATGCTTCGGCAGAAGAAGTATGGGATGCATTGGTAAATCCCGAAAAAACGAAGCAATATATGTTCGGTTGCGAAGCATTATCCGATTGGAAAAGAGGCAGCAAGCTTATTTGGAAAGGCCAGTGGGAAGGTAAAGAAATGGTTTTTGTAACGGGTAAGGTAGTCGATTTCCAACCGTGCAAATACTTAGCTTACACCGTATTCGACCCCAATGGTATTATTGCAGATATTCCTGAAAATTATCTTACCGTAACTTATACGCTAATAGAAACTAATGGCACTACCCATTTTGCTATTACACAAGGCGATTATCATACCGTAGCCGAAGGCGAGCGCCGTTACCAAGAAGCATATAATAAAGGAGAGGGTTGGAACCCTATTTTGCAACAGATAAAGAAAGTAGTTGAAGCTAATTAATTAGCACTAGCTTTTACCATCTTATCAACTCCATGCAACCAATTGTCATGTTAGTGCATCTTCATAGCAAATCCCCCTAATGCACTTGAAGCACCATATATCGGTAGAAGAATTAATTGAAGGTTGTAAAGCGAGTAATCGGCGTTCGCAAGAAACCGTTTATCAGTTATACGCTGCTAAAATGATGGGCGTATGCTTGCGCTATGCCAATAGCCATGAAGAAGCCGAAGATTTACTACAAACAGGTTTCGTAAAAGTATTTACCAAAATAGCTACATTCAAAAACGAAGGTTCTTTTGAGGGCTGGGTACGCCGTATTATGGTAAACAATTGCTTGGAGCAATACCGTAGAAATATACGCATGCTGCCCGTAGTAGATATAGAAAGTGGCGGACATCAAGCAGATGTTAGTTTTGAGGTAAACACCTTAGAAACAAAAGATTTACTGCGCTTAATTCAGCAACTATCACCAGGGTACAAGATGGTGTTTAATATGTATGCTATCGAGGGGTACACACATCGAGAAATAGCACAAGAACTGAATATTTCTGAGGGTACATCAAAATCGCAATTGGCACGTGCCCGCCAAATTTTACAACAAAAAGTTATAGCAATGGAGGGCATAAATTATGCAAGCGCAACAAAATAATATCGACGAGTTATTCAAAAACGCACTCGATAATTTCGAGCAACAACCTTTGCCAGCTACTTGGCTGCATATTGAGGATAAGTTGATTGAAAAAGCGACAACTAAGCGTAAAATTAGAATGTACCAAATAGCAGCATCGGTAGCAGTACTACTTGGTGTGGGTATAGGCATGTATAGTATTAATCAGCAGCAAGGAGATGTAAAACCAGTTGTAGCACAAATACAGCCTGGTAGAAAGCTCCCAGTTATATCCCAGCAACTACCAATTAAAAGTGTGGTATTAGCCGTGAAAAATAAACCTGCGCCTACGGTCCCAAAGCAAGAGATAGCTGTTGTAATACCTGCAAACGTATTCGATACAGCAGTTGTAGCAATAGCGTCATCTGTAATAGAGGAGAGCAGTCCCCTATTAACGGAGGTAAGTTATTTGGAACCAGTAATTGTACAAGAAGAAGGGATTAAAAAGCCAATTAATAAACGGAATGATAGGATGCTCATCAATAAAATTATCTCCAAAATTGATAAAAGGGATAATCCATTCTTGAAAGTTGAAAAGCGCACAGAAAATACCACCGAATCAATGGTGTATGCGCTCGACTTAGGCTTTATTAAAGTAAAAAAAGTAGTAAACTAAGCAACCATTCTTTTAAAAGCAGCGTCATAGAAGAAACAAACCATAACAAACAATAAGTAAATGAAACATATTCTAATCAGTTTGGCATTAATCAATGGCGTTACTGCTTATGCACAAAATACCGTTCAGGTAAAAAGTAGTGGTATTCAAAAAACAAAGAAAGTACGAGTAATTGCTAAGGAGGAAAAATGCAGTGCGACTTGTAAAGACTATGCAGATTGGCACACAACTACTGATACTATTCTTGTAGATACCCTAAAAGGTGCGAAAACGGATACTACCGAACTGAAAATAGGTAATACACGTGTGATAATTATTGGTGAACCTAAAATAGAACGCATAGAGCGTATTGAGGAGGAGGATATAGCAGGACGTAAACAAGAGGAGGAAAATGCAAAGAAAGCGAAAGTAGCCTATGATTTTTTTGATATTGATTTTGGCTTCTTGGGAATGATGCCTATGGCAGATGGAGGGTTATCTGCCAACGACCGGATAATAAAATCTCAGTTGGAATTAGATAGAGCAAAATCAACCTATGTGGGCATTCATATTGTAAATGTGACCATACCGGTAATTAAAAACTATATGCAATTAAGCACAGGAGTAGGTTTAGAGTATAATAATTATCGTTTTACAAAGAATATTTCCTTTGTACCTGAACGAGATTCATTAGCAATTATCAATGACACGATTGATTTTCAAAAAAACAAATTACTTACACGCTATCTTATTGCTCCGCTTATGCTGCAATTTCAAACCAATCCACGCCAACCTAAACGGTCGTTTAAATTAGCAGTAGGTGCCGAGTTTGGCTACCTGTTAGGTGCTAAAACAAAACAGATAAGCAAAGAGCGTGGCAAGGAAACCTATAAAGATGATTTTAATGCAGCCCCGCTACACATTGCACTTGTAGGACGTATTGGGTATGGTAATATTGGTGTGTTTGCTAAGTATTACCCCGATCCAGAAACCGCCACAATTTTTAAGGACAAGTCGCCAACACCCATAGCATTTGGTATTACAACCCGTTTTTAGCCAAATATAATTTGTAACAAAATACTTAAAGAAGAATATCAGAAACAATCCATATTTTTACAACCCTATTATATTAAGTTAACATTCAAAAACAATAAAAAATGAAAAAAGTATTACTTGCAGCGGTAAGCATCTTCATGTTTACTACAGTATTTGCACAACAAGAAACACCAGCACCTATTAGAGATGGAAGTTTTGAGAAGTGGCACCAAGAACTTGGAACAGGAGTTCCTCCATTACCTTATGAGGATATGGATAGTTTTACGACTAGTAATTTTTTAACAACTATTCCACAATTAGGATCCTCTCGTCAATATGTGAACGTAACAAAGGTAGCCGGACGCACAAGTGGTAAATTTGCCGTACAATTAGCAAGTGTTGTAAATGCAACAGATACAGTAGCTGGCACTATTCTTACAGCATCGAAAGAAGACCTTTTTTCTAGTAATTTTTTCGGTGGATTTCCATATACCGATTTTCCTGATTCGTTAGTAGGTTATTATAAATTTACTAAAATTAATGATGAGGCTCCTGTGATGTTTGTTGTGTTTTCTAAAGAAGGTGAGCCCATTGATTTTATAAATCATACATTCGAGGTAGCTGCTACTAACTTTACTCGATTCTCTATTCCTATTGAACTATCAGATCAGCCAGATACGTGTGGTATCATTGTATCCACAGCAGCTCCTGCACAAGCAGGTGGTGGTCCAATATATAATGGTACAAAACTGGTATTAGATGACCTTAAATTTGTTTATGAAGATGATGGTACTGCAAGTATTACTGGAAAGCAACGTACAACTAAGTCAAATATCTATCCAAGTCCTGCTAAAGAGGTAGCAACAATTAATTATACACTTTCAACCACTAGTCCTGTTGCTATAAAAGTTATGGATATTGCAGGTAAGGTAATAGAAGAAACGAAGGTTGCGATGCAAGCAACTGGTAATTATTCTCTTGCATTAAACACAGCTAATTATGCTGGTGGCTTGTATACTTATTCTATTATTACAAATGAAGGTACAACCACAAAGAAATTTGTAGTTCAAAAATAGTTAGTGGGTTTTATAACTACTAATAAGGGGCAGTAACTAATCGTTACTGCCCCTTATTGTTTAAACAAAACTGAAGATGTATCGATTTTTGTAAATCAGAAATAGTATTTTCGTATTAAACTTATATTAATATTCATATGAAAAAATTACTATTTACCTTATCGATTTCGCTAATAGCACTTACATGTGCTGTTGCACAGCAAATGCCTAATGCCAGTTTCGAAGTATTTGAAACATATAGTTATTTTGGAGTTCTTGAGTATAATGCGCCTAAAGGCTTTGCCTTTTGTTCAAATATTATATGCAGTTCTAATCAGGTGGATGATAATGTAACCCAAGTAGCTGGAAACGGGGGAGGAAAAGCATTACAGATGCGCACCGTTGAGACTGGTACCGATACGACATTTGGCTATGCAATAACTTTTAAAGAAGATTTTTCAGAACAGGGCTTTCCGTACTCAGCTATGCCCGAATTTATAGAAGGAGATTATAAATTAGATTTGCCAGGAGGTAAAGATACGGCAGTGATACAAATGATTTTGACTAGATATGATGAGAATCAGCAGGGTGCTGCAACAATTGGATTTGCTAGTAAAGAATTTTCTTTAGCAAAATCTGCTTTTGGTAAATTTACTATTCCTATTACCTATTTTGATGTTGATCTGGATGGAGATGGGATGGCTGATAAACCAGATACGTGTATTATTTACCTCATTGGTGGTTCTGGTAATGTTATTGGAACTACTTTTACACTGGATAATTTGGCTTTTAGAGGAGATGGTATTACTGCAAAAGTAAAAAGCACAACTCCAGTAGAAGAATTAATGGGGTTGAGTCATTTTCCAAATCCTGTAAAAGAAGCACTTACTATCAAATATACAGTAACTAAAACTAAACCAGTAACCATTACTATTCTGGATGTAACGGGTAAATTGGTGCAATCTGTTAATGAAGGTATTCTTACGGAAAATGATTACCAAGCGGTAATTAATACAAGTGCTTTAGCTAATGGAGTGTATACGTATACTGTTGCTATTGGAGACAATAAGATGAGTCGAAAATTTGTAGTTGCAGGTAAATAATTAATAAATATACTCTTTTCATGCGCGGTGGCAATCTTTGATTGCCGCCGCGCATTTTTTAACTAAAATCTCTTTCTAGCGGGTTCACGCTTATCTCATCCACATATGCTGCAGCACTCATTTGTAAGGCGCATACAACAGTAGCTGCAATATCTTCAGCTTGTACAAAACGCTTAGTATCAATAACAGTTCCCTTCCACGAATCGGTAAGCGTAGCTCCAGGTAAAATAGCCGTAGCTTTTATACTGCGTTGGCGCAATTCTTCTTTTAAAACTCTGTGTAGTGCCAAAACTGCCATTTTACTAATAGAATAAGATGGAGCGTGCGGCAAATTCTGTACGCTTGCTAAAGAACAAATAGTAAAAACATGACTTCCAGGCAACATATCCGCAGCCACGATTTTTGTTAGATAATAAGGAGCAAATACATTAAGCTGCATCATTTCCTCAAAATGGGTATCGGGTTCGTCCATGATAGTGCCAGGCATAAACAAGCCAGCATTATTTACCAATACATCAATTGATCCCAAACGCTTTACTGCAAATGCATAAAAAGCTAATAAAGCCTCTTTTTTGCTGCAATCAACAGGCATAGCGGCTACTTGTATGCCATATTGTTCTTGTAATAGGGTGCTTAGCGCTGTCAATTCACTTTCGTTTCGGGCGCAAATACCCAAATTATATCCCTTTTCTGCCAAGGCAAAGGCTATTGCTCTGCCTATCCCTTTAGTTGCACCAGTAATTAACGCATTCATCTTTTAGTTTTTATCGAATAATAAGCGAATATCTAAATTTATACTGCCATATTTCCTATTTACCAGTTCATATACTTATTTTTACCAACTATGGGTAGAGTACTATTTCATATCGGTAGGTATGTATTGTTAATGCGTAGTGTGTTTTCTAAGCCAGAAAATATGCGTATCTATTGGCAAGAGTCGTTGCGTGAAATGATAGGCATGGGCTATGGCTCTATGGGTATTGTGGTATTCATCTCCATTTTTTTAGGAGCTGGTGCCGCTGTACAAACAGCCTATCAGTTGGTTGCTGGTTTTGTTCCATTAGAAGTAGTAGGACAGATTACCCGCGATTCTACTTTGCTCATTCTTACTCCCACTATTACCATGTTGGTACTGGCAGGTAGGGTTGGTTCAAACATTGCATCACAAATAGGTACTATGCGTGTTACTGAGCAAATAGATGCATTGGAAATGATGGGAGTAAATCCATCGGGATACCTCATTTTACCCAAACTGGTTGCAGGTATTTTAATGCTGCCCTTAGTTTCAATTATTGGTATGTTTTTAAGTATTTGGGGCGGATATATTGCAGCTGTTGCAGGGCATTTAACAACGTCCACGCAATATATTGATGGTGTAATGCGCGATTTCGACCCTTGGGCGCTTAGCGTAGGAATCATAAAATTATATTTATTCTCTTTTATACTCATTTCAATTTCAGCGTATCAAGGGTTTTATACACAAGGTGGTGCTTTTGAGGTAGGGAAAACAAGTACAAAAGCAGTAGTTTTTAGCTGTATCACCATATTATTTGCCGATTATATAGTGGCTCAAGTGTTATTACAACGATGATTGAAATAAAGAATTTGTCCAAGAGTTTCGATGAAAAATTGGTGCTCAAATCAATTTCAGCGAGCTTTAATCCCGGGGTTACCAATCTTATTATTGGGGGTAGTGGTTCGGGTAAAACTACTCTGTTAAAGTGCATGGTGGGGTTGCATGAAATTGATAGTGGGGAAATTCTATTTAATAATCGCAATTATAATGGACTTAGTTTCACCGAACGTAAACCCATTCGGCAAGAAATTGGTATGCTGTTTCAGGGTTCTGCTTTATTTGATTCTTTGACGGTTGAAGATAATGTGATGTTTCCGCTCAATATGTTTACTAAAATGACCAAAGAGGAAAAGCGAGACCGTGTAAATTTTTGCTTGAATAGGGTTAAGTTGCAGAATGTAAATAAGTTAATGATTTCTGAAATTAGTGGGGGCATGAAAAAGCGAGTGGGTATAGCCAGGGCTATAGCCATGGAACCAGAATATCTTTTTTGTGATGAACCAAACTCGGGATTAGACCCCAAAACAGCCACGATAATCGATGACCTAATTCATGAGATAACGCATGAATACTCCATTACTACAGTAGTAAATACCCACGACATGAATTCAGTAATGGAAATTGGTGATCACATCATCTTTTTATTCGAAGGACAAAAGTGGTGGGAAGGAACAAAAGATGAAATACGAAATACAGATAATAAAGAACTAAACGATTTTGTATTTGCTACAAAATTTCTACAAAACTTGCGTAATAAATGATAAAAGCCGAAACTCCTGTACATTGGAAGGATTACGAGTTAATTGATTGTGGTGATTTTGAAAAATTAGAACGTTTCGGTAAACAAATACTGATACGACCAGAACCACAGGCTGTATGGGACAAGTCCCTATCGCAAGGAGAGTGGGATAAAATTCACCACATACGGTTTAAGCCTAAATCTGCTACAGCTGGCGAGTGGATACCTAATCCAAAAGCAACTCAAGCAATAGCTGTTAAAGATAGGTGGGTAATTAATTACCAGAATGGCGATGTGTCTATAAACTTACGCTTGGCTTTAACCTCGTTTAAGCATGTAGGCGTGTTTCCGGAGCAAGCGGTAAACTGGGATTATATCAGCGAATCTATCAAGTTGATGAAGGTAGCCGAACCAAAAGTGCTTAATTTATTTGCCTATACCGGAGCTGCATCTTTGATTGCAAAAGCAGCTGGTGCCGATATTACCCATGTTGATTCGATAAAACAGGTAGTAACGTGGGCAAATGAAAATAGTGTGGCATCCAATCTTCCAGATATTCGTTGGGTGGTAGAGGATGCCATGAAATTTGTAAAACGAGAAGTAAAACGTGGTAAGAAATACAACGGTATTATTTTAGATCCACCAGCTTATGGGCATGGTCCTAATGGCGAAAAATGGAAACTGGAAGATAATATCAATGAAATGATGAAAGATGTTGCCCTTCTGTTAGATGAGCAAAAGCATTTCTTGATTTTGAATACCTATTCTCTAGGTTTCTCACCACTAATTGTCGAAAACCTAATTCGTTCTTCTTTTGATAAAACACCAAACTTAGAAATAGGAGAGTTGTACCTCGACGCTTCCAAAGGGCTTAAACTGCCCCTTGGTGTTTTTGGTAAAATGCGTTCGGTGTAATTAATTAGTAATTACCACTTTAGTATAGGCAACTTTAGCATTATCGGTAGCTACTAAACTATATACGCCATTTTTCAGGTGTGTTGTAGCAATGCTATGTGCTAATATGCCGGATTCTAATTGTTGTTGTGCTACCAATTTTCCAGTAACATCATACATGCGAATAATGCTTTGCTGACCAGCAGGAAAAGCGATATGCACAATTGATGAAGCTGGATTTGGATATGCAGATAAGACGCTATAATTGATATTTTTTATGCCTGCAGTGCCATCTGTAGCACTGTATGAAATCGGTAAAATAACCGAGTCGCTAGGATTGGCAGCATTGTAAAATGAATATACTACCTGACCATTGCCTGCAGTACCAAGTGGGTCGAAATAACTTTTAAATTTTTCGGTAGAATCACCAGCTGCAATAGCTACTGGATCTGGAGAATCTTCTACTGCATCGCTGTAGCATATCTGGTAGCAAAAATAAGTAACATGGCCAGCTGGAATAGTTTTATCGATACGTTTTACTTTACTTTCTATACTACTGCTGCTAGTGTTTATTAGGGTAACATGCGCTTCAATTAGGTCATTTATATCGCCAGTTACGCTTGGTTCTGAGTATCCAATTTTTAAATTCTTTACTTGAGCTAAACTTGTAGTTGTGTATAGTACACCAAATGCTATTAGTAATGTGCCAAGTGTGAGTGCTTTTTTCATGCAATTAATTATTAATTTATCGTCAGTCTTGTATAAAGAATAACAAAAGTATAAAATAATTAGGTAGTATAATGTCTTTTATCAGACTTTACCTGTCATTTATTCCTTTTATATTTACATTCGCAAAATAATATATTAGTGATGAACAGATACAAGACACTTTTAGCACTTTCACTTAGCTTATTGCTGGGCAATGCTAATGCACAAATTAATAGACCGGTGCCCGCAATAGATTTAAAAAACACAGCAGGTATTACCGTAAATACAGCTGCAATTACCAATAATGGTAAACCAATAATTATTGATTTTTGGGCTACTTGGTGTAAGCCTTGTGTGTTAGAACTGAACACGATAAACGATGTATATGCCGATTGGCAAAAAGAAACAGGGGTAAAAATTATTGCTGTTTCTACAGATGATGCTCGTAATTTGGCAAAAGTAGCCCCTTTTGTTGCGGGTAAAGCTTGGGAGTTTGACATATTGCTCGACCCTAATGGCGATTTTAAGCGCGCTATGAATGTAAATAATATCCCCCACACGTTTTTGTTAAATGGTAATGGAGAAATAGTGTGGCAGCACGCATCATACGAACCAGGCGATGAGGATCATTTATACGAATTGGTAAAAAAGGTAGCTAAAGGAGAAAAGATAGAAGAATAATGAAGAAAATATTCGTGTGTGTGGCGTTTTTGAGTATAGCTGTAGTGGCAAAAGCTCAACAAGATTCTGCAACTAAATCAGCACCAAATAAACCATTTATACAAAATCCACCCTTGCAATTGCCCAATTTTGGGGAGATACACGGTAATTTCCAGTTTGATGCACAATATTACCGAGTAGACTCGCTAATTAATGCACCTAAAGTGCCCGAGAAAATCCTTTCTAATGGGTTCTTGAATCTTACCTACACAAAAGATAAATTTTACGCGGGTTTGCGTTACGAATCATTTCTTAATCCATTGCAGGGATATCCATCAGGATTTAAGGGTAGTGGCGTACCGCATAGATATGCTGGATACATAGCCGACGACTTTGAGGTAACCGTTGGGAATTTTTACGAGCAATTTGGTAGTGGAACTATTTTTAGGGCATACGAAGAAAAGAACTTAGGTATTGATAATTCTTTGGATGGTTTACGTGTACGTTTTCGTCCAGTTAAAGGAATATATCTGAAAGGATTTGTAGCGCGCCAGCGTTCCTTTTTTGCACTTGGCCCTGGTATAGTAAGAGGCGCCGATATAGATTTTTCGGTGAATGAGATTTTTACCAAATTGGAGAATAGTAACTTGAGATACACGTTTGGTGGAGGTTTTATTAGTAAGTATCAACCAGACAATGATCCTATTTATATTTTACCCGAAAACGTTGGTGCATTTGCCGGACGCGCAGGCATTCAATACAAAAAAGTAACACTGTCGGGTGAGTATGCCTATAAAATAAACGACCCTTCGGCAGATAATAAATTTATATACAAGGAAGGTACAGCAATTAGCATAAATGCTGGGTATGCTACAAAAGGGTTAGGTATTTCGGTGGCTGCAAAGCGCATTGATAACATGAGTTTTAGGTCGGATAGAGCAGCCTCAAGAACAGACCTTACCTTATCGTTTTTACCTGCAGCAACTAAGCAACATACGTATATGCTGCCTTCGTTTTATCCTTATGCTACTCAGCCTAATGGGGAGTTAGGTATTCAAGGAGAAATAACATATACCTTCAAGAAAGGAAGTTTAGTAGGAGGAAGGTACGGAACAACTATTACGGCTAATTATGCCAGTGTGTGGGGCTTGGATACTACGCAAGTAGCCGACCAGAAGGTAGGCTATACAGCCAAGTTCTTAAGTCCAGGAAAATTGTATTTTGAGGATAAAAATATAGAGATCACTAAAAAAATAACGTCTAAACTAAAAGCAGGATATACTTTTATGCACCTTGTGTATAATAAGGATGTAGTACAAGGTGTACCTGGTTTCGGTATTGTTTATGCGTATATCAATGTGCTAGACGTGAGCTACAAGTTGGCAAAAAATAATACAGTGCGCACAGAATTGCAACATATGCGTACCAAGCAAGATATGGGCAGCTGGGCAGCCGGACTGATAGAATACACCATAGCTCCAAAGTATTTTATTGCAGTGCTCGACCAATTTAATTATGGTAATAGCGAATCGAAGAAACAGATACATTATGTTGTTGCACAGGCGGGTTATCTCAAAAACACATTGCGTATTGCAGGTGGTTATGGCAAGCAACGTGAGGGAATTATATGTGTGGGAGGTGTTTGTAGAAATGTACCTGCATCAAATGGATTTACTTTGTCAATTACCAGTAGTTTTTAAAAAACAATTACCTAAAAATAACGTAGTTTATAATTGTATTAGCTAAATTGATATAACAGATGAAAAAATTGGCAGTCGTACTTATTGCATGCACCTTATTTGTTGCATGTGATAAAATAGAAGGACCTATTAAAGAAACACTTACTGATTTGGGCGATGTGGATACAACAGTTACCCTGCAGCGAGCTTTACTCGAAGAATATACAGGACACAAGTGTGGTAATTGCCCAGAATTAGGATCGGAGAAAATTGCAGAGTTGGACGCTTTATTTGGTAGTAAGTTAGTAACAGTATCCGTCCATGCGGGTTCTTTTGCTACTTTCTCGCCAACGGCCAGTAAGTATAACTATGATTTTACTACCCCTACAAGTATTGCTTTGTATAATAAGTATGGTGTGCAAGCTAATCCCGAGGGTTGTGTTTCGCGTACCCTATCTGGTGGTAAGTTAGTATTGGGTAGTGGAGCGTGGGCAACGGCTATTTCTGCTGTTTTAACTCAAGAGCCTGCACAACGCATTGATATTAAAAACACATTTAATGAAGCTAATAAGCAGCTTACCGTTGATGTAACTGTAAAATACCTAAAAGCAGGAGCGGCAGACGATAATCTTACCGTTTATTTAGTAGAGGATAGTATTATCAATTGGCAAAAAGATTATCGTTTAACAAATGAAGATATCCCCAACTTTGTGCACCGTCATGTATTACGTGGAGCTGTTACACCTACTTTTGGTGATCCATTAAGCACAACAGCACCAGCCGTAGGTGCTATAATTAAAAAGTCGTATACCTACACGTTAAAGGATGGATATGTTCCTAAACATTGTTCGGTAGTAGCTTTTGTGAATAATAGCGGCACTGATAATGTTCTTCAAGTAGCCGAAAAACACATACAGTAAACAGCAATTAGATTAGTGCTGATGCAACTGTTCTGCAGCTAAGTTTACCGTTACTTTGTACGATTGCGAAAACCCTTTTTCTGATGAGGCTTTTATAATATACATGCCATCTGGTAGGTTTGGCAGTACATCCCATAAAAGCGTATGCTTGCCAGTAAGCAATTTTCCAGTAAATACATTATCTACTTCTTTGCCTTGCAAATTGTATGCTTTTACAGTTAGTACATCTGTTTCGGGTAAGTTTACTTGTAGGTAAGCATGCTGGGTAATAGGATTTGGAAATGGTGCAGATAGTGTAAGTGCTGTATTGATTGTGGTAACAGAAGATGTAGTAGCACTTTGTGCAAAACCAGCATGCATTGGTGCAGCTTTTTCGAGGTACAGACCTAGTGCAGACTTTATTACATTATAGGCAAACCAAAAATTAACAACCGTATCACATGGCATGTGGTAGCACTCGCTTCTAAACTGGGTAGTGGCTGTATAAAAAACCGAAGGTATATTTTGATCCCAAAATGGGGCATGATCGCTACGGCGTAGGTCTTTGGCAATCTGACATCCTGGGTCTGGACAAGTTACATCCACATAATTTAGGTCGGGCGCATACTGTTGTGAAGCGGCAATGGCATCTTGTACCAATGCAGCCGATTGTGCATCACCAATCATAGCAATAAAGTCACCTTTAAAATCGTTTAGCATTACTTTTGTATAAGCCAACGGAAATAGTGCTTCAAATCCAGTAGGTACTCTTTGAGAATTAGGAGCTGTTTTATAAATGCCTATTCCATCAAAGTTTATTACGGCCTTTATCTTTTTTGCTTGTGGTTGTAAACTGTAAAAATAAGCACCAACTAAGCCATCTTCCTCAAAATCCCAACTGCCAAAAATTGTTCTGTTTTTGTATTGGTAATCTTTTGCTAATTCGGCAGCCACCAACATACAGGCTTGGGCAATATTATTATCATCTGCGCCACGAGTAGTATCTATGTTATCGTAATGAGCCGACATTAATATTGCCGAATCACTTAATAAACCTTCTTGAATGCCCACATAGTTAATGCCGTTTTTTAGCACCTCAGGGTTATTGCGATCATTACATACAAAGTTGTCGGTATGTAAGGTGTATCCATTTGATAGGTAATAGTTTTGAATAAAATTTCGCGAATTATTTAACTGTGTTGGATTGAAAACATGATTATTGGTAGTACCATACAATGTATTAAAGACAGACTTAATTTTATTAGAATCTACTTGCGATACAATGTCAGCTATATTAATTTGTTGTCCATCATCTGCAATTATTCGATATACATAATCAGCAGCATCTGCTACTTGTCTGGTAGGTGTTGGTCTCCATATAATCGTTTTTCCAGTACCAGAAGTCACCCCACTGCCCACGTCTCCGGTTACCACAAGTGGAACTACAGAAAAATTATTACCAAAATCTCTAGATACACGCAAACTTACAGTCATAGGGTCATTTTCGGCATCTATTACATCGTAAGTAACTTTTATCTGTGTAGTAATATAGTTGCGATTAATTACCGTATCGGTAACTTCAAACTGCACATTACTTACAACAGGTATTTGATTTTGTGCAAATAAAGAGGTGCTAAAAAGCGCAATTCCAACTATAAGTAGTCTTTTCATATATCCTTAATATGAGGCAAATATACGACCATTTTTTGACGTGCTATACTTAGCCCATGATTTATAGCTATCGACTTTCTGAAAAATAGACGATACTTTCTTAAATTTGGTACTTTATATGAATATTAACTCGGCCCCCCTTTCTCAACTTTCTGGTATTTATTGCAACTCACTTACGCAGTACAGTCGCTTTGTTACACGCGAAGTGCTTATTGGAAATGTTCCAATGGGTGCAAATAATCCCATACGCATACAGAGTATGACCACTACCGATACCATGGATACTATTGGTACAGTAGAGCAAACCTTACGCATGGTGGCAGCTGGTTGCGAGTACGTGCGTATTACTGCGCCAAGTATTAAGGAGGCAGAAAATTTGGCAATTATTAAGAAGGAATTACTGGCAAGAGGCTGCAATGTTCCTTTGGTTGCCGATATACATTTTACACCCAATGCCGCCGAGGTAGCTGCACGCATAGTAGAAAAAGTACGTGTAAACCCTGGTAATTACGCGGATAAAAAGAAATTTGAAAATATCTTGTACACCGATGCAAGTTATGAAGCAGAGCTGGAGCGGATACGTAAAAAGTTTACACCTCTTATAAAAATATGTAAGGAATACGGTACGGCTATGCGTATCGGTACCAACCATGGTTCGCTGAGCGATCGTATTATGAGTCGTTATGGCGATACGCCAGAAGGTATGGTAGAGTCGGCTATGGAATTTATCCGCATTTGCGAAGCCGAAAATTACAAGCAGTTGGTGGTGTCGATGAAATCGAGCAATGCGCAGGTAATGGTGCAGGCCTATAGGTTGTTGGTAAAAAACATGGTAGCCGAGGGCATGAATTACCCCTTGCATTTAGGCGTTACAGAAGCGGGTGATGGAGAAGATGGGCGCATAAAATCTGCGGTAGGTATTGGTACACTTTTGGAAGATGGTTTAGGTGATACTATTCGCGTTTCGCTTACTGAAGACCCCGAAGCAGAGGCTCCTGTTGCTAAAGCGTTGGCACAGCGGTATGAAGTTAGAGGTTTGGAGTCGAGAGTCGAGAGTCAGAAGTCACTCTTGAGTCCTGAGTATTCAGTCGTACGAGACAGCTATCGGCTTACTTACGATCCATTTACTTACACAAAGCGCACCTCTGATGAGGTAAATACCTTTATCGGCGGTCACCAAGTGCCACGTGTGGTAATTGATTTATCTGCTCAAAACCTAAAAGACCCATTTTTACTAAAACAAGTAGGTTATGTATACGATGCTGGTTTAGATAAGTACAACATGGCTGATCAAAGCATTGATTTTGCTTATTTAGGAGATAACTTGCCTTCGTTTGCTTTTCCGGGTAACTTGAAGAAGCTATATAATCACGCTACATGGTTGCAGTTAAAGGATAAACTAAATAGCCATCCGGTATATACATTAGCAGAATGGAATAAGGCTACACAGCGGTGTGTAGTAATGAATTTAGTGCAACTAAATACACGCGAAATAGGCACAGA
Organism: uncultured bacterium; assembly: GCA_947085255.1. Taxonomy (GTDB): domain Bacteria; phylum Bacteroidota; class Bacteroidia; order Sphingobacteriales; family Sphingobacteriaceae; genus CAMTVQ01. Next base: position 203,784 of record CAMTVQ010000004.1, on the reverse strand, counting down.
ACTATTTGCAACAATGCCATTGGACAAAACAGTTGTATTTATTGTAGAAACAGATGAGGCGCATGGAATGGCTGCGCAGCGTTGTTTTTTTAATGAGTTACAAAGTTTAGCTATAAATATTCCAGTAATCATTAAACGAAGTTACTCTCAATCGGTCACAGCAACAGATTTACAATTATATAGCGCTACCGATTTGGGTGCTTTACTAATAGATGGTTTTGGTGATGGTGTATGGATAGATGCAAATCAGGCTTCGTTACCTATGTTGGTTTCTACCTCATTTGGTGTATTGCAGGCAACGCGTTCACGTATATCAAAAACCGAATATATTTCTTGCCCATCATGTGGTAGAACGTTATTTGATTTGCAGGAAACTACGCAGCGAATCCGTAGTAGAACAGATCATTTGAAGGGGTTGAAAATTGGTATTATGGGCTGTATTGTAAATGGTCCGGGTGAGATGGCAGATGCAGATTACGGATACGTAGGTTCAGGTCCAGATAAAATCACATTATACCGCGGTAAAGAAGTTGTACGTAAAAATGTGAGTGCCAGCGAAGCTGTAGATGGCCTTATTGATATTATAAAGGAAGACGGTGCTTGGATTGAACCCCAATTCACCCAAAAATAAAGCGATATGAACAAATTATTATTATTTCTTTTTGTTGTAGCAACACTGAGTACGGCTTGCGAGAAAAATACTTTCGAACCAGTTCAACCAGTAATTTTGAATGATACGTCACAAGTATCGGGTAGCTTAATTGCACGGGTTTTCGAAGGTAGTGGCTCTTTGGTGGTTGATGCCGATGTGTATTTGTATAGTAGTTACGAAGATGTATTGCGCAATTTACCCGTTTTAAATGTTAAAACTCAAAGCAACGGCGAAGCCAATTTCGGGTCGGTATTGTTAGGCAATTATTACATTACCGCTCAAAAAGGATTTAAGCGTGATACCGTTTCTGCACAAGTACTTTCACAAAATATGACAGTTCGGGTGTTAACTATTAGGTAAAAGTTTAAGGGGTAGTTAGGGCCACTGGTATAATTTTACCATTAAAAAAGTGGTGACCAGTAAGTGCAAAATGAGCAATAAACTCAGCCATTTTAGCAGGACTTATTCCTGTTTTATGTTCTGGAAAGGCTTTAGCAAGCATAGGTGTTTGCGTAGCACCTAATGCTAAACAATTCACCTTTGTGTTCGTGTCTTTTAATTCTTCAGCAAGGCATTCGGTCAGATTGTGCAAAGCCGCTTTACTGGCACCGTATGCTGCCAATCCAGTAAATTTCTGACTTCCTTCAACGCCACTCATGCTGCCAATATTTACAATATGCGCCCCTAAAGGATTTAAAATGGGTAATACTGTTTGAATTAGTTGCGCAGGTGCTATTACATTGGTGCGGTAACAGTCCAACCAATCTTGTTCGCTTAATGCGGCAAAGGGAATGCTTATGAGTAACGCTGCATTATTAATTAATACATCTATATGTCCAACCGATTGACTTACAAAGGAGAATAGGTCTTTATAATTATCTTTTTGTAAATCAAAAGCGTAAGGAATAGTATTGCTGGTTTTGGTAGCTATTTTAGTACGCGCTAACGCTACAATAGTATGTGCAGGATTACTAGCCAATAGTGTAGTAAGTTCAGCACCAATGCCGCCGCTTGCACCTGTAATAAGTATGTTCATCTACTTGCTTAAAGAGTTATAAAGTGCGACATATCCGGCAACTGTTTTGCTATGTGGTAATTCCTCCTCAATATATTTAGGAGCAGCAAGGGCAAATTTCTTTACCTTATCTGGGTGTGTCGCCAATTCAAGTATAGCTTGCGCAAGTGCCTTTGCGTTCTTTTTAGGCACAACTAACCCACACTCATTGTGTTTTACCAGTTCTACATTACCAGGAATATCGGTAATAAGCGGACAAACACCTAAGCTCATTGCTTCTATTACCGATTTGGTAATAGACTCGCCTTTTATAGAAGGAAGTATAAATACGTTTGAGGCCGCAACAAGTGATAAGCTATCGTTTCGGTAGCCTGTAAAAATCACTTTAGATGCATTTTTTGAGCCTTTTAGTAAGTTCATATTCTGTGGCGTTTGCATGTCACTGCCCACCAGAAGTAGTTTAAAAGGTATATTTTCGGGTAATACTGCTATTGCTTTTAATAAATAGGGTACGCCTTTCATACGACGATTATTGGCTACACAAATAAATACCACATCCGTAGGTTGAATGTTGAATTCACTTAAATCAGCCTTAGTTATGCCTTTATACCAGTTGCTATCATGTCCTTTATTGATGGTAAGTGCTTTTGTTTTATCAAAACCAAGTTGACGATTAAAAATAGCCTCTACACCTATAGAATTACAAATAATTTTATCGACTCGCGGATGCAAGTACTTAGTATATGCCCATGGGTCCCACCAATTAATATTGCCACTATAGCCTCGATACAGCACGACTTTTACAGGTAAGTTTTTGGCTGCTTGTATGCCATTTACAGTTGCTGGACTATTAAAAAGGTGTACTAGCTGATAATCTCCTTTTATTAGTTCTTCACGAATAAAAGCAATTTCCGCTTTGTCGTATTTTTTTTGAGGATGAAACTCAATGACGCGAATGCCATTGTCTTTAAATCGTTGCCCATACCAAGTGTCTGGGTGAGTCATAATCGTAATTTCGTACCCGAGTTTTTGTAAGGAAATAAATATCTCAGCTTCTGGGCGCACGGTATGTGTAGGCCTATAGTCGGAAATAACCAATATACGTTTTATAGGCTCTTGCACTTAAACTATCTTTTTAATAAAATGAAATCCTTTTACCACAAAACCTTCGCGGAAATAAAATTTATGAGCAGACTGGTTTTCCACGTATGCATCTAACATGGCTGTTTTGCAACCTTTCGCTTTACCCAAAGCCATGGTGGCATCTACCAATAGTTTGCCAATGCCTTTAGAACGGTATGCTTCATCTACCACCACATTATCCATTTCAATATACTTGCTCGAATATATTTTGGTGGCTATCCAAATTCCAGATAATCCCACACATCTTTCTCCATCAAAAACAGCTAACTGAAAGTAATTAGCAGGAATCATTTCTTTTAATCGTACTTCATACTTTTCTGGCGATAACCAGGGGTCTAGCTGCTTAATAAGCGGATAGTGTGGTAGCATTTCTTCCAGAGTGTGTAATTCTTTTATTTGAAATGCATCCATATTAGTAAGCAAGTAGCTCTTCTATTTTTACAGCAACCTTAGCGGCATTTGGCAACATAGTTGCTTCTAAAACCGAATTTAGAGGGATGGCTGGTAAGTTTTCGGAACCTATTACTTCTATAGGAGCGTCCAAGTACCGGAAACATTCACGCTGAATGCGTCCCGCCAAACTCTGTGCAAAGGTATTGTGTACAGGTTCTTCTGTTAAAACAATGCACTTTCCATGTTTTTTTACCGATGCAAAAATAGTTGCTTCATCCAAGGGTACTAGCGTGCGCAAATCAATTATTTCTACTTGATTTTTAAATTCTTTTGCTGCGTTCTTTGCCCAGTAAACACCCATTCCGTAGGTGATGATGGTTATAGATTCCTGTTCAGAGGCTGCTGCTTCTTGAACGATGCGTGCTTTACCCAAAGGAATCACATATTCTTCATCTGGTTCGATGGTTCTAGCATCTTCAGTTCCTTTTATTTTGCTCCAGTACAATCCTTTATGTTCGAGCATAATTACGGGATTAGGATCGTAATAAGCAGCTTTTAGCAAGCCTTTTAAATCTGCACCAGTAGATGGGTAACAAATTTTCACGCCTCTAATATTAGTTAACACCGATTCGATACTTGAAGAATGATAAGGACCTCCGCTACCGTATGCTCCAATAGGCACACGAATAATGCAACTAACTGGCCATTTTCCATTTGATAAATAACACGAACGAGCTACTTCGGTAAATAATTGATTAAGGCCAGGCCATATATAATCAGCAAATTGTACTTCTACAATAGGTTTTAAACCAACGGCACTCATCCCAACGGTGCTGCCAATAATAAATGCTTCTTGTATAGGAGTGTTAAATACACGATCGTTACCAAATTGCTGTGCCAGAGTAGCCGCTTCGCGAAAAACCCCGCCTAAGCGTGCGCCTACATCTTGTCCGTATAGCAAACATTCGGGGTGCTTGCTCATCAGTTCTTTAATGGCAAATAATGCGGAATCTACCATCACGGTAGCTTCTTTTCCTTTTGGGGCACGTTCGCCTTTCTCTTCGGTAATGGGGGTGGGAGCAAAATCGTGTAGAAATAAATCTTCGGGACGAGGGTCTTCTGCTTGTAATGCTTTTTGATAATCAGCAGCTACCAACTCTTTTGCACTTGCTTCTATAGCAATTAAAGTACTTTCGTCAATGCCTTGCTCTTGTAATTGGTTACGGAATAATGGAAAAGGATCGCGCTCAGCAGCTTCTGCTAAATCATCGCGGTACCATTCTTTACGCACACCAGATGTATGGTGATTGAGCAAAGGTACTTTTGCATGTACTATAAATGGTCGTCGCTCTTTACGAATAGTAGCTATAACTTCTTGCAGTGTTTGGTAAGATTCAAAAAAATCAGAACCGTTGATACTGCGTGATTCCAGTCCTTTAAATCCTTTTGCATATTCAGCGGCATCACCTACGCGAATTTCTTTTGCATGGGCAGAAATATCCCACTCATTATCTTGTACTAAATATAAAATAGGCAATTGTTTAAGCGCAGCCATATGCAGCGCCTCGGCTACTTCGCCTTCGGTCATGGCGGCATCGCCAATAGAGCATACCACCACACTATTTTCGCCTTTATAATCGGCAGCTAAATTTTGATGTTCTAAATAGTGAATGCCCAAGGCAACACCAGTAGTAGGAATGGCTTGCATGCCCGTTGCCGACGATTGCATAGGTATTTTAGGCATATCATCTCTGCGTAAGCTAGGATGGGCATAGTACGTCCTTCCACCAGAAAATGGGTCGTCACGTTTTGCCAGCAATTGAAGCATGAGTTCATACGGCTGTAGCCCAATTCCCAGTAAAATGCTATCATCACGGTAATATGCCGAAAGATAATCTTGGGGCTTTAGTTGAAGTCCAAGTGCTAATTGTATAGCCTCGTGCCCACGAGAGGTGGCGTGCACATATTTGGCAGTTACGTCTTTATTGGCTTCGTACAACTCTGCCATAGCCTTGGCTGTGCACATGAGTTCGAACGCTTTTAAAAGCGTTTCTTCGGGTATAGTGGTCAATTTTTGAGCTGTAGTAAACATGTACTAATAGTAAAAGCGCAAAGGTACACATTTCCAGTAGTGGATAATAAGATACTCGTGTTGGGAAATGATAAAATGGGTTTGATTTTGTAATTTCGACCTTCTTATTTGTTCAAATACTATGCAGCTTCAAAATTATATACTCGGAAAATTTATTACTGGTGACGGTGCCGGACAAGCGTTATACAATGCCATTACAGGTGATCAAATTGCTACAGCATCTACTAAAGGTTTAAACTTTGCAGAAATACTGCATTATGGACGTACGGTAGGTGGTCCAAAGTTGCGTAAAATGACTTTTCATGAGCGTGGACGTATGCTAAAGGCATTAGCCATGCACCTGATGAGCAAAAAAGAACAGTTTTATCCCATTAGCTACATGACGGGCGCTACCCGCGCCAATAGCTGGATAGATATTGAAGGAGGTATTGGTAACCTGTTTGCCTATGCTAGTTTACGTAAAGAATTTCCGAATGAGACCTTTTATGTAGATGGTGATACTGTTAAATTGAGCAAGAACGGTACGTTTATCGGGCAGCATATTTGTGTGCCTAAAGAGGGTATAGCTATTCATATAAATGCCTTTAATTTTCCAGTATGGGGCATGCTCGAAAAAATTGCCGTTAATTTTTTAGCTGGTGTACCTACTGTGGTAAAACCAGGAACGGTTACCAGTTTCTTAACAGAAGCCGTAGTAAAAGAAATAGTAGCCTCTAAAATTTTACCAGAAGGAGCATTACAACTAATTTGCGGTAGCGCTGGAGATATATTGGACCATGTAATTACACAGGATGTGGTTACGTTTACGGGTTCGGCTAGCACTGGTCGTAAGTTGAAAGTGCATCCGCGCATTATCGAAGAATCGGTGCCATTTACGATGGAGGCAGACTCATTAAATGCCTGTGTTTTGGGAAAAGACGCTACTCCTGGTACAGAAGAATTCGACTTATTTATTAAAGAAATAGCCAGAGAAATTACCATAAAAGCAGGGCAAAAGTGTACGGCAGTTCGCCGAATTATTGTACCCGAAACCTTGGTGGAAGACGTGCAAATAGCTTTAGGGCAACGTCTCAGCAAAACAGCTATTGGTAATCCTGCCAATGAAACAGTGCGTATGGGTGCTTTGGTTGGCAAAGAACAACTGATTGAGGTACGTGATAAAGTAAAAGAACTAGCCATTAATCAAAAAATTGTATATGGTAATTTAGATGCATCGTTGCAATTAATTGATGCCGATCCTGCAAAAGGAGCGTTCATGTCGCCTATTGTGATGCTCAATAAAGACCCGTTTAAGTATGTAGATTGTCATAATATTGAGGCTTTTGGTCCAGTAGCAACTATTATGCCTTACAAAACCATAGAGGAAGCTACCGAATTGGTAAAAATGGGCAAGGGCTCGTTGGTATGTTCTATTGTAACAGCTAACGATAAAACTGCTAAAGATTTTGTATTGGGAGCAGCATCGCATCACGGACGTGTATTGGTATTGAATGCCGAGTGTTCAAAAGAAAGTACTGGTCATGGTTCGCCTATGCCTTTGCTAACGCATGGTGGTCCGGGTAGAGCTGGTGGAGGTGAAGAGATGGGCGGCAAACGTGGGGTGTTTCATTACATGCAACGTACAGCAGTGCAAGGCTCGCCAACAATGTTAACACAAATTACCAATGTGTATCAGTACGGAGGTAAGCAAATAGAACATGTAGCGCATCCTTTCACCAAATATTTTGAAGAATTAGAAATAGGGGAAACCTTGACTACTCGTAAACGCACGGTTACCGAAAGCGATGTGGTGAATTTTGCTAATGTAAGTTGGGATCATTTTTACGCACACGTGGATGCTACTTCTTTAGAAGGAACAATTTTTACGCAACGTGTGGCGCATGGGTATTTTGTATTATCGGCAGCCGCAGGATTGTTTGTAGAAGGTAAGAAAGGTCCAGTTTTGTTGAATTATGGTTTAGAGGAATGCCGCTTTACCAAACCTGTATATCCAGATATGACCATAGGAGTACGCCTAACTGTTAAAGAGAAAGTAGATCAGGAAAAACGTTCAGAAGATGATGTTGCTAAAGGTATCGTGAAGTTTTTGGTAGATGTATACGACGAAACTGGCGAAACCGTGGCAATTGCTACCATTTTGACGATGGTAAAAAAGTTGAATCAGGAGTAAATTTTTCCGTAACGTCTTTGCGTGAAATGAAAACCTATTCTCAAGTTCTAGATTATTTGTATGCGCAATTGCCCATGTTTCACCGCATTGGCGCAGCTGCTTACAAAGCTAATTTGGACAATACGATTAGCATTTGTGATGTTTTAAGTAATCCACAAAATCGATTGCGCTGTGTGCACATTGCCGGCACCAATGGCAAGGGCTCTACTTCGCACATGTTGGCGGCTGTTTTACAAGCAGCAGGTTATAAAGTAGGTTTATATACCTCGCCTCATCTTAAAGATTTTAGAGAACGTATCCGTATCAACGGAAAAATGATTTCTAAGAAGGAGGTAATAGGATTTGTAAACACATATAAGACAAATTTTGAACCTATAGCTCCTTCCTTTTTTGAGTGGACAGTAGGTTTGGCTTTTCATTATTTTTACAATCAAAAAGTAGATATTGCCATTATCGAAACGGGCTTAGGCGGTAGATTAGATTCTACCAATATCATAACGCCATTACTAAGTATCATTACCAATATTTCATTTGATCATCAAGCTATTTTAGGTGATACTCTGGCACAAATAGCACATGAAAAAGCAGGAATCATTAAGGAAGGAGTCCCTGTAATTGTTAGCGAGTTTCAAGAAGAAGTGGAAGGGATATTTCGGCAAAAAGCAACCGAACTAAATGCCCCTATTTGTTTTGCAGGCTTGGTGTATGCTATTTCAACAGCTAGTATAACCACGCAATTATTAACGGTAGATGCCTATGCTAATGGGCAACTCGTTTACAAAAATCTGCAATTAGACTTGCCAGGGTTATATCAATTAAACAACTGTAAAGGTGTGATTCATTCCATACAAATCCTAAATGAAAGCGGATTTAGTATTACCGAAAAACAAGTGCGAGGCGGGCTTAAAAGAGTTAAAAAATTAACAGGCTTGCAAGGTAGATGGCAAGTTTTAAATACAAAGCCACTTACAGTGTGTGATACTGGACACAATGAGGCTGGTATTAAAGTAATACTTCAACAACTAGCAACTACCACACACCGCAAATTGCATTGGGTATTGGGCATGGTAAATGATAAGGATATTGCTAAGGTTCTTGCCTTGCTGCCACAAAAGGCACAATACTATTTTTGCAAGCCCGCTATCCCGCGTGGACTTGATGAGCAAGAGTTGAAACAACAAGCTCACGCTGTAGGATTAAGGGGAGAAAGCTATGCTTCGGTAAAGGAGGCTTTTTTAGCTGCTAAAAAGCGAGCGGCAAAGGATGATTTGCTTTTAGTTGCTGGTAGTAATTTTGTGGTAGCCGAGGTGTTGTAAATAGGTGTAAAAGAAAAAAGCCTCCCGCAATGCGCAGGAAGCTTTTTTTTGAGTATGATTGTGTTATTATTTAGAAATTAATACTTTCTTAACAATATTTAAATCAGCATTCTGAACTTTTACAAAGTATACACCGTTTGCCTGAGCTGATAAATCAAAATTGATTTTATCATTCAATAAACCTTTACGTGTTTCTTGTAAAACAACATTACCTAATATATCAGTTATAGTAATAGTAGCATCTTGTTTTTGTTCAAACGCTACGTTTAATGTTACGATATCTTTTGAAGGGTTAGGGAATACACGCACAGCTCTATCTAAGTTACCAAATTTAACACCGCCAACACTTGCATCGTTTCTTGTAAATGCAAAGTCATCAATGTATAAAGTACCTTCGTTTGCTGGAGTAAGAGCACGGATACCAACATAATAGTTGCCATTCTCTGGAACTTGTAAGCCTGTAACCTCAGCTAATGCATAATCTGCATTGTCTAAACCATCTAAGATTAATAGTTCAGTATGAGCATCAGGACGTTGATCATTACCAAAAGTAATAGCAAAGCTGCCACCTAAATCGCCACCGTTAGTGCCAAATTTATAGCTTAAAGCAATTTCATATTTATGGTCAGCATCTAAAGTTAAACATTTAGAGAATGCATAATCATCACCATCTAATGTGTTATCACCATTACTAAAGTAGGTTAGAGTACGCGCACCAGTTTGTGCTTGATTTTGTGGAGAGCGGAATGTGATCCATGTTACGCTATCTGAATTAGTGTCTTGAAAATCCCATCCTGCTAATACAGTAGTTTCTTCATCTTCTTCAAAAGAAACAACTAAATCTGTACCATTTGTAGGGAATGTTTTAGCTTTAATTTCGGTAATTTGTTGAGTAAACTCTTCTCCGTTTTTAGCTAAGTCAGTAGTGCTATATAAACGATAGCTAGTACCTGCAGAAATATCAAGTGTCTTACCTGCACCAAAAGTAAACTCAACAGATTGCCCAGGTGCTATACTGCCAGTGTAAGTATCACTAATGGTAATAGTAGAAGTTTTGCTTGGCTTCATTGTTACTGGAATGTTTGAAGCTGCTTGTGTACCTACGTTTGTTAAAAGCACAGTGATTGTTTCTGCACTACTAAAATCACAAGAAGTTTTAGGCGCTTTAATAGCACTTACTACAACGTTTTGAGCTGATTGTTTTCTGATTTTTATGTCATCAAGATTGATTAGACCTTGTCCTTGGGTTTGGCCAGGTGTAAATCCATGAAAACCAATAAAATAATTACCAGCTGCAGGTGCAGTAAAGCGACCAGATCCTGAGCGATAAGTAGTACCACCAAAGGTAGTATCAGTAAATATGCTCGTAGTCATTTGAGCAGGTGTTTTACCTGTACCAACGCGAATTTCCAATTTTTCGTCACCAATTAATGATGCACCAATACCATTTCCAGCATACCAAAAAGATACATCTACAATATCACCAGCTGCTAAAACAATACATTGTTTTGTGAAAATCCAATCGTCAGAAGCAGCAGGTCCAGTAAATAAACCACAACTTGCTTTTCCGCTACGTGGCAATTGGCGTTCGTTGAAGTTCCAGTCAATGCCATCTCCATTACCCAATAAATCGAATAATTGTAAAGCAGGTATGTCTGTAGATTCAAAACCTGTGTAAATAGACGTAGTGTCGAAACTTACAGGTGTAGATTCATTAACAGTTACGTTACGGCTGTTGTTAGCACTGTTTACATCACCAGTAAGAGCAGTAGCAGTAGTAATAGTGTAAGTGGCTAATGAAGATAAATCAGCTTTTGCTGTAAAGGTATATAACGCTTTCGCACCTATTGCAATAGGACCTGCTATTGTTTCGGTTATAACTGTACCTGTAGCTACACGTAGTGTTACTGGAATGTTTGACAATACAGAGTCAGTACTAAAGTTTTGTACCTCGATAGTTACATCCTCAGCTGCACCAAAGCTACATTTATTAAAAGGAGTAAGTATTCTTACCACACCAGCATCTGGACCAGCAGCTGGCTTATTTTGTGGATCAAAAATAGGATTAGGTTCTTGCGTGCTGCGCAAATATTGAATTTGTGCATCCGCAGTAGATACTTGTAGGAATATAAAACTTGCTACGGCAAGTGTACCTTTTACAAGTGTGGTAATTTTCTTGTTCATCTTTTGAAATTTAAGTTTGATATAATACAAATAAGGGTACTAAGATACGGAAACAAATAACAAGTGCCAAACAAAATTTCATATTTAGTAATGTAATTATTTGGTGATGAGCAGTGCTAGCTATTAAAGATATGTGCTAGTGCAGAATAAAATTTGATTATTCAGTTTACTACTCTATTTTTGCGGACTTTTTAAAATTGAAAAATTAAACAAATTAATAACGTAAAGTATGGAGTTTTTTCAACACAATCTTATCTATTTAGTTCCTGCATTTGGTGTGCTGGCATTAATAGTTACCGCTATTAAATCGGCTTGGATAAATAAGCAAGATGCTGGCGATGCAAAAATGCAAGAGCTTGCAGGGTATATTGCCGACGGCGCCATGGCTTTTTTAAAGGCAGAATGGAAAGTGCTTAGCATATTCGTTCTATTTACTGCAGCATTATTAGCCTATTCGGGTACTGTGCATGAAGTGAATGGTAATGCAATTCACTCGAGCTGGATTATTTCTATATCCTTTATTATAGGTGCTGTATTTTCTGCAACGGCGGGATATATTGGAATGAAGGTAGCTACCAAAGCAAACGTTCGTACCACTCAAGCAGCACGTACTAGCTTGGCTCAAGCATTAAAAGTTTCTTTTACTGGAGGAACGGTAATGGGTCTTGGTGTTGCAGGTTTAGCTGTTTTAGGTCTTGGTGGATTGTTCATCGTTTTCTTAAAAATATTTAATGTTGTTGAAGTAAATAGCGAAGAAATGAGAACTGCAATAGAAGTATTGACAGGTTTTTCATTAGGAGCAGAATCAATAGCCTTGTTTGCCCGTGTTGGCGGTGGTATTTATACTAAAGCAGCCGATGTAGGTGCCGATTTAGTAGGTAAAGTTGAAGCAGGTATCCCTGAGGATGATGTACGTAACCCAGCTACAATTGCAGATAACGTTGGAGACAACGTTGGTGATGTAGCAGGTATGGGTGCCGATTTATTTGGGTCGTATGTGGCTACCATTTTAGCTACAATGGTATTGGGTCAAGAAATTAATGTTGCTGATAATTTTGGAGGAATGTCGCCTATTTTATTACCAATGGTAATATGTGGATTAGGTATTCTTTTCTCGATAGTAGGAACGTGGTTTGTACGTATTAAGGACGAAAAATCAAGTGTGCAAAATGCATTGAACTTAGGTAACTGGGCTTCTATGTTGCTAACAGTATTTGCTTCTTATTTTATCGTAATGTGGATGTTGCCAGATGGCGATATCACTTTACGTAGTGTAACTTTTACTAAAATGGGTGTTTTCTTAGCCATTGTTACAGGAACAATTGTTGGTGCAATTATGAGTATTGTTACCGAGTATTACACAGCAATGGGTAAGGCTCCCGTACTTTCTATTATTAAGCAATCAGCTACTGGTCATGCTACCAATATTATTGGTGGTTTATCGGTAGGTATGAAATCAACGGTTATTCCAATCTTAACATTGGCAGCTGGTATTATGGCTTCCTTTTATTTTGCTGGATTATACGGTGTAGCTATTGCAGCTGCTGGTATGATGGCAACAACAGCTATGCAATTGGCTATTGATGCATTTGGACCTATTGCAGATAACGCGGGTGGTATTGCTGAGATGAGTCAATTACCTCCAGAAGTACGTGAACGTACCGATAACTTAGATGCAGTTGGTAATACAACAGCAGCTACTGGAAAAGGATTTGCAATTGCTTCGGCAGCACTAACATCATTAGCATTATTTGCAGCATTTGTAGGTATTGCAGGTATCGATGCTATTGATATTTACAAAGCAAACGTATTAGCTGGTTTATTTGTAGGTGCTATGATTCCGTTTATATTCTCGGCATTGTGTATTCAGGCGGTTGGTAAAGCTGCTATGGATATGGTGCAAGAAGTAAGACGTCAGTTTCGCGAAATTCCAGGTATTATGGAATACAAAGCAAAACCAGAATACGAAAAATGTGTAGCTATTTCTACCGAGGCTTCTATCCGCGAAATGATGCTTCCAGGTGCTATTGCCTTAATTACTCCTGTAATTGTAGGTTTTGCATTTGGTCCTGAGGTATTAGGTGGTTTATTGGCTGGTGTTACTGTAAGTGGTGTATTGATGGGTATTTTCCAATCAAATGCAGGTGGTGCTTGGGATAACGCTAAAAAGTCATTCGAAAAGGGTGTTGAAATTAACGGCGAGATGTTTTACAAAAAATCAGAACCACATAAGGCTTCTGTTACGGGTGATACAGTAGGTGATCCATTTAAAGATACTTCTGGTCCATCAATGAACATCTTGATTAAATTAATGTCTATCGTTTCGTTGGTAATTGCTCCATATATAGCTGTTGTAGCTAGTACAGAGGAAGCAGATTGCTGCAAAAAAGATAAAGTTGAGGCTTGTCATAACATGCAAATGAATGAAGCATGTGATATGAAAAAATGTATGACCATGAGCAAAGAAGAATGTGCTGCTTACTGCGATTCTGTAGGTTGTACTCCTGAGCAAAAAGCGATGTGTTTAGCTCATGTAGATGCAAGCAAAGGCGATTCGACAAATCATGGTGATATGCATGGTGAGGAGCATACACATACAGAAAAATCAGAATAATTAGTAATTATTAGACTACCAAAAAAGGGTAACGCAATTGCGTTACCCTTTTTTGCTTTTAGCTGTGGTCGCTTTTCGGTAAGCAGGTACTAATTGATTGTAAAAATAACCTGCTAAATCGGTACCGTTATAATCATTTAGTGTAGCTGGTTTGTATACGCGCACATATTCAATAATAAAAGGATCGTTGTCAATGCTATTATCTCCCTGTTTTGGGTAGTTTAGCCCACTGTTTACGACTATATCCATTTTATTCCATTTGCACATCTCGCTTAAATACTTAGCCGAAATATGCCCAGGTATATGCTTTGCTATGGTATCTGTTTTAACCACTTTTTTATCAAAGCACCAGATAATGCATTCGGGGGTCCATATTACACTATAGGTGTGCATTTTTCTGGTAAGATTGTATCTACGTGTATAATCGGTAGATGAAGCCATGTTTTTAGGAAGCTGCGACCGCACGCGCATGCTGTCTGGCAAAGCAAAGTAAGCATCGTTGAGCCAATGTACCGATGCTGTTAGACGTTGTTTTTTACCCGCTTTATGGAACTCGAAAACATCTATTTCTGGTGGCCATGCATTATTACCACACAACCAAAATGCAGGAAATTGCCCCTTTACTTTAGGTAGTTTGCAGCGTATTTCAAACATGCCGTATAAATATCCTCCAGATTGTGGAAATCGATCATTGTATTGCGGAAAATCATCCTGTTTGCTACGCAGCAGCGCATGGCTGTAGTTATAAATACCGCTATCTGGGGTAATAACGGGGTAGTCTAGTTTTTTTGTAAAAAGGTAGGCTTTTCCTTCTTTTACGATAAGGTTACTGGTATCGGTATACGTATTGAAATAAATAGTGCTGGGCGCCTGCATTTGCCCAAACTTGTAGTAATAATACCAGTTCTTAGACAGGTCGCTGTTTTGCCCTTTAAATTCTTCTTCAAAAACCAGTTTCCAGTCTTCGTACTTTATGGTGTATTGTGCCCAACTGTTTACAGGTAGCACAATGCACAATAGAAAAAGTAGGCGTGCCAATTTCATCGGGGTTAGCCCTTATTTATTCTTTAAAATAGTGTGACCCATTTTATCACGCTTGGTTTGTAGGTATTTTTCGTTGTGTTTATTGGGCTGTATTTCTAGTGGTACATTTTCTACAACTTCTAAACCATAACCTACAATAGCAGCTCTTTTTGTCGGATTATTACTTATTAAGCGCATTTTGCTCACGCCTAATTTGCGCAATATTTGAGCTCCAATACCGTAGTCGCGCTCGTCCATATTAAAACCTAATTGAATATTTGCTTCTACAGTATCCAATCCTTTTTCTTGTAATTGGTAGGCTTTTAGTTTGTTTATTAGTCCTATTCCTCTGCCTTCTTGGTGCATGTATAAAATTACACCGCTACCTTCTGCTTCTACTATTTGCATTGCTTTATGCAATTGTGGGCCACAATCGCAGCGACACGAACCAAAAACATCACCAGTAACACAAGAAGAATGTACGCGTACCAAAACAGGGTCTTGGGGTTTCCAGTCACCTTTTATTAGTGCAAGATGGGTTTCTCCAGTAGCAGTTACGGTAAATGCTTTCATTGTAAAATTACCCCATTGAGTAGGCATATCTACATGTATTTCTTCTTGTACAGATGATTCGTTTTGTAGACGATACGCAATTAAATCTTGTATAGAGATAAATTTAAGGTCGAATTTTTTGGCGATCTTTTCTAAATCGGGTACACGTGCCATTTCGCCATCATCGTTCATAATCTCTACAATTAATCCGGCAGGTTCAAAACCAGCTAAACGAGCTAAATCTACAGCAGCTTCTGTATGTCCAGCTCGGCGAAGTACTCCGCCTTCTTTGGCTTTTAATGGAAAAATATGCCCAGGACGGCCAAATTCTGCTGCCTTTGCTTCGGTATTTATTAATCGTAAAACAGTTTTAGATCTATCAGTTGCAGAAATTCCCGTAGTGCAGCCAAAGCCCATTAAATCTACCGAAACGGTAAAATTAGTTTCATGAGAAGAGGTGTTTCTACCTACCATCATGTCTAAATTTAATTCTTGGCAACGTTGTTCGGTAAGGGGTGCACATATTAAACCACGACCTTCCTTGGCCATAAAATTAATCATCTCTGGCGTAGCATTTCGGGCTGCTGTTACAAAATCACCTTCGTTTTCACGGTCTTCATCATCAACTACAATTATTGCTTTTCCAGCTTTAATATCGGCAATGGCTTCTTCTATAGTATTAAACATGTTTTTTATTTACTCGTAAATTATGTACCTGCTACTGATTGCGCTGCGTGGGTACCCAAATGCTTGCTTTAATTCCTCTTGCATATTTTACCCAACCTATGAGCAATGCTAAATTCATGAGGTAAAAATGCGTAATAAATCTGAAGAGTTTATTGTGCACACCCATACTACGCAATACTACATCGAGTAGCGGAATGGCTAACAATAGTATCTGTACTAACAATAAAGCAGCATAAAAGTTGCTTACTAATGCTAAAATACCACTTAAGAACAAGGCCGATAAAATAAAAAAAGGCCCATACCAACGCAATACCTTGTGCGACCAAAAACAAAAAGATAAGCCATTGAACCGCCATAGTAATGAACGGTAATGGTGTAAATTTTGAAAATTGCCCGAAGATATACGAACCTTGCGCCTAAACTCCTCAGAAATCTTGTTAGAAACATCTTCATAGCAAACGGCTTGCAGTTCGTTTATTGCCTTTCCGCCTTTGCTAAGCGCATACATGGATATAAAAAAATCTTCCATTAAATACGTTGCAGGTACGGTTGTGCAATACGATTTACGAATAGCATAGCATCCACCAAATGCACCAATCATGCTGCCCCATATAATGCCTTCTTGGTATTTCATTAAATTTTCACGGCTCAAGTACGATTTCTCTTGAAAAGATATACCCTCTTTTTTATGCTGCGGATTAAGAATATTTGCTCCTACTTGAGCTATTGCAGGATTTTTAAAATGTTTTACCAACTCAAATAGGGTAGTTGTGGTAAAAAATACGTTGGCATCGGTTAGTATAAAAATTTTTGCCTCTGCCTCATTTATTAGCTGGGTTACAATGCCCGCTTTGCCCGTACGTGCCGAAAATTGGCTAAACTTAATTTGCGGGTAGCGCTGTTGCCAATCGGTAATAATAGCGTTGGTAGTATCGGTGGAGGCATCGGAGCCTATTAAAAACGTTAGCTTATCGAGCGGATAATTGGTTGTAAAAGTGCTTTGTAGTTTTTGTTCAATAACCAACTCTTCGTTATATACCGCTAAAATAATGGCTATATGAGGCAATTCATCGGTTGAACTGTAGGTAAGTTCGTTTTGCTTTTTTGTAGCGGCAAACAGCTGCAATACCAATGGAAACACTAAATAGCTATGTAAAACAGCTCCAACAATTAACCAAAATAATAGCTCAAGCATCATAATAATTGTTGATAAAATGCAACTAATTGATTGGTTAAAGCAGAATATTCGTAATGTTTACGAGCTGTTTGTGCTGCTTTTTTGCCTATTTTCTCGCTTTTTTCGGCATTGGCAATACAGTACGCAATAGCGGCGCTAAAATCGGCGGGAGTATCTGCTAGTAAAATATCTTCGCTAGGATTGCATATTACTCCTTCAGCACCAACAGTGGTGCTTACAATGGTTTTACCCAGCGCCATTCCTTCTATTACCTTTAAGCGCATACCACTACCCGACAAAAGAGGTACCACCATAACATTGTGCGCTTGCATAAACTGTGCCGCATTAGGTACCTGTCCAAGTACTTTTACCCCTGCAATATTCCAATTGAAATAAGCTTCTGGAGTGTTTTTACCAGCAATAAAGAATTGCAGATGGGGTAGTTGTTTTTGCAATAAAGGCCATACACTGGTCAAAAACCATTTTAGTGCTTCTTGGTTAGGCTGCCAATCTAATGCACCAATATGAAAAATACTATATGCATTTACAGGAGGCTGAACTGCAGGGAACGTATCTAATTCTAACCCAGCAGGTATAGTATGAATGGGTAAGTGCGGTTGACATTGTTTTAGCCAACTTTTATCTTGGTTGGTAATGGGTACAATGGCATCGAAATACTGTAGCTGCTTTTCTTCAAAGCTTTTAAGCCTTGCTGTGAGCAATTTTAAGTACAATTTTTTAGGCAAAAACGTTGTAGTTTGGTACAACCGTTGCCAAATAACGTGCTCTATATTATGCGCTCGGTACACCATTTTTGCTGTACTGTTAGTGCGTGCAAATTGTACGTAAGGAGTTACCGAAAGCCCTTCAAACTGTACAACATCAAAGGTGTTGGTTTGTAGTAATTCGTGTAGTTTTTGCTCAAAGGCTTTGCTAATAAACCGAGTAATGTGGTAGGATTGCGAAGAAAATAAATTAAAGAATGCGGCTATTGGTTTTACATCTGTATCTAAATATACCGTATGCAACTCGCAGCTATCGAGCAATTCCTGCGGCAGTTTTGCCTCTGGGTAATAATGTTTTTTGGTATTAAAACACAAAACAGTTACCTTATTACCCGTTTTTGCTAGTCCTTTAATCATGTTATACACGGCAATTGTCCAGCCATCGTTTACTGGATAAGGCACTCTATTGCATAATAACAGGATATTCATGCGCCGGTACGTGTATTTCGTTGAAAAATTCTTTTAAAGAATTGAGTGTACGTTTCTATGTCAAACAATACCGAATCGCGGGATGCCTTGTACAGCAGATACAATCCCGTTGGGGTAAACACCGCAGTAGCTACCCACATACCTGCCATAGGGAGTGTTTCATCACGGCAATATTTTTCGGTAGTAGTAGAAATAATGTAATTGAGTATAAATAGTACAATGGCAATTACAACTGGCATACCCAAGCCTCCTTTACGTACAATAGCACCCAATGGGGCACCAATAATAAAGAAAACCAAACAGGCTATGGAGATGGTAAACCGGCGGTGAAACTCGATAATATAGCGTAGTATATGCCGATAAGCACTGCCACGTGCTTCTTTTTCAGAAGTGTAGTACGATTTGATAGAACGTATAGAATTCATGGCATTACCAATCATAATTCTATCAGATTTAGGCAAGTTGTAGGTTATCGTATCTTTAGCTTTTGTGGTAAAATCGGACTTGAAGAAGCGGAAAGATGTTTTTACAAAAAAGGCATACGAGCTATCACGTTTTGTCAGCTCTATTTTTAATGAGTCGGAAGCTTTACTCAGCTGAGCTACATTCAGCATTAAAAAATTGCTTTTGAACAAGGATTCATCCGTGCGGTTGAGCTGAAAACCTGATAAATCAAACTTCGTTTCATGTTCTTTAAATTTTATCCGAGTAAATTGTCGGCGTGGGTCGTAGTAAACTTGGTCTTTTCCAGCTTGCTCTTCGTAACGGATTCCGTTTTTTAGTTTAAAAGTAAGGTAGCGATTGTCCGCAGATTTTACCATCTCGCCAGAATCGGCAATTAATACATTGCTATTACCCAAGCCAGCGCTGTGATTATAAATCATTATGCCCGCTAAATGTACCCCATCTTCATCCTTTTTATCAATACGGATGGTGTATCCTTCAATGCCGTCGTAAAATATACCTTCTTTCAGCAAAAAGGCAGGTCTTTGGTTGCGTACGTCGTGTAGCAGTGCCCCCATTTTTAGGTTTGCTACTGGTAATACATAGTTGGAAAAGAGAAAAGCGCCAATGCTGATAAAGAAAACTAACACCACTAAGGGTGCCAATGCACGGGGTAAAGAAATACCACCTGATTTTAGTGCTACCAATTCGTATTGTTCGCCAAGTGAACCATAGGTCATAATAGCCGAAAGGAGTACTGCTAAGGGTAAAGCTACCGATACCTGACTGGCAGAAGCATAGAACATGAGTTCTAATACCACATACCATTCAAACCCTTTGCCCACTAAATCATCAATGTACTTAAACAAGAAAAGCATCAGCAGTAAAAACAGCACGATGCTAAATGTGGAGAATAGGGGGTAAATAAAGGTTTTAAGAATTAAGGAATCTATCTTCTTCACGAAGTATGGCGTATTTAGGCACCCAATAAAGCGATCAATTCATCCACCTGGCTGTTCCAGATAAGTTCTTTTTCTTCCCGTTCGCTTTCTATACAAAAATCGGTAATACACAAGGCTACATCATTGGTAAGTTCGTCCTGTTGTATTTCCAATTCAAAAAAGCAATATGGTTCGTCGTCTTCCCACTTAAATTTTACCAGTTTGTTTTCTTTTAGTGTAAGCAAACGCGCTTGTGCGCTATCACCAGTCCACATAAATGTGTAGATATTGTCGCGTACATTTACATCATCAGCAAACCAACCAGCTAAGCCAGAAGCAGTACTTATGTAATTGAATAATATTTTAGGTGACGACTTTATTTCGTACTCTAAGCGATACTTAGCTTTTATTTCCATCTCAATTCGTTCATTCTGTGCTATAATAAGCTTTCGATGAATTTTTTAAAATTAGAAAATTAAATCTATTTATCAAAAACAGAATGGAAATTTCTATATTTGCAGTCCGAAAAATACGGCGGGGTATCCGCCGAAGTCGGAGTAGGATTTATATCCGCCTAGGGCGGACGGCAGTTGAAATACTGCACAAAAATATACGGCGGGGTAGCTCAGATGGTTAGAGCGTAGGATTCATAACCCTAAGGTCGGCAGTTCGATCCTGCTCCCCGCTACTAAACCCGCTAATTTAGCGGGTTTTTTTATGGAAGAATTTGTTGTTTATGTATTATACTCAGAAAAGCACAATAGCTATTATACTGGATATACTTCCGACCTAATTAATCGGTTCAAATCTCACAATCATCTTGCAATACATGGGTTTACGATAAAATACAGACCTTGGAAAGTAATTTATACCGAGCATTTTGCTGATAAAAAAGAAGCTATGAAGAGAGAAAAGGAATTGAAATCGGGCAACGGAAGAACATTTATAAAAACTAAAGTTATACCGTTATTGATTAGCATAGGATTCATATCCGCCTAGGCGGACGGCAGTTCTCCAGATAATTATCGGGACTGCTCTCCAATACGAGAAAAGCCCACTTTTTAAGTGGACTTTTCTCGTAATTTAATAATTTAAGGTCAGTCGAATTTAGGATAATTGTAATCAAACTGCCCTCTAAGGGTAATAGTAGCTTCTAATGGGACACCATTGGGAGAATGCTGGAGCAAGACACAAGTAAATTTACCAGCTACAATCCTATTTATGGTATCTAACTTGGTAATTTCTAATTCGCCAGTATGAAGTGAATCTGTATAATAATCTTCATTTGCATTATTACTACTTAAATCATTTAAGTAGTAATTAAAGTAATTATCTGTATGATTCATGGTGTATTTTCCTATGCTGAGTAAATTTTCCATACTGACATAAAAGTTAGCATTGTAGGTTTCTTCATATCGGTTTCCATGAACACCGAATACTCCCGTTTTAGGATCAAATCCACCAGCAATATGTGGGTCAATCGGAAAGTTATCATTCGCTATTACTAATTCTTTTTCATTAATAATCCAAGCAAAAGTATTAGCTCCAGTTTCAGTGTATTTAGGTAATTCAAGAGATTTTTTTGGCTGCTCCACGCTTGGCTTTTCACAGCTTATAGCGATAAGAAATATCAGGACTAGGGCAATTTTTGATACAAATATGTTGTTTTTCATGCTGTTTTTTAGATGGTTTAATGAAATCTTCCTTTGTAAAATGAAGAGAAAGGAGAGATATAAATTGGCACAGATGTTGGGTTAGTTCAAAGCTAAGCAAAAAAGCCAACACACAAAAGTTCTCAGTACGATGTCCTAAATTTTTACCTGCAGTGTAAGGTAAAAACTTCTACCATCGGATGGCAATATTCCTGGTCCTGGGTATCCTGTAGCACGGCGCGTAAAGTAATAAGCGTTGGCTAAGTTGTTAATCGAGCCTTCTAATTTAGCCCATTTATAGGTATATGCTATGCTTGCGTCAATTACCGCATAAGCAGGTATAATACCTACTACAGAGGACACACCACCATTAATGGCATTGGTAGCATCAGAAAATTGCTCAGAGAGATAGGTGTACTGTAAGGAGGTTTGTAGTTTTTTATATCCCAATCGTATACCTGTTTTGGTGTTTATGGCAGGTACAAACTCTACTTTATTCCCATTTATGCCCGAATTAGTAGTGTTTTTATACTCCGATTGTATGAAGGCAGTATTTACAAAAATAGCACCCGTATAATTTTCTTGTTTCCTAAAAAGTAGGTGCACAATATCTAATTCGGCATAGCTTTCTATGCCTTGTACAGTAGCCTTACCTACATTAGTGCGCTGCCGCAATATGCGATCGTTTTCATCTACAATTTGAACTTCGCCTATGCGATTGGCATAGTTCAAGAAAAAGAGACTAACATCATAATTCAATAAAAGGGTGTTGTTGCTACGTATTCCCACATCAAAAGAGTAGCCTTTTTCGTCGGTTAGGTTGGGGTCTATCACCGAAGATGGATTAGTAATACGCATATCACTAAAGGTAATAGAGCGGTAGTTTTGCGAAATATTACCGTATAGGTCTAATAGCGTATTGGGTTTGTAGCTTATACCAATACCGCCTAATAGAAAACTGCGTTTGCTGTCTCTGTTTTCGGAAGTACGCAAGGTGTCCTTTCCTGAACCTGTTAAGTCAGGATTAGTTATTACACTATAAAAACCGTTTGCTTTGGTAGTGATGTATTCGGTTCTTATGCCTGGTGTTACCGATATTTTTTCGCTGAGATACACAATATTTTCAAGAAAAAGAGCCACATTCTTATTGGGGAAACGGTAATCGTAATTAATAAATTTGTTAGGTTCTGCAAACATAAAATTGGCATCTTTACCCTTACTACCTAAGCCTTGCTGACTGTGATTAAACCCATTGTAATAGCGCATGCCCACTAAGGCGATATTTTGCTTTTTTAATACCGTATAGCGTTTTAAATAGCGCCCTTCTACCCCAAAATTGCGAAAGTCGCCTTTTATCAAATCGCGTTCCGAATTATCATCTATAGTAGCCACTCTGTTGGGGCGAAATCCTACCGAATAACGGTTGGCAAGCAAGCCGAATACACGCAGGTTAAACTGATTGTTGATGTTAGGCTTATAGTCGAAATGTAGGGCTGCTAAATTCCAGTTTACAGCAAACCAGTTGCGCTCGCGATTGCTTTGGCGGGCATTTTCGACAAATAACGCATCGCTTAACCCTCCAGGCTGTTGCGCCAAGTACTCCATGTGGGTAATATCAAACTTTAGGGCTGTTTTTTCGGTAATTTGGTAGTTAGCATTGGCATAAAGCGTGTAATTGGTAAATGCTGCATTGGGGCGCCAACCATTGCCTTGTTTGTATTGCGCAAAGGTATAATAGCTAATTTTTCCGCTGGTACCACTTAAACTGGTAAATCCGTTGTAAAAACCAAAAGAACCAATGCTTTGGCGGGCAACTACTGCCACTTTTTTATCGGGTGTTGGTGCTTTTAGTACAAAATTGAGTAAGCCGCCAAATTGTGTACCGTATTGTAAAGATGCCGCGCCGCGTACCAACTGAATTTTGGCAACAGCTTCTACAGGTGGGGTGTAATAGCTTTCCGGATAGCCCAGTGCATCAGCACTGATATCATAGCCATTCTGCCGCACATTAAAATTAGATGTACGGTTAGGGTCTAAGCCCCTTCCACCTACGCTAAGTTGAATACCAGCTCCTTCGTTTTCCCAAATATTTAGCCCTGCTACACGCGCATAAATTTGACGGGCATTATTGGTGGCTAAATTGGCTACCAATTGTTCGGGAAGTATCACCTCTGTTTTTTTACCCTCGTATATGCCCATATTATCTACAGCACGCATGCGTGCATAACCTAAACCGGCATTTTTTTCGGTAATTACCACTTCTTTTAGTGTGGTGTTTTTAGGTTTTATGGCAAGTAGTACAGTTTCGTTTTTGCTAGTAATGGCAATGCGTGTAGTGCTTTTACCAAAACCCGTGCTGCTGGCAATAAGTTCGTAATTACCACTTAGTAAATCGGTAAACTCAAAATTTCCTGATTCGTCGGTAAGTACCGAAAGTTTGTTGTTGAGTATTACCAAACAATCGGGTACTGGTTTATTAGCAGTGGTAGAAACAACTTTTCCATCAATACGGTATTGTCCATACGTGCACAATGCAAAAAAGTAAAGGATACTAAATAGTAGGATTTTATTTTTCATTTTCTGGGCTTAGTATCCATGTTTTTGGGTAAAAAGATTCCTCCTGAGCAGCCAAATCTGTAGTTGGATTAATAAATTGCGCGCTTAAGCGACCATTTATACTTACATACACATCGGCAACTACTTTTGGGTTTAGGTATCCTTTGTGGCTATAATGCTGCTTTATATGTTGCGCATATTGTACCATCATATCGGGTTGGGTACTCATCATTTTTTCTTGCAAGGGGGTCAAAAAGTCGCTGTTGTTTACCAACTGTTTTTTGCCTGTAGTATCTGTTACCGTAAATTGAGCATATCCTGCTTTTTCCATCAGCATTACGCGCCACGAAAATCGGTAGCCTTCTTCCGTCCAAAATAAGTTTCCGTTATACAGCAAGTAGCGCCACGGAAGAAGTAATTGAAGGACAAAAAAGAGTGCAAAAATAACAAGAATGCTCTGCTTAGCTCTTTTTGGAAAGGTATAAACTGTGTGTTGATGTGGAGTAGTTTTTAGAGGAATTTTTAACCACTTACATACCGTATCAATAATTTGTTGGTGAGAATTGGCAGAGAAAAAAAGCAATCCTGTTACCATCATTACATAGGGAAACATACCTATTGGGAAAAGTAAGGCTGTAAGCCCGTGAAAGATAATAACGAGGGCATAAGCCACTAATCGAGTACGTTTTAGGAGTAATAAGAATGGAATGCTAAGATCGTATGCGCATGATGCCCAGCTAAAAAAGTAAGCCAGCCATACCTTATTAAATAAAAAACCAATTACTGGAATGTCGTTGTGTGCGGGCAGCCATATACGCAAGGGCTGTGCTTCTAGTAGCCAATAGCTATTTATTTTTGCCAAACCTGCATAAAAATACAAGATAGCTACCATGAGTTTGAGTGCATCTATACACCATGCCGGAATTAGCGCAACGTGTTGTTTTTTACGCCAAGCATCTACCGATAAAATAGTATTTGCTGGTAAGAATATAAGCAAAAAACACAGCAGACTTACAAAGTAGTAATGATTGAGGTACGTGCTTTTGTCTATCAACTCGATATAGGTAAAGCTGAGAAAAAGACTGATAATAGCGATTCTGTAATAATACCCTAACATGACCAAAAGGGCAGATAGAGCACATATAGCAAATAATATGTAGGTATATTGCCCCAAGGGTTTTACCCATTCGAAGCCATAGTACGAGAAGAAAAAAACAGGTTTTAGGTACAAATCTTCAATCCAACCTTTTGCCCAGAAACGTACAGTTCCTGCCAAAATGCTTGCACCAAAAAGTATGCGAAATACCGCTAATGGTGCAGCAGAAACTGTTTTAGTACTGTAGCTTTTACACCATCCTGCGCTGCTAATCGCCATCATTATCTGTAAAGGTAATGGTAATGCTCATCGCCGACGACATGTCTACTTTTAGTAAACGTACTGTTTTTTGCAGGGTGGTAAAAGTAGTCTTCATCGCCTGATTATTGGTAAGCACTTCTTGATACAGATTAGCGTTTAGGGTATTCAATTGCCCATTGCACACCTCAAATTGCTCGTTTATAATAGCCGAAAGCATTTTGCCCGAAGTGGCATCTTTTGCACCGAGGGCGTCTAAATAGGTTTTAAAGGAATAGCTTTGTGTGCTGTTTAAAGTGTTTTTACCATTAAATAAGTCTATGGCTGCTTGATGTGCTGCTTTTGCCAAGGTGAGCGATAGGTCTTTTTTGTAAAAGGCTTCAACCTTTTCAGGGGCTTCGGTACCTGCTAATAGGGCTCCTGATGGAATACCAAATTTACCCGAACGTATATAGCGCTCGTAGTGCATTATATAGCCATTTATTAGTGATGAAAGCGAAGAGCCAATAGCTGTGCCCGTATTTGCTATAAATGCATCGCGACCAGTAGCTTTCCAATCGCCTACTACTTTTAGCAATAGCTCGTTCATACGAGTGGTAATCCGATTGATGTACGCTAGTTTAGCAGCAGCATCGGGTGCTGTTGTGTACGTAGCAATAATTGCTTCGTCGGTAGTGTCTATGCCGTTTAGTAAGTAATCTAATGCTGGAAAACCCTGATTTGGATAAGACGCAGGTAATTCTAAATCGGCAGTAGGGTTGGCAAAGTTTTTGGTAATACTCGCAACATTGGCGGGGTAAATATTGAAGTAAAAGCGAATGCTATGAGCTTCGGCAGGTCCTACATCAAACAGTTCTACCCGTTGCCAATCGGTGTAAGCCGTAGCCCAAGTAGCACGAAATTGCTGTAAAGTAGCCAAAGATGGCTGTGCATTAAATTGTATGGATGCCGCAAGCATAGCATCAAACGAACCTTTAAATTGATCGTAAGCAGGAATAATTACCGAATCTGCTGTGTAGCGGAGTAACTCTTCTCTGTTTTTATCTTCATTGTCAGGCCCTTTCTTAAACTCATCACTAAGCGATGGTGGAATGCAACTTGCAATGGAGAATACTATTAAACAACAAAGGATGCGTGTACGTGTAATCATGCTGCTATTGTATCAATAAAGCAGGGCGTTTTTAAACACCCTGCTTGGTTTGTGGTAATACTAAAGGCTTTAATGGCAATAAAGTTTGCCAAGTAGCCCAAAAAAGTGTTATTGTTTGGTGTGGTACTGTTATACTAAACCAAATCGGGTTTTAATTTTGCTAATGGCTGCTTCTAATTGTGTAGGTGTAAGTTTCCAAATACCGGTTGTAGCAAAATTTACATCAGCTAATAATTCTTCAGAAAATGCATCATCGCCGCCAATCAGTTTACAAAAGCGTAAAGAATAGATAAATCCTGCGCCCTCGCCATATGCGTGTGCAATAGCTGCATAATTAGTTCCGCCATCTTTTACTTTTTTAAGGTAACCCACAGCTGCATTAGCAATGGCTTTTTCAAACGCAGTGCGGATAATGGTAGCTTGTGCTTTTGCCACAGCAATATCGTTATTTACGATAGCTGCTCTGCCTTTTAAGAAAGCAGGAAACACTTTTTTGTTATCTTCTTTGTTGTATTCCCATACATAGGTACCCAATAGGCTTTCTCCACCGTTTGTCGTAGCTGTAGCAGCTCCTAAATACACCGATTTAAGTGTTAAGCTGGCATAAGCTTCATCCCAAACGTGTTCTAATTGTGTGTATTTTTTACCTTCTACCAATTTTGTGTTATCAGCAGCAGTTAATGAGGCATCGCTTAATAAAGAGTTGCCTATGTAATCTACCTGATAGGCACCAATAAGTGCTTTCTGGATAATTTGCGCCCATTCGATACCGTTTGCATCTACTAAATAAGTGCCTAGTTTTCCAGCTTTTCCTTCGGCAGCTATTTCATTAACAGATTGGCTTGCAGTAGCTAAGTTGCTAAAGTAAGATTCTACACGTGTGCGTACTACCTCTGCATTGCTTACCGTAGTAGCTGTTTTGCTTCTTAATTGCTCGGTAGTTGTATTTAAGTAGGCAGAAGTGCCAGTAAAAGGACTGCCTGTATTGGCAAACATATTGGTTAATGTGGTAGCTTCTAACACAGTAGTTGTGGTGTTAGGCAGTTTTGCATAGGTATCTAATGCCTTAAACATGCTGTAACGGTTGTTGCCCGCTGTTAAATCTACCGTAGTATCTCCGTTTGCATCAATAAATAATTTTTTAAATGCTGTACTGTCTGTAAGCACTGCATAATCTAGTGGTGCACGAAAACCAGTAGCTGCTGGAGCTGTAGGGGTTGGTTCTTTTTCGCATGAAGCAAAAACGGTGGCTATTGCAGCTGCCACAAAACTGTACTTAATGGATGAGCGTATCATGTTATGTTTTGAGTTGTTTATTTCGGATGCAAATATATTTATTTAGATTTAATCCAAATAAGAAAAGTGAACTTTTTTAAAACATGACATAAATATGACGCTACCTGTTATTCTTAGCCTGCCTGCCGCAGGCGGGCATAGCGTGTAGATGCTTCGTTGCACTCAGCATGACAGAAAAATGGGCTGACTGCGCTTGCAATGTGTAGAATTGTCGGTAATGCGACAAAAGTTGGGTTTGGTACTAGATACATTTGTACTATCAAATAATAAACAAATGAAAAAAGGTAGTTTAATAATCTTCTTGTCGGCAAGTATGTTTGCTGCAAGTGCACAAAAAGTAGTATTGGTAGAGCAGTTTACCAATTCGGGTTGCCCGCCTTGCGCTGCTGCAGTTCCTCCTGTAAGCGCTTATGTCAATCAAAATGAAGACAAGGTGGTGATGATTGCTTACCATGCATCCTTCCCTTATTTAGATTCTATGTATCACGAAAATAAGGTAGATAATGATGCCGCTGTAGCATACGGTCAGGTATCTGGTGTGCCGTTTAGTATTGTAGATGGTATCGCCTACAGAGGCACTACTAGTGATTTTGGTAGCAAAAAAGAAACAATAGTAGCCCAACAATTGGCAAAACCTTTGGTGTATAATTTGGCATTTTCCAACTTAAGTCTAAACGAAGGGCGTATTACTGGTCAGTTGCTTACTACTGCTATTGATACTACGCTAACTAATTTGGTGGTAAAAATTGCCGTAATTGAACATACGGTATTAAAAAGTAGCTATAAAGCCTCACCAGGTAAAAACAGCGAAAAGGAATACCATTACGTAATGCGCAAGATGCTTCCTAGTTTTGACGGAACGGTACTAACTGCAGCAAATCAAGCTATTGATTTTGAATGGGATATTGCCAATATTAAGAATACAGAGGAGTTGCGTGTGGTAGCGTTTGTGCAAAATACAGTTACTAAAGAAATTTATCAAACCGTTTTGGGTACGCCAGAAGGAAGTATTACCAGTGGTGTTTTTGGTGCTGCTAGTACCAATACTAATGCGTTTGTCATTTATCCCAACCCAACTAAAAACGAACTAATTATTGCTACAAAAGGTAGCGTTATCGAGCAAGTAGCTATTGTGAGTATCGACGGGAAGCTAATTCGTACCATTGTGCTGAACGGCAGTAATAGCATTAACACTACTGATTTGCCAGCAGGAACGTATTTACTAAAAGCAAATCTTGCAAACGGTGCAGTAAGCACACAGCGTTTTGTAAAGGAATAAATAGGGTAAAATGATATAAAAACAGGGTTTAGGAAGCAAAGTTGCTTTTTAAACCCTGTTTTAGTTTAATGTTTTTTGTGGCAATTATGCCATAATATGGGCATGTTGAGCACACCTGTCAGCACATGCTTTGCATGCTTCTGCACACGCTTTACAGGTAGCATGATGAGCAGCATGTTTGGCACATTCTTCTGCGCATGCGTTACATACCTTAGCACATAAGGCGTGTACATTTTGTGCATAATTAGAACCCCTTGCCTCTAATCTGGCACATAAAGCGCAAATGTCGGCACAATCACGGCACAACAAAATGCACGTTTGGTTATTATCTTTAATACAATCACAAATACATCTTTCGCAAGTAATCATACAGGCTAAGCAGGCATCGATACAGCTTTTTAAATCGGTCATCCTTGTAAGTTTTAGGGGTGAAGTAATTTTCACACTGTAAAGATGAATCCATTGAGATGGAAAAGATTACATGGCATCAGGAATGAGTTACATCATTCACACATAATAGAGGCAGTTATTTTCTACTCATGCTCGCAGCCGCAGAGTTTATCGCTGGTAGCTTTTTCGAAGCATTCTCGCCCTTCTTTAAACGCAAGATACGCCAACACAAGAGCGCCAATGCTATCAAAATAGGGCCATCTAATCCACTCATACAACGCACTTGAAATAAGCAACACTACCGACATGTAGATACACACTTTTGTGCAGTCGGCATCGGCAATAATGGCGTCAGAATGTAAGGCTTTACCCACTCTTGTTTTCCAATACACGAGTGCCAACATAATGAGTATAGAAACGAGGGCAATAATTACCCCAAAAAACGTGGTTTCGGGAGTATGTTTAGTGTATATATTGTAGATACAGGTAGCAAGCAACCCCAATACAAGGGCATAAAAGGAAAAACCAGTTATTTTTAGTGCTGCACGTTCATATTGGTCGCGGTTGCTATTGGGGTTTAGTTGAATGCGTGTTACCATACGCAAAATGCCAAAACCAGAAACGGTTTCGATAAAACTATCAATGCCAAAGCCAAATAAGGTTAAACTCTCGTCGGTAAAACCAATAAAAGTGGCTACACTACCTTCTATAAGGTTGTAAATAATGGTAAAAATGGCAAGTCCAAATGCAGTTTTATAAAGTTGGGAGGTTGGGTTGTTCACGTGTTTCTTTAGCTTGTGAGTACAACACAAGTATACGATTACCCCAACTGTTTGAGGTCAGCAAACACAATTTCTTTGCGAGAATATTTTAGTTTACCCTCATGCTCCAAATCATTAAGCAGTTGGGTAACTGTTTGGCGGGTAGCACACACCAAACTGGCAATATCTTGGTGGGTAAGGTAGTTGTTTAGTATCGTTACATCGTGGCGTTGTTCGCCTTCGCGTTCTGCCCAGTCTCTTAAAAAACTAATTAAACGAGCGCGTACATCTTTAAAAACCAAATTGCTGTATTGGTTTTGTAAGCGCTTAAATTTAAAGCCTACAAACTTGTAAAATTTCATGGCAAGAGCTGGGTCTTTTTCGAGCAAGTGTTCAAAATCCTCGAGTTTAAAACTGCAAATAGCCACTTCTTTGGTTATAGCTTGTGCATACTCATGTTTTTCGTTGCTGGCGGCTAATGTAATTTCACCAAATAAATCACCTTGCTGTATAATATCTTTTATTACCTCTTCGCCCTTTTCATCTACCTCTACTATTTTTATCATCCCTTTTTTAAGGAAGTAAATACGTTGTACAGGCTCATCGGCAAAGTAGATAATTTCTCCACGTTCAGCTTCTTTAAATCGGGTAATAATGCATAAATCGGTTAAATCGGCATTGCTCAGTGTCGAAAATAATTTATGATTGCGCAGGTACCAATATTTTACTTCTACACTCATGTGTTGCTGTATTGTTTGCGTTCGGCAAAATGCTTAAAAATAGCACTAATCAGTTGAAAAAGGGAGTGTTGCTGCAATATATTTTTCCTATTTATGTTACTGATGGTGTATATAATATCCATGTGTTGTTTCACCGCTTTATAGGCAGCCAATAGCTTAAAAGAGGGGTCGTAAATGTGTGCAGGCTCCGATTCTACGCCATTTACTTCTAGCACACGTATATTTTGGTTAGCGTATAAATCGGCTATACTCTTTGTTTTTATATCAAATCTGCCATAATAAAACCCTTTTAAAGGTGCAGCTAAAGTGTCTAATACGGCTACCAATTCTGGGTTAATTAGGTAATTGGCATCTAAAAAAGCAGTTCCTCTGTTATGGTTGCCAATAGGTTCGAGTAGTATTTTTTCACCCAAAAGAGGTACGTTTTTTAGGTGGTCTTTAAACTTAATTTTTAGGTAATCCATACGAAAACGTGCTCTTTCGTTACCTTTTAGCAACTCTAATAACGTAGCTGTTCCATTACCGGTAACGCTAAGAAACTCTTTATGCACTACAGAGGTTATACCGCTTTTTCCATTCGGAAACCGATGATATAATATTCCCAGTTCTATGTCAAAGTCGATAAATTCTTGCAGCAGTACTTCTCCCGAATGGCTGGTTAGATACCGCAACAACTCTTCTTGACTATGTATTTTTTCTACACCAATGCCACGTTCGCTAGTACTTGGTTTTGCTATACACGGAAACTGAATAGCACCAGCGAGTGTTTTTATGGATGCAGTACTTGTGTCTATGCGTATAGTTTGGGGTACATACGTTGCGTCTAACTGGCTGAGCATATTTAGTTTGCTTTCGCCCACTAAGCCCCCAGCTTTCATACCCGGATTTACAGCCGTAAAATAGGTAAAACTGCGTGCCCTTAACGCTAAAAATAGCCCGTAAAACAAAAAGGGGAGATAAAATACCCAGTAAGGCCAAAACTCGAAACGTGTTAGCTTAATATACCACAAAGGTTGTTTAACTAGTTTCATACCAATCGGCGGTGGTAGTTTATTTGCCCAATGTGGTATTGCAAATGCCCAAAGAGGTGCATTAGCATAAAGCCTATCGTACGTTGCTCGCCTAAAAAAGGTAAGGGGTAGGTTTCATTTAGACGAGTATCGTTTAGCACAGCAAATCCAGCAGTTAGGTCTTTTTGTGTTTGTGTAATCAATGCCAGCAATTCTTTACGCGAAACGGAAGGATTAGTAAATTCGGCATCGCGGTTGCGTACGTAAGCCGAATTGCCAAGGTGTGCGCCAATAAAATGCTGCAAATTGCCACATATATGGTAACAAAGGTGCCCTGCCGAATTACTAATTCCAGGTGCGATTTGCCACAGCTTGCTTTCGGCTTCATACTTTGATAGTTCTTGTTCTAAAACAAGTAGTTCGCGCTGGTAAAGTTGGTGTAATTGACTGGTTAGCATGAGCGTTGGCTTTGTAAAATACGGTATACAAAGGTTTGATTTTTTTGCAAATCACGGTAACTCATTCTGTAATTTTTATCGTCTTTTTGTATAGAGGTAATGCTTTGGGTAAGCACCTTATTATCACGGTTCATTACCAAATCAGAATGGCTATCATCAGTTCCACCAAACTCATGAAAATGAAGCGCATCTTGTTGTGCAAAATTTGGATGTTGGTGCAAAAAATTGGCAAACCATTGCTCCCGCAAGTGTATTATTGGTGCACTGTATAGCGTAGCCGACGACCATATATGTGGTTCGTTAGCCGCTTTTACTATGTGGTGCAAGGTAGTGCCATCCCAACGTAATTCGTCTAGTTGCACGTGGTTGTTGCTATTAATTACGAGTAGCGTAAAAGGTTCAATCCCCTTAAAATCATACGTGGTAATAAAATCGGTTAAGCCATCATAGGCATAAAAGTCGAGCAACATTTTGCCTCTGCTTAGCCTGTAAGGTGGCTGAGGATGATGCTTTTCGAAAGCACCGTTGAGTAAACACAGGGTATAGTTATATTCACAGGTTGCAATCCAGGTACCTCCAGCTTGGGGATCTTGCGGAAAAAATACATACTTGCCATTTATCTTATGCCTACGTGGTGCTAAGGCAGGTTGGCGTTGTGTCCATTCGTCGCGGTTGGAAGTAAGAATAAAACCATTATCGGTTAAGGGTAAAAAACTTACCGTGCACATTGTTGCTGATATTGAATGGTAGAATAAGCCACTCCAAAGTGGGTGGGTACTTGAATATAGGCAAATTCTTGTGTAATAGCAATTTTTATAATAGCCATGTGATGAATGGCATGCTCTATATTATACGCCATTTCGCGGTAGAGTAGGGTGTTTATTACGGCAGTTTCGTTTTCGGCGTACGAAAAAACTATTTCTAAAGGTCTGTTTTCGGTAATCCCTTGTATAGCACGTATTAATTCATCTAAGCGTTTTACAGTATAAGTGGTATCTGTTTCGAGCAATACATTACGTGTACGATTATCATAATCTATAATTTCGGTACTAAGAGCTTGCAGCATACAATCAAAAAACTCGCAGATGTGGCGAACGTGTTTACCAATAGTATTGTTAGAAAGTACGGATAGCGGTTTAGCATATGCCTCATTCCCCAAATCGGCTACTAATACTTTTAGCTGACCTAAAATTTGTGCGGTGGTTTGTTGTAGTATCATATATGTAACTCAAAAGTACAGTACGTATATTTTATGCAATGTCGGTATGCCGACATTACTCATTTTTGTATAGCGTATGTGTGCGTATAATTTTTTCAATAGTGTTGGGATTCATGTATCCCTCCGTTTGCCCATCATCAGCTTTTGCAGCACCTTGCCAATTGCTGGTTTTCATCGCCTTGCGCACATCACTGCTCCATGCCAATAGCTGATAGCCCAATCCATGATCAATGGTACGGCGGTCGTTCTCAAACTCAAAACGGTTGCGAAAACTTCCCGAAAAGTAGCGTATGGCAATGCCTATTATAGCAATACCCGTTTTTTTGGTGTAATAAGAGGTGTGCGCTAATTCATGCCCTAATACTCCTATTTGTGCATTAAAAGATAGATTTTGTAATAAAATGGGCTCTAATTTGTCAGTTGTTTGCTTGCTTATAATTACCTGATAGCTACGTTTTTTTGCAGGTAAAAAGAGCAAACTCCAGGTGGTAGGTCGTGCAGACAAGGGAATAAATGCTTTTTTCACCTTAAATACAATACGAATATCTTTCAACTCAGGGTAAAAGGATAAAGCAATAAGGCACTGTTTCTCAAAGGGTGCTGCTACTAATTTGTGTTGACCGTATTCGGTTTTTAGTGTTGTAAGGTAGTGGTTGCTAAAAGTAGTATCAAAAAAAGGGGTAACGGTTTGAGAAAAAGTGGGCTTTACCAACACAAAAAGCAGTATAAGTACCAGATGAAATTTCATTATCAAATAAATAAAGAAAAAAAACAACCGAATGTATCCTATACGACAATTGCCTGATTTGAATCGCTGTTCCTTTGTATTAGATTCTTACTAAAACAAAAAAAGATGAAAAAGTTCCTCTTTATTTGCCTTGTTGCAATAGTAACAAGTGCATGCCAAAAAACAGATGATGTAGTAGAAATTGTAGCCATTAATAGCGCAACAGATACCTTAATAGCTACAGGTACGTTTAAGCGCACTACCAAAAACACTTCGGGCAATGTAAAATTGTACAATCGCCCCAATGATTATTTGCTGGTATTCGAGAATTTTGAAACGGGTAGCGGTCCCGATGTACGTATTTATTTAGCTCAAAATGCTAGTGCAAAACCCTTCGTAAACTTAGGCTCACTCACCAAGGAAGGAACGTTTAGTCTTACGTTTGCCAAAAATGTAGATGTGAGTAGTTATAAGTTTATCTGTATTTGGTGCGAACCCTTTACCCAAATATTTGGCACTGCCGAATTACAATTCATCAATTAATCACGCTATATGAACAAGTTAAAATATATGTTACTCGGTATTGTATTGTTGATTTCCTTTACAACATTAGCACAACCTCAAAATCTTACAAAAAATGGGGTAGCTATAGAAGGTTACGATGCGGTATCGTACTTTATCGGGAAGGTGCCACAAAAAGGAAGTAAAACATTTGTAACTACCTACCAAGGTGCTATGTACTATTTTAGTACTGCTACCAATTTAGAAATCTTTAAAAAAGCACCACAAAAGTATGCACCTGCTTATGGTGGCTGGTGTGCTTATGCTATGGGTTTAGATGGTAGTAAAGTAGATATAAACCCCACAACCTATAAAATTAAGAACGGAAAACTGCTGCTTTTTTACAATAAGCTACTCAACAATACTCTTGATAGTTGGAATAAAGACGAAGGAAATTTATACCCCAAAGCCGAAAAAAATTGGACAAATCAAAAATAGCTGCAATGGTTTCTACGCTAACACGCTATATAGCTGCCCTTATTATGCTGCAAACCCTGTTTTATAAGTTTACGGCACAGCCCGAGTCGGTTTTTATTTTTACCGAAGTGGGTATGGAACCCTGGGGCAGATACCTTATTGGTAGCTTTGAGTTAGTAGCTTCGGTACTGTTGCTTTGGACGGAATTTAGTTACATAGGTGCAATTTTAGGGTTTGGATTAATGCTGGGAGCATTATTTTTTCATGCAGTTGTATTGGGAGTAGTAGTGCAAAATGATGGCGGATGGCTGTTTACATTGGCTATTGTTACCTTGTTGTGTTGCGCCTACCAACTTTATATACAAATAAACCAAGTATTGCATGTATACAATAGGGTAATGCCTAAAATGCTGCATGTATAAGCTTGTACTGGTTTTTAGGGTAAATAGAATGCACGTAGTTTACCCCAAAGAGATTTTTATGTAGGTTTGCCACCAGCAATGCATTCAAATAGCACAGTAGTACGCCGTACCCAACACCTTAGCAAGCTGATACTCGTTTTGTGTATGAGTTGTGTATGGTCTGCAAAGGCTCAAAATACTATTCGGTATAATATAGGCGTACATAGTTTTTGCGACAATAGAGAATATACCAGCCCCTTGCAATACCAGCAAACTATTTTCGGAACGCGCGTAAGCCCTACCGTACAATTTACAACCGATACGTTTCATCGGTTTACGTTGGGGCTAAATGCACTCAAAGAATTTGGTGGCTCTGGTTTTGTAGATGTAGTGCAACCAGTAGCTTACTATACTTATTCGGATAAAAAGGTAGTATTTAATATAGGCGCATTTCCGCGCAAAAACCTGTTGGACACTTATCCACGTGCCTTACTTACCGATACGCTACACTATTACCGCCCAAATGTAGAGGGTATGTTGTTTCAGTTTCAGGGCAAATGGGGGCACGAAACCGTTTGGATAGACTGGGTAGGTAAACAAAGCATCACCCAAAAAGAGGCATTTTTGTATGGTATAGCAGGGCGGCTTCAAAAAGGTATTTTTTTTGTAGATCATTACAGCACTGTATTTCATCAAGCAAATGCACTGGTGCGTCAACCCACCGATAGAATAATTGATTATTACGCAGGTTATGTGCGTGCAGGTATACAATTAGCGCCAAAAAACAGCTATATCGATTCGGTAGCGATATCGGTAGGTACTATGGGTTCGGTAGAAGTCATTCGTTCGCCATTTGTTACCCGAAAAGCAGCGGGTTTTTTAGCAGAAGCATGTATAGAACGTAAAGGGGCTGGTATTAAAGAGGCATTTTATATGGGTAATGGTCATCGCCTAAACTATGGTGACGCTTTTTACAAAGGCAAAACGTATAGTCGTACCGATTTTTATTTTACACCCTTACGCTACAAAAACATTAGCGGACGCTTTATATTCTCCTTGCACTACTCCGAGCAACAGTTTGATAATCAACAAGCGTTTTTGCTAAACTATACCTTTGGTGGCAGCATAAAAAAATAGCATACCGTTGGGTATGCTATTTCTGTTAATGTTATTTGTAATTGCTATTATTAGCTAACTGCGTGTTCTTTATGCGCCAAGTAACGTTCGGCATCTAACGCAGCCATGCAACCACTTCCAGCTGCTGTAATAGCCTGACGGTAATACTTATCCTGCACATCTCCACACGCAAATACACCTTCTACATTGGTTTTACTACTTCCGGGTATCGTTTTTAGGTAGCCTTGTTCATCTATATCCAACCATCCTTTAAAAATATCGGTATTGGGTTTGTGCCCAATGGCTACAAAAAAGCCAGTAACGTCTAATGTGCGTTCTTCGTTGGTTATTTTATTGGTAACGGTAACACCCGTAACCGTTTGTCCATTACCTACAATTTCCTTGGTTTCCGAAGAATAAATAATCTCGATATTGGATGTATGCTCTACACGGTGTTGCATGGCTTTCGAAGCTCTAAACTCGTCTCTGCGCACAATCATGTACACTTTTTTGCACAACTTAGCTAAATAGGTAGCCTCTTCTGCGGCGGTATCTCCGGCGCCTACTATGGCTACATCTTGTCCCTTAAAAAAGAAACCATCACATACTGCACAGGCAGATACGCCAAATCCATTGTATTTTTTTTCGCTTTCTAAGCCCAACCATTTAGCAGATGCTCCGGTGGCAATAATTACGGTATCTGCTGTAAGTACTGTTTTTTCATCAACGGTAACTTTATGCGGAGTCACCGAAAAATCAACTGCCGATACATAACCAAAGCGTATATCGGTGCCAAAGCGTTCGGCTTGTTTTCTAAAATCTTCCATCATCTCTGGGCCCATAGTGCCATCAGGGTATCCTGGAAAATTTTCTACCTCGGTGGTTTGCGTAAGCTGTCCGCCCATTTCAATTCCTGTAATCATTACGGGTTTTAAATCGGCACGCGCTGCATAAATAGCTGCTGTATACCCAGCAGGTCCCGAACCGATAATCAAACATTTAATATGTTCCATTTATTTTATTTTGAGTTTGCAAAACTAATTTTTTTATAGTTATTACCCTACAACATTCAGCGATATTAATTGTGAGCACAGCAGAGAATTAATAAGTAACGATAGTAAAAATCACAATCGCTCCGCTTATTTATATACCTTAGCGTCTTACCCAGTATGTTAAGAAAATGGAAGTAAAAGATAGCAACGGTAATGTGTTAGTGGATGGAGATTCGGTTATTCTTACCAAATCCTTAGATGTAAAAGGTTCTCCGGTAACGCTTAAACGTGGAGAAACCATCAAAAATATCCGCCTCACCAACGACCCCAATGCCATAGAATGTCGCATTGGTAAAAGCATTATGGTAGTAAAAACCGAGTTCTTGAAGAAGAAGAATTAGAAAAGAGCAATCGTAATAACAGGTTGTTTATGTGGATGATAGTCTGTAGTTTTGCTGCAAGTTGCCACTGTGTAAGCAATGGCGGCAATTACCCCTAAGTACATTATCTAATAGCTACCTTTTACCCTAAGCATGAATATAAAAAAATACGCATCCTTTATATTGCTGGTGTTGTGCAGTATAGTCAGTACCTACTCACAAACAATACCCTGTTTCAATAAATCTGCTAATCCCCTTTATAGTTTTATTGGCTATACGCCAGTTGCTATCGCAACAACCGATTTAAATGCGGATGGAAATCTAGATGTTGTTACAGCCAACGGCAATGCAAATACCGTTTCGGTAGTATTGGGTAATGGAAATGGCATTTTTACAGCTAAAAAAGACTATCCCACAGGCAAGCTCCCACTAGCAATAGCGTTAGCTGATATCAATGCAGATGGTAAAATGGATATTGTTGCCACCAATAGCTTGGATAACACAGTTTCGATATTACTGGGCAATGGCGATGGTACGTTTGCTGCAAAAACAGATGTTACTACTGGTACACAACCTATAGCAGTAGCCATAGCCGACCTAAACTCAGATGGAAAAGCAGATATTATTACAACCAACGGTTCGGCAAATACAGCGTCGGTACTACTGGGTAATGGCGATGGTACGTTTGCCGCAAAAACAGATATTACTACCGGTACACAACCTGTAGCAGTAGCGGTAAGTGATGTAAATGCAGATGGAAAATTAGATATTATTACTGCTAATACTACTGGTAACACATTTTCGGTGCTACTGGGTAATGGCGATGGCAGCTTTGCTGCTAAAACAGATGTTACTACTGGTTCAAATCCAGTAGCTGTAGCAGTAACAGATGCAAATGCTGATGGTAAAGCAGATATTATTACAACAAATGCTACTAGTAACACAGCTTCAGTTTTATTGGGTAGTAGCGATGGTACTTTTGCCGTAAAAGCAGATTATGCTACTGGTGCTAATCCGGTATCGGTAGCGGTAGCCGATGTAAATGCGGATGGGAAAATAGATATTATTACGGCAAATCGTA
This sequence comes from uncultured bacterium, assembly GCA_947085255.1. Lineage (GTDB taxonomy): Bacteria > Bacteroidota > Bacteroidia > Sphingobacteriales > Sphingobacteriaceae > CAMTVQ01. The sequence goes on along the minus strand of CAMTVQ010000004.1, from coordinate 164,627 downwards.
GTGCAAATACAACCTCCATACTAATAGGCAATGGCAACGGCACCTTTGCCACAAAAACAGATTATGCAACAGGGTTAACCCCTCAATGCGTAACCATAGCCGATGTAACGGGTGACACTAAACCAGATATCTTAGTAGGAGTAAAAGATTTTGTACACATACTTGCGGGTAATGGCGATGGCACTTTTGCAACAGGAAGAGATTATGCTACAGCAGTAGCTCCTCGATTTGTGGCACTAACCGATATAAATGCGGATGGTAAAGTGGATATGGTTACGGCAAATAGCAATGCACGAACTGCTTCGGTTTTTTTAGGTAATGGGGACGGAAGTTTTAATGCCAAAGTAGATTATGCTACTGGCTCAAACCCGTATGCGGTAACCTTAGCCGATGTAAATGCAGATGGTACAGTAGATATGATTACGGCAAATAATGGAGGAAATACGGCTTCTGTACTATTAGGTAATGGCAACGGTACGTTTGCCACCAAAACAGATTTTGCCACCGGATCAGCTCCTCGGTCTGTAGCCATTGCCGATGTAAATGCGGATGGCAAAGCAGATCTAATTACGGCAAATAATACTGCCAATACCGCTTCGGTACTATTGGGTAATGGTAACGGTACTTTTGCCACCAAAACGGATTATGCTACAGGTGCTGCTTCAGGAGTCGTAGTGGTAGCGGATGTAGATGCAGATGGTAAAGTAGATATCATTACGGCAAATCGTAGTGCAAATACGGTATCGATATTGTTAGGCAATGGCGATGGTACTTTTGCTGCCAAAGCAGATTATACCACAGGTTCATTTCCTACATCAGTAGCCGTAACGGATGTAAATATGGATGGTAAAGCAGACATAGTTACCGCAAACGCCAGTTCAGCGGGTACAGCTTCCGTATTGTTGGGTAATGAAAACGGCACTTTTGCTGCCAAAACAGATTATGCTGTGGGTGCATCTCCTTCATCAGTAGCAATATCCGATGTAAATGCGGATGGCAAAGCAGATATCATTATAGCCAATAGCAATGCCAATACGGCTTCGGTATTATTAGGTAAAGGTGATGGTACATTTGCCGCCAAAACGGATTATGCTACAGGATTAGCCCCACGATGTGTAGCCGTAGTAGATGTAAATGCAGATGGCAAAACGGACATCGTTACAGCCAATCAAAACTCCAATACAGTATCCATATTATTCAATTACTCTACGAGTGCTTTACCAGCCATTGTAGCTACTTCGGCTACTACCGTTTGTTATGGGCAAAGCGTACAACTACAAACAGAAGATTATGACAACGCTCAGGTAGCCCTAAAATGGAGCAACCAAAGTTTTGCAGATACGATTACAGCAACTACTACGGGCAATTATTTTGCTACGTATTATACCAACAAAGGCTGCTCGGTGCAAAGCAATACCATTGGCGTTAATGTGTTAGCAAAACTTAAAGTAAGTTATAGTGGTTTAGCCACCAGCTATACCGTAAAAGACACCAACATTGTGCTTACTGGTAACCCCATAGGAGGAATTTTTGAGGGTGCAGGTATTAGCGGCAATAATTTCAATCCCCATACCGCTGGTGGTGGCATACATACCATTAGCTATACCTATACCGATGGGAATAATTGCACCGGTACAGCTACCAAAACAACTCAAATAAACAAGCTGAAGCAAACCATTGGTTTTAAAGTGATCACTAACAAAATGGTTGGAGATCCTACTTTTAAATTGGTAGCTACAGGTGGTGCCTCAGGTAATCCTATTGTGTTTACCAGTTCGGATATAGGCATTGCAAAAGTTGTAGATGCAGATTCCTTAAAAATAATTAATGCAGGTACAGTTACCATTACTGCCAGTCAAGCAGGAAATAGTATTTATACAGACGCCATAAGCGTAAGTCGCACCTTTACTGTTGCTAATAAAACTTCGGGTATGTATGCTGCAATAGCATTATCAGCTATGCAGATGTATCCAAACCCAAGTACTACGTCACTGACGGTAAATACCCCAGTTGCTGGAGCATACCATATGATTTCGGTATTGGGGCAAATAGTACAAACAATCGTGCTCGAAAAGAATTCAGAAACAGTTATAAATGTATCTGCCCTTGCTCAAGGGACGTATTACATACAGCACATAGAAACAGGTGCTGTTGCTCCGTTTAATTTGATGGTTGTGCGTTAGTAGCAAGTGTAGGTTTTGTGCTTTAAGGAATTCTCTCTTTCCTGTCGTCATGCCGAACTTGTTTCGGCATTTGTGTAAGGTGTTTAGATGCTGAAATGAATTCAGCATGACAGTTAAAAAGTGTTCAGCATATTGTAGTCCAACTACATTTCTTTCGCCAAAAACTTTCCTGTATGTGTTTTTGGATTTTTAATCATTTCTTCGGGAGTGCCTTCAAAAATAATCGTTCCGCCTCCAGCACCTCCTTCTAAACCCAAATCAATTACGTGATCGGATACGCGAACTACATCTAAGTTGTGCTCAATTACCAGTACCGTGTTTCCTTTATCCACCAATTGATTAAGGACACCTAACAATACACGAATATCCTCAAAGTGTAAGCCTGTGGTAGGCTCATCCAAAATATAAAACGTTTTTCCAGTATCTCGTTTAGAGAGCTCGGTAGCCAACTTTACCCGTTGTGCCTCGCCGCCAGAAAGCGTTACCGACGATTGCCCCAATGTAATATAACCCAAGCCCACATCGTGCAGTGTTTTAATCTTACGCAAAATAGAAGGCATGTTCTCAAAAAAGAGTACCGCATCATCAATGCTCATATTTAGCACGTCGCTAATCGATTTTCCTCTGTAGCGCACTTCTAAGGTTTCGCGGTTATAGCGTTTGCCTTGGCAGGTTTCGCAGAGCACGGAAACGTCAGGCAAAAAGTTCATCTCAATTACTTTCCATCCAGCACCTTCGCAGGTTTCGCAGCGTCCGCCTTTTACGTTAAAAGAAAAACGACCGGGTTTGTAGCCTCTTATTTTGGCTTCAGGCAATTGTACAAATAAAGAACGGATGTCGCTAAATACGCCAGTATAAGTAGCAGGATTAGAGCGTGGTGTACGTCCAATCGGTGCTTGATCTATCTCAATTACCTTGTCAATATGTTCTAATCCTGTAAGCTTTTTATAGGGTAAAGGTTTCTTTTTAGCTCTAAAAAAATGATGATTTAGTATTGGATACAGCGTTTCAGAAATCAGCGTAGATTTTCCACTGCCCGATACACCTGTAAGGGAAATTAATTTACCTAAAGGAATGGTAAGTGTTGTGTTTTTAAGATTATTACCCGTAGCGCCGCTTAGTTTTAGTTCGAGACCATTACCCGCTCTTCTGTTTTCGGGCGTAGCAATGCTGCGTTTTCCGGTAAGGTATTGGGTGGTAATACTATTTGTAGCTAACAATTCGCTTGGTTTACCCTGCGCCACTATATGTCCGCCATGAACGCCAGCTGCTGGTCCCATGTCTATTACATAGTCAGCCTCTAAAATCATTTCCTTATCATGCTCAACTACCAATACCGAGTTGCCTATGTCGCGTAGATTTTTTAAAGCATCTATCAATCGTTGGTTATCGCGCTGGTGTAAACCAATGCTCGGCTCGTCTAAAATGTACAGCACATTTACCAACTGCGAGCCAATTTGTGTAGCCAATCGAATACGTTGTGCCTCGCCACCAGAAAGACTTTTAGAGAGTCGATCAAGCGTAAGATAATCTAACCCTACATCTAACAAAAAGCCAATACGTGCTCTAATCTCTTTCAAAATTTCGATAGCTATGGTTTTTTGGCGTTCGCTTAGGCTATTTTCTACAGTGTCGAACCAAACGCTCAGCTGTTTTAAATCCATAGAAGCCAGCCCAAAAATATTTTGGTCGGCTATCTTAAAATAGAGTGCATCTTTTTTAAGGCGGGCGCCATTACATTCCGGACACGTTTTTATACTTCTAAAATCATCCATTTCGGCAATGGCATCTTCGCTGCGTCTGTTTTGTTGGTCTTCCAGCATTTTAATAATGCCATCAAAACTTACCTTGTAATTTTGGGTATATCCGCTGTTAAATTGGTAGGGTACGGCAATTACCTCATGTGTACCATTCAATAAAATAGCTATGACTTCTTCAGATAAATCTTTTATAGGCGTGCCTAATGAAAACTCATATTTTTTGGCAATGGCCTTTAGTGTTTGAAATAGCCATGTTTCGCGGTATTCGCCTAATGGAGCAATACCACCAGTCATAATGCTGAGTTCAGGGTCTGGCATTACCGACGTTTTGTCAACTTCGTAAATAACGCCCAGTCCACCGCAGGTAGGGCAGGCGCCATAGGGCGAGTTGAAAGAAAAGCTATTTGGTTGTGGTTCGTCGTACGAAATGCCAGATGTAGGGCACATTAAGTACTTACTAAAATGGTTTACGGTATCGTCTTTACCCGAAATAGTTTTAATTACGCCTTTCCCTTGTTTAAGTGCAGTTTGTACCGATGTAGCCACACGTTTGCGGTCGTCGGGATTTACTACAATGCGGTCTATCACAATTTCTACATCGTGTATTTTATAGCGATCGAGTTGCATTTTGGGTTCTACGTCCAGCAATTCGCCATCTACACGTACTTTCAGATAGCCTTGCTTGCGTATTTGCTCAAACAATTCGCGGTAATGTCCTTTTCGTCCTTTTACTACAGGTGCTAAAAGAGTAATTGTTTCGCCAGAAAAATGAGCTATAATGTGGGCAATGATTTGATCTTCGCTCATGCGCACCATTTTTTCGCCAGTATTGTACGAAAAAGCATCGGCCGCGCGGGCATACAACAAACGTAAAAAGTCGTAAATTTCGGTAATAGTGCCTACTGTGGAGCGGGGATTTTTGCTGGTAGTTTTTTGTTCTATCGCAATTACAGGGCTGAGTCCAGATATTTTATCTACATCAGGTCGCTCTAAATTGCCCATAAACTGACGAGAGTAAGCGCTAAATGTTTCCATATAACGACGCTGCCCTTCTGCATAAATGGTATCGAAGGCTAAAGAAGATTTTCCGCTGCCGCTTAATCCTGTAATTACCACCAACTTTTTAGCCGGAAAGCTTACATCTATATTCTTTAAGTTATGAACCCGTGCTCCAAAAACCTCTATAAAACCCTCGTCCTCTGTGTGTTCCGCCATGCTGTATTATGCCCTTAAACCGATTATAAAGCTAATTTGTTTGCGGCAGGTACACAACTAATTTTTGATTTGTTTCTAAGTAGTTGGTGCTAAGATTATTCCATAAAGCAAGCTGCTTATCAGATATTTTATACTGTTCGGCAATGCTGGCTAATTCTTCCCCTTCTATTACGGAGTGTTCTAGCTTACTCAACCCTTTTGTAGCCATAGCTATGTCCAAATTTTCTTGATTAAAAGAAGGCTCTTGCATTTGCTGTGATACCGATTCGTTTTCTTCTAGTGGCAGTAATTGGTTGCTGCCCTTTATTTCTTCTTGTAATAACTCTTTGTAAAGTGCTGTGTTTTTAGGTATCTCTAAATAATATACCTTACGAGAAGCATTGGGTAAATAAGCATCGCGCAACCAAGGGTTTACAATACGTAATATTTTGTAGTTGATATTAAACTTACGGGCAAAACTTACAAAATCGGTAATAGTGGTATCTACACGTACTTTATACGTTTCTAACGGAGGGTATAAATCCTTTTTACTGATTTTATATCCATATTTTTCAGGCTGCTCAATAATTTGTTTTACGGCAATTAAGCGAAATACATAACGAGCCGTTTCGGCATTAAGGAGCAAATCGTAGTACGACAATTCTTTTTGGCGTTTTACTTGATTCTTCAACCCAGTTTGCCCCATATTATACGCAGCAGCTACCATAGCCCAACTGCCAAATTGCTTGTACGAATCTCTAAAGTATTTACAAGCAGCTTCGGTAGCTTTTTCTACATTGTAGCGCTCGTCTACAAATTCGTTTACTTCCATACCGTATTCGCGGGCTGTTTTGTCTAAAAATTGCCAATATCCTGCGGCTCCTGCTTGCGATACTGCATGGGCAAAACCCGATTCTATCAGTGGGATGTATTTAAAATCTTCGGGAATACCGTAGTATTTTAATATAGGAATAATGGTTGGAAACCATCTGTTGGCACGTTTTTGCAATAATAAAGTTTGAGATTGGTAAAAAGTATTTACCAGTAGTTCTTTGTCTAAGCGTTCGTACACATCAAAGTCCTCTAAAGGCACTTTTTCACCAGCAAAGGATGCATCGGCAGGTACATATACCGCATATACATTAAAGCGGTCGCTTACAGGATTGGTTTCCTGTTTGTTTGGAGGAGTGCCAAATGTTAAAAGTTTAGCAACTACCATTAGGAGTATTACGGCAGAAAAGGTGAGTATGTATTTTTTCATCAACTTATTTTTAGTGAAACAATGGCTATGCAGGAATACATATAGTGATAAGTAGCATAACGTTAATTTAACCTCATTTTAAAAGAAGGCGCAAAGGTACGGATTTTTTATGTTAATTTTGAGCCACTTATAGAAATGAAGTAGTACTAAGTAACGATACTTAGCTGAATTAAGTTTTAATAGATTATTCACAGATGTTTAATAAAGATCAAGGTAACAGTAGGGGTAAGGGTAAAAAATCGGGCTCTGAATTTAGTAGAAATGCACCAAAGGGTGGTGATAGACCGAGAAAGTCGGCTTCTGATAAAGGAGAGCGCGGAGCTGAAAAAAGAACCGATAGCGGAGATAAAAAATCGTACACAAAATCAAATTTTAGAAAGGATGATGGAGGGGATAGAGGACCAGTACGCGAAAAAAGAGCAGACGGAGGTGGCTTTGATAGAGATAAGTCAAGCGCACCAAGAGGAGAAAGAAAATACGATAGAGGAGATTCATCAGATAGAGGACCAGCACGCGAAAAAAGAGTAGGCGGAGGTTCATTTGATAGAGATAAGTCAGCAGCACCAAGAGGAGAACGGAAATACGATAGAGGAGATTCATCAGATAGAGGACCAGCACGCGAAAAAAGAGCAGATGGAGGTTCGTTTGATAGAGATAAATCAGCAGCACCAAGAGGCGAAAGAAAATACAACCAAGACGATTCATTAGAGCGCGCTCCAAGTAGAGCAAAAAGAAGCAGTACGGGTCCTTTTGATAAAGAAAACGAAGAATCGGATACAAGAGATTTTAACAGAGGTCCACGAACATTTAAGCAAGAAGATACCCCATTTAGTAAGCGCAAGCCGGTAGGTGATAAAGGAAAAACATCTTCTTACAAAGAGTACAAGGAGCGTTCGGGCGATAGTGATGCACCACGCAAGTATAAGCCAGAATCAGAATCTGGAAAATCATTCGACTCAGCAAAACGTCCGTACGGTAAGGGTAAGAAAACAGCTACCCCTTCCACAAATTCGGATGGACTGACACGCCTCAATAAATATTTGGCAGATGCGGGTATTGCTTCACGCCGGAAAGCGGATGAACTCATTATTTCTGGCGAAGTAACTGTAAACGGTGTTGTGGTAACCGAAATGGGTTACAAGGTTTCGAGAGAGGATAAAGTAACGTTTAATGGGCAACCACTAAAGCGTGAAAAACAAGTGTACGTGCTGTTAAATAAGCCCAAAGATTACATTACCACTACAGAAGATCCACAAGAACGCCGTACAGTAATGGAATTGGTAAAGTCGGCTTCGCGCGAGCGTATTTATCCCGTTGGTAGATTAGATAGAAACACTACGGGCTTGTTGCTCATGACTAATGATGGTGATTTAGCCCAAAAAATGGCTCATCCCAAACATGAAGTACGCAAACTGTATCATGTTACCTTAGATAAACCTCTTCGTAAAGTCGATTTTGATAAAATAGTAAAAGGCTTAGAACTGGAAGATGGAGAAGTGCAGGTAGATGATTTGGCATATGTAGAGGGAGCAACCAAAAAAGAAGTAGGTATAGAAATACATAGCGGTAAAAATCGTATTGTACGTCGTATTTTCGAGCATTTGGGCTATGATGTGGTGAAACTAGATCGTTCAATTTATGCAGGACTTACTAAAAAAGACCTGCCTCGCGGGCGTTGGAGATACCTTAGTGATGAGGAAGTAATGCGTCTAAAACATTACTCGAAACACTAATATTTAAAAGGATGCTTTGCTGGTAAGAAAAAGCAAACAAATTGTTCTTATTTTTTCTATTTTCGGTGCTTTGTTATAAACGTTTATGAACTATAAAAAAATCAATAATCTGATAGGCTGGTTGTGTTTTATCATCGCCTCAACTACCTACGTACTTACTGCCGAGCCTACGGGTAGCTTTTGGGATTGTGGTGAATTTATTTCTGCTGCCTATAAATTACAAGTAGTGCATCAGCCAGGTGCCCCATTCTTTTTGATGGTAGTGCGCATGTTTACCTTATTGGCTGGTACTGATACGTCTATGGTAGCCTATTTCGGTAATGTAAGTTCGGCTATATGTAGCGGTTTTACTATCCTATTCTTGTTCTGGACGATTACGGCATTAGCTAAGAAAATAGTAGTAAAAGCAAATGAAGAGCTTTCTGGCGAAAAATTAATTGCCATTATGGGTGCTGGTATAGTGGGGGCATTGGCCTACACATTTTCAGATACTTTTTGGTTTTCGGCTGTAGAGGCAGAGGTATATGCCATGTCGTCTTTAGCTACAGCTATTGCTTTTTGGGCCATTTTAAAATGGGAAGCTGTTGCCGATGAACCACATGCCGATAGATGGTTGGTGTTTATTGCCTACATTATGGGTCTTTCCATTGGTATTCACTTACTTAACTTACTAACTATACCAGCAATAGCCTTTGTATACTACTTCCGCAAGTTTCCAATTACCCGCAAAGGAGTTATTTACTGTTCGGCAATATCTATTGCTATTTTAGGATTTGTACAATACGGTATCATTCCGGGTATTGTAAACATAGCCTCTAAGTTCGATTTGCTATTTGTAAATAGTTTAGGAATGCCTTTCGGCTCGGGAGTTATCTTCTTTTCGGTGCTATTTATAGGTAGTTTCATTTACGGTATTCATTACTCTATTAAAAAGGTAAAGCCCGTATTAAACATAGCATTGCTTTCTACTGCCTTTATCATTATTGGGTACGGTAGTTTTGCCATGATTATTATACGTGCAAAAGCAAATACTAACTTAAATAATAGTCAACCAGATAACGTATATGCATTTTTAAATTACTTAAACCGCGAGCAATACGGCGATAGACCATTATTTAGAGGACAGTATTTCAATGCAAAAGCAATAGACGAGAAAAAGGGGGCTACACTATATCGCAAGGGAGAAAATAAATACGAATCCTTAGGCGAGCGCTCATACCCAGTATACGAACCTGGTAAAACAACTATTTTGCCACGTATATTTAGCGGAGAGGCCAACCACGTGTCTTTTTATAAAGATTGGTTAAATATTTCAGGAACAAAAAATCCAAATTTTGCCGACAATATTAACTTTTTAATAAGCTACCAAGCAGGGCATATGTACTGGCGCTATTTGCTATGGAACTTTGTAGGCAGACAAAATGATGTACAGGGGCATGGTAATTTAACCGACGGTAATTGGATAAGTGGTATAAAACCATTAGATGCTGTTCGTTTAGGTTCACAAGAAAATTTACCTCCAAGCATTACCGAAAACAAGGCATACAATCGCTTGTATTTTCTGCCCTTTATTTTAGGAATTTTAGGCTTATGGTATCAGTTTAAGCAAGATAAGCGCGATGGTATTATCGTTACCATGTTGTTTTTCTTTACAGGTTTAGCTATTGTGCTTTACCTTAATACAACACCATTACAACCTCGCGAACGTGATTATGCTTATGCAGGCTCCTTTTATGCCTTTGCTATTTGGATAGGTTTAGGCGTATTGGCTATTTACGATGCGTTTAAACAAAAAGCATCGGGTAAAATAGCAGCTATAGGCAGTACGGTACTTTGCTTAGTAGCAGTGCCTACATTAATGGCGCAGCAGGAGTGGGATGATCACGATCGTTCTAACAAATACACCGCGCGCGATTTGGCACACGATTATCTAAACTCTTGTGCTCCTAATGCCATCCTCTTTACCATGGGTGATAACGACACATATCCGCTGTGGTATGCCCAAGAAGTAGAAGGCATTCGTCCAGATATACGTGTATGTAATTTAAGTTTGTTGGGTATCGATTGGTACATCAATCAAATGCGTAAAAAGATGAACGACTCGGAAGGGATGGGCTTTACGTACACACCTGATAAGATTAAAACTGGATTGCGCGATTATGTTCCGTATTACGACATGAACTTGCAAGGAAGTGCAGAACTGAAGGAAGTAGTAGATTTTATGGGTAGCGATGATAAAGAAGCACAACTACAAACACGTGGTGGCGACTATATCAACTTTTTACCTACCAAAAACCTAAAACTTACGGTAGATGCCGAAGCGGCAATCAAATCAAAAACGGTTGACCAAAAGGATGTACCACAGATTGCTCCAGTAATGGAATGGCAAATTGCCCGTAACGGTATTTACAAAAACGACCTTATGGTAATGGATCTGATTGCCAACAACAACTGGAAGCGTCCTATCTATTTCTCGGTGACCATGCCAAATGAAAATTACTTGGGATTAGAAAACTATTTCCGTGGAGAAGGTTTAGCGTACCGTTTGGTACCTATAAAAGCTGCGGTAGACGATCCAGGTTTCTCTACACAACCAAATATTGATGTGATGTACGAAAACCTAATGACCAAGTTTAAGTTTGGTAACATCGAAAAAGATATTTATGTAGATCCAGAATCGTGGAGAATGGTATCGGTATTGCAAAACTTCTATTTCCAATTAGCCAATGCGTGTGCCAATGCTGGTAAAATGGATTCGTGCGAAAAGGTGATGGACAAAATACAAACCATTGTACCTAAAAACTATGGTTCTATGAATGGCACCATTTTAAACTTGCGTATGAGCGAGTTGTATTTTAGAGCTAACAAACCTAAAAAAGCAGAGATTTTGATTGATAAATCGGCTAAGTATATTAATGAAGAGCTTACCTATTTTGCTGATTTGAGCAAGAAAAGCCCAACCATGTATGCGCAAGAAATGCGTACAGGTTTGGCCATTATGCAAGAGTTTGTACGTATTACTACGTTGAATAACGATAGCAACATGGCATCCAAATTGCAAAAGAATCTTACCTTATTAGAAGGTAAGTTGAATATGAAGCAATAGTTTAGTTACGATAAGATTAAATCATTTAGCGGTCTGCTGGCTTATGCCAGCAGACCGCTTTTTTTTAATTTGATGTAGTACGTTAAAAGCATGCCTTCGATTTCATTTTTTTAGTATAACTTACATTACCTAAATCAGTTAAATACTATGAAAAATACTAATAAATTACTTGTAGCAATCATACTGCTTGCTTTTAGCTTTTCTATTTCAAAAGCATATGCACAAGTTGTGAGTATTGAGGCACTCAAGATTCTATCAGAGGATAGTACCAATACCGACTCGATTTGGGTAATCAGCGAAACTTCTTTTGCAGATGGGGCAGATGATTGTAAATTAGATACATCATTTATTAATGGAATGGGTACGAAAAATCTAATGGTAGATGCCTATCACTATCCTCCTTCCGTAACTTCACCTTGCTTTTCTACAGATACTGTACTTATTGGTTTACTACCAATAGGTACCTATACCTTAGTTTACAAAGCGTGGTATAGAAGGTATATGGGACAAAACAGATTTGATACCGCCAGTATCAAATTTACAGTAGGCGGTACAGCTTCGATTATAAATAATACCGCTAAACAAGTTATTGGAGTATATCCAAACCCTGCACAGGAACAACTTACACTACAACTACCAGAAAGAGCAACAATTGCCCAAGTACAAGTAATAGATGCAAAAGGTAGTAGCAACACGCTGGCAGTACAAAACAATACTGTATCTGTTGCCCATTTAGCAGCAGGTTTGTATGTAGTACGTATTGCACATGCCAGTAAGGTATATACCACACGTTTTGTAAAAGAATAGGTTTTTTTAACACAGCGTGTTCGATAATGGTCGGATGACTCAAAGTCATCCGACCATTATTTTTGCTGGTTACACCGCTTTTTGTAGTTGTTGTACTTGGTGGTTTACCAATGTAGTGAGTGGACCTACTGCAACCATCTTTATAAATGGGTTAAGGTCTGCATGTACGGTGAGTTGGGCGGTACAGCCCGTATCAGTAGCTTCAATATCCCATTGTAGGTTTATGGTAAAAGGTACCTTGCCAACAGGAGTAATTTTAATAAAGTTAGGGCTCTTACGTTCCGAAAAGGTTAACTGCAACGTACCCATATTCTGGATAGAAAAAGAGCAATCATCGGCAGTACTGCTCCAATTAGTAATGTTGCTGGGCATGAGTTGTTCATGATTATTGGCATCTGCCAAAAAATTAAACACGTCTTCTGCCGATTTTGTAAACAATACTTTTTCGCTTTGTATAGTGGTCATCTTTTTATATACTTTTAAGTAATTTAGTTGAATAGGCTCACTAAAATATATACGTTAAGCCAAATTGAAACTCTAATATAACTGTGCTGTTTGCAAGTGCATATTTAGCGTCAAGTAGTTCTCCAGTATTTATTAAATAAGTAGGTGCTATTCCAAATTGGAGACCAATATTTTTAGAGATGAGGTCTTTGTGAACTAGCTTGAAAATGGCTCCTATATGTGGTCGGAAGAAATCAGGGTTGCCTGTCTGATTAGAGTAAGATGCCCCAATAGCAGGACCTGCAAAAAGTTTTATAGGATAATTCTTTAAAAAGCTATAGCAGTAAAAAAACGATAAGGCTGTCCACTGGCTTTTTTCTAAAACTATTTTATCTGTTTTAACCAAATTGCCGTTTACTTCTGTAAAAGCAGAATACGGATAGCGAGCAAAGGAAGTGGCTATTTTAGTACCGAGTAGAGTATTTTTTAATTCGTAAGTAAACTCGCCAAAGCAGCCATGTCTGGGGTTAAAATCTTTGTCGTTTGAGAGTTGAAAAACATATCCAGCACTTAAATGCTGAGAGAATAGGTTAGGAGTGAATAAGAAGAATAGAAGACAAACAAGTATGTTTTTCATTTGATAATGTGTAGCAATGTAAAACAGGCATTCTAATTCCTTTGATATTGCAGGTGCTTTACAAATAAGGCTTTGTATGGCATCATTTGTTTAGCTTATGGTATTTAAGTATAGGAGTATCTTTAACCTTACAACCTACAACCCATTAATTACTCCACGTTTCAGGGCTCGTTCTCCATGCTTTTAAGGTAGCTACATCATTTTCGGTGATGTAGTACCCACTGTCTAATGCTTGTTTAATGAGCGCATCGTAATCGCATAAACTAAATAACGGGCATTTTGCATTTTCAAAGTTTTGTTTGGCTATATCAAATCCATATGTAAAGATAGATACCATGCCAATTACATCAGCACCTGCTTCACGCAATGCTTCTACGGCCTTAAGGCTGCTGCTACCAGTAGATACTAAATCTTCTATAACTACTACTTTTTGGCCTGCATGTATTTCGCCCTCTATCATGTTGGTCATGCCATGTGCTTTTGGCGCCGAGCGTACATAGGCAAAAGGCAAGCCCAGTTCTTGTGCTACCAATACTCCTTGTGGAATACCTGCTGTAGCTACACCTGCTATTACCTCTGCTTTTTCAAAATTAACCTCTATGGCACGACTAATACATTGACGAATATAGGTGCGTATGTGTGCATGAGCTAACGTAATGCGGTTATCACAATAAATAGGAGATTTCCATCCAGAAGCCCACGTAAATGGTTGATTAGGTTGTAACTTTATTGCCTTTACTTGTAATAAAAAATCAGCTATTTTTAGGGCAGTTTCTTGTTCGTTCATTATGACTCAAAGGTATAAAATTTATGTAAACGATAAGGCGGTAACCTTGGTTCCGTCTACTCAAGCGGCTGCATCTGCTGTAGAAAAAAATATTCTGTTAGCCATTAAGGCTTTAGAAACAGATGATGCCTTAGATGAGCTGCTCGTAGCCGTGCCTGCAAATTGGCACACCATAGTAGATTCGTTTTCTTTACTAAAGTATATAGAGGCTGCTGGTGGTGTGGTAAGGAATGAGAAAGAGGAATATCTGTTTATGCGCAGACTGGATAAATGGGATTTACCCAAAGGAAAGTTGGAAGAAGGCGAAACAATAGAAACTTGTGCCGTACGTGAAGTTGAGGAAGAATGTGGGATAAAAGTAGATAGAGTGATTGGTACCTTAAAACCCTCCTTTCATTTCTATTACGATAAACAAGTGCCTATAATTAAAATTACGCATTGGTATTTAATGGAAGCATCGTCTAAACAAAAAATTACACCCCAACTCGAAGAAAATATTACGGAGGTGCGATGGGCAAATACAGATACCGTTTCTATACTGCTCAAGGATAGTTATTTGGCTATTACCGATGTAATGGAAGATGTTTTTACACTTAATAAGGTGTAACCATTACTTGGTCTTAAAACTGCGTATAAAGTTTTTGGTAAAATCGCTTAAAACAAGCTCCCCGCTCATTGCAGCACGTTGCACCAATAACTCATCCCAGTTTTCGGTGCCTTGCCACATTATTTTTTTAAGCATGGCCATGGCTTCGGGGCTACTGGCTGCTAATTTGGTGCACAAGGCGTCTATGGCAGTATCCATATCTGCCGTAGACGCAAATATATCGGCATACAAGCCCTTTTCTTTAGCCCATTGGGCGCTTTGCCACTCGGTAGCATTAATGGTGAGTTGACAAAAAGCAGCAGTACCTATTTTACGTTCTACAGCAGGTCCAACTACAAATGGTCCAATACCTACTGCTAATTCGCTCAGTTTTACCGCAGCAGTATCAGTTGCAAAGGTATAATCGGCTGCCGAAGCTATGCCCACGCCACCGCCTACGGCTTTGCCATGTACACGAGCTATTACAAATTTAGGTGCTTTGCGCATGGCATTAATTACCCCTGCAAAACCCGAAAAAAAGGTTTTACCACTTTCTAAATCTTTTATGGCCATCAGTTCATCAAAAGAGGCTCCGGCACAAAATGCCCCTGCTTTTGCAGTAGCTTCTCTGTTTTCGGCACTTTGCAATACAATTACTTTTACTTCTTTATTAGTACCCGCAGCCGTAATTTCTTGGGCTAAATTGCGGAGTAACGAACCTGGTAATGAATTACTTTGTGGGTGGTAAAAGGTAATACGGGCAATGCCTTGGCTAATAGTGGAATTTAGCTCTCCGTTTGATATCATACATTCAAAAAAATTATTGTAAATCGAAATTGAAAATTACAGTACCTATTTGCAGATCAGGTGCAGTACTAAGCGAGTTTAGCTTTGCTCCAAGAACCGCTTTTTCGCATTTTCTCCATAAGGAAGTATTGGATAAGGTAGTGCCTCTATAGCCTGCAGTTGCTTCTATAATAGTACCTGTTTTATCTACTTTTATTTCTACCACTATTTTACCTTGCGTTTGTCCATCATCACGAATAATGGGTTTTACAAGAAACTTTCTACCAATCAGGTTCAAGGCAATGCCTCCGTTGCCACTACCAAAGCCTTCGCTATTGCCCGATCCATAATTGCCCGAGTTAATGTCTCCATCGCTGGTACCTTGGTTGCCTGGTTTAGTACCAGTACCGTCGCCTTTGCTGCCACCTGTACTTTTAGGACCTTTGTAAATGGCAATGTCTTTTTCGTTAACGGTGGTATTAGGTTCCGTTGTGGTATTTTCTGTTGGTTTAGTGGTAATGCTTACTTTCTTATCAGCAGAAGGTACTATAGGTGCATCTTCTTCATCTTGGGTAACAATACTTTTGTCGGTTTGCTCACCATCTTGAGCTGGCTCAGGTGCAGATTTTTCAAAAACGGGAGTAAGCGTAGGTGTTGCACCACTCGCAATATTTTCGGTGCTAAATGCATCGGCACCCATACCTTCTTCGTCGGTACCGTAATTAAGGATAATTCCCGAGCCTTCCGATTCTCCAATAGGGATAGATATAGTTGCAAAAAAACACACCAATAGGAGTAGGGCATGCAATGTTACTGATATTGCAAGACCTTTTATACGATTGTCTTTTTCGGCACTGGCTTGCATTATCCTTTCTTTTCTGTGGCTAATACCAATTTTATCTTCATTTTGTTGGAGATATCCATGATGTTTACCACGTTTTCGATGGCTACCGACTTATCACAATAAAGTATTACGGTAAGTTCATTGGTTGTGCTTAAATAATTTTTTAGCACAGTAGGTAATGTTTCTGGCGTAACAAGGGTTTTCTCTACAAAGTATTGAAGATCTTTTGTTACCGATACAGTAATGGTTTTTTTAGAAACCGTTTGTCCTGTTGCCGAACGGGGTAACAGTAACTTAATCACATTCGGATTTACAACAGTAGAGGCAATAAGGAAAAACAACATCAAAAAAAACATGATATCGTTTAACGATGAGGTATTTACCTCTGCCGTTACTTTATGTCGCTTGCGTAAATTCATTTGCCTGGAGCTTCTAACAAATCGATAAACTCAATAGCTTCTGTTTCTAGTTTTAGTATAATGCGGTCCATCATAATATTTAAAATATGATGACCCACATAGGCTACAATACCAATAAGTAATCCTGCTGCGCTGGTAATCATTTTCTCATACAATCCACCCGCTATTAAACCAATGCTAATATTATCTGATAAAGAGATGTTGTAAAATATTTTGATTACCCCAGATATTGTACCCAAAAAGCCAAACATAGGTGCAGTACCAGCAATAATGCCTAAAATACTGATGTTCTTTTCTAGCTTAGATATTTCGAGTTTGCCAATATTTTCAATGGCTCCTTCTATTTCTTTAATAGGTTTACCAATACGTAATAAGCCTTTTTGTAACATACGGGCAATAGGCGAATTACTTTGTTTGCATAGCGTAATGGCTCCATTTAGGTTGCCTGCTACTACATTTTCGCGCACGCGCGAAAGTAGTGCCGACTCATCTTTTGATGCCTTACGAATGGTAATATAGCGTTCTACAAATATGTATACACCAATTACCGAAAGCAGAGCAATGGGTACCATTACCCAGCCACCTTTAATAATTAAGGATAAAAAGTTTAAGGACTCTGGTGGAGGTGTAGCCACAGTAGTTACGGCTTGTGTAATTTGAGCTAATATCATGACGTAAATATGTTTAAAGTTGTAAAATCCAGCAATCGGCTGCTACTTCATCTTGGTAGTAGCTTAAAAAAGCTTTTGTTTTAGCAAGGTTGGTAAATCCACCTGCTGCTATGCGAAATCTTCCATCGCCTTCTAAAATATGTAGAACGCCTTTAATTCCTTTTTCTTGCATTCTTTTCATAAAACGAGCTGCACCAGGTGCATTATCATATGAACCGATGATGATTTGGAAGCGTGTGCCTTCTTTTAAGGTGCCAAAATCCATGTTATACTTAGGGGCTTCTTCTTCTATTGGGGCAACTGCAACAGTGTCAGTTTTTACGGTTAAGGTATCGGCAGAGCTATCACTTGATAAGAAGTGTTGTAATTGACTGCCAAATAAAAAGTAGATTGCTGCAATGCCACCTATAATAATTATAAGGGCCGTAATACGGGTTACTTGTTTCTTATTCATGGGCTTTTTTGGTTCTGGTGCAGCAGTAGGTATAGCCATTGTGCTTGTTTCTGCTGTGGGTTTTCCGATAATCAATTTTTCGGTTTCTTTTTTAGTTGAGGGAGTCTTTTTTTCTGTGCGGGTAAAAGATTCTATTGGTTTTGTGGTATCTACTGGTTTTGGTTTGCCCTTAAATAAGCGTGCAAAAAAGCCAGGTTTCCCCGATTTCGGTTTTGCTGCGGCTTCTTTTTTAAGCATTTCGCGGGTGGCAGCCAATACAGCTTCTTCATCTCTTTCTGCAGGGGCAGGTACTACTACATTTTCGTCAACAGCAGATGTATGTAAAATACTATCGTCTGCCTCTTTTATAGCAGCTATTTTAGAGCTGTCGGCTTGTTTTTTGCCAAATGGTAATTTAATAAAGTCGAATAAACCGCTGTCTGATTGGGCATCTTTACTTGAAGATGAACCATTTGCATCGCTACCGCTGTTTAATATCGTTACCCCATTTTCAGTACTAAAATAGCCCAGTGGTTTTCTGTACGCTACTTTTTTCTCCGAAATTTCTTCTTTTAATAACTCTACCCATTTATCAATAAAGTAGTTGGTAGAAGGTTCGGATAAATTGCGTTGTGTGCTAATAAGTTCTATTAAGTAACCAGTCTCCGCATCAGACACGCCAGTTTCAAAACTGTACGTTTTTTCAGGAGGTGATATGGTTTGTGTGTCAGCATTTATTTGAGCTGATGTACGTGTAAGTATAATAGTGCCAAGGTTTTTTATGGCCACACGGTTGTATGTTTCGAGTGTATCGGCAATATATGAAGCTATATCCATGTTCAGTTATTTAAAGGGGGTAATACGTACAAAGTTGCTAATCTATAAAATTTAGAGTGCAAAAGTCAATCCTGCTATAAAATTAAATCCATAGGCAGGGTAATCTAACCAACGCTCGTAGCGTGAGGCAGTAATATTGCTAAATCTGCTAAAGATAGAGAGTGTTTTAGAGTAGCGATACTCGATATCTAAGTTTAGATCGGTAATAGCATTTAATTTTTTGAATTCTTGTTTTTTGGGATTAATCAATGCATCTCGGTTGCCTATATAAAATACGTTTGCCTGAAACACGAACTTTTTAGCAATACTATATGATGCAGTTGCAGTTGCACTAGTTTGAGGTTTATGCCAAGCTCTTATTTGTGTTACGGTATTATAGCCTGCAACATCAACTTTACCATTTAAGCGTAATTTTTCTGACACTTGGTAACTTGCTTCAACTATAAAGTTTGTGCGGGTACCGTTTTTCCCATCGTACACTATAGCTAAACGTTTGCTGTCGGTGCTATCGGTAACAAACAGTACCAAATTATCGATATAGCTATAATTGAGCTGAGCTTTAAATATAAACCTACCTGGATTGCTAATTACTCCACCATACAACGTAATTTTTTCATTTTGATTACGCAGGATAATGTCCGATTTGATGAATGGATTTTCGGTACTTAAGCCTCTGTATGATTGTTTCTGTAAATCACCTCTAATACCACCAAATGGTATAGCAAAGCGAGGTACTAGCACATATTGTACGTGCGCAAGTGGGTAAAAATGCAATGTGCCTTTTTGTAATTGCTCGTAAGCAAAAGTGGCACCTATTTTAAAGCTAAGCGCCGAATCTGTTTTTTGGGCAAAAGTTGGCGATACTTTTACCACTAAATTGGTCTGATTAACTGTATCAGTACCGTTAAACTCCGAAATATCTACCGATACGGGTAAATTAATGGTGTTTTTAAACCATTTACGGTCAAAAAACAAATCTGTTTTTAAGCCATTTTCGGCTGCTTTTTCTATGTCGTACAGGTTGTAAGCATCGGCAGAAAATCCAAAGTTCAACCCATTGGGCTCACGGTTGGTGGTAAGTACTTGTGTGCTTGCCGAAAATGTATTAAAGCGTTGGCGCACATCTTTTTTAATAAATGCAGTATCGCTGTGGTTGTAGCCATAGTGATATACAGCATTTCGGTTGTAATTTACATTTGCACCCCACGTAGCACCCGAAAATATCTTTTTGGCATATACACCTGAATTATCTTCGCTAAAAGCTGAATTAGCCAATATACCATCACCTGCTAAGTGACGGATGTGCAAGCCGTATAACCACTCTTTATTCTGTATATTATTGTAATACAATTCGCCTACGTTGTTTAGGTAAGTGCCGATACCTGCTTTTACATACAAACGATACAACTTGGCTATGCTTTCGGCCTTCATTTTCTCTACCGGTAGTGGATTGCCGTTGTTTAACGAATCTAATTTTAGCGGTTTAATGCGGTATTCTATATCTGGTTTGAGTGTTTCGTTATCGCTTATTTCAGGGTTGTTCTTTATTTTTAAAGGATCTGCCAAAATAGGTTTGTACGGACGTACCACGTCAATTACCTCCGATATGTTTCGGTCTTGTGCTATGCTTGCAATTGGCACAAGTAGCAAGCATATAAGTACTGCTAATATATAGCTGCGGTGCTTATTCATCATCTTCTAATCCGTCTATTTCTATTAATAAATTATCAAGATCCGAGTCTTCTTTAATTTCAGGTGTTTGTGGATTTTCTAATTCCAACAAAGCATTCAGTTTTTGTGTAGCGATAGGCTTTATGTCGTCGTCTTCGGTATAGTTTTCTATAATACTTTGTAGGGTACTTTTTGCCTGAAAGGTATTTCCTAATTTCAGGTAATTATCTGCAAGTAAAATATAGGCTTTGCCAATCCAATAATCGTAAGTAGGTATTTGTTGAATAAGGCTGAATAGTGTTTGCTGGGTAAGCTCATAATTTGCACGAGCAAATAGGATTTCGGCAATACGGTATTTAGCTTCAGCTCCAGCTATAGTTTTGGTAGTACTTACCAGTAGTTTAAATTTATCTAATGCTCCCGCCGTGTCTGCTTTAGCCAAAGCAATTTTACCAAGTGTAAGGTGGGCTTTATTCACATCTTCCGATGCCGATTTTTCGAAGTTGATTACTTTCTGAGCATAATCGTACGCATTGTCTTGTTGCCCTGCCGACTCGTAAGCACGCATTAAGCGGGCTATAGCATAGTTATAACTTGTTTTGTACTCGGCATCATTTTCCAATTGTTTTAAAATAGGTATAGCTACTTCTGGCTTGTTATTTACCAATAGTACCCGTGCATAGTTCAGTAATGCACGTTCGCTATATTTATTTCTTGCAAGCTGAACAATATAATTAAGGTCGGTTTCGGCTTTTGCTAAGTTCTTGGTTTTTATTAAACATTCTGCACGTTGGTAGTGTGCATCAATGCTGAAAAAGCCTTCGGGAAAGCGTTCTAAATATTTATCAAAAGAAGTAATTGCGGTTTCACAATCGTTACGCATATAGCGGTTATTAGCTGCTTTGTAGCTTAACGAATCCTGTGTGCCAGTAGTGAAATTGGCAAAAGGAACGGTTTTAGAGTACGTAAAAAATGCATCCGCATTTCCGTTTTCTACATAAATGTTTTTGATGGCCAATAGTGCTTCTTGTGCTTCTTCGCTACGCGGATAATCATTTACCAGCTTCTTATATACTTTTATAGCACTACTATCTTCGTTGCTATTGTAATACATTAAACCATTGCTAAGCAAAGCTTTAGGTGTATAACTGCTTTCGGGATATTTAGTAAATAGCTGGTTAAAGCCTGTGCGTGCCAACTCATTGTTGTTGGTAATAAAATAGCTGTAGGCTATTTCATACACAGCATCATCGGCATATATCGAGTTGGGATATTCTGTTAGTAACTGTTGATGCGTAGTTATTTTAGCAGCATACTGATTGTTTATCCCCTCAATAATACCGCGCTGAAAGAGCGCATAATCACTACCAGTATATTTACCATACACTATTTTGTTATACGCACTAATGGCTTTGTTATAGTCTTTTAGAATAAAAAAGCAATCGCCTAAACGTAATATAGCATCTTTGGTAATTTTTGTATTTTCTCCAGAATTGGCAAT
Source organism: uncultured bacterium (assembly GCA_947085255.1). Lineage (GTDB taxonomy): Bacteria > Bacteroidota > Bacteroidia > Sphingobacteriales > Sphingobacteriaceae > CAMTVQ01. The sequence continues at coordinate 142,967 of CAMTVQ010000004.1, read as the reverse complement.
GTATTTCTCAAAATAATAAGCAGCTTCTACATACTTCTCTTTTTGATAAAGCGTGTATCCCGCATTGTAAAATCCCATGGTGTACTCTTCTGTTTGGGAGGCGGTAGGGTTTGATAAGAAAGCTTCGTAATTAGCCAGTGCTTCGTCCCAATTTTTACGCTCGAAATAAATTTCAGCACGCCAAAAATGTGCTAACGCTTTTATTTTGTAATCAGGCGATGGGTCTAATGCTTTGGTAAATAACTGAAAAGCATCCTCCTTGCGGTTGTCGTTATATAGTTCTACCCCTCTGAAATAGGCTATCTTCTGGTAGGCTTTAGCTATGCGTGCTGATTTATTGGGTAAGGTTTCACATACTTCTAACGCTTCGCGGTAGTTTTTAGTAGTTACCAGTAGTTCTACCAAAATTCCTTTTGCGTCACTTAAATAATCCGAATTCGGAAAATCAACAATAAACTTGCGTACGCTACTCAATGCCACTAAATGGAAATCTAACTCGTATGAGAGTTTGGCATAATTAAGCAGCGATTCTTCTTGAATACTTCTGTTAAACTCAATTTTAGATGCCTTCCAAAAAGAGTTACGTGCTGCTTGTTTATCTTGTTTCTTTAAAAAACAATCGGCTAACGTGTATAAGCTGTATTGTCCATATATGTTTTGCTCTTCCGATAACTTTTCAAACGATTTAATAGCGTTGTCAAAGTCGGCAGTTTGGTAGTAGCAATAACCTACTTGATATTTATCTTGAGGCGTTATTTTTTTAGAACTATCACTAGTTAGGTATTTTTTGTAGTAAAATAAGGCATCGTCATATATCGATTTTTTGTAGAAACAATTGGCGACCAAGCGGTTTATAGCAGGTGCATAACGCGTAGTTTGGTTGTTGCGCAATATATTTTTTCCATACTCTATCGCTTCATCGTACTGCCCTAATCGGTAATAAATATCGGTTACATAAAAAGGGTAGATATCTGCATAAGCTACCGATTCTTTCAAGTTTAAAAACTCGGCTAAGGCTTCGGGATATTTCTCTTGTATGTATAAAATGTAGGCCGTGTAATAAGTAGAAGGATAACTGTATTTACTTGTCTCTTCTTTGGCCAGTTTAAATGCTTCTAATCCTTCAGTATATTGTTTTGCTGTAAAATGGCAATATCCTTTTTTGAAGTAATACTCTGGTCGCTCGTGTTTTGCTAATATGCCAGCATTTGTTTTATCCAACCATGGGGCAGCACGTTTAAAGCGATTCGCTCTAAAGTGATATTTTGCCATGTAAAACATGGCTTGCTTTGCCTTTGGATTTTCTGGATAGTTGGTTATAAACTGGGTTAGCAAAAACTCAGTATTGCTATTGTATAGTTCATACGCACACAAAGCCTCGTAGAACTGTACGTTCATTTTAAGGATACGTTGCTCGCTTTCGGGTAATTTGGCGTTTAAATGATTGGGTAGCGCGGCGTCTATTTCTCTAAATAGTTCCTGTGCGGGAGTGTATTTTTCTTTATCAAACAACTCCAATGCATGTCGGTAATTTGCATCGATGTCGTAAATGATATTTTTTTGCCCCCTAACTTGCCCAACACAAAAAAGAGCTATTAAGCTTAATAAATAAATAGGAACGCGCATCGTTGTGAGTAAAAAGCTTTGTTTTTACCTAAGTATGCATAGTTGGCACACACTTAGGTGCAATAAAAGTAAGTAAAGCCACAAGTCTTGTGCATTACAAACTTTCCACAAATGCTAAAAACTGATATTTATCCCTGCAGTAGGTAGTATTGGCAACTGATTTTTGCGTGTATAACGTATCCTATCGAAGTAAAAAATATTCTCTCGATTATATACATTGGTTGCACCCGTTACGGCTTCTACCTCCAAATACTTACCAAACTTCCATTTCTTTTTCAAGCCTATATCTAGGCGATGGTAATAAGGCAAACGCCCTCCGTTAAGTTCAGCATATATTAATGATAATTCGCCGTTTGATGTAGTATAATTGGTATTTATTCCCTCCGAAAAATCATTTTTTTCATAAAAACCTTGTGTTTTTGTAAACGGAAAACCCGAACCAAAATTCCAACGCACATCGGCTTCCCAGCTCTTATTCTTTCCAAATTTATAGGAGGTAACTAAATTTACAGTATGTCTGCGGTCGTAATGCGGATTATAGCGACGTATACCATCATAACAATCCACATAGGCTAAGGAGTACACTAGCCATACATATAATTGTCGGTTTTCGTATTTCAATACAGCATCTGCTCCTTTTGCAATACCCGTTTCTATTACAAAATCTTTTTTCTGAAAATCAGGTTTTGAGGCATTGTTAACATTGTCGTCGTATATCTTATCACGATTTATAGATGTAAGCTGATTGAAGTATTTGATATACCCCTCTATATTTATAGTAAAGTTACGTGTAATGTCATACTCTACCCCAGCAATAACGTGTTGTGCTTTTTGTAGGGCAGAGGTTACGTCTTTGCCATCAAATTGTTTGGGTAAGTTTTCGGGTGCCGATAAAAAGCCATAAAACAAGTTTACTACATCTCTATCACTGGTAGCACTTAGTAAGTTTTGGCTGTACAATCCTGCTGCAATTTTTAAACGTGCTCTTTCGGTAAACAAATATTTAATACCCAATCGTGGTTCAGGTGATAGTTCACTTAACGATGCATAGTAATGTGCTCTAAAGCTGGGTTCTACCACCAATAACCCTGATACGTATTTATACCGTGCAAAACCTGCAATTTCGGTAGTAAACGTTTCTTGACTGATATTTACATTGGCAGCATTGGTAAACGAAAAATCGGTTCTAAATCCGAGTAATTCTACTCCGTATTTTAGTTCATCATTACCAAAAAAGTAAGCAAAGTTAAGTCCGGCATTAAAGCCACCTATGCCACTCTTACGTGGTTTTCCGCTGCTCTCTTTCAATGCGGTGCTGTAGTCGGAGTAGGCAAAATTACCACTAATAAGTGCCGAAGAGCTGGGCGGAACGAGTACCACATTGGTACCAAATCCACGTGAGGTCCAACTCAGCGTGGCTGGCGAAAAATAGGCTACTTTATCTGTAAAATTAAAGCCAAAAAGGTTTACTTTATTTCCATTACTACCGTTTATAGATACTTTTCCGTATAAATCGGTAAAGGTATAGGGCAAACCATCTTTGTCGGCGTATTTGTAAATAGTTTTAGCGCTTTGGTCTATATAGGATGTTTTTCCTGTTACGATAAAAGAACTTGATGTTTTTCCTTCTTCATAACGATTCAGCGGGCCTTCAAGAACTACTCTACTTATAAACGGACTTGCGGATGCCTTGCCCGAAAAGCGTTTTTTATTCCCATCACGGGTCGTAATATCCATAATAGCAGATACGCGTCCGCCATATTCGGCATTAAAACCGCCTGTATATACATCCACATTACGAATTACGTCTACATCGAACACCGAAAATAAACCGATGGAGTGAAACGGGTTGTAAATAACCATCCCGTCCATAATTACTTTGTTTTGTATAGGGGCACCTCCGCGTATGTATAATTGCCCACCTTGATCGCCAGTAAAAACTACGCCCGGTAACACTTGCAGGTACTGCGCCAAGTCGGGTTGCCCGCCTACTGAGGGAATCTGATTTATTTGTTTTGGACTTATTTTGGTAGTAGAAATACGCACATCTGTAAGCGCTTCTGTGCGCTCGCTATTTATATCTACAGTATTTAAATTTACCGATGCCTCGTTTAAATAGAGGTTTTTTGTGAGTTTCTCCGCGTCTTTTATGCTGATTTTTGCAGTTGCAGTATCATACCCCAAGCCAGTAGATAATAAGGTATAGCTTCCGGCAGTAATTTTGGTGATGGAGTAAAACCCATTTACATCCGTTTTTGCGGCTAAGGTAGTACCCTTTAAGTACACATTGGTAAAAATAGCAGGTTCTCCGGTTGTCTTTAAATAGACAAAACCACGTATTTCGGCGGTTTGAGCCACACTTAAGCAGCTTACACACACGCCCACAAGTAGAAGTAGTAAAAAACGCATAGGTGGCGAAGATAAGAAATAAAGCAATTTTTTTGATAGCGGCTTAAGTAAGATTTAATTAATTGTGGTAATGACTCAGTTTAATTAAAAGATACTATTTTTTTCAGTATAAAATCAGATATTTGCCCATATTTAAGAGATAGAATGGCAGATACGTCCTATTTGAGCAATGCTAATCCAGCATACATCGAATCACTATACGAGGCATATAAAGCAGATGCAACATCAGTTGATTATGGCTGGCAAAAATTTTTTGAAGGCTATGAGTTAGCCGCAAAATTTCATGGCGGGGCAACTGCTATTGGTGATTCTCAACAATTTGATAAAGAATTAAAAGTAATAGCATTAATAGATGGCTACCGCAACAGGGGACACTTGTTTACCAAAACTAATCCGGTGCGCGAGCGTCGTCCGTATTACCCAGGCAAAGAGTTATCTACTTTCGGTCTAAATGATGCCGATTTAGATACCGTATTTAATGCTGGTGTAGAGTTAGGAATTGGTCCTGCTAAATTACGTGATATTGTTGCTTTAGTAGAGCAAACCTATTGTCAATCGATAGGTGCTGAGTTTAGATATATCCGCAATCCTGAAAAAATCAACTGGCTGCAAAGCCGTATGGAAAGTCAGCACAATACGCCTAACTTTTCATTGGAAGAGAAGAGACGTATCCTTTCTAAATTAAACCAAGCGGTTGTTTTCGAAAGCTTTTTAGGCACTAAATTTTTAGGTCAAAAACGTTTCTCATTAGAAGGAGCAGAGAGTCTTATTCCAGCTTTAGATGCAGTAATTGAAAAAGGCGCTGATTTAGGAATCGAAGAGTTTATTATAGGAATGGCGCATCGTGGTCGCTTAAATGTGTTGGCCAATATCATGCAAAAAACCTATAAAGAGATATTTAGCGAGTTTGAGGGTAAACATTATGATGAGAATGATCCTTTTGGTGGTGATGTGAAATACCACATGGGTTACTCTACAGATGTAAAAACGTCAACTGGTAAAAATGTACATCTAAGTCTTTCTCCAAACCCTTCGCACTTAGAGGCGGTAGATCCATTAGTAGAAGGAATGGTACGTGCTAAAATAGATAAGAAGTACGACAACAATTATCAAAAAATAGCTCCTATTCTAATCCATGGTGATGCTTCTATCGCAGGTCAAGGGATTGTATACGAGGTAATCCAAATGGAAAAATTGGATGGATATAAAACGGGTGGAACGATTCATTTGGTAATCAATAACCAAATTGGTTTTACCACTAACTTTAAGGATGCCCGTTCAAGTACGTATTGTACGGATATTGCTAAAGTAACACTTTCTCCTGTATTCCACGTGAATGGAGACGATCCTGAAGCATTGGTGTATGCGATTAAAATGGCGATGGAATATCGTCAGGCTTTTCATAACGATGTGTTTATCGATATTTTATGCTACCGTCGTTTTGGTCATAACGAAAGTGATGAGCCTCGTTTTACACAGCCATTGCTATACAAGGCTATCGAAAAGCATCCAAATCCAAGAGAAATTTATAGCCAAAAACTGATCGCCGAAGGTTCTATTACTACAGAAGTAGCAAAAGAACTGGAAAAAGAATTTAGAGCCTTATTGCAAGAGCGTTTAAACGAAGTAAAAGAAGCGGATAAGGTAGCTTCTGTAAAACAGTTGTTTGAAGGTACCTGGAAAGATCTTCGTTTTGCAACAGATAAAGATTTTGATTCTTCTATTAAAACAGCTGTTACTGAAAAAGAATTAAAAAGAGTAGGCGAGATTTTAACCACTTTGCCTGAAGGACAACCCTTCCTTAAAAAGATACAAAAGTTATTTTCTGAGCGTAGTCAAATGCTTAAAGATGGTAAGTCTTTGGATTGGGCGATGGGCGAGTTATTGGCGTATGCTACTTTATTGGCAGAAGGTCATACCGTACGTTTGAGTGGACAGGATGTGGAGCGTGGTACGTTTTCGCATCGTCACGCAGTGGTTAAACTAGAGGACTCAGAAGAAGAGTATATCCCATTAGAGCATATCACGGATAAAGCTAAATTCTATATCTACAACTCGCACTTATCTGAGTATGGGGTATTAGGTTTCGAATATGGTTATGCTATGGCAAGTCCTAATGCATTGATTATTTGGGAAGCACAGTTTGGCGATTTTGGTAATGGTGCGCAAATCGTTATCGATCAGTTTATAGCTAGTGCTGAAACCAAATGGCGTCGTTCAAATGGTTTGGTAATGCTATTGCCACATGGTTATGAAGGTCAAGGTCCGGAACACTCATCAGCACGTATGGAACGTTTCTTGGAGCTTTGTGCTGAAAACAATATGCAGATTGTAAATTGTACTACACCTGCTAATCAGTTCCACGTATTGCGTCGTCAATTGAAAACTGATTATCGTAAACCATTGGTATGCTTTACACCCAAAAGCTTATTGCGTTTCCCGCAATGTGTAAGCAGCATTGAAGACTTCACCAACGGTGGATTTAAGGAAGTAATTGATGATACTTTTGTAAAGGCAGCCGATGTAAAACGTGTGTTATTCTGTACCGGAAAAGTGTATTACGATTTATTGAATAAGCAACAAGCGGATAAATGTAAGGATGTAGCTATTGTTCGTGTAGAACAAGTATATCCATTACCTCTTAAGCAGATAGATGCTATTGTTGCTAAATATAAAAATGCCGAATTGGTATGGGTACAAGAAGAACCATGTAATATGGGTGCTTGGCCGTTTATCATGCGTAAATTAAGTACGTATGGATTGTCTGTAATCTCTCGTAAGGAAGCAAGCAGTCCGGCTACTGGTTATGGTAAACAACATGCCAGTCAGCAACAGTACATTATAAATACAGCTTTTGAATTAGAAGCTAAAAAGGAAGAAGTAAAAAGTAAAAAGTAACAGCATAACAGAGGGTAACCTCATTTATAATTTATATATATGGCATTAGATATTAAAATTCCGGCAGTAGGAGAATCCATCAGTGAAGTAACCCTATCACGTTGGATTAAAAACGATGGCGACTTTGTAGAAATGGACGAAGTTATTGCCGAGTTGGAATCTGATAAAGCAACTTTTGAATTGACTGCTGAAAAGGCAGGAGTATTAAAAACAAAAGCAGCTGAAGGAGATACAGTGCCGGTAGGAGCTGTAGTTTGTAGCATCGATCCATCAGGGGCACCTGCTGCAAAAACAGAAGCAAAAGCGACTGTTGTTGCCAATGCTCAGCCAGCAGCAGTGTCATCCGACTATGCAAAAGGTCATGCATCACCGGCAGCCTCTAAAATATTAGCTGAAAAAGGAGTAGATGCCAATGCGGTTAACGGTACTGGTACTGGAGGTAGAATCACAAAAGAAGATGCAGTAGCTGCAAATGCAAAACCAGTAACTGGCAACGGGCAATCGGCAACAGGAAACACGCAACCGGCAACCGGCAACCGAAATATCCGCAGAGAAAAAATGTCTAATCTTCGCAAAACAGTTTCTAAGCGTTTGGTTGCAGTAAAAAATGAAACGGCGATGTTGACTACTTTCAATGAAGTAGATATGAAGCCTATCATGGATTTGCGTAATAAATACAAAGATAAATTCAAGGAAAAGCATGGCGTTGGCTTAGGTTTTATGTCATTCTTTACCAAAGCAGTATGCGAGGCGTTAAAAGAATTCCCTTCCGTAAATGCAATGATTGACGGAGAAGAGATTGTATACCACGATTACACTGATGTATCAATCGCGGTTTCTGCACCTAAAGGATTAGTAGTTCCGGTTATCCGCAATGCTAATGCGCTGGGGTTAGCTGATATCGAAAGAGAAGTAATGACTTTAGCGGGTAAGGCACGCGATAATAAATTGACGATTGAAGAAATGACAGGCGGTACTTTTACCATTACAAATGGTGGAGTGTTTGGTTCTATGCTTTCTACGCCAATTATTAATGCACCACAATCGGCTATTTTAGGAATGCACAATATTGTGGAACGCGCAGTGGTAATTAATGGAGAAATTGTAGTGCGTCCAATTATGTACGTAGCCTTATCATATGATCATCGTATTATTGATGGTAGAGAATCTGTAGGATTCTTGGTAAAAGTGAAACAATACTTAGAAGATCCAAGCAGATTGTTGTTGGGAGTATAATATAAACGTCCAAGGTTGTTAAAAGCCTTGGACGTTTATATTTGTTTTTATGCCAATCTTATATGTAATAGGAGGTCCCAATGGTGCAGGAAAAACGACGGCAGCCTTAGAGCTTTTGCCGAATTTTTTAAACTGTAAGGAGTATGTAAATGCTGATGCAATTGCTGCAGGATTATCCCCATTTAATGTAGAAGGAGTAGCCATTCAAGCTGGACGATTATTATTAAAGAAAATTGATTTAGGATTGCAGACAGCCTTTGCAAAAACTGTAGAAAAATATCGCAAAGAAGGAGCAGCTATTCCTGTATGGAAAGATAATAAAGTTGTTTATATCTCTGCTTCTGAAATTCCACCTGCAAAAATTTAAGGGTCGTTATAGATTAAAGGCTTTGATTTTAAGGTCGATGAGATTAATATTCTCGTCGACCTTATTTTTTTTTCAAAAAAATAAAGGTAAATTCGAATAACATACTCTAAATCTATCTATATGATACATTTTAAAAAACAGCTACTGCTAATTATTCCATTTATATTGTTGCCTTATATAGGCAGTGCTCAGGTAGAAGAGGTAAAGACGCAATCACCTACATACTGGTACATCGCTCCTTATATTGGAGGATTATCGGAAATTAAAACTCGCAATGATGGTTATGATGGGCTAATTTGTGCAGGTATTGAAGCAGGGATATTTAATAAGCGACATCAATACACTATTCTAGCGCGTAGTGCAAGTGGTACATTAGGTGATATTTTTGGTGTCAGTCCTCCAAATCAAATGGAAGAGTTAAATGATGTGGCACTAACCTATCAGTACAAGATTTTATCATTTGATAATGTCCTTAATCTTTCTTTAGGCGGGGGATTAGTTGTTGGCAATTGTCTTTATAGAGGAGAAATAACAGATACCAAAAGTACAGGAGGTTTTTTTTCCTCTACTACGTATGAGTATGAATACCGAAATAGAATTCTCGCTGGATTAAATACACGCGTGAGTATTGATTTGTTGATTACCAGATTTGTTGGTTTTACCATTGCTTCTCAGCTAAATGTGCATCAATATCCCGAAGCAGGTGTTTTAGTTGGACTCAAAATCGGGAATTTGCGTAGAGAGGTTAAATCTGATAAAGGCAAGTCTATTATTGGTTTATAAGGATTTATTTTGTATAAAGTATACTTTCCAAGGTCGTTGAGGTTTAAACCTCAACGACCTTGTTATTTTAGACTTTCAAATTCACTATGCTAATGTTAGCTTTGCGCTGTAAAATAAAAATGCAAGCAATTAGCTAATTGCTCAAATCTCAAATGAAACGAGCGTTACAATTATTTAATTCCAATAGTATAATTGTCGCGAGTTCCATCTGGCCATTAAAAATCAAATAAAAACAGATGAAATACGACGTTACCGTTATCGGTTCAGGGCCAGGAGGCTATGTGGCAGCTATCCGTTGTGCACAATTAGGATTAAAAACAGCCATTATCGAAAAATACCCAACTATGGGTGGTACGTGTTTAAATGTGGGCTGTATCCCATCAAAAGCACTATTAGATAGTTCTGAGCATTACCACAATGCAGCACATACCTTTAAAACACACGGTATCGACCTTAAGGATTTGAAAGTGAATTTAGGGCAAATGATTGGCCGTAAAAACGAAGTGGTAAAAGCCAATACGGATGGAATCAAATTTTTGATGAAGAAAAATAAGATTGATGCATTTGAAGGTGTTGGTTCTTTCGTGAATAAGAACACGATAAAAATTACCAAAGCTGATGGTACTTCTCAAACGATAGAAACTGATAAAACGATTATTGCTACTGGTTCTAAACCTTCTTTATTGCCTTTCATTACAGTAGATGAAAAGCGTGTTATTACATCAACTGAGGCATTGAATCTTACAGAAATTCCTAAACATTTAGTATTGATTGGCGGTGGTGTAATTGGATTAGAGTTGGGTTCGGTGTATGCGCGTTTGGGTGCTAAAGTTACCGTAGTAGAATTTATGGATAGCATTATCCCTACTATGGATAGAACCATGGGTAAGGAATTGCAAAAAACCTTAAAGAAGATTGGTTTTGAATTTTTATTAAGCCATAAAGTAAAAGACGTAAAAACTACTGGTAAAGAAGTAACCATAAAAGCCGACGATAAAGACGGAAAAGAAGTAGTTATCAAAGGAGATTATTGCTTGGTAGCTGTTGGTCGTGTAGCGTACACAGATGGCTTAGGCTTAGAAAATATTGGCATTAAAGTAGAAGAACGAGGACGTAAAATTCCGGTAGATGCGCATTTAGAGACAGCTGTAAAAGGTGTGTATGCTATTGGTGATGTAATTACAGGAGCCATGTTGGCGCATAAGGCGGAAGAAGAAGGTGTATTGGTTGCCGAAAGTATTGTAGGACAAAAACCACATATCAATTACAACTTAATTCCGGGTGTAGTATATACTTGGCCAGAGGTTGCAGCTGTTGGTTTTACAGAAGAGCAATTGAAAGAGCAAGGCAAAAAATACAAAATTGGATCATTCCCATTCTTAGCGAGCGGACGTGCACGTGCCAGTATGGATACAGATGGTTTGGTAAAAGTATTAGCGGATGCTGCTACTGATGAAATTTTAGGCGTGCATATTATTGGTCCACGTGCTGCTGATATGATTGCCGAAGCTGTAGTGGCTATGGAATACCGTGCCAGTGCAGAAGATATTTCGCGCATGAGCCACGCACATCCAACCTATACTGAAGCGCTGAAAGAAGCTTGTTTAGCAGCAACAGGTAACAGAGCATTGCATATATAATTAGATGATTCACTAGTAAACAAAAAGCTCCCTCGCCTTAGGCGAGGGAGCTTTTTGTTTTAAAGACAAAGTACTTTAGTAGGTAACACTAACCTTTCCTATTTTGCTATGTGGTTTTCCTGCCAAATCGTATCCAATAATGCTGTATACGTATGTTCCATAAGGAACGAGCACCCCATTACATTTACCATCCCATTGTATAGATATATCCTTAGATTCGAACATACGCTCTCCCCAACGATTGAATATCTCCAAATGATAACGGTCTACCGAACGACCTACTACTTGAAATTCGTCATTCTTACCATCACCGTTTGGAGAAAATGCATCTGCATTGTTAAATAAGAAACTAACATTCTCTGATACGGTAATTTTTTGCAGACTACTATCCAAACAGTTTAGGCTATTTGTTGATTTTAATACCACAGTGTATACTCCGGGTGTATTGTACACATACTTTGGATTAGGCTCAGTAGAAGTTTTTCCATCTCCGAAGTTCCATTGATAATTGCTTGCAAATTTCGAAAGATTGGAGAATACTACTTCACTTCCTTCGGTTGCTGTTTTATCACTATTGCTGGTTTTGATACCGAATTCTGCTACTGGATTTTTCGGTATAGTGATTTTTGTACTCCCTTGGCTACCTATACATTGTCTGTTGCTAAAAGCTACATAATAAGTACCATTGTGCAGGGTGGCAAGAGCCTTATTAAATACAAGCGTATTTTTAGTAGAACTAAACCCGTTTGGCAATGTCCAATTTATGCCCCAATTGGCAGCATTTTCAACGGTAAGTTCTAATGTTTCTCCCTCACATGGGTTATTAGCACTCACAATAGGAGTTGGAGGAGTTGCCACTATTTCAATAGTATCCTTAGCGCTTATTTTGGGGCATTTGCCCACAGATGGTAATGAGTTACTAATAATATAGATATTAGGCTTGCTATTCATTGGGTTAATACGTCCAGTAAGTGGATTAAGATCTAACCCAGTTGGAGTATAGCTAAAAGCTCCAATATTACCCGACACGGAAATAATAGGTGAAAGAGTATCATCGTATGCACACAGTTCGTTAGCTGGATACTCAAAGGCAATACTATTAGGGCTTACCAATGAAATACGTTTCGAAGACTCTTCAAAACATACACCCTTAGTAGCGTAATATACGTTGTATGTGCCTGCTTGGCTAACAGCTAAGTTTATCCACCCAGTATTGTTACTAAATACAACTCCGCCTTCAGGTTCTACTCTAAATGCTCCTCCCAGGGTACCTAATATTGTTGCAGGCGCATTTCCACCAGATAGGCAGTATAAGCTATCTGAATATATAAATCGGGCATCGTCTTTTGGTGTAATATCAAGGCGTATAGTTACTGCCGGGCTTGGGCAACCATTGTTTTGTACTTGCACAGTATACATGCCTGCGTCAGTTAAACTTACACCATTAATATAAGGGCTGCGTTGTGTGGATTGGAACCCATTTGGTCCTGTCCATTTGTAAGTGCCTTCTTGTACCTTGCTTATACGTAGGGGGAAGGTAGAGCCTTCGCATACTGGCTTGTCGTAATAAGGTTTAGGTGATTCAGGAACTGGAAATACCAAAACCTTTGCCGCCTCACGCGGACTAATACATCCACTATTGTTAGCTTCTGCATAATAAATAGCATTGGAAGATAACTTTGCAGTACGAAACGTATTACCAGTAGCTAGTACAGTGCCATTCTTAGGAGCATCGTACCACGAAATACTGCCTACTGTTGCGGTTGCAGTAACCACTGTATCAGCACCTACACATATTTGAGGTTCTGTCGCTATTTTGGCAGCAGGTGTGTTTATTACTGTAATTGGCGCTTCTACTAAAATACTATTACACCCTTTGTTGCTATTCTGTACATAATAGCTGGTGTTTGTATATAGTGCAGGGGTTGTAAGGGTATTGGTATTCGAAAGTATTCCTGTTGCAGCAGCTGTAGAGAACCAACGTATAGTGCCCTCTACATTTGTGGCAGTAAGTACGGTATCCTCACCCGAACAAATGGAAATTGGGGCTACCGTAGGGTCTACTGGTTTTGGTTTAGCTGTTACAGCTACGGGTTGGGTGCTACCATAGCAACCATTCAATAAACCACGCACATAATAGTTGGTAGAGGTGCTTAATTTTGGAGTTCTATACGTGTTACTTTTAGCTAATAGATTGCCACCACTTTCGGCATCATACCATTCTACTGTACCCTTTGCCAGGGTAGCTGTTAGTAAAGTATCTAACCCTTGGCACAAAGAAATATTAGGGGATGCGGGTTTTGCAGGCAATGGATTAATATTTACCGTTACTGGCATAGCTGGTACCACACAATTTTTAATAGCGGCACTTACGTAATAGGTAGTCGAATCGCGTAAAATTGGTGTTTTGTAAGTAGCTGTAGTAGCTAACAAATTACCTCCAATTGCAGCATCACGCCATTGGTAAGTAATAATACCAGATCCAGTAGCAGCAGCTACTAAGTTAATACCAGCACTCCCATCACATAATGTAGTATCATTAGGCGGGGTAAGTACTGGAATATCTGTTACATCTACATAAATGGTATCAATAATAAGCGGACAAAAAGGAACAGTCATTTCCAATTGGTAAAATCCTGTTTGGTCGGGTTGTATGTTGCTGATAAGTGGTTCGCGTATATTCGAAGAAAATCCTTTTGGCCCACTCCAACTATATACTGCACTTGATGTTGCGGTAGCAGTTAATTGTACATCACTATTTTCGCATACTTTTATACTATCCAATGCGATAGGATTATTAATGTCCTCAACAGATTGTGCATTTACAGTTTTAGTAATGCTGGCACTACATTCGTTGGTGCTCAATACAGTCATGGTAACAGCATAATTTCCTGGTCCACCTGCAAAGGTATGCGTAGGGTTTAACTCTGTTACGCTTGGTGTACCATCTCCAAAATTCCATGTAATACTAGCAGTGTTTGAGGTGTCAGTAACTGCAAAATCAGTATTGTCGTTAAAACGTAACGTAGCGTCTTGGCACAATTGATTGGTGCTAAAATCAGGTAAAGGTAAATCGCCTTCTTTTACGTCTATTTTTATATCTAAGGTGCAATTAGCTACGGTAGTAACAGTACAAGTATATTCCCTACCTTCTGTTACAGTAATCGTTTGGGTAGTTTCTCCTGTATCCCATAAGTAGCCGTTGAAGCCTGGAGGAGCAGTGATGTCTACACTTTGCCCTTTACACAAAAATTTGGTGGTAGTAAGAAAAGGTAAATCACCACAAAAGGCATCTAAATAGCAATAGCCAAAGTGACCAGTAGCCGAACAGTCTTTCGTTGTGAATTCTATAGTTACCGTACGACCAATATAGGCGTCTAATGGTACAGCAACTAAAGTCCAATTTTTCCAGATGATGTTTTGATTATAATAGCTAATATCTGGGTTGTACTCTTGAAATCTACTTAAATCAGCTTTTTTAAATCCTTCAATATTATCATCTGCATATACCTCATAACGTGCACACTGAATTTCTTGATTAAGTTCATCAAACATTCTAAATAGCAGATAAGGGTTGCTGCCAACACCGTGTCCAGGGTCATCAAAAACAACCGCATAATAGTAATAGAAATTCTTAGAATTAGCATCTACAGTATAGCTATAGCGCAATACTTCTGCCTCTGCGCCATTACTTCTATTACCCAAACGTACCGCATATCGACTTCCAGCAGGGCTTTTTAGATTTAATTCAGGTCCAACTACAGGGTCATAACTACCAGAAGAAACGACCGTGTGACGGCTAGTAGGGTCGTTTACGCTTTTAAAGGTAATGCCAGCCGTTGTGTTTGGTGTAGTATAATCGCCATAAGCACCTATCCAATCGGCTAAAGTGCCGTGTTCTAAGCCTGCATTTTTACACGCTAAACAAATGTCTTCATCATCACAATCTTTACAAGCTGCGCCTGCAAGTGGATTTCCATTAAGGCGTATTTGCAAATCAACCGTCATGTCGAGTACGTTAGTAAAGCCATCAATGGTAATGTAATAGGTGCCAGGATTAAACGTGTATTCTAATACAACGCTATCGCAATCTCCTTCGCAGATACCAGAAACTAAGCAGTTAACTCCTGCAGCATCTGGGCAATTATCGGTCACAAATATGCCACCACGATTGTTCATTTTTGCAACAATTGATACGCACTGCTG
This sequence comes from uncultured bacterium, assembly GCA_947085255.1. GTDB lineage: Bacteria > Bacteroidota > Bacteroidia > Sphingobacteriales > Sphingobacteriaceae > CAMTVQ01. The sequence goes on along the minus strand of CAMTVQ010000004.1, from coordinate 127,802 downwards.
TGTAGGGACTACATATTTTAAAACAAGATCATTTCCGTTAGTATAAGGACTGGCGCAGCCGGTTGTACTGTTGTAATCATTTCCCTTGCAGGCAATATTATAGGTTCCACCAAATGGTAGGGTGGTAACAGGGATAGCTAAATTGCAGGTAATACCAGCAGGGTCAATAGCGTCAGCATTTACAATGATGGTATAATCAGGATTTTCGTCCAAAAATTGTGCGCCTATGATGATGTAGTATGTTTGTGGTACGGCTGATATGAGTTCAAATTGGTAATCACCAGTTTTTCCGCCAAAAAAAGGATACCTAAAATCAGATGCAATACATTGTGCAGATGGGTCAGTAGGGCATTGGTCAAAAATATAAACAGTAGAATAATCTGTAGTAAGGTCTTTTACAGTTAGGCTTATACACTCACTTCCTGGGCTATTGTATGTATATACTACTTCATTGCCGTTTATATTTTGCCGAAAAGAGGTGGGGCAATTACCAGTTGTGTCAAAATCATCTCCCTTACACAGTACAGAGTTGTTTTCTTGGAAAGGTACTGATGTGATGTTTATTGGATTAGCACAATCGCGACCAATATCGGTCAGCTTCTCTATTTCGAGTTCATAATCTAAACTTTCATCATTATAAGCGTTACTAACGGCTATGTATAGCGTTTGAGGTGCAACTACAGTATAATCTATACCAACAAAACCCGGCGCTGGTGGAAAAAATGAGGGAAATCCTGTTCCCGAAGCTAAACATACCGCACCAGGTGACTCAGGACAACGGTCAAATACAAATACCCCACCACCAACGGTCATGTTTTTTAACTTAATGCCCAAGCATTCATTTCCAGGACTGTCATACGTGTATATAGCTTCACGTCCGTTTTGATAAAATGAAGTAAATCCAGTACATGCTATATTATCAAAATCATCTCCTTTACAAGCAGTACTATTGATGTCATTGAAAGGTAATGCTGCTGCAATGATAGGATTGGTGCAGTTTTTTCCTAATAGGTCTAGTCGTTTAATAGTAATATCAAAATCTAAAGGATTTGCCGTGTTGAATGTGCTTATGGCTATATAAACTGTTTGGGCTCCTGTAAACGTGTACTCCACGTAACCTTTACCACCAAATGAAAATACATAGTCAGATCCTAAGCATACAGCACCAGGAAGTTCGGGGCATCTGTCGAATATAGATACCACACCTGTAGTAAAGTTAGTACTTTGATTGTCTACTTCTATACTAATACATTCATCGCCTGGGCTGACGTATTTATATACAATTTCATCGCCTTGTTGGTAAAAAGTACCTGTTGTACACCCACCAACGTTATCGAAATCATCTCCTTTGCAAGCGGTAGTATTGGTATTATTAAATGGAAGGCTTGTTACATCAAAAGGAAGGCTGCAATTTTTGCCCGTGTCACTCGAAAAGAAATCGATATCTAAATCATAGGTATAGCAATCGGTTCCAGAAAAACTAAAAGCAGTATCGCTGGAAGCAACTATATAATACTCTTTTCCTGCAATAAAATTAACATATAGTTGCAAGGTGTTGAATGCAAAATAGTCGGATGCAATACATTGATTGTTTGGATTGGTAGGGCAGCCTTCATATAGCATTATCGAACTGTAAAATTCTTCGGTGGTAAGTGTTATTCTGGCACAATAGTCTTTATCCGGTATAAACTTGTAAATATGCTCTCTTCCATCTTTATAAGTAAAACCGCAACTGTTACCATCGTTCATATAATTAGTATTGTTGCAGGTAGTTTCATTGGTTTTATTATACGGAAGTGCTGTTACTACATCTGCATTAGCGCATCCATCACCAGGAGCGATAGTGCAGGCTGTTGCACGTGTTACAGAAAAGGTAAATTCAAAGCAAGGAGGATTAGGTAATGTTCCCGCATCTAATGCCGAAATAACAATGTAATATTTAACACCCACTTTTAATTGCACCTTTTTTAGGTTGGTTACCATTTGAATAGATTGTAGCAAAGGTTTGGGCGTTTGATCTATAGCTTGCGCAACACAATAGCTGCCAGGTGTGGTAGGGCATCCCTCTATTACAAAAATAGAGGCAGGAATTCTGTCTGAATTGCTTGTTGTGGCAGAAATATCGATACATGCATCGGCTGCAGTACTGGGTGTATAGGTATAGAAAAAGTCGTTTGCCGATGTGAATGTATTATTGCAGGCGTGTGTATTGTTGAAATTATTACCTGAGGTGCATGTGTTTGGTGGAGCTAAATCTGGAGGTACTGCTACCAACGCAGGGTCTGCAAATGGAAGTGCAGTTATAGTGGCAGCATTTGGACAATCGGCTCCTTGTACTTGAGCAAGTGCTTTTTGTAGCGATAATCCAATAATAAATAAGCAGATGAGAGTGGTAAGTTTTTTGTTCATACTAACTTGGTTTTAAAATAGCAGGTACCAAGTTAAAAATAAAAAGAGGTATTTTTAATAAAATTTTAAAAAACAGGAACAAAAACAAATCATAAGCGTTAAGGCGTCTTTTTGCCCATATTTTATTATGTATTATTTTGTTTACATTTACTTTTTATTTGGATGTGTGTTTTTTAGGAAACACTAAGGATAGTACTACGCTTATAAAAAGTATTGCAATAATCACATATAGGGAATGCACTGTAGTAAATCCCCACTCGTGCAGCCATTTTTCGGTAAGCATTTTTACACCTATAAACGAGAGAATAATCGCCAATCCTGGTTTTAGGTAGTGAAATTTGTGAATTACATTCATAAGTAAGAAAAACATAGAACGTAACCCCAGTATGGCAAAAATATTCGAAAAGAATACGATGTAAGGGTCTTTGGTGATGGCAAAAATAGCTGGAATACTATCTACAGCAAAAACAAGATCAGTAAATTCTACCACTAAAAGCACTACAAACAGCGGCGTAACCAATCTTTTTTGTGCCTGTTTAATAAAAAATTTATTCCCTTCAAATTGTGTGTGTATGGCAAAATATTTAGCGGCAAAGCGCACTACTTTGTGGTTTTCAGTGTCAATTTTTTCATCATCATCACCAGAGAAGAACATAGAGATACCAGTATATACTAAAAAGGCACCAAAAATGTATAAAATCCACTCGAAACGACTAATAAGCGACGCACCTAAAAAAATGAAAGTAAAGCGCATAACCACCGCACCTAATATGCCCCAAAATAACACACGATGATAATGACGAGGATCTACACCAAATGCAGAGAATATAAGTACAATTACAAAGATATTATCTACAGATAGGGCATATTCTACAACATAACCAGTAATAAATTCCAATGATAGGGCTTTGTTATACAAATCCAGACTTCCTGCAAAATCTTGCGGGTTAACGCTTACCGCATGGCGGTTGGTGCTAACAAGCGTGGTTAGTTTTTCAATGCTATCAACCCCGTGTAGCATGTAGCCATAGTTGCGGATGAGTACAAAAAACAATAGGGCAAATGTTACCCAAATGGCGCTCATAATGGCAGCCTGTTTCAACTTTACAGGTTCGTTCTTTTTGGCAAATAGTCCTAAATCAATAGCAAGCATGCTAAAAATAAAGGCTAAAAAGCAGCCGAAAAATAAAAATTCGTTTGATAGCATTGGTGTAAATTAAGGTGTTGTTTATTTCTTTCTGTCGGTTGTATAGTTTATTAATTGTTCTAAGCCAGTACGAGCAGGACTTTCGGCAAAATCACTCAGTAGTTCAAACGCCTCATCTTTGTACGTATTCATGCGTTCCTTGGCATAAAGCATTCCGCCGCTTTGGTGCACAAAGGCAATCACTTCGGCTACTTTATCTTTTTCCTGGCTGTGATTCTTTATTAAGTTAATAATGTGCTTTTTGGTGCTCCTGTTACATTGTTGCAAAGCATAAATAAGCGGTAGTGTTAACTTTTTTTCTTTAATATCTATACCGCGTGGTTTGCCAATATCGTCATCGCCAAAATCCATCAAGTCATCTTTTATTTGAAAAGCAAGTCCTATTTTTTCACCTATTAAGTGCATTTTTTTTACTGTTTCGGCATCTGCACCAGCCGATGCTGCGCCACAAGCACAACATGAAGCAATTAATGAAGCTGTTTTTTGCCTGATAACTTCGGTGTAAACCGTCTCATCGATATCTAAACGTCTAGCTTTTTCAATTTGCAGCAACTCGCCTTCACTCATCTGCTGTACTGCATTCGAAACAATTTTTAGTAAAGCAAAATCTTCATTGTTTACCGAAAGTAATAGGCCTTTTGCTAATAAGTAGTCGCCTACTAATACAGCAATTTTATTTTTCCATAATGCATTTATAGAGAAAAATCCTCGACGCTCTAAGGAGTCGTCAACAACATCGTCGTGTACCAATGTAGCTGTATGTAGTAATTCTACAAGCGTGGCACCTCGATACGTTGCATCGGTAATTCCGCCACACAATTGTGCCGAAAAGAACACAAACATAGGTCGTACTTGTTTACCCTTACGTTTGATGATATAGTGTGTTATTCTATCCAGCAGCGGTACTGTACTTTGCATAGATGCCTTGAACTTCTGTTCAAACACATCAATTTCTGCAGATATTGGTTTTTTTATTACGTCTAATGATAACATACTATACACCAACAAAGGAAATGAATTATTGCAACAAAAACATCTTTTTTGGTGTTTAAGTTAAACTTAGTAATAAAGTTGCTGTAGGGCATGTTATGCCAAAGAAATAGTTGTTGGAAATAAAGAATGAGCAATTTAATTTTGAATGTAACGTAAAAGTTAATAAATTAATTGACTTTAATGTTTTAAAATAAGGATATTTGTAAATTATATATCATAAAGTAAATCGTAATACATGAAAAAAGTACTACTAATAAGTTCACTGATAGCCGTTTCGCTTACAGCTTCAGCTCAAACAGTGTTAAAAAACGCACTTGCCGAAAGTATTATTCCAACGGCTAAAGAAGTGATGTTTAATGAACGTACTACTGCGCCAGCTTTTATAAAGCTAAAGACAGACGCTCAGATACCTCATACCCAGTTTTTAGCGTGGGCGAAAACCAATTTAAAAATGCGTAATGCAGATGGGCTAGTGCTTATCAAAACAAATAAAGATCAGATAGGCTATACACATTACCGTTACCAGCAAACGTTTAATGGTATTCTGGTAGAGTATGCAACCTATATTGCCCATACAAAAAATGGTAAAGTAGTATCAGTAAATGGAGACTATAATCAAGGTATTGTGCCTGATAATATGTTAATCCTTACCGAAGGAGCTACTAAATTAGCTGCATTACAACATCATGGCGTAAAACAGTTAATGATGGAGATTCCAGGATATATTGAGATGTTGCGTAAAGATATGAATGATGCAACGTTAGATTTTACACCTAAAGGAGAATTAGTAATACTTCCTAAAGGAGACGGTGCTCAGAGAATATTTAAGTACGCGTATAAATTCGATATTTTTTCTGCTGAACCTTATGGTCGTTGGGAAACCTATGTTGATGCTGCTACTGGCGAAGTATTAGCTGCCAATACACTTATACATACAGATGATGCAGTAGGCATTGCAAAAACAAAATACAGTGGCGAACGTCAAATACGTACAGATAGCTTAGCTCCTGGACAATATCGTTTGTATGAATCAAACCACATATATACCGATACGGCTGGACAGATAGCACAATCAGGTGTAATGATTGAGACTAAAAATGCTAAAAATCAAAATGGAGTAGGTGCAGCGGTAGATTTTTTAGATACTGATAACTACTGGAATAATGTAAACAGCGATTTTGATGAAGTTGCTACTGATGCACATTGGGGTGCTGAACAGACTTACGACTATTTTAAGAATGAACACGATAGAAATAGCTACAACAACCAAGGTAGCAAAATGATGAGCTATGTGCATATACAGTCAAAATCATACTGCAACGCATCTTGGAATGGCTTGTATATGGTGTATGGAGATTGTAATGGAAAGGCATTAACATCTGTTGATGTATGCGGACATGAGATGGCACATGGTGTTACTGGTAATACTGCTCGTTTAATTTATCAACGCGAAAGCGGTGGATTGAATGAATCGTTTAGTGATGTATTTGGTAACTCTATTGAATTTTTTGCTAAACCCGATCAGTTTGATTGGCGCGTTGGTGATAATACAAATGCACTACGTAGTATGTCAAATCCTAACTTATTTCTTAATCCAGATACGTACAAAGGAAAGTATTGGAGAGATGCTTCAAGCGAATGTATTCCTGGAGAAGGTAATGATAATTGCGGCGTACATACCAACAGTGGGGTACAAAACTTTTGGTACTACTTGCTTTCTATGGGAGGAACAGGAACCAATGATAACGGCGATGCATATGATGTAGCTGCTATAGGTATTTCAAAGGCCGGAAAAATAGCTTACCGTAACTTAGATGTGTATTTAACACAATCATCTAATTATTCTGATGCTGCATTTTTTGGTGCTCAATCAGCTTTAGAGTTATTTGGCAATAATTCACCAGAACTTGCTTCTACAATTAATGCGTGGTATGCAGTAGGTTTGGGTAAAAAGTATACAGAAATACCCGTAAGTGATTTTTCAATTGATAAAGTGCTATGTCAACCTAATTCTACTATCAAATTTGTTAATGAAAGTGGAAGTGCTTTTGCATTCGAATGGGATTTTGGTGATGGCGAAAAATCAACAACACGCAATCCGTCACATCAGTACGAAAAAGAAGGTAAATACACGGTAACGCTAATTGCTGCAAATGATAATGGTGCGGATACTATTCTTAAAAAAGATGTTGTACAAATATTTGCAGGCAATGCAAAAGATGCTGTATGTACTCCAGAAGTGAGCAGTCCTCAAGGTTCTGCAGGTGTGATTAATTTCAGCCTTAATGATATTAATAATGCTTCAAAAGGAGCTAATGGTGATCAGTATCAAGATTTCACATGTATTCGTACAAATCTTTCTGTTGGTCAAACCTATCCAATAGCTCTTTCAACTGTTACGGGTATACAACAATACACACGTGTGTGGATTGACTATAACAACGACGGAACATTTGCAACTGACGAATTAGTATTTGGTACAGATACTGTAAAGGGTACGAATCATGCAGGTAGTATTGTTATTCCTGCAACTGCTGTTACAGGTACACCGCTCCGTTTACGTGCCATTGCTTCTCGTACTTCGGGTAATATACCGAATGATCCATGTGCAAAAGTGCGTTATGGTCAGATAGAAGAATATAGTTTAGTACTTACAGGTACATCTGCCGTAACAGCAAATAGTGCATTGCAAGCTCTTCAAGTTTATCCTAATCCAGCAAATGATATTGTTACGTTAACTTATGCAGCAGATGCAAATCAAAAAAGCACGGTACAATTACTAAATGCCTTAGGTGAATTGGTGTATGCAGAACAATTTACAGGAGCTGTTAATCAATCGGTAAATGTTGCAGCTTTTGCAAAGGGAGTGTATTACCTAAAAGTAATGACTGGAAACGAACAGAACATACAAAAAGTAGTTCTACAATAAAAAGTACTGGTATTTATTCTACAATAGGCTTGTCCAAATAAGGGCAAGCCTATTTTTTTAGCACTATTTGTAGATGTAATAACGTAACAATTTAAAGGCTTTTTGCGCTATTACGCTGCTTTCTATTATTTTTAAAACTTTAATTTATTACAATGTTGAGAACAAAAATCGCTTCTTTTATTTTAGTGCTATGTAGCTGTGTAGCTACCGCTCAAGAAAACTACAATCCGTCTAAATTTCATCAGATGGAAGAAACTTGGCCAACGCCCAATACCTACCGTACAGGTTCAGGTGCACCCGGGCACCAGTATTGGCAACAAAAGGTAGATTACACGATAAACGTAGAGTTAGACGATAATACCCAAAGTGTAAAAGGATCGGAAACGATTACTTATACCAATAATTCGCCAGATGAACTTACGTACTTATGGTTGCAATTAGACCAAAATCTGTTTGCTCCAAACTCGATGACGTATCTTACCGAAACGCGCGAAAAATTAGATAACATGGCTTTTGAGGCCTTGGAATATATGCAACGTGAAAAGTTTGATGGTGGCTATAAAATTACAGCTGTAAAAGCTGGAAGCACTACGCTAAAATACACAGTTAATAATACCATGATGCGTGTAGAATTACCAACCGCGCTTAAAAGCAAAGGCAGCTTTACCTTTTCTATAGATTGGAACAACAATATAAATAACTGCAAAACCCATGGTGGCAGAGGAGGCTATGAATTTTTTGAAAAAGATGGCAATTATTTATATGAAATGGCACAGTGGTTTCCACGTTTGTGCGTGTACGATGATGTGGATGGATGGCAGAATAAACAGTTTTTGGGTAGTGGTGAATTTGCCTTAGAGTTTGGCGATTACAAGGTAAGTATTACCGTGCCTGCCGATCATATTGTAGGTTCTACGGGTGTGCTTAAAAATGCATCTCAGGTGCTTAGTAAAGAGCAACAAAATCGGTTGTCTAAAGCAGCTTCTGCTGATAGTCCGATACTGATTATTACCCAAGAAGAAGCTACAAAAGCTGAAAGTAGCAAATCGGATAAAAAGAAAACATGGGTGTTTGAAGCCGAAAATGTACGTGATTTTGCATGGGCATCTTCTCGTAAATTTATTTGGGATGCGATGAACGTGAAGGTAGGGCAAAAAAATATCCTTTGTATGTCGTACTATCCTAAAGAAGGCAATCCGCTTTGGGAGAAGTATTCTACCCAATCGATAGCCCACACGCTAAAAGTATATTCTCGCTATACAGTAAACTATACATATCCAGTAGCTATTTCGGTGAATGGTCCGGTAGGAGGTATGGAGTACCCAATGATTTGTTTCAACGGGCCTCGTCCAGAAGCCGACGGAACATACTCTGACCGTACAAAATACGCCTTGATAGGGGTTGTAATACACGAAGTAGGTCATAACTTCTTCCCGATGATTATCAATAGTGATGAACGCCAATGGACATGGATGGATGAAGGCTTAAACACTTTCTGTCAATATTTAGCCGAAAAAGAATGGGAACGCAATTATCCTACGCAGCGTGGCGAACCCCGCGATATTGTGCGCTACATGAGTGGAGATAAAGCAATGCTAGATCCAATTATGACTAATTCAGAAAGTATTCTGCAATTTGGTAACAACGCTTATGGCAAGCCAGCAACTGCTTTAAATATATTACGTGAAACCATTATGGGTCGCGAATTATTCGATTACGCTTTTAAACAATATTCTGAACGTTGGGCGTTTAAACACCCAATGCCAGCTGATTTTTTCCGTACTATGGAAGATGCTTCAGGAGTAGATTTAGATTGGTTTTGGCGCGGATGGTTTTATAGTACCGATGCCTGCGATATTGCTTTGAATAACGTAAGCTTGTATACGGTAGATAGTCAAAATCCGGAAGTGGAAAAAATAGGGCAACAAGCTAAAAAAGATAAACAAACTAAAAGCATTTCTAAACAGCGCGATGCCTCATTTATTAAAGAAACACGTGCAGATAAATATCCTGAATTGTCCGATTTTTATACAAAATACGACCCATTAACTGTAACGGACTACGATAAAGAAAAATACAAGAAGTACTATGAGGCCTTAGATGCTAAGCAGAAAAAAGCCTTGGAAAGTGGCTTGAACTATTACCTATTGGAGTTTGAAAATATAGGTGGTTTGGTAATGCCGTTAATTGTAGAAATGGAATACGAGGGAGGAAAAAAGGAAGAGGTACGTATACCTGCCGAAATTTGGCGCCGCAATAATAAAAAGATTACTAAGCTAATTATTACCGAAAAGCCTGTAAAACAATTTATGCTTGATCCATTTCAAGAAACAGCAGATATTGATTTGAAAAACAACAGTTTTCCGCGTGTAATGCAAGAAAGCAAGTTTCAAGTATTTAAGCAACAACAGCAACAAAAACAACCTAATTTGATGCAATTGCACCGAGATGGCAAGTTATAGTACTAAATAAATTTACGCTAAGCACCCTGCCGTTTTCATCTGTAAAAGGCAGGGTGTTTAGTTATTACCGCTCCGCTATGTATAAACAGCTTAAAATATATCTTATAGTAGTTGCAATTGCTGTAATCAATTGTTCGTTTACTATTCCCCATAAGTTTTATTCATCCATTACACAACTTACCTATAATGCCAAAAGTAAATCGGCAGAGGTAGTAATTACTGTTTTTGCGGATGATTGGGAGCAGGCTTTAACTAAGTTTCATGGGCGTAAGGTGAAAATAGAAGATACAGCAATTGATGCATTATCCTTGCCGTATTTGCAAAAATATTTTGAGGTGAAAACAGCTAATAGGGTAGATACATATCAGTTAATAGGGCTTAAATTGGAGCAAGACATAGCCGAAATATACATTGAAATACCATTGGGTAATCAATTAAAAAATACCACCATTGCGCAAAATATATTGCTGGATATGTTTGAAGCACAAATCAATATTGTGAATTGCAATTTTGGAACAACTAAAAAAACACTGTTGTTTAAGAAAGGTGCTGAGCAAAGTCAGAAATTACTTTAGCGTAAGAATGCTGCCTTTTTAGCAGGTTGGCAGCCTCCAGTGCTGACAAAAAAAGGTAAAAACACATCTTCTGAGCAACTGGCATATCAATTGACTACCTTTAACACTCGATTTTTTTGAGTAAGAGCTCAAGTTACCTGCGTTGTTCGTGGTATCTTGGTTCTTCTATCTTATTACAAAACAATATGTTCGACCCATTTGATCTTAATCAAGAAACTCAGGATAGCCTGATTAATGAAGATACTGAATTCTTTCCATTATTATCCAGTGAGGATGAGGATGAAATGAATTCGGAAGCAATGCCACACTCACTGGCTATTTTGCCTATTCGTAATACTGTACTGTTTCCAGGAGTGGTTATTCCTATTACGGTTGGTAGAGATAAATCTATCAAACTGATAAAGGAAGCGTACAAGTCCGATAAAATTATTGGTGTAGTAGCACAAAAAGACAGCAATATTGATGATCCAACCTTTGATGATTTAAACAAGGTGGGCACCATAGCCTACATCATTAAAATGCTACAAATGCCCGATGGTAGTACTACGGTAATCATTCAAGGCAAAAAACGGTTTCAGTTAGCTGAGCAGTTGCAAACTGAACCCTATATACGTGCAGTTATTGAGCCATTTACCGAGATAAAACCTAAAAAAGACAAAGAGTTTGCAGCGATGGTAAGTTCGTTGAAAGAGATGGCAATGCAAATTATCCAACTTTCACCAAATATTCCTTCCGAAGCTTCTTTTGCTATTAAAAACATAGAAAGTCCTTCGTTTTTAATCAACTTCATATCTTCCAATATGAGCGCCGAAGTGGTGTATAAGCAAAAAATGCTGGAAGAAGCCGATTTGCGTACTCGTGCCCAAATGGTGTTGGAGCAATTGAGTAAAGATTTGCAAATGCTCGAGCTAAAAAATCAGATTCAGAGCAAAGTACGGGTAGATATTGACAAGCAGCAACGCGAATATTACCTGCACCAACAACTAAAAACCATACAAGAAGAATTAGGAGCCGACTCGCCCGATAAAGAGGTGCAGAATATACGCGAGCGTGGCAAAAAGAAAAAATGGGCAAAAGAAGTAGCCGAAACATTTAATAAAGAGGTAGATAAGTTGCAACGCATGAATCCTGCGGCAGCAGAATATTCGGTGATAATGAATTACCTCGAATTGCTGCTGGAATTACCTTGGAATGAGTTTACTAAAGATAATTTTGATCTAAAAAAAGCCCAAAGAGTGTTGGATAAAGACCATTTTGGATTAGATGATGTAAAAAAGCGCATACTCGAATATTTGGCGGTACTAAAATTAAAGAGTACCATGAAAGCGCCTATTTTGTGCTTGGTAGGCCCTCCGGGAGTTGGTAAAACCTCTTTAGGTAAATCTATAGCCAAAGCATTAGGGCGTAAGTATGTACGTATGGCATTGGGTGGCGTGCGCGACGAAGCCGAAATACGTGGACACCGCAAAACATATATTGGTGCCATGCCTGGTCGTATTATTCAATCACTTAAAAAAGCAAAATCGGCGAATCCGGTATTTGTATTAGATGAAGTGGATAAACTGGGTAATGATTTTAGAGGAGACCCCTCTTCTGCATTGCTTGAAGTGCTTGATCCGGAACAAAACAGTGCTTTTGCGGATCATTATGTAGAACTCGACTTTGATCTTTCCAAAGTTATGTTTGTAGCTACTGCCAATTCTTTAGCGTCTATACCCCCCGCTTTGCGCGATAGGATGGAGATTATTGATGTAAATGGCTATACTATTGAAGAAAAAATGGAGATTGCTAAACAGTATCTCGTTCCGAAACAACGCGAAGCTCATGGCTTAAAACTTAGAGATATTACGCTTAAACCGGCAATTATTGAACGAATAATAGAGGATTATACCCGCGAATCTGGTGTGCGTGGCTTAGAAAAGAAAATAGCTTCTTTGGTACGTGGTATTGCTAAAAATGTAGCTGTTGAGGAAAAATATGAACCAGTTATTACCCAAAAGCAACTAACTAGCATTTTAGGTGCGCCTATTTTTGATATGGATTTGTATCAAGATAATGAAACAGCAGGTGTGGTAACTGGCTTAGCTTGGACACAAGTTGGAGGCGATATTTTATTTATCGAAACCAGTTTAAGTAAAGGAAAAGGCAAACTTACCCTTACCGGAAGCTTAGGCGACGTAATGAAAGAATCTGCCGTTATAGCTTTGGCATACCTTAAAGCCCATGCTGAGGAGTTTGGTATTGATTACCGTGTCTTCAATTTATGGGATATTCACGTGCACGTACCTGCTGGTGCAATACCTAAAGATGGTCCTTCGGCAGGTATTACCATGCTTACGGCACTTACATCGGTATTTACCCAGCGCAAAGTAAAAGCAAATTTGGCTATGACAGGTGAAATTACCCTACGTGGCAAGGTACTGCCTGTAGGTGGTATTAAAGAAAAAATACTAGCTGCTAAGCGTGCAGGTATTAAAGAAATAATACTCTGTAAAACCAACCGTAAGGATATTGAAGAGATAAAGGCTACATATATTAATGATATGCAGTTTCATTACGTAGATCAAATGAGTGAGGTAATAACCTTGGCATTGCTAAAAGATAAGGTGAAAAATGCCTTGGATATGACGGTAAAAGAAGAGAAGAAGGAACTGGTGTAATTTTAATGATCAGTTCGTCGGTTCTGCTTTTTTTCTGATAATTTGGCCTTGTTTGTCAAGCGTTTAGCAACAGCTGATTTGCTGGGTTTGGTGGCCTTACGCGGTTTTTGCACAACAAAGCAACGCTCCAATAATGCAATCATTTTCTCAAATGCTTTTCGCTTGTTCATTAACTGCGAGCGGTCTTCTTCACAGGTAACAGTTAGCAAACCTTCTTTACTGATACGATAAGATAACTTTTCGAGCAATACTGCTTTTTCTACCTCATCAAATACAGCCGACGAAGCAATGTGAAACTGCAAGGTAACTTTACTGGCTACTTTATTTACATTTTGCCCGCCTTTGCCACTGCTGCGCGAGGCTTTTATGCGTATTTCAGTATATAGGAGGGTGGAATTAATCATCGTACTGTGGCGTATTGCAAAGTAAGATAAAATAAAATACTTCCATTTACGTTCAACTGATTTAGCTTACATTTGCTCAATGTACCAACGTACGGCAGTATTCATTTTTGTTCTTTCATTATCTGTAGCAAGTGCTTTTGCGCAAATTGGAGGTACTGGCGTGTATAAATTTCTCAATTTGTCGCCTTCGGCACGTACTACTGCGTTAGGCGGAAATTTAATAGCTGTACGTGATGGAGATTTGAATAATGCGTATCAAAATCCGGCACTGCTTAATCCAAAAATGCACAATAGTATTGTGCTCAACACGGTAAATTATTTTGATGATATCAATTATGGCTATGTAGCCTATGCCACGCGTTTGAAAAAAGTAGCTACTCTGCAAGCTGGTATACAATATGTCAACTATGGCGATTTTACAGAAACTACGCCAACAGGACAAGTTACCGGTACTACCTTTACCGCTCGCGATTATGCTATTAATACAGGTGTATCTATTCCAGGGGAGTACAACATTACTTACGGAGCGAACGCGAAATTTATTTACTCCAATTTGGCAGAATACAAATCGTATGGCATTGCGACAGATTTAGCGGCTACTTATCAAGACTCTACCAATTTCGTAGCAGCCTTGGTGGTGAAAAATATAGGTATGCAGCTAAAATCGTATACCGAAAATAATCGTGAAAATTTGCCATTTGAGATACAATTAGGTGTTTCTAACCGATTAAAATATGCACCCTTTCGGTACACCATTGTAGCACATAACTTGCAAAAATTTGACCTCAGCTACCGCGATCCCAACGACCCTACCCGCCAAATAGATTTAGCCACCGGCGAACCAGTAGAAAAAAAGATTTCTTTTGCTGATAAAGTGGGCAGGCATTTGCAAGGTGGTATTGAACTATTGTTGTCTGAAAATTTTAATATTCGGGTAGGTTATAATCACCAAAAACGCCGTGAGTTGGCCGTAGCATCGCGCAATTCTACTGTAGGCTTTTCATTTGGGGTAGGTATCCGCATCAAAAAAATTCAACTGAGTTATGGTACTGCCAAATACCATTTAGCGGGCAGCACACACCAATTTAGTATAGGCATAAATTTTAGGGAGTTTTCGCGAAGCAAATAAAATTGTTTATGATTCGTATTTTATATGGTGTACTACTACTACTACTACTACTACTACTATCATTTTTTGCAGCATGTAGGCAAAGATGCAGTAATCAAATCTTAGATATTAGTGCTGTTAAAATTACCCCATTTGATAACAGTGGATTTAAACCATTTAGCGAGATTGACCAAAGTGGAGATACTAATAGGGTATCTATTTCTGCTAAAGTTTTTGGTATTTACTTGTCCACAACTGATTCTGTAGTTGGAGGAAATATAGAAAATGTAGAGTGTATAGAATCTATGTTTAGGCGAAAACTTCGTTCTGTTATTATTACAGCAGATAAAGACTTTGATAGCTTACATAAAAAGGGAACGTCGCTCAATGATTGTTTCGTGATTACTGACTCAGAGTATAATGTAGCCAAGCCAATAAATCAAGCCCAAAGCATAATTGAGAATGGAGATTTTGCATTGTTGTTATTGAAAAAGCCTGTTTTAGATTCTATATATAAATTTTCGATTATTGCTGTGCTATCTGATAGTGCTATTTTCGATAGTAAAACAAAGGCCGTACGATTTTTACCATGAAAAAAACTGGATTTACTGCTCTTTTTATAGTATTAACTTTTAGTATAATGGCTCAAAACAATGCTAAGTGGATTGTAAAGGCATGTATTGGAGGTGCTATTGCTCGTACAAATAGCGTTTCTGCAAAAACTATTCATGATTTTGCAATTGCAGATATTAATGATGGAGGCAATGGAGTTGCTCAGCTACAGGTGGGTAAAAATATTTATAAATGGATTGGGTTGATGCTTCATGCAAATCTTTCAATGAGCAAAGTAGGTCAATACCCTGGTATTCTTTTTCAAGAGGGTACTTATAAGTATGATTTTAATGCAGAATATCCGAATCAAATAGTTAGAAGTAAGATTTTTGATTTTTCAGGTTATGGAGGACGCTTAAACCAGTATTATACTTCATTATACGGTACAGTAAATATTATTGAAAAAATTCAACTGCGACCATCGGTAGGAATAGGTATTTCAACATTGAGTCTTCCTTCCGAATACTTTTTAGTGAAAGACCCCATGAGTAATTACGCCCAAGAGATAAATTACAGGGGCGAAAGTTCAATTTTCCCTGCTCTTTTTTGCGGTATAGCATTAGAGTATCGCCTTTTTAAAAACATCGGTGCAACAATTAATTATACATTTACTAATAGTACAGCGGCTATTGCCTACCATCTTGATAAAAAAGATATTTATGGTAATGCAACAACCGAGCGTATTGAAAAAGATATGCAGGTTTATCCGCAATATGTTACTGTAGGCTTATTTGTAAAATTGTAATATTATGCCAGTACGCATTGCCATTGATGGTTTTTCTTCCTGCGGTAAAAGCACCGTTGCCAAAGCATTGGCAAAAGAATTAGGATACACCTATATTGATACAGGTGCAATGTATCGTGCTGTAACGCTCTATTTTTTGCGTAATCAGATATTGCTTCACGAAGAAAAAAAAGTAGAAAAAGCATTGCAGGCGATAACCATTACATTTAGTAATGAAGGGAAAGAAGTGTGGCTCAATGGAGAAAATGTATCGGATGAAATACGACAAATGCCTGTTGCCGAAAATGTGAGTAAAATAAGTGCATTAAAAGCTGTTCGCGAGGCGATGGTAGCGCAGCAGCGTTTGATAGGACAGAGCCAAAATGTGGTGATGGACGGACGTGATATTGGAACAGCAGTATTTCCGAATGCTGAACTGAAAATCTTTATGACAGCCGATCCTGAAATACGTGCCCAGCGCAGATTTAAAGAATTACTTGCAAAAGGAGAAAAAATTTCTTTTGAGGAAATACTAGTAAATGTAACACAGCGCGACCATGATGACACCACACGTGTTCAAAGTCCATTGGTACAGGCAAATGATGCAATAACGTTAGACAATTCGGTGCTAAATGAGCAGCAGCAATTGGATTTTATTAAAAAATTATTGCCGCTTAATAAGTAGAGTGTTTACCTGTAGATTAGGCTTTTGAATATTTTTTGTTTAGGTAAAAAGTATTCCTATCTTTGCCCTCCCTCAAGAAAGGAGATTTTATAACTTGGCAAAAAAAGAAAACACTGAAAATCAGCTAGAAAATGCAGCAGAGCAAGCATTAGAAGCTACAACAACAATTACCGAATCAAACAACACGATGGTAGACGAAGCCCCTTTGTCAATTGAAACCATCAAAAAGGCTACTATTAGCCACACACAACCAACAGATTTCGATTGGGATGGCGACAACAAAGGCTTAGGTGGTTACACCGACGCTGAACGCGCTAAACTAGAAGCTATGTACTCAGGTACATTTAATTCAGTTGAAAAAGACGAAATTGTTCATGGTACCGTGATGATGATCAACAACAAAGATGTTGTATTGAACATTGGTTTTAAATCAGATGGTTTAGTGGCTCTTACAGAGTTCCGCGATACCCCAGATTTGAAAGTAGGCGATACTGTAGAAGTATACGTTGAAGAACGTGAAGATAAAAATGGACAGTTAGTTTTATCTCGTAAACGTGCTAAAACGCAACGCTCATGGGATTTAATTAATAAAGCACTTGAAGAAGATACCATTGTAGTAGGTTTTGTGAAAAGCCGTACTAAAGGTGGCTTAATTGTGGACGTAATGGGCGTAGAAGCCTTCTTACCAGGTTCACAAATTGATATTAAACCAATCCGCGATTACGATATTTATGTGGGTAAAACCATGGAGTTCAAAGTGGTAAAAATTAACCACGAATTCAAAAACGTTGTAGTATCGCATAAAGCCTTAATTGAGGATGACATCGAAAGCCAGAAAATGGAAATCGTTGCCAAACTTGAAAAAGGACAAGTATTGGAAGGAACAGTTAAAAATATTACCGATTTCGGAGCATTTATCGATTTAGGTGGTGTTGATGGCTTGTTACACATTACTGATATTTCATGGGGCCGTATTGAGCATCCAAGAGAAGCGTTAGCTTTAGATCAAAAACTAAACGTTGTAGTTATCGATTTCGATGATGAGAAAAAACGTATTGCTCTTGGGTTAAAACAACTTACGCCACATCCTTGGGAATCATTAGATACTACTATTGAAGTAGGATCTACCATAAAAGGTAAAGTAGTAACTGTTGCAGATTACGGAGCATTTATTGAAGTAGCTCCAGGCGTAGAAGGATTGGTTCACGTATCAGAAATGACGTGGTCACAAAACATGCGTACTCCACAAGATTTTATCAAAGTGGGTAATGAAGTTGAAGCACAGGTATTAACTATCGATCGCGAAGAACGCAAAATGTCATTAGGTATGAAGCAGTTGAGCCAAGACCCTTGGTTGAGCCTTGCCGCTAAATTCCCTATTGGTTCTAAACACACTGGTACTGTTAAAAACATGACCAACTTCGGAATATTTGTAGAAATAGAAGAAGGTATAGATGGTTTAGTGCATATTTCTGATTTGTCATGGTCTAAAAAAGTAAATCATCCAAATGAATTTACTAAGCCAGGCGAAAAATTAGAAGTAATCGTATTGGAGTTAGATATAGAAAATCGTAAGCTAAGTTTAGGTCATAAGCAAGTAGAAGAAAACCCTTGGGAAACCTTCGAAACTGTATTTACTATCGACTCTATACACCAAGGAACAGTAATAAAAGTACAAGATAAAGGTGCGATTATTGCTTTACCTTACGGAGTAGAAGGTTTTGTACCTGCTAAACACATGGTGCAAGAAAATGGTAAAACACTTGCTTTAGATGAAACTGCAGACTTTAAGATTATCGAGTTTAATCGTGATTCTAAGCGTATTGTAGTATCTCATGCTCGTATTTGGGAAGCAGAAAAAGAAGCTGAACATGAAGGCGTAAAAGAAACACGCAAGAAAGAAGCAAGTGCTACAACCAAAGCAGTTAAAAAAGTAAAAGAATCTGTAGAACGCACTACATTAGGTGATCTAGATGTTCTTTCAGCTTTGAAACAAAGCATGGAAAGTGGAGAAAGCAAAAAAGCAGCTAAGCCGAAAAAATCGAAAGAAGAAGACGCTGAGTAAACTTTTAGTGTAATACTATAAAAATAGCCACCGCCCTTAGGCGCGTGGCTATTTTTGTTTTTACTAATTAGTATATTAGCCCGTTAAGTTTACTGTTATGCTCTAGTAGAGTACAATGGTGCACATTCCCTTATTTTGTGTAAATAATACAACATGATAACTAATCATCAAAAAGGTAATAACTCTTTCGTTTTTGGCATCTGGCAAATGAAGAAACAAAAAATGAAAACAGTATTTTTTTCACTAATAGTACTCACTAAATGCTTGCTGTTTAGTGCTGTTGCTCAGCCAGAAGGAATTAATTACCAAGTAGCTGCAAAAGATAAAAACGGACGTGTAGCGGCCAATAAAAATATTCGTGTGCGTAGTTCTATTTTATTGGGCTCGGTAGAGGGTGCACTAGTTTATAGTGAGCTTCATACCGCCAAGACGAATGATTTAGGGCTTTTTGGAATTGTTATTGGTCAGGGTGCTGCTGTAAATGGCGCATTTGCTGATATAGACTGGGCTGCAGGCAAGCATTTCTTAAAAGTAGAAATAGACCCAGATGGAGGATATGATTTTTTGGTAAGCGGTTCATTTCAGTTTTTATCAGTACCCTATGCACTGTATGCCAAGCAAGCTTCAGGTTTTAGTTTCAACCGAAAACTATCACCTTTAAAGAAGGAAGGGGTGGAGTTTTCGTTTACAGGAGGTAAAAGTTCTTCCAAGGAGAGTTATCGCGGTATTGTTGCCACTATTAATGGCACCGAATTAAATGGTGCGAATGCCGCTATATACGGACAGTATGAAGGGCAGTCGGAGCCGACAGATGAAATAAAAAGCGAAGGTTTTGGTTTGCACGGCTTTGCTACAGGAGCATTGTACAATTGTGGCGTGTATGGCGAAACAAATGGTAGTGGTGATATTAATTACGGCTTGTATGGCTACGCAGGTGGTCGCAATAAGACAGCTAATTATGGGGTAATGGGGCATGCTGTGTTTTCGCTCGGTAATAATTATGGGGTGTATGGTAAAGCAGTAGCACGTACTACAGGCACTAATTATGCACTTTATGGCATAGCACGTGGTGGCGAAGATAATTACGCTGGTTTTTTTGATGGAAAAACAAGGATAACACAAGCACTTACCATTGGAAATGCTGAAGCCGATAGCTTTGCCTCATTTGCGATGGGTGATGGTTCACGAGTAATGAACAGGTTTGCGGTAGCCTTAGGGCAATCTGTTACAGCGTCAGGTAGTTGTGCATTTGCAATAGGCTTGCAAACAGAAGCGAAAGGAGCTAACTCCTTTGCTGGTGGCGAAGAATCGACCAGTAATTACCCCAGTTCGTTTGCTTTTGGTAAAAAGTGTTACACATATGGCAGCAACTCTATAGCCTTAGGGTACACTGTGTTGTCTAAAACAGGAGCTTTTGGTTTTTCAGATAATGCCAGCGATGAATTGTTTGAAGCAGAAGAAAACACCTTTAGTGTACGCGCTAGTAATGGGGTGTATCTTTATTCTTCATCTGATTTGTTGGCGGGAGTAGAATTGGCACCAGGTGCGGGTGCTTGGGCTACAATTTCAGATATAAATAGAAAAGAAAATTTTAACCCAATTAATGCAGAGGAAGTATTGCAACAACTTACCGCCTTGCCAATTACGCGTTGGAACTATAAGACACAAGCCACAACTATACAGCATATAGGCCCAATGGCGCAAGATTTTTACAAGGCATTTAAATTAGGTGGTGCTGGTAACGATACTACTATTACTACTACTGATATAGATGGGGTAAATATGCTTGCCATACAAGCCTTAGCCGAGCGCAGCAAAACACAAAAAAACGAAATAGAATACTTGAAAATTGAAAACGAGTTACTTAAAAATCGGTTAGCACAAATAGAAAAAATGCTTGGTGAAGCTACTATAAAGGCAGAAAATACGGTTACTAAATAATATAATGAGTTTGCAAATAACCATGAATAGTTATTGTAATGTTATTAGAGTGTGCGTACTGCTTGCATTCTTTATGCTGACGGGGATTACAGTTTTTGCGCAATTTAAATCACCGCCACCTACCAGTATTATCAATTTAGGTGATTCGGTAAATACCAAGTACGATGAACTATCGCCGCTTATTACCCCCGATGGAAGCAGACTTTACTACACGCGTAAAAATCACCCATATAATACGTTTATACGCCGTAAATTTAGCGATTGTGTAGATATTTTTTACTCAAAAGCAAATGGACAGAACGATTGGCGCAATGGTCGGCACATGACCAA
This sequence comes from uncultured bacterium, assembly GCA_947085255.1. GTDB lineage: Bacteria > Bacteroidota > Bacteroidia > Sphingobacteriales > Sphingobacteriaceae > CAMTVQ01. Next base: position 106,698 of record CAMTVQ010000004.1, on the reverse strand, counting down.
TCCCTTCAATCAACGTATTTTTAATAGTATAGAATCTATATCGGCAGATGGAAAAATAGTGTATATACGTGGTGCCTATAAAAATGGGAACTACAAAGGCAATGGCATATCGGTTGTGTACGAAGATTTAGGACGTTGGACAGCTCCTGAAAGACTCAGAATCAAAGCGTTTAAACGGCTGAATAAGGGGGCTACTTCTAATTTTTGTATGGCAGGTGCTGGTAAAGTGCTATTAATGAGCTTTAGTAAAACAGAAGGTGGTAAAACGAACGATTTGTTTGTCAGTTTTTTGCAAGAAGATGGCAAATGGAGTAAGCCCGAAGAATTGTTATATCCTGCAAATACCAAACGCGGCAGCGAAGAAATTCCGTTTTTGGCGAGCGATAACGAAACGATGTATTTTTCTAGTGATAGAGAAGGAAGTTACGGCTTAAATGATTTATGGGTAACACGCCGCTTGGATGATACATGGCTGAATTGGTCGGAGCCATTGGTGATAGATACACCAATTAATTCCAAAAACTGGGAAGGGTATTGCTCTACTGATGCTGAAGGAGAATATATCTATTTTGTATCCAACAACAACACAATTAATGGCAGTAGCGATGTAGTAAAGGCAAAATTGGATGAGAAATTTAGACCAAAGCCAGTAGCCATGCTCGAGGGTAGAGTACTCGACTCAAAAAAGCAACCGCTTAATACACTCATACGTTTTATCGACGCTAGAACGAATAATGAATATGCGCGTACCCGTTCAAGCGGTTTAGATGGTTCCTATAAAATAGCATTGCCATTAGGGCGTAATTTCTTTGTAGAAACAGAGTTGGTAGATTACATACCCATGGCGGAAGGGGTAGAGATGAACGGGCTTAATCCACTTAATGGATTAAGTTCTAAGAATATCACAGCCTACTCCATCGACGAGCTAAAAGCACTTACAGGCTTAAAGGAAGCAGAATTAAGGGGAGCAGGATTGGTAAGAAAAGCAGGCGGCTTGTTCGATTTGGTATTGAGTGATGGCGGCAAGCGTTCGATTGTGTTAAAAGATGATGAGGGCTTGAAATCTGCTACAGTAGAAGTGCCAGTAGTATTTACCTATTTTATTCCTGTAGCTTATTTGGTAGGGATAGATAGTGCAGAAATAGCTGCATTGCATGAACAGCCTTATATTGACAGAACAGATAATAAGGACGGAAGTGTAACCATTAAGCTGCAATCGGGGAAACAATTTCAATTAATTCCTAAAAAAGGAGGCTATCAACTTATTCCGCTTAATAGCAAAGTAAAACGTATTAAAAAGGAACTATCCAAAATATATACTGATATATATAAGGTGCCCGTCAATAGAATAGAAGGGTTGGATATAGCTGAACAAGAATTATTAATGGACAAAGCGGTTATAACCAATTTTTCACCAGAAATTGAGCAGCAAGTATTTACACCTACTAATTTGGGTATTGCTTATATGGTGTTAAAAGGGCCAAGAAATTCGGTGAGTATCCTGCCTGTAAATAGTTCCAAAAGCTATAATGGGTTGTTTGCTAATGCAGATACCCTTAATTATCAGCCCTATTTAGATATATCTGGCTTAGGTGATATGCCATTAGGTTTAGATATTGCGGTAGAGGGCTCATTCTACCTTGTTCCTTTAGAAGCATTTAATCTATCTACAGAGGAATTAGCAGCCTTGCGTGCAAATCCAACTATTGAGCAAGAAGAATTATCCGATAAGTCGGTGCGCATAACCTTGCCGTCGGGTAAAAAGTTTATCATAAAATCTGCTTCTAAAGGTCAAGAAGGCTATGTGCTTTATCCTGAAGGCGAATCGGCAAGAGGTGTACCACCTAATAAAAATATTCTAAAAGTTCCCTTGGGAGGGCTAAGAGGATTGCCACAACAAGAAAAGGAAGTGCTGCGTGGTGGTGTGTTTTTATCCGAACTGAACAAAGAAAATAATAAGTATGAGTTTACATCACCATCGGGTAAAAAGTTCCAAGTTGCAGCTATTACAGATGGGTTTATTTCTATTACGTCTCTCTCTGGTTATTCCGATGCGCTTACGTTGGCTGGGTTGGATAGAAATTTTTATTTAGGCAGTTTAGCTATAGGCGAAACGGTATTAATTGATAACCTGTTTTTTGACTTTGCGAAGGCGCATATTCGCCCCGAGTCGGCACGCTCGCTAAATAAACTGTACGACTTATTAGCAGCATCACCAAAAACGGAAATAATGATTGTGGGGCATACAGATAATATTGGCAACAAGCAGTTTAATGTTAAATTGTCGTACCAACGAACAGAGTCAGTAAAGCAGTATTTAATTAATAAAGGAATTGCAGCAGATAGAATTAAGGTATACGGTTATGGTCCCAATAAGCCGCTTACATCTAATAAAAACGAAGCAGACAGACAGATAAACAGAAGAGTAGAGTTTACCATTATGAAGAATTAGATTCTTAACAAAATCATTACACTAAGATAGCGTAAATGCTATTTTTTGCTGCTTCTAATCGGTAACTTTAAAGTCGTTTGTTAGGTATAAAAGTCTCCAATCAAAATAAAACTAGGTCTTCGTGAAACAGTATTCAGTAAGTATAATTTGTGTATGTGCGCTCTCTTTCTTTTTAAGTAGTGCGGCAGTTGAAGCCCAAATCCAAACAAAATTTAATATCAGTGCTGCTGGTAATTTTATCAACTCCCAGTACGACGAACTTACACCTATTATTTCGCCAGACGGTAAAACACTCTATTTTACGCGTCGTAATCACCCCGAAAACGAATATTATAAACGCAATAAAGCCAATACAGATATCTGGTACTCTACTTCAGATACCAGTGGCGCTTGGTTGGTTGCACGACACATGGAAGATCCATTTAATACACGTTTGTACAATAGCGTAGAGGCGGTATCTCCAGATGGTAATATTTTATACATACGCGGCGCCTACGATAAAGGAAAATATGTGGGTAATGGCATTTCTTATAGCTACCGAACATTAGACGGATGGTCGCAGCCTAAAAAGATGGATATTAGGCGATTTAAGAAGTTAAATAAAGGTTCGACGAGTAGTTTTTTTGTAAGCAACGATGGTAAGCGATTGTTTATGAGCTTTAGCAGAGTAGAAAACAGTAAGGTAAATGATTTGTACTACAGTGGGTTGCGTAAAGATTCAGTGTGGTCGCGCCCACGCAAAATGAATGCACCAATTAATACACGAGAGTTTACCGAAGAGGCACCTTTTTTAGCAAGTGATGGGCAAACACTTTATTTCTCTACAAATAGAGTAGGTGGACGCGGTCAGAACGATATTTGGATAAGCCGCCGATTAGATAAAAGTTGGTTAAAATGGTCGAAGCCGCTACCCTTAGATTCTCCCATAAATACAGCTAATTGGGAAGCTTATTATTCAGTAGATGCCCAAGGTGATATGGCTTATTTTGTATCGAATAACGGAACCCAAAATAATAATAGCGACATCGTAAAAATTTTTCTCAAGGAAGAGTTTCGTCCTAATCCAGTAGCCTTGTTTAATGCGCATTTAGTAGAGTATAAAACAAATAAACCATTAGCAGCAGTGGTCCATTTTTATGACGAACAAACAAAACAAGAGATAAGCGTTACCCGTACAGCACCCGATGATGGGCATTTTAAAATGGTGCTACCGCTTGGTAAATTATATAGTGTAGGGGCAACTATAGAAGGTTATTTGCCAGTAATTGAGCAAATAAATTTGGTTTCTAAATACAATTACCTAGAAATTGACAGAGTAATACCTGCTGTACCGTATAGTGGTATTAAAGGTGTGGATGAGAATAAAGATAAGGCTGGGCAGCTACTACAAGATGCAGAACTTACCTATTTTGAATCGGATAGTAATTTGTTAAAACTTCGACTGGTAAATGGTTCGGTGTATGATTTGTTGCCCGTTAATTCAAGTTACTTAGCTGTTTTGCGTAGTATGGATCCGTTAACAAATTCGGTAGAAAAAGCACTAAAGGATAAGTATTTGAATGTTTTTCCGGTAGATGCCTTTAAAGAATTATCGGTAGATGAACAAAGACTTATCCAAAAAGAACAACCCTTACAGTGCGAAGAATTATCAGAAGATACCATATTGGTATTATTGCCATCCAAAAAAAATATCATAGTAATGCCTTCTGTTGATGGCTATAGCACGCGTAGCAACTCCGAAATTGCCAGTGGACTTATATCTACCTTGCCAGAGGATATATTTGATAAAATTTACCATATACCTGTTGCCGAAATAGAAGGATTAAGTAATGTGGAAAAACTGCAATTGGCAAATAAGGTAGTGGTGCTTACTACTAATAAAACGGATACTACGTTTGCAATCAATTTTCCGTCGGGCAAAAAATACTTTATTGTACCTAATACCGATGGATATACTGCCATACCAGATGAGCCGATTGTGGCAAATACAGAAGAGGATTGGGAGATAGTAAAGGAGCAGGAGGAAAAACGGATGATTCGTGTGGGTAACACCGTTAAAATTGAAAACCTATTTTTTAACTTCTCGGAATCAACCATTCAGCCCGAGTCTTATGCATCATTAGATAAATTAGTGCGTATCATGAAAGATAACCCACACTTAGAAATACTAATATCTGGACATACAGATAATGTAGGGTCTATGGAAACCAATATACAGCTATCTCGCGAGCGTGCAAAAGCAGTACGTAATTACTTAATAAGTAAACATATTAATCCATACCGTATTATGGCGCAAGGTACCGGCGCGCTTTTTCCAGTGGTAAAAGATAATTCAGAACTTTCTCGTCAACTTAATCGTCGAGTAGAGTTTACCGTGCTTAGAAACAATTAGCAAACTTTTTACCAAAAGGCCTTGTTAGCTGCTCAATCTTACAATAAACAATTGATTGCTGATAGGTACACGAACCATCGTTTTTGGTAGCTGTTGGGTTGTAATTAATAGCTTGTGGGTCGGTACAGTTTGTTTGTGAAAACGCGCTTTGGGTAATGATGATACTAGCAGCAAGGAGTATAAGTTTGTTTATGCTGCAAAAGTATTGCTCTAATGTTAAGTCAATGTTGCGTGCTTTATGAGTTTTGTTCTTATATTTGCTCACCATGCAAGCCGGTTCAGCAATTCTTCAAAACCAACAGTTTGAGCTGATTATCAAAAGGCTATGCTATCAATTAATCGAAAACCACGACGATTTTTCTAACTCGGTAATCATTGGTTTACAGCCACGAGGAGTGTTTTTAGCACGTCGCATACAGCAAGAATTACAGAAAATACTTTCTATAGACAACGTATCCTGTGGCGAATTAGATGTTACCTTTTTTAGAGATGACTTTAGAAAAGGAGCCCCACTATTAGCCAATCGCACCAAAATTGATTTTATTATAGAGGATAAAAAAGTGATTTTAGTAGATGATGTGCTCTACACAGGGCGCACCATTCGCTCGGGTTTAGATGCTATGTTGGCTTTTGGCAGACCGCGTAAAGTAGAATTATTGGTACTGGTAGATAGACGCTATTCGCGACATTTACCTATAGAACCTGATTATATAGGCATGAGTGTGGATACCATCTCCTCCGAAAAAGTAAAGGTAAATTGGCAGGAAACGGAAGGTAAAGACGAAATTTTATTACTTACTGTTGAATAAACGAAAATGAACCTGAGTACGCGACATTTATTAGGAATTAAAGAAATAACGGAAACGGACATTCAACTTATTTTTGAGCAAGCCGATAATTTTAAAGCCATTATTAACCGCCCGATAAAAAAAGTACCTTCTTTGCGCGATATTACAATCGCTAATTTGTTTTTCGAAAACTCTACCCGTACTAAACTTTCTTTCGAATTAGCTCAAAAACGCCTTTCGGCAGATGTAATTAATTTTGCAGCTTCTTCCTCATCGGTAAGCAAAGGCGAAACCCTAATTGATACCGTAAACAATATTTTGGCCATGAAAGTGGACATGGTGGTAATGCGCCATCCATACGCAGGGGCTGGAGTGTTTTTGGCTAAACACGTAAAGGCACAAATTATTAATGCAGGCGACGGTGCGCACGAACATCCTACACAAGCTTTGCTGGATACGTTTTCCATTCGCGAAAAACTTGGCACAGTAGCAGGTAAAAAAGTAGTAATCGTTGGTGATATTCTGCACTCGCGTGTGGCAATTTCCAACATCCTTTGCTTACAAAAACTGGGAGCAGAAGTGATGGTATGCGGGCCTACCACCCTTATTCCGCGCTATATACATGCATTGGGTGTAAAAGTAGAACACAATTTACGCAAAGCCCTCAACTGGTGCGATGTGGCCAATATGCTGCGCATACAATTAGAACGTCAGGATATAAAATATTTCCCTTCGCTACGCGAATACACCATGTTGTATGGTTTAGATAAAAACTTGCTAGATAGCCTTGATAAAGAGATTGTAGTAATGCATCCAGGGCCAATTAATCGCGGAGTAGAGATTACTAGTGATGTTGCCGACAGCAAGCAATCGATTATTCTTGATCAGGTAGAAAATGGCGTAGCAGTACGTATGGCAGTATTGTACTTGCTAGCAGGTCAAAGCCAAGCATAAGCTAATTGCTTGTCATTCCGAACGCAGCGAGGAATCCCCAAAATTATAAGAGATGCTTCGTGTTACTCAGCATGACATTAATCTGTCTGTCATTCCGAACATAGCGAGGAATCTCAAACAAATTAATTTTGATCATAGTCCACCACCACTACCGGGGTAATAGGATGCGATTGGCAGGTCAAAATAAAGCCTTCGGCTACTTCCTCTTCGGTTAGTGCAAAATTGGCTTTCATACGTACTTTACCTTCCATTACTTTGGCTCTGCAGGTACAGCAAACAGCCCCTTTACAAGCAAATGGTGCATCTAAATCAGCATCCATAGCGGCATCTAAAATAGATTTTCCATCACTTGCCAATTCTACGGTTTGCTCATCTCCATCCAAAATAATAGTTACTTGGCTTACCACGCGTTCTCCTGCTGGAGCAGCAGTAGCTTTTGCAGCATCTAATGTGGCAGTAAAATATTCTAAGTGTACTTTTTGTTTGGCTTTTTTTAGTGAGTTAATCAACACATCTTCAACGTTTTGCATCATAGGAGTTGGTCCGCAGATAAAAAATTCATTATCTAAATTTAGCCCTACATGGTTTTCTATCAAAGCGAGTGCCTTCTCTTTGGTCATAATGCCTTTGTACAAATCGGCAGCAGCATAAGTTGGCTTATCAAAAATATAGTGAATAGTTAATTTTTGTTGATTCGCTGTCGATAGGGCATCTAGCTCGTTCTTGAAAATGGTCGCTTCTTCATTCAAATTACCATAAAATAAGGTAATGGTACTATTTGGTTCGGCTTTTAGTACCGATTTGATGATAGAAAACATAGGCGTAATGCCGCTGCCGCCTGCAAAAAGCACATAGTTTTTCTTATTGCTGGCATTTAGAGGGGTATAAAATCCTCCCATTGGAGTCATTACTTCCATTTTATCTCCAACTTTTACGTCTTCGGCTAAATAAGTAGAGCATTTTCCTTTTTCTACTTTTTTGGCAGCAATGCGTAATTCTGTTTCGGCAATAGGGCTGCTGCAAATAGAGTAAGAACGGCGAATTTCTTCTCCAGCAATAGTAAGTTTAAGCGTTACATATTGACCTTGAATAAAAGAAAATTCGTTTTTTAGCTCGTTAGGAACTGCAAATGCAATGGAAACAGCATCAACTGTTTCTTTACGAACATCAGCAACGGTAAGGGTATGAAATTTGGACATATAGGGCAAAAATAGAAATTTATGCCTAAACTTTATTGTTGTTTGATGATACGCATAGTTTGCGTTTGTTCTTTGGTGTTTAATCGTACAAAATATAGCCCATTCTCCAAAGTACTTAAATCGATATTTGTCGATTCATTGCTGAATTGTGTTTGCTGAACAATACGACCTGTAATATCTATTATCTGCACTCTTGCTTGGGCATCAATAAAAGGATTGATGATAGTAATATTTTGAGCAACAGGATTTGGGTAAACAAAGTTAATTTGTTTCTCTTGCTGTAAAATAGAGTTAATGCCAGTAGTACTGCGAACAAAGCGATAGATAGTTCCGTTGGTTGGAAAGTTATCTAAATAGCCATTCTTATTGAGGATCAATTTTGGATTGTCGATAGAACCATCTAATGTTAATTGTTCAATTATTTTTTGGTTTTTATTATCAAAAAGCATTATTCCACAATCAAATCCAGGTAGGGTATTCCCAGGTGCAGATAATACCTCTTTAGTTGTGCTTACATTGGATGGGCCGAAGTGCATTTCAATACTTTGATCGATTTCGTTGTACCAAAGTTGATAGAACAAAGAGTCTTTGTCTTCACTTGTGCCAAATTTTACATTATTATATTCCAATTTAAATATTCTATTTCCAGTTTCACCTGTTACAAAATAAGATACAGTACTAGCTGCATTTTTTTGAGGATTATTCTGTTTGTTGAAATTTTTATCAATAATATTTGTATTAGGAAATGCAGCCATAGAAAATGCAACTGTAAATGAATCCATTCTGGCAAGAAATTGGGCAGTATTGAAATTTATACTTAAATAATTTGTTCTAACAGAAAAAACATTCATGTCAAAACCCAAATCTGCATTTTTAGTAATATTCTCCCACGCAATATCTGGACTTAATACGATACGTTCGATAATGGGTAATTGAGTATAAATGCTTTCGGACTTTGTAAAAGTATATGATTGTGAGTGTACGGTAAAGGGTAAAAATAATAGGTATAAGATTATCTTTTTCATGTTATAGCGTTGGTTTTGTTTATTGTGAGGTAGGCTAAGTGTAAGCAAAATGCATTGCTTAGTTCATGGAACATTTAGGTTAATTAAGAATAGAGTTTTTTTCTTTTGGGGTATGCTTTCATAATGGTAGGTGCAATTATAGAAAATTATTTTTAAGTCATCAATTATCAATAATCATGATGATCGAAGTCTTAATTCTTTAGAGTTGTTAGAAGTCCAAAACGTTAGTTTTTTTCTTATTTTTGTACAGTACTAAAGGATTATTATGTCGGTATTACACACAAATGAAGAGTTAACGGAAAATTTTGATGCAAAGCTTGCCCGTAATGAAATGATTGAACCCAAGGATTGGATGCCTGAGAATTACCGCAAGCATTTAATTCGCCAGATATCGCAACATGCGCATTCTGAAATTATTGGTATGTTGCCCGAGGGTAATTGGATAACTCGCGCGCCAAGTATGCGTCGTAAAATGGTATTGCTATCTAAAGTGCAAGATGAAGCCGGGCATGGTTTATATTTATACAGCGCTGCCGAATCATTAGGTATTTCTCGGGATGAATTGTTAGATCAATTGCATACCGGTAAAGCTAAATACTCCAGTATTTTCAATTATCCAACACTTACCTGGGCAGATATGGGTGCTGTAGGTTGGTTGGTAGATGGAGCTGCAATTATGAATCAAGTAATGTTGCAACGTGCGTCTTATGGCCCGTATGCACGTGCTATGGTGCGTATTTGCAAGGAAGAAAGTTTCCATCAGCGCCAAGGATATGAGGTGATGATGGTATTATCTAAAGGTACTGCCGAACAAAAAGCAATGGCACAAGATTCCTTGAACCGTTGGTGGTGGCCTTCATTGATGATGTTTGGTCCGCCAGATGATTTGTCGCCAAACTCAGCCAATGCATTTAAATGGAAAATAAAACGCGAAAGTAATGATCAATTACGCCAGCGTTTTGTAAACCAAACGGTATCGCAAGCGGAATATTTAGGTTTAACGATTCCTGATCCTGATTTGAAATGGAACGAAGAGCGTAAAGCCTATGATTTTGGTATACCAAACTGGGAAGAATTTAATAATGTAGTTGCTGGTAATGGTCCATGTAACCGCGAACGTTTGCAAACCAAAAACAAATGGCACAACGAAGGTGCTTGGGTGCGCGAAGCTGCTGCTGCGTATGCAGCTAAGCAAAATGCTGCTGTAGCTGCTTAGTAGCCTCTCCCCAACCCTCTTCGAAGGAGAGGGAGCATGTGGAACATGAATAACTAATGATTAACTACTAATAACCAGGAACTGACAACTGACAACTGACAACTGATAACTGAATAAAAATGAGTGATACACAAGGTGCCGTTTGGGAAGTGTTTGTACAAAGCAAACCAGGGCAAGCACACAAGCATTGCGGAAGCGTACATGCACACGATAAAGAAATGGCATTGCAAAATGCCCGCGATTTATATACTCGTAGGAGTGAAGGAACCAATATTTGGGTAGTATTGGCTGATGCCATCGTAGCCTCTTCTCCCGAAGATGTAGCTTCGTTTTTTGAACCCGCTAATGATAAAGTGTACCGTCATCCAACCTTCTATCATGTACCAGAAGGCATAACCCACATGTAATATGACGCAACAAGAAGCTTTATTTAATTACTGTTTGCGTTTAGCAGATAACTCCCTCATATTGGGTCATCGTTTGTCGGAAATGTGTAGTAAAGGCCCTTTTTTGGAAGAGGATATTGCTACATCTAATATAGCTTTAGACTTAATTGGGCAAGCCAATGAGCTGTTGCAATATGCAGGGCAAGTAGAAGGAAAAGGACGTAATGAGGATGATTTGGCATTTAAACGCAGCGAACGAGACTTTTTCAACGTATTGTTAGCCGAACATTTGAATACTGATTTTGCAGTAGTAATTATGCGCCAGTTTTTGTTGGATGCTTTTGATTTTCATTTTTATGGTGAATTGAAAAAAAGTACCGATGCTACCTTAGCAGCTATTGCCGAAAAATCGCATAAAGAAATTGTTTATCACTTGCGCCATTCCTCTAAATGGGTGGAGCGTTTGGGAGATGGAACGGAAGAAAGTAATCGTCGTATTGCCAGTGCCTTAAACGACTTATGGCGTTTTACAGGCGAGTTGTTTGAGATGACTGAAGTTGATAATTTATTATTAAAAGCAGGTATTGCTGTTGATTTAGCAAGCATTGAAAGTGCATGGAAAAAAACAGTAGCAGATACCTTGCAAAGAGCTACGTTAACTATTCCTGAAAATACATTTATGCAACGTGGCAGCCGTGAAGGTAAGCATACCGAACACTTGGGCTATTTATTGGCCGAAATGCAACACTTACACCGCACTTTTCCAGGGGTGGAGTGGTAATTCGTTCATTGGTTAATTAGTAAAATTGGTAATGAATGAGATAAGCGAGTTCGCCGTTTGGAAGCTTTTGGAAGAAGTTCCTGATCCTGAAGTGCCCGTAGTAAGCATTGTAGAGTTGGGTATTGTTCGTTCGGTATCGGTTCAAGATGAAGGCATTACGGTAGTAGTTACCCCAACCTATTCGGGTTGCCCAGCTACTAAAATGATAGAAATGGATATCTATGCTAAATTAAAGGAAGCTGGGTATACAACTGTAAAAATCAATACGGTACTTGCCCCAGCCTGGACTACCGACTGGATGAGCGCCCCTGCACGCGAAAAATTAAGAGCCTATGGTATAGCCCCTCCTCAGGGCATTATTGGCGATAAAATAACAGCTTTATTGAATCCAGAACGCAATATTGCCTGTCCGCATTGCAATTCCACTAATACCCGTCAATTGAGCGAGTTTGGATCTACAGCCTGCAAAGCCTTGTGGAAATGTGATGATTGCTGGGAACCGTTTGATTATTTTAAGTGCCATTAGGTTAGTAATCACTAATCGTTACGAATGGTGTTGATTTTAGCGTTAATTTTCCTTTTTACTTTTACCTTTTTACTACTCTTCCATCTTCCTTATTCTTTTAAATTTCCTACATTAGCCAATAAAATCAGTGGTTCGTATGTATTCATTTATTCAGTTTTCGGTTGCAAATAATGTAGCGCGTATCAGTCTTAATAGACCAGATGTACTTAATAGTTTTAATAAGCAAATGGCGTTGGAATTGCAGCAAGCATTGGATGTTTGTAAGGATGACAAAGCAATTCGTGCGGTTTTAGTAACAGGAGAAGGGCGTGCATTTTGTGCCGGACAAGATTTAGCAGAAGTAGTAGCTAAAGATGGTCCAGCGTTAGAAAGTATTGTACGCGACCATTACAACCCTATTATTGAGCGCATTCGTACTATAGAGAAACCAGTTATTTGTGCCGTAAATGGGGTAGCTGCAGGTGCTGGAGCTAATATTGCACTAGCTTGCGATATTACATTTGCAGCCCGTTCTGCCTCCTTTATTCAGGCGTTTAGTAAAATTGGCTTAATACCAGATAGCGGTGGAACTTTCTTTTTACCACGCTTAGTAGGTATGCAAAAAGCAACAGCATTAATGTTTTTGGGAGATAAAGTAAGTGCAGAACAAGCCGTGGCACTAAACATGATCTACAAAGTTTGCGATGATACTACATTACAAGAAGAAGCAATGGCAGTTGCAAATCAATTGGCTGCTATGCCTACCAAAGGCTTGGGGCTTACCAAAAGAGCGTTAAATCAATCATTAACCAATAACCTTACACAGCAATTAGCAGTAGAAGAGGTATTGCAAACAGCAGCAGGAAAAACACATGATTATAATGAGGGAGTAGCTGCCTTTTTAGGTAAGCGTAAGCCCTTATTTACAGGAGAATAAGTTGCAGTTTAATTACCAATTAACTAAAATAGCATGAAAACGTTTTCAATAGGTATCATCGGTTCGGGGGCTATGGGCTCTGGAATTGCACAGGTAGCCGCCATGGGTGGGTATAAAGTATTAGTGTATGATACTAATTTAGAGACGCTAAAAAAAGCAAAACATCAATTAGAAGATACTTTAAAACGGCTTGAAGAGAAGGGGAAAATAGCAAAAGGAGAAGCAGAAGCAATATACAATCGGTTGTTTTTTGTGGACGATCTTTCCTCTTTTGACACAGTAGGTTTGGTAATAGAAGCAATAGTAGAGAGTTTGGATGTGAAGCAAAAAGTATTTGCCGAACTCGAAAATCATGTGTCTGATCGCTGTATTTTGGCTTCGAATACCTCATCGCTTTCCATTACATCTATTGCGGCGGCATGTCAGATTCCGGATAGGGTAATAGGCATACACTTTTTCAATCCAGCACCAGTAATGCCATTGGTAGAAATTATTCCAGGCTTACAAACCCACGAATACATTACCCGTGATGCCAAAATGATTGTGGATAGTTGGGGCAAAACTACCGTGTTGGCTAAAGATACTCCAGGGTTTATCGTAAACAGGGTGGCTCGTTCGTTTTACGGAGAGTCTATACGCTTATATGAAGAAGGTATTGCCGACATGCCAACGATTGATTGGGCGCTGAAAACCTTTGGTGGTTTTAAAATGGGTCCCTTCGAATTAATGGACTTTATTGGTAATGATATTAACTACAAAGTAACCGAAACCGTGTGGGAGCAATTTTTTTACGACCCACGCTTTAAACCATCACTTACACAAAAACGCCTGTACGAGGCTAAACGCTTTGGCAAAAAGTCGGGAAGAGGATATTACGATTATGCAGCAGGTGCTGTAATGCCTGCTGCTACACAAGATGAAAAGGTAGGTAAATTGATTTTTAATCGAGTAATTGCCATGCTAATAAACGAGGCGGCAGATGCATTGTACTTGCAAATTGCGAGTAAAGAGCATTTGGATTTAGCCATGACTAAGGGCGTAAATTACCCCAAAGGGTTGTTAGCTTGGGCAGATGAACTGGGGCTTAAAAATGTACTCGAGCAGTTAGACGAATTGTACGAAACATACCGAGAAGACCGCTACCGCGCTTGCGTATTGCTACGCAAAATGGTAAAAGAGAACAAGAAATTTTATTCGTAAATAAAATACGTTATACTTGCATTATGCAACACCGCAGCAATACATATTATTATTACTATTCAATGCCCACCATTGGACTAGGAAAGTATTGTTCGTATAGATAGCAAAATCATATAATCAATTATACAAGCCTGTTCCAACCGAACGGGCTTTTTTTATGCCTTTTAAATTTTTAATAACATGAATATACAAAGACCCACTACCCAAATTTACAGCAACTACACAGCGCAAGATTTTGCTGTATGGCAATTATTGTTCAACCGTCAGATGGAGCTATTGAAGCCCATTGTTTCGCAGGAGTATTTGCAAGCTGTTGATAGCGTAGGTTTTGCAGCTGATAGGATACCTTATTTTGAAGAAATACGAGAAAAATTAGCTCCTTTAACAGGTTGGTGTTTACAGGTAGTGCCTGCTATTAGCCCTGATAAAGAGTTTTTTCAATTTTTATCGCAACAAAAATTTACGGCTACTTGCTGGCTGCGTACAATGGAGCAACTTGATTACTTAGAAGAACCCGATATGTTTCACGATGTGTTTGGGCATGTGCCTTTATTGAGTAATCAAGCCTATGTAGATTTTTTTAAAGGTATAAGTAACATTGCTTTAGAGCATATAGACAACGAAAAGGTAATAGTACTTCTTGGAGCAATCTATTGGTTTACTATAGAGTTTGGCTTAATTAGAGAAGATAATGAGCTGAAAATATATGGAGCTGGTATTATATCTTCTAAAAATGAAACAACACACTGCCTCAGTTCTTCGGTAGAACATATTGATTTTGATTTGGAAAAGATGATACACACAGCTTACCGTACAGATATATTACAAGAGAAATACTTTGTAATAGATTCTTTTGAACAGTTGTATCACTCGCTACCTGCTATTAAAACAACAATAGAAACAATGTTGGTACAAGATAACCAAGACAAATTGGTGGCAATAGCTTAAAAACTAATTCTTTTAATAATTTTGTTGTGATGGACAACAACGAATTGGCCCAAAAGGTAGTCGACAAAATGTATAGCAAAGATGGTTTTAGCAACTGGTTAGGCATAGAAGTAATAGAAACGGGTGTAGGCAAGTCTGTATTGAGGATGACCGTCCGCAAAGAGATGCTCAATGGTTTTGGTATTGCGCATGGGGGTATTACCTATTCTTTTGCTGATAGTGCTTTGGCTTTTTCATCTAATAGCCACGGTAGGATGAGTGTTTCTGTAGAAACTTCTATTTCTCATATTCAACAGGTAAAAGAAGGAGATGTGCTTACTGCCGTTGCAGAAGAACAAAGTATTTCCAACAAAATAGCCGTGTATCATATTACGGTTACAAATCAGGAAAGGACTAGAGTTGCATTGTTTAAAGGAACGGTGTATCGTACAGCGAAGGAATGGTTTCCTGAGACCGTTAAATAGTTAACAGACAACTTTCATTCAATAATTTAATAAAAATGAACGCGTATATAATCAACGGAGTACGTACTCCAATCGGAAATTTTGGTGGAACATTGGCAGCAGTGCGTGCTGATGATTTGGCGGCTATTGTTTTAAAAGCCCTAGTCGAGCGCAATCCAAGTATCGACACTGCGGCTATTGCAGATGTGGTGATGGGCTGTGCCAACCAAGCAGGAGAGGATAACCGTAATGTGGCGCGCATGGCTTTATTATTAGCTGGTTTACCGTATACTATTCCTGGCGAAACCGTGAATCGTTTATGTGCATCCGGATTGTCGGCTACTATTGCCGCTGCCCGCGCCATTATGGTAGGCGATGCCGATTTGATGATTGCCGGTGGGGTAGAAAACATGACCCGCGGACCTTGGGTAATTTCTAAAACATCCAGTGCCTTTGGTAGGGATGCACAAATGTTCGATACTTCATTTGGATGGCGCTTTATCAACCCTAAAATGAAAGAACAATACGGGGTAGATGCTATGGGCGAAACGGCTGAAAATTTAGCCGAAAGAGATAAAATAAGTCGCGAAGACCAAGATAAATTTGCTTTGGCATCTCAGCAAAAAGCTGCTGCTGCACAAGCAAAGGGTAGATTTAATAAAGAAATTATCTCGGTAACGATTCCTCAAAAGAAAGGGGATGCACTTGTTTTCGATAAGGATGAATTTATTAAAGCTAATACGTCATTGGAGGGCTTAGCTAAATTGAAACCTTCTTTCCGTAAAGAAGGAACGGTAACGGCAGGCAATGCCTCTGGATTGAATGATGGTGCTGCAGCTTTATTATTAGCCTCCGAAGCTGGCGTAAAGAAATATAATCTGAAACCAATGGCACGTATTGTATCCATGGGTGCAGTAGGGGTAGAACCACGTATTATGGGCATTGGTCCGGTAGAAGCCGCTAATCAAGCATTAAAAAAAGCAGGATTAACCTTTAAGGATATCGATGTTATTGAATTAAACGAAGCCTTTGCTGCACAAAGTTTAGCATGTATTCGTGCGTGGGGATTGGCCGACAACGATCCACGTATCAATCCAAATGGTGGAGCCATTGCATTAGGACATCCATTGGGCATGAGTGGGGCACGTATTCTCAATACAGCAGCCATCGAATTACACGAGCAAAACAAACGTTATGCTTTGGTAACTATGTGCATTGGGCTTGGACAAGGCTATGCGGTGATTATAGAGAAATGCTAAGCTTATATTAGTGTCAATTTTTGCTTATGACATTCAAGTCCTACCTATACACTACTGTAATTGTGTTGCTAATGAATACAGGATTTTTGTATGGTCAACACCTTACGCTAAAGGCTAACTACTTTTTTGTTCCAATCTTCGAAATTTCCAATAAACAATTTGGAGTAGAATATCAGAAAAGCAACAATAAAGGGTATTATTTTCAGTATGTAAGAGCTAATTTAAATTCTATTTTTAGTATATATCAAGCATGTAGCACTACTTATAAAGTTGGGGTAAATACTCCGCTTGATAAACGTAGATTTCCAATTTTTGTAAATGTTGGCTTGGCATATAAAAGAACGGAAAGAAACACAGCTTATGGTGATAGTAAAATAGATAATATAGAAGGGTACTTAGATGATTTTGGTTTTAATATTGGTTGCGGCAAAAAGCATCGCCTAATTAAAAATCTCTATTTTGAAACAATCTTGGGGCTATACCCTCGCCTTACTGATGGTAGAGATAAGATAACGTATCCAGATGAAACGCAAGCCATACAATATGATGAATTACGATGGGAGGTTTCTCCCTATATGAATTGCAGCTTCACTTATTCGTTCAAGCTAAACTAATTAATACCTATGTGCAAACGATTTTTTGTTCTAATTTTTATGCTGTTATTTTTGTTTGATGCAGCAGCACAAGATTTTTATGCAAAAGGGATGTTTTTTTATCCAATACCTACCCAAAAATTAGACTGGCAAATAAATAGTGGTAATATGCAATTTGGGTTTGAGTACAAAAAAGATAAAAATGCCGTATTTATGCATTACACTACTATCTTTAGCGGAATCCCAGATTATCTAAATAATTATAAAGTGGGGTATAATTATTATTTAGGTGTAAAGCCAACTGCATATTACATTAATACAGCCTTGGATTTTGAAGAAACTAGTGTAAATGGGTATGGTAAATCAGCTGCGTATCATAGGCTAAAAGCTAATGCTTTAGGTGTGAACATGGGCATTGGTAAAAAATGGTTAGTAGTTAAAAATATAGGAATTGAAATAAATTTGGGCATTTTTCCAAAAATAAAAGACAAGCAAATTTCTAAAACAGAGTATTTTAGAACTCCTAACGATAATTATTCAGTTGAAAGCGTATTTAATAGCAACTTGTATTTTACACTAACACCGTATTTTAACATAATGTTTATACATAGAACAGCTCTGAGCAAAAAATAAACTCTGCTTTTGTATTTTAGTATGCTGTAAATAGTATGTATTCCACTTTTGGTGGCAATGTAAACAAAGAACTATTTCTACAAATCACCAAATAAATATTCATGATCTACTCCTTCAACGGTTTTACCCCTGTTATTCACGAAAGCTCTTTTATTCATCCACAAGCAGCAGTTACCGGCAATGTAATTATTGGCAAAAATGTATATGTTGGTCCTGGAGCAGCTATACGTGGCGATTGGGGCGAAATTATTATAGAAGATGGTTGCAATGTGCAAGAGAATTGTACCATACACATGTTTCCAGGTACGACTGTTTTGTTAAAAGAAGCTGCCCATATTGGTCATGGTGCCATTGTGCATGGCGGTACAATTGGTCGCAATTGTTTAGTGGGGATGAATGCCGTAATTATGGATAATGTAGAAATAGGGGAAGAATGCATCATTGGGGCATTGACCTTTGTTCCCGCCGAAATGAAAATTCCTGCACGCAGCGTGGTGGTAGGTAATCCTGCTAAAATAGTGAAAGAAGTAAGCGACGAAATGATTGCTTGGAAAACCAAAGGAACACAGCTGTATCAAGCCTTACCTGCCGAATTATATGCCACACTCAAGCCCTGCGAACCATTGCGCGAAATCCCTAAAAACAGACCGAAACAAGATGATTTGTATAAGACCTGGAATGAGATAAAAAACCAGTAGTTAGTCTACTTTATAGAGAAGATGGATTTTTTGGTTTCTACCTAATCTAAATTGAGAAACGTACGTACCCTCTCGATTACTAGTATCAACTGTAGGCAACGGCACCTCAAGCAAATCATCTTTTTTCTTAAATACCCCTTTTTGTAACAATTCACCCCATCTACTGTAGATTTCAATATGTAGAAGTCCCCTTGCAGTATTGTTTAGAATAATATTGCCCTTTCTGTTGATAGCGCCTGTTACTTTCAATGAATCAATACGACGTGCATTGCTCGTGTCTATAAAAAGCACTTTGCGATCATATATTCTCGTTCCATCACCGATATACACATACAGTTTATTAACGGAAGAATCAATCTGAATGCTTTCTTGCTCTAAAATAGTAGGATTGTTATTGATGTTAAAGTAACACTTCGTTGCATCTATAGCTGTATTGGTAGTAATAGAAAGTTGATACTTGTCGGATGGTTCAATAGCAAGAATAGTAGAATCTGTTGACCAGTTAAAACTGCCTGCATTCTTTAAAAAGAAGCTGGTGATTTTATAATCAGGTATAGGTTCTGTTTTCTTACTGCATCCTGCAATAATTAATAAAGAGATAAATAGGTAGGTGATTTTTTTCATGGTAGGTACAAATTTATAATTTTTGAGTGGCAAAAAACTCCATAACTTCTTTCGGTACAAACGGACTCACATCACCACCGTGCCGCAATACATCGCGTACAATGGTAGAGCTAATTGCCGAAAATCCTGGTTTACTTAATATAAAAATGCTCTCTAAATTAGGGTACATCGCATGATTCATTTGTGCAATGGCTTTTTCGTACTCAAAATCGGATACAGTACGTATGCCGCGTATCATATATTGTGCACCAATATCTTGGCAATATTTTACGGTAAGTCCCTCATAAGCAGTTATTTTTATTTTAGGATTATCCTTAAATATCTGTCGTAAAATATTTTCTCTATCTTCTGGTGGCAAAAAAGATTGTTTACTGCTGTTCAAGCCAATGCCCACTACTACCTCGTCAAACAAGGGCAATGCACGCTGCAAAATATCAATATGTGCTATGGTAATAGGGTCGAAAGAACCAGGAAATAATGCTTTTTTCATGTGAATAAGGCTATTCATTAGCGAATATACTAAAACTCGATTGTCCGTAACGTCGTGCTTCTACAAAACGAACATGGTTACTCAGATTGAGCATAGAGGGGTGTTCGATAATAAGCCAACCACCCGCATTTAGTAAGTTGTTACCAAAAACCAACTCCGGAATTTCGGTTATGCGTGGCATATTGTAGGGAGGGTCGGCAAAAATAATGTCGTAAGTTGCGGTATAATGCTTCAAATAACTAAATACATCAGCTTTAGAAATCGTTAAGCCTTCCATTTTTAGTTTCAATGCAATTTCAGCGATGTATTTGCAGCAGCCTCCGTGCATATCCACAGCGGTAATAGATGTGCATCCTCTGGATACAAATTCATAACTTATATTACCTGTTCCTGCAAATAAATCGAGCACCGCCAGCTCCGAAAAATCAAATCGATTTTGTAAAATATTAAATAACGCCTCTTTAGATAAGTCGGTTGTAGGCCGTACAGGTAAGTTTTTTGGAGGGTTAAGACGTATACCGCCATGTACGCCGCTAATTATTCGCATAATTGCAGGCTAAATAAGCTGTAAAACTCTCTTTTAGTGGTATCATCCATTTTTTTACTAAAGGTTACAGTTGGTACTGTATTTCCTAAGCTACTATTTGGAATGTATTTTTTTACTAATTCTAACTCGCTGTTGCCAATAGTGCCATACAGTATCAGTCCAGTAGTTTCTGGCGGGGTTTGCAACTGTTCTAATGCAAATAGGGTGTAGTACAACAAGTCGGTAACCGACTGAACAGCAAAACGATTATATAACTGCAAGCGATTATCTTCTACTATTACCAACTCAAATGAATTGTCGGTATAATTTATAAAAGCATTTTTACCCGATAAATTGCGGTGCTGAAAGAGCAATCCATCAATAAAAGCGGTGCCATGATGGTACAAGCTAGCTTTAGGAAACACAGTGTCGATTGTATTTTTAACCGATTCGGGTATGCTATAGGCACACACCGCTTGCGAAAATCGTAGCGTATTGTGTAATAACGTAGCGTCGGTTGGTAATGTATTTCCTACGGATAAATAGGTTTTCAATTCGTTACTATCAAAAAGCAACTCTGGGATGAGTGTAAAGCAGGTTGTAGTTGTCTCTACACTCACTTTTACACCCATGTAGGGCAAGCGTAATTCAGGGTAATTATCAAATAAATCGACTGATAACTGACCATCAAATACATGATCAGCGAGCAGTAAAAACGTGTTTTTTGATGGGTGGAATACCGTAAAGGCAAAGCTGTTAGGCTTTATCTGTACCAATAGCCGATAACTTTCGGCGTGTTTACTGTCAAATCCCTCATCAATAAGTTTCAAACGTTGCACTTTTATACTATTTCCAACAAAAGTATTATTTTTTTATAAATGCCGTTGCTAAAGCTATTTTTGCTTGCATGCAAGCCACCCTGTCTACTAAAGAAATTAGCTCACTATTTACAGTAGATCCAACTGCACAGCAATTGCAATTGATGGATCAGTTTGCAGCTTTTTTGCAAAACGACGCAGCAATGCCTGTTTTTTTGCTAAAAGGCTATGCGGGTACAGGCAAAACTACTTGCGTAAGTGCTATGGTAAAATTATTGCCTAAACTTAATTTCAAATCGGTGCTGTTGGCACCAACGGGTAGGGCAGCCAAGGTAATGGCACAGTACAGCAAGAAACCAGCATTTACCATTCATAAAAAAATATACCGTCGCAAAATAAGCAGCGACAGTACTATCAGTTTCGATTTGGCGGTAAATAATCAAGTACAAACCATTTTTATAGTAGACGAGGCCTCGATGATTGCCGACCAGCAAGAGGGCTTAGGGCTTAGCTCAAAAGGATTGTTTAGCGATTTGCTCAGCTTTATTTTTGCAGGTAAAAATTGCAAATTGGTATTAGTGGGTGATACGGCGCAGTTACCACCTGTGGGCTTGAGCCAAAGTCCAGCTTTGGATACCACCATGCTTAGCCAGCACTACGGGTTGGATGTAACCGATATAGAACTTACCGAAGTAATGCGCCAGCAGCACGACTCGGGTATTTTGGTAAATGCAACCAACTTACGCAATGGTATAGAAGAAGATAGCTTACCACAGCTTAGCACCAAAGGTTTTAAGGATTGCTACCGCGTAGGCGGCGATAAGCTTAGCGATGGCTTAAATTACGCTTACAATAAGTTTGGTATCGAAAATACGCTGGTGGTATGTCGGTCAAATAAAGCAGCCAATGAGTTTAATCGGCAAATACGCAACCTCATTTTGTTTCGAGAAGAAGAATTGAGCAGCGGCGATTATATTATGGTGGTAAAAAACAATTATTTCTGGTTACCCGAAACATCAGAAGTAGGTTTTATTGCCAACGGAGATATTGCACGTATCAAAAAAGTACGTACGGAAGAAGAACTATATGGATTTAGATTTGTGAGCGCTATTGTAGAACTTATTGATTACCCCAACGAGCCCGCCATTGAGTGCAAATTGCTGCTAGATACCCTTACTACGGAGTCGCCTAGTTTGCCAAATGAGCGTAATAAAGAATTTTACGAAGCAGTAATGAAAGACTATGCGCACATCAGAAGCAAGAAAGAACGCTTTGAAGAGTTGCGTAAAAACCCTTACTTTAATGCCCTGCAAATAAAGTTTGCCTATGCTGTAACCTGCCACAAAGCGCAAGGAGGTCAGTGGGATGCTGTTTTTGTGGATCAAGGCTATCTTAAACCAGAAATGGTAAACAAAGAATTTAAACGCTGGTTGTACACGGCTACTACACGAGCCACTAAGGAGTTGTATTTGCTTAATTTTAACGAACAATTTTTTAGTCTTTAGTCAAGCTGACACAATCCAACAATTTAATAATCCAACAATGATGATAGAACTACGCAGCGATACGTTTACAGTACCTACCCCAGAAATGCTTCAGGCAATGATGCAAGCAAAAGTAGGCGATGATGTATTTGAAGAAGACGAAACCATAACAGCCTTAGAAGAAAAAACGGCGGCTCTGTTTGGCATGGAAGCGGGACTTTTTTGTCCATCGGGTACTATGACCAACCAAATTGCCATAAAGTGCCATACCAACCCCATGGAAGAAGTGATTTGTGATGCTGGTGCACATATTTACCAATACGAGGGTGGGGGAATTGCCTTTAATTCAGCAGCTTCCGTACGTTTATTGTCAGGCAAATACGGTATTTTAAATGCAGTACAAATAGCCGAGGCCATTAATCCCGACAATGTGCATTACCCAAAAACCACCTTGGTAGCTTTGGAAAATACCAGTAACAAAGGTGGCGGTAGCTATTATGAATTAAAAAGTATACAAGAAATTGCCCAGGTATGCAAGCAACACAGCCTGCGCTTGCATTTAGACGGCGCACGTGTGTTCAATGCTCTAACGGCATCTGGAGATAAACCTTCGGCGTACGGAGCTTGTTTTGATAGTATTTCGGTATGTCTTTCCAAAGGTTTAGGGGCTCCGGTGGGGTCGGTATTGGTGGGCAGCAAAGCTACCATCTACAAGGCGCGCCGTATCCGCAAGGTATTGGGCGGTGGTATGCGCCAAGCTGGTTTTTTAGCAGCTGCTGGTATCTATGCACTCGATAATCACGTGTCTTTGTTGCAAGCTGACCATTACCGAGCAGCAACATTGGGCAAAGCACTCGAAAACTGCTCGTTTGTACAGCAAGTACTTCCCGTAAAAACCAACATCGTTATTTTCGAACTAAAACCAACATACCTAGCCGAAAAGTGCATCAGCGATTTGGCAGAAAAAGGCATAAAAGCTACCATTTTTGGAAAGCAGCACATTCGGTTTGTTACCCATTTTCAGTTTACTGATGAAAATTTGGAGCAAACGGTGGCTGTATTGAAGGGACTGAAATAGGTTGCGATTTAGTATTGTCTGTTACCAGTTTTTTAGTCATCTATCAACAAAAAAGACAAAACACTTCTAAACTAAAAAGGCTCGAAATTTTTCGAGCCTTTTTAGTTTGTTAAATAAGAATAACTTACTTATTCATAAAGGTAACTACCTTTTGGAAGTACAGGTTTTTGTCGGTAGCAAAGTTTTCGTTATTTCCAGCAGAACCTTTTACCACGTAGGTTTCGGTAATGCCTTTAATCAATTTTAAATCAGATGGACTAATTACTGGATCTTTTGGAGCGATAATTACCATTAAGCCTTTTAAATGAGGAGTTGGTTTATCGAAAGCAAATTGTGGTTCGAATGTTTTTTCGAAAGCAAATGGCATAGTTAATGTTTTGCCAGTAGCCTCGCGCATTTTTTTCTCCATTACCTGTAAGCTAATCCATGGAGCATCGGCTATAATGTTTTTAGTTTCGGGGCGGTTAGCACCTACACCAATTGATAAACCTGCACCAACACCAATACCGTATAAATCTATGCGATTTAGTTTTTTCTCGCCTTTTATATAATCCAAAACAGATTGTAAGTCGTTGATAAACTGAGGATAGATGTACGTTTCCTTGTCGATTTCAAAATCAGAGCTAGATCCGTATCCACGATAATCGTAAATAATTACGTTAAAACCAGCTGATAAAAACGAGTTTACACGCTCTAAGTTATCTGCCATATTACCATCGCCACTGTGGCTCACAATTACCCAGTTAAACGTAGGTGTTTTTGCATCAAACATCCACGCATTTAGCGTTGCTTCCTTGTCGTTGGTAGGTATTTTTACCTCTGTATATTTCATTGCAAACTTACTTGGCAATACTTTGTACTCGCGTACCGGAAATAATGCAAAAGCAGATTGGCTAAGAAGTACTGTAAAAGCCACTAAGGCTGTAATGGATAAGATTTTCTTCATGATATTACTATAATTTATAAGTGCCGAAATTAATAGAAGCGTTGCCCGATTTCAAGTTAAGTTTTCAACATTACGCCAACAAATTCTTCCAACTTACCAAGTTGCCTATTATAGTAGGCAACTCGCTGGCGGCTACTCGTTCTTGTTGCATACTGTCGCGGTGACGAATGGTTACCGTATTGTCGTTTAAAGTATCGTAGTCAACGGTAATACAAAATGGTGTACCAATAGCGTCTTGACGGCGGTAGCGTTTGCCTATACTGTCTTTCTCATCATACTGCATGTTGAAATCCAGTTTTAAGGCGTTCATTATTTCGCGTGCCTTTTCGGGTAAACCGTCTTTTTTGGTAAGTGGCATTACCGTGGCTTTTACAGGAGCTAAGCAAGGGTGTAGTTTTAGTACCGTGCGGCTATCTTTTACGTCGCCTTGGCTCAAATCTTCTTCTTGATATGCATTGCACAGGGTTAACAAAAACATTCTATCTAACCCAATGGAGGTTTCGATTACATAAGGAATATAATTTCCGTAAGGCTTTCCGTCGGCATCCAACTCCGGGTCGAAGTATTGCATTTTTTTGCCCGAAAACTCCTGATGTTGTTTTAAATCGAAATCGGTGCGACTGTGTATGCCTTCTACTTCTTTAAAACCAAAAGGGAACTCAAACTCGATATCTACAGCTGCATTGGCGTAATGTGCCAGTTTTACGTGGTCATGAAAACGGTATTTTTTCTCATCAGTTCCCAAAGCCTTGTGCCAGTTCATACGCGCTTGTTTCCAATGATTGTACCAGTCCATTTCGGTACCCGGACGTACAAAAAATTGCATTTCCATTTGCTCAAACTCGCGCATACGCATAATAAACTGACGCGCAATTACTTCGTTTCTAAATGCTTTACCAATTTGTGCAATACCAAAAGGAATTTTCATCCTGCCCGATTTTTGCACATTCAGAAAGTTTACAAAAATGCCTTGTGCTGTTTCTGGGCGTAGATATACTGCATCCGCATCTTCGGATATAGCGCCCATTTGGGTGCTAAACATCAAATTAAATTGACGGACATCGGTCCAGTTGGATGTTTTAGAAACGGGGCAAGTGATTTTGACTTCATCAATTATGTTTTTTAAATCAATAAGATTGCCGTTTTGTAGAGCTAATTCAAATCGTCTTTTTATGGATTGTGCAAGAATCCAGTCGGGCTCTTGATTGGTCTTTAAATAAAGCTCTTTAATTAAGTTGTTATATTCTTCAGTATCCGTTTGGTTGTTCCGTGATAGTTCGTCAACGTTTAGCTGGATACATTGAATATTTTCATTATAGATGACTTTCTTTTCTAGGGCATCAATTTTTTCCTCAATTAAATTATCTGCACGGTAGCGTTTTTTCGAATCCTTATTGTCAATCATCGGGTCGCTAAAACCATCTACGTGGCCGCTGGCTTTCCAAATTTTTGGGTGCATGAAAATAGCAGAATCGATGCCTACTATGTTTTCATTCAATTGCACCATGCTTTTCCACCAATACGTTTTGATATTGTTTTTTAGCTCAGCACCTAATTGTCCGTAATCGTACACTGCACTCAATCCATCATAAATATCGCTAGAAGGGAATACGAATCCGTACTCTTTTGCATGTGAGGTTACGTTCTTAAATAAATCGTCTTGGTTCATAATGCGGCAAAGATATTAAATTGCCTTATCTGCGCACTAAAATTGGCATAAGATAATAAGCGTATTATTCTTCGCTTCTGCCAATAATTTTACCTTTTTCAAAGGCTTTACTTATTTGCTCATCGTTTAGTTTTTCTTCTTCGGATAATGTCTTCAGATTAAAGTTTTTTAGATCAGGCTGCCCGGCGTTTACCCAAGCAGTGTACCAATAGCTGCCAATTGCAATAATGGCTTGACGTAATCTGCGTTCTACCATACCATTTTGGACGGTGTGGTACGCTTTGCAAAAATCAGGAGAATATACCTTGGTTACCAAATTTCCTTTTTGCTCGTAGCTGTACTTTTTATCCGAAGGAAAAGTTGCCGTTAGCTCCTTCTCCATTCCTAAAACCGAATCTAAGGCGGCATTGCTTTCGCGCACTATTTGCCAAGCTCTCTTTAGGGGTTTATCAATATACACAGCTTTACCCACAAAAAAATTATAGTCTTGTGCAAATAATTCGGGTAAGCGCGACTCCCACAAACCGTGTATACCGTATTGGTTGGTTAGTTGTCCATTATAGTTCTCGGTAGTATGTAAGGGTACATGAGCATCGGCTACGTAATGTCCTAAATCGGCAGAAAGGCGTAAAATCTTTATCGAATCGCGCTCTTCAAAAGCTTTGGTAAGGCGGTATAGCATCACCTCAATATGCCAGGGTAGTATGCCATAGGCTTGTAAGGTATCTTCACTATATTTTGCTGCGGCATCTTTCCAACGTTCAGGAATGCTATCAAAAGGGTGCGCTCCGTAATGGTCGGCATCCAAATAATGGCGTGGAGCTTCTTCCTTTACCGCATATCGGCGTTTGTCTGGATTTACGGCGCTTTCGGTGATATAATCACTATTACGTTTGTAAAAACCAATCATTTCTTTGGGCAAGGTATAAACAGCCACTTTGTTAGCTTTTTTATGACCAAAAAATCCCCAAGAAGAGAATAGTACAATACAACATACTGCAAGGATAAAGAGGAACCGTTTTTTCATCTACTAAAGGTAGATGTTCAGCGTTAAATTCGCATCAATTGGGAATAATGCATTTTTTTTACTTAAACTTTTTGATTTTAAAATAGATTGCCATATATTTGCAATCCCAAATTTTTAGATAAAGAATGGCAAATCATAAATCAGCAATAAAACGCATACGCTCTAACGCAGCAAAACGTTTACGTAATCGTTACCAAGCAAAAACAACTCGTAATGCAGTTAAAGCATTGCGTACTACTACTATTAAAACCGAAGCTGTTGAATTATTACCTAAAGTAATATCAATGCTAGATCGTTTAGCAAAACGCAATATTATTCATAAAAACAAAGCAGCTAATAACAAATCGAAATTAACGCGCTTTGTTGCAAAATTAGCCTAATTCAATAGGTTTTTTGCTGTTAAAATATATAAAAAGCTCTCTTGCCTTAGGCTAGAGAGCTTTTTTGTTTTACCTTTTTTCTAATCCGTTACTGGATTTCAATTAGTAACTTTCAACTTTCTTCTTACCTTTAGGTATGTACCCTACCGAAAAACTATCCATTAAAGCATGGGCGGAAGAAGACCGTCCGCGCGAAAAACTGCTACTAAAAGGTCGACACACCTTAACCGACGCCGAACTTATTGCTATTTTAATTGGGTCGGGCAATGCCAGCGAATCAGCAGTAGAACTTAGTAAACGTATTTTGCATGGTTCCGAAAATAATTTACATGCACTAGCACGTTTATCAGTTTCCGACTTAATGAAATTTAAAGGCATAGGCGAAGCAAAAGCCATCAGCATTATTGCTGCCTTAGAGTTGGGGCGCAGGCGCAGCACCGCAGAAGGTACAGAACCAGCGGCTGTGCGATTTAGTAAAGAAGCTTTTCAATTAATTTACCCCGACTTGGCCGATTTGCCACAGGAAAAGTTTTTTGTAATACTGCTCAATCGAAATCAAAAACTAATTAAGAAACACGAATTAAGCAGTGGAGGTATTGCAGCTACAATAGTAGACCCAAAATTGGTGTTTAAAGTAGCTATAGAGTATTTGGCGGCGAGTATTATCTTGTGCCATAATCATCCATCGGGTAGTTTACAACCCAGTCAAGCAGATAAAAATCTTACCCAACAGCTAAAGCAAGCAGGTGCGTTGTTAGATATTACCGTTGCCGATCATTTAATTATTGGCGGTACTGGTTATTTTAGCTTTGCAGATGAGGGTTTGTTGTAGAAAAACGCCTATTGCATCTTTTTCCAGATAAAAGCACCAGCTACCATTCCTACTATTGGGGCAGTAAGGTATATCCAAATTGCGGTAAACGTGCCTGAAACTAAAGCAGGAGCAAGACTACGTGCTGGATTCATCGAAGCACCAGAAATTGGTCCAGCAAATAGTGCTGCCAATAATATAGTAGCGCCAATAAGTATTCCGTCAAGGTGGCGGGTGCTTTTTTTACCTTGTGAGGTAAATAATACTACCACTATCAATAAAATGCCCAAAATACATTCCAATACAAAAGATTGCACAAAAGAACCACGTGGTAGGGTAATTCCTAATTGTTGGTTGTTGGGGAACAATAGGTGAAGCAGTAAAGTAGCTGATATAGCTCCTGCAAACTGACTACCAATATAGGGCACTAGTTTTTTGCCTGGAAATAAGCCCACTGTCCATAAACTGATACTTACCGCTGGATTAAAATGAGCTGCGGAATAAGACTGAAAAGCATAAATACTTACAGTTACGGCTATTGCAAAGCAAATAGTTATTCCTAAATGGTCAATTGTTCCTCCCGTTTCTTGGCTTATTACCATCGCTCCAGTACCACAAAACAGGATAATAAATGTGCCTAAAAATTCAGCTATTACATGTTTCATAAATTTTTCGCAACAAAGGTTTGGCTATAAGTTTTTATTAGATCTCTTACTCGGGTAAATTCTTGCGCTATAGCATCCGGCGTTCCAGTGGCTTTTGCTGGGTCCGGAAAATTGTGATGTACGCGTTGGGCTATACTCGGAAAAACAGGGCAGCGCTCGTTTGCATTGTCGCATACGGTAATAATCCAGTCAAACGAAATGTCTGTATATTCATCTACCAAATTAGAAGTATGCTTAGAAATGTTAATGCCATCTTCAGCCATAGCTGTAATAGCTTTTAGATTTACGCCATGTGCTTCTATTCCTGCACTGTAAATAGTGGCTTTTTCGCCTGCAAAATGGCGTAAATAACCTTCCATCATTTGGCTGCGGCAACTGTTGCCTGTGCAGAGTACCAGTACGTTTTTCATAAACAAAAAGAGTGTTTTTTTGCTGCAATATTACAATTCATAAATAATTATAACCAAAATTTTATTCTTTTTTGTGGTGATACTATTCGCTACACATTTCCTACTTTTGCCCTAATGTAATAACTAGTGTACTCCTGTAGTACAGGTGTTATTTATCGTAAATACATTCGAATGAAAATATCTTACAACTGGCTAAAACAGTTTTTACCCATACTTCCTTCCCCCGAAAAACTAAGCACTATTCTTACCGATATAGGTTTAGAAGTAGAACATCTGGAAAAAGTACAACTTATTCCAGGAGGTTTAGATGGCTTGCTCATTGGGTATGTAACGGCTTGCAGTCAGCACCCCAATGCCGATAAATTAAGCATCACCAAAGTAGACTTAGGCTGTGGTGAACCCGTGCAAATAGTATGTGGTGCTGCCAATGTAGCTGCTGGGCAAAAAGTAGTAGTTGCCCCAGTAGGTGCTACCGTGCATCCAACAACAGGCGAACCATTTAAAATAGGCAAAGCAAAAATTAGAGGCGAAGTTTCGGAAGGCATGATTTGCGCCGAGGATGAAATAGGTTTAGGTACATCGCACGAGGGCATTATGGTATTAGCTAACGATGCCCCCGTAGGCACGCAGGCAAAAGATTATTTTAAGATAGAAGAAGAATATGTGTTCGAAATAGGGCTTACTCCAAATCGTGCCGATGCCGTATCGCATTTAGGTGTAGCTCGTGATGTGTTGGCTTGGCTAAAAACACACGAAAACTGTACCGACGACTTGACTTTACCGAGTATTAACACGTTTAAACAGGGTACAGTTACTTTGCCTATAAGTATAGCGGTAGAAAATACCGAAGCATGCCCACGTTATGCTGGGGTATGTATTTCGGGTATTACTGTTGCCGATTCTCCAGAGTGGTTGCAAAACCGTCTCAAAGCGATAGGGTTAAAACCCATTAATAATGTAGTAGATACTACTAATTATGTGATGCACGAATTGGGGCAACCCTTACATGCTTTCGATTATAATAAAATTGAAGATGCAAAAGTGGTAGTAAAAACCGTTGCCGAGGGCACAAAATTTACCACATTAGAAGGTACGGAGCGCAAGCTGTCGGCTCAAGACCTAATGATTTGCAATGGAAAAGGAGAAGCAATGTGCATAGCAGGCGTATTTGGTGGATTAGCTTCTGGAGTAACTGCTTCAACCCAAAATATCTTTTTAGAGAGCGCCTATTTTAATCCAGTTTGGGTGCGCAAAACAGCTAAACGCCATGCGCTAAAAACCGATGCTTCTTTTCGTTTCGAGCGCGGAACCGATCCTAATATGCCGGTATTTGCTTTAAAACGTGCCGCATTGCTTATTACCGAAATTGCTGGCGGAACAATCGCCTCCAAGGTGATAGACGCTTATCCTAACCCTGTGCCTCATTTTGAGATAAAAGTTGCGTACACCACTATACACAAACTTATTGGGCAAGTATTACCCCAAAAAAAAATACAAACAATTATAACCAGTTTGGGCATTACACTGCAAAAAACTACTGAGGAAGAAATGTATCTACAAGTACCCCCTTACAAAGTAGATGTAACGCGTGATGTGGATATTGTAGAAGAAATTTTGCGTATTTATGGGTACAATGCTATTGAATTTCCTAAAAAAATCACCTCCTCTTTAGTGGTAGCGCCAAAGCCTGATAATGAAAAAATAAAGCATGCCATTGCTGATATGCTTACTTCAAATGGGTTTTCGGAGATGATGAATAACTCGCTTACAAAATCGACGTATGCAAAATTACTGGGAGAGCAAACGCAAAAGGAATCGGTAGCTATTCTCAATCCACTTAGCAGTGATTTGGATGTAATGCGTCAAACCTTGTTGTTTTCGGCATTAGAAACCGTAGCTTATAATATCAACCGTAAGCAAAGCAACCTAAAGTTGTATGAGTTTGGTAAAACCTATCATTTGCAAGCTGAAAAATATTCGGAAAAGCAACAGCTTGCCATTGTAATAACGGGTAGCAAAGAAAACGAACAGTGGAATGCAATAGCTGGCGGTGCAGATTATTTTACCCTAAAAGGCACTGTAGAAAGTATACTCACTAAGTTGGGAATTACCGATACCGCCGTGGTGCCATATACCGATACTATATATGCTGAGGCAACTGCTATAGAGCGTAACGGAAAACAATTAGCTACCATTGGCAAGTTGGCGAATAGTGTACGCAAAGTATGCAGCATCAGTGAAGATGTTTTTTATGCTAACATCAATTGGGATGAGGTGCTTAAAGTGATGCGCAAAGCGAAGCCATTGCAATACCAAGAAATTTCAAAGTTTCCGGCCGTACGCCGAGATTTATCGATGTTGATTGATGCACAATTGAGTTTTGAACAGCTACGGGCCATTGCAGTGCAAACAGAAAAGCAACTACTAAAAGAGGTGCAAGTATTTGATGTGTACCAAGGTGATAAATTACCGAAAGGGAAACGTTCGTACGCACTTAGTTTTGTATTGGAAGACAATGAAAAAACACTTACCGATAAGCAAATTGACAGTGTAATGGATAGGCTGATTCAGAATTTTGAAAAAGCAGGTGCAGAAGTACGCAAACAATAAGTAAATTTGAAGACTGATGAACAATCTTTCGGATACTCTTGATGGACTGCTGGTAAAAACAGAGCGACTTATTAAGTCGAATGAGTCATTGCGTGACGAAAATAATCGCTTATTCTCTATAAACAAACAGATGAAAGAAAGTTTGGAAGAGCAAGTAAAAGAGCTAGAAGGATTGGAAGAAAAGTATAGAGTTATAAATTTAGCGAAGTCATTTTCAGGCGATAACGAAAAATCACTTGACGCAAAGCAAAAAATTAACGAATTTGTGCGCGAGATAGATAAATGTATTGCACTACTCAGCGTGTAAGCTGACAGTGAAACAAGCGAAAAATGGGAGAAATCTCGATAAAAGTTACTATTGCCGACCGTATTTATCCGCTAAAGATAGCGATAGAGGAAGAGGAAAATATTAGGAGGGCAGCTAAATTGATCAACGACCGTATTAAGGAGTTTTCGGACAACTATTCGGTAAAAGATAAACAAGATTTACTTTCAATGTGTGCCCTGCAGTTTGCATCGCAAGCATTAAAAGTAGAAAAGAAGCAAGTGATAGAAGATACGGGTATATCCGAACGGATAGAGCGTTTAGATCAATTACTGGCTGATTTTTAGCTATACAATAGTTCTTTATATACTGCACCGAAATGTAACCGTAGTTATGTTTCGTTAGTTTCACTAGTTAAAAACTTAACGCTTCGATATGCAATCGGGTCAATAGTATTGTTGCACGCAACAAGCAAAGCCCAATATGTTTAATGAGGTTTTACAATATAGGAAGCTATCGAAATGTAATTGCGGTTTTTTTATTTATTAACACATCATGATTGAAATTATAATAACAGCCATAGTGGCTATATCTGCCGGAATAGGAGCAGGATGGGCGGTATTTGGTAAACAAAGTCAGGCTAAAGCCCAACAATTCTTAAAAGAAGCTGAAGCTCAGGCTGAAATACTCAAAAAAGACAAGTTGTTAGAAGCAAAAGAGCGCTTCTTACAAATGAAAACAGACCATGAGAAAGAAGTGAATGCCAAAAATCAGGCAATTGCTCAACGTGAAAATTCCATGAAGCAGAAAGAGCAATCCATTAATCAAAAACTGGAAAATACGCAGCGTAAAGAACAGGAACTAGACAATCAAAAACAGACACTTACACGCCAACAAGAAGTTCTCGAGATTAAGAAAACAGATGTAGATAACTTGCACAAGCAGCAGGTAACGATGTTGGAAAAAGTAGCTGGTTTTTCTGCTGACGAAGCAAAGAACCAGATGATAGAAGCGCTTAAGAATGAAGCCAAAACACAAGCAATGGCTTCTATTAAAGACATTGTAGAAGAAGCGAAGTTAACAGCATCTAAAGAAGCTAAAAAAATTGTGGTGCAAACCATTCAGCGCTCTGCCACTGAGGCCGCTATTGAAAATACCGTTTCGGTATTCAATATAGAAAGCGATGAAGTAAAAGGCCGCATTATTGGTCGTGAAGGTCGTAATATACGTGCCTTAGAAGCTGCTACTGGGGTAGAAATTATTGTAGATGATACACCAGAAAGCATTATCCTTTCAGGTTTTGATCCAGTACGTCGCGAAATTGCACGTTTAGCTTTGCATCGTTTGGTAACAGACGGACGTATCCACCCTGCTCGTATCGAAGAGGTGGTTGCAAAAACAAAAAAGCAATTAGAGGATGAAATTGTAGAAATTGGTGAGCGTACCGTAATCGATTTAGGTATACACGGTCTTCATCCAGAGCTTATTCGTATGGTGGGGCGTATGCGTTACCGTTCTTCTTACGGTCAAAATTTATTACACCATAGCCGCGAAGTAGCCAATTTTTGCGCTATTATGGCAGGCGAATTAGGCTTAAACGTAAAGTTAGCCAAACGTGCAGGCTTATTGCACGATATTGGTAAAGTGCCAGACGATAACCCAGACGTACCTCATGCTATTTTGGGTATGCAATTGGCCGAAAAATATAAGGAACATCCAGAAGTGTGCAATGCAATAGGTGCCCACCATGATGAGATAGAGATGACAAGTATTCTTTCTCCTATTATACAAGCTTGCGATGCTATTTCAGGTGCGCGTCCTGGCGCACGCCGCGAGGTGGTAGAGAGTTATATTAAACGCTTAAAAGATTTAGAAGCATTAGCTTTATCATACCCAGGTGTAGAAAAAACGTTTGCTATTCAAGCAGGTCGTGAATTGCGTGTAATAGTAGAAAGCGAACGCATTACTGACGAGCAAGCAGAGGTATTGGCTTTTGATATTTCGCAACGCATACAAACAGAAATGACCTATCCTGGTCAAGTAAAAGTAACCGTAATACGCGAAACACGTTCGGTATCTTACGCTAAATAATTCAATTAGTCACCTGATGACTTTGAGTCATCAGGTGACTAAAACTCCGTTTGATTTTCTACTGTACTATTTCTATATTTGGTTCAAATAGCTCCATTTATATGACTACAATTAATAAAGCCGACCAATTATTTGAGCACTATGGCGAAAGTCATCAAAATAAAATAAACAAAACTATCCATTGGATAGCAGTTCCGGCTATTCTATTTAGCTTTTTAGGAATTATTTGGAGCATACCCTTTCCAACCCAACTATTACCCACTACAATAGCTCCTTACTTTAATTGGGCAACTATTGCCATTGCATTGACTTTGTATTATTACTATCAATTGTCAGTAAATTTGGCATTAGCAATGATGCTAATCTTCTTTGGAATGTCGTTCTTCATTGTTCAAATCGAACAATCTGGAATGGTAGTGTGGCAGGTGTGTACAGTTGTATTTATTGTAGCGTGGATTTTTCAATTTATTGGTCATAAAATAGAAGGTAAAAAACCATCTTTTCTACATGATATCCAATATCTCCTTATCGGACCACTCTGGTTAATGCATTTTTTATTCAAAAAAATAGGCCTTACGTATTAATAGTGCTAGATTAAGGCAGTGTTTCGCCAGTATTAAGCAGCTCTTAATCTGTTTAAGTTTCTATAATCTTGTGTTAATATTAACTTAACATTGCTAGGGTAGCTTTGCAGCAGTTGAACTAAAATCAATTGTCGTGAACAAAATTACACTATTCATTATCAGTTTCTTATTTGTTGTGTTGTCTAATGTTAAGGCAGATGACGGAAATGTAGGTGCATCTGGCAAAATTGTAGGCAAGGTGGTGGATCAAGCCAATAGTGAAACGCTTATTGGTTTGGCTGTGGTTGTGCAAGGAACTGCTGTAGCAGCACCAACTAATATCGAAGGACGCTATGAATTAAAATTGGCTCCTGGAAAATACACCATTGTATTCAAGTATATAGGTTATAACACCAAAACCATTTCTGAGGTAGAGGTGAAGCAAGGTCAGGTTACCGAGCTAAACGTAGGCTTAGAAGATGCAGCTGTGCAGACAAAAGAAGTGGTAATATCAGCTACCTATAAACAAGAATCTATTAGCGCATTGTATTCTATACAAAAGAATAATGTTGCCATGTCAAGCGGTATTTCATCCGATTTGATAAAACGCTCACCAGACAGAAATACATCTGATGTATTGAAGCGTGTAAGTGGAGCGTCTATACAAGACAATAAATTTGTGATTATTCGTGGTTTAGCAGATAGATATAATGCAGCAACGCTAAATAATGCACCATTGCCAAGTTCTGAGCCTGATAGAAAAGCATTCTCATTCGATATTATTCCTGCCAATATGATTGATAATATCGTTATCAATAAAACAGCATCGCCAGATTTACCAGGTGACTTTGCTGGTGGGGTTATCCAAATCTTTACAAAAGATGTTCCAGATCAGAACTTTATAAACATAGGTATAGGTTCAGGTTACCATAGCATATCTACGTTCAAAAAATTTATCTCTAACGAGCGTGGTAAGAATGAATTTATAGGATTTAATAATGAGAGTAAATTGCCTGCTTCTTTTCCTAAAACTCCACAAGAGTACAGAGGTGCTGAAATTGACCAACAAGTAGCACAAAGCAAAACATTAGGCAATCCGTATAAAGAGGTTATAGGTACTGCTTTGCCTACACAAAACTATCAACTTACAGTAGGTAATAATATTAAAATTGGAAAAGGTTCATTTGGTAGCATTGTGGCATTAAATTACCGTAACTCTTATACATTAACAGAAGTGAATAGAACGGAGTTTGATGATGCAGGAACAACTGTATTTAATTACAACGATAAGCAGTATAAATACAATACAACACTAGGTGGTATAGCCAACTTTGCCTATGTATCTGGTAAAAACAAGATAGCGTTAAAGAATTTATACAATCGTAATTTAGATAATGTATACACTGATAGAACGGGTAAATCAGAAGGTGGAAGTAATATTGGAGTAGTACAGTTAAATGCCTCAGAACTTACGCAGCGCGGTATTCTAAATTCACAATTAGAGGGTGATCATAGGCTTACCGAAGGTGGAGTAAAATTGGCATGGAATTTAAATTATACCAATCAAGAGCGTTCGCAGCCCGATTTACGCACTATTTCTTATAACCGTGCAATTGATACAGTTAATGGAGATGTTTCGGATAATTATTTCCGGATAGTAGGAGATAACTCACGTCGTTTTTTCTCTAATCTAACAGAAACAGGTTATGGTGGACAAGCTGCTGTTAGTGTGCCATTTGCGGTAAAAGGAATAAAGAATACATTAAAGGTTGGTTATTTAACACAAGAAAAGAAAAGAGATTTTAAAGCCAGAGCTTTTGCATACAGAGAACCATCTGTTTTCCGTAATCCACTAAATGTAGATTCTTTAATACGATTGGATAAGGATGTGATATTCTCTGATAGTAACATTAGTAAAAATGCATTTTATTTAGACGAACAAACCATCAATTCGGATGCTTATAAAGCAAATGCAGAGCAACAAGCTGCTTTTATCATGTTGGATAATAAGCTTACACAGCGACTACGCATTGTTTTTGGGGCACGTGTAGAACTATACAACCAAGGTATTAATGCAATAGATGCGTCTTCATTGCCAATAGCCACACGTGATAAGCAAGAAGATATTTTGCCTTCGGCAAATATTACGTTTCAATTAAATGAGAAATCTAATTTAAGAGCAGCAGCTTATAAAACAGTATCTCGTGCGGAATTTAGAGAGTTAGCTCCATTTGAATTTTATGATTACGTAACAACTAACCTATTGAAGGGTAATCCTGATTTGAAGCGTGGGCAAAACACCAATTTTGATTTAAGATATGAATGGTATCCGTCATCAAGTGAAGCAATTACTGTAACTGGGTTTTATAAAAAGTTTAAAAATCCAATTGAACAAGTTTTGAACTCAAATTCGGCTGTAGATAGAAAACAAATAGAGTATACCAATGCGAATAGTGCTGATATAAAAGGATTAGAATTGGAGTTACGTAAAAAGCTTGACTTTATAGCAGATGTAAAGTTTTTCAAAAATATAGTAGCATTTACCAATATGTCGGTAATTTTATCAGAAGTAGAATTGGGTACAGGACGAGCGAATCGTTCTCTTCAAGGTCAATCGCCTTACTTAATTAATGCAGGATTACAGTATTATAATGCAGTAAATGGATTTTCTGTAAACGCATTATATAATAAGATAGGTGAACGTATTGCTTTCGTTGGCTTCCAAGGCTATGCAGATATTTATGAGCGTGGTAGAGATATAGTAGACCTTCAGGTGAGTAAAAAGTTCTTAAAGGAGCAACTAGAGTTTAAAATTAACATTTCGGATATATTGGCACAAAGTGAAATTTTTTACCAAAACACAACCAATGATAAGGAATTCAAAGAAGGAAAAGATCGCGTATTGCGCTCTATCGAAACAGGAAGCACCATTGGTGTTGCGCTTACCTACAATATTGGGTTAGCTAAGAAAAAATAAGAGGTAATTTAAAGAGATCTATAAAGAAGGTTTTGTTAAGAATATATTAACGATTAACATAAAGTTAATATACGGGTAATATCATCATTAAATAGCGACGTTACTTTTGTAAAAAATAAGATAACATGAAAAAATTTACACTTTCAATTGCCTGCTTTATTGGATTGGCAATCTCTTTTGCCTCAGCGCAAACTACAGAAGTATTACAAGGTAATATTTCAGCAAACAAAACACTTACAGCCGATAAGGTGTGGGTATTAAAAGGATACGTATATGTTACAGCAGGAGCTACGCTTACTGTAGAGCCAGGTACCTTGGTACAAAGTGACATTTCAGAAAAAGGAGCATTAATTATTGAACGTGGTTCTAAAATTATGGCAGATGGTACATTGGCTAAGCCTATTGTATTTACATCTGGACGTAAAGCTGGCGAGCGCCAGCCAGGTGATTGGGGTGGTATTATTGTATTAGGTGCTGCTACAACTAACCGTACTACTGAACCAACTATCGAAGGTGGTGTTGGTCGCCCGTATGGTGGCACAAATGATGCAGACAATTCAGGTGTAATTCGTTATGTACGTATCGAATTTGCAGGTATTGCTGCTTCTCCAGGTTCTGAGATTAATGCTTTAACATTAGGTGCTGTTGGTTCTGGTACTACTATTGAGTATGTAGAAACGATTTATGCTAATGATGATGCATTTGAATTTTTTGGTGGTACAGTAAATTGTAAGTATTTAATTGCTTACGGTACTGCAGATGATGATTTCGATTTCGATTTCGGATACCGTGGTAAAATTCAGTACGCTTTTTCATTACGTGATCCTTCATTCGTTGATAGTGGTGATGCTGGTAACGGTTTAGAAGCTGATAACGATGGAACAGGTACTTCTGCTAATCCACATACTCGTCCAGTATTGTCTAACTTTACATTTGTTGGTCCAAACGTAGCATCTGGCGAAGTTGCTAATCATAATCTTAGCAATCGTTGGAGAAGATCAGTGTTTTTTGCATTACGTAACTCTATTTTGATGGGTCACCCAGATGGTGGTTTCTCAATCGAATCAAAAAATACTATAAATGAGTACAAAGCAAATGATTCAGTTGAATTTAAAAACAACTTGGTACACGCTAGAACTCGTCCTTACCGTTTAGATTCTGCAGCGGCATACAATTTTGCTTCTAATCCTCCAGTTCCATCTGTAAAAGATTCAAATGCTAAGGTAATTGCACGTGGTGAGGCTGAAATGAAAATAAAAGCAGAAGGTCAAGGTTGCCAAACATTTGCAGCAGCTGCTGATATTAAATTAACGAACACAAACATTCTTACACCAGATTTACGTCCTGCTGTTGGTTCTCCAGCTATTAAAGTAGGTGATTTTACAGGTGCTGATTTCACTAATACCTTTTTCACTCCAACTACATTTGTAGGTGCATTATCTCCAGATGCTATTACTGATTGGAGCAAAGGTTGGGCTATTTATGGTATTGATGGTACTACTTCTATTCGTGGTCGTAATAACTTAAATTTATTACAATCTATCAACATCTATCCAAACCCTGCTACCGCTATTACAACAGTTGATTTCGCTATCGAAAAAGCAGGTAACTATTCAATCAATGTATATGATATGAACGGTCGTGTGGTAAAAGAAGTTGCTAGCCAATCATTCAATGCTGGTAATAACACAGTAGCATTTAACGCTACAGATTTAACTGCTGGTAACTATGTGATCCGTTTTGTTGGACAAGATGGTTTCTACGCTCGCTTAGTTGAAGTAGTAAGATAATTTATAATTAATAGTAAATAAAAAAAGCCTGTTTGCATATGCAAACAGGCTTTTTTTATGTCATAATATGTATCTTATTAATGAACTAATTGGTTGGCAATGTGTAAGTGTTCCTGCTTCATATCTTTGCTCAACATTTTTAGCGTTTCCTCAGGCAAGTTTTTTAAGTCTAGTACAATAAAGCCATCTAAGGCATTCGAGAATTTAGGATCAACATTAAAGCCAATTAAGCGTGCGTTTATTTGTACATACTGACGCAGCAACACAGGAATCTTATTGTGATTGAGTTCAATATCCGATATCAATGAATCTAATGATTTTATAGAATCATTAGAACTTAACAGTGTTTTATTGTCCACGGCTAAGTTTTTTACCTTGAACTTCTTTTTTGCCTTTACCAAATTGGCTAATTCTGAGTCGAAGTAATTTTGCTCAAAAAATTCAATTATTAAGCTTTTAGATAACCTCGAAAAATTGTTACTAATACTTACTGGGCCAATCAGGTACCTGTAATCGGGGTTTTTTATCAAAAACAACAAGATGCCTTTCCACAAAAGTAATAGAGGGAGCGGCTTTTGCTGATACTCTTTTATGATAAACGACCTGCCGAGTTCTAATGATTTGGTAAGTATGGGATAAAACTCTTTTTTTAGTGTGAAAAGGCTATTTATATAAAATCCCTTGCGTCCATACTGCTCAAATATTTGCTTACCTTTTCCAATACGATAAGCACCTACAATTTTTTTAGCAACTCTGTCCCAAATAAAAAGATGATGGTAGTACACATCAAAATTGTCCAAGTCAATTTTCTTATTCGTGCCTTCTCCAATTTCTCTAAAAGTAATTTCACGCAATCGCCCTAATTCATGCATTACATGCGGAATATCAGCTGCAGGAGCTACAAAAACATCGTAATCCTTTTCGCTTACAACAAGTCTGTTTGCACGAATGCTGTTTACTTCTTCTTCTAAATCAGTAGGATCACTGGGAGCAACAATATCTTCTGGTTTACGCTTGATTTTAAAAATTGAGCCTAAGTAAAATTTCTTAATCTCCATACCTGAGCCCAGAGCATAGGTTTTTGCACGTACGTAGCTTAATGCTTTGTCAGGAGTATCTACCATTACCAACTCCTTTTGCGTAATAGGTTTGCCAATACGTACTTTAATGATGTTACCCTTTTTATTGAATAATTCTGATGGCAATTTTGCAGTGCGTAATGTGGGGTGTATAAGACTCAAAAAGTTAAAGAGTAACCCATTATTGCCATGAAAATAAATGGGTAATACTGGCACCTTAGCTTTCTGGATAATTTTGCCCACCACAGGATGCCATTGTT
This sequence comes from uncultured bacterium, assembly GCA_947085255.1. GTDB lineage: Bacteria > Bacteroidota > Bacteroidia > Sphingobacteriales > Sphingobacteriaceae > CAMTVQ01. The sequence continues at coordinate 65,726 of CAMTVQ010000004.1, read as the reverse complement.
TATCTACTATCTTTTTAGTGTCTGTTTTGTAGGTAGATACTTCTCCTGCAGGAAAAATTCCAATAGGAGTGCCTTGCTGAATCATTTCGAGTGTTTGTTTTACACCAGTAATACTTGAACTATTTTTGACGTTTTCAAACGGGTTTACAGCAATAAAGTAGTTACTAAGATTAGGTATTTTTTTGAGTAAAAAATTAGCCATGACCTTAAAATCAGGACGTTTACTGCACAGTATTTTTAATAAGATAAGACCTTCTATTCCTCCATACGGATGATTAGCAACCGCCAAAAAAGAACCTTCCAACGGAATATTTTTCAATTCATCTTCATCCAATTCTATTTGTATGCCAAGTGTTGCTAAAACTGCATCAATAAATGCAATTCCTTCCTCGTTTTTGGTTTGTTCGTACACACGATTTATTTCGTTGATTTTCATCAACTCCATCAATAAGCGTGTTAATCCAGGCATATGTAGCCTGTCTAAATGAGTAGCTCCCTCAAATTCTTCTTTAGTAATGATGCCCATAATTGTACCCGCGAAAGATACGGCTTTAAACCTAATTTTTTTATTTTTACCCTACTATGAAACCTGCATGATTCACAAATCACAACAAGGAAATGAAAATTACTGTGCAGATTCCATGTGTCCACTTAAAAACAAATAATATTCACATGAAAAACATAATCAACGCATTTAACGCCTATTCGCGTAGCGAACGCAATGGTATTTTTATACTTATGGTGCTGGTAATCCTTTTGCAGGTCATGTATTACACAGTGCCTTATTGGACACGATCAAGTAATGTAGATACTGTGGCTTTTCAAAAAATGATAGCTCAAATAGCAACACGCAAATCCAATACCTATAACAAGCAAAAAGAGAGCACATCAGAAGACTTTACCGAAATTAGTTTGTTTCCATTCAACCCCAATCAATTACCCGAATCCGATTGGCTAAAACTAGGACTTAGTCGCAAACAAATAGCAGTTATTAAAAAGTACGAGGCTAAAGGAGGAAAGTTTTTTAAGAAGGAAGATGTAAAGAAGCTGTATTGTATTTCTACCACCGAATACAATACATTAGCACCTTATATACGTATTCCTGCAAAAGGATTTGAACCAAAGGAAACTACTAGAAGTGTCAATAAACAGATTGTTTTGGTAGAAATAAATACTGCTGATTCTGCGCTATTAGTAAAAATTCCAGGTATTGGTCCTACTTTTGCTGCCCGAATACTTAAATTTAGAAACAGATTGGGCGGCTTTTACACGTTGACGCAATTGCAAGAAGTATATGGAATAGACTCAACAAGGTTTGAAGCACTTAAAGATTTTATAAAAATTGATGCAGACCGTATCTCCAAAATAGATATTAATACAGCAACAATAGAAGAGTTTAAATCGCAACCCTATATAGGATACAAATTCGGTAATGCCATCATCAATTACCGAAAGCAACATGGTAATTATGCGTCTGTCGAAGAATTAACAAAAATAATTTTAATCAACGAAGTTGCCTTTAATAAAATGAAACCCTACTTAGTAATCAATTAATATGATAGAGCAACAAATAAAGGCAGTAGTGCGTAATGTTCCTGATTTTCCGGAGCAAGGAATCAATTTTAAAGATATCAACCCTTTGTTGCAAAATGCAGAAGTATGCAAGCATATTATTAATGAGTTTGCGGCTCATATAACCAACACAGGGGTAGATGCTATTGTTGGTATCGAAAGCAGAGGGTTTTTGTTTGGAATGGCAATTGCGCAAGCACTACAAGTGCCGTTTATTCCTATTCGTAAAGCGGGTAAGCTGCCAGGTAAAACGCTACAGCAAACCTATAATTTAGAGTATGGCACAGCAACAATAGAGCTGCAAGTGGATGCAATAGAACCTCAACAAAAAATATGGATACATGATGATGTATTAGCAACAGGTGGTACTGCTTTTGCGGCGGCACAATTGGTGCAAAAAGCAAATGCGCAGGTACACGGTTTTTGTTTTGTAATAGAGCTTGGTTTTCTAAACGGAAGGCAGGTGATTGCGCCTATTTCGAAAAATATCCTTACTTTAGCAGGCTATTAACTCATTAACTTAAATTAAACTATGCAAGCCGCACAACTCGACGAAGCATTAAACATCAACTTTGGTGGTACCGAAAATCAAGAAATGATTGCACAAATGGTGCGCGATTTTGGTGAAAAACATATCCGTCCGTATGTAATGGAATGGGACGAAGCACAAACATTTCCACGCGAAACGCTAAAGAAATTAGGCGATTTAGGTTTAATGGGAGTGTTGGTGCCTACTGAATACGGCGGTTCCGGCTTTGGATATTTTGAATACATTACCACTATTGTAGAAGTAGCGCGTATTTGTGGTTCATTAGGATTATCCGTAGCAGCACACAACTCATTATGTACAGGTCATATTTTGGCCTTTGGTAATGAAGAACAAAAAAAGCGTTGGTTACCTAAATTAGCAACTGCAGAGTGGATAGGTGCGTGGGGGCTAACAGAAGCGAATACAGGATCAGATGCTATGCGTATGCAATGTGTAGCCAAACAAGATGGCGATTACTGGGTACTAAATGGTGCTAAAAACTGGATAACACATGGTATATCAGGTGATATTGCTGTTGTTTTGGCACGTACCGGTGATTTATTAGATAGCAACGGTATTACTGCATTTGTGGTAGAACGCGGCACTCCGGGTTTTACTGGTGGTAAAAAAGAAAATAAATTAGGTATGCGCTGCTCCGAAACAGCAGAAATGATTTTTCAAGACTGCCGCATACACAAAGATAATGTACTGGGTAAAGTTGGAGATGGCTTTAAACAAGCCATGAAAGTGTTAGACGGTGGACGTATTTCTATTGCTGCACTTTCTATAGGTATTGCAAAAGGAGCTTTTGATGCTTCTTTAAAATATGCCAAGGAACGCGAGCAATTTGGTCAGCCAATAGCAAACTTTCAGGCAATAAGCTTTAAATTGGCAGATATGGCTACAGAAATTGAAGCATCAGAATTGCTTACCTACCAAGCTGCTGATATGAAGATGAAGGGCTTGAAAATGACCAAAGAATCGGCAATGGCAAAATATTACGCTTCAGAAGTAGCTGTAAGATGCGCTACCGAAGGGGTGCAAATATTTGGTGGATATGGCTATACCAAAGATTTTCCAGTAGAAAAATTCTATCGTGATGCTAAATTGTGCACCATTGGCGAGGGAACTTCCGAAATCCAAAAACTAGTTATTTCAAGAGAAATATTAAAAGCGTAAACATTTTTTGGAATTGCTAATTTTTAATTACTTTTGCAATCCCCCAAATTTTAAAAGAAAGAAGGTATTTAAACATGATCATAATCAACATTAAAGAAAACGAGTCGTTAGATAAAGCACTAAAACGTTTTAAAAAGAAGTTCGAAAAAACAGGTGTTCTACGCGAATTACGTAGCCGTCAGGCTTACGAAAAGCGCTCAGTAGCTCGTCGTAATGTGATAAAACATGCAGTTTATAAGCAACAACTAAATATTGACGAATTATAAAATTTCGTAGTTGTTTCTCTTAAAAATAGTTGTACCTTAACTTAAATTAGGTACAACTATTTTTTTTGATGTATATAGAAGTTTTCCAGCGATATATCCAATTCGAAAAACGCTTTTCGCACCATACCTTTACGGCATACTCTACCGATTTGGCTCAGTTTACAGCCTATACTCAACTCAATTTTTCAATAGCGGCTCCAGAAGAAGTGCATCATACGCATGTTCGTTCTTGGATAGTAGAGTTGATGAATCAAAATATTAACTCGCGGAGTATTACCCGAAAAATAACCACCCTAAAAACATACTTTAAGTTTTTGGTGCGCGAAAAGTATATTGAGCAAAGCCCAATGGCTAAAGTGCGTGTGCCTAAAATAGCCAAACGCTTACCGGTTTTCATCAATCAACCCCAAATACAGCAACTGTTAGATGAAATTCCATTTGCCGAAGGTTTTTCTGGGCTTCGTGATAAATTGGTATTAGAATTGCTGTATGCTACAGGTATGCGTTTATCCGAACTTATCCAACTACAAGAGCATGATATTAATTTTTACGAGTCTACACTTAAAGTACTAGGCAAGCGTAACAAAGAACGATTAATACCGTTTAGTAATAAAATAGCAACCACCCTGAAACAGTACTTGGAAATAAAAAAAGCATTCGTACCTTCGGTTAGTTCGGCTACCGATTCGCTAATAGTTACCGATAAAGGTACCGAAGCTTATCCCATGTTTATTTACCGAATAGTACATCATTACCTTTCTATGATTACCACTATAGATAAAAGAAGTCCACACGTACTAAGGCATACTTTTGCCACTCATTTACTCAATAATGGGGCAGATTTAAATGCTATTAAAGAATTGCTCGGGCATGCTAGTTTAGCAGCCACGCAAGTGTATACACATAATTCAATCGAAAAATTAAAGTCTATTTACAAGCAAGCCCATCCAAAGGCATAATTTAATCTAAAAAAGGAGGAACCATGAAAATTACAGTGCAATCAATCCATTTTACTGCCGACAAAAAATTGTTGGAGTTTGTAGACAAAAAGTTAGCTAAAATGGAACAGTATTACGACCATTTAATAGATGGAAGTGTGTTTTTAAAATTAGACAAGGCCGAAAACGAGGAGAATAAAATAGTAGAGGTTAAGTTAAACCTGCCGGGCAATGTGCTGTTTGTAAAAGAACAATGTAAAACCTTTGAAGAAGCAATGGATTTGGCAATAGAATCGTTAGCCAAACAACTAAAACGTCACAAAGAAAAAGAACGCGAAAAGGATTACGATAGAGAAGCACTCATGTTTGATGAGTTAGCAGACTAATAGTAATCAGAAACAGTATATATGTAAAAAAGGGACTTCGAACGAAGCCCCTTTTTTAGTGTAATGAGACACTGAAAAATATTTTCAAATAAATTTTGAAGAGGGTATAAAATGCGTACATTTGCAATCCCTTTTGAAAGGTGCGCATTAATGCGTATGCAACAATAGGCTAGTTCTTTAATAATTGCCACCTTAGCTCAGCTGGTAGAGCAACTGACTTGTAATCAGTAGGTCGTTGGTTCGATCCCGACAGGTGGCTCGGTTGAAATGTGAAAGATGAAATGCGAAATATAAAAGTTCATATTTCTGACTTCACATTTCATATTTTAAATTGGGGGGAGATACTCAAGTGGCTAACGAGAACAGACTGTAAATCTGTTGGTGTATACCTTCACAGGTTCGAATCCTGTTCTCCCCACACAATATTTGATAGTTGGATGACTATTAATAATAAGCGGGAGTAGCTCAGTTGGTAGAGCGACAGCCTTCCAAGCTGTAGGTCGCGGGTTCGAGCCTCGTCTCCCGCTCAAAAGAATGGAGCAAGTTGGCTGTGATTGCATTGTGAGTGAGATAGCCGATAATGAGTAAAAGCATTAGCCGACGTAGCTCAGTGGTAGAGTACGTCCTTGGTAAGGACGGGGTCGTGGGTTCAAATCCCATCGTTGGCTCAAAAAAAGAAAATAAATAAACACAAAAATAAATAATTAACAAAATACACAATGGCAAAAGAAAAATTCGACCGTTCCAAACCACACGTAAACGTTGGAACTATTGGTCACGTTGACCACGGTAAAACTACTTTGACCGCTGCTATCACTAAAGTATTAGCAGAAAAAGGTTTATCTGAAGCACGCTCATTCGATTCAATCGATTCAGCTCCTGAAGAAAAAGAACGTGGTATTACTATCAATACAGCTCACGTTGAATATTCAACAGCTAACCGTCACTATGCTCACGTTGACTGTCCAGGTCACGCGGATTATGTAAAAAACATGGTTACAGGTGCTGCACAGATGGATGGTGGTATCTTAGTAGTTGCTTCTACTGATGGTCCTATGCCTCAAACACGCGAACATATCCTTTTGGCTCGCCAAGTAGGTGTACCAGCGTTGGTAGTATTTATGAACAAAGTAGATATGGTTGACGATCCTGAATTGTTAGACCTAGTTGAAATGGAAATTCGCGAATTATTATCATTCTATGATTTCCCTGGTGATACTATCCCAGTTATCCGTGGTTCGGCTCTTGGTGGCTTAAACGGTGATGCTATGTGGGTAGAAAAAATCATGGAATTGATGGATGCTGTAGATAACTTCATTCCTATTCCTCCTCGTTTGGTTGATTTACCTTTCTTGATGCCTGTTGAAGATGTATTCTCGATCACTGGTCGTGGTACAGTTGCAACTGGTCGTATCGAGCGTGGTGTTATCAACTCTGGTGAAGTAGTAGATATCATTGGTATGGGTGTTGAGAAACTTTCTTCAACTGTAACAGGTGTTGAAATGTTCCGCAAGATTCTTGACCGTGGTGAAGCTGGTGATAACGTAGGTTTATTGTTACGTGGTATTGAAAAAACTGATATCCGTCGTGGTATGGTTATTTGCAAGCCAAACTCAGTAACTCCACACACAGAATTTAAAGCTGAAGTGTATATCTTGAAAAAAGAAGAAGGTGGACGTCACACTCCATTCTTTAACAAATACCGTCCTCAGTTCTATTTCCGTACAACAGACGTAACAGGTGAAATTTCATTACCAGCAGGTGTTGAAATGATTATGCCTGGTGATAACGTAACAATTAATGTAACGTTAATCAACCCGATTGCTATGGAAAAAGGCTTACGTTTCGCTATCCGCGAAGGTGGTCGTACTGTAGGTGCCGGACAGGTTACAGAAATTACCAAGTAATACTTGGCAAAAAGTAGTCAGCAGTAAGCAGTTTCAGCAATGAAATAATGCTTACTGCTTACTGCTTTATATTAAAATTAGATGAACGGGTGTAGTTCAATGGTAGAATAGAGGTCTCCAAAACCTTTGATCAGGGTTCGAATCCTTGCACCCGTGCAAAGTGATAAATTGATTAGAGTGCAATTGAGACAGACGGATAGTTTGCTTAACACAAATACTAACAAATTAGATTAGTAACATGAACAAGATTAAAACATATTTTGAAGAATCGTGGAACGAATTATTCCACAAAGTATCTTGGCCAACTTGGGCAGAACTGCAAGGTAGTGTAGTAGTTGTAATGGTTGCTTCATTAATTATTGCCCTATTGGTATTTGGTATCGATTCTATTTTTGGAAACGGTATCAAAGCTTTTTATAATATGTTTGTTTAGTACTATACAGAATATGAGCGAGTTAAAATGGTATGTAGTACGTGCGGTAAGTGGGCAAGAAAAGAAAGTTAAACAATACATCGAATCAGAAATTAACCGAATGAATGCTACGCATTTACTTCCACAGGTTTTAATACCTATGGAAAAGGTTATACAGATGAAGGATGGTAAAAAAATTACGAAAGAGCGTAACTATTTTCCAGGATATGTGCTAATTGAAGCAAATTTAGACGGAGAATTAGAACATATTATTAAAAACATTACCAGTGTAATCGGATTTTTAGGTTCTCAAGGTCAACCAGTGCCCTTGCGTGCTGCCGAAGTAAACCGAATATTAGGTAAGGTAGATGAAATGGCGGAGCAAGGCGAAACCATGAATTTGAGTTACTTAGTAGGTGAGGCCGTAAAAGTAATGGATGGACCATTTAATGGTTTTAGTGGGGTAATTGAAGAGATAAACGACGAGAAGAAAAAATTGAAAGTAATGGTAAAGATATTTGGGCGTAAAACTCCGCTTGAATTGAATTACATGCAAGTAGAAAAAGAATAATTAGAATGCCTGCTCGTACTTGGAGGTACGATAAAGCAGGTGCAAAATGTGTGGTTGTATGGATGAGGTTGCCACGCATATTTAACAAGGCATTTGGTGCAGAATTAGTGTAGAAACGTTGATTAAGAGAAGAGGCTTCCACCTTTGTATTATCAACTTATCGAACTAAGGACTCATCAAATTATTAAAATCAAATACAATGGCAAAAGAAGTAGGAGCATTAGTAAAATTGCAAATCAAAGGTGGAGCGGCTAATCCGTCGCCACCAGTAGGCCCCGCATTGGGTGCCAAAGGGGTAAATATAATGGAGTTCTGCAAGCAATTTAATGCAAGAACTCAAGATAAACCTGGAAAGATTCTTCCTGTCGCGATAACAGTTTATACCGACAAATCTTTCGATTTTATCATTAAAACACCTCCGGCTGCTATTCAGTTGAAAGAAGCAGCCAAAATTCAAAGTGGTTCTGCCGAGCCTAATCGTAAAAAAGTAGCAGCCGTAACCTGGGATCAGGTGAAAGCTATTGCAGAAGATAAAATGCCTGATTTAAATGCATTTACAATCGAAGCAGCTATGAGTCAGGTGGCAGGTACCGCACGCAGCTTGGGTATTACCGTTACGGGTGATGCGCCTTGGAGCAAATAAATGTTAGCTAAGTAAAGGATAAACAGACACTAACGCTTCCGTCTGTTGGCTTTTACAAGGTAACGAATAAACAACAACAACAAAAATGGCTAGATTAACAAAAAATCAAAAAAAGTCATTATCGAAACTAGAAATCGGTAAACAATATCCTTTAAACGAGGCAGCTAAATTGGTGAAAGAAGTTTCTACCACTAAGTTTGATGCTTCTGTTGATATGGATATCCGTTTAGGTGTAGATCCGCGTAAAGCAAACCAAATGGTTCGTGGCATTGCGGTATTACCTCACGGTACTGGTAAGACACTTCGCGTTTTGGCATTAGTAACTCCTGATAAAGAACAGGAAGCTAAAGATGCTGGAGCCGATTATGTTGGTTTGGATGATTACATCACAAAAATTGAACAAGGTTGGACCGACATTGATATCATCATTACTATGCCTAGTTGCATGGCTAAAGTTGGTAAGCTGGGTAAAGTATTAGGCCCACGCAACTTGATGCCCAACCCTAAATCTGGAACTGTAACTACCGAAGTTGGTAAAGCAGTAACCGATGTTAAGGGTGGTAAAATAGATTTCAAAGTGGACAAAACAGGTATCGTACATGCTTCAATTGGAAAAGCATCTTTTGCACCTGAGAAGATTTATGAAAATGCGTTAGAGTTACTTCAGGTAATTTCTAAACTTAAACCTTCTTCTGCAAAAGGAACTTATTTCAGAAGTATAAATATGTCGAGCACAATGAGTCCAGGTATTCAAATCGATTCAAAATCAGTAGCAGGAATTTAATTATGACAAGAGAAGAAAAACAAGAGATTGTTCTTGAGCTTACAGAAAAACTTTCCGCTCATAATAGTTTTTATATCACTGATACATCTGATTTAACTGTTGCGCAAATCAACAAAATTAGACGTAAATGCTTTGAAAAGGGTATTGGCTTTAGAGTAGCTAAAAATACGCTTATCAGAAAAGCAATGGAGCAAACAGGTAATGATTATTCAGAACTGTTTGATGTACTAAAAGGTACATCTGCTATCATGTTTTCTGAGGTTGGCAATGCCCCTGCAAAGTTGATAAAAGAACTTAGAAAGGATAGTCCTAAGCCGATTCTTAAGGGAGCTAGTATTGATATGGACTTCTATATAGGAGACAACCAAATCGATGCATTGGTGAACTTGAAATCGAGAGAAGAACTTATCGGTGATATCATCGGTATTCTCCAATCACCTGCCAAAAATGTTATATCTGCCCTTTCATCGGGTGGTGGCAAATTGGCTGGTATTGTAAAAACCCTGTCTGAGCGCGCAGCTTAAGACAACAATTAATTAACAAAGTAGTATTAACCCAAAATTTAAATTAAATAATTATGGCAGATTTAAAATCGTTTGCTGAACAATTGGTAAACTTAACAGTAAAAGAAGTTAACGAATTAGCTCAAATCCTTAAAGACGAGTATGGTATTGAACCAGCCGCTGCAGCTCCAGTAATGATGGCTGGTGGTGGTGCTGCTGCTGAAGTAGTTGCAGAAAAAACCACTTTTGATGTAATATTGAAAGAAGCTGGTGGACAAAAATTACAAGTTGTAAAAGTTGTAAAAGACCTTACTGGACTTGGCTTGAAAGAAGCTAAAGATTTAGTTGATGGTGCGCCAAAAGCAATCAAAGAAGGTGTTGCTAAAGACGAAGCTGATGCATTGAAAAAAGCATTAGAAGAAGTTGGAGCAGTAATCGAAGTAAAGTAATCTACTGATTACTAAGCTTTAAAGCTTTATAGACTCTCCGCCTTGGCGGAGAGTCTATTCCTATTTCATAACAACTAACATTTTGGGCGTTTAGTTGTTATCATTAAGCCCAGTAAAAATTCTTTAACATAAAACTTTACAACCTTGGCTAACAACAAAAATCAGCAAAGAGTAAGTTTTGCGTCAGTAAAACAGGTATTAGATTATCCTGATTTTTTAGACGTGCAACTGGAGTCTTTCCAAGAATTCTTTCAATTAGAGACTACCCCCGACAACAGGCATAAAGAAGGATTGTTCAAAGTTTTTGCCGAAAACTTTCCAATCACAGATTCTAGAAACATATTCGTTTTAGAATTTTTGGATTATTTTATCGATCCGCCTCGTTATGCTATTGAAGAGTGTATCGAACGTGGATTAACTTATAGTGTACCATTAAAGGCTAAATTACGCTTATCGTGTAACGACCCTGAACACGAAGATTTCGAAACCATTGTACAGGACGTGTATTTGGGAACTATACCTTACATGACTCCAAAAGGAACATTCGTTATCAATGGAGCTGAGCGTGTTATTGTATCTCAGTTGCACCGTTCACCTGGTGTGTTCTTCGGACAAAGCCGCCATACAAATGGCACCAAATTGTATTCTGCACGTGTTATTCCATTTAAAGGCTCTTGGATAGAGTTTGCAACGGATGTAAACAACGTGATGTATGCATACATCGATCGTAAAAAGAAATTTCCTGTAACTACATTGCTTCGTGCAATTGGTTACGATTCAGATAAAGATATTCTTGAATTATTCGACCTTGCCGATGAGGTAAAGGTTAGCAAATCAGGATTAAAAAAATATGTAGGTCGTAAATTGGCTGCAAGGATTCTACGCAAATGGGTGGAAGACTTCGTGGATGAGGATACTGGTGAAGTAGTTTCTATCAATCGTAATGAGGTTATCTTAGAGCGTGAAACTATTCTTGAAGACGATCATATTGATTTAATTGTAGATGCAGATGTAAAAACCATCATTCTTACAAAAGAAGATGCCAATACAGCTGATTATACTATTATCTATAATACTTTACAAAAAGATACTTCTAACTCAGAAAAAGAAGCGGTAGAGCATATCTATCGTCAATTACGTAACGCCGAACCACCTGATGAAGAAACAGCTCGTGGTATTATCGATCGTTTGTTCTTCTCTGATAAGCGTTATGATTTAGGTGATGTAGGTCGCTACCGTATCAATCGTAAATTAGGTATGGACACTCCTGAGGAAACGAAGGTGTTGACTAAGCCTGATATTATTGCGATTGTTAAATTCTTAATCAAGTTGATTAATGCAAAAGCAGAGGTAGATGATATCGATCACTTGAGTAACCGTCGTGTACGTACCGTAGGTGAGCAGTTATATGCTCAGTTTGGGGTAGGTTTAGCACGTATGGCGCGTACTATTCGTGAGCGTATGAACATTCGTGATAACGAGGTGTTTACACCAACCGATTTGATCAATGCACGTACCCTTTCTTCGGTAATCAACTCTTTCTTTGGTACCAACCAGCTATCTCAGTTCATGGATCAAACCAATCCATTGGCAGAGATTACGCACAAACGCCGTTTATCGGCCCTTGGGCCCGGTGGTCTTTCTCGTGAGCGTGCCGGTTTTGAGGTGCGTGACGTGCATTACACTCATTACGGTCGTTTATGTACTATCGAAACACCAGAAGGACCAAACATTGGTTTGATTTCTTCTTTGTGTGTTCACGCTAAAATTAACAATTTAGGATTTATCGAAACTCCTTACCGTAAAGTAGAAAACGGTAGAGTAGTAGTAGAGGAACCTGTAATTTACTTAAGTGCAGAAGATGAGGATGGAAAAACCATTGCTCAGGCAAATGCACATTACGATGACAAAGGTAATTTCCTTACGCCAAAAGTAAAAAGCCGTTTCGAAGGCGATTTTCCAGTATTGGAACCTACTAAGATAGATTTGATGGACATTGCTCCAAATCAGATTACATCTATTGCGGCATCGATGATTCCGTTCTTAGAACATGATGATGCGAATCGTGCCTTGATGGGTTCGAACATGCAGCGTCAGGCAGTGCCATTATTGCAGCCTGAAGCACCAATTGTAGGAACTGGTTTGGAAGCACGTGTTGCAAGAGATTCACGCGTATTGTTGAATGCAGAAGGTCAAGGTGTAGTAGAGTATGTAGATGCAAACGAAATTACGATTCGCTACACCCGCACAGACGACGAACGTTTGGTTTCTTTTGATGAGGATGTAAAAACATACAAACTCACCAAGTTTAAAAAGACCAATCAAAATACATGTGTAAATATTAAGCCTATTGTAAAAATTGGCGAAAAAGTAACCAAAGGACAAGTATTGTGCGAAGGTTATGCTACACAGAACGGTGAGTTGGCATTAGGTCGTAACTTAAAAGTAGCATTCATGCCTTGGCAGGGATACAATTTTGAGGATGCGATTGTAATTTCAGAACGTGTTGTAAGTCAGGACATATTCACATCACTTCATATTGAAGAGTTTGAATTAGAAGTACGTGATACAAAACGTGGAGAAGAAGAATTGACGGCAGATATTCCAAACGTAAGTGAAGAAGCTACCAAAGATTTGGATGAAAACGGTATAGTGCGCGTAGGTGCCGAAATTAAAGAAGGCGATATCCTTATTGGTAAAATTACTCCTAAAGGAGAATCAGACCCTTCACCAGAAGAAAAATTATTGCGTGCCATATTTGGTGACAAAGCGGGTGACGTAAAAGATGCTTCATTAAAAGCACCTCCATCAATCAGAGGTGTAGTTATTGATACTAAATTATTCTCACGTGCTAAGAAGACTACTAAGAGCAATGAAAAAATCTTATTAGAAAAATTAGATGCTGAGCATGATCGTAATGTGATTAACGTAAAACAATCGTTAGCCGATAAGTTAACTGTATTGGTAAATGGTAAAACATCACAAGGTGTATATAATGTGTACAAAGAACTGTTGATAGCTAAGGGTGTTAAGTTTACCCAAAAACTACTTTCAGAACTGGATTATGCACATATTAATCCTGCAAAATGGACTACGGACAAAGACAAAAATGATCAGATTAAGATTTTGTTGCATAACTACAACATCAACTTAAATGAGGAATTGGGTGCTTACCGTCGCGAAAAATTTGCCTTAACTGTAGGTGATGAATTGCCATCAGGTATTGTGCAAATGGCCAAGGTGTATGTTGCCAAAAAACGTAAATTGAAAGTAGGAGATAAGATGGCAGGTCGTCACGGTAATAAGGGTATTGTTGCTCGTATTGTTCGTGATGAAGAAATGCCGTTCTTGGAAGATGGAACTCCTGTAGATGTGGTACTTAACCCACTTGGTGTACCTTCAAGGATGAACTTAGGTCAGATTTACGAGACGGTTTTAGGCTGGGCAGGTAAAGAGTTAGGCGTTAAGTTTGCCACTCCTATATTTGATGGTGCTACGCACGATGAAGTAGAAGAATGGGTAGCTAAAGCAAAATTGCCAAAATCTGGTCGTACGTATTTATACGACGGAGGAACAGGCGATCGTTTCGATCAACCAACTACGGTAGGTATCATCTATATGATGAAATTAGGCCACATGGTTGATGATAAGATGCACGCACGTTCTATCGGACCATACTCATTAATTACACAACAACCATTGGGTGGTAAAGCACAATTTGGGGGTCAGCGTTTTGGTGAGATGGAGGTTTGGGCTATCGAGGCATTTGGAGCTGCTAACATCTTGCAAGAGATTCTTACAGTTAAATCGGATGATGTTATCGGAAGAGCTAAAACGTATGAGGCTATTGTTAAAGGTGATAATTTACCAACACCAGGCGTACCTGAATCATTCAATGTATTGGTTCACGAATTGCGCGGCTTAGGCTTGGATATTACACTTGACTAATATTGAATGAACGAGTGATTGAATGATAGAGTAGGCACAATGCTTTTTTATCATTCAATCATTCCAAATTCATTCATTCACACATTAATAATCGAACATGTCAACACAAAAAAAAGACTCAAAACTGAAAAGTAATTTCACGTCGATTACCATTAGTTTGGCGTCTCCAGAAATAATTTTGGAACGTTCAAGCGGCGAAGTATTGAAACCAGAAACAATCAATTATAGAACGTATAAACCAGAAAGAGATGGATTGTTTTGCGAACGTATTTTTGGCCCGGTAAAAGATTTTGAATGCGCTTGCGGTAAATATAAGCGTATCCGCTACAAGGGTATCGTTTGCGATCGTTGTGGAGTAGAAGTAACGGAGAAAAAAGTGCGTAGAGAGCGCATGGGACACATTAAATTGGAAGTTCCTGTAGCTCATATTTGGTATTTCCGTTCGTTGCCTAATAAAATTGGCTACTTATTGGGTTTACCAACCAAGCGATTGGATATGATTATCTACTACGAGCGCTATGTTGTAATTCAAGCTGGTACTAAATCGCAAGATGGAATTAACTACCTTGATTTTTTAACAGAAGAAGAATACTTGGATATTTTGGATACGTTACCAAAAGAAAACCAGTATTTAGAAGATACCGATCCGAACAAATTTATTGCTAAGATGGGTGCCGATGCGTTAGAAGATTTATTGAAACGTATCGATTTAGATCAGTTATCATACGATTTACGTCATCAAGCAGCTAACGAAACATCACAACAACGTAAAAACGAAGCCTTAAAACGCTTAAACGTTGTAGAATCGTTCCGTGAAGCAAATGCACATATTGAAAATCGTCCAGAGTGGATGATTGTGAAAATTGTACCAGTTATACCTCCAGAATTACGTCCATTAGTACCGTTGGATGGTGGTCGTTTTGCTACTTCAGATTTAAATGATTTATACCGTCGTGTAATTATCCGTAACAACCGTTTGAAGCGATTGGTAGAGATAAAAGCACCAGACGTAATTTTACGTAACGAAAAACGTATGTTGCAGGAAGCTGTAGATTCGTTATTCGATAACTCACGTAAAGTAAACGCAGTAAAAACAGAAGGTAACCGTGCACTAAAATCACTTTCAGATATTCTGAAAGGTAAGCAAGGTCGTTTCCGTCAAAACTTATTAGGTAAGCGTGTAGATTACTCGGCTCGTTCGGTAATTGTTGTAGGACCTACTCTTAAGATGCACGAATGCGGTTTACCAAAAGATATGGCTGCAGAGCTATTCAAACCATTTATCATTCGTAAAATGATTGAGCGTGGTGTGGTTAAAACTGTAAAATCTGCAAAGAAAATTGTTGACCGTAAAGACCCATTAGTTTGGGATATTTTGGAAAACGTATTAAAAGGTCACCCTGTGTTACTTAACCGTGCACCAACGCTGCATAGATTAGGTATTCAGGCCTTTCAACCAAAATTAATTGAAGGTAAAGCGATTCAATTACACCCATTAGTATGTACGGCTTTCAACGCCGATTTTGACGGTGACCAGATGGCAGTGCACGTACCACTAGGTAACGCAGCTATTTTGGAAGCCCAAGTATTAATGTTGGCTTCGCACAATATCTTAAACCCTGCCAACGGAACTCCTATTACGGTTCCTTCTCAAGACATGGTGTTGGGGTTATATTATATCACCAAAGGAAGAAAAACAGAACCAGGTCATATTGTAAAAGGTGAAGGTTTAATATTCTATTCTGATGAAGAATTAATTATAGCTTACAACGAAGGTCGTGTAGATTTACATGCACACATCAAAATTAAAACTGATGTAAGAGAGAACGGTGTTTTGGTGAAAAGAATCATCGAAACTACTGTTGGTCGTGTAATGTTTAATCAGGTAGTACCTACTCAAATGGGTTATATCAACGAACTGTTGACGAAAAAATCATTACGCGATATTATTGGTGAAGTAGTGAAAATCACTGGTATGGATCGTGCTGCTAGATTCTTGGATGACATTAAGGAACTTGGTTTCAAAATGGCATTTAAAGGAGGACTATCATTTAACCTACAAGATTTAACAGTACCTGCAGAAAAAGTAACGTTATTGAACTCAGCTCAAGCTGAGGTTGATGAGGTAATGAGTAACTATAACATGGGTTTCATTACTAATAACGAGCGTTATAACCAAATTATCGATATCTGGACACGTATTAACTCACGTTTGACAGATAACGTAATGACGCAGTTGAAAAATGATAATCAAGGATTCAACTCGGTATATATGATGTTGGATTCTGGAGCACGTGGTTCTAAAGAGCAGATTCGTCAGCTTTGCGGTATGCGCGGTTTGATGGCTAAGCCTCAGAAATCGGGTTCGGGTGGAGAGATTATTGAGAATCCAATTCTTTCTAACTTTAAAGAAGGACTATCGGTATTAGAGTATTTCATTTCTACTCACGGTGCGCGTAAAGGTTTGGCGGATACAGCATTGAAAACAGCTGATGCGGGTTACTTAACTCGTCGTTTGGTGGATGTTGCTCAAGATATTGTTATTAATGAGCAAGATTGTGGTACCCTACGTGGTATCTTAACTACTGCATTAAAGGATAACGAAGAAGTGGTGGAACCATTATACGATCGTATTTTAGGTCGTACAACGGTAGAAGATGTAATTGATCCATTAACCAACAACTTATTAGTTGGCGTAGGTGAAGAAATTACAGAAGAAATTGCCCGTGATATCGAAAATTCAGCTGTTGAAGCTGTTGAAATTCGTTCGGTATTGACGTGTGCTAGCCGTAGAGGTGTTTGTGCAAGATGTTACGGACGTAACTTAGCTACTGGACGTAAAGTGCAGATAGGTGAGGCAGTTGGTGTAATTGCAGCACAGTCTATTGGTGAGCCGGGTACACAGTTAACACTTCGTACTTTCCACGTGGGTGGTACAGCATCTAACATTGCTGCAGAATCTCAAATAAATGCAAAATTTGCAGGTAAATTAGAGTTCGAAAACATTCGCACAGTAGATTATAAAACAGAAGACGGAACAGTACAAGTAGTATTAGGTCGTTCTGGTGAGATACGTATTTTAGAAGAAACAAGCGGTAGAGTAATTACTACTAGCAATATTCCTTACGGTTCGTCATTGTTCGTAAAAGAGGGTCAAAAAATTGCCAAAGGCGATAAAATTTGTTCATGGGATCCGTACAACGCGGTAATTATCTCTGAATTTGCAGGTAAAGTATCTTTTGATGCTATTGAAGAAGGCATTACTTTCCGTGAAGAATCAGATGAGCAAACAGGTCACCGTGAAAAGGTAATTATTGATAGTCGTGATAAAACGAAAAATCCAGCTATCCAAATTATGGATAAATCTGGAGAGGTAATTAAGCATTACAATATTCCAGTAGGAGCGCATATTGCCGTTGATAATGGCGAAGCAGTAAGAACTGGTCAGGTAATGGTAAAAATTCCTCGTTCAAGTGGTAAAACACGAGATATTACAGGTGGTTTACCACGCGTAACGGAATTGTTCGAAGCACGTAACCCATCTAACCCTGCGGTAGTAACCGAAATTGATGGTGTGGTAACATTAGGTGGTGTAAAACGTGGTAATCGTGAGGTTAATATCGAATCACGTGATGGACAAACTAAGAAATACTTAGTATCTCTTTCTAAGCATATCCTGGTTCAGGATAATGACTTTGTAAGAGCAGGTTCACCACTTTCTGATGGTTCAATTACTCCTTCGGATATTTTATCTATTAAAGGTCCTTCTGCTTTACAAGAGTACTTAGTAAATGGTGTTCAAGAAGTTTACCGCTTACAAGGGGTAAAAATCAACGACAAGCATTTTGAGGTAATTGTACGCCAGATGATGCAAAAGGTAGAGATTGAAGATCCAGGAGATACTTTGTTCTTAGAAAAAGAATCGGCTGATAAGTTCGATTTCTTAGAAGAAAACAACTCGGTATTTGGAATGAAAGTAATAGAAGAGTCAGGCGATTCTACTACTCTTAGACCGGGTATGAAAATTACAGCACGTAAATTACGTGATGAAAATTCGATACTAAGACGTAAGGATGCAAAATTAGCTACGGCTCGTGATGCTCGTCCTGCTACGGCAAGTCCATTGTTGATGGGTATTACTCGTTCTTCGTTAGGTACTAAGAGCTGGATTTCAGCAGCGTCTTTCCAAGAAACTACGAAAGTGCTAAACGAAGCAGCAATTAACGGTAAGAGAGATGGATTACTTGGATTGAAAGAGAATGTGATTGTAGGTCACTTAATTCCTTCAGGAACAGGTATGCGTCAGTACGATCGTGTAATAGTTGGTTCTAAAGAAGAATACAATAAGCTAATGGCATCTAAAGCTGTTGAAGAAACAGTATAAGTGCAAAAAGTATAGTATCAAAAAAGCCGCTCTTAATTTCTAAGAGCGGCTTTTTTATGTGATAGTAAATAAGACTTATACGTCTATCTTGGCGTATTTCGCATTTTTCTCTATAAAATCTCTACGAGGTGCAACTTCATCTCCCATTAACATCGAGAAAATATGGTCACATTCAGCAGCATTGTCAATAGTTACTTGGCGTAGCGTACGTGTGTCTGGATTCATAGTGGTTTCCCATAGCTGTTCGGCGTTCATCTCTCCCAAACCTTTATAGCGCTGTATATGCACGTTTTCTTCTTTTCCTGCACCTTTTAAGCGTGCTACGGCATTGTCTCGAGAGGCGTCATCCCATGCATATTCTTGGTCTTTCCCTTTTTTCACCAAGTACAAAGGTGGCGTAGCAATGTAGATATATCCAAACTCTATCAGTTCCTTCATGTATCTGAAGAAAAAAGTAAGAATAAGTGTAGTAATGTGACTACCGTCGATATCCGCATCCGTCATGATGACGATTTTGTGGTAGCGCAGTTTTACAATATTTAATGCTTTATGGTCTTCGGGAGTGCCTATGCTTACGCCCAAGGCGGTAAACATATTTTTTATCTCCTCGTTTTCATAAATACGGTGTTCCATCGCTTTTTCTACGTTCAAGATTTTGCCTCGTAAAGGTAAAATAGCTTGAAACTCACGATTACGACCTTGTTTCGCGGTACCACCCGCCGAATCTCCCTCGACTAAGTACAATTCGCATAATGCTGGGTCACTTTCAGAACAATCGGATAATTTACCCGGTAATCCTGTGCCTGTCATTACGTTTTTACGTTGCACCAATTCGCGTGCTTTACGTGCAGCCATACGAGCCGTTGCTGCTAAAATTACTTTCTGAACAATGGCTTTTGCTTCTTTAGGATTTTCTTCTAAGTAATTACCCAAAGCCTCGCCAACAGCAATATCTACCGCTCCGCTTACCTCGTTATTGCCTAACTTGGTTTTAGTCTGTCCTTCAAATTGTGGTTCGGCTACTTTTACCGAAATAACGGCTGTTAATCCTTCACGAAAATCATCCCCATCAATTTCTATTTTAAGGTTTTTCAATAAGCCCGATTTTTCAGCATAGTTCTTCAACGTACGTGTCAAGCCTCTGCGAAAACCAGCTACGTGTGTGCCACCCTCAATGGTGTTGATGTTGTTTACATAAGAATGTACATTCTCTGTGTAGGTATCGTTGTATTGTAAGGCTAACTCTACAGGAATGCCTTGTTTAATGCCTTCTAAATAAATAGGTTCGGCAATTAATGGATTACGTGTTCCATCCAAGTATTTTACAAACTCGCGCAAGCCTCCATCAGAATGAAAAGATTCTGTGCGGTTTTCTTCACGTTCATCCGTAATAGTTAAGTTGATTCCTTTATTTAAGAAAGCCAATTCGCGTAAACGAGCAGCTAAGGTGTCAAATTTGTATTCGGTAGTGATGAAAATACTATCATCGGGAACAAACGTAACAATGGTTCCTGTTTTGTTTGAATCGCCAATAGGTTTTACATCAAATAAAGGCTTGCCACATGAGTATTCTTGGGTAAATACTTCGCCTTCGCGGTGTACTAACACTTTTAGGTGTTTAGATAAAGCATTTACGCAGGATACACCTACACCATGCAATCCACCAGATACTTTGTAGGTGTCTTTATCAAATTTACCACCGGCATGTAATACGGTCATTACAACCTCTAATGCCGAGCGTTTTTCTTTGGTATGCATACCAGTTGGAATACCACGGCCGTCATCCTCAACGGTGATAGAATTGTCTAGGTGGATGGTTACAAAAATGTTTTTACAATAACCAGCCATTGCTTCATCAATGGAGTTATCTACTACCTCGTAAACCAGGTGATGTAATCCTTTAAATCCTATATCGCCAATATACATGGCAGGGCGCTTTCGCACCGCTTCTAATCCTTCTAATACCTGAATATTATCCGCCGAATAGTTGGATTTATCTTCCTTTACTTCGCTCATAATTTATCGTTGTCTTAATTTCAAAAATAGCTTTTTTGCACGGCATTTTGTTTGATTTCACGCAATAGTTGTGCACATATTTTTAACAAAGTAGGAAAAAATATTAGCCGCGCGTTGCCTTCTCTTTTAGTGAGGTTGCGATCTCTTCCAAACCTACAATATGCTGTTCGTTGGTAATAATTGCGTCGGCTGTTTTTAGGTGTGGTAGTAAAAAATGTTGGTATGCAGGCTCAACATGTTCATGCCATTGATACTGAATTTGCTCGGGATTATATCCTCTTTCGGAGCTATCGCGCTGTAGGCGGCGAGCTAAGCAAATGTCTGCGGAGCAGTCGATAAACAGTTTATATTGAATGTGTTTAGCTATTTCGGGGTAAGAGTAGATAAACAAGCCTTCGAGCAGAATTATAGGGTTTGGTAACAGTAAAATAAGATGAGACGGGGTAGCTGCATTATTAAATGTGTACGATTGTTTTTCTACAACTTGGTTAGACAATAAAAGAGCAATATCTGTTAGTAATTGTTGGTGATTAATTGCTGTTGGTAGATCAAAATTCTCGATACCGTTTTTGTCTTTCTGTTGCTGAGTAATGGGGAGGTAATAATCGTCTTGTGAAACGAGTGTAGTGTTTATGGGGAGTAATAGTTTTTTCAGCTGTTGGATGACGAATGTTTTGCCAGCGCCACTTCTGCCAGATATACCTACTAAAAATGGCTTATTCTTTGGGTACTGCATAGTGTAACTTGGCCTGGAATTTTTCATTAATTACCCCCAATGTTTTGGCCGCACCTGCAGATATTTTTATCAGCATATTATCATTATCGCCAGTATCTGGCAGCAACCCAATTACCTTTACCAATACATTTTTATTGTTCATGGTGTTGGTTACTTTAACAATAGTGCCGATTGGTGCTGTTCGGTGCAGTGCATAGCTTATTCCACTACTGGTTGCTATATCTGTTCGTATCCAACCCGCTACTCCAGTTTCATCTATTTCGCGTACGTTTCTAATAAAACGAGCACTTGTGCGACTTTTGGTGCTTGTATCTATTCCTTGCATGTTGCTGGTATCTGCAGCTAAGGCGAGCGTGGCTCTGTTAGGGATAAGCAATACTTGTCCTATCTTTAAATTATTAGTTGTTAAATTATTAACGTCTTTTAATTGCTGTATATTAATTTTATATGTTTTGGCAATGCTGTATAAATAGTCGCCTTTTTTTACGCTATATCTCTTGGTAAAAAGGGTATCTGTTTGTGTGCTATTTTGGGGAGGAGGAGGTAGAGGGTTAGTAGCCATTGTAGTTGCTTTAGCAACTGCTACATTGTTTTTAGGTATACGCAATAATTGCCCAATTCTTAAGCTACTTGCTGTAGCACTATTAAAGGTCATTAAGGTTTGTACACTAATTTTATACTTTTTAGAAATACTGTAAAAACTTTCGCCCTTACCTGTTTCATGCAAAATAATGGTGTCTTTGTTGTTTATTTCTATACCAATAGAGTCAACCACTGCAAATGCATGAGCATTTGTAGTGGTTAGCCATAAAAACAGGCAAATAAGCACGTGCCATTTCATCTGTTTGTTATTTTGTTTTAATGGTGTTGTGTAAACTATTAGTATTAAGCATTATTCGTTGCTCGCTTATGTTTTTGTTTCTGCGTATGTCGGCAAAATAGAAAACCTCTTTTATATTACCAGTGATAAATTTTAAACTCTTGTTTGTTTTTAATGTAAACTAACTGATTGTCAAGTATAAAAAAGGAGTCGCCACCGAGGGCAGAATCAGATAATTTATCCTCTAACACTAATTCATCAGCATGATGCACGGTGATTACCCATTCATCGTTTTTTACGCTCGCCACAATCTGATATCCGTCAATTACTAATTGCTGGCAAGTTGGACTCATTATCTCAGGTAATATTATAGACGCAGGTGTAATTGGTGTTAATGCAGAAAGTTCGATAGGGCTTCCATTCTGATAACTTCTCGCTATTAATTGTTTGGGTTCTACCTTAGGATTATAGCATAAGATGCCCTCTTCTGTATATTGCTCAATATTTTCGGTATAGTTACTCCACAATAGTGTGCCAGTTTCTGCATGGCTACAGGTAATGCCTAGTAGCTGGGGCAAGCTGGTATTTGGGTAGTAGCGTGTAATACAAATGCCGTTGTGTATTAAGGCTAAGTCGGGTAACCATTCTTCTGTTGGATAATGATACGCTACTGCTTGTGTGTTTAGATTAACTTTTGCAATGCAAGCTTGTTGGGTATCGGTTTTTCTAATAAGTAATGCAATATATGGAGCAATACTATCTATGGCTACTTTCCAAATAATGCCATCGAATTTTTGTTGAAACTTTAATGTAATTTTAGCGCTGTGCATACGGCACGAAGTAACGTAATTTAAAACAATATGATAACCGAAAAGACAAGGTTGCACTCATTTATAGGTACTATTTCGTTAGTTGGGTTGGTGCTGTTTTTTTATGGGTTTAATGTGCCACTTAGTGCACAAACGGTATATACATTTGAAATAAAAGAAGAAATCACTCCTGCCGCATGGCGCAAAGCTAATAAAGCCATTACCGAAGCGGAGAAACTGAAAGTAGATTATTTATTGGTTCACCTTAATACCTATGGCGGACAAGTAGATATGGCAGATTCTATTCGTACTCGTTTGCTTAATACCAGCCTGAAAACAATAGTGTTTATCGATAATAACGCAGCTTCTGCTGGGGCACTTATTAGTATAGCTTGTAAGCGTATTTATATGCGTAAAGGAGCAAGTATTGGTGCGGCAAGTGTGGTAAATCAAACAGGTGAAGTGATGCCCGAAAAATACCAGTCGTACATGCGAAGTATTATGCGTGCTACTGCCGAGGCAAGTGGCAGAAATCCTCAAATAGCGGAAGGTTTTGTAGATGCCGACTTGGTAATTGATAGCATAAAACCAAAAGGAAAAGTAATTACGTTTACCACAAGCGAAGCGCAACGTTATGGTTTTTGTGATGGTGTAGCCGAAACTATTGACGAAGTATTAAAGGCTGAGGGCCTAAAAAGTTATCGTATTACCGCCCAGCAAACTGACTGGTTAGATGCTGTAATAGGTATGCTAATCAATCCTGCCGTGAGTGGTATCCTTATATTACTTATTTTAGGAGGTATTTATTACGAATTACAAGCGCCGGGTATTGGTTTTGCCTTACTAGTATCGGTAGTAGCGGCATCTTTATACTTTGCCCCGCTTTATTTAGAAGGTTTAGCGGCTAATTGGGAAGTATTGCTGTTTGTAATAGGTATTGTGCTTTTGCTGCTCGAAATTTTTGTGATACCAGGCTTTGGTGTGGCAGGTGTTGCTGGTATTGTATGTGTAGTGTGCGGTTTGGCGTTTAGTTTAGTTTTTAATGATTGGTTTAACTTTACCCCGACAAGCGGTACATCATTAACTATGGCATTTGGAATTGTTTTTTTATCCATTATTGGCGCAGTGGTACTATCTGTAGCTTTTGGGCAAAGTATCTTAAAAAGTACTTTATTTACACGCTTGGTACTCACAGATGAGCAGCGTTCTAGCGATGGGTATCAGGTAGCAGCTTCGGAAATAAATATAACTGGTAAGCAAGGTATTGCTGTTACCGTATTGCGTCCTTCTGGTAAAATTGAAGTAGACGGCGTACGTTACGATGCTGTATCAGAAATGGGAATGATAGATAAAGATACCCCTATAGTAGTGGTAAAACACGCTACAACTAGCATTGTGGTGAGAGTTGCTTAATACCAAAATTAGTTCTTACCTTTATTTTCCTTTATATCTTTGTCTTATATAATTAGTTATAATGCATATTCATCAGTTTTACGATACCTATTTAGCGCACGCATCGTATATTATCATTAGTAATGGAGCAGCAGCAGTGGTAGATCCATCACGCAATCCACAGCCTTACTACGAGTATGCAAAGCAACATAATGCTGTTATAAAAGCGGTTATAGAAACACATCCTCATGCCGATTTTGTAAGCTCGCATTTGGAGATAGCCCAAACAACTGGTGCAAAAATTTACCAAAGCAAGTTGGTTGAACCCGAATATAGTTTTGTGCCTTTTGATGATGGAGATATACTTAAATTAGGCAATATTACCCTGCAATCATTAAATACACCGGGTCATTCGCCAGATAGTATTTCTGTTGTGGTGATGGAAAATGGAACAGCAACTGCTGTATTTACTGGGGATACCTTATTTATTGGAGATGTAGGTCGCCCGGATTTGCGTGAAACAGCAGGTGCTATTACCCAAAAGCGCGAAGAACTGGCACGTGCTATGTATCATTCTCTCCGTACCAAATTGCTTACCCTGCCCGATGATACCATTGTATATCCTGCACACGGAGCTGGTTCTTTATGTGGTAAAAACTTGAGTAAAGACACCCAAAGCACTATTGGCAGAGAGCGCATAAGTAATTATGCCTTACAAGAAATGAGTGAAGCAAAATTCATAGAACTATTGCTTGCCGACCAACCCTTTGTGCCCAAATATTTTGGGTTTGATGTAGAAATGAATAAAAAAGGGGCGGCGCCATATGCAACAAGCATTGCCAACGTAAAGTGGATGGATACGGCTACTGCATTAGATAGCAAGGCACTTGTTATTGATACTCGTGCACAAGAAGATTACCGCAAAGGGCATATACCAAATGCTATTAATAATGTAGTAGGGGGTAAGTTTGAAACGTGGTTAGGAGCAGTGGTTGGTCCTGAAGAGAAATTTTATTTGGTAGTGACCAATAAAGCAGATATGCCTGTTTTGTTGGATAGGATAGCTCGTATTGGCTACGAAGGTAATGTGTTAGGCGTGTTGCAAAATCCAACAGTGGGTTTAGTAGTAAGCGATGAATTTGATGCGGCTGCTTTTGAGGCCAATACCAACCAATACACCATTGTAGATATTCGTAACAATGGCGAAGTAGCTGATAAAAAGATTTTTGAAGAAAGCATACATATCCCATTGTATGAATTGCGCGAACGTGCGCATGAAATACCTACCAATAAGCCTATTGTTGTGCATTGTGCTGGAGGATATCGGTCGGCAGTAGGTAGCAGTATTGTTAAAAATGAACTGAATACGGTAGTATACGATATGGGTACGCTCATTACCGAGTACGCAAAAAAACTAACGGTGTAATTGATGAGAAAAAACCTGTTTTTAACTATCCTTTTTATTGCTGTATGTGCTTTTGTAGAAGTGCAGGCTCAATCCGAAGAAATATTTAGAAACCGGATACTAGGCTCTTGGAAGTGGGAAAAAGGGTATTTGTGTGATGTAGGCATTGTAGAGCCAGCTCCCGATTCGTTGGGTAAGATTAAAGGTAAAAGTGCAAGTTACACAGTTGTGTTTTATCCCGATCAAACTATAGAACGTTTCAGAAACGATACCTTAATAAAACGCAGTAAGTACACGATTAATAAAGTAAAAACATACCCTACAAAAGTAGCCTTTCGTCTCAAAAGCGAATTGTTTAAAGGCGAAGCATTGGTAACCTATTTTTTTAATGATGAGCTCATCATCAGCAACTGTGTATGGGAGGACTTTGAAGTGCGTAGGTCTTTCTTGTTATTCTAATTTGCAACAATAGTAAGCAGTGTTTTGAACTGTTATCAAGATTGGTTATGAAATTTTAATTTGTTTTTGTTGAATTAACTTGAATTTAATTTTTGATTTAATTAAGTTTGAGCAATTATGTGATTGTCGGATAGCCGACAATCACATAATCCAAAAAAAGTTTAACCAAATAAAAATCAAATGAAAAAAATAACCTCACTATGTAGTATTTTACTCTTAGTAACAGTTGGAGCAATTGCTCAAAATGCACGCATGGTATTGTATGAAGGATTTACCAGCGCCACTTGCCCTCCATGTGCACCAACCAATGCACAAGTTGATCCAATGTTGGAACAAAATAAATCAAAAATCATCCCTATTAAATATCAAACACGTATTCCTTCTTTAGGAGATCCGATGTATGAACAAACAAAAGCAGAAGTAGATGTGCGTACAACGTATTATGCTGTAAACTCTAACCCAACAGCACGTATAGATGGAAAGAGCAATTTTTTTGCTGGCGGTACACAAAGTCACCCAGGTTATATGAATCAATCGGATATTGATAATCAATCACAGGTAACAACTCCTTTTGCTATCACTATTAATCATGAGTTTTCGGCAGCTTACGATTCTGTGTTTATTACAGCATCAGTAAGTACAGCTGCAGATGCTACTTATCTTGCAGGTATGCTTAAGTTGCGTGTTGTATTATTGGAAGAAGTAATTGAGTTCGAAAAAGCGCCTTCAACAAACGGAGAAAAAACATTTAACTCGGTAATGCGCAAAATGTATCCAAACGCTTCAGGTACTACATTAGAGGATGCATGGACAACTGGAAAAACAGTGAACTTTAATTTTAGATACCGTGTACCTACTTATATATATGATTACAGCAAACTATCAGTTGTAGCTTTTATACAAAATGATGCTAATAAAAATGTAGAGCAAGCTGCCATTAGTTACCCTAAATTGGTAATGGTAGATGCTGCAATGGATAAGCCTGCAATTAACTTAATTAATTGTGTAGAAACCGTGCCTCAAGCCTATACGCTTATAAATGCTGGTCAAAATGCATTAACAAGCGCCACCATTAAATATAAAATGGATGCATTGGCAGAAGAAACAGTTCAATGGACTGGTAATTTGGCTTCTGGTGCAAAAACTACTGTCGACTTGCCAGTTACAACATTAACTTCAGGTAAGCACACATTCACTACTACAGTAACCCAATCTAATGGCAATACAGAAGTAAATAAAGTAAATGATGTAAAAAAGGCAAGCTTTTATGTGTTTTTGCAAGCGCCACTTACTGCATTGTACTTAGATTTTGAAACTACAACTGTTCCAGAAGGGTTTTTTATTAATAATCCTGATGGTGGTTCTTCTTGGACACGCAAGACAAACTCTGGTGCTGTTCTTAGCAAAAAAGGATGTTTTAAAATGGATTTTTATAATAGCCCTTTAGGAGAAAATGATGAGTTGTATATGCCTGCAGTAAATATGAAAGGACTAAACCCTGTATTGTATTTTAGCAGAGCACATGCCCCTTATAGTGCAGCAACAACTGACGCATTAAAGATTGAAGTTTCTACAGATTGTGGAGCTACTTGGAATGCTATTTATGAGCAAGAAAGCGAATATTTAGCTACTCGTGCAGGTACTACTTCTGCGTATAATTCGCCACTTACTGAAGAGTTTATAGAAGATGAAGCTGATTTGTCATCAGTAGCTACTAGTGAAAATGCAATTATTCGTTTTGTAGGTATTAGTGGTAACGGTAATAACTTATATATCGATCAGGTTAGTATTGGTAGCAGAACTGCAGCTGTAGCAGGTGCTATTGCAGGTATCAATACAGTTGAGGTATATCCTAACCCAGCTAATGGTGCAGCAAGACTTAGCTTTACAGCTGAGAATGCAGCAAAAAATACTACTTATCGTTTGGTAAATTCTTTAGGAGCTGTAAGCGCTACTAAAGTTATAAACGTTGTAGCTGGAGAGAATGTAATAGACATCAATACAGAAGGCTTAGCGGCAGGTATCTACCAAATAGTACTTGCTAACGAAACAGGTGTAATTACCGAAAAGCTAGTTGTTCAATAACCAATAAACCTATTGTTATATAAGAAAGGGCTCTCGCAAATCTGCGAGAGCCCTTTCTTATATCGTATGATTTATTATACAATTGGTAAATATCCTATAATTGATAAAGGCTGCCATTTGGCAGCCTTTATCAATTCCTATAAATAAACTAAATAAGTACTAACGGGTAGCGATAGGAGTATAATCGCGGTTAGTTTTACCTACATATATCTGGCGTGGACGACCGATAGGCTCTTTGTTTTCACGCATTTCTTTCCACTGGGCAATCCAACCTGGTAGGCGACCCAAAGCAAATAGCACGGTAAACATATCGGTAGGGAACCCAATAGCACGGTAAATAATACCTGAGTAAAAATCTACGTTTGGATACAGCTTACGCTCAATAAAATATGGATCGTTTAATGCAGCATGCTCCAGTTCTTTGGCAATATCTAAAATAGGGTCATGTATGCCCAATTTGTTTAATACATTGTCACAAGCTTCTTTAATGATAGTTGCGCGTGGATCGAAGTTTTTGTACACACGATGACCAAAACCCATCAAACGGAAAGGGTCATTTTTGTCTTTCGCTTTGTCGATAAACTTTTTAGTATCGCCACCATCTGCTTTAATCTGTTCCAGCATTTCGATTACAGCTTGGTTAGCGCCACCGTGTAATGGTCCCCAAAGTGCAGATGTACCTGCAGCAATAGAAGCATATAGGTTGCAATCAGACGACCCTACAATGCGTACCGTTGATGTAGAGCAATTTTGCTCATGGTCTGCGTGTAGAATCAATAGTTTGTTCATGGCATCTACCACTACCGGTTCAGGAGTGTACTCATCTGTACGCTGTCCGAAAGTCATGTTTAGAAAATTGCTTACATAATCCAGTTTATTTTGAGGATAAATAAGCGGATGACCAATTGATTTTTTATATATCCAAGATACGATGGTTGTCATCTTGGCCAATAGTTTTATTATCGTTAGATCGAATTCTTCTTTGCTTTGGTTGGCATTAAGAGATTCGGGATAAAAAGAAGAAAGAGAACACACCAAAGAAATTAATTGTCCCATTGGATGTGCATTTGATGGATACCCATCAAAAAATTTCTTCATATCCTCGTGAATAAGGGTATGACGAGTTAATGAATAGGAGAACTCATCTAACTGTGCTTTGGTTGGTAATTCACCATAAATAAGTAAATAAGCTACTTCAACAAAGTTCGATTTTTCGGCTAACTGCTCAATTGGGTAACCACGGTATTTCAAAATACCCAATTCCCCATCTAAAAAGGTAATAGCACTTTTTGTAGCACCTGTATTTTTATAACCACTGTCTAGGGTGACATAGCCTGTTTCGTCTCGTAATTTATTGATATCGATAGCCTTTTCGTTCTCGGTACCTGTAATTACGGGTAATTCGTAAATTTTTCCTTCTAATTCTATTTTTGCAACTTCTGACATAGTGATTTTTAAAGCAATGCAAAGCTACCAAAATCATTAAAAGATTAAAATTTTGTTTAGCTATTTCAACTAATTTCGCAACTAAATAATGCAAAGCACTATATTTACCTATCGTTACTACATAACTTATTTAATCTATTGGAAACTCTTTTTGTTAGTGGAATTTTAAAAGCCGACTTTGATGATTTAGTAGCGGTTTTACCTCAATACAACCTTGTTTATTTCGACACGCATTTAGCACTATCGGAGCAACTTTTTACACAACTGCCAGCTGCTTGCATTGTTCATCCAAAATCTGAACAGCCAGAGGGTAGTGCATTCATAAAGTATTTACGGGCAAGTTCAATTGAAGGCTTGCAAAAGATGCCGGTAGCAGCTATTTTTCATGAAGAAGATAATCTAGAAAAATTTGCTCTGCAAGTAGGGGCTAATTTGTGTGTATGTTACCCATTTAATGAAACAAAATTGCTCCCCCAAATAGAACAATTACTTCAGGCTAGCACAAGCAAACAAATTCAATTAGCCGATTTTACGTACTTGGAAGAAATTTCGGGTGGTGATGAGGAATTTAAAAAGGAGATGATTGCTACTTTTTTGCGTACAACAAAAGAAAATACAGATATTTTGACCAACCACTACCAACAACAACAATGGGAGGAGATGGGCAAAGTTGCTCATAAAGCTAAATCTGCCTATGCTTTTTTGGGTATTGGTTCAATGCAATTGGCGGCAACAATAATTGAAAAAAGTTGTTTTGGAGAAGTGGATCCGCAAAAGATAGGCGCATTATTAAAGGAAATACAGCATAAAAATATTCTTCTATTCGCAGAAATGGAAGCAATGAACACCTAAATTACAAATGGCTAAAATTTTATTGATAGAAGATGATCAACTGATGCTTAAGGCATTGGAGTTTAGGCTGAAGAAAGATGGCTATACAGTTGAAACAGCACCGGACGGAAGAGTAGCCATGCAATTGATTGATACAAATATCTACGATTTAATTATTACTGATATTATGATCCCATTTGCAAGTGGGTTAGAGATTGTAAGTAAAGTGAAAAGCCGACCAGGAAATACAACACCAGTTATTATTTTATCGGGTGTAGGATTGGAGAGTACGGTACTCGAAGCTTTTAAGCTAGGTGCTGATGATTATATGACAAAGCCTTTTATTATCAATGAACTTTCTGTTAGGGTACGAAAATTGCTAAAGTCATTTTAGATAGGGATTTCTCTTTTTGTGATGGAGCAAACAATTTATTCTTTAGTTAATTACCTAGTACTTTTTTGGAAAAATGCGCCTCCTGTTGTCAAAATCAGTACGGCTTTGCTACTCCTTTTTACGCTTGTTTCTATACTTACTGTAGTAATTGTAATTTTTAGTAGAGTAATTATCTCTTACAAAACGCGCAGAAATAATGATATTACCGAAAGGGTGAAAACGTTTTTGTCTATAATGATTGCTTTAGAAGAAGAGATTTTTGAAGCGAATACGGATGAGTCTATTTTAAACACAATTACTGCATATTTAAAAGAAGAACATATAAAAATTAAGGACAGCACTACGCGGCAAATACTTACCCAAGAGTTGCTGCTTATACACCAAGAGTTGGCCGGAAATACAGCTGATAACTTGCGCAAACTGTTTTTCTTGTTACGGTTGGATAAAGACGCCATTCGCAAATTGAGACGTAAGGATTGGCTAAAAAAAGCAAAAGCTATACATGTTTTGGCCCAAATGGATGTAATTGAAGCTGTAAACTTGCTGCTGCCTTATACAAATGATGCAAATCCACACTTACGTATGGAAGCACAAATGGGTTATATTCAATTGCATAAAGACCATCCTTTCGATTTTTTAGCCTATGTAGATGAAGACATTTCGGAGTGGCATCAACTCAATCTTTTTGCCACTATTGCACAAAATAAAAACGGCATTGTTCCAGCTTTTAAAACATGGTTGAATAGCAAAAATGAATATGTAATAGTATTTTGCTTAAAAATGATTGGGCATTACACTCAATTGGATGCTATATCAGATTTGCTACGTTTTATGCAACACCCCGATGTTACTATACGTTGTGCGGCTATTTTCGCCTTGCAAAAGTTAGAAACAGAAGAAGGCGTAGCAACTGCTTTGACAATGTTTGACACTGCTGATACGGATACAAAACAAGCTATTTTGAACTTTTTTACTGAAATAAGAGCCGAAAGCGTAAAACCTTTTTTGAAGAAAAATCTGTTCAATGACGATTTTAATTTGGCTTTAACAGCAGCCAAAGCGCTCAATAATTATCCCGATTCTGGAAGAGCATTTTTAGAGGAGTTGTTACCCGAAACTGATAATCGCATGCATAAAATAATAAAGCATGCATTAGATAACCGAATATAGCATGTGGGCCTACGATATACTCAATAACTTATACACCAATGGCATACTCTATTTTGCCATTCTTATTATGAGTTCCTATGTATTGCTGGGTATTTATTCGGGTAAAGAAATGGCCGTTTACCTCAAAAAAAACAGTTACGTTAATTACCGCTCCATCTTAGTTTCGCCAACTAGTCCAGCTATTAGCATTATTGCTCCTGCCTACAACGAGGCAAATACGATAGTAGAAAATGTGCGTTCTTTACTCTCGCTTCATTACGGCAATTTTGAGATAATTATTGTAAACGATGGCAGCAAAGACGACTCATTAGAACGATTGATTGCTGCATACAATTTAGTGGAAGTAGATTTTGCGGTAAACGAACAAATACCTACAAAAGCAGTGCGTGGTATTTTCAAATCAACGAATCCGGCATTTGGCAAATTGGTAATTGTAGATAAAGACAATGGGGGCAAGGCAGATGCTTTAAATGTAGGTATAAATGTATCGCAATATGCACTCATTACCTGTATTGATGTAGATTGTATTATTGAACAAGACGCCCTGCTAAAAATGGTTAAACCTTATTTAGAAGAAACAGATACGGTAATTGCCACCGGAGGAGTAATACGTGTGGCTAACTCCTGTACCGTAGAAGATGGGCGTATTACGCGTGTACAATTGCCCAACGAATGGCTGCCCCGCTTTCAGGTACTCGAATATATTCGCGCATTTTTACTGGGACGCATGGCATGGAGCAAACTCAATGGTCTGCTACTTATATCTGGAGCTTTGGGTTTATTCGACAAAGCTATTGTAATAAAATCTGGGGGCTACAATCATCATACCGTTGGCGAGGATATGGAGTTGGTAGTGCGCATGCGCAGGTATATGCACGAGCACAAACTAGACTACAAAGTAGTATACATTCCCGATCCGCTATGCTGGACAGAAGCACCCGATACAACTAAGATTTTGGGTAGGCAACGTAATCGTTGGACCCGCGGTACGGCCGAAACCCTGTGGATACACCGAGCCATGTTTATGAATCCTAAATACGGATTACTGGGAATACTTAGCGTACCCTATTGGTTCTTTTTTGAGTGGTTGGCGCCTATTATCGAATTGTTTGGTATGCTTTTTTCGATATTACTAATGTTTACGGGTAATCTTAATTGGCAGGTATTTTTAATTTTACTTGCAATGGTATACACCTTTTCGGTAATGCTATCCAGTATTGCTATATTATTCGAAGAGTTATCGTACCGTCAGTATACACGTCGTGGAGATTTGTTCCGTTTATTTATGGTAGCTTTATTAGAACCAATTATACATCATCCGCGCATTGTGTACTGGGCAATTATGGGTAATATTGATTTAATTACGGGTAAGAAAAATTGGGGAGAAATGACGCGTACTGGTTTTGCCACAAAATAGTGCATTATGCAACATAAAAATCATCCTACTTTTTCAACGCGAGCGCTAGCAGTATTATTTACCTTTTTTCAGTTGAGTACATGGGTATTGCTATTGCTCATTGCTTATAGAGGACTTGCTTATGTGCGTTTAACCTATTTACATAGCTTGCCAACCGATGCCTGGCAATACATGCTCAAGGGTATCCTGTATGATGTGGTACTGGTTGGATGGCTTACCGCTTATGCACTTATACCTTATTTGGTTTTGTGTATGCTATTGGTACGTGTGGCGCGTTTTTTAGCGATTACTGGCGCCATTCTTTGCCTATTTGCTACGTTGCTACTCGATCAGTATTTTTCTGCGGCACTATCGCCATTGGGTAGTGATGTGTTTGCATATACTTTCGATGAAATTAAACAAACCATGCAAGCCTCTGCCGGTATTTCGGTATGGGTTGTGTGTGTAATTGTTGTAAGTAGTATATTGTTTTTGTACTTATTACTGAGAGTACGGTTAAATAAATGGGTGGTAATGAGTGGGGCAGCTATTAGCATGGTGGCTGTGGCAGCCAAATTAACGGGTTTGATAGGGCTTACTCCTGATAGTAAAAAAATAAGTTCTGAAACAGCCTATTATATAAGTACCAATAAGTTGGGATATTTTTGGGAACAAACAAACACCTACTTTACCCGAACTACAGACTTTAGCAATGAAGCTTTTTATATTGATGCGGCAATAGACACCACCGCCCTTAATTCCGATTATCCTTTTGTTCATCCCGATAATACTGCAGATGTATTAAGTGCGTTTATGCGCACCGATACGGCAGGCGTCCCTCCAAATATTGTAATGCTAATAGTAGAAGGCTTGGGTAAAGCCTATAGCGGAACTAATGCCTATTTAGGCAGTTTTACGCCCTTTTTGGATTCTTTAGCAGGCAAATCCTTGTATTTTACCAATTTCTTAAGTAATGGAGGGCGTACTTTTGCAGTTTTGCCATCTGTATTAGCTTCGGCGCCCTTTGGTGAGAAGGGCTTTTTGGAGATGGGGACTAAAATGCCTCAACACCAATCGCTTACACAATTGCTAAATCTAAATGGGTATAACACGTCTTTTTATTACGGTAGCGAAGCTTCATTTGATAAAATGGATGTGTTTTTGCAGCGGAATAATACGGCAGATATTGTAGATAAAAAGAACTTTAGTACTGCTCTGTATAAACAATTGCCAGCATCGCCAAGTGGTTTTTCTTGGGGTTATGGAGATAGGGAATTGTTTCAAAAATATCTATCGACTGTGCCAACTAAAACGCCTAAGCCTAATTTTTCTATATTGCTTACCCTAGCCACTCACGATCCATTTTTGATACCCGATGCTGCTTTTTATGCTACTGCCTTTGAAAAAAGAATGCAACAGTTGGGTATTTCTGCTGATAAAAAAGGCGAATACCGTAAATATGACAAGCAATACGCAAGTATATTATATATGGATGATGCCATTAAATCATTTTTTGCTCAATACCGCAAACGTGCCGATTTTGCAAACACCATTTTTATCATTACTGGAGATCATCGTATGCCCGAAATACCTATTGCTACACAAATTGATCGTTTTCATGTACCGCTTATTATTTACTCGCCCTTGTTGAAACGTAGCAAAAGCATTGCAGCTGTAAACTCACAGTTTGATATTACCCCAACACTGCTTGCATATTTACGGAATTACAACCTACAGTTCCCGAAAAATGCTCATTGGATAGGGACGGCTTTGGATACCGCTTCAGCATTTAAGTCTAATAAAACGATACCACTCATGCGTAATAAAAACGAGTTGGTAGATTTTTTGGATAAGGACTTGTTCTTGTCGCGTGGGCAGTTATTTCAGTTGACGGATAATATGAATCTTGAACCTATCGGAAACGACAGAAAAGCAGGTGTGGAGCAAGCATTCGAGGCATTTAAACAACGTAGCTTGCGGGTGTGTGCGCAAAATAAATTAGCCGATTCGGTAATCGTTAATTTTAAACCCAAACCTTAGTTTTTCAATAGGGTAGAAACCATGGGTAAATAATAATCCCAAAAAAAGCTGTGGCGTTCTGATGTAGTATGTGAGTATAATATAGAGCTAGCCCAAGGTATTCCCTTAAAATAACTTAAACGGCTGTTTATCGGATTGTCAGAAAAATCGCCTGCAAGGTAATAAAACCGATAATCGGGTTGGTTGTGTACTATTACAGCCGGAAAGCGTTTTGGTAAATTATACACGTTCAGCAATGAATCGCCTTTTGCTGTAGTAGATAAGGTGTACACAGCAGCCACTTCATTTTTACGAGAGGTGTACATAATATCAAACCAAAAAGGATATTTCATGGTTGCAGGTACACCAAAAACGGCTTGGTATTTTTTGCTTGTTTCTATAATGGGGGTTGGTTTGGTAGTATGCGTGCCAAATTCTAAAATCTCAACCACTTCGCTTTCATTTACCAATACAATGCCTTCGTTTTTAAAGGGCCACTG
This sequence comes from uncultured bacterium, assembly GCA_947085255.1. GTDB lineage: Bacteria > Bacteroidota > Bacteroidia > Sphingobacteriales > Sphingobacteriaceae > CAMTVQ01. The sequence continues at coordinate 29,777 of CAMTVQ010000004.1, read as the reverse complement.
GTTATTGTGTTGTTTACGGTAATTGCGCGTTACCCATGCTGGTAATTCTGAATACACCGTGGTATCTAAACTGCTAAAATAGCGTCCTACCCAGCCCGTCCATTGCAAACCAAATGTGGTTTCAAACTCTTGGCGCACATTGCTAGGTGTGGGCGATGCGATGGTATTAAACTCGGTGACAATTAGTTTTTTTTGCTGCTTAAATCCTTTTAGAATTTGTAGTTCTTTTACGCTTAATCCCCCATATATTTTGTTGGAACGCTCATTGTGTAGCGTATCATGGTACCACTCATTTCGGTATATACCATAGGTGTCGGCTATATAAAGTACATCCGTTTTTGCTACCAACTGGGCAATGGCGGTGTTGGAGTATTGTTCAAAATCAGTTATGGTAAAGGCTTTGTCTTGCCCGGGGAAGAATCCGAAATAATCTTTGTCAACAGCGTAAAAATCGCCATTAGTTTTTGTTATTTTTTGGTAATTGAGCACCCAGTTAAGCGACTCGTGCTCCTGAGCAGGGTGCTGCAATACGGTTTTGTCGATAATGCAAAGTGTAAGGGGCTGCTTTGGTGTAAAAAACCACCACAGCCACATCCAAAGAGGTAATAGTAAAAATATTGCCAGTAAAATGAATAGAAGTCGTTTTCTGCCGTTCATTAAAATCGTTTCTCTAAAGTGATACCAAACGAAAGGTCTTTACGATACAGATCTGGAAAATATTCTTGATTTTCGTAGCCAGCACGTAAATTTATTAGGATATTATTCTTAAAGCCGTATTGGTACTCTAAGCGTAGCTTTTGAGCTTGTAAAGAGCTGCGCTTGTCCAACAGAAATAAATCACGAGTAGCCTCGTCTGGCGATGCGCCAACGCCTACTATTAGGGATAGGTGATGGTCGGCAGAAGAGAAATAACGACGAGTAGTTAAAAAAAGCGATTGAGAGATGCCCGTATTACCAGGTGTAATAAATGTGCGCAACGAGAACCAATAATCTTTGTAATATTTACCTAAAGCGCCAGTATAAATGATAGTAGCATCACTAAACTGCAAATAGCGAAAGCCTAAATCGACTTCAAATGCCTTTGGTAAGCTGCGGTAAAGCGAAAACCCAAAGCGGTAGTTGGGAAATAAGCTATAGTTGGAATATGCAGCACTTACGTAGGCATACATTTTTTTAGTAACATCAGGGTAGGCATCTACCTCATATTGTAGCGCATTGGTAGAAAAACGATTGGCATAGTTTACCCTGCCAATTACCGATACTTTTTTAAAACTATGCCGATAACTGGTAGAAACGAACTGCCAGGGCTCAAAAGTGGTGTCAAAAATATCGGTATCGTAACTTACCGTCACATTGTCTTTTGATGCTTTTCGCTTTAATCGTTCGGCAAAGAGTAGGGCGTCGTTGTTTTTAGGATTGATAATCAACAGCGAATCGATAGTTAGTTTAGCTTGTTTGTACTGCTCTAAGTCGCTTAATGCTTTGGCTCTTTTTAGTAAAAACTCTTCGTTACGGTTATCTATAACCAAGCCTGCATTGGCATATTCTAGCGCTTTTGGGGTATTGTCCGACCAGTATTCCATATCGAATAGCGAACCAAGTACTTCTAAACTTTGTGGCGAGCGTTGATAGAGGGATTCCAACACAATATGAGCCGAGTCGTACATGTCGTCATACAAATACAAGCGACCTAAAAAAACAGATATATCCGTGTAATTGGGGCTTTTTTGCAATGCTTGTTTACATAGGGTGCGTGCTGCAGGGTAATTGTCGTCATCAAAAGCTGCTTTACGAGCCATCTGAAATAATTCATCCGAAGATAAATTGCTCTGTGCAAAACTTTGAGTAGCAATGGTAAGCAGCAGCGTGTATAGGACGATTCGTAGCATGTGTAAAAATAGAAAAGGATTAGCAATAATTAGCTGTAATGCTTATTTAAATCCTATTCGTTCCCTCTCTTCCCATTTGCGTTGAGCTGCTTTTTCGTCAAGCAGGTTTTCCACTGCGTCATAAATTTGGTTGAGCTGTCATCACAATTTGTGATGACATAGTAGGAGTATGACAACAAAAAAGCAAGATAATAATTATTGGAAATTAATAGAGTAGTCTACTTCCCGATACAAAAACGGGTAAAAATAGATTCTAGTAGGTTGTCGTTAGATATTTCACCAGTAATCAACCCTAAGTGGTATAAGGCTTGGCGCAATTCAAAAGCAACGAGCTCGCCAGATACGGGCTGTTGTAGTAAATGGAGTACTTGAGCTAGGGTAGTATAGGTGTTGTTTAGCGCTTCTACATGGCGGCTATTGCTAATAATCAGTTCGTCGCTGTTTATTTTATCTGCATGTGTAACGCTAATGAGTTGCTGGGTAAGGGCTGCTAAGTTGTGGTTATTTTTTGCTGATATCCCTATCAAATTTTCAAATGCGGCATACTCTTTTTGTAATTTTTCAACGCCGTATACATCTACTTTGTTAGCAACTAATAGTAATGGGGTATTGTGTGGTGCTAATTCCTGTACTAATTCTGTAAGCATGTTAGCAGGGGTTTCGGCGGGGTCGAAGAGGTAGATGATTATGGCAGCCTGCTGCATTTTCTCATACGCACGGGCTATACCTATTGCTTCAATACTATCGGTAGTATCGCGCAGCCCGGCTGTATCTACAAATCTAAAATTAACACCGCTGATAGTTATCTCATCTTCAATGGTATCACGCGTGGTTCCTGCAATTTCAGATACTATGGCGCGCTCTTCGTTGAGCAAACGATTGAGTAAGGTGGATTTTCCTACATTAGGTTTACCAGCAATTACCACTGGTATCCCATTTTTCAAGGCATTACCCAATTCAAAAGAGTCAATTAGTTTTTTTAAAACGCCATTGAGCTCATAAATCAAACTTTTAAGCTGCTCTCTGTTGGCAAACTCTACATCTTCTTCCGAAAAATCAAGCTCCAGTTCTATTAGCGCTGCAAAATCTATGAGTTGCTGGCGCAGTACTTTTAGTTGTGAAGAAAATCCGCCGCGCATTTGTTGCATAGCCAGTTTGTGCGCAGCCTGAGAGGTAGAAGCAATTAAATCGGCAACGGCTTCGGCTTGGCTCAAATCGAGTTGTCCGTTTAAAAAGGCACGTAAAGTAAACTCACCAGGGTTGGCAGCACGCGCACCATTTTTGATAAGCAACTGAATAATTTGTTGAATAATATACGGAGACCCGTGACAGGAAATTTCTACTATGTTTTCTTTGGTATACGATTTTGGTGCGATAAATAAACTTACCAAAACCTCATCGATAATAGTGTTGCCGTCTTTAATAAGCCCAAAATGAATGGTATGTGAGCTTTGTTGACTTAAATCTTTTCCACTAAAAACTTTATTGGTAATGTCAATAGCAGCATTACCTGAAAGCCGAATAACACCAATTGCTCCGCTACCGCTTGGGGTAGATAAGGCAATTATTGTATCGGTAGCATAAATAGCCATGGTAAGTTAAGACTGATTAATAACTTTCCACAGCATGTCTTTTAATTCGGTAATGCCATGCTGGGTTGCGGCAGAAATAAAAATAGAAGGAATGTTTTTGGGCAGTTCTTGTGCTATTGCCGTTTTTAGTTCCTCATCTAATAAATCGGATTTGGTAATGGCTAATAAGCGAGGTTTGTGCAGCAGGTCGGGATTGTGCTCTTGTAATTCGTGTAGCAAAATGTCGAATTCCTTGGCAATATCTCTACTATCGGCAGGAACCATAAATAAGAGTACGGCGTTGCGTTCTATGTGGCGTAAAAATCGTAACCCTAAACCTTTTCCTTTTGATGCTCCTTCTATAATACCCGGAATGTCCGCCATTACAAACGATTTACTATCACGATAGGCTACAATGCCTAAATTTGGCACTAGGGTAGTGAATGGGTAATCAGCAATTTCGGGTTTAGCAGCCGAAACAACAGATAGGAGCGTAGATTTGCCCGCATTTGGGAAGCCTACCAAGCCCACATCGGCAAGTATTTTTAGTTCTAAGATATTCCAAATTTCTTGCCCTTCTTCGCCTGGTTGGGCATAGCGTGGGGTTTGGTTGGTAGACGTTTTAAAATGCCAATTACCTAAACCACCTCTTCCGCCAGAAGTAAGTACTTTTTCTTCTCCATCGGTGGTAATTTCAAAATAAACTTCACCAGTTTCGGCATTTTTGGCAATGGTACCCAGCGGTACTTCCAGAATTTGGTCGATACCCCTTGCCCCAGATTGTAATTCGCCACGTCCGTTTTCTCCGGCTTGTGCAATAATGTGTTTACGGTATTTTAAGTGGAGCAGTGTCCATAGTTGTGCATTGCCACGCACAATAATGTGCCCGCCTCTGCCGCCATCGCCACCAGCAGGACCGCCCATAGCTGTTTTCTTGTCGCGGTGTAAGTAAGCAGAGCCAGCCCCGCCTTTACCCGAACGACAACAAATTTTTACGTAATCAACAAAATTAGAATCAGCCACTTTACAAGTAAAAAGTAAAAAGTAAAAAAAGAAATCTTAAACCTGTAACCTAAGACCTATAGCCTTATTCCAAGTTCCACATCGAGTAGCCATCTACTACTTTACATATTTTAGTAAAGATATCGTCTATTTCTCCAATACCATGCACACCAAAGAATTTTCCTTGTTGCTTATAAAATGTAGCTACTGGGGTGGTTTTATTATTGTATTCTACAATACGTTTGTTAATTATCTCTGGGTTGGCATCATCTGCTCTGCCTGAGTCTTTGCCACGTAGTAATAAACGTTGCATCAATTCTTGGTCGGTTACTTCCAATGCAAGCATACCTGCTATTTTGGTGTTTTTTGAGGCAAGCATAGCATCTAATGCTTCAGCTTGTGCAACTGTACGCGGAAAACCATCAAATATAAACCCGTTGGCTTCTTTGTTGGCATCTAGTTTATTGCTAATCATGCCTATTACCACTTCATCTGGTACTAATGCACCTTGGTCCATTATGTCTTTGGCTGCTTTGCCAAGTGGTGTCCCGCTGGCAATTTCAGCACGCAAAATATCGCCTGTAGATAGGTGTATAAGTTTGTACTTATCAATTAGTTTTTGAGATTGAGTGCCTTTACCAGCACCGGGAGGACCAAACAAAACTATATTAAGCATGGTTGTAAAATTTAAAAGCCCCGCCGTTAAGCAGGGCTTTGTGTGTGGTCTCGAAGGGATTCAAACCCCTAACCTTCTGATCCGTAGTCAGATGCTCTATTCAGTTGAGCTACGAAACCGTTTTGTATTTGTTGTAACGGGTTGCAAAAATAACAAAATTATTATTACAAGTAAAAATATTTAATCTAAAATCGCTTTTACTCCCGGTAATACTTTTCCTTCCATGTATTCTAGTAGGGCTCCACCACCTGTAGAAACGTAGCTAACCTCGTTATTATAGCCAAATTTCGCTACAGCAGCAGCAGAATCTCCACCACCAATAAGCGAAAAAGCGCCATTTTTAGTGGCTTTTACTACAGCCTCTGCAATAGCTTTGGTGCCCGTTTCAAAGTTGCTCATCTCAAAAACACCCATTGGACCGTTCCATAAAATGGTTTTCGAGTTGTTTAAGATATCTTCAAACTGCTGAATACTTTCTTTGCCAATATCTAAGCCCATCCATCCATCTGCAATGTTGTTGTTTTGAGCTTTATCAATGTTAGCATCGTTGCTAAAAGCGTCGGCAATAATCGAATCTGTTGGTAGTGCCAAGTTTACACCTTTGGTTTTGGCTTTACTGATTAGTTGTTTTGCCAATTCAAGTTTGTCATCTTCTACCAATGATGCACCAATATTGCCACCCATAGCTTTGGCGAAAGTATATGCCATTCCGCCGCCAATAATTAGGTTATCAACTTTTTCGAGTAGGCGGTCTATTAGTAAAATTTTATCAGATACTTTTGCTCCGCCCATAATGGCTGTAAATGGTTTTTGCGCACTATTCAGGACTTTCTCGGCATTGGCCAACTCGGCTGCCATTACATATCCAAATACCTTATCGTTCGAAAAAAACTGTGCTACAATGGTGGTAGATGCATGCGCACGGTGTGCTGTACCAAAAGCATCATTTACATAGACATCTCCCAGTTTGGCTAGTTTTTGTGCAAAAGCCTCATCGCCTTTTTCTTCTTCTTTGTAAAAGCGTAAGTTTTCGAGCAATAAAATCTCACCCGGTTGTATTTTTTTTGCAAGGGTTTCAGCGTTATTACCTATGCAATCGTCGGCAAATTTTACCGTAACACCTGTAAGCTTGCTCAAGTGCGCTACGATATGCTTTAGGGAATATTTTTCGGTTGGTCCTTCTTTTGGACGACCTAAATGCGACATTAAAATACAGCTGCCACCATCATTGAGTATTTTTTTGATCGTAGGTATGGCTGCAGCAATGCGTGTATCGTCGGTTATTTCAAAATTTGCATTTAGCGGCACGTTAAAATCAACTCGGATTAATGCGCGTTTGCCAGCAAAAGAATAGTTATCTACAGTTTTCATTTTAAATGAATGGTTTATATTGTTAAATGGTTGAATTGTTAATTGTCAAATAGACAAATCGTCTAATCGGCAAATTAACAGGATTGCAAAATTAGCAGAATACCTACACTGTGCAATACTATTGATAGAGTAGTGGCACTAATTCGGCTAATCGGGAGGCGTAGCCTACTTCATTGTCGTACCAGCCTACTACTTTTACCAATTTGCCCACTATCGAGGTCAGTTGTGCATCAAATACACACGAATGTGTATTGCCCAAAATATCTACTGATACAATAGGGTCTTCTGTATAGGCTAAAATGCCTTTTAGTGAGGTTTGAGCAGCTTGCTTAAAGGCAAGGTTAATATCGGTAACAGTTGTGTGTTTTTGAAGAATACAGGTAAAATCGGTTAGCGATCCATTGGGCACGGGGACACGTATGCCTGCGCCACCCAATTTGCCTTGCAGGTGCGGAAATATAGAAGTTATTGCTTTTGCGGCACCCGTACTGGTAGGGATAATTGATTGTGCCGCTGCCCGAGCTCGACGTAAATCGCGGTGAGGAGCATCATGTAGGTTTTGATCGGTTGTGTAGGAGTGTATGGTGGTGATATAGCCGTCTTCTATGCCCCAGGTTTCGTCTAATACCTTTACCAGAGATGCTACATTGTTTGTTGTGCAAGAGGCATTAGAAATAATGGTTATATCGGGTGTGATAATGTGGTTGTTAATTCCTAAACATATCGTAGGGACTGTTCTATCTGGTGATGGTGCAGATATAATCACCTTTTTTGCACCTGCCCGTAAGTGCAAAGCTGCCTGCTGTTGTTGAGTAAATTTGCCCGTGGCCTCTATGACTACATCTATACCGAGTTGCTTCCATGGGAGTAATTCGGGTGTTTTTTCGTGATAAAGCTGTATGGCGTGCGTGTTGTTGATTAGTAGTGTTTCCTTTTCGAGGTGTAAACTACCCAAAAAAGCGCCGTGTACACTATCGTATTTGAATAGATGAGCAATAGTATCGGCATCAGCAATATCGTTAATGGCTACCACCTCTATGGTAGGTTGTTGTAGTAATTGCCGCAGTGCTATGCGACCAATGCGCCCGAATCCGTTAATGGCTACTTTTATTTTCTGCATAATTGTGGGTGCTGCAAAAGTACTAAAACTGTTAGGGTGAAAGAGATATAAAACTATTTTAAAAAATATTTTGTTTCACTAAAAAAACCACTACTTTTGCAATCCCAAACACAGATGGCCCGTTCGTCTAGGGGTTAGGACGTTAGATTTTCATTCTAGAAACACGGGTTCGATTCCCGTACGGGCTACTTTAATGCAGTATTTAGGTAAAGGGGGCGGTTTTTTAACCGCTCCCTTTTTATTTACACTAAAAAACCTAAACTATGTATCACATCACTATTAAGGAATTACTGGACGGTTATTTTGATTTTATCAATAAAAGATATGCAAGTAACCAATTGAGTTACAATGGGTATAAGGGCTACCGAACACGCTACCGTCTTATTACTACCTACTTTGCCAAAGATGATTTTTACCTAAAGCCCTATACCGATTTACGGGTGCCACAATTAGAACTTTTTGCCTTACACATGGATAGCCATTTTTGCGATGGCTACCGGGTGTTGTGCCTAAAGTTTATAAAACAGGCGTACCGCTGGGCCGTGCATTTTGAGAAAACAACCGCCAACCCTGTAGCTACTTTTAAGATAAAAGGAGAGGAGCGTAAACCAATACAGGCTATTACTAAGGCACAATTGCAAGATATTGCCAACTTACAACTACCAATTAAAAGACTGGATAGGGTACGCGATCTGTTTTTATTTCAATGCTATACAGGTATGAGTTATTGCGATACGCAACTATTAACCGCTAATTGTGTGCGTTACGATGGTGCAGGTACTGGGTGGTTAAGTAACCCACGTAAAAAATCGGGTATACCTGCTATTATACCACTACGCCCAGAGGCGGTATTAATTATAGAAAAGTACCGTTTTAAGCTACCACGTATTAGTAATAGTAAGTATAACCGATACCTAAAGGATATAAAGGACGGTTTGAAGAGCCACATGGCGCGGCGCACCTGTGGTATGTTGCTACTAGAGGCTGGCGTTTCGCTCGATGTTACCAGTAGGGTACTGGGGCATAGTAGCGTAGTAACTACCGAAAGGTACTACGCACAAGTACAACAAGCGCGGGTGTTTAAGGAGTTTCAGCAATTTAAGCTAATAGCCTAACCGTTTGCCCACAAAAAAAGCCGCCCTTTGTAGGGGTGGCTTTTATATATACTTGGTTTTGTTTTGATTTTTCCGTGATATTTCTTTGATTTCTCGCGATTAAAAGCACTTTTTGTATTTTGGTGCTTTAATATTTCCTTGATTTCTCGCGATTAGAGGCACATTTTTTTTAAGAGCTGAGGCATAAAAAAAGCCCGTTTTACTGGGCTTATTTATAAACATCTTTACGGTGTCCTATTTTGGTTACAATTACCGTAATAATATCGTGTTCAATATCGTATAGTATTCTGTAGTTGCCCTGTCTTATTCTGTACCCGTCTTTACCTTTTAGTTTTTCGCTGCCAAATGGCATTGGATTGTTAGCTAAATCTTCTATTACGGATGTTATTTTTGTGTAGTCTGATTTGTTTTTAATTTCCTTTAAAAACTTAATCGCTTGTTTTTCAATGGTAATTTTGTAAGTCATTACTTAATTTTATGGTGCCTGTCTAGCTTCTTTTTAGCTTCGTTCCAGTCCATAAATTCGCCATGCTTTTTTGCGTTTTCTATAGTTGAACCGTCTAAAAAATCTTCTAAATCTGCACCGTGTTTGCGTAGATCTATTAATACGTGTGTGGGCTTACCTATTGCATTATTCTTAAACTGAATGCCAGATATATTTGCCATAGCTTTATAATTGAGAGTTTAGTAACTTAATACTATTAGTTGTTATAATTACTTGTTATAATTAATTGTTATAATTTATAATTACTACGCAAATGTATTAAAAAAGTTTTCACAACAAAAAAAGCCGCCCAATTTCTTGGTGCGGCTCCCCTTCAACCTAAACAAAACAATGTGTGTGTATTACTTTTGTAGCTTTTGCCGAATGTCTATTGCCTTACTTACCACACTAAGCACCAACAGTACTACACCCAAACAAATGGATATTAGCTGTATGGTTTCTTGGTAGCTTACGCCTATAGCGGCAACGGCCGTAACGGCACTTGCAAGCATACCAATAATAGGCTTGGTGTTTAGGTAGTGTAATAAAATTTGCATCGGTTTCACTCTTTTATAGTTATTTCTGTTCTGTGGCTTGTGCTAGTACCGTGCCTACGCTGCCAACGGCAATAAGGTACCCGGCTATTGTGGTAATAACTGCGGGTAGAGCTATAGGAGCTGCTAAAATTGCACCTCCTACTAATCCCGTTGTAATCATTACGTTTCGCACCTTTTTCCAAAATGGTGGGGTTGGGGCAACCAATCGCCTAGCGATGTTGCCCACTGTTAATTTGTGTGGCATATTATACTTTTGGTTCTACTGTTTTTGCTGCTACTAATTCATCTTGTACGCGTATTATAAATCGCTCATTTACTCCCCACGGCACCATAGCAAACAAATCGCATAGTACTGTATAGTCTGCATCTTCTAACAATAGGGTATCTTTTGCCTTTTCTATAATCTCAATAATGCGTAGGCGGTTGCGCATTTCGGTAACTGTTATACCCTGTTGTGGCGGGGTATAATCTAAGGCAGATTTTAAAAACCATTTGCTATCTACATTTTTAGAAAATACAGCGGCGTGCGCAATTTCGTTGGCCTGGGGGGTAATTAGTTTTACTTGTTTCATGTTGTTGTATGGGTTTTATTGTTTATGGTGCGGTGGTGAATTTAATTTTAAGCGTAAATGAAGCATCGGGGGGTATGCTATCGAATATTTCTCTTATTGTACGGTTTGGGTTATCGGGATCGGGATTCAGGTACAACCTATATCCAACCGCTTCGCGCTTTAAAAAAAACTGTAAGGCCACACCTTCCAAACTAAAAACCATCGGAATAATAGTACGGCTAGCGATACTGTATATGCTTTCGCCTAATGTGTTTGTGTTGTTGAAGCCAAATATTCCAACTAATAGAAAAGGAACATCATCAAACAAGTATCTATCGGGATCGATAGCATTATTATTTATGCCGCCGGGGTTGTTAAACGTTACATCTATTTCGTGCGTATAAAAATCACCTATTTTGTAATAGGTACCCGTAGCTGTATATGGGCTATTGTAACCCTGTAGGGTTGGTGTGTATGTTCCATTGCTTACCATTGCGCCTTCTGTTGGTGAGCCACCGCCTGCGGCAGCAGCTCCGTTGTTTCTTCCAAATCCCATTATCCGTTAAATTTAGTTTCTTCTATTAAGGTGGCAAATGTGCGTATCACGTTTACCTCCGGTTGTGTGCCTGTAGAGGCTATATCAAAAATCAACTTGTACTTTGTTTTGTCCTTTGCCATAATATCGGCATTGATAAAACTGATACTACCCAACCCTGCGGGTAGTGGGCAATTAAGTACTACTGCATCTACATCGCCGTTATTTTCAAAGGCAATACTTTGCGCACTCTGTCCCTCAACCGTGCTGCTTTTGGTTACTAATTCGCTTTCGTTTACTATTTCGTATTGTGCCATGTTATGCTGTTATACCTATGTTTCTGATAGCTGCTATTAATGAGTTTATTGCTGTACGTGCTTGTGTATCGACAATGGTGCCACCCGCAGGAGCTGCAATAGCCGCACCCCTTGCAATTGGATCTACGCCAAACAAACCAATTTTTACAATATCTTTAAATTGAACCTCCAGTATATCGTTAATGTTTCCAAAGGTGATGCGGCGCACAACTGCACTATTTTCGCTAAATCCAATACTTACAGCCTCCCCGTTTACGCCTGTTTTAGTAGATTTTATTAGCAGGTTGCCAATGTTTACATTCCATGATCCATCACCAACAAGCCCGCCCTTTCCGGCAATTCCAATTATTTGATTAAAGGATCTACCACCTATATACACATCGCTATTTGCATTGCTTTCGCTTACTTGCGATTCGGTAATATCTGCCGAGTTTATGAGTACTGCCGCCGTTTTTCTAATAATCATATTAGCGGTAGACACCTTAATACCTATAGGGTTGGCATTTACGTTACCGTCTACTATATCTTGCAGCACTGCATTTACCGGATTAAATCCGCTTAGTCGTAATACGGCTGGGGTAATCATTGATCTTACAACTTCGCCATTGCTTTTTACTAGTAAAATAGATTGGACATTTGTTGGTGATTCTGTTTCAATACCTGTAAGGGTTAGCTTAGTGGTATTAATGCGCCCCGCTAAACCCGTAACACTTACAACCGCATTGGGTATTACCACGTTACCATTTAGATAGGTAGAGCCGTAAACCTGCGATCTATCCCCTGTATTTAACTCATTACCAACAGCACCTATAATGGCTGCATTGTTTATGTAGCGCGCTACCTTTGTAGATAGCACAACAGAATAAACGGGGCTTGCTATAGTGCCAATTACTACAGCATCATTGCCAATAGCTATGGGTACTACGTTGCCCGTACCGTCACGCAATTGCTGTACCACGGCCGTAATACCTGTAGCGTTAGGAAAACGAACAACTGGTTTTAAATCGTTTACCGTTACTGTTCCCGGTGGTTGTTGTGCTGGCCCTTGCGTTGCTCCCATGTTATTTACAATTAGCTACAAGGGTTCGTATTACAATTACTCTTGGGTTTACTCCCGTGGTTGGGTTTTCAAAAGAAACAGTATACTTTGTTTTATCGTGTGCGCGTAAATCTGCGTTGGTAAAACTTAATAATGAATCTAGTGGGTTTAGTGGTATTTGGCGAATCTTAGCGTTTACATCCCCAACGTTTTTAAAGGCAATGCTTTGGCACCTGCCCACTACTTCCATGGAGGTTGTTACGATCTCTTCTTCGTTATATATTTCTATTCGCTCCACGCTGTTTGCTTGCTAAAAATCCTAGTGCTAACCCCATTGCCAACATTAAACCGCCTGTGGCAATATCTTTTTTTTTATACCTGTGTATAGGTTGTTTAACCGTGCTTTTACGCTAGCAAGGGTAAGTTTGCCGCCTACTAGGTATTTATTGAATGCAGGGTTTACTTTTTTTACTGAATCTGGAAAGGTGAAATTATCGCCCTTGCCAACTGCTTCATTCAACATAGCGGTTCGATATTTATTTTTATCAAAAACCAATTTCTCGGAAAATTTCGAATGAAGCACTTGGGTTTCCCTAAAGTTGATCTGCAATTGTACTTATCATACAATTTCGATGCTTGTTCTATTTTTATAGATTTGTTTAAGTGATAATGTAAATCAGGTCTTGGTTTACGTTGAAAATGAATAGGAGAGTTCTAATTGGATTATGATAATTAACTATTCCAAATGACATTAAGAAAGTGCTTACTGACAGGTTTATTGCTAATAATAGTTTCCAGTGCGTGGGCCCAACAGCCTGTTTTTAAACAATATACTGTTGCGCATGGGCTTCCCAGTTCAGAAGTGTACTATGTGATGCAAGACAGCAAAGGTTTTATCTGGTTTGCAACAGATCATGGCGTTTGCCGTTTTGATGGCACCAAGTTCAAAACATTTACTACAGCCGATGGATTGGGTGACAATACAATATTTAGTATTACCGAAGACAGTAGAGGGCGTTTATGGTTTCGTTCTTTTTCGGGTAGATTATCTTGGTATGAGAATAACAGCATATTCACCATCAAGAATAATGACGAACTGCAAGCACGATTAAAGGGAGTGCAAATAAACTCTATTTACGTATCTCATAACAATCAGATTTTGGTAGGGATGCTAGATAATCGAATATATGAATTCAGGTTGGACAGCAACAATTATTGTAGATATATTCGAACCATTGCTAATTGCAACGTACTGGATTTAGATGAGAGTCAAACAGGTGAAGCTGGAATTGAAGCAGTATCGAGTAAAGTATTGAGTACAACTGCAGAGATAACTATACTGGTTGGTCTTCAAAAAATATCCATCCCTGTTGCAGAAAAGATGAATAATGGTGACTTGTTGGATTTACGTTGTATAAAACTACAAGACAACACGTATCTGATTAGTCTGGCTAATATATTAATCCATTTAAAAAACAACAAAGTACGGTTATATAAACAGTTTAAAGCTCGTATTATACACCTATACCAAAGTCCAGATGGGGCAATTTGGGTAGGAATGTATAAGGCGGGCATCACCCGGTTTGGTGTACAAGAATTTAGTTTAGGGATGCAAGGGGAATCCTTTTTCAAGGAAAAGTCTGTAACTTCTTGTTGGTTTGATCAGCAAGGAAGTTCTTGGTTTAGTACATTGGAAAGCGGCGTTTATTTTCGACCTTCTGAAGCCTATTATTATTACCCCGAATTTGATAAAATAGAAGATAAAAAGGTAATAGGCATAGGGGGTAGGCAGCTAAAAACTCAAAAAGATGGAAATGAGGAGATATTTGCTGGTTTGTTGAATGGAACGCTTCTTAAGCAAAAGCAAGGAATGTTTGTCCCATTTTATGATCAGGCACAATGCCGTAAGGATGGCAATGTAAGCTCACAAAGCTGTTTTTCTGCTATAGATGGCACTATTTGGTTTGCCATGAGTAATAATACACTTATCTTAAGGTCGGATAATACAGTTATAAAAGAAAGAGGGTCAATAACCGCATTCTCTCAAGGAACAAAGGACAACACTATATGGGCATCAGGATATAGCGAGGTATGTAAATTTTATAATTTTAAAGAGAGTGGAGAATGTTATACACCATTATCCACTCTTAATATACGAACCCTTGTTGAGATTGGTGGAATAATATATTTAGGCACTTTAAATGGATTATGGAGTGTTACTAAGAATAAGTTTAGGTATTACTACGGTAAGAACAATAGTTTATTGAGTCAACGCATAACTGGTTTGCAAAAAGACACTAAAGGTAGGCTTTGGATTGCTACACTTGGTGGAGGTGTTTTGATTAAAGATGGTAATGATATAAAAGTAATTAATAATAAGGATGGACTGCTGAGCGACCTTTGTAATGCCATTTATGTAGATGAAGAACATACTATTTGGGTGTGCAGTAATAGTGGACTTAGCCGTATAAGCTCGTCGGGAACCGTGCCCGAAAAATTCACTATTGATAATTACACGTTTAATTCTGGGCTAATCTCTAATGAAGTGAATCAGGTTTACCGTCAAGGAAATAAGGTATGGGTAGCTACCAATGAAGGGCTTTCAATGATAAAGCTTGATAAACTTCCTAAATCAATTCTCCCGGCCCCTATTTATATCACCGCTATAAGCAATAATAATGAGGATACCACCCTGTTAAGCAACTATCATTTTTCGTACAATAATAATGATATCAGCATCTCGTATGCGGGGCTTTCCTATATCAGTGCTGGAAATATCACCTATCGTTATTTGCTAAAAAAAGATACGGATATTCCAACAATCATTAAGGAGGATAAATATCAATATGCTTCTAAAAACACATTACAGTTTACTGCCTTAGCCCCTGGTGTATATGAATTTACGATATGGGCAAAGAGTTTCAATGGGCCATGGTCTACCAGTCCTGCAGTATTAACTTTTACGATTACACCCCCTTTTTGGGCAACGTGGTGGTTCCGTACGGTTTGTTCGGTAGTACTATTAGTTGTGCTAATTGTGTTCTATAGATTGCGTATAAAACGAATTGTTGATCGAAATCAATTACTCACAGAGTTAAACAAATCCAGACAAACGGCATTGTCCGCTCAAATGGAGCCGCATTTTATATTCAATTCCTTAAACTCTATTCAGAACTATATTTTACACAACAATAAGTTGGATGCGAATAAATATCTGAGTAAATTTTCGAGCCTAATGCGCCTTACTCTTGATAATTCAAAGGAAATGTATGTGCCACTGGAAACTGAATTGACAGCACTTAAATTGTATGTGGAATTGGAAGCATTGCGGTTTAAAGAAAAGATAGAATATAAAATTTATGTTGACCCTGAAGTTGATACTAAGGAGTATAAAGTTCCTGCACTTTTAATACAACCGTATGTAGAAAATGCTATTTGGCATGGTTTAATGAACAAAGAAGATGGGATAGGCAAATTGGAGATCGAACTGCGAAAAATTAATACTCAATTAGTGTGTACCGTTACCGATAATGGTATTGGGAGAAAGCGCTCTGCCGAAATAAATAAAAGTGAGCATTTAGAGAAGAGCTCTGAGGGAATGGCGCTTACACAAAAACGCATTGAATTAAGCAATGCCGTGTATATGCAAAACATGTCGGTAACCATTCTGGATTTGATAGATGAACAGCATAATCCAGCAGGAACCCGAATAGAAATTGTATTACCCATAATTGAAGAATAAGCTAAATGAATATACACTTATCACCTTTTTTGCAACACTTAACAACTCATATACAGTATTAAATATCAAATATCTTTTTTTAGATAAATTACCCAATGATACATGCCGTAATTATTGATGATGAAAGAGATGCCGTAAGCAGCTTGCAAGCGCTATTGACTGATTATTGTCCAGAAGTAAAGGTGTTGGGTACAGCAGGAACTGCGTTGGAAGCTATTAAGGAAATTCAAGTAAAGAAACCAAATCTGGTTTTTTTGGATATTAAAATGCCACATGGTTCGGGATTCAATGTATTAGAGAGCTTTCCAGAGCGTAATTTCCACGTTATATTTATCACTGCTTACAATCAATATGCCATTCAGGCTATCAAATTTAGCGCACTCGATTACTTGCTCAAACCGTTTGATTTGGATGAACTAAAAGATGCACTCAAAAAGATAGCACATGTTCCTGTGCCCGAATCCTTGCCATTTCAAGCATTACAAGATAACCTTCGGGAAGATAATGCTTTGCACAGGCTGGTATTGCCCACCCAACATGGTTTTATACTACTGGAAATTGCTAATCTTATTTATTGTAAGGCCGACGGAAGTTATGTTGAATTTTATTTCAAAAACGGAAACAACTATATAGTATCTCGTCAATTAGGAGAATACGAAGAATTGCTAAAAGCCTATCACTTTTTCAGGATACACCACAGTTATTTAATCAACCTCAATCACATAAAAGAATATACAAATGTGAGCGGGGGGCAGGTGCGGCTTTCAAATGATGCGGTACTATCGGTATCCGTACGGCGAAGAGGTCCTTTCCTCAGGGCGATTAAACAGCTTAATATTTGAGGCTGCTTTTAACTGCTTCATAACACTTACCAATTAGGTGTTTTTAGGTTCCGCTTAAATCGCTAATTTTAAGGTTTTTATTAAAATGGATGGGGATTTACCCCTGATTTAAAGTCATCTATTTAGAGCCTTATTGCAATAGTTCTGACCTCCAGTTGATGAGAAATAGGTCGATTTAGATATCCTAATTAAATGCTCCAGCATTTTTTTAAAGGTAGTCTAACAAACACTTATTCTTTTCTTGCTTACACTTATTTAAAAAGTCTCCAACACTTACCAAGTTACTGTTTTTTATTTCATAATAAGTCAGAACCTTTAGATTAATATTCTTTCAGTTACAGCATATGCTCACAATTGAAAAGAAAATCTAAAGACACTTAAAATTATTATGTTATGAAAAGAATTATCTCCAATATTTCCTCTTCTATCTGTCTGGTTCCAGTCCTATTTATTGGGGGATGCTTTTAATTTCTCTTTTGTTAATTCTCTAAAACCTGATTTTATGCTTCCAAAAAGCCCTATTTTAAAAAGGCTATCTGTGAAAGCCTTTTTATTTACCCTGTCCTTTTTAGCTTTTTTTCTGTTAAACGACCTGACGGCAAAAGCACAATCGGGTTGTTCCATTCCTGTGTGTAATGGTAATGATCTCGTAACGAACGGAGATTTTGAGTTAGGTGTTCCTGGAACTCCAGGCTTTTCCCTTGGCTCTGCGCCTTTTCCAAGTTCATGTAACGCCTTGTACGCTATTGATGTGGACGCGGCTGCTTATACCTCAACTAACATTCCTCCCTTACCAACTTGGGCAACCCATGCTGATCACACCAGCGGAACGGGTAAATTTATGATTGTTCAGACAGACTGCATAAGTCCCGAGTTAAAAATTTGGGAAACTAGCTTTAATGCCTCTGCCGGAGAAACGTTTCAGTTTCGGTTTTTTGTAAGCAATCTTTCCCCCGATCCGGATTACACACCGATACTTCTGATAAAAGGGCTTCAGGCCCAGACAATTGCAACGGTGGTCGTCCCTTACCAATCGAACTCTGCTAATAAATGGCAGGAAGTGTGCATATCAGTGACGCCTACACCGGGGTCATATCCTTTATATATTTATGCACAGGGTAAAGGGGTACGTTCCAGCGCAATTGGGCTGGATGATATCAGCATAAAAAAGGTCACATCCTTTACTGCCACGGTTACCCCCATGGGACCGGTTAACTTATGTCAGGGACAGGAGCTTACGCTTACAGCAAATATTACTCCGCCTCCGGTACCTCCCAATACCGATGTGATCAGGTGGTACGAGGCTGCCAATCCGGGTACAGTGCTTACAAGCGGATCTTCCTATTCTATAAGCAATACGCTCGCGCCAGGCACTTATACTTATTATGCCAAAGTAACCCGGAACGGTTGTACCATTACTACAAATCAGGTAATAGTTAATGTCTATCCTAAACCTATTGTAACCATTACCTCTCCGGCTAATAATCATGTTTTATGTCCGAATGAGCCTCTGTTATTTAACGTAGCAGTTTCACCGGGGCTTCCTCCTGGCCAAAACTATACATACCAATGGTATAAAAAAGTAGGGAGCAATTTTGTTGAAGATGTGGCCGGAAGAAATCAAAACCCCTATACCCCCACACCCGGAGGTGCCGGCACTTATAAAGTGGTTGTAACTTCTCCCTACGGATGTCCGGCAGAAAAGGAGATAACCATCCTCTCATTTGATGAAAAACCTGTAATAACCGGGCCTGCTTCTACATGTCAGGGTTCTACCGTACGTCTTGATGTAACGGAAGATCCTGCGCCTGCGGGAGGATACACTTCTTTCGTGTATACCTGGAAAGATGCCCAGGGGAATAGTTTATCAACTATGGATTATGTAATTGTAAGCGATGGTGTTTATACGGTAGATGTTACCTACTACCCGGGCGGCTGCACGGTCACCTCGGCTCCCTTCACGGTTGCGCGGGGCTCCGCGCCCGTTGCAAATGCAGGACCTGATCAATCGATATGTGCCCCTTCATCTACCCGGATCGGAACGCCTGCCATTAGCGGATATTCTTACAACTGGACCTCCAATCCCGCCGGTTTAACGATTACCAATCCTTCAGATGCGCAACCCTTTGTTTCAGCTGCCGGAGTTTACACTGTCAAAGTAACCGATGCCAATGGCTGTACAGCAATGAACGATATGGTTTTAAGCCATAGGAACCCGAGTGCCGATGTCGATCCCGCGGGACCCCTTGATCTTTGCGAAGGTGCAACACAGGTACTTAGGGCCGATGAATGTACTCCATGTACTTATCAATGGTATTTGAACAGCCCTTCCGCAGGTAATGAAATCCCCGGAGAGACTCTCAGTTCTATTACGGTATCATCAACCGGCACGTACTATATAAAAATTACTGACGTCACCGGCTGTAGCGCCTTTTCTTCCGGCACATCGGTAACATTCCATCCCACTCCAAGTCCCACCATTACCCCAGCTTCGGCCAGTTTCTGCCAGGGTGGTAGCGTGTTGCTGCAAGGGAACTCCGGATATTCAAGCTATACCTGGTATAAGAATAATACCGGTTCCACCCCGATTGATTTTGATGCGCAATACTCTGCAACAACAAGCGGAACTTATATCCTGGTCGTTACCGATCTCTACGGATGTACCGGAAGGAATCAAAGAGTGGTAACAATGAACGATACACCCCGTGTTACGATGCTTTCGGGTGGAGAACCCATTGTGAACAACGAGCTACATATGTGTCCGGGCACGAAGGAAATTTGCGCAAGGATAAATAACATTCAGGCCGGACACGTATATACCTATGAATGGAATAAAACACTTCCGGTAGGATCATCTATGAAATTACCGGTAGTGACTCCTTGCCTGACCGTATCAGAGGCCGGCCAATATTATGTTGTAGTGACCGATGTGACCACAGGTTGTAAAGGAAGATCTGCTACCATAACGGTCATTGTCGATCCTGTTCCCACTGCCAATGCCGGCACTGACAGAACCATTTGCCTCGGGACAAGCACGGTAATAGGCACTCCTGCCATTTCCGGATATAATTATGTCTGGACTTCCAGCCCTGCCGGATTTGCTTCCGCATCTGCCCAACCAGCCGTTACGCCGGTTGTTACCACTACCTACACGCTTACCGTTATTGATATTGGTTCGGGCTGTTCGGCAAGCGACCAGGTAACAGTAACGGTAGTAAACAGCGTTCCCCCTTTGCCACTTACCGGCTATTTATATGACGGGGGATGTGCAGGAGAAACTTTTACATTTACTGCCGCACCTCTCGGAGCCGCCGGGATCTATGAATGGGATATGGATGGGGACGGAGATGTTGACGATATTGGTAATCCTCTCTATTATACCTTCCCAAGTGGCGGTTATTTTGTAGTAGGGGTGCGTTTGCGAGAAACGCTCTGCAACAAAACTTCTCCTTTCTATTACCCCACACAACCTGTACAGGTTATCCCATCTTCACCGGGCTATAATGAGAATTGCTGTTCGGAGGGTGTAGAGTATGATTATACCAATCCGATTCTGGGCTTGCCCACTTCTGTGAAATATAACTGGACCAATCAAACGCTTAAAATCAAGGGGACAGTTACAATTCAGCCGGGAACAAGTCTGACCATTGATAATTCGACCATTGAGTTTGCACCTTTTGCCCGGATTATTGTTGAGCGCGGAGCTTATCTGGATATTAAAAATAATTCCGTTCTCAAAGGTCTTTCTTCCTGCGGAAACATGTGGCATGGTATCGAAGTATGGGGTATCGAAGGATCTCCGCAAAAACCGGACAATATCCCAAGCGTACAGGGAGTAATCAAAATAGCTCAGTCCACTATTGAGGATGCTCACTTCGGTGTTTTTCTCGGGCACCTAAATGAATGTTATTCAACGCCGCCCGGAACCCCCTGCGGACCCATATTTATGCCCGGCTTCGGAGGAGGAAAAATATCGACCACCTTCGGGACTTTCCGAAATAATGGGATTAGCCTGCTGGTCGCTCCTTATGCGAATCAGGCTGTGTTCAATAAAGTGGACTGGGGCTACTTTGTAGGAGGGTCGGTAAAAGATCCCGCTTATAAAACCAACTCGGGTTCTCCGTATCCGAATACCCAGAATAAATTCTATGGCCGGGCCAACAGCTCAGGTAAAAGCCCGGTTTTTGTTCAGGTAAACAATTCGCACAAAATGAAGCTCAGATCCTGTAATTTCCACTATGGAGTAAGCGCTATACAACTGCTGTCTTCTACGATCGACGTTTCAGTTGTCAATAACCAAACAAATCTTACTACCTTTTTTGGTCTCAAATACGGGGTCGAAGCATATAATTCACTTTCATCTGCCCCACTTTCATTTAACCTAGTGAACAAAGCTATGTTTCAGAATTGCAGCCAGGCGGAAATATATATGTCTGCAACCCGAAACGACCTGATCAGTGGAAATCTATTCGGTCCCTCGGCATACGGTGTCAACTATTCTTCAGATCCCTTGGGAGTTTATATGCTGAATAGCTCGAACTACCAACTATATGATAATAAATTCCGGGGCCTGAGAGTCGGTTTTAAAGCTTCAACAACTAATCAGCTTGGTGGCCTGGTACGGGGCAGCGGGAACGGAAAAAGTAGGTTCGCAGAATGCGAAAAGGCCATTGTAGTTTCCGGAACTACTCCTGCCCTACAGGTAATTTGCAATACCTTTGAACATGGCGGTTCCGCAAGTTATATCAACACCTGGGATGTAAGTGGCAGCTTCGCTAACCAAGGAACTCCGGGTACTCCTGCAAGGAATATGTTTCCCAATGCCAGTTATAAGCTCATTAAATCCATTAACCCATTTACTTATTATCGTAACAGGTCTTATAGAGGAGACGCGGCGATACTTACACCGGCCAAACAGGGCCCGATCACGGTTTCCAGTAACCAGGAAGACATATGGAAAGAAAATTGTCTGCTTTCTATCGTCATGGATCCTGTAAAATTACTGGGGCAACTTGGTGTGAACAAAGGCGAACAAGAAGCTATAGCAGCAAAAATAAACGAGCTCAGTTCATCCGGACAATCTTCTGCTATCCTTTTGAGTGCTATTGCGGATGCTTCACTTGCTGACGAATTCCTGATACCGATACTCCGGAATGGCAGTCCGCTTAGCGATGAGGTACTTGTAGCCTTACTGGCTGAACGCTCGCTTGCCGAGATGAACCTAATGGAGGTCTTTAAACTTAACTTACCTGCTTCATCCCAAGTATGGCATCAGCTGTCGGCACGTTCCGCTGCCTTTAGCGAAGCCAACCGTAACCTACTCGAAGATCTTCAGGGAACGGGTTCAATTAATACTCTGGCCAAATTGGAAAGAGAAGCAAGTGCCCTGAGTATCGAACGCCAAGAACTGATTAACCAGCTGATGAATATATATAGTGAAAAGCAAGAAGTTCTAGCTGCCGGTAACCTGTTGGTAGCTGAGGAACATCCGGGCAATATTCAGCACGGGGTAGCTATATTGATAGAAACCGGTGAATTAGCAACTGCGGCGGAGGGAATTGCCCGTCTCGAAGCCGATCCTTCAGTAGATCGTGACTGGATCGCTTTGGCAAATATGCACCTGGGGCTCAAACAGACCGGACGCAGCGTATTCGAAATGAATAAAGATGAAGAACAACTGGTTCGTGCAATTGCCTATCATACCCCTGTTAAAGAAGCTGTTCTAAATGCACAGGCTATCCTTCGCATGGTGTATCGTGAGGAATTTGAAATGGAGGAGAGTCTGGTTGTAGCCGAATATAGCTCCCAAGAAAGTCAGACTAAACAGTCGGCATTAAGCCCGGTTTCTGCTTCCCTTTACATGGGCCCTGCTTACCCGAATCCTTCGGAGGACGTGGCATACGTAAATTGTTATGTACCTGCAAATGCAGGTGAAGCCAGCCTGGAGCTGTGTGACCTGCTGGGAAGAGCGATCAATGTTCATCCGCTACAGGCAGGAGTGAACAGAGTTCAGCTTGACACCCGTGACCTTAAAGAAGGAATATACTTATATGTTCTTCGCCAGGATGGAAAAAAGCTAGGTGAAGGGAAGCTTGCGGTTGTAAAACCCTGATCGTAGTATCTATTTTACCAAGGCTGTCTCCTGGACGAGGCGGCCTTTTTTATTTTCGGTCATTTAATACCGCAATTGAGATATTAACCGATATTGCTTCCCCGCAAATCAGCGATAAGGCAAAAAGAATAAAGGATTTGTCAGCCGGGGCTGTACTTCTTGCTTCACTAGCAGCCCTTATTGTTGGACTGATTATTTTGTGCCGGGCTTAACAACAACCCCTCCGGAAAGCCGGCAGGGCTTTGTTGTTGCAATGTCTATTTAATAAATCGAATTATTAGTGATAGTTGATAGAGAGGTAGAGTGATAGGCTGTGAGCCAAATGAACCAATGACTAGTCACCTCTTCTAGTCTATAAAACGACACTTACCAACAAAAGAGCAACACTTACCAATTAGGTATTTTTAGGTTCATCTTGAATGGCGAAGTTTAAGGTTATTATGTTCTTATTACTCATTGAGCAATAGAAGCATAATCATAAAACATGATTTAAGTTTTATCAATAACTAAACGCAAATGAAAAAATCTTTACAATTAGCCATTTTAAGTCTTTCGGTAATATTAATTCTGCCATTTACTTCAACAGCTGTGGTCAAAAGGTATAATTTTAGCCAGGCAAATGGAGCCTACGTACCTGTTGCAGGTCTTGGTGTGGTGGTTTTGGGTGCTCCTGCAGCAGCCACTAATTACAATGACTTACCCATTGGCTTTAATTTTGAATTTAACCACTTGGTTTATAATCGGTTCTCAGTAAATTCTACTGGCTTTATTGCCATGGGTTCAAGCGTAGTAAGTTCCAATGTGCCAATTAGTGATCCTGCAGTAGCCAGTAGTAATAACTTGATTTCCGCACTCGGTAGCTTCGGAATAAGAGCATCCACCAGCGGTGCGGGAGGAGAATTAAGCTATCAATTGAGCGGTACTGCTCCTAATCAAGTATTAACGGTACAATGGAGAAGTTTTGCTATTAATACTACTTCTGACAATTTTAATTTTCAAATAAAACTATATGAAAGCAGTAATGTGGTGGAAATAGTTTACGGGGCTTTTGCTTACTCCGGGTTAAGTACCACACAAGCTAAGGTGGGTCTGCGTGGTAATAGTAATAGTGATTTCAATATTCGTGAAACTACTACCGACTGGGATCTGACCACCCAAGCAGGGGCCAATACCGGTTTTTGCGCATTATCCGCCAGCATATTTCCTACCAGCGGGCTCACTTTTACTTGGGCTCCCCCTGCACCCGCCGCCATGACCTTTGCATCAAGTAATACGACTACCGTATCTAATGCAGTAGTTTTTAGAGGCACACCAAATAATCAGATGATCAGGGTAGAGGTAAATACCGATGGAGGAGTATCTCCAACTTTTAACCTCGATGCCATTAAATTGAATGCGTACGGCAGTACTGATTTTTCTCACGATGTAAGTAACGTGAAAGTGTATTATACTGGAGCTAATCAGACTTTTTCTTCAACAACCTTGTTTGGTTCTGCCAGTTCACTTACTTCCGCAATTACAGGTAATATTACTTTACTTTCCGGAAAGAATTTTTTTTGGGTTACCTATGATGTGCCGAATAATGCCTTTATTGATAATATATTGGATGCAGAATGTACTTCACTCGTATTCTCAGGTTCAGGAGGGACTCAAATTCCAACAATTACCAACCCTATAGGCAATCGCCGGATCTCTTTCTGTACTTCAGGAGCATCTGAAAATACTCGCTATGATATAGGCAACGTGAGTTTTGGTACCTTGAATAATGGAAATTCAAGTCCTACGTTTTCGAATACTTCGGCCAATAAAACCTATAGCAATTTTACGAGTACACCTCCCGAAGTTTTTTATCTGGGAGACAATTATCCGATATCAATAGCCAGAATTACAGAACGAACTTCCTTTTTTCTCGGAAACTGGGTGAATGTATTTATTGATTATAACCGAGACAGTGTTTTTGATGCCGTTACTGAACGGGTTTTTAATGGCCCTTTAACGGGAGCAATCGCATCTATTACAGGAGCAATTACAATTCCATTATCTGCAGCAAGCGGAATTACCTTAATGCGTGTCATTTTGCAAGAAGGAGGAGATGCAAATAGCGCTCCATGCGGCACTTATACTTATGGAGAAACAGAAGATTATGTAATTAATATTCAGCCCAATGGTTCTTGTATAGATCCACCTGTAGCAGGAAGTGCTATTGTATATAATTTGTGTCAGAGTCCTAGTTTTACCCTTGGGCTTGCAGGAAATTCATATGGAACGGGTCAAACCTATCTATGGCAGGTATCTTCGGATGATATAAACTGGGTCGATATTTCCCCCACTTCCAGCTCTGATCAATTTACTACCTCACAATCATCGAATTCCTATTACCGGGCACTGATTACCTGCGGGAATACCACTCTTGCTTCATCAAGTGTGTATGTTTCAATTTTCGATCTTAACCAAAAGTGTTATTGCTTTTCTAATTCCACTGACACCAGACTAAATCTTGAAAATGTCACTTTCGGTCTCTTGAATAATCAAACGTCAATTTTATCAGTTTATTCTGACTTTACAAATAGTATACCTGCCAATACTTATGTAAAAGGAAATAATTATCCGTTCAGTATCAAGACTGTCAAAAATGGCGATTTTAATTGGTCAGGATGGGTCAATGTGTTTATTGATTATAACCAGAATGGGGTATTTGACCCAATTTCAGAACGGGTTTATAATAGCAGTGTTACTGCTATCACTACTACTGCCAGCGGATCAATAACCATTCCTTTAAGTGCCCTGTCAGGAGATACTCGAATGAGGGTAGTATTTATTAATAACGGATCGGCAAGTAGTCCTCCTTGTGGTGCTTATGGATTAGGTGAAACAGAGGATTATTTGGTCAATATAGCTATTGGTTCAGATATAGGTATTAACCAACTAATTTTACCTTCTACTAATGATTGCTATGGGAAAAATAGTATTGTTGAGCTGGGGTTGAAGAATTTTGATACTAATCCGATTGATTTTAGTCTGAAACCGGTATCTGTATTTGCCGCTGTGAGCGGACCTAACCCAATCACCTTCCCTTCTGTTACCCTTAATTCGGGAACCCTCGCTGCCGGAGCTTCTCAAAATGTAATTGTTAGTACAAATTACGATATGAGTGCTTCAGGTACTTATGTATTTAATGCTAGTGCCTTTGAAAAAGCCGATGTAAACGCAGGGAATGATGCATTATCTCCAGCTACTTCCATTACTGTTTCAGCAAGTAATACCGTTGAAAATCCAAGTTTTGACTATTCTGCTACAGCATTTTGTAATGGCGGAGCCAATCCCATGCCTCAGCTAACAGGTACTACTGGAGGTGATTTTAGTGCTCTTCCTTCAGGTCTTATAATTGATGCAGCAACAGGGGAAATTAACCTTTCGACAAGTGCCTTAAATACCTATTCCATTACCTATAAAACACCGGGTACGTGTTATGCTACTTCTACTAAAACAATTACGATTACTGATCAGCCTACAGCTGAATTTAGCTATTCACAAAGCCCTTATTGCCAAAATGCAAGCAATCCTTTTCCTGTTTTTGGGAATAAAGGAATAACAGGTACATTCAGTTCATCTTCAGGGTTAACTATTAATTCAAGTACAGGTGTTATCGATCTATTAGCCAGTATTCCGGGTACGTATTCTGTAAAGAATACGGTTGCTGCCGCTACTGGCTGTGCTGCGGCAGAAGTAAGTACCAGTGTTACGATTACAGGTATGCAGACCGCCACATTCAGCTATACAAAAAATCCATACTGTCAAAATATCAATGTTAGTAATCCTTCTCCCGTTTTTTTACGGGGAGGTGTAGCCGGATCATTTACTTCTACAGCAGGTTTGGTTATTGATGCGATTAGCGGAGAAGTGAATTTACAAGCCAGTCAACCCGGAAGCTATACGGTTAGCAATACCATTGCTGCATCGGGTGGTTGTCCCAATACAGTAGCTTATACCGGAATTACGATCACCGACCCGCATAATTGCCCGGATGATCCAGAGGTTACCGATTTGTTTGATGTGATTAATCTTTACCAAAAAGTAACCGATATCGGGTGTGACCAAGTCTCGGTCACTTCTGCTGCTGGATTTTATGTTGGCGATAAAGTGCTACTAATCCAAATGAAAGGAGCAATTATTGATTTAAGTAATACGGCAGTTTATGGAACTATTCTGGACTACAACGGGGCAGGGAATTATGAATTTGCAAGGATAGCCTCTGTAGTAGACAATACCATTTATCTGGAGAATGAACTCTTAAGAACCTATGACGTAACCGGCAAGGTGCAGCTCATTAGGGTACCCGAATATGAGAAAGCCAATGTAAAATCTAATGTTTCCATCCCCCTAACCTGTAATCCATGGAATGGGGAAACAGGAGGAATTTTAGCATTTGAAGCTGATGAAGTCGAAATATCTACTGACATTAATTTGAGTGGTTTTGGCTTTAAAGGTGCACAATCCGGTAAGAATGGCCTTAATTCATGTACAGGAGGAGATCTGGGTTATAGTATTCCTACAGCAGGTAGAGGTGCTGAAAAAGGAGAAGGCATAGTTACATTTATTACTACTTATGGAAGAGGCGCTGCGACAAATGGCGGTGGTGGTGGTAATAAGGAACAGTCTGGAGGAGGAGGTGGTGGAAATTATGGAAATGGGGGTACAGGTGGGAATCAAGTAGCTAATTGTACCCCTGTATTGGCTAATGGCGGAATAGGTGGTAAGGCTTTGAATTATTCCAATGCAGTGAATAAAATATTTTTGGGAGGAGGTGCTGGAGCAGGGTATCAGGATAATGACAGGAATAGTTCAGGGACAAGGGGGGGTGGAATCGTCATTATACGAGCAAATGTTATTGATGGAAAATTTAATAATATTATATCGGATGGTATTGATAATAATATAAATGCCGGTTCTGAAGGTGCCGGTGGTGCAGGAGCAGGTGGAACCGTATTAGTGGAAGCTCCAGTTATAAATGATATAGCCATTTCGGTTAATGGAGGTAAAGGAGGCAATTCATTTCATGCAACCACCGCCCATGGTCCGGGTGGAGGCGGAGCTGGAGGAGTAGTTTGGACTTCTTCGATTCCTACAGGAAGTACTATGTCAACTCTTGGGGGACTTGCCGGTTTTGCAAATGGCGATCCTTTGAATAATCACGGTGCACAAAACGGGCAAGACGGCGGTCAACTTACCGGTTTGGTAATCCCTGAAAACAAATCCATCAACCACGCTGAATTTAGTTATTCATCAGCTGTTTTCTGTCAATCATCCCCAAACCAATTGCCTGCCATTACCGGTAGAGCGGGTGGAACCTTTACTTCTACTCCTGCAGGTTTGGTTCTTAATGCAAGTACCGGAGAAATCAATTTGGCAGGTAGCGCCTTAAAAACCTATGGTATAACTTACACCGTTGGTGTAGATTGTGGTGAAATAGCGGCTAAAACGGTGCTCCTTACCATTACCAATACCGCCGGTCCTGTATTCAGCTATGCGGGTACACCTTATTGTAAAAATGCACTAAATCCTTCACCCACATTTACCAGCGGAAGCAGCGGTGGTACATTTACTTCTACCGCCGGCTTAAGTATTAATGCAAGCACAGGACTTGTTGATTTGGCGGCAAGTACAGCTGGAAGCTATACAGTTACTTATACCATTAATACAGGGGGTTCTTGCCCCAGCGTATCTGGAACTGCCACTATTACTATCAATGCAGTACCAAATGCGGTATTTAATTATGCCAAAACTTCTTATTGTCCATCTGATGTAAACCCTACTGCACTATTCAATAGTGGAGGTGCCGCTGGAATATTTACATCTACTGCTGGATTAAACATCAATGCAAGTACAGGTCTTGTTAATTTGGCGGCCAGCACCCCTGGAGTTTATACTATTACCAATACAATTACCTCATCCGGCGGATGCAAAGCAGAGAAGAGCGTTAGCTTTACTGTAAGTGTTTTACCTACACTAAACGCTGTTGTTACCAACGCCAATTGCAAAACAAGTAATGGTTCAGTAATCCTAACAGGCAGCGGAGGTACAGGCGGTCCTTATACCTATTCCTTTAACGGTAGTCCATTTACAGGGACAGCAACGTATAACGGTCTTGCAGCTAACAATTATATAGCTAAAGTAAAGGACATGGGTCAATGTGAGAACACAACCACAGTCACCATCAACAACAACGGAGCGCCTACCGCCATTGCCACCACACTTGTGGATGATGTCTGCAAAAAGAATAAAGGCGAAATCCGTATTACCGGAATAACGGGAGGAGTTTCCCCTTATAAATACTCTGTAGATGGAAGTGCATTTTTGCCCACCACCGCCTATACAGGTATAGCAACAGGTAATCATACCGTATCAGTAGAGGATGCCAACGGCTGTTTTTTTGGGATTACAATAACCATTAACAATGTAGATATCCTCCCTATTATTACTATCGGTGGAATCACTGCCATCTGTAAAGATAACCCAACCACGCTTACAGCAAGCGGAGGGATTAGCTATGTGTGGGATACTGGAGAGCTAACGGCAAGCATTACCAAAACGCCGTTAAGTAATACCAACTATACCGTAACAGGAACCAATCAGGAAGGTTGCACAGCAAAAAAGACCCAAACAGTCACGGTAGGAGATTTACCAGCAGCCCCCACAGTTACCAGCCCACTTGAGTACTGCCAAAATGCACAGGTATTAGCACTCACCGCTACAGGCAGCAACCTACAGTGGTACACTACCGCTACAGGCGGAAGCGGCACGTTCATTGCCCCAGTGCCAAGTACAGCCACATTGGGCAGCACAAAGTATTATGT
>CAMTVQ010000003.1:0-59331 GCA_947085255.1 uncultured bacterium | reverse complement strand
TGTTGGTGTAGAAGTTCCTGTAGAAATACATTGTGCTGATAGACCAGCTACTGCAGATGCAGATCTTAGTCTTTTTGGACTAAGACACGATACGTCTAACCCAGCAGCAGGCCGTTTCTACAAAACAGAAAACAACTTGCCATGGGCTATCGAAATTTATCCTGGTAAAACAGATTTTGCTCACCCAACGCATAAGTTCTCTATTTTACAGGCGTATCCAAACTTTGGAAAGTGGGCTACCTCTAATGGCTTAGATGCTAAAGATTGGTACCTAACTCCTGACCCAGCTTTTATTTTTATGTTAAAATAGTTTAGTTTTTTTATTAATTATTAACCAAAAAAAAGGGTAGGCAAATTTGTCTACCTTTTTTTATATTAGATTTTTTCAAGATATTATCATACTTTGAAAAACGTAAAAAAAGGAACTCTATTTACATGAATAATATTCAATTATCCAACAGCGAAATAAGCGAATTACAAGAACTTAAAATTGCCCTTGATGAGGCAGCAACGGTAGCTATTGTAAACCAAGATGGTTTAATTACCTATGTAAACGACAGAGGGCTGAAACAACTTGGCTATAAGAAGGAAGAAATAATAGGGCTGCATTTTACTAATATCTACCTCATCGAACTCCGCGAATTTGCACATCAACTATGGCAAACAATAAACAATGGAAATATTTGGAAAGGCGAAATACAAAATAAGCGACAGGATGGGCAGCCTCAATGGATGGATACTACTATCTATCCGTTTGTAAATGCGCAAAACAAAGCATATAAATACCTGAGTATCCAATTTGATATTACCGATAAAAAACTAATACAGTACAAAGCCAACTCATTAGAGTCGCAGTATTACAATTTGGTAAACGACTTTGAAGATGGCATTTTTCAGACCACATTAACTTCTGAAATTACACTGATGAACCCCGCCTGCGAAGAAGTTATTGGGTATAGCTTTGATGAGTGTAAGGGAAAAAGTTTTTTGCAGTTTACTAATCCAGCCGATAAAGAAGAGAACCAAAAACTATTTAAGGATTTGGTAACTGGTACCACCCAACGACTCAAACACATTGGCGAATTTACCCGCAAAGACAACACTATTATATGGGTCGAAATTATTGCCAAACTACTATTTGATAGCAAAAAACGACCTATTGGTTTATCTGGTACCATACGCAACATTACCGAACAAGTAAATGCACAAAATGAATTAGCAACCCAACGTAAGTTTTACGAGCAGATTCTGAAGAATTTACAAGCAGATGTAGTGGTGTTAGATGGCAAACAAAACACCCTATTTATTAACCCTGCGGCTCGAAGAGACAATAAAGATCACCTGCCCTGGATGCTTGCCAGCACCGAATACGATACATCAAAGAGTACTTCTGAAAGAAATCAGGAATTAATCGAGTTCCGTAATACGTATTTTGATGATGCTATAAAACAACGCCGCAGCCGCGAATGGGAAGAAGTAGCGGAAGTTGGCGGCACAAAAAAATATGTATTGCGCAGGCTTACACCTATTTTTAATAACCAACACGAGTTTATGATGATGGTGGTATATGGTTTTGATATCACCAAGCGCAAAAAAGCCCAAGAAGATGAACGCGAATTGGGTAATATGCTTAATGCTATTATTAGCAATATTCCCGTAATTGCTTTTAAAATAGATAAAGACGAAAAATTTGCCTACGTAGATGGTATGGCCCTAAAGCGCTTAAATCTCACTAAAGAAGATTTGCTAGACAAATCGGTTAGTCTCTTAAATTACGAACTTCATCAACATTTACCAACTGTTGCAAAACCTGTTAATACCGTAGAAATACATACAAAAACAAGTGATGACGAAGGTATTACAATGCGCAATTATTTGTTTATAGACCCTCAATACAAAGAGGAGATTCTTGGATTTGCCTTAGATATTACCGAAACCATAGCAAATGAAAAAAAATTAAAAGAAGCCATTGCTATTGCCCGCGAAGCAGCTATTATTAAACAACGCTTTTTGGCAAATATGAGCCACGAAATACGCACCCCAATGAATGGCATTATGGGGATGATTGATTTAATAGGCAAAACACCATTAGCACCTCAGCAAGAGAAATTTTTAAAAATAATGAAACGCTCTTCTGAAAACTTGTTGACTATTGTAAACGATATATTGGATGTAGAAAAAATTGAGCTTGGCAAAATGGATATCGAGCGTGTGCCGTTCAATATCAAGGATACTGTAGAAAATGTAGTTAACTTATTACAAGGCAAAGCAGAAGAAAAAAGGAACAAACTAGAACTGGTCCCTTTTCAACCAAAAACAGCCATTAATATTGGTGATGGATTTAGGCTAAATCAGATATTGATGAATCTAATCAACAATGCGCTTAAATTCACAGACAATGGAACTGTAACACTTTCTATCACTAACCTAAATGAAACAGATAACGAATCTACTTATCTATTTGCCATAAAAGATACTGGAATTGGCATAAGTAAAGAAATGCAAGAGTCAATTTTTGAAGAATTTACACAAGAATACAGCAGCACTGCCAGACAATATGGTGGCACAGGATTAGGACTTACTATCTGTAAAAATCTTGTAGAGATTCAAGGTGGTCGTATTTGGGCAGAAAGCGATGGTAAAACGGGCAGTACTTTTAGCTTTATCCTTACCTATCAAAAGGGCTCTATTGCCGATTTGCCTCCAACTATTGATATTCCAATTTCTAACTATAAAATACTAACTGGCATAAAAATACTATTAGCCGAAGATAATGAAGTGAATACATTATATGCTACTACTATCTTGAAAGAATGGGGTGCAAACGTAATTGTTGCCGAAAATGGCAGCATTGCCGTACAAAAAATTCAAGAAAATGACGTGGATGTTGTATTAATGGATATACAAATGCCTATAATGAACGGGTTAGAGGCAACCCAAAACATACGCAAACTACCCGACCTGAAAAAAGCCCAAATACCTATTATTGCCTGTACAGCCAATGCGCTTAAAGGTGATTATGAACAATATATGGCAAGTGGCATGACCGCCTATATTTCCAAGCCCTTTAATGAAACCGAGTTATTTCAAGTTGTGTATCAATTAGCACCGCAATCATTTAAAGATAGACCGATACAAGAAAATAATCCAAAATTGACAGAACAAAGAGTAGAAGAAAAGAGTTCAAAAATGACAGAACAACAAACAGAAAACGCCTCTAACATATCAAAACAAAAACTCTACAGTCTTGATTTATTAAACGTTACAGCTGGAGGAAATAAAGATTTTATCCAAAAAATGGTCGCCCTTTTTGTGAATACATTTCCAGAGTATATGCAAAGTTTACATGATGCTATAAAACAAGAAAATTGGAAAGAGGTGAAATTTTATGCCCATAAAATGAAGTCTACTATAGATTTGCTAGGCATAAGTAGCTTAAAGGCAGAAATTAGACAATTGGAGCATGATGCCGAACAATTACAAAACTTAGCAAAATTACCAGCCCTTGAAAATAAGATTAGACTGGTTTTAGAAACAGTATTGATACAAATTAAAGATGAACTATAATTCGGCTTTAGAACATAAAAATGTACTTTTGATATTATTTTAGGTACCCATAAATAGAGTATTTACTCGAATGAAAAAGACGCTATTAGCTATCGACGACGAACAGTCAATTTTAGAAATTTTAAAATATTTTTTTGGCACCAAATACGATGTTGTACAAAAAACAAATGGAAAAGATGCTTTGGCTTGGATGCAGCAGGGGCAACTGCCAGATGTAATTGTTGCCGATTTTGAAATGCCCGAAATGAATGGCTATGATTTTATACACCATGTACGCTCAAGCGGTATGTTTAAAAACATTCCATTGGTGATGCTATCGGGTAATGAAAATAGCGTAAACAAAATTAAGTGCCTAAAAGCAGGGGCTGATGATTATATGATTAAACCCTTTAACCCTGAAGAATTAGACGCGCGTATTGATAGTATTTTACGCCGAACGAGTAACTAATACGCTATAACCCTATGGATACAAACCTAGCACCTACACAAAATACCATTGTGTACATTAAAAATGGTTCTGTAACTACAATTATCGACCAATTAAAAACGCAATACACCCTTATTGAGTTTGATACTACTACAGCATTTACTAATTGGCTTACTACAAAGCCTCTTTTTGACTTATTGGTTGTGGCTAACGACAGCAATAGTAGCAATGATTTTGATTGTGTAACAGCTAAAAACAGCCATACTGCTTACAAGCACATTCCTGCTATTCTTATTACCACACACATTACCAACGATATTCGTAAAGCGGCTATAAGCAACGGTATTGCCGACATTTTTGATAACAAAACCAAAGAAACAGACTTTATATACCGAGCAGATTTCTTAATTGAAAACGCTAAGCAAAGCAATAAAAACACAGAAAAACCTTTGCTTACCGAATACAAAATGCCTATTGCCAAACGCTTGTTTGATATTGCGGCAGCTGGCTCTGCATTGTTGTTATTGTCTCCTGTTTTTATACTTATTGCGGCGGCTATTCGCCTCGAGTCAAAAGGACCTATATTTTATGCTGCAAAACGCGTAGGTACTGGTTATAATGTATTTCCGTTCTACAAATTCCGTTCTATGTACCCCGATGCCGACAAGCGGTTAAAAGAAATGGAACACTTAAACCAGTATAAAAAAGAAGAGGTAGTTGTAGCCAATACAAACACAGAGACCATACAATTGTGCGAAACCTGTTTACAAGCAGGCACAAACTGCCAACAACCTCTTTATCTGGATAAAAAGATAGTATGTGAAAAATACTATTTGCTGAATAAAAAAGTAAAAACTGGAGATACTTTTATAAAAATTAAAAACGACCCTCGTATTACTAAAGTGGGTAACTTCATCCGCAATACCAGTATTGATGAGTTACCTCAATTGGTAAATGTGCTAAAAGGCGATATGTCATTAGTAGGCAACCGTCCGTTGCCGCTTTACGAAGCCGAAAAACTGACTACCGACCAATTTTCATTACGTTTTATGGCTCCTGCTGGCATTACTGGTCTATGGCAAGTAAGTAAACGCGGTAGTAGTGATATGAGCGAAGCCGAACGTATGTCTTTGGACAATGATTATGCACGTGATTTTTCATTGAAACGCGATTTGCAAATATTATTTAAAACTATCCCTGCACTATTACAAAAAGAGAATGTATAGTATGCGCAAACTATGTCTTTTATTCGTTTTATTGGCAAGTAGTTGCTACACGGCTTGGGCGCAAAAAACGGATTCGGTGGCTGCACCTACTAATTTTAAAATTAGGGTTGTAGAACCATCTACAACAGATACACTTGCTATTGAAACTCCTACTCTAGCCGCTATTAATGACACGATTCCCCTACTCGATTTTGAAGTAGATTTAAAAGATCAGTTATTGCCCCTCGATAGCCTTATTGCATTGGCAATTGTATACTCTCCAGTAGTAAAATTTGAAGAATCTACTGTACAAAAAAGCACAAGCGAACTAAAAATAACCAAACGAGAGTGGCTTAAAAACGTATATGGTTCTACCAGTTATTTTATTGGTAATCAAAATAATGTAGCATATAGTGCCGATCCTATTACCAATGAAAGCAGCATATTAATAAATGGGTACCGCAGCGGAGCCACAATTAATATACCCTTGGTAGATATTTTTACTAGAAAGGCTAAAGTAAGTGCTTCTAGGAGTGAGATGGAAAGCCGTATTCATAAAAGGGAAGTAGCAGAAATGGAGGTTGCTAAAGAAACCATTATACTTTATAATTCGCTTTTATCGTCGTTTAATGTGCTAAAAGTTCTGAGCAAAGCAATGGCGATATCTAATACTAATTATCAACTAGCGGAAAAAGAATTTCGTGAATCAGCCATCACCATTGTAGAGCTATCTAGTATTAGTGAAACAAATTTTACTGCTCAAACACGCTTTGAATATGCAAAGTCTCAATTTTTTACCTATTACACTCAGCTTGAAACCCTTATTGGTTTAAAAATGAGCCAAATGACAAGAAAATAATATGTCGATAATAGATTTTATTCGTTTATTGCTTCGCAATAAAATTATTTTACTCGTTTTCCCAATAACACTTGCTGCTGCAGTAGTGTTTTTAACCCGCAACGGTCGTCGCGAATACAGCTCCCGTACCTTAATTTACACTGGTTTGGCAAGCGGAACTGACATTGCCGAAATGGACAATCCAATGTTCAACTTCTCTAAGGTGAATAACTCATTCGACAATCTAATAAACACGATAAAATCAAGAGGTACGCATGAGGAAATAGCCATACGACTAATGGCAAAGCATTTGATGCAAAAAGAGCCAAATATTTATTTGATATCCCCAGAAACCTTTAATAGGTTGAGGCAATTGCTTACTCCTAAACAACGAAAAGAACTTACTGGTAGAACCGAGGAGGAAACATATGAGCGTATAAAAGCGATGAAAAATGCTACCGAGAAAAACTCCATTACGCAAATACTTGATTCTAATGTTGATATATATAGTGTAAATAGAATAGCAAGCAATCTATCGGCCAATAGAAAGCAATCAAGCGATATGATTGAGTTATCTTATAAATCAGGCGACCCTGCTGTAACGCAAGAAACACTCGAAATTATGTTTCAGGTGATGGATACTCGCTATAAATCGTTGAAAGCAGATGAATCTACAGATGTAATTGCCTTTTTTAAAAAGCAAACAAAGGTATGTTTTGACGAACTGCTTGAAGCCGAAAATATTTATAAGCAGTATCGCATAAAAAATGGCATACTGAACTATTACGAAGAAACAAAATTTGTGGCAGAGGCAAAAGTAGATGCCGAAACCGAATTAGATAATGAAAAACAAGCTCTAGAAGCATCTAAAGATGCCGAAAAGAAGATAACCACAAAGATGTCGGCTCGCAAACAAGTAGCCGATGTAAATGAGCGATTAATGACAAAACAAGCTCAATTAACACGCCTTAATAATTTATTGGCAAATGCCGAGCTAAATAACAATGCACCATTAAAGGAAAAGTATCGTGCGCAAATAAAAATAGTGAAAGCTGAAGCCGAAAAAGATATCAATGAATTGTACTCGTATTCTAACAGTGAAGAAGGTATTTCGAGAACCAAATTACTCGACAATTTTTTAAATAAAACGCTTACCAACGAAGAAAGTAAGTCGAAAATTAAGGTAATACAAGAGCGATTAAACAATTTCAGCACCGAATACGGACGCTTAGCTCCTATTGGTTCAGAAGTAAAAAAATTAGAACGAAATATTGAAATTGCCGAACAAAAATACCTTGCAACTATCCGAAACTATGAAGAAGCTATACTAAAAGCAACCAGCCTACAATTGAGTAGAAATATTTCAATGGTAGATCCCCCCTATTTTCCATTAAAGGCAGAACCTTCTAAACGAAAAATTTTGGTATTGGCCTCCTTAATTGCTGGCTTTATATTCCCATTAAGTGTCATTTTAGGTTTGTACTTACTCGATTCGGGCATAAAAACACCCACTAGAGCACAAAAAGTTACAGATTTAAAAGTACTGGGCCTTTTTCATAATTACGACCCAAATGAGCAAGAAATAGACTTTTCGCTGTTAGAAAAAATGCTACTACAGCAAATACACAGCGGTCTGATATTAGAAGAGGAAGAACGAAACATTGTAAACAAGAGTGTTAAAAAAATACAGCTCTTTAGTATTAAACCAACCGAAGGAAAAACATATGTGGGGCTACGTTTAGCAAATAAATTGGCTGGTTTTCAGGGAGAGGTATTGTACTTGCATCCGCATATTAGCCCACCTGTTACCAAACATATTACACTAAATCCTAATTTAAGTATAGCTGGATATATTCCAGATATGAATTACCTGCAAACAAAAACCTACGAGGAATTAATAAAACTGTCATCAGCAGATAAAACTAAAAAATACACTACTATAATTGTGGAATTACCTGCCTTGTTAGACAGTCAGCTTCCGGTAGATTTAATAAAAGATGTTGATTTAGCTTTAATGCTTTTAGATAGCCAACGCGTGTGGACAAATTCAGATAGCCACATGCTAAACCTGTACCAAAAAGCGCACAAAAACACTCCTGTTATCCTACTCAACAGGATGAGTCCTGATCATTTAGAAAATCTTTTAGGAGATATACCTAAAAAACGGAGCAAGCTACGCATCCTTTTCAAGCGCATCATCACCTTAAATTGGAATAACAAAGAAACCTTAGGGCTATTTAGTTTTTAAAACAAGCATTATTTGCTGCAAAAAATAGATAAATGTTTGAATACATTTCGCCTAAAGAACTCATAACATATTCTTTTACGCTTATAGCCGCCATTCTTTTGGCAGTAGTTATTGCATGGGGAGGTATTATTACTGCTTTTGCTTTAATAGTTATGCCATTTATACTTGCCTTCTTGATATGGTTATTCAGAATACCAGTAGTAGGTATAGAATCAGTAATTATATTGGGATTTATAGTAAACGGTATTACCCGTTATGTACCAGGCCCGTTTGGTTTAAGTGTAGATGCTGTATTGGTGCTCACACTCTTAGCCGTAATATTTAAGTCGAACAAAATTGTTTTAAAGAAAATAAGCAATACCTTAATGGTAGTTGTTGGCATTTGGTTTGCCTATACCCTATTTCAAATCATCAATCCCGAAGCGCGTAGTTTCGAAGCATGGTTTTATGCTGTACGCGGTGTATCTCTCTACATGATACTTTTTATACCTATTGTATTTATCTTATATAGTGAGCCTCAACATTTAGATAAATTCATCAAAATATGGTTCATTGTATCAGTATTGGCAGCACTATGGTCGATAAAACAAATATTTTTGGGGGTAGATAGCTTTGAAAAAAAGTGGTTGGATGAAGGTGCTGCAACCACCCATGTATTAATGGGTAAACTACGCGCCTTCTCCTTTTACTCAGATGCGGGGCAATTTGGTGCAGCTATGGGTCATACAGGACTAGCAGCGAGCATATTGGCTTTAGGTGCAAAAGAAAAATTGCGCAAATACTTATTTTTAGCTACTGCTCTTCTCTGCTTTTATGGCATGTTACTTTCAGGCACACGTGGTGCTCTCTTTGTACCTATGTCGGGATTTTTCATGTATTTCATTCTATCAAAAAACATAAAAGTGCTGGTAATAGGCATGACTTTAGGCATTATGTTCTTTGTAGGGCTAAAATACACCACCATTGGGCAAACAAACGATCAGGTACGTCGTATGCGTACCGCCCTCGACCCCGAAAACGCATCACTACAAGTACGTTTAGACAATCAAAAAAAACTATCTTCCTACTTAGCAACAAGACCGATAGGCGGTGGCATTGGTTCTGCTGGTGGTTGGGGACAACGCTTCTCACCTGGTACTTTTTTAGCCGAAACTGCCTTAGATAGTTGGTATGTAAAAGTATGGGCCGAAGGCGGAATTGTAGGCTTAATCTTATTTATAGGTCTGGTTTTGTATGTACTTATTGATGGCTTTATTAAAATATTTTGGATGCCAGATAGTGATTTGAGGTATAAACTAATGGCACTTTATTGTGGCTTTTTTGGTATATCTGTAGCCTCATATGGAAATCAAATTTTTGGGCAGTCGCCTACATCTTTCATCTTATACGGCTCTATGGTATATTTATTTTTGGGTGAAAAATTGAGTACACCCACCGCAGAAAGCCTAACAACTTGATATGACTACACAGCCACTTGTTTCTATCATTAGTGTCAATTTTAATCAGGCAGCCGTAACATGTGAACTGCTGCATACATTAAGCAAACTGACGTATCCTTCCATAGAAATAATTGTAATAGATAATGGTTCGGATGAAGACCCTATTGCCATTGAGAAACAATATCCCAATGTGCAACTTATCCGCACAGGTAAAAACTTGGGCTTTGCAGGTGGTAATAATGTAGGACTAAAGGTGGCAAAAGGAGACTATTTTTTACTACTAAACAACGATACCGAAGTGCCTAGTAATTTTTTAGAGCCTTTAGTAGCACGTATGCAATCTGATGAGCGTATTGGTGCAGTAAGTCCTAAAATTTTATTTTACCATCAGCCAAATACCATACAATTTGCAGGTTTTACAGCTATAAACCCTTATACAGGCCGTGGTTTTGCCATTGGCTCTAAACAAATAGATGACGGTCGCTACGATGTAGCAATGCCTACCAACAGGGCACATGGTGCTGCCATGATGCTATCACGAAAAGTAGTACAGAAAATCGGTTTAATGATAGATACCTACTTTTTGTATTACGAAGAAATGGACTACTGCGAACGGATAAAGCGCGCAGGTTATACTATTTGGTACGAGTCACAATCAAAAGTGTACCACAAAGAATCGGTATCAACTGGTAAAAATTCACCATTTAAAACCTATTACCTTACGCGCAACCGATTGTTGTTTATGCGCTTAAATACCAACACTGTACAATTTGCAATCAGTTTAGCCTACCTTTTAGGTATTGCTATGCCTAAAAACATACTTAGCTTTATACTAAAAACCGAGTGGAAACATGTAAATGCCTACATTAAAGGGTTATTTTGGCATTTGAAACACCTTAACTTAAAAATACAGTCCGAAACGCTATAAATTACACCATGAATCAAGGCAAACTAAAGATATTACACACTATTAGGCAGGGTGAAATTGGAGGCGGCGAATCGCATGTATTAGATGTGGTAAAAGGACTGGACGCCACACGTTACGAATCGGTAGTACTTGCTTTTACGGATGGGGCAATGATTGATACCCTAAACGAACGTGGAGTAAAAACCTATGTAATACCTACACTAAGTCCATTCGACTTACGTCAAAGCAAAGAAATAAGTAACATTATCCGCAATGAGCAGATTGATTTAGTACATGCACATGGCAGCAGGGCAATGTCTAACAGCTTTATAGCGGCTAAAAAGGCGGGCATTCCCATTATTTACACGGTACATGGCTGGTCATTTCACCAAGACCAGTCTTTTTTTGTACGCAAATTGCGTGAACTCTCCGAGTGGGTACTTACCCGTCAAGCTAACCTTACTATTTGTGTATCTAAAGCCAATCAAACAGATGGTATTACACGATTTAATATGCAGCGATCTACGGTTATTTATAACGGGGTAGACACACAAAAATTTAATCCAAATGTGCAGCATGCAGATATTGGCAGCATATTAGATTTACCAAAAAACAAAACGATAGTAGGTTACATTGCACGTATCACCAAGCAAAAAGATCCTATTACACTG
Source organism: uncultured bacterium (assembly GCA_947085255.1). Classification (GTDB taxonomy): domain Bacteria; phylum Bacteroidota; class Bacteroidia; order Sphingobacteriales; family Sphingobacteriaceae; genus CAMTVQ01. Next base: position 48,029 of record CAMTVQ010000003.1, on the reverse strand, counting down.
CTAAAAGCAATTAGCCTTGTAGCCAAACAAACCGATGAGATATTCTTTTTACTAATAGGCGATGGCGATTTAAAAGAGAAAGCAATAGCTTTTGCACAAGAGGCAAATATTATGCACTTACTAAAATTTGAAGATTTTAGACAAGATATACCCGACGTATTACATGCTATAGATATATATGTGCTTCCTTCGCTATGGGAAGGTTTGCCTTTTGGTGCACTTGAAGCAATGGCGATGCAAAAAGCGTGTATTGCCACACCCGTAGATGGTACAAAAGAGATTATTGAAGACAAAAAAAACGGATTGTTTTTTGATTGCCAAGATGAAAAAGCATTAGCCAATAATATACTTTTATTACATAAAGATACCTCTTTACGTGCTAAACTGGCGCAAAATGCTTTGCAAACTATTACGACTACGTTTGACCAAAAAACAATGGTAAGCCGTATTGAGCAAGAATATCAAAAACTAACTTTACCTGCATGATACTAACTATACTTTCCTTTATTATTTACCTACTACTACTTATAGCTGCATTAAATGTGGCGTATATTTTGTTTTTTGCTTTGGTAGGATTAATTGGGTACAAACCACAAAAAAAAGCCGCAGTTGCTCCTAAAAAAATTGTGGTAGTGCTGTGCGCTTACAAAGGCGATGCAGTAATCCTTGAAAGTGCCGCCCATGCCCTATTGCAACACTACCCAAAAGACAAATATGATGTAGTAGTGGCAGCAGATTCATTGCAACCAAGCACAATAACTACCCTAAAAGCAATGCCATTAATAGTGATTGAAGTTGTATTTGAGCAAAGCACTAAATCGCAATCGCTTATTGCAGTGCTCAATTATTTACCCGAAAACGAGTACGATTACATTGTTGTGTTAGACATTGACAATTTAATGGAGCCTGCTTTTCTTGAGAAAGTAAATGAGGGTATGCAACGTGGTTTTAAAGCAGTACAAGGTCATCGAGTAGCTAAAAACCTAAATACTAGTTTTGCCATTTTAGATGCTATTAGCGAAGAAATAAATAACCACATTTTCCGTAAAGCACAGCGTGTTTTGGGCTTTTCGTCTGCACTAATTGGGTCGGGTATGGCTTTTACCTATCCCGATTTTAAGCGCTGGATGTTACAGATTACTGCCATTGGTGGCTTTGATAAAGAACTGGAAGTTGCCATTATTAAAGAGGGCAACAAAATAGAGTATTTGGAAGACGCCTTAGTGTATGATGAAAAAGTAATGAAAGCTGAAGTATTTGGTAATCAACGCTTGCGCTGGATATCTGCACAATTTGTATATCTTAAAAAATATTTCCTTACGGCTTTAATTAGCTTCTTTAAGCACCATCAAGTAGATTATTTAAACAAGGTAACGCATTATGTATTATTGCCTCGCTTACTGCTATTAGGATTTTTACAAATTGCATGCATCGGCTCGCTGCTGTCTCCTGCCCTTTTGCATAACCAAGAATGGGTAATTATTACCACATTATGTATGATTAGTTTGTGGATAAGTGTTCCAAAAAGCTTTTACACCAAAAGCACCTTAACTGCCTTTCTATCATTACCAAAAGCATTTATGTTAATGGGAATGGCATTGTTGAAACTAAAAAGTGCAAATAAAAAATTCATCCATACACCGCATGAACAAGTAGCACTCAACACAAAAACGAAGGATGAAAATAGGGATTGAGGCGCAACGTTTGTTTAGAGCAAAAAAACACGGAATGGACATCGTCATTCTGGAAATTATTAAACAACTAGAGTTGCTTGATACCGAACATGTGTTTTACATATTTGTACGACCAGATGTAGATAGTAGCGTACTATCCGAAAGTAAAAACATAAAAATAGTGCGCGTTTGGATGCCTAATTTTATACTTTGGGAACAAATAGCCTTGCCTATTGCCGCATTTTTTAAGCAGGTAAAAGTATTGCATTGTACCAGCAATACAGCTCCTATTATTACCCATTGCAAACTAATTACCACCCTGCATGATATTATTTACCTTGAACGAAATAATTTCAGCAAAGGCACGGCTTACCAAAAATTGGGCAACTTTTACCGCCAACTATTAGTACCAATGTTGATTCGAAAATCAGCTATAATCAGCACTGTTTCCAATTCAGAAAAAGCAATCATAGCTGCACGTTTTCCTAAAGCTGCTGATAAAATATGTGTTAATTATAATGGAGTAGGTAATCATTTTTTACCGGCAACAGCTACCGAAACGCTACAACAAATTAGGTTAAAGTACCAATTACCTGAAACATATCTGCTCTTTTTTGGTAATACCGACCCTAAAAAAAACCTGTACACTGTTACTAAAGCATACAATTTGTATGCAACACAAACAGCGGCACCATTACCCTTGGTAATTGTCGATTATGATATCAACTCGCTAAAAAGACTTTTACAAGAGCAAAACACACCCGAGCTAATCAATCATATTATATTACCGGGCTATATTCCAAACAACGAATTACCTGCAATATATAGCTTAGCAAGTCTGTTTTTATATCCTTCACTGCGCGAAAGTTTTGGCATTCCGGTATTAGAGGCGATGAGCTGTGGCACTGCCGTAATAGCTGCTAATATATCTGCTATCGCCGAAGTTGCTGCTGATGCAGCACTGCTAGTACCTCCAACTGATGCCGATACTATGGCTAACGCTATAATCTTCCTGCTTCAAAACAAGATCGAAAAAGACCTACTGATACAAAAAGGATTTGAACGGGCAAAACAGTTTTCGTGGCAAGATACCGCCAAACGAACTTTGGAAACCTATTTAAGCATCGCCTAAATTCAAGAGCAGTTTTACTACATGCTTATCAATTGGAAAGGTCATTTCTTCCATTGTTTGCAGTGTAAGCGGCATCCATCTAAATAATTGGGCTTTTTCTTCTACATTGTCAAAATCAAACCGTTTGTTTTTTACAGCAAGAGTAATAGGCTTTTTAGGTTGCACTATATAATAAATGCTCAGTAGTTGCCCACCACCAAAAGCCGATTCTACAAAAAAATCGGTGGTATAAAAATGCTGTATTACGTCTATTTCAAAATTGCACTCCTCTAAAAACTCACGTTTCACACAGTTCAATGTACTTTCTCCGTATTCCAATCCACCTCCTGGTAGTTTGGTAAAAGCAAATCCGAACTCAAACTCATCAGTTACCAATAGTTGCTTTTGCTCATTAAGCAGTAAGCCATACACCCGAACATTGAAATTCTTATTCATTTGCTTATTTTTACCACATGCCCAAATTACTGAAACTTACGTTTACACTTGCACTTCTTTTTATAGCAAGCTTAAAAACACAGGCACAAGGCTTTAATGCATCCATTATAGCCGGTTTAAATGCTTCACAAATAACAGGCGATAGCCTTGGCGGATTTAATAAAGCGGGATTAGTGGCAGGTGCTGCAATAAAACGTTCGTTCCGCAAGTCTAAATCAAGTGTGCAATTAGAGTTTTTATATGCCCGAAAAGGCAGTAGAAGTAAGGTAGATACCAGTTCATCAGGACCAGCAAAACCAATTTTTAACCTTACCCTTACTTATATAGAATTGCCATTGCTCTATAACTACCAAATAAGTAAGCGTACAAAACTACAATTGGGTGCTTACTATGCGGTACTCAACAACGCTATTTTTGATGATGGCAACACCGAACGTGATATTACCAACTCTTTCTTTACCAACGATTTTGGCTATTGTTTTGGTGGCGATGTACAAATCATCGATAAATTATCTTTTAATGCCCGAGTTACCAATTCGGCAGCAAATTATAGGCGATTTTCGCCCAATTACTATAATGTTGTTGTAAGTTTTAGTTTACGTTATACCGTTCGGTAATTGATTAAATTTCTAATTTAGCCCTTTATTTATTCTGAATGATTCAACTTTCCGAACGCATTACTACCCTTTCTGAGTCGCAAACCATTAGCATGGCAAAAGCTGGCAGAGAACTGGCCGCAAAAGGCATTGATGTAATTAACCTTAGCTTTGGCGAACCCGATTTTCAAACACCACAATTTATAAAAGATGCTGCCAAACAAGCAATTGATGATGGCTACACATTTTATACACCTGTTTCTGGTTATCCCGAACTTCGAAAAGCTATTGCCGATAAATTAGCACGCGAAAATAATCTCAGCTATACCGCCGAACAAATTGTGGTTTCTACAGGTGCCAAACAAGCAATTGCCAATACGGTATTGTGTTTAGTAAACCCCGGAGATGAGGTAATTGTACCTACCCCCTATTGGGTATCGTACTCCGAAATGATAAAACTTGCCGAAGGTACGTGTGTGTTTATCCCTACTACCATTGAGCAAAATTTCAAAATTACCCCACAACAGTTAGAACAAGCTATTACACCTAAAACACGCTTGTTTATGTTTTCGAGCCCCTGTAATCCAACAGGTTCGGTATACAGCAAAGCAGAATTAGCCGCATTGGCAAAAGTGTTCGAAAAACACCCTAATATTTACATTCTTTCCGACGAAATTTACGAGCACATTAACTTTTTAGGATGCCACGAATCTATTGCACAATTTGAAAGCATTAAAGAACGTGTGGTAATTATCAATGGATTTTCTAAAGCCTATGCCATGACTGGCTGGCGTGTAGGTTATTTGGCTGCCTCAAAAACAGTAGCCCAAGCCTGCGACAAAATGCAAAGTCAGTTTACTTCGGCTACCTGCTCTATTGCGCAAAGGGCTGGTATTGCCGCCTATGGTGGAGGTTTGGCAACAATAAATCAGATGCGTACCGCTTTTCATAAAAGACGCGATACCGTTTACAACTTATTGAAAGAAATACCAGGCGTTAAAGCCAATCTGCCCGATGGCGCTTTTTACTTTTTTCCGGACATCAGTTACTATTTAGGCAAATCGGTAAATGATACGGTAATACACACCGCTACCGATTTATGTATGTATTTATTGAACCATGCTCATGTAGCATTAGTAACAGGAGAAGCCTTTGGCGACCCTAATTCCATACGATTTTCGTATGCCGCATCCGAAGAAAAATTGATAGAAGCCATGAGACGTGTAAAAGCAGCATTAGCTGAGTTGAAATAGTATGTCATCCTGAGCGTAGTCGAAGGATGAGATAACAGAAATAACCCTACTGTCATTCCGAGGGTAACGAGGAATCTCAAAATAAAAGAGATACTTCCTCTGCGAGACGAAAGACAGACAAAATACTCTTAAATGAAAGCCATATTCGATAAATTCAACCAACTCAACATCCTCATTATTGGCGATGTAATGATTGATGCCTATTTGTGGGGAAAGGTAGAGCGTATTTCTCCAGAGGCTCCCGTGCCTATTGTTGCCGTTACCAAAAAAGAAAAACGCATGGGCGGTGCCGCCAATGTGGCGCTAAACATACATGCACTGGGCGCCAACCCTATTTTATGTTCGGTAATTGGGGATGATGCATCGGGTAAAGATTTTATAGAATTACTACAACAAGAAGGTATTACAGCCGAAGGCATACTTACGGCAAAAAATCGTCCTACCACAGTAAAAACACGTATTATTGGGCATCATCAACAAATACTGCGCATTGATGAAGAAACTGATAAAGCTATTTTGGTAACAGAAACAAATTCGCTTTTAGAAAAAATAACACATTTTGTAAGTACCCAAAAAATTGATGCTATTGTTTTTGAAGATTACGACAAGGGCGTAATTACCTCCTCTTTAATTACTGCTGTAGTAGCACTGGCGCAAAAAAATAATATTCCTACGGTAGTAGACCCTAAAAAACGCAATTTTAATGACTACAAGGGAGTTACTCTATTTAAACCCAATCTTAAAGAATTAAAAGAAGGCCTTAAGTTGGAATTAGACGGAAATATGGAAAGCATTGCCAAGGCGGTTGCGCAACTACGTAGCGCATTGCAAGCCGAAATGGTAATGGTTACACTTTCTGAATTAGGGGTGTATATTGATACCGGCAAAGCTCAACACCACATAGCTGCGCATATACGCGACATTACCGATGTTTCTGGTGCCGGAGATACCGTGGTAAGTGTAGCAACAGCAGGATTAGCTGCTGGTTTATCTGCAGATAAATTTGCGGCATTAGCAAACTTAGCTGGAGGCTTGGTTTGCGAAAAAATTGGCGTAGTACCCATCGATAAAACACAATTACTGCAAGAAGCACTAACGCATATGGTGTAATTAGGCCTCAGAAGTAAATCGTTTTAACTATCCGAACTGCTTTTCCACTATGTGCATTTAAACTTTTTATATTCGCCTAAAAATAATAATATTGTATCTTGAACTTGATTCAATCAATGTCCACTCCCGATACTATTAAAGAAGTAAAAAGAATATTCGAAGCTTACCTCGAACAAAAAAGCTTGCGCAAAACTCCCGAACGTTTTGCCATCCTAGAAGAAATTTATAGCCGCACCGATCATTTTGATGTAGAGTCGCTCTACATTCACATGAAAAATCGCAAGTACCGCGTAAGTCGAGCTACTGTTTACAATACCTTAGAACTACTGCTTAATTGTGATTTGGTAACCAAACACCAGTTTGGGAAAAACATGGCACAGTTCGAAAAATCATATGGTTACAAGCAGCACGACCATATTATTTGTGTAGATTGTGGTAAGGTAGTAGAATTTTGCGACCCACGTATTCAGCAAATACAAAGCATGATGGGCGAACTACTAAAATTTGACATCACGCACCATTCTTTAAACTTATACGGCAATTGCGCTACATTAAAAGCACAGGGCAAATGCGAAAGAAACACCATTAATCAAGCATGATTTACCAATTAGAAGATAGTCAGGCTTTTCCGATACTTAAACTCAGCGGCAACCTTACTCAAGAAACCGAGAGTAAAAGCCTTGTAAACTACGTAATGGAGTACATGCTACCCCATTCCAACCGTTTTGTTATCGATCTTAAGGATCTTCAGTTTTTAAACAGTAGTGGTTTAGGTGCTTTAATTAGCATACTTACCAAAGCCCGAAAAGATAATGGCGAGGTTGTGATTGTAAACGTAAACGAACACATTCAAAAGCTACTGATAATGACTAAATTGAATACGGTTTTTACGATAGCCGATAGTCATGCTCAAGCGTTTGAAAGTTTAAAGAGTTAATTTGTAATTTAGCACACACATACAGGCGCTAAAACGAAAGTAGTAGTGCCTTTTTAATTTTTATAGATGCAAAAAGTTGATGTATTACTCGGCCTACAATGGGGCGACGAAGGAAAAGGAAAAGTAGTAGACGTATTGTGCCCACAGTACGATATGGTAGCGCGTTTTCAAGGTGGTCCAAATGCGGGACATACCTTAGAATTCGACGGACATAAACATGTACTAAACACCATACCATCGGGTATATTCAATAAAAATACCATGAACCTAATTGGTAATGGTGTCGTAATTGATTCCGTAATAGTAAAACGAGAAATTGATAACCTAAAACAAAAAGGGCTAGATGTATTGGCTAACGGCAAATTGGTAATTGCCCGCAAAGCTCATTTAATACTACCTACCCATCGCTTGCTGGATGCAGCATCTGAAAGCCGCATGGGTGACAAAAAAATAGGTTCTACCTTAAAAGGAATAGGACCAACCTACCAAGATAAAATTGGACGTGGCGGCTTACGCGTAGGCGATACCATGCAAGCTAATTTTATGGAGCGCTACAGACAAGTAACAGCCCGACATGAGCGTACTTTAAAAGATTACGGTTTTGAATACAACCTTGCAGAATTAGAACCTGCTTTTTTTGAAGCCATAGAGCTCATTAAACAATTTAAGCACGTTGATAGCGAGCACATGGTAAACCAGTACTTACAAGAAGGCAAAAAAGTACTGGCAGAAGGCGCACAAGGAACCTTGTTAGACATTGATTTTGGTTCTTATCCTTACGTTACTTCTTCTAATACCACTACAGCTGGTGCTTGCACTGGCTTAGGAGTTGCACCTAACAAAATTGGTGAAGTAATAGGCATTTTTAAAGCATACTGTACGCGTGTTGGCGGCGGCCCCTTCCCTACCGAACTGGAAAATGAAACAGGCGAATTACTACGTAAAATTGGCAATGAGTTTGGTGCTACTACTGGTCGTCCACGCCGTTGCGGATGGATTGATTTACCTGCCTTAAAATATGCTATCATGCTCAACGGTGTTACCCAATTGGTAATGACCAAAGCCGATGTACTAAGCGGTTTCGAAAAGATAAAAGTATGTACGGCCTATCGCTACAAAGGCGAGGTAATTGATTATATGCCCTTTGATATTTGTAATGAAACAGCCGAACCTATTTTAGAAGAGTTAGACGGTTGGAAAGAAGACCTTACGGGCATTACGGAAGTAAATCAAATTCCAGCAAAATTAATGGCCTATATCACCTATTTAGAACAACGATTGGGTGTAAAAATAAAGTACTTATCTGTAGGTCCCGATAGAAAACAAACCTTGATATTGAGTTAAGTTATAAAATATTGCTTCTTTATTTTTAATGTAAAATAATTGAAGAAGCAATATCATTAATAGAAGCCGACCCTGCCATACAAGCACGAGTATTAGAAATGGAATTGAATCCTTGGTATGCTTCGGCTGCACTAGAGGCGATGTCGTAAATATCCATCGTTCACTCTAAAAAAGTAGCATTACCGATTAATGCGGGAATAAAAAATTCAACCTATAATTTCGAGCTAATCATTTTATTTCAAAACACTTGCATTGTTTAAAATATGTAGTTACATTTATTTTAATTAACCATTAATGCATGATAAAAACTTTACGCTAACCGTTTTGCTTTTTCTATTTTATTAATTAGAAAAGGGTAAAACATATTTCCAATTAACATATAAAGCACAACCAGCCAATAAATATGCTTAGCCATATCATGCTGCTTTATTCTTGATTTTTTAGCGCACTACTTTGATATTATGTAGCTGTTTTTATTCATTTTAACCCAATTGTTATGAAAAAAAATCTACGCTTCATTTATTTAATCTTTACTATTCTTCTTTTTTCATCCACGCATTTGCAAGCACAAACAGCCAAATTGTGGGGTACTGCTGCTAATGGTGGTACAAATAATGGAGGGGTAATTTTTAGCTTCAATCCTATTTCCGAAGTTTCTACTAAAATATTCGATTTTGATAATAATGGCAATCCACTTGGTAAATTAGTATGCTATAAGGGCAAACTTTATGGAACAACTTTTAATGGTGGAGCAAATAACAAAGGAACACTTTATGAGTTTGACACACTTACCAAAATATACACTAAAAAAGCTGATTTTGGTTCAGGAGGTTTAGGAAGTCTGCCATACGTTGATTTAATTCTTAAAAATAATAAGCTATATGGAACTACGACGAATCCAGACAGTGATTTTAGTGGTGCTGGGGCAATTTATGAATTTGATTTAGTTACAGGGATTATCACAAAAAAATACACCTTTAATTATACTGAAGGGCTGTATCCTAGAGGAGGGCTCGTTTTATATAAGGATAAGTTTTACGGCACTGCTGTAAATGGTGGAACAAACTATGATGGAGTTATTTTTGAATGGGATCCAAATACAAATATTTACACTAAGAAATTTGATTTTACTACTTTACTTGGAAAAGAACCACAAAGCAGTCTAACATTAGTAGGAGACAGGTTTTATGGCACAACAAGAAATGGTGGAGTAAGTAACGATGGCGTACTTTTCGAATGGGATCCAAATACAAATGTCTATACTAAAAAGATAGATTTTAATGGCGCTGGTAATGGCAGTAATGCTTATGCAAAACTCACCTATCACAATAACAAACTATACGGATTAACCAATAGTGGTGGACTTTATAATTTGGGGACACTTTTTGAGTATGACATTGCATTAAATACACTAAAAAAGCTAATAGACTTTGGCAGTCCATCAGTTGATGGAACTTACCCATCTTATGGACTTACTGTTAGCGGCGGAAATCTTTATAGTGTAAGTGATGGAGGCGTTAATGCTAAAGGGATACTATTCTCATTTGACCCCGCAAACAATCAGTTTACAAAAAAAGTAGATTTTGATGGAACCAATGGAGACCAAGTCACTGCTCAGCTTCTAGAAATTAATGGCAACCACGCCCCAATCATTAATAACAAATCATCAAATCAAACAGTCTGTTCAGGATCAACAGCTTCTTTCTTCTTTAAAGTGGACGATGAAGATGGAGATGCCATTAGTTTCAAAGCAACAAGCAGTAACCAAGCACTACTACCAAATGCAAATATTAGTATCAGCAATATAACTGGGGATGATTACAAAGGAACCTATGCTACAGTAAATGGTCAAACGGGTAGTACAACGATAACTGTTACTGCAGATGATGGGAGTGGCGGTTCAGATCAAATTAGTATTACCGTAACTACATACAAGTTGAGCACTAGTATTACTGCTCAAAAAAATGTAAGTTGTAAAGGTCTAAGTAATGGAAGTGCTACTGTAGCCGCAACAGGTGGTTTCGGCGCATACAGTTATAGTTGGAATACCAATCCTGTGCAAACTACGGCCACGGCAAACAATTTAGCACAAGGCACTTATCTATGCACCGTAAAGGATACAGGAAAATGTGCTGTTCAACAGGAAGTAACTATTATTGAACTTGCCAATGGCTTAAGTGCTACTATCACATCACAAAATAATATTAGCTGCAAAGGGGGTAACGATGGAAATGTTACCCTATCTGTAACAGGGGGCCAAAACCCTTATACCTATGATTGGAATACCACGCCTGCACAAAATACCGCTACAGCAAGCAATCTTAAAGCAGGAAATTATACCTGCTACCTCACAGATAATAATGGCTGTAAGGGTGATAAATCAGTAAGTATTACCGAACCAGATAGCTTAAAAGCTATGCTTAGTACTCAAAAAAATGTAAGCTGCAAAGGCGGTAATGATGGAAGTATTACCTTAAAACCTAAAGGCGGTACTGCTCCGTATTATTATAATTGGAATACTAGTCCAAGTCAAGCTACCGCAACTATCAGTAATCTATCAGCAGGCACATACACCTGCACAGTAACAGATAGCAACAATTGCATTACCATTAAATCGGTTATTATTACAGAACCTAATGCCGTATTAATAGCAAGTATCAGCTCTAAACAAAACATTAAGTGTAAGGGTGACAGTAGCGGCAGTGCCACAGCAAGTGCCACAGGAGGAACCAATCCTTATAAATATGAATGGAATACCAATCCTATTCAAAAAACAGCTGAGGCAGCAAACTTAAAAGCCGGAACCTATACCTGTGGCATTACAGATGTCAATAATTGCACTGCAAATACCAATGTAACCATCACCGAACCTGCAACTGGCATTACTTCTTCTATTCTCAACCAAACGTCTACCAAATGTACCCAAGACAGCACTGGCTCGGCAATTGTGCAAGGCAGTGGCGGACAAGGAACATTATCTTATAGCTGGAATACCAATCCTGTACAAAACACTGCATTTGCAGTAGGATTGTCCGCTCATGAGTACATTTGTAAGATAACCGACACTAGTCAGTGCTCCATTAATCAAAAAGTAATCATTACCGAAAGTTTTAAACTAACGACCATTATCTCTGCCCAAAATAACGAAAAATGCAAAGGAGATACCATTGGATCGGCTACTGTAAGTGTAACAACTGGTACTGGACCTTATACTTATAGTTGGAATACGAGTCCGGCACAAACTACCGCTACGGCTAATAACTTAGCTGCTGGAACTTATACTTGCAGCATAACAGATGTTGGTAGCGGATGTAGCGGCACACAGACTGCTAGCATAACCGAGCCTAAAGCATTAACAATAACTGTTGCCACTAAAGTAGATGCTGGTTGTAAAAATACTGGCAGCATTAGCCTTACAGTTGAAGGTGGCACCAAACCTTATATTTATAGCTGGAGCACCAATCCAATACAATCAAGTGCCGTAGCAGGAGGACTAGCTGGAGGCACATATACTTGTACCATTATCGATTCTAATGGCTGCACAAAAATCAGTGCTCCTACAAAAATTCTTCAACAATCAGGAGTAAGCAGCATGCAAGAACTCAGTATCTGTAAAGGAGAAGAAGTACGTGTAGGGAAAAACACGTATACCCAATCAGGCACCTATACCGATGTATTGAAAACCAAAGATGGCTGCGATAGTACCATTACCACTAAGCTAAACGTAACAGTTATTGATACGGCAGTAAGTAGCAGCAGTAAAACATTAACAGCTCAAACCAGCAATGCCATTTACCAATGGATAGATTGCCAAACCAATATGCCTATAACAGGGGAAACAAGCCAAAACTATACGCCTAAAGCAAACGGAAACTATTTGGTAAGCATTACCAAAGATAAGTGTAACGAACGCTCTTCTTGCCATAAAGTGCTGGTAAAAGACAGTGTCAGCAATATTATTGAAGAAAAAAAGGATATTACCGATCTTCAAATTTACCCAAACCCAAGCACTGGCATATTTATTGTCAAATCGAGCACTAAAGGCACTTTATTAATTAGAAACGAGCTGGGGCAATTGATTAAAACTATACAATTAACAGCCAACATAGCCGAATCTGTTGATTTAAGCACCCTAGACAATGGGATGTATTATCTCATAGGGATTAATAACAAGAAAAAACTGGTGATACTAAGATAAGTCTGATTGAAAAGTATTTATTCCCATTGCTATGCAAACAATAAGTTGAGATATTCTATTTTCAAGAAGAAAAATATGGTATAATGCGTTAGAATAAATGTCTTCATCATTAGTTAAAAAAATACTCTATTATGCTCAGCAACAGTATACTACTTTTTGTGTACTAAATAGCAATGGCTATACCGATGCACACGGTAATTACGAATTACTTATTGGTTTAGGCGTGCAACAAGCTGCTACCACTTGGGGAGACTTTACTGCATTGCCAAAAGCTTGGCGAATGGGCTTTTTGGGTTACGATATAAAAAATAAGTTTGAGGTACTACACTCCAATCATCCCGATTTAGTTGATTTTCCAGAATTGTACTTTTTTGTTCCAGAAACAGTACTGCAATTAAAAAACGAAGAGTTAACAGTTGTATATACTTGTAAAACGGAAAATAATACTATTGTAGAGCAGATAACCAATACGGGCTACAAATCTGGCACTAAAGCTCCTATTAGCCTACAGCAACACATCAGTAAAACGACTTACATCCAAAAGATAAATGCCATTAAACAGCATATTCAGGCTGGTGATGTGTACGAGTTAAATTTTTGTATGGCTTTTTCGGCACAACAAGTAAATATCAATCCTGTAGATACTTATTTAGAGTTAAACAAGTTATCTCCCACCCCATTCTCTGCCTTTTTAAAGTTTAATAACCGATACATACTTTGTGCCTCACCCGAACGATACTTGCAACGCCGTGAAAATCAAATTATGTCACAACCCATTAAAGGTACGGCAGCACGCAACAGTAATGCAGCGATAGATGAACAAAATAAATACGATTTACGTCATAGCCAGAAAGAACAATCTGAAAATGTGATGATTGTGGATTTAGTACGCAATGACTTGAGTCGATTTGCCACAAGGGGCAGCGTACACGTACCCGAATTATTTGGCATTCATAGCTTTCCGCAATGGCATCAAATGATTTCTACAATTAGCTGTGAAGTAACAGCACAAACAGATTTAACTACAATTATCAGTCAATCTTTCCCAATGGGCTCTATGACAGGAGCTCCAAAAGTAGCGGCCATGCAGCTAATCGAGCGGTATGAAACAATTAAAAGAGGGGCATACTCGGGCACATTAGGATACATTACACCCGAAAATGATTTCGACTTTAATGTAATTATTCGAAGCATTTTGTACAATGCGCAAACTCAACAACTTTCTTTTGAGGTTGGCAGCGCTATTACAGCCAATTCAGAAGCAGAAGCAGAGTATGAAGAGTGTTTATTAAAAGCACAAGCAATAATGCGTGTATTAGCTTAAAAAACCTTTTCACCGGCAATAAACGTGGCTTTTACCTTTGCATCTCTTGTTTCGCGAATAGGTGCCTTCATCAAATCTTTTTCTAAAATTACAAAGTCAGCCATTTTACCACTCTCTATGCTGCCCTTTTCCTTTTCTTCGAAGTTGGCATAGGCTGCCCAAATCGTCATAGCACGCAAGGCTTGCTCGCGTGTTAAGGCATTTTCTGTTTGGAAACCTTTTTCAGGGTAATTATTTGCATCCATACGAGCTACCGCTGCATAAAAACCATATAATGGGTTGATACTTTCCACCGGAAAATCACTTCCATTGGCTAGCATGTTATTTTGATAGAGCAACTTTTTGTAAGCATATGCTCCTTTTACACGTTCATTTCCTAAGCGCTCTGCTGCCCAATACATGTCAGAGGTAGCATGTGTTGTTTGCACCGATGGAATAATACTGTACGTGCCAAAAGCATCAAAATCGGTATCGTTTACTACTTGAGCATGTTCTATGCGCCAACGTAAATCATTTTTACCTTTCAAAACTTTTGCATAAGCCGAGAGCAAATATCGATTAGCCGAATCGCCAATACAATGCGTATTCATCTGAAAACCATATTGCGCACATTCCACAGCTATGCTATCAAAATACAACGGTCGTTGCAACAAAAATCCAGAATAATTTGGTCTATCGTTGTAAGGATGCAATAAACAAGCTCCTCTTGAACCCAAAGCACCATCTGCATATATTTTAAACGAGCGTACGTTCAGATAATCCGTTTTATAAATTCCGTTTTTGTAATAATGTGTTTTATTCTCTGGGGTAGGATTCAACATGGCATAAATACGCATTTTTAGTTCCTTACTCTTATGCAATGCATCCATCGCATCCACAATTTTTTTATCCAAACCAGCATCTACAATGGTGGTTAATCCTACAGCAAAACAATTGCGTTGAGCTTGCAGTAGCGCTGTATTGATTTCTTCAATCGTCTTTTCTGGAATAACCTTGGTAACCAAGTCTACCGCATTATCTACTAAAATGCCTGTTACTTTTCCATTAATCACTTCTACCAAACCACCTATCAACCGTGTAGAAGATGTTACTTTAGCTAATTTCAATGCTGTACTATTCGCCAATGCAGCATGCCCATCTACCCGTGCAAGCAATACTGGTTTATCCAGAAATAATACATCAAACGTATCTTTCTTCGGAAACTGCTTTCCTACCCATAAATTTTGATCCCAACCTCTACCTGTAATCCATTTAATCGTTGGATTTGCTGTAGCAAAAACAGTAACTCGTTGCACCATCTCCTCCATCGACTTACAACCTACTAAATCAACCGTTTGCAATCCAGTACCATACCCATAAAAATGGCAATGAGCATCGATAAATCCTGGATAAACCACTCCTCCTTGCAAGTCCACAATACTATCACTCGTATATATTTGCAATAGTGAATCGGTAGCACCTACTGCTATAAACTTTCCATCCTTTACTGCAAAGGCTTGTTGTATGGCAAATGCACTATCTACTGTATATACCATACCATTAGTATACAGGGCATCTACCCGCTTTTTGTTACTGCATGCCGAAAAAAACAAAGCGATGGCAAGTGTTGAGGCAATAATTGATTTTATCATAATACCGAAAGTATAAAACCAAAAACACCTTCCCAAATTAGAGAAGGTGTTTTTGGTATAAAAAATTTAACTAAAGTTATTTTGTAAGCAATACTTTTTCAGTAGCTATTTCATTGCCAGCTTTCAACTTAATAAAGTAGAAACCAGCTTGACTTAATTTAGCAGTTTGCTCATTAATCTCAAACTCGTGAGTTCCTGAACCTAATCGTCCATCAGCTATTACACTTACTTCGCGACCTAATAAATCATATATAGCTAAGTAAACTTTTTCATCACTCAATAAATTGAAATTTACTTTTGCAGTACCTTCAAACGGATTTGGATACACATTCAACCCATCTATACGGATGATTTGACTAACGCCTGACGTTTTATCATTCGAAACAATCTCGATATCATCGATGTACACATTATTACCAGCATCGCTCTTATTTTGAAACTTAATAAGTACGCTACCTCGTAGGGCTGCACCTGGCAAGGCTATTGTATATTGTTTCCACTCTGCTTGATTAGCAGGTACAAATGAAGACGATCTGTTGCCTGTAACACTTGATAAAGCTGCTCCTTTTGCTGAAAACTGTTTTAAGTAACTGGCACCACAATTTCTTGATACATGAATACTAAATTCATCAGCTGTGCTGCTATTACGTACAGCATGTGCCAATCTAAAGCGCACCATTACTGTATCTGCATTTACAAAATTAAGTGCTGGTGTAATAAACGCATCAATCTGACCTGAAGGATTTCCATTCCAGTTTTTGATAAGGTAAGAGGCTGTACCTGTATAAGCAGCAGTAGTAGTACGTACCCAAGTAGTATTATCTTCTGATTCTACTCTCCAACCTTTTGTTTCCAATGAATTCACAACCTCAAATGTTTCACCCAATGGCGACTTTAAAGTACTTTCTAATGGATACACAGTGATATAACTTAATTTTTCTAGCGCATCTGTTCCTGCAGAATTACCTACTACTAGTTTTACCTTGTAAACCCCAGGGGCAGCGTAAGTAACTGATGGATTTTGTGCGTTTTCATTATCTGCTATACCACCTTCAAAAGTCCATGTCCAACTGGTAACTGTATCTTTCCAACTAAAGTCTGTGTATTGGACAGCCTCGTTAATACATGTTGTTTGTGTACTGCTAGCAAAGTCTGCTTTAGGAACACATTTAGTAACTACATATCCATCATTAGTACCTGTAGCAACTAAATTTGCAGGCTGCCAAAGCGTATTACGATCTGCAGAACCGCGCAATGCAGCACGCATTCTCAATACCTGACCAGTAGTAAACATACGCGCACAATTAGAATAGTCCATAATATTCTCTACGTTGGCTATCGAATCAGGATCTCCTACACATGATTTCATAGCTCTTGGGCAATTTTGTGCTGCTACGCCTATAGTATTAGGGGTATCATCCACACCATCGTCATCACTGCAATTTGCAGCTACGCCTGGATCATTTGTTCTACCCCAAGTATGCGGCAAATTCAAAAAGTGACCTACCTCATGTGGAATAGTACGTTCAGCGAAATTACCACCACTTGCACCTTTGCTACCAAACTGCGTATAAGAACATACTACACCTGCTCGTTTACTACCAACTGGAAATGAGCCCGGTAAAAAAGAAAATGCTCCAGCTCCATCAATAGCACGTACAATATAAATATTTAAATACTTGCGCGAATCCCAAGCTATTATATCTGCAACTTGTCCGTATTGGCGACCATCTCTAGTAACTGTTGGTGAAATATAACGCGTAATACCACGTGTACAGTTACCTTGTGGATCTAACTGAGCTAATCTAAACTCGATATTCATTTTGCCTATTCTTGATTTGAAATAAGGCAATACAGAAGATGTATCCGCATTCTGTTTCTTAAAATCACGATTCAATACCTGTATAGCCGAATATGTTTGCTCATCTGTAATATTTTCTGAACCATAATCATGCACAATATGCACCACTACTGGTATTACAAGAATTGGCGAATCGGTTACCGCAGTTCCTTTATTTTGACTCCTATTTTTAATAAACTCTTGTGTGTAGGCTTCTAATGCCTCGCTTGCTCTCTTAGCTTCAGGACTAGTTGCAAATTGTTCATTGCTTAGTTCATGAGCAATACACGGTTTGTGTAAATCTTGCGCAATTGCTGTAGCAGCAAGCATACAAGAAGTAACTAAAATTAAGGATAGTTTTTTCATACTATTTATTACTTGTTTTTAATGTGATGGCACTATACGTTCCACCTGTGTTAATGAATACTTTAATTTTTGTTAATTAAATGCTAAAGTAGATTAGTTGCCTTATTGTTTTCGAAAAACACACGTAACTAATCAATTACTTATCAGCAATTTTACCTAACAGTAAAATTTAACAACAAATATACGGCTTTATAATAATATTAGGAGAATAAGGGATTGTAAAAGTTAAAATTGCTTAGGACTTCTTTCTAAACAAATTTGCTTTTGATTCTTTGCCTTTAAGCAACCGCTCTATATTTTTTTGATGCGTAATAAGCACTAGCACCGTAATACTCATCCCGAATAAAATCATTGATTTTACGGGTTCATTAAAATAAAAAACAATGAGCATTGGAAATGCAAAGCCCGTAACCATAGAACTTAAAGAAACATACCGACTGATAATTAACACAATCAGAAAAATAACGATGCAAATAAGTGCCGCCTGTATGTGTACGGCTAATAGCAACCCAAATAGTGTGGCAATGCCTTTGCCTCCCCTAAATCCTGCAAATACGGGGAAAACATGACCCATTACGGCAGATACGCCTAAGGCCAACTGAAAGTTCACAAACCCTTCAGTACCTGGAATATACCGTTTGATTAGAAATACGATATTAGTAGCTAAAAATCCTTTTAAGATATCAATGAGCATTACTGGTATTCCAGCTTTTTTACCCAATATTCTAAAAGTATTTGATGCACCTGCATTGCCGCTACCAAATTCGCGTACGTCTATGCCGTAAAAGAACTTTCCTATCCACACAGCTGTAGGCACAGAGCCTATCAAATATGCAGCTAAAAGAGCCGTAATTGATTGATATGAAATCATTTACACTATAAAAATTAGCAATAATTTTTTCCAAATATATAAATATTTGTACAGCTACTTCAAATACCCTTTAAATTATATATTTTGTATAAACCACGTAAATAGTGTTTTTTTGTACCAATAATAACGCTATGTCAGGTAAACGCACTAAAGTAATTGATTTATTAAAACCCGAAGCCACCACACTTATCGGGCAAAGTATAACGGTAAAAGGTTGGGTACGTACCCGAAGGGGAAATAAAAACGTATCGTTTATTGCCATTAATGATGGCTCTATCATCCATAATATACAGGTAGTAGCCGAGGCAACACTATTTACCGAAGAAGATTTAAAATTGGTAACCACCGGCAGCTGTTTATCGGTAACGGGTACCCTTGTGGCATCACAAGGGCAAGGACAATCAGTAGAAATACAAGCTACGGCAATTGAAGTATATGGCAGCGCCGATGCCGAAACCTATCCATTACAAAAGAAAGGGCATTCTTTAGAGTTTTTACGCGAAATTGCCCATTTACGTCCACGCACCAATACTTTTGGAGCTGTATTACGCATTCGCCACGCACTGGCATACGGTATCCATAAATTTTTTAACGACAAGGGATTCTTTTACCTGCACACCCCTATTATTACAGGTTCGGATGCAGAAGGTGCTGGAGCCATGTTTAGAGTAACCACCTTAGACCCTATAAATCCACCTAAAACAGCCGAAGGAACAGTAAACTATGAAGAAGATTTTTTCGGTAAAGAAACAAATCTTACCGTTTCTGGACAGCTAGAAGGAGAATTAGGAGCTATGGCTTTGGGTGCAGTATATACATTTGGACCTACTTTTAGGGCTGAGAACTCAAACACAACGCGTCACTTAGCCGAATTTTGGATGGTAGAACCCGAAATGGCGTTTTATGAACTGTCGGACAATATGGATTTGGCAGAAGAGATGCTTAAATACTTAGTAAAGTATGCATTGGAACACTGTAAAGACGATTTAGAGTTTTTAAACAAAATGTACGATACTGAATTGCTGGCACGCCTTCAATCCGTATGCGATGCTGCTTTTGAGCGCTTAACGTATACTCAGGCAGTAGAAATACTAAAATCATGCGGGCAAAAATTTGAATATCCTGTTGATTGGGGCACCGATTTACAATCGGAGCATGAGCGCTATTTAGTGGAAAAACATTTTAACAAACCCGTAATTCTTACCGATTACCCAAAACACATTAAGGCATTTTACATGAAACAGAACGACGATGGCAAAACCGTACGGGCTATGGATGTGTTGTTTCCTGATATAGGCGAAATTATTGGCGGCTCGCAGCGCGAAGAAAATTACGAAAAGCTATTGCAACGTGTACAAGAAGTAGGTATTCACGAAAAAGATATTTGGTGGTACTTAGAAACACGTAAATTTGGTACTGCTCCGCATGCTGGATTCGGATTAGGATTCGAACGATTGGTATTGTTTATTACCGGAATGGGTAACATACGCGATGTGATTCCGTTCCCACGTACACCTAAAAACGCAGACTTTTAAAAATATTAAAACCCATTATCAATAAGTAAGAACAGACAACTGGTAACTGAAAACCGGCAACCGAATATATGCTAAGACAGGGCCTTCAACAAAAATTACTACAAAAGCTATCTCCACAGCAAATACAGTTTATTAAGCTGCTGCAGGTGCCTACTGTAATGCTCGATGCGCGTATAAAAGAAGAACTGGAAGAAAACCCTGCCCTTGAAGATGCCAGTTTATCGGTAACGGAAGCCCCTGTGAATGAGTACGAATTTGAAGAAGACCGGAAGGGAGAAGACACTCCGCAAGAAGAAAGCCACGAAACGGAAGACGAGTTTAACATAGACGAGTATATTCAAGATGATGATGCCAAGGATTATGCATTAGGCTTTGATTACGACCCTGATGACGATGAAGACAAAAAGGAAAAACCTGTTGCGGTAAGCAGCTCTTTCCATGAGGCTTTGGCGGTACAATTGGGGCTGCAAATATTCGACGAACATCATTATTTAGTTGCTGAGCAAGTAATTGGCAGTATTGACGATGATGGCTACTTACGTCGCGATATTCCAGCATTGGTAAATGATTTAGCTTTTTCGCGTAATATACATACCACCGAACAAGAAGTACTCGAAATACTGGAAGTAATTCAGAAATTCGACCCTGCTGGAGTAGGTGCTCGCAATTTACAAGAATGCTTGCTATTGCAACTGCGCCGCAAAGAACCGACCGAAAGTATACACATTGCCGTAACAATTGTAGAAAAGTACTTAGAAGAGTTTACCAAAAAACATTACGACAAACTTGAACGCTCATTAGGCATTACTGACCAAGAATTTAAAAAGGCAGTAGGCGAAATCCTAAAGCTAAATCCGCGTCCAGGTAATTCATCATCAGATAATGTAAAGCAATTACAAATTATCCCCGATTTCATCATCCACAATAATGATGATGTACTTATACTTACATTAAATGCACGCAATGCCCCCGAATTGCGGGTAAGCAGACAGTATAAGGAGATGTTTACGCATTACGATAAAGCACAGAAGACCGACAAAAAAATGAAGGAAGCGGTGCAATTTGTAAAGCAAAAACTGGATTCGGCAAAATGGTTTATTGATGCCATAAAACAGCGCCAGCAAACACTTATTAAAACTATGAATGCGATTATGCAGTTTCAGTACGATTACTTTTTAGAAGGAGATGATCGTAAACTAAAACCCATGATTTTGAAGGATATAGCCGACCGTATTGATATGGACATATCCACCGTTTCGCGTGTAGCAAATAGCAAATATGTACAAACAGAGTTTGGTACCTTTTTACTAAAATCCTTCTTTTCTGAAGGTATACAAACCGACAGTGGCGATGAGGTTTCTAATAGAGAAGTAAAGAAAATATTAGAAGAAGTAATTGGTAATGAGGATAAACGCAAACCCGTTCCCGATGAAAAACTAGCTGAAATATTGCAGGAACGCGGCTACAACATAGCACGCCGTACTGTAGCCAAATACCGCGAAAGCATGGGCATTGCAGTAGCTCGGTTGAGAAAAGAGGTTTAGTTGGTTATTTATTTTTTACTGCTGCTAACCCAAAACAGACCCAGCCGCTAATAAAAAACAATCCACCTAATGGTGTAATAGGTCCCAACCACTGAGCCGAAAAGCCTGTAATGGAAGAGGTTGATAGTAAGTATAAAGAACCCGAAAACAAGACAATTCCTATTATAAAACACGTAGCGGCATACTTTGCAAAACGCTCCTGTAAATAGCTGCCTAAAGCTACCAATAACAACAAGGCAAAAGCATGGTAAAACTGGTATTTAACCGCTGTTTCAAATACTGCTAAAGAAGTTGGTTCTAATTTTTCTTTTAAGCCATGTGCAGCAAAGGCTCCCAATACAACTGCCAGTCCACCAAAAACAGCTGCAAACAAAATATTTTTTTTCATTACTTATGGTTACTAATTACGAAACGTTACGAATATACAAAGCTCGCCTATTGCAAATGAGTAGTTAGCTATATGTGCCTTTAAATTGTAGAAGATTATCGCCCAAAGTTCGCATAACTGTTGCATAAAGCTTGGTATAATATTTATCAATGTTCGTTTGGGATATGAAAAGTAGCAAGATTATAGATAGGTTTTGTAATTGCTCGTAAGTTTGGATTTATGCCATCAAGTTTATCAAGGAGTTCTTCCATTTCATCTCTGGGTGCTTGATAGTAAATCTTTTTGAGTTTAGGTAGGTTTGAGAAAATTTGTCTGTCAACTGTTTTGTTAAAAGTTGGGAATGAATAACCAATAATTACAAGAATCGTTGTGTCCTCAACTATCTGTTTAGCATATTGTCTAGTTTTATTTACAACAGGTTCATCCTCCCAAGCGAAAGAGAAAAGAGGTTTACTACTAAAAGAACGATGGTAATTTTTTTCTAAGAGTTCAATTAAGAAATCTAAATTGTCCATGAGTTTATGTTCTCTCAAATCAAAAAGGTTATAGTACCTTTTTCGTGTGTCATCGTCTATTAAACCTGCTGTCCCATTAAGTTTTAGAATACATGATTTTGTGATGTCAACATTCTTCTGAGGAGATGGAAATACTTGTAGGTTTTGTTGTGACAATTCTAAGCTGTAATCTTTCACATGAGAGTACGACGATTCAAACTGCATGTCGTAATTCCATGAAAGAATTTTTATATTCTCAGGTAAAGTTGCTTTTGTTTCTGTCAAATAGTCACCCCAGAAAGTAATATACCGTTTATCTATATTATTTTTAATCATAGCTTGTAAATCGGAATTCAAAACAAGCCTTATCGGTGGTAAAATGCTGTGATCGTAATCATCAGAATAAAATGCAATGTCATCTGGCTTGATGAGTTGCTCAAAAATTATGTAGCTACTTAAAAGTGCTTTTATTCGTAAGAGTTTCATCTGTGAATTAATTGAACCATTGACAGAAAGTTCTTTTGCATATGCGTCAATAGATGTTCTATTTAATTCAATACTTATTAATTCGCCTAACTCTTTTATAAATTGGTCAGTAAACTTGTGTTTTAGCTTTCCATCTGAGAGTTGTATTTCTAAAAAAGTTCGAAATGCCCTCAGACGATCATTCATTGTTCTAATTAATGGTAAACTATGAAAGCTTGCTCCCGCCCCTATAAAGTATGTAATATTCTCCATGTAATTTTAAAAGCTGCTACTTAGTATGTTAATTTTATGTGGCAAAAGTCGACCTCTAGATTAAAATTGGTGCTAGCTCACGATTTTAAAAAAACAAGAATTACTAATTACAATTAAACGAATGAACTATTTTATTTCCTGACACAACTCCACCAACACCCCATTGGTTCCTTTTGGGTGCAAAAAACACACTAATTTATTATCTGCTCCTTTTTTAGGCTCAGCATTTAACAAGACAAAACCCTCGTTTTGCAAACGCTGCATTTCTGCATAAATATCACTTACAGCAAAGGCTATATGGTGAATCCCCTCCCCTTTTTTCTCTAAAAATCTAGCAATGGGGCTATCAGCATGGGTAGCTTCTAGTAATTCTATCTTATTCTCGCCTACAGCAAAAAACTCTGTTAGTACTCCTTCAGTAGGCACCGATTCTGTTTTGTAGGACGCCACACCCAACAACTTTTCGAATAATTGTTTAGAGGCGGCTATGCTTTTTACAGCAATACCAATATGTTCTATTTTTTGCATGTACAATAGATTTATTTAGGCTTTATAGGCTTAGGTTATTCTTCGCCAAAGCTAAACATTTCGTATATTTGTGCGTTAATTTGTAATAAATCTAAATACATAAAATGCTTAAAACTCCGGTTTATCTTGATAATAACGCAACTACCCCCCTTGACCCACGTGTTTTGGAGGCTATGATTCCTTACTTTACTGAAAAGTTTGGTAATGCTGCTAGCCGTAATCACGCTTTTGGATGGGTTGCCGAAGAAGGGGTAGATTATGCTCGCGAACAAGTAGCTAAACTAATAGGAGCTTCTGAAAAAGAAATTATTTTCACGTCAGGCGCTACCGAATCTAACAATTTGGCTATTAAAGGAGTTTTTGAGATGTATGCCCAAAAAGGCAATCACATTATTACCGTTACTACCGAACATAAATGTGTGTTAGATTCTTGTCATCATGTTGAACGTAATGGCGGAAAAGTAACCTATTTACAGGTAAAAGCCGATGGAATGATTGACTTGGGAGAGTTGGAAAAAGCAATTACCGATAAAACGATTTTAATCTCTATCATGTATGCCAACAACGAAATTGGCGTAATACAACCCATAAAAGAAATTTCAGCTATAGCCCGCAAGCATGGCGTTTTATTCCATACAGATGCTACACAAGCAGTTGGTAAAATACCTGTAAATGTAGAAACAGATGGTATTGATTTACTTTCATGCACTGCTCATAAAATGTACGGACCAAAAGGCGTTGGCGCTTTGTACGTTCGCCGTAAAAACCCACGTGTAAAAGTAACGGCACAAATTGATGGTGGCGGACACGAGCGTGGCATGCGTTCAGGAACATTAAACGTTCCGGGTATTGTGGGTTTTGGTAAAGCTTGTGAACTGTGCTACAACGAAATGGAAAGCGAAGCAAAACGTCTATCTGCTTTACGTGATAAATTAGAATCGGCTCTTACCGTTTTAGAAGAATCCTATGTAAACGGAAATACCCAACACCGTTTACCACATATTACCAATATTTCGTTTAAATATGTAGAAGGTGAAGGATTGATGATGGCAATGAAAGATTTAGCTGTATCGTCAGGTTCGGCTTGCACATCAGCATCTTTGGAGCCTTCTTATGTATTAAAAAGCTTAGGCTTAAGTGATGATTTAGCACATTCTTCTATCCGTTTTGGGTTAGGCAGATTTACCAAAGAAGAAGAAATAGATTTCGCTATTGAAAACACTAAAGCAGCCGTAAACAAACTACGCGACATGAGCCCACTTTGGGAAATGTTTAAAGACGGCATAGATTTAGATAAAGTAGAATGGGTAGAACATTAATATTTGCGAATAAACAACGTAAATAAATATCTACCGTAAACAGTTATAATTCAACATTTATAATCAATAATTACTAAAATGGCATATTCAGAAAAAGTAATCGACCACTATAATAACCCACGCAACGTAGGCACATTGGACAAAGCAAAAAACAATGTAGGAACGGGCTTAGTAGGTGCTCCAGAGTGCGGCGATGTAATGCGTCTGCAAATAGAAGTAGATGCTAACAACATGATCACTGATGCTAAATTTAAAACATTTGGTTGCGGATCAGCAATTGCTTCTTCTTCATTAGCTACCGAGTGGTTAAAAGGAAAAAGCATAGATGAAGCTTTAACTATCGGAAATATGGATATTGTTGAAGAATTAGCTCTTCCACCAGTAAAAATCCATTGCTCGGTATTAGCAGAAGATGCTATAAAGGCTGCAATAAACGATTACCGTGTAAAAAACGGCATGCCAGCTTTAGAATTAGAAAAAAGTCATCATTAATCAGTCGTAAGTCTTTAGTAGTAAGTATAAACAACTTGGACTAAAGACTAAAGACTAAAGACTAAAGAAATGGTAACTATTACAGATATAGCAAAAGAAAAGTTAACGCATTTGATGCAAGACGCAGCCTTAGATGGTTCGTATTTTGTACGTGTAGGTGTAGCCGGTGGCGGTTGCTCTGGCTTATCGTACAAACTTGATTTTGACAACGAACTAAAAACCGGTGACCAAGAATTTGAAGATAAAGGTTTAAAATTAGTGCTCGACATGAAGAGTTTTCTATATTTAGCTGGCACTGAACTCGATTTTTCCGATGGATTAAACGGCAAGGGATTCAACTTCAACAATCCCAACGCTAGTCGCACTTGTGGTTGTGGCGAAAGTTTTTCGGTGTAATAAATAAATACAACGATACTTAACAAAATGCCCTCAATTGAGGGCATTTTTTGTTTTTATACTACTTTTTAAATTGGTTTACCGTTATTGCAGTTAAATTAGGCAAAAACGCTCTTTTTCGATAAATTAGCTGATTAGATTGATACAATGAGTACAAACACAGAAAATTTTACCATACCCCAACTGCTACGCCATGTAGCAACCTATATACACTCTGGCGATAAAACCTTTATGTTGCGCAGAGGCAAAACAGATTACGAACCTATAACCTATAAGGAAACATTTGAAAAAATCCACGCGGTATCTGCTTGGCTATACTCGTTGGGTATTAAAAAAGGAGATAAGATTGCGCTGCTGGTAGAAAATAGCCCTGAGTGGGTGATTTTTGACCAAGGACTACAAACCTTAGGTATCGTAAACGTATCTATTTACCCTACTGTACCCGAACATGATGTAGAATATATTTTGAATGACTCTGAAGCCAAAATCATTTTAGTAGGCAACCATTTTTTATTCAAAAAAATTCTTAAAATTCACCAAAACTGCCCACAACTTGCCAAAATAGTTACCGTTTTTGACGATTACCAAAAGCTATACGAGGGTGATGATATACGCGAAAAAGTAATTACCCTACAAGAAGTATATAATACAGGTAAAGGAAAATATGCCGATTTAAAAAATGCGATAGAAATAGAATATAACAGCATAGCACCCGATGATTTAGCCTCACTTATTTATACTTCAGGCACAACAGGCACACCAAAAGGCGTGATGCTTACGCATCGTAATTTTGTAAGCAATGTAACTGCTTGTTTGGAACAAATACCGGTAATTACATCAGACGAAATCTTCTTGTCATTTTTACCCCTTTCGCATGTATTTGAGCGTACTGCCACTTACATGGTATGTATAAAAAAGGGATGTACAATGGCTTTTGCGCAAAGTTTAGAGGCGTTAGGCAAAAACATGATGGAGGTACAACCTACTATTATGTCGTGCGTACCACGTTTGCTCGAAAAAATACATGAAAAGGCACTAAAAAACGGCACTTCTGCAGGTGGATTAAAAACCAAAATATTTTTATGGTCGTTGAGTATTGGGAAACAAGTACGCGAAACAAAAGAAGCAGGAAAAACTCCTGGTCTTATATTAAGCATAAAACATGCAATTGCCACCAAATTGGTATTTTCTAAAATAAAGGCTAAAACTGGTGGTCGCTTAAAATTTATGTTATCTGGCGGTGCAGCATTGCCTCAAAATGTAGGCGAGTTTTTCGGAGATATAGGCATACGTTGCTTAGAAGGATATGGCCTTACCGAAACATCGCCTGTAATTGGTGTAAGCGAGTACCACAGGCAAGTTTTTGGCACTGTGGGGCGTGTAGTACCAGGCGTTACAGTAGCCTTGCAGAACCCCGATACCAAAGAAATTGTTGCCCAACAAACTCACGAAAGTTTTAACGAGACCTTTGAAAGCGGAGAAGGCGAAATAATTGTTAAAGGCCCCAATATTATGAAAGGCTACTGGAACAAACCCGAAGAAACTGCTGCCGTAATTGATGCCGATGGATGGTTCCATACTGGTGATGTGGGCAAGTTTCACAAGGGGTATCTTAAAATTACCGACCGCATAAAAAACATGTTGGTAAACTCGTTTGGTAAAAACGTGTACCCTACCCCAGTAGAAAACACGTATCTGAAAAGCCAAAAAATAGACCAAATATTTTTAATTGGTGATAAACGCGAATACATTACGGCCATTATTGTTCCAGTAAAAGAAACATTGATGGAAACCTTTAATCTCAACGAGGAATTCTTCAGTCAAAACAATCAGTTTATTGAGGATAAAGAAATTACAGACTGGATTGGTCAGGATTTACGCAGGCTTTCTAACGAATTAGCGAAATACGAACGGGTAAAAAATTTCACGGTAAAACGCAATCCGTTTACGATAGATTCTGGTGAACTAACCCCTACCATGAAAACCAAACGCCGCATTATTGAGAGCAAGTATAAAGACGAGATTGAGAAACTATACCACTCGGAGGTAGAAGCAGATTAGCTTCCATCATGTTCAATCGGGATGACTTAAAGTCATCCCGATTGAACATGAAAATATTACAATACCCCTAACCTCCTCAATTCAGGCTCTAACAAGTCTATATTAAGCAAGTGTAGTGTTTGTATACCCAAACTTTTTGCAGTGGCAATATGCTGTGGGCTATCATCAATAAACAACGTAGTCGCTGGATTTAATTGTTGTTCCTTCAATACTGTTTCAAAAATAATGGCATCGGGTTTACGCATACCCATAAACTGAGAATAATACGTCTTTTTGAAATAAAAATCTATAGACTCCAATTGGCATTCACGCTTTAAATAAGCCTGTATCCAGTCGTAATGAATCATATTATTATTACTCAGAAGGTATGTCGTATACTTGCTTTTAACAAGCTCCAACAAGGCTAATTTGCCTTCATGAATACCAATTAATAATTGATTCCAAGCAGTATCGATTTGTTGGTCGCTAACAGGTTGATTTATCCATTTACGTAGCTCCTCTCTAAACTCAGCAGGCGTAATATTCCCTCTGTCAAACTCATCAAATAGTTTATGCTGACTCAAGTGTCCGAATATATGATCGGAATCTGCTATACCTAAGTCTTTGAAAGCTTGTATTGTCCGTTTAAAGTCGATATCAAAAATAACAGCACCGTAATCGAAAATAATGGTTTGTATAGTATTCATTAAAAAAATGTAAGAGTAGTTTTAATTTATGCTGCAAAAATGTACATTTGCACTCGATTTTACCAATTAAAATCAGGGCCAATAGCTCAGTCGGTTAGAGTAGAAGACTCATAATCTTTTGGTCGTAGGTTCGAGCCCTACTTGGCCCACAAAAAAAGCCTCTCGCAAAATGCGAGAGGCTTTTTAATTTAGCCCATCTTAATCTATTGTATTATAACCTTTTGCTGGTAATGCTCTTTATTAGTAGTAAACTTTAATATATATATACCTTTTGCAAAGCCGCTTACATCAATCTGATGAATCAATTGTTTTTGAGCAGGCAATTCATACACCTTTACTATTTTTCCTTGTATATCCGATAACGTTGCTATTGCTGCAGAAGCTGTATAGCTTGGTATTTCTAATTGCAATGCCCCTGTTGAAACAGGATTAGGATACACACGAATAGCACCAGCTGCAATAGCATTGACTGCGCTTGTAGCAGATGTATCTATTACAAAAGAGATTGGGCCTTTGTAATTGCTCATTACTGTATTGTTTTCGCAGAAACTAGCTACATAGACATCATATGTAGTAGTAGCATCTAAGCCTGATAACGTATAAGGTAAAGAAATAACTTCTACCCTATTACCCGTACCTAAACCAAAACCCTGTAACCCAATCTCTAAATTCCATTTACGAAAAGGACCAGCAGTCCAATTAATCTGAATATCTGTTGTGTTGCCAGGTATACGTGTAAAGCTAATATCCTGTGGTGCAATACAGGCAATTTTAAATGTATCAACAATAAACGAGTTTACCTCAGAAGCGGCGCTTAATCCACCATCTACACAAAACGTAGAAATATAAAAATCGAAGCTACCTAAACGGTCAATTTGGTCTAATACCACTGGCAAAGTAGTTACTTCTAATACGCTCCCAGAACCTTTGGTAAACCCACGTGGTCCGTATTCAAAGTTCCATCTACCAAAACCATTAGCATCCCAACGTATTTCTACCTTAGTGCTATCTGTACGCTCTATCGTTATATTTGTTGGAGCCTGACAAGGAGTAGCTGCAAATGCAACAGGTCCTGCCCAATTGCTGCTTTCGGTACTACATGTATCTTGCACGTATAACTCAAATATTTTTTTACTATCTAAGTTATTAAACACCACACTATCTGCCGTTAATCCATTTAGTTTAATACCTGTGCCTAATGCAAAACCTTTTTCGCCATATTCTACATTCCATACATTAGAACCGCCCGTATTCCAAGCTACTGTTGCCGAAAAAACAGTTTGATTAGCTTGACGCAATGCCGTTGGAGATGGACAAGTTGCCGTACGATTATTTAAACCAGCTATAAATTGAATATTTTTATTTGCTCCATTCAACTTAATCAAATTCAGCGTATCTATTAATTGAGCATCGTCGCGTAACGCCCATATTTTAGCAACAGGATTAGTTCGTGTATATAGTGTAAAAGATGTATCCGTTGGCTCATTAAAATTATCGGCATAGTTCAATTCTACATCGTAGCTCAAATCAGTTGCCTGTGTACTAAATATGCCGTAATGAGAATTATTACCTGCTATTTTAGTGAGTTTCCCGTCGTACTTTATTACTCCGTCTATACGATATAGGTGAATGCCTTTTGCTTCTCCTTTTATATTTTTAACGGTAAACTTATCATTTCTGCTGTTTTGGTCTACTAATGTTGCTGTGTTATCGTAAAAATAACGTGCTACGCTTGCATCACCTACTGGCGCTGCCGATTCTACAAAAAACGAACTGGAAGCAAAACCAATTAGTGTCGCATCAAAGCTATTACCAGTACGGTCTATTAAAACAGCATCTTCTTTTAGTTGGTTAAAACTCCAGTATCCTATTAAACTAGAAGAAAACAGGCTTATTTTCTTACACATGCCAGCACGTATTTCGTTAATGGTTAATGGGCGTTCCCATAATTGTAGCTCATCTATTTGTCCTTCAAAATCAGCTAACTCTCTACTAATGCTTCCAAAACGTGTAGGAGCATCAAATGCTTCTAAACTATGAGTTGTTTTATTAGTTACGCATAATCCGTTTACGCAAAGCACTGCCGAATCTGGTGAAATGGTAAGTGCCACATGCGACCATTCGTTTGCTTTTAGCATTAATTTTGACGAGAAACCCGCACTTGCTATTGTTCCGTCCCATTGATAGGCAAGTTCGTTACCCGGCTTTAAGAATAAACCCGAACGAGTGGTACTATCATTACAAAACAATATCCCTTGATTATTATTTGCTACAGCTGTAGGATTTATCCATGCTGTAATGCTTAATGTATTTCTATTTAAGTTAAGTGCTGGTATCTGGGCATAGCCATTGCTACCTGCAAATTCACCTGCATTGCCTGCTCCTATTGATGAAAAATCGACTGCTGTTTTAAAGCTAATCAATACAGAATCGCTTCTGCGTTGCGTACTATTATCACACAAACTGCTTACATAAAAATCATATTCGGTATTTGATTGCAAACCCGTAAGCGTAAACGGACGTTGTGTTGTATTATTTACTTTTATTCCGCTACCAAAAGCAAAGCCTTTTACACCATACTCTATATTATAGGCACCAGCATTACCAGGAGTCCAGTTAATTACAGCTCCAAATTGGGTAACGGTATCTGTACGCAGCTCGGTTGGTGGCAAACAAGGCAATTGAGTAGGGTTTACGAATCCACCCAAGAAAAACTCTTTGGTCATGTAATTTCCAGTACCTACCAATGTCATTTGAGCTACATTGTTTGTGGTAGTACTCACAATCCAATTAGGAGCTTCGTTATTAGCTCTTTCAAACAGCTTAATACTGTCTTGATCGGCTACAGCATCAGGGTAATTGGCGTACTCATACGTTGATGTATACGTATTGGCTGTACCTCCTACCGTAAATGCCCCAAAATAAGTACGAGTATTACCAATACCCGTTAAGCCACTAATAATATTGGGAAGGCTATCTACTTTATATAAAAAGATAGCCGAAGGATTACCTACACTCTGTAAGGTAAAATTGCCTTGTGGCGAAAGTAAGGTTACACTTTTAGTAGGTGCTGTATCGTATAAAAAAGCACTTGCATTACCCAATGGAGCGCCTGAACTTATTTGTTGTCCAAAAGCAATACCCGATAGTTTATTATTATTTCCACTTACATCTGCTGCTGTAGCACCTGTTTTTTCATCCAAACGCCAGTACGATTTTAATGTAGGGCTTGTAGTTGCAATACGCGAACACATATTCGCTCTAATTTGTGCTTGGGTACGAGCCTCGGCCCACACACGCACTTCATCTATTGTCCCATTGTAATTCTCGTTGGCATTACCCGAATAACCAAGACTAATAGGTGCATTCGACATGCGAGTTGCATCGGCAAAGGTTACGGCATCGGCTATACCATTTACATAAAAGGTAATGATATTACCCGTACGCACCATTGCAATATGTTGCCATCTACCAGTAGCCAATGTAGTATTGGCACTAAACCAGGTACCGTGCCAGAAGAAACCTAATTTACCGCTATTTAGTGCCCCTCCCGTACGTGTGTATAAAGCAGGAGATGCTACTCCATTTGAAAGTATTGCTTGTACTCCTGTAGCTGTTGTTGGTTTTACCCAAGCTTCAAACGTAAAATTACCACTTCTAATATCGTGTGCTACAGGTGTAGATATTACCTCTTGTGTACCTGAGAAGTTTAATGCGTTTAAGGAACCCTGAGCAAAAGCCACTTGTCCTACCAATGTAAAGAGTAAAATAAAATAGCTGTGTTGAAGTATTTTCATGAATTTAGTATTGCTTAAAAAAGATACGTGGTAACTTTTACTGATATAACTGCTAGTTCACCTTTGCTTTATAGTTATATCATTTTTACAAAAATATACTTTTTTTTTAATTAACCTTTTTAGAGCATGTTTTTTTGGTAAATGCCATCTCTTTTTAGAGATTTGACAACAAATGGGCAGCAATCGTAGTACGCTTTTTGTTGATGTATTAGTGCCCTTGGCAGTAGCTGGCAGCTATACTTATAGAGTGCCCAATGAACTGAATGAACAAGTGGTTGTTGGCAAGCGCGTTGTGGTTCAATTTGGCAAAACACGCACATATACTGCATTAATACAACGTATTCATAATAGCCCACCTCCACTTTACGAAGCAAAATATATACTATCTGTAATTGATAATGCACCTATTGTACAACCTTGGCAATTTGAGTTTTGGCAATGGATGAGTAGTTATTACATGTGCAATATGGGCGAGGTAATGAATGCAGCATTGCCCGCTGCGCTGAAATTGGCGAGCGAAACTCGTGTAATTCTTAACCGACAGACTGCTATTAATCATGCTGAATTAACCGACAAGGAATACCTAATAGTAGAGGCATTAGAAATTCAGCCAGAATTAAGCATTAGCGATATAGCCGCCATTTTAGGTCAAAAAGTGGTATTTCCATATGTAAAATCATTATTTGATAAGCAGATTGTACTAGTATCGGAAGAGATTGAAGAACGCTACAAGCCAAAAATGGAAGTGTTTATTACCTTAAATCCATTTTATGACGACAAAACTAATCTCGCGCATCTTTTTGATACATTAAGCAGAGCACCTAAACAATCTGATTTGGTACTGGCATATATACAATTAGCTAAAACACATTCAGAAATCACCAAAAAAGCATTACTTGAAAAAGCAGAGATATCGGCAGCCGTACTGACTACTTTAATAGAAAAAGAACTATTTATTGCTGAAGAAAGAGAAATAAGCAGGTTTAAAACCTATGCCGATTTGCCTATTAATTTTATCTTAAGCCCTGCACAACAAGCTGCTTTTGATGCTATAAAACTATCCATTACTACAAAAAAAACAGCTTTATTACACGGAGTAACCTCATCTGGAAAAACGCAGGTGTATATTAAATTGATTGAAGACTGTATTGCCAACGGACAACAAGCGCTCTACCTATTACCAGAGATTGCACTAACCACGCAAATTATTTCTAGGTTACGCAAGCATTTTGGAAATACGATTGGCATCTATCACTCAAAATTCAGTGACAATGAACGTGCTGAAACGTGGAAAAATGTACTTAATGGCACTTTAAAAGTAATATTAGGTGCGCGCTCGGCTATATTTTTACCATTTTCGAACTTGGGGTTAATTATTGTTGATGAGGAGCACGAGCAATCTTATAAGCAACAAGAACCCGCTCCGCGTTACCATGCACGTGATGCCGCCTTGTATTTAGGCAATCAGCTTGTAGTACCTGTAGTACTTGGTTCGGCTACACCAGCCTTAGAAACCTATTTTAATGCTACACAAGGCAAGTATACTTTAGTGACACTTACCGAACGCTATGGTGGCGTGCAAACACCCGAAATTATTGTAGCAGATATACAGCAAGAAACCAAGAAAAAGACGATGCAGTCGCACTTTACATCAGTGCTTTTGCAATATATAACAACTACGCTTGAGCATAAGGAGCAAATTATTCTATTTCAAAACAGGCGAGGCTATGCTCCATCTTTAAGTTGTAATTTATGTGCTTATACACCACGGTGTATTAATTGTGATGTAAGTCTTACCTATCATAAATTTAGCAATAAATTACAGTGTCATTATTGTGGATATCAACAAAAACCCATTGATACGTGTCCAGCTTGTGGCCATGCGCATATCAATACCAAAAACTTTGGCACCGAAAAGGTAGAAGACGAATTACAGCTATTGCTGCCAAAAGCCCGTATAGCCCGTATGGATTTAGATACTACACGTAAAAAAACAAGCACTTCTACTCTTATACACAACTTTGAGAATAGAGAAACCGACATTTTGGTGGGCACACAAATGGTAGCCAAGGGGTTAGATTTCGACAATTTAACCCTTACGTGTATTCTCAATGCTGATAGTTTACTGAACTTTCCTGACTTTAGAGCTTATGAACGAAGCTTTCAGCTGATGCTGCAAGTAGCAGGACGAGCAGGCAGACGAGAAAAAAGAGGAAGTGTAATCATTCAAACATACCAACCTCTGCATCCTATTATTCAGTTTGTGGTAAATGCCAACTATAATGAGTTTTATACATCAGAAATCAGCGAGCGCAAGCAATTTAACTATCCACCCTATTACCGACTGATACAACTTACCCTAAAGCACAAAGACCTAGATACCATTAATGCCGCAGCACAACAATTAGCTACCGTATTGCGCAGTCATTTGGGTAAAGCGGTGCTAGGTCCAGAATTTCCTGCCGTTAATAGGATACGCAACTTGTATCACAAAGTAATACTTATTAAAGTAGAAAAAGGGGCACCTTTACAGGCAATAAAGAGCCAACTATCGAACAGCATTTTACTACTCAATAAAGAAAAAGCTTTTAAAAGTGTGTGGGTTCAGCCGGATGTAGATCCGTATTAGTTTATTAAAGACTATTTACCCCTACCCTGAAAAACAATAAGGATGGTGTAAAAAAGTATCTTAATATCGAGTGCTAAAGAAATATTTTCCACGTAAATAATGTCATATTTCAAGCGTTCTACCATTTGTGGTACATTTTCGGCATAGCCGTATTTTATTTGTCCCCAAGAGGTAATACCCGGTCGTACTTTGTGCAAATGACTATAGTGAGGAGCTATTTGCACAATTTGATCGATAAAGAATTGTCTTTCTGGTCGCGGTCCAACCAAAGACATATCGCCAATTAATACATTATAGAACTGAGGCAATTCATCTAACCTACTTTTGCGTAAAAATTTACCAATACTTGTAATCCGGGTATCATGTTCTGATGAAAGTTGAGGCCCTGTGCTTTCGGCATTGATAAACATAGAACGAAACTTATAAATATTAAACATTTTTCCATGCAAACCAACACGACTTTGTTTGTATAAAACGGGGCCTTTTGACGTTAACGCCACCAAAACAGCTATCACAAAATATACTGGAGCCAATACTATTAATGCATAAATTGCCACCACAATATCGCCTGCTCTTTTGGTAAATTGTTGCCATTCGGGCATTAAGTCGGTTTCGATACGTATAAGTGGCGTAGCAAACAGGTAATTCATTTTTACCGAACCAGTAATAATATCATACATATCTGGAATAATATTGATAGCTACTTTTTTGTCTTCCAGTCGGTTTATGATTCGATTCAGTTTATCGTGTTGCGAGGTTTCCAATGCAATAATTACCTCCTCAATATCATACTGAGCTATTACCCTCTCCATATCTTTGTATTCGCCCAAACGTGGTATTAATTCATCCAAAAGATGATTACCATTTTCTTCTAAGGGCACATATCCCAAAAACTTATAGCCAAGTGATTTCTTATAACTCTCCAACTCCTTATACAAGTCCAAAGCGTTTTGATTGCTTCCTACCATAAGGGTATTAAAGCCAATTGTACGATCGTATATGTTTAGCTTAGTAACGCTTGTAAGCATAAAACGCAAGAAGAACGTAAACGAAAAATGCAGCAACCAAAGAGTTATAAATGCATTTATGTAAGAACTATATCCATAGCTATAATCATCGAGCAGTAAAAAGAAAAATAGCACTAATACACCCAAGAACGTTTGGGTAATAGTTTGAGCCATCTCTTTGAAACGAGATTTGTGATATACTCCCTTGTAACTACCGCTTATGGTATATATGGTCAACCAATAAAAAGGGATGAGCAATACACCTGCATAAAAGTTTTCACCAAACTCTACAGGCACATCGTAACCAATTACCTTAGCATCGATAACGAGTTGTCGGTAAACAAAAAAGCATGCCCAAGCAGTAAAAGCAGCAATAAAATCGCCAACCACGTACTTTGTTATTTGCAGCCTTTTGTTCATGCTTTAGTATACCAACTTAATTTCGTCGAAGTAAAGTATTGCTGATTCAATGTTATCGGGTTTTACTGCCGATACATAGATTGTAAATGGTACAGTTTTTCCGCGGCTTTTTATATCCGATGTAACATCAATATACACCTTATTCCACTCAGATGTTGCATTTAATATTATTTTAGATGATTTGCTTACGCTTCCATTCTGTTTAAAGTAAAACCCAATGTTAATTGGAACAGTTGTTTTGTAATTTAATTCTAGAAATATGGGATTGGGGTTTTGATTACCAAGCGTATAATCTACCTTGGTTTCCATATCAAATGTCGCAGATGTGCTATCCATCAGCACCTCACCTATATATTGCCCCTTCAAATCGGTAGATGCTATGCGTTCAATAGCTGCCGAACTTCTAACGGTTGTATCAAAAAACAATGTTGGTGTTTCAAATCCTTCTACAAACATAAAATTAGCAAACGACTCATATTCCGTTTTTACACTTAGTTTGGTTACCGAGTCGGCTTTTAAATTAACTGTTTGTTTATCTCCTTGTAAAAAAATATACCTATCACGTGTAGCGGCAACCCCATTGAGTAAAATACCAGGAACTACTTCTATTTTATGCACTCCATCTTGTAATATAGGTGCACGCATCGGCAAAGGATATACTCCTTGTAGTTTATTATCAACATACACCCAAGCATCTGAAAACTCTTGTATCCCCACTTTTTGTGGATTTACAGATGTAGAATCGACAAAATCGATAGCATCTACCTGTAAAAAAGCAGGTATAGGTTCATCTGGATTAATAATTTGGCAGGATAGAAAACCAAACATTACACCTATAATCAATCTCAAAAACAACTGGTTATCCCTCAAAAACACAAATATTAAAATTAAATAATCCCACAAATTTATATTTTTATTCGGTTGCTACACCAGCAACATTACTTTTGTTGCATGATTGTAAACGATACCTACCGCCACCAAGGCTTACGCAAACGATTGGTTGAAAATCTTTTACAAAAAGGAATTAGCGATACACACGTTTTGGCTGCTATTGAAAAAGTACCCCGTCACCTGTTCTTCGATCCTATTTTTGCAGAACAGGCCTACCAAGACAAAGCTTTTCCTATTGGCTGCGGTCAAACCATATCGCATCCGTACACTGTTGCCTATCAAACAGAACTCTTAAACTTAAAAAAAGGGGAAAAAGTATTAGAAATAGGAACTGGTTCTGGTTACCAAACTTGCATTTTGGCAGAAATGGGGGCTAAGATATATACCATCGAGCGCCAAAAGGAATTATTCAACAAGGCAAAAACGATGGTACACAACCTAAAATACACTGCTCGCTTTTTTTGTAGTGATGGGTCAATAGGTTTAAAAAGCTTTGCTCCCTACCATAAAATCATTGTTACGGCTGGTGCTCCCGTAATTCCACAAATACTTATCGACCAATTGCACATTGGTGGAATGCTGGTAATACCTGTAGGCAACCAACAAGAACAAAAGATGATTAGCATTCTAAAAACCAGCGAATTGGAGTACGAAAAAACAGAATTGGCTCCCTTCAAATTTGTTCCGCTTATAGGCGAAGAAGCTTGGAAATAGCGCTCAAAATGTTAATAAGTGAAAAAAAAAGACCTCTGAGTGAAAAAAATATTTGGAGGCGTTGCTTTTATTTTTAACCTTTGAACCGATTTAAGAACAAAAAATAACTTAACACAACTTAAAACTTAATTTTTTATGAAAAAACTATTTGTAACATTATCTTTAGTTGCCGGTGCACTAGCTGCAAACGCACAAGATGGTATGCCTGTAAAAGGTGATTACTCTTTAGGAATTGATGCTACTCCTTTCCTTACTTACTTTGGTGGTTTATTATCAAATGCTGGTGCAACTGCTCCAACATTTAACAACCCAACCAACCCAATGACAATTACTGGTAAATACTTTACTGCTGACAACCGTGCAGTTAGAATGAGTTTAGGTCTTGGTGCTACAACATCAACAGTAGAAACAGTTAACGCTGAAGATGCTACTAAATTTGATGAGTTAAAAAGCAATGCTTTTGGTTTAGCAGTAAATGCTGGTTATGAGTACAGAAGAACAAAAGGTAAATTAGTAGGTGTTTATGGTCCATCTGTCGGCTTAGGAATTCAAACTCAAAGCACTGAATTTACTGATGCTGTAACTACTGCAGACAACCAGAATGTTAAAACAACTGGTGGTAGCACCTTTAACTTTAACGTTGGTGGTTTTGTAGGT
The DNA here is from genome assembly GCA_947085255.1 of uncultured bacterium. Classification (GTDB taxonomy): domain Bacteria; phylum Bacteroidota; class Bacteroidia; order Sphingobacteriales; family Sphingobacteriaceae; genus CAMTVQ01. The sequence continues at coordinate 9,023 of CAMTVQ010000003.1, read as the reverse complement.
GCTGAGTATTTCTTCACTAAAAACATTTCAGTTAGTGGCGAATTTGGTTTAGGCTTAGGCTTAACTGATACAAGCAAAACAGAAGTAGAAAGACCAAATGTTCCAACTGTTACAAGTATTGGTAAATCATCTTCTTTTGGTGTTTCTATCAACGAAGTTTACAATGGTAACTTAGGTTTAAACCTTTATTTCTAATCAGTAACTAATCTTACTACTTGCAAAAAGCTCCCAGCCTAAGGCTGGGAGCTTTTTTTATTACTTCATTACTCAATTTATATTAGCGTAATACTCTACTCAATTCAATTTTTGATTCGCGTTCTTTTATCGTATCACGCTTATCGTGCACATTTTTACCTTTTGCCAGTCCTATTTCTAACTTAGCAAAGCCTCTGTCGCTAATAAAAAGCTTTAGAGGTACAACGGTAGTCCCCACATCTTTTAGCTTAGCATGCAGTTTCTTTAGTTCCTTTTTGGTAAGTAACAGTTTACGATTGCGCTTGGCCTCGTGATTGTAAAACGAACCATGCGAGTACTCAGAAATATGCATATTGAATACATATAACTCCTCATTTACAAATGCACAATAAGCATCATTCAAGTTTACCTTAGCCTGCCTCACTGATTTTATTTCAGTACCCAATAACTGCACCCCAGCTATATATGTATCTAAAATATGGTACTCAAAATAAGCCCGCTTATTAGATACTGCTACGTTCGTCTCTTCACTCATATATTCGTATTACGTACTATCAGTACAGGTATTTTCACACTGTGACGTACCGCATCAACAGTAGCACCAAAAATAACATCTTTTATCCCTTTATGGCCATGCGCACCCATTACCAGGCAATCGGCATTAAAGGTTTCTATAATTTGGGGTATTGCTTTTACAGCATCTCCAAAACCTACTTTACACGCTGCATTGTAACCCAAATCGGCAAGCTCTGTAGCATACTTCTGCATATTTTCGGTATCCTGTTTGGTTTCATAATCATCAATTAAATTTCCTAAATAACGGGCGCCAGCAGTTTCTACTATGTGTATTAGTAAGTAATCGGCTGTTTTACCACCCTGACTTAATGCATGTTCAATACTACTCTTGTCATTTTTCGAGAAATCAATAGTAATAGCTATTCGTTTAAACTGAATTGGTTTTATACTCGTTATCTCCAACGCCACACCATGCGGTACAGTATGCGATAAGCGCTGCTGCTTATGGCTAAATAATGGATAAAAAACAACATACACCAATAAAACACCCGCAAGAATATATACAGGCACTACTCCTATCCATAAATAAATACTATTTTCTCCTGCCACTAAAAACCATCCTTGTAACTGACCAACCGCCAATTTTACATTGAGTGCTACAATAATGAAAGCCGAAAGCCAAGCCAATATCTTTACCCATCTTTTAATTACAAAATCACCCATTTTAGGGGCATCGCTTACAAAATGAATAAGTGGAATAATAGCAAAACCTAATTGCAAACTAAGTATTACCTGACTGAGCACCAATAACTCACCCAAGGCGCCTTCTCCAAAATACAAAATCGTTAAAAATGCAGGTACAATAGCAATACTACGGGTAATAAGTCGGCGCAACCAGGGTCTAATACGTAAGTTTAAATAGCCTTCCATTATAATTTGCCCAGCCAACGTGCCAGTGATGGTACTGCTTTGACCTGCAGCTATCAGTGCAATGGCAAATAAGGTTGGAGCTAGATTGCCAAATACACTTTTTAGTAATTGATGTGCATCTTGTATTTCGGCAACTTCAAAAAAACCATTTTTATAAAATGCAGTAGCCGCCAAAATAAGGATAGATGCATTTACAAAAAATGCCAAATTGAGTGCTATTACCGAATCGAAGAAATTAAACTTTAAAGCTGCTTTTATACTACTTGCATTGGGTTCAATTTTTCGAGTTTGTACCAACGAAGAGTGTAGGTACAGATTATGCGGCATAACTGTAGCTCCTATAATACCAATAGCAATGTACAGCGCGTTTCCTTCTAAAAAGGAAGGCACAAACCCTTTAGCAACTTCTGCAATATCGGGTTGCACAATAAACATTTCTATCAAAAAAGACACCCCAATGATAAAGACTAAAGAGATAATAACTCCTTCCATTAGCCGGATACCTTTATTAAGGAGAAACAACAATAAAAACGAATCTAAAATAGTGATACCTACGCCCCATATAAGCGGTAAGCCAAACAATAACTGCAAACCAATAGCCATACCTATAACTTCAGCTAAATCGCAAGCAGCAATAGCAATTTCGGCCAATACATAGAGTGGAATATTGACTATTGGAGGATACGTTTTACGTGATGCCTGAGCTAAATCAAGCCCTTGTACAATACCCAAACGAGCACTTAGGCTTTGCAACAACAAGGCCATTAAATTACTCATCAGTAATATCCAAACCAACGAATAACCAAACTGACTACCTCCTGCAATATCGGTAGCCCAATTACCCGGATCCATATAGCCCACACTGACCAAATAAGCGGGGCCAAAAAAAGCAAGTACCTTTTTCCAAATACCCTTTTGCCGCGGAATATCTACCGTAGCATATACCTCACTCAATGATTTATCAGACATTTTTGTCGCTTACTAAAATATTTTTTGCTACTTCTTTACTCACTACTACATCCGTTCCATTAATCCGTATTACTAACGAATTATCGTATTCATTACGCTCAAGCAGCGTTATTTCTTTTCCTAAATTAAGGTTTAGCTTATCCAAGTATTGCAAAAAAACAGCCGTATGGTCTTTTACTCCACACATTTGACCAACATAGCCAATAGGCAAATCAAACAATGGTTTGAAAGACATAGTGGAGAAAACACCCTTCTTAGATGGGATTGGATCGCCATGCGGATCGAAACGAGGATGTTCTAAAAAACGATCAAGGGCATCTATCAATTTTTCCGAACTAATGTGCTCCAACTCTTCTGCTACTTCGTGTACCTCATCCCACTTAAACTCTAACTTTTCTACTAAAAACACCTCCCATAATCGATGCTTACGTACAATACTTATAGCTACCTGCGCTCCTCTTTCGGTAAGGTTCACACCCTGATACTTAACGTAATTGATGTACTGCTTATCTGCCAAGCGCTTAAGCATATCAGTAACCGAGGCTGGCTTTGTTTGTAATACCTCTGCTATTGCATTAGTTGTTACGCTATCATCATTGCTTTCTGATAATTTATAAATTGCTTTTAAATAATTTTCTTCGGCTAAAGAATACATTTTATATTTTTTACTAAAATACAAAATAAAATTTAGGCTCACCTAAATAGAATTATATTTTTAAATAATTACAAAAACTTAACATAGACTCGTTATTTTTGCATCAAAACAAAATTATTTATGGCACATTACAGCGATTTAGATAAAATAGACCTTAAAATACTTAAGATACTGCAAGAAAACGGCCGTATTACTAACTTACAGCTTTCTACCGATGTTGGATTATCACCCGCGCCTACTTTAGAGCGTGTGCGTAAACTCGAAAACCAAGGATTCATTAAAAGTTACCATGCTCAGGTAGATGCTAAGGCGCTGGGAATGGATGTAATGACTTTTGTGAAAGTAAAGCTTAATTCGTACAAAAGCGATGCGATTAAAAACTTTATAGAAGAGGTAAACCAAGTTGAAGAAATTGTAGAGTGCCACTATGTTACCGGATCTGCAGATTTTATTTTAAAACTGATGGTAAAGGATATGAGCGGCTACGAACGCTTGATTTTTGATAAACTAAGCAAAATACAAGAGATAGGTAATATGGAAACGCTAGTTGTACTTAGCACGCTAAAGCAGAGCAAGGCACTACCGATGGAATACTAACCTAAATTTGCCAATTTATAGGAGTGGTGCCCTTACTTTGTAAGTACACATTTGCCTTTGAAAAATGTTTACTGCCAAAAAAACCATTGGCCGCCGAAAATGGTGATGGGTGCGCGGCGGTAAGCACTAAGTGTTTATTACTATCTATTAATGGTGCTTTTTGTTTTGCATAATTGCCCCACAACATAAATACTAATCCTTCTTTTTCGGTATTTAGCACCTTAATAATTGCATCGGTAAAGTGTTCCCAGCCTTTATTTTGATGCGAACCTGCTTCATTTGCCCGCACACTTAATACGGCATTTAATAACAACACCCCATTTTCTGCCCAATTAGTTAAGTTACCGTGTTTCGGAATCGAAAAGTTTGGTATATCCTGTAGCAGTTCCTTATAAATATTCTGTAATGAAGGTGGCGTTTTTACTCCTTCTGGTACCGAAAAACTCAATCCTTGAGCTTGCCCTGCACCGTGATACGGGTCTTGCCCCAGTATTACCACTTTCACATCATCAAAAGGTGTGGTATTAAAAGCAGTGAATATTTTTTTACTCTCGGGGTAAATAGTGCAACCCATTTGCTGCTCCTTTTGTAAAAAATCTTTGAGCGCAAGCATATAGGGTTGTTCAAATTCTGATGCTACTCGCTGCAACCAGCTTGCTTCCAATTGTATTGCCATATTTCTTACAAAAATTTGGTAATTTTGAACATAATCAGTTTTGTATGCAAATAGGAAAATACTGTAGTATCCTCTTTATAATCTTACTACTAACTGGCTGGAGCTGCAGTAAATTTAATGAAGCGCCTAAAATTAGTCCTATTGTTGGTAAATGGAAAGCCATTTCGTCCACCTATACACTTCTTATTGATGGTAAAACGGATACCACCATCTCCACTGATTTATCTCAAAATAATATCATAAGAGAATTTACAGAACAAGAGATACTGTATGAAACAACAATTATCAACTTAGATACCTTACGCGACACGTCGAATTATAAATATACCGACCAAAAATTAATTATTTTTAGACTAAAAAACACAGCTAACGATACCGTAAGTGCTTCTATACAAAGCAGCAGTTTATTTACAACTCGTAAATCGAGCACCTTATACCAAACTGTTTTTTACGACGAAATAGCAGTTACCCAGTATAGAAAACAGCTTAAATAAGCTAATTCCACCAGGCTTTTACCTCATCACTGGTAGGCACTTTTATTTCCAACTTTAGTTTCTTGCGCATTCCACCCATATCGTTAAATACTTTATTTGGATTCGCTTTTTTCAACTCCTCTACGGTAATAAAACCCATTTTTTGTAATACTTGTATCCACTCTTCTGGAACACCTATAGCTGTAAAATCCTCTACAGATGCCGTTTGCACCTTCTTCTCAGGACGCATTTGGGGGAAAAACAACACATCTTGTATAGAGGCGCTGTTTGTCATAATCATTGCCAACCTATCAATACCAATACCCAAACCCGCTGTTGGAGGCATACCGTACTCTAATGCACGTAAAAAGTCCTCATCCAATACCATTGCTTCGTCATCTCCACGCTTACCCAATTCCAACTGATCTGCAAAACGAGCACGTTGGTCAATCGGATCATTCAACTCCGAAAATGCATTACAAATCTCCTTACCATTACAAATAGCTTCAAAACGCTCTACCATACCTGGCTTGCTGCGATGCTTCTTCGCTAAGGGACTCATCTCTACTGGATAATCAGTAATAAAAGTAGGCTGAATGAGTTTCGATTCGCAGGTTTCTCCAAATATCTCATCAATTAATTTAGCACGTCCCATGCTGCTATCTACTTTAATACCCAGTTTTTTAGCTGTTTCTGCCATCACCGCCTCATCCATTTCCGAAATATCTATTCCTGTAAAATGCAAAATCGCCTCGTACATTGTAAAGCGCTTCCATGGACGTTGAAAATCAATGGTATTTTCGCCAACCGTAACTTTAGTCGTTCTGTGCAAATCAATCGCTACTTTTTCTACCATCTCTTCTACCAAATCCATCATCCATTCGTAGTCTTTATAGGCAACATATAACTCCATTTGGGTAAATTCCGGATTATGGAATCGACTCATCCCTTCGTTACGAAAATCTTTAGAAAACTCATATACACCATCAAAACCACCTACAATTAGGCGTTTTAGATATAATTCATTTGCTATACGCAAGTATAGTGTCATATCTAACGTGTTATGGTGCGTTTTAAACGGACGGGCAGCAGCACCTCCATAAAGCGGCTGTAATATCGGCGTCTCTACTTCTAAGTATTCCTTAGCATTAAGATAATTACGCATAGAATTCACTAGTTGCGTACGCTTAATAAATGCATCTTTTACATGCGGATTTACTACCAAATCTACATACCGTTGACGGTAGCGTTGTTCCGGATCAGTAAAACCATCATGCACCTTGCCATCTGCATCAATTTTCACCACTGGTAATGGGCGTAATGCTTTGCTTAATACCTCCAGTTGTTGTACATGTATAGATATTTCTCCTGTTTTAGTGGTAAATACATAGCCCTTTACGCCAATAAAATCACCAATATCAACGATTTTTTTAAATACGGTGTTATACAATGTTTTATCTTCCGATGGAGATATTTCATCACGAGCAATGTATAACTGAATACGACCATGCGCATCTTGTAACTCGGCAAAAGAAGCAGAACCCATTATACGCTTGCTCATTACACGTCCAGCAATACTTACTACCTTAAAAGCAGCTTCATTCTTTGGAAATTCTTGATGTATTTTTGTTGAGGTGGTACTAATTTCAAATAGAGCCGATGGATATGGGTTTATACCCAAATCTATTAGTTCTTGCATGCCCTGTCGGCGTAATTGTTCCTGTTCGCTAAGTCCGATACTCATATATTAAATTTTGGCAAAAATAGGCATTTTATACGTTTTAAATTGCCTGTTATGTAGCAGAAAATGTATCATTTTTAATTGAGACTTACTTTTCTCCTATTTACTTTTAACTTTATACTTCACACAGATATAATACTATATGGCAACCAACAAGCAGTTTACATCATTAAAAGAGTTTTATCCTTATTACCTTACCGAACACCAAAACAGTACAAGCCGAAAGTTGCATTTTGTGGGTACCTTATTAATTTTTGTAGTGCTTGTTTACGGTATTATTACTCAAAAATGGACTCTTTTATGGTGGATACCCATCATTGGATATGGTTTTGCTTGGGTAGGGCATTTCTTTTTCGAGAAAAACAAACCTGCCACATTTAAGCATCCATTTTATAGTCTTGCAAGCGATTTTATCTTATTTTTCGACTTATTAACTAGAAAACAAAAGTTTTAACCCACCATTAAGTTACAACCTCTAATATCCGAATCATCAAACCTACCTAATACCTTAAAATGGTTGGCATCATCCATTTTTCCGATATCTTTTGTAGCAATAAAGGCGCAAGAGTCGATATTGGCTAAATCGATTATATTAATACCTCCAGAAACACCTATTGGCAACATATTCATGGGGTCATTTATATCTCTAATAAGTATTTTCATCCATGGCGGGCATGTAAATACGCCATCTCCTGTAGAATATGCTTGCGATAATAATTCCGTCATTCCGTATTCAGAATGAATCAAATTTGTTTTAAAAGTAGTAGCCAATAACTCATGAACCTCTTCTCTAAGTAGCTCTTTACGCCTTCCCTTCATCCCTCCCGTTTCCATTATAGTAGTATGTTTTAATGGTAATGGATACTGTTCAGCAAAGTCGAGCAAAGCATAGGTTACACCTAGCAAAAGTACCTTCTGTCCTTTCTTTTCTAGACTGCGCAATTGTTCGTACAATTCACTTAAATTATACAAGTAAAAACCGCTTTCGCTATGTGCACTTTGTGCTATTAAATGCTGTGCCATAAACACAAGTGATGAATTATTACGTTCTAGATAAGAAGGCAACAAAGCAAGCACTACATAATCGGTAATTGACCCATAAAACAAGTTAAAACAGCGTGTAAATGATTCTATGTAAATGTTAATATCTGCTACATAATGCGAACTTGTATTTTGTCCAGTAGTACCCGAACTGGTAAATGTATGCGTAACGGCTTTTTCATGCGTTCTTACAGTATGTGTTTTAAATAACTCAACCGGTAAAAAAGGAATAGCTTCAATAGAAAGCACGGCATCGGGATTAATGCATAAATGACGAATAAACCGATTATAAACAGTATTATACTTAGCCTGATACCTAAAAAGTTGAAGCGCTATCTCTTCAAACTCTAAAGTAGCTTGTATGGCAAAAATTTGTTTTTTAAAATCGCTCAAAAATGTATATTTACTCTTAATGACAAAGGTAACGCTAATACCCCTATTACTATTAGTAATTTTAATCCCAGCATGTGTAAAAGAACCCGATTACCCACTTGCACCTGCTTTGTCAAATCCCTCCAACAGAATTAATACGACACAAGATAGCACCAGTGTCAGTCAATCCATTATCCTTACTTGTGATTTTACCGATGGTGATGGAGATATTGGACTTACCCAAAACGATACGGCAGCCCCCTACGATTATAATTTTTTTATAGATTATTACGAAAAGCAGGAAGGGAAATTCACCAAAGTAGCACCCGATAGAGCACCCTTAGATACTATACATTTTAATTCGCGCATACCAATAATTAATAAAGATGGTAGCAAAAAAAATGTAAGTGGTGAAATTACTATTGAAAATATAGACGTAAGTCTCCGTACTAGTGATACCATTTTACTACGGTTCTACTTATTGGATAGAGCTTTAAATAAAAGCAATATTTTGGAAACTGGTGAAATAATAATACCCCGATTATAAGACATAGAATAAGCAATCTAATTCTCTGCTTGGATAAAATAAGAAAAGGTATGTTCAAAACGGGCATACCTTTTTTTATGGGCTTTCCTTGAGGTTATACTGTTTACTTTATCAGCTACTCTATTATAGTTCGGAGTAGATGTAGTTTAGGTAGTAGATTGGTAATTTTTGGTCATAAAAAAAGCCCCAATCTTGCGAAAGGGGCTTTGAACTTGTGCGCCATTGGCGTATAAATTCGGCACCGACCTACTCTCCCACCTATTACGGCAGTACCATTGGCTCTGGCGGGCTTAACTTCTCTGTTCGGAATG
>CAMTVQ010000002.1:0-436370 GCA_947085255.1 uncultured bacterium | reverse complement strand
TTCTATAGGTACCGATATCTTTTTCTACACAGCTTGTGATGAGTTGAATGCGTGTAGCCAAGGCAAAGTAAGTGTACTGGTAAAAAATGGAACGAGTGGTGTAGGTAATGCACAACTGCAAGCATTTACCGTTTACCCCAATCCGATTCATGAAGCAGAACCATTACAAGTAAGTTGGGAAAAATCGGCTAAGGTTGTGTTAAAACTATTGGATGTACAAGGCAAAACAATAAGCTATCAGCAGGCAGAGGGTACACAAACGGTAATAGCAACAGAAGGTTTACCATCTGGGTTGTACTTGTTGCAGGTGCAGAGGAATAATACATATCAATCATTTAAGATAATTAAAGAATAATTAAACACAAAAACTGTGAGAACATATATAATAACACTCTTTTGGTTAAGTATTTCTTTGGTAGTCGCTGCGCAATCTCAAGGTCATCAAGCAGTAGCATTGCAGCAATTAAATATGAAAGAAAATTTTTTTAGGCAGCAATTAAAAATGGAGATTCCATACACAGTAGATGACGCAAAGGCTTTAGCTATTAAAGAGCCGGAGAAAATAAGAGTAGATAAGTGGGTTACTATTGGGACTGACGGATGGCAGTGTAATAATTTTGTGAAAGTTACTTATGACGATTCCTCTCGTGTGTTTAGCTACGATTTTTTTGATTGTGATACTCTTGCTAGTTTCCGATTGGAGTATTGTTACCATAATTCGGGGTTTTTGCTTTATACAAAGGACATACAATATGGGGGAGGACGTAATCAGATAAATTCGTATGAAGTATGGAAATACGATGTATATAATAATATTGCAGAAAGAACATATCACTATACTAATTCTAATGAAAAATATGTATTGGGTGAAGTAACTAGGTATAATCATGAGTATAAAAACGGGTCATTGCACCCCTTTCGTACTATAGCAGAAACTTCTTATGATAGTGTAAAATTTAGGTTCGATTTTAAATTTGATATAGAAATTGAACAAGAAAAAATTGTACAAATTACGGTAGAAGATTCGGTAGATGCTGGTGGGGCTGCCAAGCCACGTTTTAGAGCAATCAATTCGAAAGAAATGTCTGTAAACGACTTTATTCAAAACAATTTTTACAAATTGGAAGATTTGCCGTTTTATATTGAAAGTATAGTACGACAAAGGTGGGTATCTGATAATCAATGGCAGGATAGAAATCGTATGACGACGGTCAATACGCCTGATAGTGTACAAAGAAAAATAGACACACTCGAAAATGGTGCTTGGAAACTAAAACATGATATTAAATACGAATATGATGAGTATGGCAATACGGTACGATACAAAAAAGAGTTTGTTGATAATGTATTGGATGAGCGTGATTATGAAGATAAAACGGTATGGACATATAGCAGTGATGGTAAGCCCATAGTATGCGAGATGTCTGTATATAATTATGAAAAGTCAATTTTTGAAAAAACGTATCGTAAGGTGTATGATGATTTTTCTTTTACAACAAGTGTTCAATTAAATAATAGAAAGAATTTTACTGCATCTATCTTTCCTAATCCATCAACTGGTTCTGGTGTTCAATTGGCATTGCAAGACGAAAACTCCTCGATTTTTTTTATAGAAGTTTATGATTTGTTGGGTAGGTTGCAAGCAACCTATATGCAAAAAGGTGCAGGCAGTGTTTTTCTTAACCCTTTACCAACAGGAAATTACATAGTAAGCATAAGCAATGGCACACAGCGTACTACATTGCCATTGGTAATACAATAACAGCAATCAAATAGTATAAATAATGCCTCAACTATTCCCCGTTGAGGCATTATTTTTTGTACTTTTAGCACTCATTACAATTAGAAAATGAGTAAAAACTCGCGCAAGCAAGATGCCTTAGATTATCACTCCCAAGGCCGCCCCGGAAAAATTGAAGTAATCCCTACTAAAGCTACCAATTCGCAGCGCGATTTATCATTGGCCTATTCGCCAGGCGTTGCCGAGCCATGCTTAAGAATTGCCGAAAATGACGAGGACGTATATAAATACACCGCTAAAGGTAATTTAGTGGCAGTTATTAGCAACGGAACCGCTGTGTTGGGTTTAGGTAATATTGGTCCACATGCTTCTAAGCCAGTAATGGAGGGTAAGGGGATTTTATTCAAAATATTCGCTGATATTGATGTATTTGATATAGAACTGAACGTAACAGATGTAGACGATTTTGTACGTACAGTAAAAGCGATGGAGCCAACCTTTGGTGGTATCAATTTAGAAGATATAAAAGCGCCACAATGTTTTGAGATTGAGCGCCGCTTAAAAGAGGAGTTGAATATTCCTGTAATGCACGACGACCAACACGGAACCGCCATTATCTCCGCATCAGCATTACTCAATGCGTTAGAAATACAAGGCAAAGCCATTGATAATGTTAGTATTGTAGTAAGCGGTGCAGGCGCAGCAGCTATTTCATGCTGCAAATTATACGTTTCTTTAGGTGCAAAGCTCGAAAATATTGTAATGCTCGATAGAGAAGGCGTAATACGTGCCGATAGAAAGGGAGATATAGATGCTACAAAACGCCATTTTGCTACCAGCAAAGATGTACATACGCTTGAGGAGGTAATAAAAAAAGCCGATGTGTTTATTGGACTTTCTTCTGCCAATATTCTTACGGCAGAGATGTTGCGTGCAATGGCTGCAAACCCCATTGTATTTGCTATGGCAAATCCAGATCCCGAAATAGATTACAACATAGCCGTAGCCACACGTGATGATTTAATTATGGCTACTGGTCGCTCTGATTTTCCTAATCAGGTAAATAACGTATTGGGTTTCCCATATATTTTTAGAGGGGCGTTAGATGTGCGTGCTACTCAAATAAACGAGGCAATGAAAGTTGCAGCGGTGCGTGCTATTGCCGATTTAGCCAAAAAGCCCGTTCCCGAAGCGGTAAATATGGCCTATAATCAAAAAAATATCACGTTTGGTAAAGATTATATTATCCCTAAGCCATTAGATTTTAGACTCATTACACACGTAGCTCCAGCTGTAGCACAAGCTGCTATGGAATCGGGTGTGGCGCGCAAGCCCATTACCGATTGGGAAGCCTATAAAGACGAATTGAAAAAGCGTTTGGGGCTAGATGATAAGATAATGCGCAATGCCACTAATAAGGCAAAGAGTAACCCTAAGCGTGTAGTGTTTGCCGAAGCCGATAATTACAAAATATTAAAAGCAGCTCAAATAGTACGTGAAGAAGGTATTGCACAGCCCATACTTTTGGGTAATGTAGATAAAATCAGAGCGATTTTACTTGAAAATAGCCTTGATTTGGGCGATACACCAATTATTAATCCGTGGTATGAGGAAGATACCCAAACACGTTACGGCGAAATATTATTTAATAAACGCCAACGCAGGGGTATTACCATGTACGAAGCCAAAAAATTGATGCGTGAGCGTAATCATTTTGGTGCCATGATGGTAGAAGTAGGCGAAGCAGATGCACTTATTTCGGGACTTACCCGTAATTATGCAAGTACCATTCGTCCGGCATTGCAAATAATCGGAACAGAGTCTGGAGTACGTAAAGTTGCGGGTATGTATTTGTTGCTTACCAAAAAAGGACCACTATTTTTGGCAGATACTACTGTAAATGTGGAGCCAACGGCAGAAGATATAGTAGATATTACGGCACTGGTAGCTAAATCGGTAAAAAAATTCAATATCCAACCGCGTATTGCCTTGCTTTCACATTCCAATTTTGGTTCAACAGAAACACCATCGGCATTAAAAATGCGTGAAGCGGTGCAAATGCTGCATGCTATGTATCCGGATATATTAGTAGATGGAGAAATACAAGCAAATTTTGCGTTGAATGAAACGCTGCTGAATGATAATTTCGGATTCTCTACTTTAGCAGGAGGGTCGGCTAACACATTGGTATTCCCTAATTTAGATTCGGGTAATATTGCGTATAAACTGCTACAAGAAGTAGCTGGTGCTGAGGCAGTAGGACCTATTTTACTTGGTCTAAATAAACCAGTGCATATTTTGCAATTGGGTAGTTCGGTTCGCGAAATTGTGAACATGGTAACCATTGCTGTAGTTGATGCACAATCGAGAAAGGGTCTATAGTCGCAAGTCAATAGTCGTTAGTAAATTCGTAATAATTCGTTATTCGTAATCTTAGTAAATAAAAGTGATAACATACATAAAAGGAAAAATGGTGCACAAAAGCCCAACGCACGTGCTGGTAGAAACAGCAGGAGGCGTGGCTTACCATCTTCATATCTCCCTTAATACATTTGGTTTACTGCCCAGTACCGAAAATGTATTGTTGCATACCTATTTAAGTATTAAGGAAGATGCCCATACCCTTTATGGCTTTTTCGATGAAGGAGAACGCCGTTTATTTTCGCACTTAATATCTGTATCGGGTATTGGTCCGGGTACAGCACGTATGATGCTTTCATCTATTAGTCCTGCCGAAATTCAGCAAGCTATTGTGCAAGGCGATATTCCTACTGTACAGCGTATAAAGGGTATTGGTCCTAAGTCGGCACAGCGTTTAATACTGGAGTTACAAGATAAATTAAAGAAAGAAGGCTTCGAATCGTTAATTTCTGGTCCTAGAAACAATACTGCCAATGAAGAAGCGTTATCAGCACTCATTATGCTTGGTTTCACACGGCAAGTTGCCGAAAAAGCGTTAAGTAGCAGTATGAAAACACATGGTGACGACCTTAGCGTAGAACAGTTGATTAAATTGGCGTTGAAAAGCATTTAACGTATCTTTATTGCCCTTTTTAAATGTATTTGTAGCGCTTGAGACGATATTTTCCATCTTCCTTTACCGTTTTGCTCTTCACACTAGTTGGTGTAACTATCGTATGGAGTTCGAATGCGCGCTATCGTCCTACTCTCACTATTGCTTTTAATCCGTACTCTGCAGTCGATACAGGCAACCTCAAGTACCCTCTTACCCCTTCTGATAATGTATTGGACGATAATTTAGGTGGGATTAAAATAAAGGATTCACCAAATGTGGAGCGTAAGGTAGATTACAACCCTGATACGAGGATGTATACCATTACCGAAACAATAGGCGGTAGGTTTTTTAAATCACCACAATATTTAAGTTTCGAGGAATTTCAAAAGTATGAACTTACGCGTGTTAAGTCAGACTACTGGCGTCAGCGTAGTGGAGCTACTAACTTAATTGGAGCTACAAGTATTATTCCGAAATTGTATGTAGAAAACCAAGCATTTGATCGTGTTTTTGGTGGCGGATCGGTAGATATTCGTCCACAGGGGTCATTTCAGCTTACTTTTCAGGGGCAGTTTAATAAAAATGAAAATCCATTAGCTAATGAACGTTCACGTAGTAATGGAACGTTTGACTTTGATGAGCAAATACAGCTAAACGTTGTAGGTAACATAGGGGATAAGCTAAAAATTACTACCAATTACAATACCGAATCGCAGTTCGATTTCGAGAATCAGGTAAAGCTTGATTATACCGGTTACGAGGATGAGATTATTAAAAAAATTGAAGCAGGAAATGTGAGTTTGCCGCTAAGCAGTAGCTTAATATCTGGTAGTCAATCATTGTTTGGTATCAAAACTCAATTGCAGTTTGGTAGGCTTACAGTTACAAGTGTGCTCTCACAACAAAAAAGTGAGCAAAAGGAAATTACCATTAATTCGGGATCGCAAAGCACCGATTTTCGCTTACAAGGAGATAATTACGAAGCCAATAAACATTACTTTTTGGCCCATTATTTTAGAGATAATTACAACAAAGCATTGGCGAATTTACCAGTTGTAAACAGTAGGGTAAATATCAATAAAGTGGAGGTATGGATTACCAATAAAACCAATAGTAATACAGATTCACGAGACATTATTGGTTTTATTGATTTTGGGGAGAATGAAAAGATATTTAATGTTGCGGGCGTAGCTGGAGGACCGGGCTATAATCCATTGCCTAATACAGACGAAACTACGGGCAATACGCCTTCCAATGATTTACTGCGAAAATTGCCAGCGGCAATTAGAAAATCAGACGATAATACCATCAATAATTATTTCCCAAATCCTGGAGGTAATGATAATTTTAATAAACTCACCTTTGCGCGTAAGCTTACCGATAGAGAGTTTACATTTAATCCGCAATTGGGATACTTATCGCTAAACCAATCCTTAAATTCAGATGAAGTGCTGTGTGTGGCATATCGCTATACGGTTGATGGTGTAGAATATCAGGTGGGGGAATTTTCATCCGATAGGCCAAATAATCAAGAGAATCCAGAAGTGTTGTACACCAAATTATTGAAGAACGAAACGATAAAAGTGCGTTTGCCAACTTGGGATTTGATGATGAAAAACATCTACAACATTGGCGGATATCAAATTAGCCCACAAGGATTTAAGTTAGATATTTTTAGATTAGACGAAGCCACCAGTGTAGAAAAACAAGTAATGGCAGAGGGGGTAAATACCACTGGTAAAATATTCTTGCAGTTATTTAATTTAGATAATCTAAATATACGCCAAGAAAATAAACCTGACGGTATATTCGATTTTATTGAAGGTATCACTATCGACCCTCAAAACGGGCGTATTGTAATTCCTCTTGTAGAGCCTTTTGGGACAGATTTTAGGGAGAAATTTGCATCTGGAGAAACAGCACTCATTAAAAAATATGTGTTCCAGCAATTGTACGATACTACTAAGTATTCTGCCCAACAGTTTCCGGAGCTAAATAGGTACTTTATAAAAGGTACTTATCAAGGATCAAGCAGTTCCGAATTTTCTTTAAATGCGATTAATGTGCCACAGGGTTCGGTGGTGGTAACGGCAGGTACGCAAAAACTACAAGAGGGTATCGATTATACTGTTGATTACAATATAGGTAGGGTAAAAATTGTAAACGAGGGTATTCTGAATTCTGGCCAACAAATTAAAATTAGGTTAGAGAGTAATCAGTTATTTGCAGTACAATCCAAAACGTTTTTAGGAACTCGCTTTGATTATAGAGTAAATAAGAAGTTAAATGCGGGTGCTACCGTAGTGCGCCTTAGCGAACGCCCCCTTACCCAAAAAGTGAATATAGGTGATGAGCCTATCAAAAATACGATGTATGGGTTTGATGTAAATTACAATACAGATTCGCGCCTACTTACCCGACTTGTAGATCGTATTCCATTGATAAATACAAAGGTAAAATCATCGGTTACGGTATCTGGCGAGTTTGCACAGCTAGTACCTGGGCACTCACAAGCATTAAATACGGCAAGCAATAAAAAAGGAATATCATATATAGATGATTTTGAAGGTAGTAAATCGGTTATTGATTTACGTAATAGTACCGCATGGTTTATTTCGGGCACTCCACAGCTATTTACATCGGCACAATTAACCAATAATTTGGATTATGGTTTTGAAAGAGCCCGATTGGCTTTTTACAATATCGATCCATTGTTTTATAGTAAAACAAATAGCGCTACGCCCTCACATATAAAAAGTGATAAGGCGCAACTTTCTAATCATTACGTAAGGCAGGTAATAGAACAAGAGGTGTTTCCGAGTAAGCCAGTTATAGGAGGTTCGCCAAATACTTTACAAACCTTCGATTTGTATTACAACCCAAACATCCGTGGTCCATACAACTTTACAGCAACAGGGTTGAATGCAGATGGGCGCTTGAATAATCCACAAGGGAAATGGGGTGGTATTACCCGCAGATTAGAGTCGAATGATTTTGAAGCATTAAACGTGGAATTTATTGAATTTTGGTTGTTAGATCCATTTATTTACAACCCTATGGCAGCTGGGGGAGATTTGTACTTCAACTTGGGTAATATTTCGGAGGATATACTAAAAGACGGACGTAAATCATTAGAAAACGGTTTGCCAGCCGATGGCGATTTAGGTAAAGTTGATACAACAGTTTGGGGGCGTGTGCCACGTTTACAGGCAGTAACACAAGCATTTGATAACAACCCAGATTCGCGTAGGCAGCAAGACGTTGGTTTAGATGGCTTATCAACAGCCGACGAGGTAGGCTTTTTTGAAAATGATTATTTAGCAAAAGTACGTGCCCTGCATGGCGATAATTCACCAGCATATCAACAAGCGGTAGCCGATCCTTCTGCTGATGATTTTCATTATTACCGAGGAGGTGATTTGGATAATGCAAAATCGCCTATTATCGAGCGCTATGCCCGCTATAATGGTACCGAGAGCAACTCCAAAACGGCTGAACAATCGTTAGCTCAAACGGGCTTAGAAACAACGGCAGCAACGCCTAACCCCGATGGCGAAGATTACAACAGAGATAATAACTCGAGCAAATCTGATGAGTACTTTCAGTACCGAATAGCCATTGTGCCGGATAGTTTTGTAGTGGGTAAAAACTTTATCACCGATAGGGTAAATGCTACCGTTACCTTAGAAGATAAAAGCCAAAAAACGGTTACGTGGTACCAATTTAAAGTGCCAATATCTCAGGCACAAGAACGTGTAGGGGATATACAAGATTTTAAATCCATTCGTTTTATGCGGATGTTTTTAACTGGTTTTGTGGATAGTACGGTGCTACGTTTTGCCCGCTTGCAATTGGGTAGAGGTGATTGGCGACGCAATGACCCACTGCTAAGCCGTATTACATTAGGAGATAGCACCATAACAGGTACCGATAATTCGCTATTTGATTTGTCTACAGTAAATGTGGAAGAAAATGCACGACGTACCCCCGTGCCGTATGTGTTGCCTCCAGGTATTCAGCAAGAACGTAATCAGCAAGATGTAAGAGGTGCTACTTTCCAAAACGAGCAGTCGTTGGCGTTAAACGTGTGCAATTTGCAAGATGGTTTTGCACGGGCGGCTTTCAAAAATGTAACATTAGACTTTAGGTCGTACAAGCGCCTCGAAATGTTTATACATGCCGAAGGAGCTAATTTACAAAATGGAGACGTTACTGGTTTTATACGCATAGGCTCGGATTATAATGATAACTATTATGAGTACGAAATACCTATGCAAATAACACCCGATGCCACTACTAACCCAGATATTATTTGGCCACTTGCTAATAAGTTAGACATCAGTTTTAGTGTATTGCAACAAGCAAAACAACTGCGTAATTCTTTGGGTGTGTTGATTAATCAGGTTTTTTCTGTAGCAGATGGCGGCAACAAAATATATGTAAAGGGACAACCTGATTTAAGTAAAGTGCGCGTAATTATGCTAGGGGTGCGTAATCCTAAGAACGATGGATTCGACAAATGTACCCAATTGTGGTTTAACGAATTGCGCATGTCTGAATTTGATGAGGATGGAGGCTGGGCAGCGATAGGTCGTGTAAATGCGCAGTTGGCCGACTTTGCCAACGTAACGGTTTCGGGTGCCAAGAGCACCTATGGGTTTGGTTCTATTGATAAAAAAGTAAGCGAACGCCAACGTACAGAAAACACGCAATTTGATGCTTCGTCAAGTGTAGAACTGGGGAAGTTTTTACCCGAAAAGTCTGGAATTAAAATCCCAATGTTTGTAAACTACTCCAAAGCAGTAAGCAAACCACAATTTGCGCCAGATAGCCCCGATATTTTGCTCGAAAATGTGGAAAAACAGAAAAGCAAAACCGAGTTAGACTCGCTAAATGACGTTACCGAGCGTAAGGGTATCAATTTTACCAATGTGCGTAAAGAGAAGACAAGCGGTGGTCCTGCACGTATTTACGATATTTCTAACCTTAGTGCTACGTATGCCTACACGCAATCTTCGCGGCGTAATTATTTAACCTCTTACGACTCTACCAAAACCTATAAGGCTGCGTTGTCTTATAATTATAATTCGCAACCTAAAAATTATCGTCCGCTAGAGAAGGTAATTAAATCTCCAAGCTTAAGGTTGCTGAAAGATTTTAACTTTAACTTACGACCATATGCGCTCGATTTTAGAATAGATGGAGATAGGATTTACAACGTAAATAAACTCCGCGATTTAGATACTTTGGATAATATAGGTACACGCGAAAACTTTAATAAAAACTTCAAAATTACTCGTGTGTATGGTCTTAAATGGGATTTGGCTAAATCACTAAAGTTCGACTTTACGGCAACCAACCAATCGTTGGTAGAGGAGCCAGAGGGGCGCATTACTGCGCTTAATAGAGATACACTTACCCGTAACTTAAAACGATTAGGACGCACCACAAACTATGGGCATACGGCAAGTTTGGGCTATACCGTGCCAATAAATAAGCTGCCGTTTTTTGATTGGACCAATTTAATTGCCCGTTATGCTGTTAAATACGATTGGAAAATAGATCCACTTTTCGCCCGCCAAGGTGGTTTTCCTACTGGTGATACAACTATAGGAGGAAAAGATTCTTTGAGTGCTATTTCGTTTGGTAATACAATTTCGAACTCGCGTACTATTACCATTAACCCAACATTTACACTAACTACATTGTACAATAAATCAAAGTATTTGCGAGGTTTAAATACGCCTAAAAAACCAACTAATAAAGGCCCTGCAGGTATAAAAAACTTGCAAAAGGATTTAAAAGCCAAGTTGGATACTGCCAAAGGCAAGGAAAAACCAAAAGCAGAGGAAGAAGAAAAGCCAGATAGGTTGGCACAAACAGGACGTTTCTTTGCACGTTTGCTAGTTAGTTTAAAAACAATTAATGGTACCTACTCGCTTACTAATGGAACTACCATACCAGGTTATTTAGGTAAAACTACTTATTTGGGACTCGACGGCGATAGAGGTAATGCGCCTGGCTATAATTTTGCATTTGGTAGCCAACGCAATATTATTGATGATTTAGCGAGTGATAATTTGATTACTAGAGATAGACGGCAAAACAATCAATATCTCACCAACAAAAAGGAGGATATTAATATACGTGCTAATTTTGAGCCACTACCTGATTTACGTGTAGAGTTTACGGGCAATCGTACTATATCATTTACCAATCAGGCGTTTTATAGGATAGATAGCAATCAGAGTAGTAACACATTTAATAAATTCATTTCTGTAAATCCTGTAACAACAGGGAGTTTTTCTATCTCATTTTTTAGTTTGCGTACTGCATTTTCAAGCAGTTCGGTAGAAAAGCCAGAATCAAAAGTATTCGACCGTTTTTCAGAAAACAGAGCTATTATATCTGAACGATTGGCTGCAGAAAATCCAAAATCTAACCCTGCTAATGACTCGGCAGGATATAAAGATGGGTACGGGCGCTATCAGCAGGATGTACTAATTCCAGCCTTTTTAGCGGCATATTCAGGTACAAGTGTAAACGGACAATCACTAAATTATCTTACCAAAATACCTGCACCTAATTATCGCGTTACCTTTACAGGGCTTACCCGAATTCCTGCTATTGCCGAAATTTTCTCGAATGTAAGTGTTACCCATTCCTATAAATCTACCTATAGTTTAAATAGCTTTACTACGTTGGTGAGGTATGAGGCAGATAAAGAAGGAAACGTTATATCACGTGATTTTAGCAATAACTTTTTGCCACGTTATCAGGCGCAGCAAGCCAGTATTTCCGAGCAGTTTGCCCCATTATTGGGATTTGATATGCGCCTTAAAAACAACGTTTCGGTGAACATAGAATACCGAAAAACACGAAATTTAGGGCTTAGTCTTTCAAATGGTCAATTAAGCGAACAACGAGATAATCAAATAACATTGGGTACGGGTTATCGTACCTCTAATATAAAATTTCCGATAAAACTAAAAGGAGATAAGCAGTTAGTACTGAAAAATGATATTAATTTCAAATTTGATGTTTCTATAGGTGATACCCGTAGTATTGTTCACCGATTGGATGTAGTAAATGGTTCAGATATAGCAGCAGGGCAATATACTATCACCTTTAGGCCATCTGCTGATTATGTGATTAATGAACGATTCAATATACGCATATTTTACGATAGACGTGTGGTAAAGCCATATACTTCGCTTTCGTTTAAAGTAGCCAATACCAATGTGGGGGTAAGTTTACGTTTCACATTGGGTAGTTAAACTACTTTAGCGTAAAAAAGGTGTGTCTGTTTGTGCAGGTGTACTAAAAGAATTACTTTTGAAACCAATTAAAAAATATAAAGAAGAATGAACATACCAGCCGAATTAAAATACACGAAAGACCACGAGTGGGTAAAATTAGAAGGAGATGTAGCTACTATTGGTATTACCGATTTTGCACAACGCGAATTGGGAGATATTGTATATGTAGATATTAATACGATTGGAAAAACTGTAAATCACGAAGATGTATTCGGTACCGTAGAGGCAGTAAAAACAGTATCTGACTTGTTTATGCCGGTAAGTGGTGAGATATTGGAAATGAACAAAAAATTAGATACTACGCCAGAATTGGTAAACAAAGACCCTTATGGCGATGGTTGGATGGTGCGTATTAAGGTATCAAATACAGCAGATGTGAGCGCACTATTGGATGCCACAGCTTACAAAGTTTTGATAGGCGCCTAATGAATTGGAAGAGTTTTGTACCGGCTATACTGTGGGTAGGGGTTATTTTCGTGATGTCTTGTTTGTATAACGGTCGAATTTCGACATTGCAGCGTATTCCACACCTGGATAAACTCGTCCACTTTGGATTCTATTTTGTATTGCAAATTCTGCTCGTAAGAGGGCTGAACCGCCAAGATATAGCACGACCACCAAATGACATATTGCCATTTTTGATGGCTTGTTTTTGTGTGTTTTACGGAATGTTTATCGAGTTTTTGCAAGCCTACTTTTTTACCTACCGCAGCGGAGACCCATTAGATATAGTAGCGAACATATCTGGCTGCTTATTTGCTTGGTTGTGTATAACAAAAATACCTGCATTGCGTTAATCACCTGTATGACTAAAAGGAATACCCTGCGCTACAGTCTGTTTTTTGTACTAATCTGCTTAGTACTTAGTGCCTGTTCGCCACGGGCAGGCTACCGCCCTCTTAAACAAAAAAAAGGGTGTAATTGCCCTACTTTTGGTCAGCAAAAATCGGAAGTAGGCAAAATTAACGTATAAAGAAAAGAACAAAACTAATTTATTTGGAATAATTCTAAATAAATTAGTTTATTTGTGATTCTTTATGACCTTATCTCAACTGCCCTTAGGCGCAAAAGCTACTATTCATTCTTTTACCGATGAGTTATTGTCGGTAAAACTCTTAGAAATGGGCTGTTTGCCTGGCGAGTGGGTACAGGTAACCAATATTGCTCCCTTTGGCGACCCTATTGCCATTACGGTTTCGGGATATAAATTAAGCCTACGTCTTAGCGAAGCCGATACCATTCTGATAAAATAACCTAACCATCTTGAAAGTAGCATTAGTAGGCAACCCCAATACTGGAAAATCAACGCTTTTTAATGCACTTACGGGTCTTAACCAAAAGGTAGGAAACTTTCCGGGTGTTACTATTGATAAAAAAACGGGGAAGTGTGCCTTAGCCACTGGCGAAGTGGTGGACATCATCGATTTGCCAGGTATCTATTCCTTGTATCCGCGCTCTGCGGATGAAACCATTGCTTTTAACGTATTGTGTGATACAGATTCGGGAACACGTCCGGATTTGATTGTGCTAGTGGTAGATGCCACCAACATGAAGCGTAATTTATTGCTGTTTACACAAGTAGCCGATTTGGGCATACCCATGGTGCTGGCGCTAAACATGATGGATATGGCAAAGCAGTTAGTCATAGAAATTGATGTTGCAGAAATGCAAAGCCGCTTAGGCATCCCCATTGTGCAGCTGGATGCGCGCAACGGGGCAGGTATTACCCAGCTAAAAGAGGCGATTGCCAGCAAAGGCGCTATTGTTGCACCGCTTTTTCATATAGAAACAGCCACACTTGCACCAGCGCTAACAGAAAAAATAAAAGCCATTACGGGTAATCCCAACGAGTATATTGCTTTTCAACTTATCAGTTTATTTGGCGAAGCCAAATTTATTACCGCCGAACAAAAAAAGGCCATTGCTTTTGCCGTAGCCAATAATCCGCCTAATATTCAGCAACTGCAAACGCAAGAAACCTTGTTGCGCTACAACCTCATTAATGATTTGTTGTATGATACGGTAAAACAAGAGCACAAGCACGACGAAACATTTAGCAACCGATTAGACCGGTTGCTAACCCATAAGTTTTTTGGAGTCCTTATTTTTTTGGCAATACTTTTCGTGGTATTTCAATCTATTTTCACCTTTTCTAAATATCCAATGGATGCCATAGAGCAGTGTTTTTTGCTTTTTGGTAATTTCTTGCACCGTGTGTTGCCACATGGGGTAATAGCCAATTTGTTGGTAGATGGGGTATTGGCAGGCTTAAGTGGCGTGCTCATTTTTTTACCACAAATTGTTATCCTTTTTGCGTTTATCGCCATTTTAGAAGATACGGGCTATATGGCGCGTGTTACCTTTATGATGGACAAGCTGATGCGCAGTGTAGGGCTCAACGGCAAATCGGTAGTGCCGCTTATTAGCGGTATTGCTTGCGCCGTGCCAGCTATTATGGCTACCCGTACCATCGAAAATTGGAAAGATAGGCTCATTACCATTATGGTGATTCCGTTAATGAGTTGCTCGGCACGGTTGCCCGTGTATACCTTGCTCATTTCGTTGGTAGTGCCCGATGTGTTTGTTGGGGGTATATTCAATTTGCAGGGTATGGTGCTTATGGCAATGTACCTATTGGGTTTTGTAGCCGCTATTGTAGCATCATTGGTGCTGCAAAAAATAATTAAGAGCAAAGAACGTGGCTTTTTTCTGATGGAATTGCCCGTATACCGTATGCCGCGCTGGAGCAATATTGGATTGACCTTGGTGGAAAAATCACGCACTTTTGTGTGGGAGGCTGGTAAAGTAATTGTGGCTGTTTCTGTTATTTTATGGGTGCTGGCAACGTATGGACCACCTACAGCCATGAACGAAATTACTACCCGCTATGCCGCACTGCCGCAAACTAGCGCAAATCAATTGCACCAAAGATCGGAAAAATTGGAAGCCTCTTTTGCCGGCGTATTGGGCAGAACCATAGAACCTGTTATTCGTCCCTTGGGTTTTGATTGGAAAATAGGCATTGCGCTGATTACCAGTTTTGCCGCCCGCGAAGTATTTGTGGGCACTATGGCAACCATATACAGCGTGCAGGGAGATGAAACCAATTTATCTTCGGTACGCGATAAAATGAAAAATGCCCGAAATGCTGTAACCAACAAGCCCGTATTTGATGTGCCTACCGCCTTTTCGCTCATGGTGTTTTATGCCTTTGCTATGCAATGCATGAGTACCTTAGCCGTAACCCTCCGCGAAACCAAGCATTGGAAATGGCCAGCCATTCAGCTGGTGTACATGACCGCACTGGCATACATAGCCAGCTTGCTTACCTATAATTGCTTTTTGTAGGTACTACCAGTAAATAGATATTTTTTGCCAGCAGAGTCTCCGCAAATAGGTAGTGTGTAGGCGGACTCTGCGATTCATCGATTAAATAAGCTCCAGAGTCCACACAAGCTAAACGAGGACGAACAGCGAGATCCGATCAATATGGGGATTTATATTTCATTTCTTTTTAACTAACACAAAATTAAGATCTCCTACTATATCCCCTTCTTCTAACATTTTTATACTGAATTCCATTTTTAGTGGATTTGTGGTTAAATCCAAATTGCTCAATTGTGTTGAATCAATGCTGGCAAAGTAATCTCCTTGATGAAGCCCCATATAAGAAAAATATCCGTCAGATTCAGAAAGGACTTCGGCAACTACTTTTGAGTTGCTTTTAGTGTAAAATTTTACTAAAATACGTCCAATTCCTTTCGTTGAATTCTCTTGGTTAAGAAAAACCATGCCATTTACTTCTCCAACTGAAATAATTGGAATGTCAATACGTTTAAATTGGTTTGGATCGATTAACACTTGATATTTTTTATTTTTAAATCGCCAAGTAATATTCTCCAAGTTATCGTCGCTAAATTCAATTATGTAATTTGAAAATTCAATCAAATTGGGAATTCGTATGATTGAATCTTTTTTGCTAAAAATTGGCTGACCGCCAAGTATTTTTGGTGAGTTTATCATCACAATGTGTTCATTGGAATCGAAAACGCCATTTTGATTCAAATCTAAAAATGGGTAAAGTGCTATTCCTCCTTTACTAACAGCGGGATTATTGTTTATGTATAAACCTTTCTTGTTTTCCTTGAAAGCCAAACTACCTTGAGCACTCTCTGATATAGAAACATTGCCATTGTAAAACGAAGTAGTACCATTAGTTTTAGCAAAGGGTAAATCGTATCTAAAAGAAAGTGCAATAAGTTGGTCGTTATCCATATTATTGTTTTGATATAAAATAGAGATCAATCCAAAAGGAATTCTTTTTTCAGTTGTTATTTTATATACTACAAATTTGTTCACTCCTACATTATATTGAACAGCAGGAGTGAGGCTAAATCCATTACTCAATCGATATGATAACGATAGATTCGTGATTGTGTTTAAAAGTTGAGAATTTATGAAATTTAATTGGGTGGACAAATTTGTACTCATTTGTCTATAATTGAAAGATAAACTGCTGTTTTCCTGATTATAAGTAAAAGTTTTATAAACATATTGTGTAAATTCAGTTAAACCATTTCCAGAGATATTTTTGAATCGGAATGGAAAGGAAACTTTCATTTTTCTTTCTTCGAGAGAGTGATTATATGTAACAAGTTGTCCTTCTTTATATTTTGTATAATCAATTTCCAATAAGTTATCTTTCAAAAAATAATAGTTCAGTAAAATTCTGCTTCTCACACCGTAAACATATTCGCCATAGCATGTTAATTGATTAATGGGTTGCAGACTTGCTTTTGCATAAGGAATAACTGAATTATTGAAATTGGATGATAGATATTCAAACCCACCGCCAAAGGTTAAAATAGTATTAATGCCATAATTAAATTCGCTTTTCAAGAAACGGTTTAAATTGTTATCCTGAACAATAGCAGCGGATAAACTGTATTCAAGTTTTTTAGTAGGCATAATAGTGTAAGGAACATTTATAGTGCGCTCATTGACATGGTCTTCACCCAAAGGGCCATAAAATTTCAACTTAAGTATGGTATAGCCATAAACAATTGGAACTTTGAAAATAAATAAACCTGAAGCATCAGCTTTTGTAAAATTGACCAATACATTGTTTATGTAAAGTTCTACAATCCAATTAGGTTTAGTAATTTCATGAATGATGTAATAGCCAGTTGCTTTTCTTGCCAAAGTAGGCGAATTCCTGATCTCTGCCCCCACTACTGGTGAATTAATGGAGGAGATAGCTTGCGGTGATATCCTGCCAATTGTGGCTTGTTTGATGATTGATTTATCGTTGTCGACCCAACGCCAAAGGTAGTTTAGTTGACTATTGTTAAGTTTTTGTCCAGTATAATAATTCATTGATATATCTGTTTCACCGTATAACAATTCAGTACCCAAACCCAACCCGAAGTTGTTTTGGCCTATTGTATTTGATGCTTGTGAAGAACCTAGAGTCCAATCAATGGTTCCTAACTTTAACAAATGGTAATTTCGTACTATTGTGGTATCAGTAATAGTTTCTCCGTTTAATTTGGCAATATTGTTTCGTAGTTTTTCAATGCGTTGTTGTTTGATGATTGGTAGTTCAAAATTCGATTTTAATTGAATGACCAGCGATCGATAATTGAGCGTCATTGATATTCCAAACGCTTTTGAAAGCGAAGAAGATTCTATATAAAGAACGCCCATTTCTTTTATCAAGCTATTTGGAGAATTAAACAGCTTATCACCAACCATTATTTGTTTGGCAGTATAATCAATTTCATACGTTCGGCTTTCATTCTCAATAAATCCATTGAGATGTTCCCCCTGTTTATAAGATCTGCAATTAATATTCAAGAATTTGAATAGATCTTCAATATTTATGTAGAGTAAACCAGTGTTAGTATAT
This sequence comes from uncultured bacterium, assembly GCA_947085255.1. Lineage (GTDB taxonomy): Bacteria > Bacteroidota > Bacteroidia > Sphingobacteriales > Sphingobacteriaceae > CAMTVQ01. The sequence continues at coordinate 418,386 of CAMTVQ010000002.1, read as the reverse complement.
AAAACATCAATATAAAAACTTTTATATTCCATAAGCAACACTTGTATATGAATTTCATCGTAAACAATTGCAGTATCTTTAGGAACTAAGGAGGTGCTGTTTTGTGCAGGCGCATCAAATCCAGCTAAAATAAAAACAAACATCAATAGAAACGAGAATGAGTGTTTGGCTATTAACTTATAATATTCAAGGCAATTACCGAAGAAATTATCCTTTTTCATGAAAAATCCCTAATTAAAGGTTACATCGAAACTACCTAAATAATTTCCTGGAGGTGCTGTGCTCGGAATGTGTAGTGTGCCACCTAATTGCAATTGAGTAGTAAAATTGTTATCACCGCCAATTTTAAAACTTGAACCATTAATTCCTTTGTCAGAAGGACCAACATCGAACAATAGTTTGCTTCCATTACTATTTGTTAGCAGTGCTTTGGGATTGTAGGTGATGATTATATTTTGTTCCTTTTTAAGTTTGATTTCATAGATTGCCTGCGTGGCAATGGGTGCATTAGATAATAAAACTATTCCACCAGTGGATGTTCTGCTTCCATCAAATGCAACTGTGATTGTACCGCCGGAGTTGCCTATTAGGCAAAAAGATCCAAAATTGATGGACTGTTTTACTGATGCTGTTATTGAAGGTTCTACTTTTTCGGACTGAGAGAATGATGCATTGAAGCAAAAGAAAAAAATGATTAATAAGGAGTATGGTTTTTGATAGACAGATTCGGTGCTTGATGTTTTCATGAGAATATAATTTGTTTTTAGACCTCATGGAATACGCCATATAACATTCATATCATTTCCTGAACATTAGTACATAGCTATTTCATCTTGTATTTATTTTTTTTTAACCCACAACTTTGAGCGTGGGTTAAAAAAAATAAAATCATATATATCCGTTTCAAATCACTATTTGATATCAATTTCTGCTTTTGCTAAAACAATTTGTTTAGTATCCTCACGGTTTATATATTGTACTTTCAATTTGCCATTTTGAATTTTTTTACCTGAATTGTTGCTTAATTTCATAACCATATTTCTATTGTTGATACTCGTATAAACTCCAACACCATTTATTACACCCACTTGATAAGGCTTTCCTTTCTTTGGTGTAAATTCAATTACAATATCTCCAAACAAGGAGCTATTACCTGTTCTGTTGATTGTGAAATTAAGTGCTTGTTCTGTATCTTGTAGGCCAGTTAATTTTATATTACTTAAACTTGAAGTTGCGCTAACATTTCCAGAACGTATAATAATTGGAACACTAATGCCAAATATGGGCACGAGTTGAACCACTAATTTTGTTGGAACTATAGCCGTAGTATTCATACCGATTGGGGTATTGTTTTTTTCAGCTCTGAAGTAAAGGTGCGAACGATATTCGCCAATTTCCATGTCTTTTTTACGGGTATATTGTAGCTTAATTACTTGAGCTTCGCCAGGAGCCAATTTTATTGTTCGGGGATAAAATCTCAAATATGAATCGGCAAACATCTGACTTGAATCCTGCGTTTCAATATTTTCAAAACTTCCATCTTCTTTCATCTTTTTTTGAACAAAAGAAACAGTGTAAGCAGCAGTATCTTTACCGTTGTTTACTAAATTTAGTTCTTGGCTTGGCTTTTTGCCATCGAAAACTACACGAGTAGGAGATATTATCAAATCGCCTTGGGCAAAAGAATGGAAGCTAAAACCCATAAATGGTATTAGCATAAATACTATTATTTTTTTCATTTTATTTTTTTTTAAGGTTAATAATTTATGGTACTCAAACTTTTAATTCTGAACGCACAAATTTTAGTTATAATCAATACTTACATTGAAAGTACCTGTATATACACCAGCATTTTGCGCAGCCATACTTGTTAATGTAGCGCCAACTACAAAACTATCTGTCCCAGTAACACTTAGTTTGCTTGTTAGCGCATCAACAGCAGCACCTAAAAAACGGGCTGTAAATGCAGAAACGGTCATGTTGTCTGGAGCAGCTACGGAACTCCCGATTTTTATTATAATCGCAGCAGCAGGAAGTGTAACAGCGTATGTTTGAGATATTTTACCTGTTACATTATACGCTGCATTTGTGGCTACTGGAATACTTGCTGATCCACTTAAGCCACCAGTAAAAGCCCGCACACCTGAAGTAGATAATATACATGTGCCAGCTGCAATGGTAACTAAATTAATAGTTCCAAAATGTAAAGGAGCCGTTTGTGTAAGCGCTGTTGGAACTATAAGCACCGCTCCCGCTGCTGTTGTAACCGTAGTTGATGTTTGCGCAGTTGATGTACTTGTAATCCCAAATAGAATTACAAAAACGACAAGTAGTAAATTTATTTTTTTCATGTTGTTTATTTTTTAAATTAGTAATTAAGTACTTTTTTTGTGTTGTATTTGCAATACGTTACTCTACAAAGGAGGGGTTATTTTTTTCGTTTATTTTACAGAATGTGGGAGATATATTACATATTTCACATATATGGATAGTGTATACAAAAAGGCCAATGCCGTTATAGTTACTATAAATCCATTGGCTATGTAGAAATATTGTATAAAGAGCATGCATATACATGACAAAAAAGCCCTCCGCCATAGGCGGAAGGCTTTGAGTGGTAGCTGCAGGGTTCGAACCTGTGACCCTCCCGACTATACGTCGGGATGTATAGAACCAGCTATTGATTTTTTTCAGCAGAGTCTCCGTAAATAGGTAGTGTGTAGGCGGACTCTGCGATTCATCGATTAAATAAGCTCCAGAGTCCACACAGCCACAGGCTATGCGAGAGACTCTGCTAACAATAAAAGTATTTGCTATTTCATGTACTGATACAGCATTAGGGGAATAGTAAAAAACGTATTAAACTACTTCCCAGCTTCCTTCTCCGCTACCTTAGTAGCCGATTTTTGCTTTTTATTCGCCTTTAGTTGCTGCTCGTCTGCTGCTTGTTTTGCTTTAATAGCATTGCGTTGTGCTTTATTTACCTTATCCATAGCGGTATTTACACGCAACGATTCTTTATTGGCTTTGGTTAATATTTTTTGATACGATTTTTCGTCAGTAGTAACACTTGTTTTTCTATCGGCTACCGCTTGTTTTAATAGCGCCATGCTAATATCAGATTTAGCCTGTACAGCATTTGCTTTTTCTGTTACCTTATCTAGTTTTATTTGTAGTTTAAATGACTTTTTAAGCAATTTATTAGCTAATAGTTGTTCTTTATCAGCTTTCCCTTGTGCTTTAGCAATTTTAATGGCTTTTGTTAACGAGTCAATTTTTGCTTGTTGGCTAAAAGCAGCAGTAGAAAAAAACAATGTAGTTAGTACTAGTAATAATCGTGATACGCGCATAGTGTATGGGTTGGGTTGGGTGTTATTTTAAAATAGCTTGGTAAATTACTTCTTGTATATCAGTACGAACGTTCATGTCTATCAATTTCTTATTATCCGAACTTGGGTTTACCCTGTTAGACAAAAATACATAAACTAAATTATATTTAGGGTCGGCCCATACGCAAGTTCCGGTAAAGCCAGTATGTCCAAACGTAAAGGGAGAGGCGCTTTTGCAGGTAGGGCTGCCTTTTTCTGGAGCCGTTTCTGGCTTGTCAAAACCCAATCCTCGTCTGTTGGTGCTGCTTACAGCGGTGGTGAATTTCTGTATGGTTTCTGGCTTAAAATAGCGTTTGCCACCAAACGTGCCATTGTTCAACAACATCTGCATAATTACGGCTAAGTCTTGCGCATTACTAAATAAACCAGCATGACCGCCTACGCCTCCTTGCATAGCAGCTCCCTGGTCGTGTACATAGCCACGCAAAAGCTGCTTCCTAAACTCTTTGTCGTACTCAGTTGGTACAATGGCATCGGGTTTAAACTTAGCTAAAGGCAAATAGGTGGTGCGGGTAAGACCTAATGGAGTATAAAATTGCTTACTTACGTAGTCGTTCAGTTTCTGCTGAGTTTGTTCTTCTATAATCTCTTTTAAAATATAAAAGCCCAAGTCGCTATATACATACGTGCCTTCATTCTCTGTTTTTGAGTCAACGATTTCCTTCCAAAGGGTTTGTTTATAGCTTGTTTTTAAGTATAATTTATCAGCAACTTTTATGCCGTAATCTGCCGAAAGTGTAGGTTTATAGTTAGTGAGTTCGCCTTTGTTATTGGTTTCTACCGAGTTTTTCCAAAAAGGTATCCACGGTTTTAGCCCCGCTTGATGCGCCAATAAATCAGATATGATGATGTTTCGTTTATTGGTAAGGCGTAGGTTATTTAAGTAAGCGGTTACTTTTTTATCAAGATCCAATTTGCCACTTTCGTACAGTCGCATGGCTGCTAATGTAGTCGCTGCTATTTTAGTTACCGAAGCAATGTCATACAGGTCAAAATTGGTTACTATACTGCTGTCGGTACTGCTTTTTGTGCCAAACGATTTGTTGTACACAATGCGCCCATCTTTTGCTACTAGTACTTGGCATCCGGGCATTGCTTGTTTAGCAATAGCTCTCGCAACTATCGAATCAATTTCATTTAGTTTTTCACTGTTTATTTTTACCTCCTCAGGCTGTACGTATCTTAAGCGGGTAGCGTTTGTGATACTAAATCCATCACCGCATTTAAATACCTCCGAAGCACTTACAGGAAGTTTTCCATTAGCTCCCATGCCTCCAAAAATGACTTGTGCGGCAGCATCCTGTGTGTACTTGTTTTCTTCGTAGGCAACAATAATAGGTTCAAAATTTTCAAAATTTCGTAAGCTGTACGGATTGCCAAATACGGTAAGAATTACCTTCGATTTGTCTTGAATACGTGTAATTAGTGCTTTTACCTGAGGGGATATGCCGAAATTTTTATTTTCTCTACCACTAATGCTATGCAAGCCGATAATTACGGTTTCGTATTGTGCCAGTTCTGCTTCCACAAAATCTAAATCAGCAAGCTGAGTGCCCTTGCTAATTGCAAATGTGGAAATGTCTTCAAATTTTCGCAGTCCACGTAAGAATGCATTTGCTGTATCTGCTCCTATACTTAATGCAGCTATTTTTTGTGGATTTATATTGGCTAAAGGAATTACATTGTTCTTGTTTTTTAATAAGGTGATAGATAATTCGTACAACCGCTTATTAAGCAATTCTGAGCGGGTTCCATTTAGGTCGGCACTGATATTTTTTAAATCAATAGGCTGGTACTTATTTAAGCCAGATAGGTATTTGGCTTTTAGTATTTTTCGTACTTTTTCGTCAATTTCTTGTTGGGTAATAAGGCCTGCTGTAATGGCTTTTTTAATTTCGTCAATTGCTGTGGTTACATCTTCCGAAAAAAGCAGGACATCGTTTCCAGCTAATAGCGCCTTTACATCTACAATTCCAGGAGGATAGTAGGCACTTACCCCTTTCATGTTAAGGGCATCGGTAAAAATAAGGCCTTTGTAGTGCAAGTTGTTCTTAAGTAAATCGGTAACTACAGCTTTGGAGAGCGTAGAAGCGGTATTCGCAGTAGTATCTAACGCAGGTACATATAAATGAGCCACCATAATGCTAGATAATCCTCTGCTCATCAACTCGCGGAAGGGGTATAGTTCCACACTATCAATTTGCAATTTGGTACGATTCACAGTAGGTAGTGTTTTGTGCGAATCTTTATCGGTATTACCATGTCCTGGAAAATGTTTAGCATTTGCCATAATGCCGCCATCTTGCATGCCTTGCATGTAGGCAATACTTTTGCCAGCTACATTGTATTTGTCTTCACCAAAAGAGCGATCATTTATTACCGGATTACGTGGGTTGTTGTTTACATCTACTACCGGAGCAAAATTAATATGTATACCCAGTCTTTTGCACTGACGGGCCATTTCTAACCCAAAACGGTACACCATTTTATCGTCCTGTATGGCTCCCAAAGTCATTTGGTGAGGAAATTGTATCGTGCTATCCAAACGCATAGCCAAACCCCATTCGGCATCAATAGAAACAAGTAAAGGAAGTGCCGTTAAGCTTTGGTAATAGTTGGTAAGTACAGCTTGTCGTGTGGGGCCCCCCTGAAAAAATATTAAGCCACCTATATGGCAATCGGTAATTAGTTTGGTAATGGCTTGTACATGCTCAGGCCCTCTGTTAGAGTAAGCAGCTACCATAAATAGCTGTCCAATGCGTTGGTCGGCATCTAAACTATTTAGTACAGAGTCTACCCAAGAGTTACTGCGCTCCATGTCGTATTTCAACTTATCGTCTTCTTTAGGACGCGCCGATACAAACAGGACTATAGAAATGAAAGAAACAAGGCTCCAATAGATTAAGCCCTTCTGTTTTAAAAAGTGTGGCAATAGCAAGTTAGTGAAGTTTATTTTTAGCTATTTTTGTCAGATAGTACTGTAATAAAACAAAAATAGGTGCTTTTGTTGATACCAGAGTATGTTTTTCTTCACATTTATTTAAAATACCCCTTTTAGATGTCCGATATTATACAGTTATTACCCGATTCGGTAGCCAATCAGATAGCTGCTGGTGAGGTAGTGCAACGGCCATCGTCGGCTGTAAAGGAGTTGATGGAGAATGCAATCGACGCTGGTGCATCGCATATCAAGCTGTTGGTAAAGGATGCAGGAAAAGCACTAATTCAGGTTATAGACAATGGTAAGGGCATGTCGGCTACAGATGCACGGCTTAGTTTTGAACGCCATGCCACTTCTAAAATAAAGCAAGTAGCCGATATTTTTACGATACATACTATGGGTTTTAGAGGCGAAGCACTCGCTTCTGTAGCTGCTATTGCACAAGTAGAATTAAAAACACGCAGGGCAGAAGATGAACTCGGTACACGTATAGAAATAGAAGGGTCGGTGGTGCAAAGTCAAGATTTTTGCCAAGCCTCCGTGGGTACGACTGTTGTTGTAAAGAATTTATTTTACAATGTACCAGCCCGTCGTAATTTTCTAAAAAGTAATCCCATTGAACTTAAACATATTATAGAAGAGTTTCAACGATTGGCATTGGCGCATCCCGATATTGCATTTGATATGCAACAAGACGGTGAGTATAAATTTCAATTACCAGCAAGTAACTTAAAGATACGCATGGTGCAGCTTTTTGGTAAAGGAACAGCAGAGCGCATTGCCGAAATTGCCGAACAAACCGATTTGATCGCTATTAGTGGTTTTATAGGTATGCCTGCTTGGGCAAAAAAGACACGAGGCGAGCAGTATTTTTTTGTTAATAAGCGTTTTATAAAAGATGCGTATCTCAATCATGCAGTAGTTTCAGCGTACCAAGGGTTGCTTGCTCCGGATACTTTTCCGGCGTATGTACTTAATATTACTATCGATCCGGCAATGATTGATGTAAACGTACATCCCACAAAAACGGAGATAAAGTTTGAAAACGAAAAGGTGATTTACGCTATTTTACGAGCAACAGTTAAGCGTTCGTTAGGGGTACACAATATTACTCCGAGTATCGATTTTAATAGCGACGCTGATTTTAAAAACTACAGACCGCTTGGGCATAATGAGGTGCCAGAAGCACCCAAAATTCGATTCAATCCTGAGTATAATCCTTTTGCTGCTACGCAGCAGCAACCACAATTAAATATACGTCAACAGTATAATTCTGCTAACTGGGAGACTGTTTTTGATAAATTAGTGCCCACTGCCAGTATAGAACAACAGTCTGCTTTTCCGCTGGATGAAACTACTGTAGATAAGCCTGCGTTGAGTAATGCAAATCCATTTCAATTGCACAGCCAATGGGTAGTAGCGGCAGTAAAATCGGGATTACTAGTTATTAATCAGCAAGCGGCGCACGAGCGTATTTTATACGAAAAATTCTTGCAGCATTTAGCAAATAACCAAGGTTATAGCCAGCAGTTGTTGTTTCCGCAAACGCTTACGCTTACTGCTGCCAATTGTGAGTTAGTAGAAGAATTATTGCCCGAATTAATAGCACTGGGTTTTGAGTTACGAAAATTTGGAACCACCACGTTTGTAATAGAGGGCATACCTGTCGAAATTGCAGATGCAGAGGCGGTGGAGTTGATAGAAACCTTGTTGGAAAATGTGAATCAGAATGCCAGTATTACCAAATTTGATAAGCGAGATGGCTTGGCAAAAACACTGGCACGACGTGCGGCAATTAAGCCGGGAAAAGTATTGGAATTAGCCGAAATGCAAAATCTTATTGATGAGCTTTTTAGTTGCGAAATGCCAACGTTAGCCTTGAACGGTGAAAAAACTTTAACTATTATTACGGCAACAGAACTATTAAAAAAAATTGGGAAGTAAACTTTTATCCATCATCGTTAGTTTGTAATTCATGAATCAATATCAGCCGCAAGGATTTTCTTTTTTACCAGTAATAGTTAAAAATCTATTAATTATCAATGCGTTAGTGTACGTAGCATCATTGGTTTTTTACTACAAGTTTGGTATTAATGCCAATGATCATATCGGTCTGTTTTACTTCGAAAGCAGCAGTTTTAGACCTTATCAAATTCTTACGCACTTTTTTGCACATGCATTTATCTCAGGCGATGGAAGTATCCAGTTTTCGCATTTGTTTTTTAATATGTTTAGCTTGTGGATGTTTGGTACGGCTATCGAAAACGTATGGGGTCCAAAACGATTCCTTACTTTTTATGTAATTACCGCATTTGGAGCAGCTTTTTTACACACAGCTGTATATACGTATGAAGTGTATCAGCTTAAAAGTGCTGCTGCCGCATACCTTAATAATGCTACTGTCGAGTCGTTTGAAACTTTTACCTATAAGTCGGTACCAGCGGGGTTCAAAGCCTCGTTTATTGCCTTATTAGATGAGTGGACGGCTGCGCCTAAAAGTTTAGCAATAGAAAAGCAGAGCACAGAGTTTGTGAGGCAATTGGTAGATTATAAGATTAGTAATAGTAATGTAGTAGGTGCATCAGGTGCTATTTATGGTATTTTAATGGCATTTGGTATGTTGTTTCCAAATGCATTGCTCTACTTTTTCTTTTTTATACCGGTAAAGGCTAAATACGCCGTAATTATATTTGGAGCCATCGCCTTGTTTAGCGGTATAGCCAATGAGGCAGGTGATAATGTGGCTCATTTTGCACATTTAGGGGGCATGTTATTTGGATTTTTGCTTATCAAATACTGGCAACGTAATCGTTTTACACCTTATGAATAACTCTATTTTAGAAGATATCCGTTACGCTGTTTTTAACAAACCAGGTAGACTGAATAAGTTAATAGCCATAAACGTAGCTATCTATTTGTTTTTTGGGGTACTGGATGTGCTTGCGTTTTTGTTTCAACTCCATTTTTCTTTCTCGCAATGGGTATTATCGCACTTAGCTGTTCCTGCAAGTTTATCCGATTTAGTGTATAAGCCTTATACTGTTATTACCTATCAGTTTTTGCATAGCGGCTTTTTTCATTTGCTGTTTAATATGCTATGGTTGTATTGGTTTGGGCAACTGTTCGAAGAATTTTTGGGATATGTAAAGATTCTTTGGGTGTATCTTTTGGGAGGCTTAGCAGGGGCCTTTTTATATATTGTTGCATATAATGTATTCCCAATTTTTGCTGGTAGTGTTGCTTCTAGCAGTGCAATAGGGGCATCGGCTGCGGTAATGGCAGTAGTAGCAGCTACAGCAACTCTATTACCCGATTATAGCTTTAGATTGCTTTTGCTTGGGTCGGTAAAAATTAAATACATTGCATTGTTTTACTTCGTATCCGACTTTTTAGGCATTGCTGGGGCAAACTCAGGCGGACATATTGCACATCTTGGGGGTGCTATTTTTGGCTTTGTATTTATAAAGCAGTTACAGAAAGGAAATGATTGGTCTGCACAACTTGAAGATTTTTGTGCAAGGTTATTTACCAAAAAGCCAAAACTAAAAGTAGTTGCTAAAAATGAAAAAACTACTCAAGCAGCTACTCACGTAAATCAAGCTGAAATTGACAGTATATTAGATAAAATAGCAGCATCAGGCTACGATAAGCTAACAGCTAAGGAAAAGGAAACGCTTTTTAAAGCAAGTAAATAATGTTTCGAAAATTAAACTTCTTTACCTGGGTGTGGCTGTTACTCAATAGTGCGTTTGCACTGCTACTGTTGCTGAGTTATACTGCGATTTATTTTAATCCTATTACCTACTGGCCCATTGCTTTTGTTGGCTTGGCGTATCCTTTTTTAGTAGTGTTTAATCTGTTTTTTGTTGTTTTCTGGGCATTAAAGTTGCATCGTTTTGTACTTATAAGTGTACTTGTGTTGTTAGCTGGTTGGAGCACACATAAAAAGGTAGTCAATTTTAAGTTTAGCGAAGAGGCTACACTAGAAAAAACACCCAATGCTATTCGGGTGATGACCTACAACGCACACTTTTTTCAGCCCTTTACCGGAAAATATGACGCTGCTTTTAAACGCGAAATGTTGCAGGTTATTTACAAGCAAAAACCAGATGTACTGTGTATTCAAGAGTTTTATACGCGTTACAATGGGGAGTTTAATATACTAGATAGCATTATTAGAAAAATGCGCTATAAGTATTATTATTTCGATAAGTATATTAGTAATACGTATAGCCAACAGGGTGTAATTGTGCTCTCTAAATACCCCATAAAAGGCAGAGGTAGTATATTGTTTAGTAACGAGAAAACGAGTAATAGAGCGATATATGCTGATTTACAAGTAGAGGGTCAAGTTGTACGGGTTTTTAATGTGCATCTGCAATCCATCAGCTTTCAGCCCGAAGACTATAAATACCTTAAAACACTTAAGCGAGAGTTAGATATCGACGAACAATCTACTCGTAATATAGGGGCTCGATTAAAACGTGCATTTAAGAAACGTAGTGCCCAAGCAAAACGAATTGCTGACGAAATTGAGAAAAGTCCTTTTCCGGTGCTCGTATGTGGTGATTTTAATGATACTCCCCTCTCTTATGCATATCATACTATAGCTAAAGACCTTAAAAATACCTTTATTGAAAAGGGTAGGGGGTATGGACGTACTTATACGGGCATTTTTCCTAATTTTCAGATAGACTATATTTTGTGTAGTACCGATTTTGAGGTGCTTAATCACCGTATTATTAAAAAGGAACTATCCGACCATTTTCCAGTAAGCAGCGATGTGTTGCTGCATTAGGGGTTGAACAGTGATATAACCCAATGTTTCCAATTCTCCCTTTGGAATCTTGCTCCATTCTATTTGTCTTGTAATGCGCTGCTAAACATTATAGCTACATAGCTGTTAATAAGTGTATAACTAAAGTCTTCATTAACATAAAATTAACCTTCAAGTAGTATCACAATAGTTTTGCGTAGCTTACATTTGTAAGACCTCATACAATGACTGCCTTGTAGGCAGACTTGGTCGCTTTAACAACGTTTCACATAAAACAGAAATTAAAGTTATGACCTGGAAAAAATTTAGTGGAGAAAAAATTGAACTCCCCATCCTCGAAGAAGTAGAACGCGTAATTGAGCTGGAAACCCTTGCTGGCAACAAACTAAAAGTATGTATTGGTACCGACTCACAAGTAAAAGGGGAAGTGATTGATTTTGCTACCGTAATTGTTTTTCTGCGTGAGCATCGCGGTGGATTTATGTTTATTCACCAAGAAAAAACAAAAAAGAGGATGAGCATTAAAGAACGTATGCTCACGGAAGTGCAAGGCTCTATTGATATTGCGTATCAATTGTGCCCTCTTTTAGAGCTGCACGATGTAGAAATGGAGGTACATGCCGATATTAATACAAGTCCTAACTTTAAATCAAATGCAGCGCTGCACGAGGCAATGGGGTATATACTCAGCATGGGCTTTGTGTTTAAAGCAAAACCCGAATCGTTTGCAAGTAGCAATTGTGCAAATAAAATGGTTCAATAGAAATAATAATAACTACTAGAAATGCTCATAACAACAAGACCCACTATTGAGGGTAAAAAGGTGTGCGTTACATTGGTTTGGTAAGCGGCGAAACAATTATAGGACCAATATATTTAAAGATTTTTTAGCAGGTATTCGTGATATTGTGGTTGGGCGTTCTGGTGCTTACGAGCAAACGCTGCGTGAAGCTAAAGATTTAGCATTAAAGGAAATGGAAAATGAAGCAGTTGCAAAAGGAGCGAATGCTATCATTGGTGTAGATCTGGATTATGAAACCGTAGGCCAGGGAAGCATGCTTATGGTAACTGCCTGCGGAACGGCAGTTGTATTGGAATAATATACCATATACCAATTTGGTTTTTAGTATGTTTATTGTATATTTGTATCATATAGTAAGTATATGACAAAGGAATTACATGAATTTAGTATTTTAATAGATACTGAGTTCGATAAGCAAGAGGCTCCCAAAAAGAATTTTTGGAGCTTTTTATTCGGTTTTCTATCGTTTTAAGAAACGTTAGTGTTTTATAGTAATCAAGCCAGTTTGTTGTTTTGGGCATGATTCGCTATTGAGTATGTATACGTATACCCCATCCGTTGCATTAGCTCCGTCCCACTCGTCTTCTATATTAGTGGTTTGAAATATAATTTCACCCCATCTGTTATATACCTTAAAGTTATAAACACCAGCACGTTGTTGTGCTAATCCTTCTACCACTTTTAGTACATCGTTTTTACTATCGCCATTGGGCGAAAAAATATCAGGTACATAGTACTTGCCATTCGGCAGAACTTCAATGCTTACTTTATGTAGGGTACTGTCGTTTTTTGCGCAGCCTTTCTCTTGTATTTTATAAATTAACTCGTAAGGCTTTTTGCGCACATTGTCACAATTGGTTTTCCATTCAAAATCAATTTCTCTTTTTCCTATATTTTTTAGTGTATCAAAAGCAGGAGCTCCGTCGGATACTGTTGTAATAGTAATAGAATCGTTATCTGCATCTTCGCCTAAAAGCGTAAAGTTTATTTTTTCACCAGCTATTACAGTAAAAGTGGTGTCAGTAGGCGAAGTGAAAAGAGGTCTTGTATTTGGTTGTGGTATTACATCAATAGCTACATTTAAGGTATCGCTAATGGCTTTGGTACAAGCATTGTCAGATATGGAAAAAGTTAGTTTTGCTCCCTTTAATGTATCCCAATTACAAGGAGGCGTCCAGCAAAACTCACCCCGTATTTCACCTGGTGCAATAGTACTAAATGGACCAATACTGGCACCTAATGTCAATAAATTAGGCACCATGTTAGTGACAATGATTAAGCTATCGCCTAGATTATCGTCAGTTCCTGTTACATTAAAACAGAAAGGCTGGCCAATTGTAGCGGGTAATGTACTACCCTGTTTAGAGAGCAGAATGGAAGGTGGGGTATTAATGGGCTCTTTTAGCGTAATAAAAAAGGTTACAGTGTCTGCCTTTTGTTTCATGCAAGCTCTGTCTTTATCAAACACAACAGCATCGATGCCAATGGTTTGTAATGTGTCGCTATTACAAGGCGGTGTCCAACATAATTTGCTGCTAAAAGAGCCTTTACCTGTAGTGTCTATGGCTTTTGCGCCATAGTTGAAAATGTCGTACAGTACTGGAAAAAAGCGGACTTCCATATTGTCCGAATCTTGATCGTCTGATACTAAAGTAAGACAACTTTCTTTTCCTAATTCAAATACCAAGTCGCGATTGGGAGAAATAAGAGCAATAGTAGGTGCCAAATTGCTTGGGCGTATCATGTTAATGTAAAACAAAGTAGTATCCGCCATTCTATTCATACATGCTCTGCCTTTATCGCGAACTATACCTCTTACCAGAATACTATCGAGCAAAACGTTGCAAGGTGGAGTCCAGCAAAAAGCCGAGCTTAATGTGCCCTTGCTTTGCGAATTTACTGTAGCACCATTATCAAATAAATCATAATCGTCAGAAATAACATCTATTGTCAACGAATCCTTATTTGCATCTGTTGCGGCTATATTGATACAATTAGGTTGGCCTAATATAAAATTAAATGCCGATGGAGCAGATAACAGGCTTACCACTGGTGCAATATTACTTGGGTTGGTTATTCGTAGTGTAATAGTTTGAGAGGTGTCTTTTGCCTTTTTACAAGTTACATCCACTTCATTACTTGTAAAAAGAAGTTTTATGCGTTTGCTTGTATCTAATTCGCAAGGTGCATTCCAGCACAACGTAGAAATGATTTTTCCTTTGCTAATGGTATTGGTTAGTATGGCACCATTGTTAAAAATGTCAAAACCGTCTGTAATTAGCACTGATTGGCTAATGCTGTCGTTTTGGGCATCAATGGTTTCAAAGCTGATACAATGATACGTGCCGCTTTCAAAAGTTAAACTATCAGGCGAGGATGTAAGAGAGAGTACTGGTGCTGTGTTTGCTACTTCTTTTACTTGTATAGAAAAGTCAGTAGAGTCTTTTAGTGAAATATCACAAATATTATCCACCTCTCTAAGTACCAAATGTACCTTAACTGGTATCTCGCTGTTTATACCGCAAGGGGGTGTCCAGCAAAGTTCAATATCAAAGGGAGATGTTCCCCTTGTTTTGCTTAATACAGCCCCATTGCTAAAAATGTCATAAGGGGTGGAGGTTGCTGTAATGGCTAAACTGTCGATATTTATATCTGTAAAAGAGAACTTATAGCAGGTTTCCTGTTGCTTTCTAAATTCGTAAAGTGAGGCAACGGGTACTATTTTGGGTGCAACATTGGCAGTATCGGGTTCTACAAGTGTGAGTGTTGCGGTTATAGTGTCTTTGCCAGGCTTAGGGCAGTTGGTATTATCGGTGATAATAAACCTAATATCTACCTTACTTCCTGGTATCAAATTGCATTTTGGTGTCCAGCTAAATTTGCCTTTTATGGGGCCGTTTGCTGTAGTATTTGCACTCTGTTGGTATAGCATATCGCTACCCAAAACGAGATTGCCAGGGGTTACAACTTGGCTTTCGAGTGTAATTAAATCGGCTATATCAGGGTCGGTAATCTCAAAGTCTAAGAAGTTCAGTTTACCTATTTCAAATTTCAATTTTGAGGGCGGACTTACTAAAGTGATTTCTGGTTTTGTATTTTCTAGACGTCCTACCTTTATAGTAAATCCAAGGTCATCAACGTTCTTGGCGGGACAGCCTTTGTTGTCGGTGACAGAAAGCAGTACAATAATTGGTTCATCTGTTGGTATGCTGCAATCGGGCTCCCAGCACAATTGGGCTCTTTGTGGAGTGCTATCTGTGGCAGCAATTAGTGTTATTTGTGCGCCTTTACTCATAATGTTTATGGGATCTGACTTTACAGATACCTCCAATACATCGTTTTCAGGATCAGATAGATCTACAATAACACAGGTGTTTTTACCAGTCTCAAACACAATCTCAGTGCCTTCAATGCTGCCTGTAATTTGTGGAGGACTATTTAATGCCTCATCTTTACATACATATACAAAAAGTTCGAGCTCTCGACGTACCTCACCTATTTTTACGCCATTGCGGTATTCTTCTATTAATATGGCAAATACATATACTCCTTGTTGCGTAGGGGTAACACTTATAGTGCCATCGGCACGGTTGATAGTTAAATCAGGATTTCCATTTAATGCATTATTCTCGTCAAAGCCAACTTCCCAGGTTACAGGTGGATAAGGGCCTTGGCGTACGTAAAGATTATCAACATTCGTTGTATCTTGACTTGTATTGCCGTTTAATGGGGTAGTAAGTGAATAAACCAACGAATCGCCATCAGCTTCGGTTGATAGGAAATTGTAAGAAAAGGGTTTGTTAACACATAAAAACTCTACGGGGTCGCGGGTAAATTCTGGAGAGCTATTGATTACTTGTACGCTGCTGCCGCCTGGGTATGGAGAAGGAATTTCCATATAGTAAGCCATTGAAGCCGCTCCTGGGTCTTTTATATTGCTAATGACGTTATTGCGGCAACAGCGTTCCCATGATATGTAATAACCAGCAAGATTATTGTATTTTTCTTTTGTTAAATAAATGGTGGCTTGGTAAACATTGATGTCGATACAATTTGTAGCAGTAATGCAATTGGTATTACCAAATTCGGATTTATAATTATCTACAGTACGGAGTTTAAATGTATCTACTATTTTGTTGGTTGCAATGTCATAAATACCAACAAGCAATGGGTCTGGATTAAAAGGTGGAGCATTTTCTCCTGCACTACAATCTCTAAAAAAACGAATTTGTAGTCTGTATTCGTCATTTTTAATGTGTTTTAATCGGAACTCACCCCCCGCAATATGGGCAGCATGTAGCTTTAGTGAGAGTGTAGTCACTAACAATAGCAAAGCAGTATAGGTAAATAGCTTTTTGTAAGACATTTGGGATTAAATTTCGGTATAAAAAATCAGTATTCAAAATAGGTTAAGTTTAAATTATCTTTGCAGCGTATGAGGGAACGAAAACCTAACCCAGTTTTAGAACAAATTACCTTTTTTGATATTACACATGATGGAAAAGCGATAGGTAAGCACGAGGATATAATCGTATTTGCAGAGCAAGCAGTACCTGGAGATGTGGCGGATGTGCAGGTGTATCGAAAAAAGAAAGGTTATTATGAGGGAAGGGCTATCCATCTACATACAGAATCAGCATTACGGGCTGAGCCTTTTTGCACCCATTTTGGCATTTGCGGGGGCTGTAAGTGGCAACATCTTGATTACAAGGCACAATTAACCTTTAAGCACAAACAGGTCGTAGATGCGATGGAGCGCTTGGCGAAAATCAGCACTCATGTTATTGTTCCTATTGTAGCTGCACCATCAATTACTCACTACCGTAATAAATTAGAATTTACATTCTCAAATAAACGCTGGTTGGATAGGAGCGATATGGATAAGGAGGATGCCTCTATTCAGATGAATGCCTTGGGTTTTCATGTGCCAGGCAGGTTCGATAAAATTGTAAATATAGATACGTGCTACCTACAAGCCGAGCCCGCTAATGAAATAAGAAATGCGATTTATGATTTTGCCGTAGCGCAACAACTTAGCTTTTATGATTTACGTCACCACGGTGGGTTATTGCGTAACTTAATTTTGCGTAGCACAAGTATTAATGAGTGGATGCTTATTATGGTATTTGCCGAAAATGATGCGGATAATATAGCATTGGTAATGAATTTTATCGCCGAAAAATTTCCAAGTATTACTTCTTTATTGTATATAATTAATACGAAAAAGAACGATACTATTTATGACCAAGACGTGCTTACTTGGAAAGGTAGAGACCATATTTTTGAGGATTTCATCACAGCAAAAGGCAAGCATATTCGGTACAAAATTGGTGCTAAATCGTTTTTTCAAACAAACTCGGTGCAGGCAATGGAATTGTATAAAATTACAGCCGAATGTGCTGCACTTACCGGTAAGGAATTGGTGTACGATTTATATACAGGAGCTGGAACAATAGCCAATTTTATTGCTGTGGATGCCAAAAAAGTAATTGGTATTGAGTATGTGCCCGAGGCTATTGTTGATGCCAAGGAAAATGCGCTAATGAATGGGATAGAAAACACAGAATTTTTTGCGGGTGATATGCGAGAATTACTTACAGATGATTTTTGTGCTACGCATGGTAAACCAGATGTAATTATTACCGACCCGCCACGCGCAGGTATGCACCCCGACGTTGTTGATGTATTGCTTCGTTTAGCTGCTCCTAAAATAGTGTACGTGAGTTGTAATCCAGCTACACAGGCACGTGATATACAGGCACTATCAGAAAAATATGAGGTAATAAAAGTGCAACCAGTAGATATGTTTCCGCAAACACAACATGTAGAAAGCGTAGCAGTATTAACATTGAAAAAAGACTAAAATGGAAGAAGATTTTTTTGGTAACCCTATAGAACCAACACAAAAGTCGAGCGAAACGCCGCTTAAAAGTTTGGAGAAGGATTTGATTTACTATACCGATAGTATTCAGGAAATAGCGCTTGAGATTTTGAGAGAGAAAGTATCTGCTTATCCTGTATTTGTTGCGCATCAGCATGAATTGCCACTTGGCGAAATTATTCTGGACAGAGAAGAACTTGGTACAGATTGGACGATACAAGCGTCTACTGCCGAAGAGTTGGTAGAGAAGGGGGTAATAAGCCGTAAAAAAGATGAACTCTTTTACAAGAATTACAAAGACCCCAAAAAATTTATGTGTTTGTTGGTAGTTGTTCCGGAAGGGGCAAATTTTGTGTTTTACCCATATAAATAAAGAAAACACAACCTACTCCTAAGAAATTAGGTAGTATGCTTTAGCTTGAAACTTCTGCCTTATTTAGTACTTTTAGGTCGTTACAAAAACGGCAATACTATTTGGAGCTAACTTTAGATAATCGATACACACTATGCCAGCAAAGCAAATACTCGTACTTAACGCCAAGCAAATTCAACAAAAAATTGATCGTATAGCGTATCAGATTTACGAAGATAATTTTGAGGAAAAGGAAATTGTATTGGCAGGTGTAGTTGCACGTGGCTATATGTTGGCGCAACGATTAAAGGCAGTAATCGAAAAAGTTAGCCCTATAAAAGTTTCATTATTGAAAATTGAAGTAGATAAGGACGCTTCTACGCTGCAAAGCAATGTAGATGGTGATGTAGCATTGTGTGCAAATAAGGTAATCATTATTGTGGATGATGTGCTCAATTCGGGTAGGACATTGGCATACGCGCTTGCTGTTTTCGTAAATATTCCGTTGAAAAAAGTACGAACAGTAGCACTTATAGATAGAAATCATAAATCGTTTCCGGTAGCTTCTGATTTTATTGGATTATCTATCTCTACGGTATTGCAAGAGCATGTTTCAGTGATAATCAATCCAACTGAGCAGTTAGAAACAGACGCAGTTTACCTATCGTAATACTAAATTGGTTATTTTGGGTAGTATTTCAACATCAAATGCATTAAATGTATGTTGGGCTTGTTGATAAATTATAATTCGTTCAGCCATTTTGGTGCTGATAAATTCTTTCAGTTGTGTTTCGTCAAGATTTTTCACAGAAGGGCGTTTGTATTTTGCTCCAACTAAACGGCTAAAAAGCGCCTCGTTGCTTAACTCAAGATAAATAGTTGTGCCATTTTTATTCATCCACTCCATATTGTTGTGGAAGCAAGGCGTGCCACCTCCTGTAGCTATTACCAATTCATAGCCATTTATTTCGTGTAATGATTTGCTTTCTATCTCTCTAAAATAGGCTTCCCCCTGTTTTTCAAAAAGCTGATGAATAGTTGTCATGTATTTTTGTTCGATATAGGTATCCAAGTCGATAAATTGGTAACCTAATTGAGCGGCAACTCGCTTTCCCAGCGTGCTTTTTCCGCATCCCATAAATCCGATTAAATACACAATCATTAGTCTATTCGAATACGTGGGTCTAAAAGAGTATACAATACATCTACAATACTATTCATTACCACAAAAATAGTGGCTACAAGTAATACAGCACCCATAATTACAGGAAAGTCAGATTGTTCCAACGCATCTACAGTAGCTTTGCCTAAACCATTCCAGCCAAAAATATACTCTATAAAAAAAGCTCCAGCCATTAAAGAGGCAAGCCATCCAGAAATTACAGTAACAACAGGGTTTAACGCATTTTTGAGTGCATGTTTTGTTACTACAGTATAATTATCTAAGCCTTTTGCTTTTGCCGTACGTATGTAATCGAGCCCCAATACTTCCAACATAGAGTTACGCGTAAGTTGCACAATAATTGCCAGTGGACGCATACCCAATGTAAATGCAGGCAAGATCAAGTTTTTGAGTGTTAATTGCTCTCCCATAAACGGGTCGTAATCGTACAAGCTACCCGACATGCTTAGCCCAGTATAATTGCTTAGTAAAAACCCAAATAACCAAGCCACTAAAATTCCTGCAAAAAATGAAGGCATTGATATACCAATCACCGAAAAGCTTAGTGCAATTTTGTCTACCCAGCCGTCTTTATACAATGCGGCAAGTATGCCTAAAGCAATGCCTATTACTGTAGCAAAAAGCATAGCAGAAAATGCCAAGACTAAAGTATTTGGTAGGGTATCTAAAAGTAGTGTGGCTACTTCTTTTTTTGTTTGGTAAGAGCGACGGAGATACGGTTTTTTAATAACTAGCGCATTGTTTCCCCTAACGTTACACAGCAATATGTAATGGTATTTTGCTTGTTCTGTACTGTCGTTGGTATTGATGCTTATAGGTGAAACATCATTAAGGTAAAGCAAGTACTGCAGGTAGAGTGGCTTATCTAGGCCAAATTCTTTCTTTACTGCTTCCAAAGAGGCCACATCGCTGCGTTGCCCTTGGGTCATCCGAGCGGGGTCGGCAGGTAATACATTAAATAGAAAAAACACCAACGTAAGTACGCCGAGCAATACTAAAATGCTATAAACTATTTTTTTGAGGATGAATGAGAGCATCTGTTACCTTAAGCGGTAAATATAAGATAAAAAGTAGCGCTCGACTTGTCTATAAAAAGAAGCAGTGACTACTATTTTTCGAAGTAACGTGCTTTTATTTCTACATAAGTAGGGATATCTCTGTACGCCCATTTTGCCAAAACCACGCCATTTCTTACCAGTATTAAGCCGGGGTTTGCCCGAATCATACTTTTTATCTCTGTAGCATCGCAAAAGTAATATTCATAATAGGCATTTACTTCATGTCTAAACACTTCTGCTTCGTACGGAGAGGTAGAAGTAAGCCCAATAGTGCGGATAGTATATTCTTCGGCACCTAAAGCAATTTCATTAATTCGTTTATGAATTTCGCGGTTCGATTTATCTAAAACAGCCTCTACTACCCAAAAGCTATAATTCGGATTGGCTACAATGTCTTCTGTGTATTCATTGCCATCTTCATCACTAATGCGCAGGTTTTTGATTTTTGGCGCAAACCCTTTTTTTATGAGAATAGGGTCCGATGCACTTACGTACTCCCATTCCTTGTCTTCCCAAATGCCACTAGAAATATAAACTTTATCATCTACCTCTTTAAGTTCGCCAGTTTTTACATTTTTTAGTGTATACATTACCTGAAAAACGTCTGGTTCTGCACCTGCCGGAATTCTCATTTGCTCGGGTATGCTATTGCCTATTTTGTAGGGTAAAAAATCGATAATGGGTAAATGTTGATAGCAATAAATGCCCAAAGCAGTTGATAAAACAAAAGAGCCTGCAATTACTCCCCACGCTGTTTTTTGTGGTAATAAAGAGGTAATGGTGTTTCGTTTCAGGAATAAAATCACGATAAATACCAATAGAATTAAGTCTTTGGTAAATGATTCCCAAGGAGTAAGTTTTATAGCATCGCCAAAGCAACCACAATCGGTTACTTTATTGAAATAAGCTGAGTAGAAAGTTAAAAAGGTAAAAAACACAATAAGTAACAATAGGCCCCAAGTTACTTTTTTGGCTTCTGCACCCACTAATAAGGCAATGCCCAATACAATTTCAAATACACAAATAAATATGGATAAGCTTACCGCTAGTGGCGATAGAAATTCGGTACCAAATACTACAAAGTACTCTTCCAGTTTTATGGCAAATCCAGTAGGATCATTTACTTTTATTAGTCCCGAAAAAATGAATAGTAGTCCTACAAAAATGCGACTAAACCAAACCAATGCTTTCATGTGAATATAATTTGTTTTTAAGTAGACACATGGAATCTGCATAATGATTTTCATCTCCTATTGCCCCGCTTACGTGGGATGCAGGTTTCATGTGTGTATATTATGTAAGTTTTATTAATGCAAAAACAGCGTAGTTTAATATATCCTGATAATTAGCGGCAATACCTTCTGATGCTAAGGTTAATCCTCTATTGTCTTCTATTTGTTTTACGCGTAGTAATTTCATCAAAATCAAGTCTGTAAGCGAGCTAATACGCATATCGCGCCAAGCCTCTCCGTAATCATGATTTTTTGCCAACATCAAATCCTTAGTTTGCTTAACCTCTTTGTCAAACAATTGTTTTACCTCGTCATAAGGTAATTCCATGTTTGTTTCGGCTACTAGTCCCAATTGCATAAGAGCAATTACACAATAATTTACGATGCCAATATATTCGGAGCTAATATCTTCTTGGATTTTACGAATCCCCGTTTCTTCTAAAGTGCGAATGCGCTGCGCCTTTATAAAAATTTGATCGGTAATAGATTGCGGACGTAGTACACGCCAAGCAGTACCATAATCTTTCGTTTTTTTTAGAAAAAGTTCGCGGCATTGGGTAATTACCGTATCGTATTGTGTAGTAGTTTGCAATTTAAGTTCGAATTTTCGCTAATTGTTGCCAATAAATAATAGATTTAGCACTCAAATAAGCTAATGACGTCCAAAAATACACTTTTTGCACAAAAGCAAACCATAAATTGTAAAGGTTCATTACTACAGTTAGATACGCCTAAGGTAATGGGTATCATTAACATTACTCCAGATTCGTTTTATACCCAAAGTAGAACACAAGAATTGGATGCTATTGTTGCAAAGGCTGCTGAAATGTTGGAAGCAGGCGCCGATTTTTTAGATGTGGGCGGTTATTCTTCGCGTCCGGGAGCAGCCTTGGTAAGCGAGGAAGAAGAGTTACAACGCGTGCTCCCAGTCGTTAAATTACTAAGTGCTACATTTCCAGCAGCCGTTATTTCGGTAGATACCTTTAGGGCAAGTATTGCGCGCAAAGCGGTGGAAGCAGGTGCAGCTATTGTTAATGATATAAGCGCTGGCGAATTAGATAATAAAATGATTGAAACGGTAGCGGCTTTGCATGTTCCGTATATTATTATGCATATGCAAGGCACCCCACAAACTATGCAGCAAAAGCCTGTTTACACAGATGTAGTAAAAGAAGTAATACACTATTTGGGGCAAAAAGTTGAATTGATGCATCAAAAGGGCATTGCTGATATTATTATTGACCCTGGTTTTGGTTTTGGTAAAATACGAGAGCATAATTTTTTGCTATTAAGTCGGTTAGCAGAGTTTAAACTACTGTGTGTACCCATTTTAGTAGGCTTGTCGCGCAAATCAATGCTATATACTGCTATAGGGGCAACGGCAGATACAGCCTTGGCAGCCACAATAAGTGCTAATACCATTGCCTTGCTAAATGGAGCGGCTATTCTTAGGGTGCATGATGTAAAAGAGGCGGCAGATGCGGTAAAAATTGTTAGTCAGTTGAATTGATACCTTTGTGTATGGATATAGTTAATCTTGAGTTTTTAAAATTCAATCTATTCGATGTCATCGATATTATTCTGGTAGCTTTTCTTATCTACCAAATATACAATCTGATACGAGGCACTATTGCCGTAAATATTTCTATCGGACTTATTGCCATTTACCTATTGTGGTTGCTGGTAAGTTCATTAAATATGCATTTACTCAGTACTATATTAGATAAGGTAATTGGGGTAGGTACTATTGCCTTAATTATTGTGTTTCAACAAGAAATACGCCGTTTCCTATTGTATATTGGTAAAAACACACTCACCAATAGCAGCATGTGGAAGATGTTTTTTAAAAACACCTCTGCGCAAGGCACTTTGGATAGGCAAATAAGTATTATCACAGATGCTGTGCGTAATATGTCTCAAGAAAAAACAGGTGCCTTAATTGTATTTGCCAAAACATACGACGAGCAAATTTTTACCAATAATGGAGAGGTAATTAATGGCGAACTTTCTCGTCGGTTGCTCGAAACTATTTTTTCTAAAAACAGTCCCTTGCATGATGGTGCGGTAATTATTTCCGAAAATCTTGTAAAGGCTGCGGGCTGTATTTTGCCTTTGGCAGAGAATGCCGAATTGCCTAAGCAATTGGGTTTGCGTCATAGAGCTGCGGTAGGTATTACAGAGCAAAGTGATGCATTTGCTATTGTGATATCAGAAGAAACTGGAAAA
Source organism: uncultured bacterium (assembly GCA_947085255.1). Classification (GTDB taxonomy): domain Bacteria; phylum Bacteroidota; class Bacteroidia; order Sphingobacteriales; family Sphingobacteriaceae; genus CAMTVQ01. Next base: position 394,545 of record CAMTVQ010000002.1, on the reverse strand, counting down.
ATAAGCTTTGCCTTACGCGGAAAACTAAAATTCAAATCGGGGGTAAAGGAGTTGGAAGAAGTGTTGAGAAAACAGCTTACTTAGTTAAAAGACAACGTGGAAGTTAGCCCTATTTGCAAGGTATGGTTATTTTCTACCTTAACCCCATCACTTTTAAATATAAGCTGTTGAAAATAACCTATTTCCAAACGCCCTAGTTTTGGTATCTTATATCCTACTGCTCCATAAACTCTGTTCTGATCTAGCAAGTTGTAAGCAACATTACTTCCTGCCGAAATAAACAATTCGTTGTATGCGCTTACATAAAAGGTATTATCGGTAATCTCTTTGCCATTGAGTGGCATAGAAAAACGCTGCAACAGCCTAAATCGATTGGTATATATTGCATTTCCAGACTCGAAAACTCCATTGTTAGACACGGGAGCATATAGCCAACGTTGTTCTAAGCGGAATCGGTTCACAAATTCAAGTTTACCCAAAATGCTTTTTATCTGTAGTTGCTGCCAAATTCGGTTTTCGGGGAAAGAGCTTGCTGCCGGCAAAACACCGTATGGATATGTTTGCACAAAGCAATAACCGACTGTACCATAGATCTGTTCAGAAAAATGATAGTTCAACCCTGTTCTAAGCAGGAGTTGTTGAGCATTAAGTCCTAAATTTGCTCTTCTCCATTGTCCTTCCAAGTGTACTCCCCAGTGTTTGCTAACTTTATGAGACCCAAAATACATCAGCCAAGCATTGTATTGAGGGTAGTACTTACGAAAGCTTTGTGCACTGGCAGTAAAAGTAGTACACAAAAGCAACAACGACACAATTATCGATTTTTTATACATACGCGTAATTAATGGGTACAAAAAAACCACATGAATGAGATGTGGTTTTTACTGTAATGGTCATATACTTATTAGCAATGCTCTTCAAACGCACCAATTAAGCTATCGGCAATCGTTTGAGCAGGACGTCCTTCAATATGATGACGCTCAATCATATGCACCAATTTGCCATTTTTAAACAAAGCCATACTTGGTGACGACGGAGGAAATGGAGCCATATATGCACGTGCTTTATCTACGGCTTCTTTTTCCATCCCTGCAAATACGGTTACCAATCTTTCAGGGTGTTTAGCATTTTTTGCTGCGATTTTAGCCGCAGGGCGTGCATTAGCTGCTGCGCAACCGCACACCGAATTTACTACTACTAAAACAGTTCCTTCTGTGGTAATAGCCTCTTCTACTTGTGTAGCGGTCATTAATTGTTGGTAACCTGCCGAAGTTAAATCTTCGCGCATTGGGGTTACCATGTATTCTGGATAAGTGCTCATCTTTATAAATAAAATACAAAATTACGTATTTAAAACATAGGACTGAAAAAATGGTTTTGTCTTATTTAGATATAATTTGCAAGTAGATTTTTGCTGTTTAATTAATCGACACAAGCTATTTAAACGAAGAGCCATTGCTTTAGCAATGGCTCTTCGTTTATCAGGATGAATTAATATTTTATCGCCCAATCATACATCTCCCCGACACCTCTAGTCCTTTAAATGTGTATTTGTATAAATAAATCCCCGTCCATAAATTGTCAGTAGTTACAGAATGGGTATTGGTTCCTTTTTCAAAAATTAAACGTTCTGCCCATATACGTTTACCTGTAATGTCAAATAATTCAAACAAAGCTCTTCCGTTATCATTTACTTGTGCATTAAAGGTCAATAGGTCATTCCATACATCGGCTGTAGTTGTACTTACATGAATATAAGATTCCATCTCTGTAAGCTGTTCAGCAGCTGCACTTGCCGCTGTTGAAAATGTGCGCACAGCACTGTAAGCACTTTCTGCACCTCCATTATTAGATTTTACTCGCCAGTAATAGCGGGTATTGGGTTGTAAGTTGGCAGCTTTAAAGGTAGTAATGCCACTTATACCAATGCTAAGTGTGCTATCGGTAAAATTTGGGTGTTGTGCTACTTCAATTTTGTACAATACAGCATCGCTAATGGCTTGCCAAGAAAGGGTACGGGCTATGCCCACATTGGTTGTGCTGTCTAATGGTTGTAATAAAAGAGGTGCTTCGGGTATGCTAGTATTTGCAGCTATGGGACTAATTAGCATGATTATTTTTTGCAATGGATTGTCATTGGCATCTTTTGCTGATCTTACAATGTTATCGGCAACGGGCATTCCTGCCACTACACGTCCGTATGCAGTATAAGTATTATCCAAATTGCGTGCGGCAGCCACACAAATAAAAAATTGCGAGGTTGCGCTGTTGATATCGTTGCTTCTTGCGGCACCAATAATGCCTCGTTGATAGGCAATTTTGCTGAATTCGGCTTCGATGGTTTGTTGGCTAGGGTCGCCTTGTCCCCAAGTATTGCGGGGTTTATTTTTAGAATTTGGGTCGCCTCCTTGTATCACAAAGCCAGGAACAACCCGATGAAATGCGGTGCTATCGTATAATTTTAGCTGAACCAAACTATCAAAGTTAGCCACATGTTTGGGCGCAATAAGCGGAAAAAGCTCAATAGTAATATCACCTAAAAAAGCAGTATCTCTATATGCTTTTATAATATATTGAGGTTTTGGAATAGCTGTTTGGGAATAGGTTGAACTAATAAACCCAAGTATAAGGATAGAAAAGCTAAGAGCAAATCGGAAGAAGCGGCTATACATATTACTGTAATTTTAATTCAAAGCTAAACTATAAAGTAATAAATCAAAATAGCCAGCCAGTTTTCTTGTTGCTCGTCATTCATGAGTATCATCATCCATTTTCTTTGCCTTTTACAAACCTTTGAGTTACCTTTGCGTTCTCAAAATCAGAAAACTAATAAAAATAAAATATCATGGTAGATACTTTTGTAAAATACAAAGTAAAAGACATGTCTCTAGCTGCATGGGGACGTAAAGAAATTGAATTAGCAGAAGCTGAAATGCCAGGCTTAATGGCTCTTAGAACTGAGTATGGTAAACAACAACCATTAAAAGGCGCACGTATTGCGGGTTGTTTACACATGACCATCCAAACTGCTGTGTTAATTGAAACATTGGTAGCATTGGGTGCTGAGGTAACATGGTCTTCTTGCAATATTTTTTCTACGCAAGACCATGCTGCTGCTGCAATTGCCGCTGCTGGTATTTCTGTTTATGCTTGGAAAGGCATGAATGAAGAAGAATTTGACTGGTGTATTGAGCAAACTTTACATTTTGGCGAAAGTCAACAACCGTTGAACATGATTTTGGATGATGGTGGCGATTTAACCAATATGGTATTCGATCGTTTTCCTCAATTAATTGCTGGTATAAAAGGCTTGTCAGAAGAAACCACTACTGGTGTTCATCGCTTGTACGAGCGCATGAAAAATGGCACGTTACATTTACCTGCTATCAATGTTAACGATTCAGTTACTAAATCTAAATTCGATAACAAATACGGTTGTCGCGAATCATTGGTAGATGCTATACGTCGTGCTACCGACATTATGATGGCCGGAAAAGTAGCGTTAGTTGCTGGTTATGGTGATGTAGGAAAAGGTTCTGCGCAATCATTAAGCAGCCAAGGTGTGCGTGTAATCGTTACCGAAATTGATCCTATCTGTGCATTGCAAGCAGCTATGGATGGTTATGAAGTAAAGAAAATGAGTACTGCTATCGGCGAAGCTGATATTGTTGTTACCACTACAGGAAATTGCGATATCGTTACCGAAGCTGCTTTCCGTAAATTGAAAGATAAAGCTATCGTTTGTAACATCGGTCACTTTGATAACGAAATTGATATGGCTTGGTTGAACAAAAACTATGGCAATACTAAAGTAGAAATCAAACCTCAAGTAGATAAATATACTATCGAAGGAAAAGATGTGATCATCTTAGCCGAAGGTCGTTTGGTAAATTTAGGTTGTGCTACTGGCCACCCTTCGTTTGTAATGAGTAATTCATTTACTAACCAAACTTTAGCTCAATTAGAGCTTTGGACGAATGCTGCTGCGTACAAAAACGAAGTTTATACCTTACCTAAGTATTTAGATGAAAAAGTTGCTCGTTTGCATTTAGCAAAAATTGGTGTAGAATTAGAAGAATTGAACGATAAGCAAGCTGCTTATATAGGTGTTGCTAAAAGCGGACCGTATAAAACTGACTCGTATCGTTACTAAGAGTCTGAGGTCGGAAGACTGAAGTCTGAATTATTTTGAAAAGGATGATTTGCTATCTTAGCATTTCATCCTTTTCTATTTATGATACAATCGTTTTTTGATTTGGAGGTTTATAAGCTTAGTCATCAATTAGCTATGAATGTATTTGTGATGACTAAAGGATTCCCAACAGAAGAAAAATATTCATTAACAAGTCAGATTGTGCGCTCATCAAGGTCAGTAGCAGCAAATATTGCTGAAGGTTGGGGTAAAAGAATTTATGAGGCAGAGTTTAAACGACATTTAGTGTATGCAATGGGCTCATTGGAAGAGACTAAGTCGTAGTCTAAATTCGCATTAGATTGCAATTACATAGATTTAGAAACTTTTGAGAAGCTATTTAAAGCCTCAGATGAGATTGGTGCTAAAATTTACAAATTACATGCAAACTGGAAATCAAGATAAAAAATCAGAAGTCGGACATCAGACATCAGATATCATACATCAGACCTCTCTCTCCGTTAATATCAATAAATTTGCCACGCTGCGCAATGCAAGGGGAGGCAACAATCCTGATTTGATTAAGATTGCGTTAGACTGCGAGCGTTTTGGTGCGCAAGGCATTACCGTGCACCCACGCCCCGATGAACGCCACATACGCTATGCTGATGTGTACGAATTGAAAAAAGAGCTAACTACCGAGTTTAATATAGAGGGAAACCCAACTGAACAAAAATTTATGGACTTGGTGTTGGCTACCAAACCCGCTCAAGTAACCTTAGTTCCCGATGCACAAGGTCAGCTTACTTCCGACCATGGTTGGGACACCGTTAAGCATAAAGATTACCTACAAGATATTATCCAAGTTTTCAAAAAAGCAGGTATTCGTGTTTCTATTTTTGTAGATCCTGTTGAGGAAATTATAAAAGGAGCAGTAGCAACAGGTACAGATAGAATAGAACTATATACCGAAAGCTATGCGGCCCATTATCTAAAAGGTAAAGAAGCAGCTATACAGCCGTATATTAAAGCAGCACAATTGGCGAATGAATTAGGATTAGGCATTAATGCTGGTCATGATCTAGACCTTCAAAACCTGAAATATTTAAAAGAAAATCTACCCCAATTGATGGAAGTATCCATCGGTCATGCATTGGTGTGCGATGCGCTGTATTACGGATTAGAGAATACCGTGCAGCTTTATCGCAGATGTTTAGCATAGCCCATGAACAACGCATTATCCATTATTTCTTTCCTCGAACAAGCTCAAACAGTTCCCGTTATCGACGTGCGCAGTCCGGGCGAATTTGAAAAAGGCCATATTCCCGGTGCTATAAATATGCCCTTATTTACTAATGAGGAGCGTGCAATAGTAGGTACCCTTTACAAGCAAACTGGAAGAGACGAAGCCATAGAAAAAGGTTTGGAGATAGTAGGGCCTAAAATGGCAGACTTTGTTCGCACTGCTAAAGGCATTGCCAAAGACAAACAGTTATTGGTGCATTGCTGGCGTGGAGGTATGCGTAGCGGCAGCATGACCTGGCTTTTAAATACAGCAGGATTGCAGGTTGCTACACTCAAGGGAGGCTACAAAAGCTACCGCAATTTTGTGTTAGAGCAGTTTCTTAAACAGTATCCTATAGTAGTTTTAAGTGGCGATACTGGTTCTGGTAAAACAGAAATACTGTATGAGCTGCACAAAATGGGTCAACAAATAATTGATTTAGAAGGGTTGGCACAGCATCAAGGTTCTGCTTTTGGTTCTTTGGGTACATTGCAACAGCCTACACAAGAACAATTTGAGAATGACCTAGCTAACCAATTATATAGTTTGGATGTGGCCAAATCTATTTGGGTAGAAGACGAAAGTATCACCATTGGAAAATGCGTAATACCAAAAGCGTTTTGGGAGCAAATGCGCCAAGTAATAGTATTAAAATTGGTGCTCCCTCTAGAAGAAAGGGTGCGGTTTTTAGTGGAGGGTTACAGTACATTGGCGACGGATTTTTTGCAAAACAGCATTGAGCGTATTAGTAAAAAGCTTGGTGGAGAACAGGCAAAAGAAGCAGCAATAGCCCTGCAACAAAAAGACTATGCCACGGTAGTGCGCATTGTACTAAAATATTACGATAAAGCGTATGCCATGGGAGAAACAAAGCGTGTGAAAGAAAGTATTACAGAAATTAAGTTAGATACGATTGATGCGCAATTGAATGCTAGAATTATTAGTAATTTGAAGATTAACCACAGAGTCTAGCGGAGTAAAAAAGAGAGTTTAAAAAGAGTTATTATCAAATTTACCAACGAAAAATGGAATATCAGAAAGAGTCTATCGATGAACTTACTCATCGAATAATTGGCTTGGCCATGAAAGTTCATACAGCCCTTGGCCCCGGTCTTTTAGAAGGTGCTTATGAAGAATTTTTTTATTACGAATTGATGCAATCGGGATTATCTACTGAAAAGCAAAAAACATTACCTTTAATTTACCAAGAGGTTAAATTAGAAGCAGGATATCGCATTGATTTATTCGTAGAGCAAAAAGTAATCATAGAGATTAAAGCTGTTGATGCAATTAATGATATTCATTTGGCACAAATACTTACCTATCTTAAATTAGCAAATTGTAAGTTTGGCTTACTCATCAATTTTAATGTATTATCATTAAAAGATGGCATCAAACGCGTAATTAATAAATACCATATCCCCTCTTAAAACTCTGTTCAACTCTGCGGTTACAAACTCCGCTATACTCTGTGGTTAAACCTCAAAATATGACTGATATTAAACTTACCCAATACTCGCATGGAGCTGGATGCGGCTGCAAAATAGCACCTGCCGTGCTCGATAAAATATTGCACAGTACTACCCATTATCCAGCTAATAAAGATTTATTGGTGGGTAATGATACCCGTGATGATGCCGCTGTATTAGATTTAGGGAACGGACAGGCATTAATCAGCACCACCGATTTTTTTATGCCCATTGTAGACGATCCGTATGATTTTGGGCGAATTGCGTCTGCCAATGCTATTAGTGATGTATATGCTATGGGAGGCAAGCCTGTATTAGCCATCGCTATTTTGGGCTGGCCTATTGATAAATTAGCACCAGAAGTAGCCGCCAAAGTATTGGAAGGCAGTCGTGCCGTTTGCGCAGAAGCAGGCATCACCTTAGCTGGCGGACACAGCATCGATTGTCCCGAACCTGTTTTTGGGCTGGCGGTTAATGGTATTGTTCCGATTAAACACTTAAAGAAAAACAGTTCAGCAACAGCAGGGTGTAAGTTGTATTTGACTAAAAAAATAGGCGTAGGTATTTTAACTACTGCCCAAAAGAAAGGCATACTAAAGCCAGAGCATGCATACATTGCCCCAGAAAGCATGGCTAAACTGAATAAAATTGGGGAAGTATTGGGCACATTGGACTATGTAAAAGCGCTTACTGATGTTACCGGATTTGGCTTGTTAGGACACTTATCCGAAATGTGCGAGGGGAGTAATTTGCAAGCCGTTATAGATTTTGACAAAGTGCCTAAAATCGAGGTGATAGATGAGTATTTAGCGCAAAAATGTATTCCTGGAGGCACCAACCGCAACTGGGCAAGCTACGGACACAAAGTAGGAGAATTAACCGACTACCAACGCCACATTTTAGCCGACCCGCAAACCAGCGGAGGCTTATTGGTTGCTGTAGCCCCCGAACATACTGCAACCTTTGAGAAAATATTAAGAAAAAACGGAATAGCAGAAGAATTAATCGTGCCTTTTGGGGAGTTGAAGCTTGCAAATAGCAAAATGCTTATTGAAATAAAATAGCAGCAAGTGGATAATGTCATTAATACAAAAAACCAAACAACCACAAGGGCACTTTATTACTGGCACCATATTCAATATCGTCGGCAGCTATGTAGCTATTAGGTTGCTTTTTTAGTTGTTCGCTATTTTTGTTTTTACCACCAACTTCAAACAAATAGGTTTCGTCAATTAAGAAATCAGCACTCTCTGGGTAGTTTACTGTGTGGACGGCACTCAATTGATTATAGAAAAAAGTTTCGCGCAGGTTTCCTTCGTTTGCATTGCGGCTAAGTGCATAAATTAAGTTGGTATTGTGTAAATACACCTTTTCGGCTTTTGCCATCAACTCATAACTCTTGCCTTTGCTGCGCAATTGTTTAATCAAATTGCCGTCTTCTAAATAGCCTAAATACTGAATAATGGTGTTGCGAGTTGCTTCTACCGTAACGCTTAGCTTGCTAATATTGGGTTGATAAGGCACCGACAAGCTGAGCATGTACAGCAATTTTTTAAGCTTGTGTACATGCCTAATTTCTACATTATTGAGGTATGCCAAATCTAAATCAACAATAAGATGTATGGTTTCTAGTAGTTTCTGGTGATACGTTTTCGGGTTTTGAATAAAGTAGGGATAATAGCCAGAAGATAAGTAGGTGTTAAACGCAGGAATGGGCTTCAGTTTTTGCAAAACGGTTGTAGCTATTTCTACATGATTTTTCAACAAATCAGGAAGTGCAACTGCATCAAAAGCATGTCCTGTCGTTATTTGTAAATACTCTCTAAACGAAAGTCCTTCTAAATTATAAACTACTGCCCTTCTACTTAAATCGCTTTTTCCTTTATGTATGTGTAGTGCCGATGAGCCCGTGAAAATTACTTTTAAATCAGGATAGCTGTCGTAAATATTTTTCAACTCTTGCGACCAGTTTTCATAGCGATGAATTTCATCGACGCACAACAATTTACCACCATCTTTATCAAAAGCATCGGCAATATCCAACAAGCGCTGCCCGCTAAACAATAGTTGATCCAAACTAATATATAAACAGCCTTTGTTGGTGCCATACATTTGCTTTATATAGTGCAGCAATAGCGTCGTTTTTCCTACTCCTCTAGCGCCTTTAATGCCAATTAGTTGTTCCTTCCAAGCTACTTTCTGCATAAAGTAGGGGCGCTCGAAGGTGCTTTTGAGTTTATTTAAAATCCTAAAGTGATTTTCGTAATACAGTTCTAAATTTATTGTTGCCATATGTGCCTATTTTAAATATGATAGAGTAGCTTAGTATTTAAAAATGCTTTATACAAAAAGCAAATATATCTATTTTTTGATTTATGTAAAAAACAATTTTGGTTAATGTGTTTTTCTGTAAAACTAAATGCAGTTATTTATTTGCTTTTTGCATAAAGCAATTTTATGGTAAAAATGACTTTTTAAAAAAGCAATTTATCAATAAAAGAAGAAAATAAATGACAGACACTGCCTCTTTCTCGCAAGGGTTCAATAACGTTTATTTATTTGTACATTTTCCCTACCTTTGCAAACCTTTCATAAAAAGAGATCTTAATAGTTAAATTATACTCGAATGACGTTAAATGTAGATTTTCAGGAGGCTTTCGAAAGCCGCCACATTGGTCCAGATGCAGCAGAAATAGCTGCTATGTTAAAAACAATTGGAGCAAGTTCAGTTGATCAATTAATTGAGCAAACTGTACCTAACGCCATTCGCTTGAAAGCCCCTTTAAACTTACCTCCTGCATTAACGGAATCAGGGTATTTAAAGAATCTAAAAATTACTGCTTCAAAAAATAAAGTATTCAAATCATTCATAGGATTAGGCTACCACGATTGCCATACTCCATTGGTGATTTTGCGTAACATCATGGAAAACCCAGGATGGTACACCCAGTACACTCCTTACCAAGCCGAAATTGCACAAGGTAGATTAGAAGCCTTGTTGAATTTCCAAACCATGGTAATCGATTTAACCGGAATGGAAATTGCCAATGCTTCGTTATTGGATGAAGGAACAGCGGCTGGTGAAGCCATGTTTATGCAATATTCTATGCGTACTAATGATGATGCAAACATTTTCTTTGTATCAGAAGAAGTACTGCCACAAACCATCGATATTTTAAAAACACGCGCTACCCCATTGGGTATCGAGATACAGGTAGGCAATCACCAGACTGTACAATTAACCGAAAAAATGTTCGGTGCTATTGTGCAATATCCTGCCAAAAACGGAGAAATTTTCGACTACACTGCTTTTGCCAGTAAGTGTCACGAAAAAAGCATTAAGTTAACTGTCGCAGCTGATTTAATGAGCTTAATTTTATTGACTCCTCCAGGTGAATTTGGTGCAGATATCGTTGTGGGTTCTGCACAGCGTTTTGGAGTACCAATGGGCTACGGCGGACCACATGCAGCCTTCTTTGCTACCAAAGAAGAGTACAAGCGCAGCATGCCAGGCCGTATTATCGGTGTAAGTATCGACAGCCAAGGAAATTCTGCTTTGCGCATGGCTTTGCAAACACGTGAGCAACATATTCGCAGAGAGAAAGCAACTTCTAACATCTGTACTGCACAAGCACTATTGGCTATTATGGCAAGTATGTATGCTGTATATCATGGCCCTAAAGGCTTAAATAAAATAGCTACTCGTATTCACGGATTAGCAGTTTTGTTAACCCAAGCTGTAGAAAAGTTAGGCTACAAACAACTGAATCCTTTTTTCTTCGATACAGTAGCTATTGAAGTAGGCGATAAAGTAGGTGCTATCCATAAAGATGCAGTAGATAACGAAATGAACTTCCGTTACGAAGGCAGTAAAGTAATCATCGCATTAGATGAAACTACTACTCCAGAAGATGTACAAGCCATCGCCAGTATCTTCGCAAAAATTGCAGGAAAAACCACTAACGACTTTAATCTTAATAGCTTAAAAGGTAATTTGCAAGCAGCAATTCCTGCAGCTAAAATTCGTAAAACTCCTTATTTAACACATCCTATTTTCAATATCCACCATTCAGAACATGAGATGTTGCGCTACATGAAATCTTTAGAAAATAAAGATCTTTCATTGGCTCATTCTATGATTTCACTGGGTTCTTGTACCATGAAACTGAATGCAACTGCTGAAATGGTTCCTGTTACTTGGCCCGAATTTGGCAAACTGCATCCATTTGCACCTGCTGATCAAGTTGGTGGATACATGCAAGTATTTGATGAATTAGAAAAATGGTTATGTGAAATTACCGGCTTTGCAGGCATGAGCTTGCAACCTAACTCAGGTGCGCAAGGCGAGTATGCGGGTTTATTGGTAATTCGCGAATACCATCGCAGCCGTGGCGACGCACACCGTAACTTAATTTTAATTCCTTCATCAGCACACGGAACCAATCCTGCAAGTGCTGCTTTGGCTGGCTTCAAAATTATCGTTACTAAATGCGATGAAAAAGGAAACATCGACATTGAAGATTTACGCAAACATGCCGAAGCCCATAAAAACGACTTAGCAGGATTAATGGTTACCTATCCGTCTACACATGGTGTATTCGAAGAAGGTATCCGCGAAATATGTCAAATTATCCATGACAATGGTGGACAAGTATACATGGATGGTGCCAATATGAATGCACAGGTAGGATTAACTTCTCCTGCAAATATCGGAGCCGATGTATGTCACTTAAATTTACACAAAACATTCTGTATTCCTCACGGTGGTGGTGGTCCAGGAATGGGTCCTATTGGTGTGGCTGCGCATTTAAAAACATTTTTACCAGGTCACGTAGTAGTGCGTACCGGTGGAGAAAAAGCAATTTCAGCAGTATCTTCAGCACCTTGGGGTAGTTCTAGCATCTTGTTAATTTCTCATGCTTACATCGCCATGATGGGTGGAGAAGGCTTAACAAATGCTACTAAAAATGCCATTCTAAATGCTAATTATATCAAAGCACGTTTAGAAAAAGCGTATCCTGTACTGTATTCAGGAAGTAATGGACGTTGTGCTCACGAAATGATTTTGGATTGTCGTTCGTTCAAAAACTTTGGTATCGAGGTAGTTGATATCGCTAAGCGCTTGATGGACTATGGCTTTCATGCGCCTACGGTTTCTTTCCCTGTTGCCGGAACCTTAATGGTAGAACCTACAGAAAGTGAAAGCAAATCTGAAATCGATCGTTTTTGCGATACCATGATTGCTATCCGTAATGAAATTGCTGAAGTAGAAAACGGCAAAGCAGATAAGGTAGATAACGTATTGAAAAATGCACCACATACAGCAGCTGTTATTACGGTAAATGAATGGGAGCATGCGTATTCTCGTCAAAAGGCAGCGTATCCATTACACTTTGTAAAAACCAATAAGTTTTGGCCAAGTGTGGGTCGTGTAAACGATACCCATGGCGATAGACAATTAATTTGCTCTTGCCCGCCGATAGAAAGCTATAGCGAAGAAGCGGAATTGGCGTAATTTTTTTACCAATCCACTAGTAATAAAAGAATGAGGCAACTACTTATTACCTGTTGGATGTTTCTTGTGAAGGTAGTATTAATGCCCTTTGCGCTGCTTTATTGGCTGGCAATAAGTGGCAGAAATATGCTGTACGACTATAATTTGCTAAATCGCACCTCGTTTGCATTGCCAACTATTGTGGTAGGCAATTTGGCAGTGGGCGGTTCGGGTAAAAGTCCGGTAACAGAATACCTCATCCGTTTGCTAAAAACAAACTACAAAGTGGCAACGCTAAGTAGAGGGTACGGACGTAGTACAAAAGGATATAAAGAAGTTGCCCCCGATTCTTTAGCTACCGAAGTGGGTGACGAACCGTTGCAATTCAAACAAAAGTTTACAGACATTACCGTTGCTGTTTCCGAAAGTAGGGTAATAGGGGTAGATAGATTGCAGCATCAACACGATGTAGTAGTATTGGATGATGCCTATCAGCATCGGGCATTAGTGCCTGGCTTTTCCATCCTTTTATTCGATTACGCCACAGTATTTCAATCTGATTTTTTATTACCCGCAGGTAGGCAACGCGAGTCTTTTACTGGACGTAAAAGGGCCGATGTTTTGCTGGTAACTAAATGCCCAGTAGAGCTATCGGCAGCAGAAAAAGAGAAGATAAAACAACGATTACGCCCGCTTGACCATCAAAGAGTTGTTTTTGCACATATAAATTACGCACCATTGCAAAGTATTACCGGCACAGATAGTGCAGTTATTGCCCCAGACACTATGGTGTTGCTGCTTACTGGTATAGCCAATCCAAAGCCTCTTTATACTTATTTGCATCAACAAACAGTGCATATCAAGCAGCTCAAATATCCTGATCATTATGCCTTTACCAATAAAGATATGCAGCATATTAGCCATACCTTTGCAGGTATTGAAGCGGCGAATAAGCTACTAATTACGACAGAAAAAGATGCCATGCGGTTATTGCATCCCAATTTCTTGCCGTATCTAAAAGATATTCCCCTGTTTATTATTCCTATACATATTGGATTTAACGAAATAGATAAAGCAATTTTTGACGATTTAATTTTAAATTATGTTAAACAACATACAAAGAACAGCAGCCTTCATTCAAAAGAAAGTTGATTTTAATCCACAGTACGGCATTATTTTAGGTACGGGTTTAGGTGGCTTGGTAAGCGAAATAGAGGTTGTAAGCGAATTAATGTATGCCAATATTCCTGACTTTCCAATATCTACGGTAGAGTTTCACTCTGGTAAATTAATTTTTGGATACATTGCTGGTAAGCGGGTAGTAGCTATGCAAGGGCGTTTTCATTACTATGAGGGCTACAGTATGCAGCAAATTACATTTCCTGTACGGGTAATGAAGCTGTTGGGTATTGAACACTTGTTTGTTTCGAATGCCTGTGGTTCGATCAATCCCGATTTTTGTAAGGGTGACTTGATGATAATAAACGACCATATCAATTTATTACCCGATAATCCACTACGCGGAATAAATTATGATGCATTAGGTCCACGTTTTCCTGATATGAGCCAAGCATACGATAGAAGTATGATTGCAAAAGGGTTAGAAATAGCTAAGAAGCACGCTATTCGTGCGCATGTGGGGGTGTATGTGAGCGTGCAGGGTCCTAATCTCGAAACTGCAGCTGAGTATCGGTATTTGCGAATGATAGGGGCCGATGTGGTAGGTATGAGTACAGTGCCCGAAGTAATTGTTGCCAACCACATGGGGTTGCCAGTATTTGCCGTATCGGTAATTACCGATGAGTGTTTTCATCCCACATTAGAGCCAATATCTATTGCCGATATTATAGCGGTTGCCCAAAAAGCAGAACCAAATATGACGCATATGCTTAAGGAATTAATTGTATCTTTAGCATAGTTTTTTACATTATTATGATGCGTAAAGTAGCTGCTGTAATACTTTTTTCTTTGTCAAGTTGTTTTGCTTACGCTCAGCAAGCGCAAAATATTTCCTTTTTATCGCTATTTGATGATAAGAACTTTACCGTAGCCGACCCAGAAGCAAAATACAGTTCGTGTTGGGGATGGTTTGATGATAAAGGTGCCGAATGCGCCATATTCGGAAGCAGAGATTATACCTACTTTTTGGATATAGCTAATCCGGCTAAACCAGAGTTGGTGGCCTTAGAAAGAGGCAGAGCACGTGATGTAGTGTGGAGAGAGTATCGCACCTATAAAAATTACGTGTATGCTGTAAATGATGGAGCTGATGGTTCTTTGCAGATATTTGATATGAGCAAATTTCCTCAATCTGTACAAAAGGTGTACGATAGCGATACCTTATTTGCACGTGCCCACACGTTGTTTATAGATAATGGCCGCTTGTATGTACACGGTGCACGCAAATTGGGAGACCTGTCATTTACATTGGGTATTTTTGATATTGCTACCAACCCAGCAAAACCTACCCCTTTAGCCTATTACGATAATGCAGAAGCGCCATATGTGCACGATGCTTTTGCTCATAATGATACCATTTATGCTTTTTCGGGCTATGAGGGTTTACACATTTACGATGCCAAAGACCCAAAGAATATTACCTTAATTAATAGTCTTACTTCGTATCCAGCAAGTGGTTATTGCCATAGCGGAACGCTGGATAAATCGGGCAAATATTTGTTTGTTGCCGATGAAATTCCTGTAGACTTGCCACTAAAAACGTTTGATGTTGCCGATTTGAATAACATCAATTTTGTAGATACCTTTCGCTCTAATACAGGGTTTACCCCACATAATACATTCGTGCGCGATGATTTACTTTTTGTATCCTATTACGAAGAGGGCGTACAGGTATGGAATGTAGCCGATCCCGCTAATCCTGTGCGGGTAGCTTGGTACGATACCTATCCAGATACTACAAATCCCATTGCTCGATATCATGGTTGTTGGAATGTATATCCGTACTTTCCTTCGCGTACTATTATAGCTATTGATAGAAAATACGGTTTGTATGTGCTTAATGCGACCAGTGTGATTCCAGTCGGAACATCTACAGAGCAAGCCCAAGAGTTGGCATATATTTATCCCAATCCTGTAGGTAATGAGGTAACAATAGATTTGCCACGTACCATTTCTGGACAAGTGACTGTGCAGGTATTTGATGCAATGTCTCGTTTACTTAAATCAGAGATAATAGAGACCAATACTCCCCAGGCAAGTTTTCGTTTAAAGGAATTAAGTCGTTTGTCACCAGGGATGTATGCGGTACATATTTCTACCGCTTCACAGCGTTTTGTGGCTAAAGTAATAAAGCAATAAATAAATGATTCAGGTAAATAGCTTTATTTGTGGTGGGTAATACGCGCAATTTTATACTCTTATTGTTGGTGTGTGGTGGCAGTGTTGCGTTTGCACAAAAAGCAGACTCTGCAACAGCTGCAAAAACAATGGCAGCCGATATTCAATTTCTTTCCGGAAGCGATATTGCAAACTATAATGGAGGATTGCAAGGTATAGATACCTCGCTTGTTGATTTCGAAAATTATAATCCGGTTTACAAAAGCAATGCAAACTATGCCTATACGGGCAATTTAGGTAGCCCAGCATTTAACCTTATTTTTGCTCTGCCAACCACTATCGGTATCGACGCAGGATATAAAAATCAGTTCCCGCTATTTAGTACTGCACAAACTATTCGGTACTTCCGCACACCTTCTCCTTATACCGAGCTATCGTACTCAAATGCACAATTAAAAGAGCAGTTTTTGGCTGTAACGCATGCTCAAAATGTAACTAAGCGGTTTAGTGTCGGAATTAATTTTAACCGTATAGATGCTGTTGGGTATTACAAACAACAACGTGTAAATTATTTAGGATTTAATGCCATTACATGGTTTCAATCGCGCAATGCCCGCTACAATGTGTATAGCAATTTTATAATAAACAGGTTGCGTTGGCAAGAAAACGGAGAGGTGCAAAACGATAGTCTGTTTGAAGCAGGAAGGCAAAATGCGGGGGAATTAGAAGAGGTGAATTTTTTACAGGCGCAAAATAAATTAAAACTCTTCGAGGTAAATATTACACAAACCTTCGATTTCGGAAGCAAGGATTCGGTTAAAGTGGGTAAAAAGAACTTTCTAAAATTTACACCTCGCACGCGCATACTGTATGCGGTGCAAGCGTCCAGTAATCAATCTAATTATACCGATAAGCTGCCTGTTAGAAGGAAATACGGTAATTTATATGATTTTGGAGCCGATACCACTCAGGTACTAGATAGTTTTGCAGTGTCTTTTTTTAGCCAGAACTTGCGCTTGCTTTCTGTAAATACAAATGATACCACTCCACAGAGATTTGGCTACTCGGTAGGTATTTCTCAACAAGGGGTAAAGTACACTGCAGCCCTTAGCCAACAGAGCACTTACTTGATAAATATAGGTTATTCAGCTAAAATAGAGTACCGCCCCGTAAGGAATATTTCGCTATACGCAGAAACGAATAATACAGTAAAGAACCTCGCTGATTTACAAAAAAACGAAAATAGCTATGAATCAGGTATTGTTTTTTCACCAAAACAGCACCGTTTGCGTGCGGCATATACCTACAGCACCAATGCTCCCGATTTTTACTTTGCCAAGCGCTACAATGCGGGAAATGTTCCTCAGCTGTATGTTGCTACACTGCAAAAAAGCAAACAATATCAAGTAAGCTATCAAGCTATTCGGTACAAAATGGGAATTGCAGCTAATTCGTATCAAATAGAAAACTATCAGTACTGGCAGCGCAGTACCGATTCTGCGGTGTTGAGCCCTGCATACATCAATAGCATAACAACAGTTAATCAGATTAGCGGGTATAAAAACTTTAATATTTGGCGTTTTGGGTTAGATAATTCAGCAACCTATCAACAAACCAATCAGCCAGTTTTGTTGCATTTGCCCGAGTGGTTTTTACACCATTCGCTGTACTATAATGGGGTGTTTTTTAAAGTGCTTACCGTAAAGCTAGGACTAGATTTGCGCTATAGCACCACATTTGTGCCTCCTTCTTATTCGGGTATAGGGCGTACGTTTTATACACAAAACGACATAGCTGCTACAGCTACTTATCCCGTAATAGATGTATTTGCTGTAGCCCGCCTCAAACGCGTACGCTTGCTCCTCAAAATGGATCACCTCAGTCAGGGTTGGTTTGGCTATGATGGGTATTTTACCGTAAAAGGATATCCTATGCCCACAAGAGCCCTCAAGTTTTCGCTCAGCTGGAAGTTTTACGATTAATTTTCGGTTGCCTGGTTTCAGTTACCAGTTACCAGTTACCAGTTACCAGCTCTGCGTTAAGCGTTTGTCATTCTGAGCCCAGCGAAGAATCTCAATTACCAGCCACGCCTGTCATGCTGAACTTGTTTCAGCATCTATTCTAATTAGCAAGTAGCCCTCTTAGGTTAGTTTAAACAGCATGTATTAGATGCTGAAACAAGTTCAGCATGACGCCAGAACTTTGGTAAGTATTTTTAACAGAATGAAATGGAGCTATCTTGTTTTGTCATTCCGCCCGTCGTTTGTCATTCTGAGTCTCCTTTGTCATTCTGAGCGCAGCGAAGAATCTCAATTACCCAATTACCCAATTACCCAATTCTGTCATTCCGAGCTCAGCGAGGAATCTCAGCGAGCCAATTTTAAAGAAGTATTTGTGTAATATTCTTGCAATATTCAGATACATATCTGTATATTTACCACTTAAAATTAGGATAGTACTGTACATCTCTACCAAAAACTATATACGATATGACGAAATTTTACACCCTGAAATCTATTGTTATTTCTTTTTTAACCGCTACAACCCTTCTTGTAGCAAGTTCTGTTGCGTATGCACAAGCACCAGTTAACGATGCTTGTTCTGGAGCTATTGCTGTTACGCCTGGCGCAGCAGCAATGTCAGGTACTAATGTAGCTGCTACTAATACGGGAGAGCCCACCCTAGCAGGGTGTGCAACAACCATTACAGCAAGTGCGTCGACAGTTTGGTATCAATTTACACCAACATCAAGTGGTAATGTCACAGTTACGTTAGTTTGCTTTGCACCAGTAAGAGGCTTTGTTCAAGGCTTTTGTGGTGCATCTTGCTCTTCTCTGAGTGTTGTTGGATGTGGTTATGCGACAGCCGCAGCGGGTACTACATCAATGGCTATGGGAGTCGTGGCTGGTACTACGTATTATTTAAGAGTAGGCGGAACAAATGCGCAAGTAGGAACCTTTACAATAGCTATCAGTAGTCCTACGGTGCCTACTGGTACGCCAGCTAATGATAATTGTGCCAACCCTGTAACGCTAGTAATTAACGCAGCGCCAACTCCTGTTAATAACAGAACGGCTACCGCTGAACCTTGCGAACCTTATCCAGCTTGTTGGGTTAATGGGGTTGCTCCAAAAACAGTTTGGTATCAATTTACTACAACTACCGCTGGTACCTACACCATTGCAACTACCAGTTTAATAGCTACAAATACGCAACTAGCTCTTTATAGCGGCACTTGTGGAGCGCGAACTGAAGTAGCTTGTGCTGAATTTGGACTAGGAGGTTCTGGAGCTCAGGCAGTGATACAAACGAGCACCTTGCTCCCAAATACTACCTATCTTGTTCAGGCTAGTGGTGGTGGATCTGTAGTTACAGGACCAACAGAGGATTTTTCAATAGCAGTATCCCTTGCAGATGCAGCACCAACGCCTTCATCAAACTGTTTAGTAAACGACAGCTGTATTAATGCTACTAATATACCATTAGGTCCAAATTGTGTACCAGGTTGTAATACTGGAGCAACACGAGAAGCGAATGAACCAGCAAATCCAGCTTGTTGGGCTACTGGAGGTCCTACAAATAAGAATACTACTGTTTGGTATAAATTTACTACAGCAGCAGCAGGTTCTTATATAATCAGTACATCAAACGCCCAAACGTCTAATACAAATACGGAGTTTGATGTATATTCTGGATCTTGTGGTGCTTTTACTTTTGTTGGTTGTGCCCAATTTGGCTTGCAAGGTGCAGGCGCTTTTGCTGCACTGCAAATTGATTTAGCTGGTACTACAACGTATTATGTAAGAGTTAATGCTAATCCATTTTTAGTTGGAGGAGCACCAACGGATGGACAATTTTGTATTTCTGTAAATGCTGCACCAGGAGGCTCTGCGCCAGCTAATTGCCTTGTTAACGATAATTGTGCAAATGCTATAGAATTAGTACCTGATGCACTTTGTACAATAGGTTGCAATACAGGAGCGACCGTGGAGACTGGGGAGCGAACTGATCCTGATTGTTGGGATCAAGGTATTCCTGCAGGTAGTACAAGTACTGTTCCTGTTCCTGATCCTGCAAATAATACTGTTTGGTATAAGTTTACAACAGTTCAATCGGGTAATTATGTTATTACAACAAATAATCCTTCTTCTCCAACTACATATGAGTATCCTGATGATACAAAATTGAAATTATTTGATGCTTGTGGGTCACAAAATGTAATAGCCTGTAATGATGAATCTGCTGCTGATTTATTTAAAAACCATGCAGTTATTATGGTAGAATTACCTGCTGGATCTACATATTATATTCAAGTAGATAAAGTAGCATCAACAACAGGCTCATTTTGCATTTCTGTAAATTTTGTTCCGGGTGAAGATTCAGATGTTGTTCCTAACGACTTATGCGATGGTGCCAAAACCATTATTGTAGATGCTCCTTGTACTAATCCTCCCAATGGAAATAATACAGGTGCTACTTTTAGTAATAATGCTAAGGATCCTAATCCTGGTTGTTTTGACCCAGATGACACAGGTGCTTTTCCAGATGCCACCGTATGGTTTAAGTTTACAACAGGCGTAGCTGGAGATTATTCAGTGATAGCTGGGGAAGTAGATAGTAATGTTACAGGTCTACCAGTAGTAAACGGAATAGATATGCAAATTGCGTTATGGTCGGGTCAATGTGGTAGTTTTACATTATTAGGCTGTAGCGAAAGTGGTTCAATAGAAACGATTACACGGGCGTTAGCAGCCAATACCACCTATTTTGTACAGGCTGATCAATATTTGGCAGAACAAGGTCCGTTCTGTATTCGTGTAGCAGGTCCCGCCAATTCAGGTCCAATAAACGATTGTATAGCCAATGCTATAGATATTACTAACGATCTAAATTCCATAAGCCCTACCAATAATCCATTTGTATGTAAGCAATATAGATATGCTAGTACTGGTGTTACTGGTGCGCCAACTCCTTCTACTATCGCTAGCGATAATGCTACCTGCGATCCTACTACAGATAGAGTTCGTCAAGATGTATGGTATAAATTTACCGTAACAGCAGCTACGCCAAGTGCTTGGATAGATGTGTATGAGTATAATGGTGCTATTAAAGGAGATTACGTTGCCGCACTTTATTCAGGTCCACCCTCTTTTGATTCTACTTGCAAGAACAAGACTATTACTGGGCTTACCTATATGGATTGCTCAGGCGGTGTTAATGCCGCTAATGGAAATGATTTTGGCGGAACGCGTGATAAGTCACGTTGCTCTGCTACTTTTCCACGTATTGATATTAGCACTTTAGCTCCTGGTACGTATTATTATCGCGTATGGTACCGCTCTGCTACTCCTGGTCAGGATATTACTGTGCCATTACCAGTAGGAGCATTTACGTTTACCAATGGCAATGCTGTTAATAATTATGCCTTTGGCGAAGTAGTAGACCTTTCTTTATGTATCGAGAGCAGTGTTTCTGATCCAGTTTCGGTAGATAGCTGCTCACAAATTAACAGTACAAATCTATTGAGTGCAAATCAAGGATGTTTCACATTGCCCAACTTTAACTATTCACCTGCCTTTACCAACCTTAATACCGCTGGTAAAATGGGCAAGCGTATATGTGCTGGAGGTCAAGAACCGAATAAAATAAATGGTGTAGCTATTGGCGATGCCTCTGCTAATTGTTCAGGTACTTTTGCTCCTGCAACCATAGCTGCTACTGATACTACTGCTACTGATACTATTCGATATACCAATACTTCTTTATATGCTTTTGATATAGCACCCTGTACTAGCAATTTGGCATTGGCTACCCTAAAGTTTGATAATTTAGTACTAGGTGGTCTAGTTGATAGAGGTATCAGAGTACAAGTAATAAAAGACAATTGTGTTACAACTGCCAAAGCTGCAGTGGTTATGCGCGGTAGTTATGTGCCATCAGGCACCACAGGTGGATGTTACCAACTGCGTGACACGCTATCTGCTGGTCGCTACTATGTAATAGTAGAAGGTATGGACGGGCAGTTGCTTAAATACGATTTAAGTTTAGATGTTAAATACGATATTGGCACGCAAGTAGCCAGCCATCGCCCTGTAGCTAAATTTGCTCCAGCAGTACTTAAAAGTAGATACTGCGTAAACGAAAACATCACCTTTAATTTTACAGGTGATTTAGGTTTTGGCTCAAGCTCTACAACTTCACCCGTGTGTGCTAATAATACACCAATAGCATATGCATGGACAGTAGCCAATGGAACTATTGTGAGTGGACAAAATACACCAACCTTAGTTGTACGCAAATCAGGTACAGCAGGTACCATGAATATAAAATTAAAAGTAATCAGCAGTGGTTGCGAGTCTACAGAAGTTGATACGAATATTATCATCTTCCGTCCGGTTTCTGATTTTACGATGCCTGCATTTGTATGCGAAAATCAGGCTGCTACAATTAGCTACAATGTAGCTCCTATACCGGCATCTACACTATTTGATTGGAATTTTGGCCTTAATGCAAGTCCGGCAACACTTACTGGAGGCGTAGCCGCAGCCGCTGGGCCTCATCAAATTTCTTGGTCAACTGCTAGCATAAAAATAGTTCGCCTTTTTGTAACAGAAGACGGTTGTCGTTCAGATACCACTAGCAAAACAATTGACGTAAAAGCACGTCCTTTAACAGCCTATACCATGCCACTTACGGCTTGTGTAAATACACCTGTAAACATTACAGGGCCTACTGGAGCGAGTTGGTTATGGGATTTTAAAGAAGAATTATTAAACGAAACAGGTGCCGATCCTGAGCAGTCGACAGTGAAAGACCCTACGGTGCAATGGAACACTCCTGGTGATAAAACAGTAGTTGTTGAAGTAACCTCTGCCGAGGGTTGCAAAGCAACTTCTCTACCGAGAACAATTACTATAAGTGCCAAACCTGAGGTAACTATTACCGTAAATGAAGCAGATAATGATTATTGCAGGGGACAAATAGCTACACTTACAGCTATTGCTACCCCAGCGGGTTCATTAGCGGGCAATACCCTTACTTGGAACTTTGGACCAACTGCTACACCTGTAACAATGGTGGGTAATCCAGTTACGGCATCATGGTCGGCAGTTACAGATACACAACGAGTTACCCTTACTGTTACGGGTTCTTGTGCTAATCTCACTGCCACTAAATTGTTAAAAATTAATGCGCTACCAACGCCAACCTTTACGGTAAACGATGCAAGCGCTTGTTTTGACCAGCAAGTAACGTTTACGCCAAATCAAAATACGTTTCAATCATACAGTTGGAACTTTGGAATAGGTGGATCAGAAGCTAATTCTGGTACAGGAGCTGCACCACGTGTAGTAACATGGAGCAGTACAGGACTAAAAACAACAAACCTTACCGTTACAGACGGAAATGGTTGTGCTAGTACTTCTCCTAATGTACCTGTTACCGTAGGTTCAAAAATTATAGCAACATTTGCACTAGTTTCTCCGCTTACCTGCGGCGCAGCTAACGGTTCATTAACGGCTAACGCAGGAGCTGGCATTACCTACCAATGGTTAGGTACTCCAACTCCTCCAGCAGGTCCAACCTATTCCAATCGTGCAGCAGGTAGCTATACTTTGCAAATGACTCGTACAGCAGATGCATGTGCAATAGATACAACAGTAAGTTTAAATGATCCTAATGCGCCAACAGTAACGGTAGCAGGAACCGCTCCAAAATGTAATGGAGCAAGTGATGGAACGATAAGCGCGACAGCTAGTCTGGGCACAGCTCCATATAGTTTCTCAATCAGTCCAGTTGTAGGTACAGTAGCTGGCACAGGTCCTAATAGAACCTTTTCTAATCTCCCTGCTAATAACTATGCAATAACGGTACAAGATAATGTTGGTTGTAAAGGAACAGCTCAAGTTGATTTAAATGATCCTTCTAAACTGGTAGTAGATTTAGGTGCCGATCGTTCGGCTGTACCCGGAGAAACGGTAACACTTAACACAACGGTAGTTGGTGGTAAGCCAACGTACGACTATTTATGGTCTACAGGAGCTATGTCAACTAGTATAAATGTGGTTGTTACAAAAGATACTACCATTACTGTAAGGGTAACGGATGATAATGACTGCGTAGATACTGATACTATTGTTATCTCGGTATGTACTGCAGTAGTTCCCGTAATCAGTATCAGTGCAGATACGGTTTGTGGCGGCAATGCGGTAACTGTAAGTGCGCAAACTATTGCTGGCGCTATCTACGAATGGGAGTTTGAGGATAATAATAGCGAAGCCAATAAGAGTGGTATATTCAATTTAAGTTGGGCAAACAGAGGCAATAAAGAAATTTCAGTCGTAATTAGAGTAAATGGTTGTCCATCTGCAAGAGTAAAAGATTCGGTAGAAGTAATTACCATTTCAGATCCTCAAATTACGTCATCTGGAAATAACTGTCAAGAGTCGTTTATTGATTTTGATTTAGTAAGCGGTACAAATAGTTATAATACCTATTTGTGGTCGTTTGGTAGCGATGCTACTCCACAAACATCCACCAAACTCGATCCTGAATTGGTAAGATGGTCGGTTGCTGGAGATAAAACAATTAGTGTAGATGTGAGTAATGCGTATTGTCCTGCTAAAACTGGACAGTTAACCATTAAGATTAATCCATATCCTACGGTAAGTGTAATTGCTCCTACAGAAATATGCCAAGGCAAATTAGCGACAATTGATATTGTAACAGATGCCAACATAGGCACACGTAATTTTAGCGTGGTGGTTCCGCCAGATGTGGTGAATCAAATTTCTGCTAAGCGTTTTGAAATTGTGTGGAACACGGCAGGTCAGAAAAACATATCGGTAAACGTAAGCGATCCAGTAACAGGTTGTGCTACACCTACGGGGCCATTGGCTTCGGTAAACGTGCTTGCCTCTCCTGATGCTAGTTTTGCAATGCCAAAAGAAGCATGCGTAGGCGATGGAATTGAATTGGAGTACTTAGGTAACGAAGATTTAATTGATACCTATGATTGGACCTATGGTTCGGCAGCTACTCCAACTACAGGCACTACAGTAGATCCGGAGTCGCCAGTATACAATACGGCAGGTTCATATATAATTAGCCTTGTTGTAACAGATAACTTTGGTTGCGTAAGCAAGCCATTTGATTCTACAGTAGTAATTAAAGATTTACCAAGCAATCAGTTCTCGTTTAAAACGGCTACTCTTTGCGAAGGAGCTGTTGATACCATTACTGCAGCATTTGTACCTGCATTAGGCGAAACGGTTGTATACACCTGGACATTAGGAGATGGTACCAACATATCTGGTACCGATATAGAAAAGGGTCGCAAAATTGCGGTAGTGTGGAATAATCCAGGAACAAAAGATGTAACACTTTCGGTAACTCGTACACGCGAAGAAAATGGGGAGTTATTGAGCCAGTGTTCTTCAAGTGCACGTACTAAACAAATTGAAATTGTACCTACGCCAGTAGCAGATTTTACTTCACAAGGTAGTGGATGCGTGGGTCAAGATGTTACGGTAACGTTTACAGGAGTAGCAAGTGATGCAGCCCTATTTACCTGGGACTTTGGAGGCTCAACAGGTGGTGCGCCAGGTGTAAGAGGTCCACAAAACTTGAAATTTGCTTCGGAAGGTACTAAACTGATAAAGTTATTTGTTACTGAAGCTGGATGTCGTTCTGGTGATAAAGAACAAGGTATTATTGTTAATACTCGCCCTGTAGCAGGCATCGTTCTTTCAGATGATTCTATCTGTTTTGGAGATGAAGTAACAGTTAATTTTAATGGTACTACACAAGACTCAACGACTGCTCGTTTCAAGTGGGATTTTGGAAAAGATAATAGCATTGTAGATGTAGGAGGAGAAGCGGGTGTATATACCATTACTTGGACAAGTGGTAATACTAAAACCATAAGTTTAGTAGTAGAAGAAAACGGATGTTTATCAGACACGGTTAAGGAAACAGTATATGTAACGCCTGAACTGGTATTAGTTACTAGCAATCCACAGCAAGCATTTCCGTGCGGTGCTGATAATGGAACAGCAAAAGTAGATGTTCAACCTGGTCCTGCATCAGCTTATACCTATTCTTGGAATACAGTTCCATTACAAGAAACACAAACAGCTACAGGTTTATCTGCTGGTACTTATGAAGTAACAGTTACGCCTAGAGGCACACCAGAGTGTCCTCAGTCGGCTCTTGCAGCGGTAAGCGATAGAGATGCACCACTAGCGACGGTTAAAAAATCAGATGTGTTGTGTAATGGACAAAATAGTGGTACAGCAACAGTAACTCCTACGGGTGGTGCTGGTGATTACACCTATGTATGGAGCGATGGACAGGAAACACAAACAGCAGTAGGATTGGTAGCTGGTAATTACTCGTGTGTAGTTAGAGATGCCGATAATTGCCGCCGTACGGTATTAGTTACTATTAACGAGCCAGAACCTTTATTTGTAGCCATTACGGGTAACCAACAAATTTGCGGAGGCAGCAGCGGAATGCTAACTGCAGAAGTAGATGGAGGAACTCCTGGTTATACGTACTTCTGGAGTACAAGTGATACTACAAAAACGATTACCGTATCGCCTACTGCAACAACTACCTATACTGTTGAAATAGAAGATAAAAATGGTTGTGTAGCTACAGATGATTTAGAAGTAGAAGTACTACCTGCGCCAGTGGCTAGTTTTTCGTTTAGCTCACAAACAGCATGTTCACGTAATGATGTAATAATTACATTTACGGGTACTGCTCTTGTAGGCACACCACTCGATTGGAATTTTGGTGACGATGCACAAATTATTATGCAATCGGCAGATAAACGTACCAATACAATACGTTGGAATAGTGCAGGAACAAAAGAAGTAACACTTGATATTAGTCAAGGTTCGTGTAATGCGCCAACCGAAAAAAAGAAAATAGTAATCAATCCATCTAAAGATCCAAACTTTACAGTAGCCGCTAGCAGTTGTGTAGGAAAAGAACTTACTGTAACATATACAGGTGATGCTACTAATGCTGCTATTTTTGATTGGAATAACTTTGATGGAGCCAATGTGGTTTCGGGTACCAAAAAAGGTCCTTATACAATTAGCTACAATGCTATAGGTGTAAAAACAGTTACATTGGTTGTTACAGAAGACGGCTGTTCTTCATTGTTTAGCCGTACTGTAGATGTTAAAGCAGCACCTACTTCTAACTTTGTTATTGGAAGTGCTTGTTTAAATCAAGGTGCGGTAGTTACTTACACAGGTAATGCTAGTCCTGCTGCTACTTATCAATGGAATTTTGATAATGGAGCCGCAAACCCTGGTGGAATACAACAAGGTCCACATGATGTAACTTGGATTACAGAAGGTGCTAAATATGTTACTTTAAAAGTATCTGAAGGCGGATGTTCTTCGGCAACTACAACTGTTGCTACACTTGTTCGACCTGTTCCTACAGCTATTATTTCTTTAGATGAAGAAGAACCATGTTTTGGCGAAAGTATCGTTGTAAACTATGGAGCAACACCATCTACAACCGCAACGTATGACTGGAATTTTGGTACAGGTGCGCAGGTATTATCGGGAAATAATTCAGGTCCTTATGAAGTAAAATGGAACTCAGCTGGAATTAAGCAAATAGTGCTTACTGTTACCGAGGATGGTTGTTCTGCTACTGCTACATCTGATCCTATAAATGTGCAGCCTAAGCTTACACTTACTCCTACGGTAGTAAAACCTGCTTGCGGTGCAAGCAATGGTTCATTAACCGTAGTTCCGGCAGGTGGTGTTACAGGTAGCCCAGCATATAGTATTGATTTTTATGGAGATTCTCCTGCTATTAAAAAAGGTGATATAGCGGCACCATATGACATTACAGGTATTCCATCTGGGGTGTATCGTGTAGTTGTTGCCGATACCAAGAGCTCTTCGGGTTGTTTTGCCGATACGTTGTTTGCGGTAAATGATAACTATATGCCAATTACAACGGTAACAGCTACAGTAACGCAACCGAATTGTGCTATTGACGATGGTACTATTGATATAACTACCAATCCTCCTTTAGATCCTGGTGTGGATGCTGACTATGAGTGGTATAAAATCACTCCTATTAATAACAGAGTTTTATTGGCTGAAGATAGTAGTCAATTAGCAGATGTAAGTGCAGGTACATACTATGTAGAGATTAGACCATATGCAGCTCCGGGCACTTGTAAATTATTCCAAACGGCAGAAATTATAGCGCCAGCTCCAGTAATTGTAAATGCAGGTGGGGATGTAGAAATCTGTACGGGTAATAGTGTATCATTTAGTCCTGCGGTTACAGGCGGTAAAGGAGCACTTGAGTATGCGTTATTTGATGTTGGAACAGGTTTGGAAATTCCTGGTTATAACTTTACAGATAATCTTACATTACCAATTGTAGTGCCTAATCTTACAAAAGATACTGCGTTTTATATCGGAGTGAGAGATTCATTATTCTGTTTTGGTTTTGATAGTGTTTCTGTAATTGTAAAAACACCACCATTAACCAGTTTTACTACCTCAACCGATACAGTATGTTTCGATAAAGTAGTTACTATTACATACGATGGAGAATCTGGTGTAGGCTCTGCGTACACATGGTCATTTGATAAGGCAGATATTGTTTCTGGATCGAAGAGAGGTCCATTTGATGTTAAATGGAAATCACCAGGAGATAAAACAATCACCTTGTCTGTATTAGACAGTGCTACTGGTTGTACGATAACGGCTTCACCAAAATCGGTACATGTAACAACGATTCCTAATGCAGCATTTACAGTAAGTAATAATATTGCTTGCGAAGGGCAGGTGCTTACGTTTACCTATGCAGGTAATGATGTGAACAACGATTATACCTACGATTGGCGTTTTGTTGGATCTTCATTGCCAGCAGCTACTACTGTAGGTCCGCACTTGGTTAGTTGGAGTACTGCTAGTACCCGCCAGGCAACCTTACTTGTAACCAATAAAAATGGATGTAGATCTGCGCCATTAACAAGCCAGCCTATTACGGTACGTGCTACACCATCTGATTTGTTTACAGTAGAAACTCCAGTTTGTGTAGGAATTCAATCTACTATCCGTTATCAAGGAACGATGCCTCCAGACAATCAGTATGAATGGAATGGTTTTGCTGGGGGACGTATAGTATCGGGTACAGATGCTGGTCCATATGAAATTACTTGGCCTACTTCGGGCACTAAAAATGTAACACTCACAGTTACGCGTTTAGGCTGTTCTTCTGCCCCTGCACGTGTTGTTCCTGTAACGGTAAATGATAAACCGATAATAGCTATTCGCTTGGCGAGCCCAACAGTATGCCAAAATGATACAGCAGTTGTAGAATATAATGGAAGTCTTATTCCAGGTGCTACCTATGTGTGGAATTTTGATGGTGCGAATGTTGTATCTGGAGATCCAGTGGGTCCAGGTCCAATTGGCTTGAAATGGCCATCATCAGGTGATAAGAAAGTGCGTTTAAAAGTGCTTTCAAATGGCTGTACCAGCGACGAAGCACGCGCAACAGTTTCGGTTATTACTAAACCACTTGGTCCAAAAGTGCAGCCGGTAACTATTTGCCAAAATGCTCCAGCAGGAAGTGTTCCGCCACTTACGGCAACGCCAAGCTCTGGTGGTTCATTAAGATGGTTTAATGATGCAACTGGAGGTACAGGTTCCACAACGGCACCAACACCGAGCACTGCACGTACAGATACATTCTTTGTATCGCAAATAGTAGGTTCTGCCGCATGCGAAAGCGATAGAGTTCCGCTTATTGTAACCATACAGGCACCAGATAACGCAGCGTTTAGCTATGCAAGTGGTGGTATTGCCATTACAGATCAGTTTTGTATTAACGACCCTAATGGAGTATTGCTGGCTACACCAGTTATTTCTGGAGGTGTGTATACAGTAGTACCAGCAACAGGATTGTCGCTTACTCGCGCAACTGGTGCAATTGATACGCGTCGTAGTACGCCAAGAGCAACAGCATACACAATTACGTACACCACACCAGCAGGTGCTAAAAAATGTCCAAATACATCTGAGGTGAAATTGGTAGCATTAGCTCCTGCCGATGCTAGTTTTAGATATACCAATGCAACACAAACTACTGGTGGAAATATATTTGAGTTCTGCTCGGATGTGGATACTGCTCTTGCTGAACTAGGCATAAATACATTAGCTGGTGGTACATTTAAAGTATTTGGAGATAATGACTTGATGGGGTTAAATCCACAAACAGGAGCTATTGATATGTTTACTTTTCCACCAACTACATACGACAGAGCGTTGTCTACTTATACTATAGCGTATGAAGTTACAGATGGCGTGTGTCCTGCAGCTCTTATTCCTGCAACGGTGATTATAAACAAAACCCCAACTGCCAAAATTGTAGCAGCGGGTGGTTGCGTAAATGCGCCTATTGAGATTAACTATCGTCCAGTTGATGGAATTAAGCTTCCTGCAGGTTCTCGTTTTGTATGGACATTCAGCGACACTATAGTTAATACAACAAGTGCAACGCTTGATAAACCAGCAGTATGGGAAACACAGGGAAAAAAACCAGTTAGCTTAGTGCTTACTACTCCGGCTGGTTGTAGCGTGCGTGTAGATACTACATTGTCTATTGAAGCAGTGCCAATTGCAACCTTTACAACAGATAGAGATACGTTGCCATATATTATTAATATTGGTCAGATAGAGCCTGTACAGTTCTTTCCTGATGTAAGTAATTATGGTTTTGGTAACTATATCTGGAACTTTGGAGACTTTACGGTAGATAGTATTGAGCAGCAACCTTTCCATCAGTTTACTGAGGTAAGAGATCACTATGTTACACTTACTACGCGTATCGGAGAATGTGAACGTTCTTTTGATACACTGGTAGCACGTGTGGTAGATACGAGAGAGATTTTTGTACCAAATGCATTCTCTCCAAATGGTGATGGAAAGAATGAAATTCTTCAATTTTTCCCTATAGGTATGAAGTCGGCAACGATAGAAATATACAATCGTTGGGGCCAGGTGGTGTACACTGGTACCGAAAAGGATGCTGGTTGGGATGGTACATTTAAGGGTGTAGAAATATCTGAAGGGGTATATGTATACATTGTACGTGGACGCACCATTGCTAATAGATTAAAAGAAGTAAAGGGATATATTACCCTTGTAAGGTAATCTGTAGCCTTAATGAGTTAAAAAGGGGTTGGCAATTTGTCAACCCCTTTTTTATTTGTAGCCATCAGCAATCATTGTGTCTGTTCAAATACGCATAATTATAAGCTGGATTGTTTTTGGGTAGCTATGCCTGAAAACTAGGTTTAGACGATTTAAAGTGCTTTTATGGGTCGAGTGTAAAGCTTATTTGTGTATTTTTTTTAATACATCATTTGGTGCATGTTTTCAAATTATAGGCAACAGGCAATTTTTTATACCGAAAAGCATAATAGAATATTTTAATTCTGCAATAACCCTTTTGGAGGATATTTTAGTTTAGTATATTTGTAATTGGTTAAATTTTAATTCTCTTTTTAAGCGTAAAAACTGACAACTAATTTTTGAGTATGAAACAAGCAGTACATTCAATTGATACAAGAGTTGATAATTGTCTCATCTTGTTTTATCTAACATTTCTTTTAAAATAATATATAGATGAAATTAAAAATCTTTACCCCTCTTTTTTTACTTATCTTCCTTTTATCCTTCGCCTTTGGTGCTATTGCACAAGAGCAAAAGCCAACAGATATTATTGCAGGTATTCCTAAAGTTAAATCGGCTGATTGGCAATTGCTTACTACATTAGAAAATATAGGTATAAGCTATAAGTATGCCGAATGCCATGACGATATGAATGGCATACATCGTGAAGATGTATTCTTAAAATTAACCAACGCGATTAATGTGCCCGTGCTTGTAGAATACGATTTGGTGCTGTGGTATAACGGTAAATGTATCAATTGTGATGCTACCAGCCCTGAGTTGCATTACACCATAAATCTTAATGCTCAAGGCGAAAAAGAGGGTTCATGCGCTGATAATTCTGATGCAATGCGTTTTTTATCTACAATGATAAATACGCCTGGCGCAACCAGTAAGCTGACCAATTTTGGCATTCGTAATTTGAAAGTATCCTCTAAATAATAATATCATGAAGAAAATTTACGCTTTAGTTATAGCAGTTGTATGTATGTTGTCTGTTGTGAATTTTGGTTATGCACAGACTCCCCCCTCAGTTGATGCATCAGTATCTTCTCCTACAATTCTTTGTGGAGATTCTGTCTTATTAAGTGCAGTTGGTAATCAGTATAATTATGTAATTAATACTGATTTTAATACACCTGCTAAACAACCTGGTAATAATTGGGCAGCTACAAGTTCGGCTGTATACACAAATCCTTGCGGTGCAGGACCAGATGGTGCTTATATATGGATGGGTAATACCGCAGATGTGCCTAGAAGATTAACTACAACGCCAATTGACTTAACTCCAGGTGGATTTATCCGATTTAAGTTTCGTATGTGTGAGCAAAATGTAGAAACAGGTATTACTTGTGAAGGCGTGGAAAAACCTGATGAAGGTGTTAGATTGGAATTTAGTAATCCTGCAGTAGCAGCCGGAGCTTGGCAAACTATTTATTATTTTGATCCAAGGGGTGGGCAAGACCCACTTAATGTGAATTGGAATACACATACTTTTACTATTCCAGCTCAAGCTATGCGTCCCAATACGAGCATTCGTTGGAGTCAAGACAGATCAGATGGTATTAATAATGATCATTGGGGTTTGGATGATATAGAAATTGCTGTTAATAATCCTTCTTTTGAATTTAATTGGCCGCATGCAGATGCTATTTATCGTTCAACAGCTAATACTCCTAAGGTAGCTCCTATTACAACCACTACTTATACGGTTAACTACAGAGATATAGCTGTTCCAGGAATGGTTTATACGGATAATGTTACAGTAACGGTATTGTCTCCTACAGCTGATGCAACTGCTACACCAGTAACGGTTTGTAAAGGTCAGCCCATACAACTAAATGTAGAGAGTTCCTATAATGCTACATTGCCTTTAGTCTGTGGGCAATCTTCTTCAAATACGTGTAACTCATTAAATAGTAAAGCAGGTGAATATCAAGTAGGAAATGGAAATAGAGTTAGCGGGTTTAATAACGGAACAGGTTCTGGTGCATGTGCAGGTGAGAGTACCTTACCCATTTTTGGAGATTTTGGAGATGATAATGCGAAAACCCAAATTTTGTATCGTGCAAATGAACTAAGAGCACGTGGATTTAAAGGAGGAAAAATTACTAATCTTCAGTTGGAAATTCAAAGAACCAATAGTGAAGGAAATCCTTGTACACCAGTTGCTTCTTTAGGTTATGATCACATGCAAATTCAAATATCGTGTACGGGATCAAATACAGTAGGAGCAAGCAATTTCTTGGCAGGTAGTTTTGTTACAGTATATAATGATAAGCAAACTAATTTTAGTCCAGGGTGGCAAGTATTTAATTTTGATAGATATTTTGATTGGGATGGTCAGTCCAATCTTATAGTTCAGATTTGTTGGTATCAAAACACTAATAATCAAGAAAGACTAGCTTATACAAGAGACACCGTAGTGGGATATAGTTGCATGGCAAATGCTGTCACCAATGCAAGTGCTAATAATACTGTTTGTAATGCCACAGCATTTTATTCTACGGTAAACTATCGCCCTAACACTCGGTTTGGTACCTGCGAGCCTCGCAATGTAGCACTCGTGTACAACTGGACCGGTACTGGTATTACCCCTGCTTTGGCAGATGATAAATCGCCTGTAGTTTCCTCAAATATAGCAGGAAACAACACCTATACTGTTTCTGTAGTTCCACAAGGATTTTCACAATGTGCGGTTACGGATAATGTAGTAGTAAATGTACTCGATGCACCAGCCCCTCCAACCGTAATGGGTGATACTGTTTGCCAAGCACAAAATATAGTACTTACGGTACAAAATCCTATTGCAGGGGTTACGTACGAGTGGGATTATCCAGATGTAGGTGGTGCAAATAATGCAGTTGGTACAAGTATTACACGAGCTGCAGCTACACCAGCCATGAGTGGTAATTATTTGGTTCGAGGGGTGGTAACTACGGGTAATTGTGCGGGGCAATATAGTACAGTTATTGTGTCGGTTCGTCCTACACCAGCAGCGCCAACAGCTACTCCACAACGTAAATGTGTAAATGAAGCAGCTACTCACAGTGCAAATACCATTGCAGGACCATTCAGATATATTTGGACAGGGCCAAGTGGATATACAGCTAATACCAAAACACCAGCAATCAGCCGAAATCCAACAGTGCCAGGAGCTTATACTGTTATTCGTACAGATACAAGTGCCGCAAACTGTAATAGTGCAGTAACAAACTTTACCGTAGTTGCAGATGCGTTACCTACTCCACCAGCACTAAGTACCAATCCAGCAAATATTTGCCCTGGTTCTAACTTTAATTTGGTGGCTGTTCCAGAAAATAGAGTAGATACGTTTACAAATAGCGGCTTTCCTTTAAACAGAAAAACAAGAAGTATTGATTATAGCTATACCTATAATTGGACAGGCGCAACAGCACTAACCAATGCTACTACTACTACTGCTAGTACAACAGCAGCTACTGGTACAAGTGCCTACGACTTTGTATATACGCGTACACGTAGGGATACTACGTTTACCTACTCTGTTACCAATGTGCAGTCAACAAGCATAGATGTGCAGCAGTGTTCCAGTAATCCGGTTACAATTAATGTGACAACAGACTTACCTACTACAAGCAATAGAACCATATTTTGTGATGGTGACCAAACAGGTTATACTGTTTCTTTTGATGTATTAGGTGGTAGTGCCCCATATACAGTAGTAGATGCGGCGAATGTGCCAGTTGTAGGAAGCTTTGCTACTGTAGCAGGTGTATTGCGTTTTACAAGCAACAAACTGCCAAATGGAGCATTTAGTTTAAAAGTGCGAGATAATAAAGGTTGCGAATCTGCTTTAACATCTGGCAACAGAGATTGCACTGTGCCGTGTAAAACAGAAGTAGGTAGCATGAGTATTTCTACTCCTATAAAAGTGTGCGAAAGCGCACCATCTACAGCAGTAACATATAACTCAACAGGTGAATTTTATGAGCCTGGTGATGCATTACGTTTCATTATGCATGATAAACTAACCATTTTAGATGCAGGT
This sequence comes from uncultured bacterium, assembly GCA_947085255.1. Lineage (GTDB taxonomy): Bacteria > Bacteroidota > Bacteroidia > Sphingobacteriales > Sphingobacteriaceae > CAMTVQ01. The sequence continues at coordinate 359,611 of CAMTVQ010000002.1, read as the reverse complement.
GTTACCATATTTGAATCACGTACAACAAAGGATGGCTTTACTTATAATGCCGCTAAGGGAATGGCATATGGTCAAACCTACCGTATTACGGCTGTAATAGGTCAACCTAATTTGAGTGAAGCTGGTATCATCTTAACGAGTATGTGTACACGTATATCGGATGCAGCTCCAATCATATTTAATCGTAATCCGATTGCCGATGTTTCAGTAAATGATCCTGAAATATGTAACGGATCAAATGCAGTAATCGAGTTTGATCTTAGTGGAACTGGTCCATATGATGTGACGTATAGTGATGGAGTAACTACCCCTAATCTATTTCTTAATAATATTTCTGATGGGCGCAGGGTGACATTTAATACCATAACAACCCCGCTTAATTTCTCTATTGTATCAGTAAAGGATGAAGGTACACAATGTACAAATGCAACAGCAAAGGCTGGACCTACTGTAAGCTTAGTAGGCGGACCTACACCCGGTACCGCATTTTACGAATGTGATAATACGCAAGAGTTTTATAAAGTAAAATTCCCCATTACAGGTGGCGATGCGTTGAGTTATCGTGTATTAAATCCAGATGGTTCTGTAGCAGGAGGTATGGTCAGCAATTTTGGAGCAGGCATTGATACCTTCTTTGCAACGGATATGATTGCATCCGGTTCTTCTTTTACCTATACCGTAACGGATATTAATAACTGCGCTCCTATAGGCATTACTGTTCAAACTACCTGTTCTTGCATTACCGATGCTGGTACATTGGTTACAACTACGCAGAATATATGCGAAGGGCAGCAAACAGCAGCTAATTTGCTAAACACCAATTTTGTATTGGATGGTAATGATGTGTTGCGCTACGTTTTACACACAGGTTCAGGTGGTTCATTAACTAATTTAGGGACAGTACTAGATACCAATAGTACAACTTCATTTGGATTTCTTGCAGGCATGAGCTATGGTACTACGTACTACATATCACGTTTGGCAGGTAACAAAACAATGGCGAATGAAGTAGATGCAACAGATTTATGTGCAGTAATTACTCCCGCACCTATTCCTGTAACGTTTATACAAGCCCCTCGTGGATTTATTACAGGTGATAACACTATTTGTGAGGGCCAATCGACAGATGTAGTACTTAATTTTACTGCTGCGGGAGTTGCTCATAATTTTACATTAAAGGAAGGTACTCAAAACACTAATTATACCAATTTTTTTAGTGGAGATTTTGTACAAGTAACACCATTAGCTACTACCACATACCAGTTGGTAAGTTTTGGAAATGGTACTTGCCCAGGTATTGTTACAGGTAGCCCTGTAGTGGTTACGGTAAACCCAACAGAAGTAGCCAATTTTGCCTATCCTATTCCGCGTTATTGCAGGGAAACTACTGTTATTGCTTCTCCTACAGGTACACGTACAGCAGGTGTTTTTAGCTATACAGCAGTGCCTACAAGCAGTGTATTGGATATTAATACTGGTTCGGGCGCAATTAACATTGCCAATAGTGATGTAGGTATTTATACTATTACCTATACTACCACAGGCCCTTGTCCTGTATTTGTAACAGTTCCCGACGCGATTATGATAGACGCACCTGCCGTGCAGCCTACCTTGAGTTATTTGCCAAAATTCTGTCAGGATGTGTTACCGGCTAATGCTAACCCGCTATCTTATACACCTTTGGGTGGAGAGTTTACATCTTCGAGCTCTAAACTAAAATTAGGAAGATTTAATGGTAGAATTACACCAGCAACGTCTGATCCTGGTACGTATACCATTACTTATAGCGTAAATTCAGGGGTAGACGGTACGGAATGTCCATCGAAAAGAGAAACAGCAAGTGTTATTATATATGCCAATCCACAGGCTAAAATTGTACCCAGCGAGCGAGAAATATGTGTAGGAGAAATTATTGAGTTGAATGCAACGCCTACTACATCAGTAGATTACACCTATACTGTTAGCATAGGTGCTACTTCCGGATCTGCCGCATTGCCCAATGCACCTACAAATAAACTAGGCTGGAAAGATAGTGGTGTAAAACGCTTTAGCGTATCGGTAACGGATAAGGTTAGTGGATGTACATCTCCAGTAGCAACAGACTCGGTAAGGGTGTATGCTATTCCTGTACCTGAATTTACTGCGAGTGAAACACTTCCGTTTATAGTTGATGTGGCACGTGGTTACCCAATTACGTTTAATGAGCAAGCGCAAAATGAAGCAACGTATGAGTGGGATATGGGTGATGGTACAAAGTTGTTTGACCCTATTATAAATGGATATATTTATACAGCAACCAATACAACTGGGTATGAGGTTACGCTAACGGTAGATAATCCAGGTACTTGCCCGAAAAGTGTGACAAAGGGAAAAATTATCGTAACGGAGAATAGTAAGTTGTTTGTTCCAAGTGCTTTTTCACCAAATGACGATTCGGAAAACGATTACTTTAAACCAGTAACAATAGGTGCAAAAAGCTATACGTTTGAAGTATTTAGCCGTTGGGGTGAACTCATTTATACAGGTAACGATACCCAAGAAGGTTGGGACGGTTTCTACAAAAATGCCGAAGCACCGGATGGCGTATATATATACATTGTGAATGCGATTATGTATAGCGGTAAACCCGAAGTACAGCATGGTGTTGTAACGTTGGTTCGCTAACTACCATCGTTGTTTGAATAGTAAATAGAGGAAGCCACAGCAGTGTGCTTCCTCTATTTGTTTTTAGGCGTTGCTTAATTTGGAGATATATTCTTGTTGTTTAGCTTTGTTGCAATGCTAAAGATAAACGTACTGGTAATTGGTAAAACAGATGCTTCTTGGCTGCAACAGGGCATGCAGGTATATGTTGATAGGCTTAAACATTATGTGCCGTTTTCGTTTGAGGTAATTCCTGATTTAAAGCAACGTAAAAGCATATCTATTCCGGTGCAAAAACAAAAAGAAGCTCAACTAATTTTGTCAAAATTAGCAGTTACTGATTTTGTAGTGTTACTGGATGAAAAGGGTAAGAATTATTCATCGGTAGGATTAGCCGATTGGATAGAAAAACTTAGTTTGCGGACGACAAAACTGGTTTTTGTGATTGGAGGTCCGTATGGATTTGATGAAACGGTATATGCGCGAGCTAATACAAAAATTTCATTATCAGCACTCACGTTTTCGCATCAAATGGTTCGTGTCGTAATTTTAGAACAATTATATCGTGCCTTTACGATCATTCGTAAAGAGCCGTATCATCACGAATAGTAGCTATTAAAAAAGGGTAACGCAGTGCGTTACCCTTTTTTAATTATTCAGCAGCCGTAGCTGTTTCTTCTGCAGGGTCAGCTTCAGTAAATAGTGGCATTACAGAAAGTATGTGATACCAATTGATGATTTTTTTGATGTCGGAAACGTATACACGATCACTATCATGCCCAGGTGCTACTGTAGCAAAGTATTTTTTCAATTCGCTATCAGTTGCTTTGGTAGTAGGCACTGCTTTAGATTCGTGCATTTTAGCTAAAATAGCCCTTAATTTAAAGTCTTCGTCCTCACCATAAATCGTAATTTCTTCCAATGCGGCTAGTTTTGCATTGGTGCCTGTTACTAATTTACTACGCATTTCATCCAACGATTCGAGTACAAAGCCCGTTTTGTTTTGCGCCAACGCCTTGTATAAACCTGGCTTACCAGATACTGCTACTATTCCTCTTAAATTCATATTTAATCTTCTAAAAGCGTGATGCTTAAAATTTTATCACCTTGTCTAATATCATCTACTACATCTACGTTTTCTATCACCTTGCCAAAGCAAGTATGATTACGATCTAAATGGGCAGTATTGGTGCGGCTGTGGCATACAAAAAATTGTGATCCCCCCGTATTGCGTCCAGCATGAGCCATAGAAAGTACACCTCTGTCGTGGTATTGGTTTTCGCCTGTTAATTCACAGTCTATTTTGTAGCCTGGTCCACCTGCGCCAGTTCCGGTAGGGTCGCCTCCTTGTATTACAAAATCAGGCAATACGCGATGAAACGTAACACCATTATAAAAACCTGCAGCGGCTAGTTTTTTAAAATTGGCTACAGTGTTTGGTGCATCTGCATCGTAAAACGCTACAGTCATATCACCTTTTTCGGTACTAATAATTGCTTTTGACATGTTTGAAAATTGAGAGTGCAAATATAGTTTTTTGGCACAAACCATAAGCCCTTTATAATCGTTTAAGGTTTATTATCTTTATACCATGCGAAAATTTGTAGTTACAGGTGTATTTATTTTGTGTGCTTTTGTAGGTACTGCATCATCTATACTAATGCCTATGGATGGGGCGCAAAAAAATCATCTGAAAGCCTATGGTATTGCCTACTGGGTATTGCAACAAAATGCATCGTTAGATTGGTTGCTTAATTACCGAGGAGGTAGTTTTTTAACGGCATATGCCAAAGCTATTGAAGATGAGTGCAAAATTAGGGGCGTATCTTACGAGGTAATTCCAGATGTAAAAGTGGCAGCCATTATTCTACAGATTATGGATCCAGAGACCAATATGGATGTAGTAAAACTGGAGCAATTGCCAAAAGTAGCGGTGTATTCTCCTAAAAATAAATTGCCTTGGGATGATGCCGTAACCCTAGTGCTTACCTATGCCGAAATACCCTACACGGTTGTGTATGATGATGAAGTGATAAAGGGTGATTTGCCCAAATACGATTGGTTGCATTTGCACCACGAGGATTTTACGGGGCAATACGGTAAATTTTATTCCAGTTATCGCAATGCTGCATGGTACCAAGCAGATGTTGCAGATAACGAAGCACGTGCCAAACGATTAGGCTTTCAAAAAGTATCGCAGATGAAACTAGCGGTTGCTCAAAAAATTAGGGACTTTACCGCTGGTGGAGGTTTTACCTTTGCCATGTGTTCCGCTACCGATAGTTATGATATTGCATTGGCTGCCGAGGGGGTAGATATATGCGAAAGTATGTTTGACGGAGATGGAGCTGATGCCCGTGCACAGCAAAAAATGGACTTTAGTAAGGGCTTTGCCTTTAAAGATTACAAACTTTCGATGAATCCGTACGAATATGAGTTCTCAACCATTGACGCAACTGCTGTGCGTAATATAGAGGAGAAGAACGATTTTTTTGCCTTGTTCGAATTTTCGGCTAAGTGGGATCCGATTCCTACCATGCTCACCCAAAATCATGAACGTGTAATAAAAGGATTTATGGGGCAAACTACTGCTTTTTCTAAAAATGTGCTAAAGCCAGAAGTGCTGATTATGGGAGAAAACAAGCCGCTAAATGAGGCGCGTTACTTGCATGGAACTTTTGGTTATGGTACTTGGACATTCTTTGGTGGGCACGATCCTGAAGATTATCAACATTTAGTAGGGGATCCAGTAACGGACTTGAATTTGCATCCAGCATCACCGGGCTATAGACTCATATTAAACAATGTGTTGTTTCCGGCTGCTAAAAAGAAAAAGCAAAAAACCTAAAGCGCTGCTTTTACAAAAATACCGTTACTATTTTTTGAATAGCTACGCCAATAATTACTAACCCGGCCACGCGATTGAGCCAAGTAAGATGATTCTCTTTTATCTTGCTTCTGAATTTGCTGGCATAATAGGCTTTTATTACGTCTAGGCTAAATAGCGTAAATAAGGTAGCCGTAAAAAACACAATCATTCCCCATGTACTGTATTTGTCACCAACGGTTACGGTGGCAATAGTTATCCAATAAAATAGAATTAGCGGGTTTAGCATACACATCATAAACCCTTTTAGAAAATAACCTGTATTGGTAATGATTTTTGTAGGCTCGTAGTTAATTTTTACGCGCTTTAGTACATAAGAGAGTCCTATTGTTAATAAAAATCCACAACCGATAACGGTAATGTAATCTTTGTATTTAGTCTCAAAATCAATAAACTGGGTGCTAAAAAAAGTAAGCGAAATATAAACGATATCGCTGGCAAATACCCCCAACGCAAACGACATGCCTGATATAAAACCACGCTCTACGCTAATTTTTATCAATGCAAAAAAAACCGGTCCTGTTAATATCGCGAGTACTAAACCTACGCCTATGCCTGTAATGATGGCTTCGAACATGTTTTAAACAGTTATTAAGTGGCTAAAATGCAAATAATTTTGCTAACGCCATTTTTTTACGGGTAATAGTTTTACAAAATGAATAAAATGCGCTATGTTGGTGCTTTAGATAAAGCATAGTATGACTATTAATCGTTCCAATTATACGTATCAAATAACCATTATAGGTATTTTGTTTTTCTTGTTTGGCTTTGTAACCTGGCTCAATGGGGTGCTTATTCCTTACCTCCGAATAGCCTGCGAACTCAGCAATTTCGAATCATATTTTGTGGCGTTTGCCTTCTATATTTCTTATTTTGTAATGGCACTGCCCTCTTCGTGGGTATTGCAGCGTACAGGGTTTAAAAATGGCATGGCGGTAGGTTTGTTGGTAATGGCGGTAGGTGCTTTGTTGTTTATTCCAGCGGCGCTTACACGTACGTATGGCTTGTTTCTTACGGGTTTATTTGTGTTGGGTTCGGGTTTAGCAGTATTGCAAACGGCCTCAAATCCATATATCACCATTTTAGGTCCTGCTGAGAGCGCCGCTCGCCGTATTAGTATTATGGGTATTTGCAACAAAGTAGCGGGAGTGCTTAGTCCTATTATTTTGGGAGCTATTGTGCTAAAGGACGCAGATAAATTGGTGATCGATTTATCAAGCATGGATGTGATTACCAAAGCAGCAACATTGGATGAGCTAGCAATGCGGGTAATTGTGCCTTATATCATTATTGCCATTGCACTTGTTGCCTTGGCAGCATTGGTGCGGTTAGCAAAACTACCCGAAATAGAAGCTGAAGAGGAAATTACGGATAATGCTGCTGCTAAAACAAGTATTTGGCAATTTCCACAACTGATATTGGGTGTAGTTGCTTTGTTTTTGTACGTAGGGGTAGAAGTAATGGCCGGAGATACCATTATTAGTTATGGACAATGGCAAGGGATTGAGTTGGCTACTGCCAAAACATTTACTTCCTATACCTTAGTAGCCATGGTTGTAGGATACATTTTAGGTATTTTATGTATTCCAAAATATATTAGCCAGGAGCGAGCATTAGCTGTTTCAGCAGCAGTGGGCGTAGTATTTTCGATACTGGCTATCCTTACTTCGGGTTTTGTATCAGTACTATTTATTGCGTTATTGGGTTTAGCCAATGCGCTAATGTGGCCAGCAATTTGGCCATTAGCCATACAAGGTTTGGGTAAATTTACCAAAACAGGATCTTCTTTATTAATCATGGCTATTGCGGGCGGCGCTATATTGCCACTTATCTACGGTCAGTTAGCCGATGTATGGAATGCGAATCAAGCCTATTGGTTGTTAGTGCCTTGTTATGCGTTTATTTTGTATTATGCACTTTTGGGGCATAAAGTTAAGTCGCTAATCGGTAATAAATAGTCTTTGGTCATTAATCTTATTTCTTACGATGTCTCGTCCCAGTTTCGATACCATTTTTATGAACCTTGCTGGAGAATTAGCAGGGCGTTCTCATTGCGTAAAGGCGCAAGTAGGTGCTGTGTTGGCTAAAGACACCCGCATTATCTCCATAGGTTATAATGGACCACCGGCAGGGACCCACAACTGCGATGAGGAATGGCCCAGTGAGGGTTGCCCTCGCGATATGCGTGGAAGTTGTTCGTTGGCATTGCATGCTGAAGAAAATGCGATTTTGTATGCCGTAAAAAACGGATCGACCTTGGCGGGAGCTACGCTCTATTGTACCTTATCGCCTTGTTTGCCTTGTGCGCGCTTAATTTTTACCTCGGGCATCAGTAAAGTTTTTTACCGTGATTCGTATGCCGAGTTCAAAGGGTTTCTGAATGACGAAGGGGTGGAGTTTTTACGAAAATTTGGTGTGGAAACGATAAAATACTAATTTAACAGCGTACTAAATTATGCTTAGAATGAAAAAAGTACTATTTTTCGCTGTTTTTGGCAGCGTTATGCTGTATTCTTGAAAAAAAATTGATGAAGGCATAAATCCAAATGCTTCTACTGGTCCTATATCGTCTTTAGTAGCTAAAATCACTACTGGAGATTCGGATAGTAGCCGTACGTTTGTATTCTCCGCTAATCATTCATTATCTGCCGTTTACAGTGATTCATTAGGGGTAACATTTATTAATGGTACACAGGCTAACTGGTCTAGTATAGTTATTGAGTTAGATACAATTAAAGTAGGTACTTATTCGAATTTCGATGGCTCAGATACAACACAGAAGAATAGGTTAACGTATCATTCTGTTCCGTTTATTCTTACCTATTCAATCTATGAAACAGTTAAAAATACGGGGAGTGTTACCATCAATTCTTTTACAAAAGACAGCTTAATTACTGGCACATTTCAGTTTCGGGGATATAGCACAAATCCCTTTAGTGTGGATAGTATCCGTATCATTAAAGAAGGAACGTTTAAAAATATAAGTGTAAAGCGCAAAAAGTAAAGTTTTTTGCAAGTTGCAATTTCAGATTTTGCTCTATCTTTGCGCATGGCAGAGAAGATTATCATTCTTGATTTTGGTTCGCAATACACGCAGTTGATTGCTCGTAGAGTGCGTGAGTTAAACGTTTACTGCGAAATTCATCCTTATAATAAAGTTCCAGTATTAGATAACTCAGTAAAAGGAGTTATTCTATCAGGCAGCCCACATTCGGTACGCGAAGAAAAAGCACCTGAAGTAGATTTTGAGTCCATCCAAAAACAATATCCTGTTTTGGGAGTATGTTACGGTGCGCAACTCATCGCTCAAAAATCAGGCGGCAATGTATTGCCATCAAAAATCAGAGAGTACGGTCGGGCCAATTTAAGTTACATCAATACAGGTAGCGTCTTACTTAAAGGTTTAACAGCCAATTCACAGGTATGGATGTCGCATGGCGATACTATTGCCGAAGTGCCAACCAATTTCGAAATTATTGCCAGCACCGAAAATGTAAAGGTAGCGGCTTATCATATCAGCAATACAAATACGTATTGCATACAATTTCACCCCGAAGTAACACACTCTACTGAAGGAAAAATACTGTTGAACAATTTTGTAGTAGGCATTTGCGGGTGTAAGCAGGATTGGAATCCTGATTCGTTTATCGAAACTACCATTGCCAATTTGAAGGAACAAATAGGCAGTGATAAGGTAATTCTTGGTCTTTCAGGAGGAGTGGATTCTACAGTAGCTGCAGTATTGTTGCACCGTGCTATTGGCACACAATTGCATTGTATTTTTGTAGACAATGGCTTGTTGCGTAAAGATGAGTTTAGCTCGGTACTGGAGCAGTACAAAGGCATGGGGTTGAATGTGAAAGGTGTAGACGCTACCGCACAGTTTTATACAGCTTTGGCAGGATTGTCAGACCCAGAGAAGAAACGTAAAGCCATTGGTAAGGCATTTATAGATGTGTTTGATGAAGCTTCTCATCAAGTAGAGAATGCCAAGTGGTTAGGACAAGGAACGATTTACCCCGATATTATTGAATCAGTATCGGTGAAGGGTCCATCGGCTACTATTAAATCGCATCATAATGTAGGTGGATTACCTGACTTTATGAAACTAAAGGTGGTAGAGCCACTTAATACCTTATTTAAAGACGAAGTACGTAATGTTGGCAAAGCCTTAGGCATCAATCCAGTTATTTTGGGTCGCCACCCATTCCCTGGTCCAGGGTTGGCTATACGCATTTTAGGAGAAATTACCCCGGATAAAGTGCGTATTTTGCAAGAAGCAGATGCTATTTATGTCGCTAACTTACGTTCATCGGGTTGGTATGATAAGGTATGGCAAGCAGGAACTATATTTTTACCGGTACAATCGGTAGGGGTAATGGGCGATGAGCGTACCTACGAAAATGTAGTATGTTTGCGTGCAGTAGAATCGGTAGATGGGATGACCGCAGATTGGAGTCATTTGCCCTATGAGCTATTAGCCAAAATATCGAACGAAATTATAAACCAAGTAAAAGGTGTAAACCGTGTTGTATATGATATCAGTTCTAAGCCGCCTGCTACCATTGAGTGGGAATAGTTTTTGTAAAGTAGTTGGTTTACTGTTGTTAAGTAATACGCTTTGCGCAGCGACATTGCCAGATAGTATCATCTTCGAAAAGAAAGACAGATTTACTATTTCTTTTTTGTTACCCCTGAAATTGGATGCGCTGGATACACTAAATCCAGTAGGTGCTTCCGATAAATTTGATGGAAATGTATTAGGTTTAGACTTTTGGCAAGGAGCAAAGTTAGCCTTGGATACGCTCAGTAAAATGGGTGTAAACCTAACGGTAAATGTACTTGACGCCGACCGTAAGGGCTTTATGCTGAGCAGTAGTGCTGTACTCGATAGACTAGGTCAATCGGATTTAGTAATAGGGCCTGTTTTTCCCGATAAATTCAAAGGTGCTGCATTGTTTAGTAGTACATATAAAGTGCCCATGGTGTCACCATTGGCGCCTTCAAGTTTGCTCGAATACAAAAATCCCTATTTTATTGGCATGTACCCTACGTTAGAACATCATGCACGTACAGATGCTGCTTTTATTAAGCAAAAATTTGGTAACGATAACGTGGTGATATTGAGAACAGGAGACGCAACAGAATTAAAATTAGTGAATCCATTAGTTGCCGAATTACAAAAGTTGGGTAAAGCTATAAATAGTGTAAAGGTTGTAAAAAGTGCTCCTGATTTTGCATTACTCGACAAAAACTTTCCTGTAGGTAAACGTAGGGTGCTAATACTTCCATCCACCAGCTCGGCGTTTATAAATATGGTGTATAATCATTTAAGTAAGGACTCGTTGAGTGAAACGGTTGTGTTTACCCACCCTAATTTTGATAAAACCGAAAACCTAAATATAGAGTTGCTACAACGCATGAATACCTATACCTCCAGTGCCTATAGGGTGGATTATACAAAGCCTAATGTAATCGCTTTTTTGCGCACTTACCGAGATAAATACGCAACAGATCCTTCTGAAACGGCTATACGTGCCTATGATATGGTGTACTATTTTGGAGTTCTTTGGCAGAATAGAAATACCGATTTTATAAACTGTTTAACTGAGTATCCTATGGAGTTATTGCACGGCACAATACGAATTGAGCGTGTGCTGCAATCAGGTTACCATAATACGGCAGTAGATATTCTTAAATACCAAGATTTTAATTTAATTAAAACCGACTAATTGAAACCCGAAAATTATCTAAAAACATTTACCCAAATTGTAGAAGAGTATGATTTTAAGGTTCCGTTAGCGGCCTTTCTTACGGTATATTATCGTAAAAATCCACAAATGGGTAGCCGCGATCGTAAAATGGCATCTGCGTTATTGTATGCTTATTTTAGGTTGGGTAAAGCAGCTGCCGAAAAACAATTGGCAGAACGCCTGGCACTAGCGCTATTCCTGACACAACAAACGGAGCACCCAGTTTTAGCATATCTCAATCCAGTGCTTAACGAACAAGTAAACTTACCTAGTGAGCAAAAAAATGCGATAGCAGCTGATTTGGGAGTAGATAGTTTCTTGTTTTTTCCATGGATGAATGAGCTTTCGGGAACGATTAATAAAGAGCAATTTGCAGCATCTCAATTACAGCAACCTGATTTATTTATTAGGGTACGTAAGCAGTTTTTACCAGTTGTGATAGCCAAGCTGGAGCAGAACAATTGCGTTTTTACAACAGAAGACAATTGTATTCGGTTGGTGAACGCACAAAACTTACAGACATTGTTTGAAGAAAAAGAACAAACGTGGTTTGAGGTGCAAGACCGTTCTTCTCAGCAAACGGGTGCTTATTTTGCTCCGTTGCCAGATGAACTGTGGTGGGATTGCTGTGCTGCTTCGGGCGGTAAGAGTTTATTGTTGTTAGCAGAAGAACCTACTGTAAAAGTTACCGTTTCGGATATCAGAGATAGTAGTTTAGCTAATTTAGATGCACGTTTTACTAAAGTTAACCTAAAGTATGCATTACGCCGAAAAATAGATTTGACACTACCTGTTACGCAATTTCAGCATAATTCCTTTGATGGAATTATTTTAGATGCACCTTGCTCGGGCTCGGGCACTTGGGGGCGTAGTCCTGAAATGATTAGCTCATTCGAGGAAACTAAAATCAATTGGTTTCATGAGTTACAATTTACTATTGCCAAAAACGTTGCGCAGTTTGTAAAGCCCAACAAGCCATTAATTTATATTACCTGCTCGGTTTTTGAGCAAGAAAACGAGGCGGTTACCAAACGATTAGTTAAAGAGTTAGGCTTGGTGATAGAAAAACAAGAAATTTTAGAGGGATATAAGCACAAGAGTGATACCATGTATGTTGCTCGACTGACAAAAAAGGAGTAGCAACCCCTTGCTAAATATCCAAATACTTCATCAGCGAATCGAAATTCTGACGTGCAGTATCATGTTCGTCTGAACGATCAAAAAAGCCTTTAACAGTATATTTAAAGCGCTCAAAATCTGCAATAATAGTCGTTATTTCTCGAGTATTTATTTTGATGGTGAGCTGTGTGCGCATAGAATCTGGTTGCGACGTAACGTAGCTGCTCAAAATACTGGCGTTATTTGATTCTACTATACGTGCAATTTCGGCAAGTGAGTAATCACGTATGGCGAGTTCTAATACAATAATAGCTCCAGGATTGCTTAATGCACCTAAGTTGGCAAAGTGCTTGGCAATATCGTGGATGGAAATAAGCCCTACATAATTTTTAGCATCATCCAACACAGGTAATATTGTTAGCTGATGCTCGGATATCATCCTAATGGCATCGTAAATATGCTGACTAGTTTGTATGTAGCAAAGCTGGTTTGTTAATTGTTGTGCACCAACAGGCTGAGTTGGATCGCTGGATTCAATAATATCTTCTTCAGAAATAACCCCAAGCAATTGCGATTGATTTACGATAGGTAAATGATTTACACGAAAATCAGCCATCCAATTAAGCGCTTTTTGTAGCGTATCGGATGTTTTTAGTGGAGGTATTAAATCGGTTATAAGTTCTGATGCGAGCATTCGGTTGTAATTTAAGTATGCACGTAGATATGCAACAACTTATTTACATACTTTCAGCAAAAAAGTTTCTAATATCTTATTAAACTCTTCTGGTTTCTCCATCATAGGGGCGTGTCCGCATTTATCAATCCAGTGCAATTCGGAGTTAGGCATTAGCTGATTGAACTCATCGGCCACATTTGGTGGCGTTACAGTATCGTTTCTGCCCCAAATCAAACAGGTTTGTTGCTTGATGTTTGGCAATTCTTTTGACATATTATGGCGCATGGCCGATTTTGCCATCGCCAATATGCGTAATGTTTTTTCTCGGCTGTTTACAATCCCAAACACCTCGTCAACCAGTTCTTTGCTGGCAGTAGTAGGATCGTAAAAAGTGTATTCTACTTTAGTTTTTATATAATCGTAGTTTTCGCGTTTTGGAAAAGAACCACCCATTGCATTTTCGTATAAGCCCGAACTGCCAGTAAGCATCATAGAATGGACCATCTCTGGGTGCTCCAACGTATATACCAAACTTACATGGCCGCCTAAAGAATTACCTAATAATGTAAAATTGCTTAGCTCTTTATACGTTACAAATTTGTGTACAAACTTTGCTAAACTGCCTACTCCAGTAGTAAGAAGCGGCATATCATATACAGGCATCAGTGGGATGATAACCCGATAGTTCTCGGAAAATTTACTAATAACAGCTCCCCAATTGCTTAAAGCGCCAAACAACCCGTGTAATAAAACAAGTGTATGTCCTTTACCTTCATCAATATAGCTAAATCCACCTTCGTTTTTTACCTCAAAATTCATACTTGTGCGGTGTGTTAATTTCGTAAAAATAGACTTTATTTTAAATATTCACTATAAAGCAGCTAAAAAGAGTGCAGGAGTTGTGTGGGTTTTAGGCGGTCAGTAACTGCTTTACTAACTCGGCAATCAGTTTGCCATCTGTTTTTCCTGCCAGCTGTTTGGTAGCAATACCCATTACCTTGCCTGTATCTTTTGCCGAGGTGGCTTGTGTTTGTGCAATAATGTCTTTTAATGCGGTAATTACTGCTTCTTGGCTAAGTTGTGCGGGTAAAAAGGTTTCGATTATGGCCAACTCTTCTTTTTCGGTAACGGATAAATCGTTGCGATTCTGGGCAGTGTAAATATCAATAGATTCGCGGCGTTGCTTGGCCAACTTATTAAGTATTTGTAACTCCTTTTCTGGGGTAATGATTCCATTGGCGCCATCATCTGTTTTTGCCACTAATAATGCCGATTTTATGGCTCGTAGGGCTCGTAGGCTTGCTTCGCTTTTTGCGAGCATGGCCTGTTTAATTTGTTGGTTAATAGTTTCTTCTAATGGCATATCGTTAGTTTTTTCGGAGTAAATGGGTAGTGTTTGCTTGTGCTGTGGGCATAATTACCAGTTCGTTAATATTTACATGCTCTGGCAATGTGGCGCAGTAATAAATGCTATGTGCAATATCGGTACCTGTAAGCGGGGTAAATCCATCATAAACAGATTTTGCACGCTGAGTATCTCCCTTAAAGCGTACTTGAGAGAAAGAAGTTTCTACAGCGCCAGGGTGGATAACCGTTACTTTAATGCCGTGCTGCAACAAGTCAATGCGCATGGCTTTGCTTAGAGCATCTACAGCTTGTTTGCTTGCACAATATACATTTCCATTGGCATAGGTTTCTTTGCCTGCTATAGAACCAATATTAATAATATGACCTTTTTGTTGTGTTATTAATAGCGGCATAATACCCCGAGATACATACAGCAACCCTTTTACGTTAGTATCAATCATGGTTTCCCAATCTGTAATATCGCCTTGTTGTATAGGGTCTAAGCCTAAAGACAGCCCAGCGTTGTTGATAAGAATGGAAATGTCTTGCCAGTCTGTTGGTAATGCTGAAATAGCTTTTTCTACCTCTGTACGATTCTGTACATCAAAACACAGGGTATGAACCGTAGCCGAATAGCGCTGTATAAGTTCGTTTTGTAGTTCTGCTAATAGGGGAGCTCTTCTTCCGCAAATAATTAATCTATAGTTATTTGCAGCAAATATTTCTGCGCAGGCTCGACCAATACCAGAGGTCGCTCCTGTAATAAAAACGGTAGTACTCATTATTCGAAATAAAAATTTAGTTGAAAGGCTTCGGCAAATAATCCATCCAACGGACGCGAAAAACGGTTGTTTTCTTTTACCAATAAGTTACTTATTCCACGTGCTATTTTTATTTCAGGTGATACTTTGAAATACGGATAATACAAATCGAAACCAAAGCCTACTTCCCATGCGTTGCTAAGACGTTTTAGCTTTACTTTTTTATCTTCTTCATCCAAATCGCGGTCATCGAATTTCTTTTGTGAAATCACATCTAACGAGGTTTTAATACCGCCAATAATGAAAAAACGCACATTCCGTAGTCGTATCGATTTTAGTTTTAACGAAAGTGGAAAATCTACATAGGTAGATTCGATACGTTTTAGTTGGTCAAGCTCGCTGTCGATATAGGTATACTGAATATCTCTATCTACAAAAGACAGTGTTGGAGTAAAACGCAAATCGAGTGATTTTGCTAATTTAAGATTGGCGAGCAGTCCCAAATTAAAGCCAGATGCATTATTAGGGATTACTGTTTGTAATGAATCGGGATTGCGAAAGGTCGATTTTTTTTCGATACGCAGCGAGTTAGAGTTGTATCCGATAATAAACCCAAAGTTGTACTTCGAACCATCAATATTTGAAGCCGAATTTTGTTGCGCAGCTACTTGCTGTACCGAAAATACTAGTATAAGTAGGTAAGGAATGTATGTTCTCATTTGCTTGCCGTATAAATAGCGCATATGCCAAATCCTAAAGAGCACCATTTTGTATTCTTAAAGCCAGTTTCTTGCAAAATAGCTAAAAATTGTTGACCATCAGGAAAAGCGGCAACCGATTGTGGTAAATAGCTGTATGCATTATTGTCTTTAGAAAAAACCTTACCTAAAAAAGGAAGTATGTAAAAGAAATAAAAATTATAGGCTTGTTTTATAGGGAAGCGAGTGGGTTTAGAAAATTCAAGGATAACTAATTGTCCGTCGTGTTTTAATACTCTATAAATATCTGCGATGCCTTTTTCCAAGTTTTCGAAGTTGCGTACACCAAAGCTAACGGTTGCCGCATCGAATGTAGTATCGGCAAAGATTAATTTTTCCGAATCGCCCAGTTGTATGCTAAATCGTTGTGATAGCCCGCGTTTATTTATTTTTTGTTGAGCAATTGCCAACATGCCTTCTGAAATATCTACCCCAACAATGGTGCAATTTGGCAGTTGTTTAAGCGCTTCAAATGCAAAATCGCCAGTACCAGTAGCAATATCTAAAATATGCTCAGGGTTGCTTTTTTTGAGGTGAGCAATGGCTTTTTTGCGCCAAATAATATCAATGCCTAATGATAAAAAGTGGTTTAAAAAATCGTAGGTGCCCGCTATTTTAGTAAACATGAGTGCTACTTGCTCTTTTTTAGAAAGTTTTTGCTGCGGGTATGGGGTTATTGTTGCCGACATATGATTGACAAATATAGTAAAAGCGGCATTTACATTGGCTGGTGTTGGCTATAATACGTAAGTTTGCGCCATGGTTATAAAAACTGCCGAATTTATAGAAAGCAATACCGAAATAGCGAAGTTGCCGCTGGCAACCTTGCCAGAGTATGCTTTTATTGGGCGGTCGAATGTGGGCAAATCTTCGTTGATAAATATGCTTACCAATAAGAGTAAGCTGGCAAAAATTTCTCAAACACCAGGCAAAACTCAATGTATCAACCATTTTATTATTAATGGTAATTGGTATTTGGTGGATTTGCCTGGATATGGGTTTGCAAAAACATCTAAAACCAATCAGCATAAGTGGCAATTAATGATTCGCCATTATCTTACAAAAAGAGAAAATTTACAATGCGTTTTTGTTCTGATTGATAGCAGGTTGGAGCCTCAGCGCATTGATTTAGATTTTATAAATTGGTTGGGCGAGGTTGGCTTATCGTTCGTTTTGGTGTTTACCAAAGCTGATAAACAATCGAAATCGCGCACACAAGCTCAAATAGATCTTTTTATCAAAAAGATGGAAGAAACCTGGGATGAGATACCCCCATTGTTCATCACATCTGCCCAAGAGGGTTTTGGGAAAGAAGAAATCCTTTCATTTATTAACGGGGTTAATGATGGGTATGTAGTTAGTGATATAGTCGAAAAATAGATACACAAAATAATAAGTTCTCATACAGTATATGAAACAGGCAGTCATAAAAATAAACGTAGCGCTTGACGATAAAAATGTTCCTCAAGACATTACGTGGGAATCTACCGATTCAAAAATTAAAGAAGCGTTGCCTTGCAAGGCGATTTATGTAGCTCTTTGGGATCATGAGCATCAGAACACGTTGCGCATCGATTTATGGACAAAAGACATGCCTGTAGATGAAATGAAACGCTTTTTTTATGAAAACTTAATGACTATGGCCGATACCTTCCAAAAAGCTACAGGAGAACAGGCTATCGTAGAAGATTTGCGCGACTATTGCGCACATTTTGCCGAAAAAATGGAGTTGATGCAAAAATAGAAATGGCAAGGCAGGCAAAAGTCATTCTGTATCTTATTCGTAAAGAATTATTGCTCGAGTGGCGTTCTCGTTATGCTATTAATGGGTTGTTGCTGTATGCCATTGCTTGTGTTTTTATTTGCTACCTCTCTTTTAAACGGATTGATCCCCTCGCTTGGAATGCACTTTTTTGGATAATATTACTTTTTGCTGCCGTTAATGCTGTTGCCAAAAGTTTTATGCTCGAAAAGCGCGAGCGCTTTTTGTACTATTACCAAGTTGCTGCCCCTTCTGCCGTTATTTTATCTAAAATAAGTTACAATGCCTTGTTAATGGTGTTGTTGTCGGGCATTTGTTTCTTTTTTTACTCGGTAGTATTGCACAATCCGGTTCAAGATTTACCTTATTATCTATTAAGCATTTTTGTAGGAGCCGTTAGTTTATCCTCTGTGCTTACCATGGTATCTGGCATTGCTGCCAAAGCCAATAACAGCGCCACTTTAATGACTGTTTTAAGCTTTCCGGTAATGACGCCAGTGTTGTTATTACTAATACGGCTTTCTAAAAATGCAATGGACGGGTTAGATCGTTCGGTAAGTACAGATGAACTCTTAGCCTTAGGAGCTATTAATGCCATTGTTTTAGCAGTTTCGTTAGTGTTATTTCCTTACCTTTGGCGCGATTAAGCCAGTATAAATTATGCTGTTTTCTAATCAATATAATAACTTAGATTAACCAATGACCAAGTTTTGGTGGAAATTACTGGGGATATTTTTTGTGCTTCACAGCATTATAGGCGGCTTATTGTTCGAAGTGCCACACTTACCCATACTCAACGAAAGTATTCGTAATCTGTACTTTCATGTGCCAATGTGGTTTGCCATGATTCTTATTTTTCTGTTATCTGTAATTCACAGTATTCGCTATTTGCGTACTGGCAATCAGTTATATGATTACAAGGCTGTTGAGAGTATAAATGTTGGTGTGTTCTTTGGTATATTGGGATTAACTACCGGTATGATTTGGGCTAACTATACGTGGGGCGAACCATGGAGCAATGATCCAAAACAAAATGGCTCGGCTATTACCATGTTGCTATATATGGCCTATTTGGTATTGCGCAGCTCTATCGACGAAGAACAAAAACGTGCCCGTATTTCGGCAGTGTACAATGTATTTGCTTTTCCGGTGATGATTGTGCTGTTGTTTATTTTACCTCGCATGACCGATTCGTTACATCCAGGTAATGGAGGCAATCCTGGGTTTAATTCGTATGATTTAGATGCAAGTATGCGTGGCATATTTTACCCAGCAGTTATTGGCTGGATATTGCTTGCTGTTTGGATAACACAACTGCGCTACCGTTACAGGGTAGTATTTGATAAACTTCAATAATTAATAGATGAAACAGTCATGCACTAATCTTGCACAAAATGGTATGGAAGGAACCATGGCTGTTCCATCTGACAATTAAAAAAACAAATTAGAAACAGATGAAAAGGATACTTGCGATACTGCTTTTATGTAGCACCTACTTACAAAGCACTGCACAAACCGAAAGCGTAGCGATGGCTGATGAAATGCGGGCATCAGGCAAAATATATGTGGTAGTAAGTGTGCTCGCTTTGATTTTTGTAGGGTTGGCACTGTACCTGTTCTTTATAGATCGAAAAATCACCAAGCTTGAGAATCAGAAATAATAAATTTGGTAGATTTATTATTTAATCGAAATTTGCCCTTCTTTTTAATCTTAAAAATTCAATAACCAACATAAGTTTATGGCTAAAAATAAAACTGCTGCCCCTCACGAAACTCATTTTTTTGATGACGTGAATAAATTCTTTGATGCGGCTGCTCAATTTACCAAGCACGACAAAGGCTTGTTAGAGCAAATTAAAGCATGTAATAGTGTGTATCATTTCAAATTCCCTATTCGTAGAGATAACGGCACTATCGAAGTAGTATCGGCTTGGCGTGTAGAGCACTCTCACCATAAATCGCCTACAAAAGGTGGTATTCGCTACAGCGATATGGTAAACGAGGATGAAGTAATGGCATTGTCAGCTTTGATGACTTACAAATGTGCTATTGTAAACGTGCCTTTTGGTGGAGCTAAGGGTGGTGTAAAAATCGAGCCACGTAATTATTCATTACGCGAGTTGGAAAATATTACTCGTCGTTTTACGGTAGAGTTGATTAAGAAAAACTTTATTGGTGCTGGCGTAGATGTACCTGCACCTGATTACGGAACAGGCGAACGCGAAATGGCTTGGATTGTAGATACCTACCAAACATTTAATCCTGGTCAGTTAGATTCAAGTGCATGTGTTACGGGTAAGCCTTTATCATTACACGGTATTAATGGTCGCAGAGAAGCAACTGGAAGAGGTGTATTTATTGCTACTCGTGAGTGTGTTTCGATAGCGGAAGACATGAAGGCGATTGGCTTAAAACCAGGCTTGGAAGGAAAACGTGTAATTGTTCAAGGTTTAGGTAACGTAGGATACTACTCAGCTAAATTCTTACAAGAAGCAGGAGCTATCATTGTTGGCTTGTGCGAATTTGAAGGAGCGATTTATAATGCAAAAGGCTTAGATGTAGAAGAGGTATTCCAACATCGTAAAAAAACAGGCTCTATATTGGGCATGAAAGGGAATAAAGATTTCAAAAACTCAGGAGATGGATTAGAGCAAGAGTGCGATATTTTAGTTCCTGCGGCTTTGGAAAATCAAATCACCGAAAAAAATGTAAAGAATATAAAGGCAAAAATTATTGCTGAAGGTGCAAATGGACCAACAACTCCTGAAGCAGCTAATTACTTTGTAAAAAAAGGTGGTGTAATTATTCCAGATATGTATTGTAATTCAGGTGGAGTTACCGTTTCGTATTTCGAGTGGTTAAAAAACCTTTCGCACGTAGCATTTGGCCGTATGGACAAGCGTTACGAAGAAATGAGCAACCTGAACTTGGTGAATATTATTGAAAAAACATCAGGTGCTAAGTTGACACTTGAGCAACGTGCAAGTATGATAAAAGGTGCATCGGAATTGGAGTTGGTAAACTCTGGTTTAGAAGATACCATGATGCGTGCTTACCACGAAATACGTGAGATTAAGATGCAAAACAAGAAAATTGACAGTTTACGTACTGCTGCATTTATTAGCAGTATCGATAAAATTGCGGTTTCTTACCAAAACTTAGGTATTTGGCCATAATAGTTCTGTAGTTTATTTATTGCAAAGGGATGGTACAGCAATGTGTCATCCCTTTGTATTTGGCAGAATTGCTAACTTTGTAAAGTTTAGTTTGTTATAAGAGTATATGAAAAAAATCCACGTAATCGCTATTGTTGTAATTGCCATTTCTATAGGCGCTATTGTAACCACCTTTGCCGATAGCAGTACCTATGGTACCTTTTCGGAAGCAAAAGATACAGGAGAAGAAATGCACGTAGTGGGTAAGTTGGTTGCTGATAAAGAAATGATTTATGATCCTATGGTGGATGCCAATAAGTTTGTTTTTTATATTAAAGACAACGATGGAATGGAATGTAAAGTAATTTTTACAGGAATAAAACCACAAGATTTTGAACGTTCGGAGCAAGTAGTACTTACAGGGGCAATGCAAGGTGCTGATTTTTACGCTTCTAAAATTTTGATGAAATGCCCTTCAAAATATAATAATACAGAAGTAGTCGCAGCAGCTAAATAATTTCTTTTTCGCTTTGTAATACCAAATCAATACTACACATTTGGACTTTTTAAAGGCCAAGAGATGTATTATTATCTAGTTTATGTAAGCTCTGCAACAGAGCTTATAGTTGAAGACGATTTGTGGAGGATGCTTGAAACTTTTCGGCTAAAAAATCTTTCCTTAGGTATTACTGGGGTGCTGTTTTATTATGATGGCAACTTTATGCAATTATTAGAAGGTACAAAGGAAACCGTATTGGCTATGTATGCCGAAATTAGAGCCGATAAGAGACATTTTGATAGTTTTGTGTTGGTAGAAGGGGATATAGAAGAACCACTCTTCTCTGATTGGACAATGGGTTTTAAGTCCAAAAATAATTCGAATCCGTTAGGCGTAGTAGGGTTTCGTCATCCACACTCGGATGTGATTATGCTGGCCCCGAGCACAGAAAATACGCACGAGTCGTTGGTGTTATTGCGATCGTTTTACAAAAACCTGCAACCGCATTTCTAAAAGCTGCCTGCAAACTACTACCTTCGTTGCCTGTTAGTAAATATACAATAGGTACTTAGTTTAATGGATATCAATTACGTAGGTGAGCATCTCTTGCCAGGCCAAATAGGGCAATTTTCGATTATTTTAGCATTTGGAACCGCATTGTTTTCTGCAATAGCGTATTTTTTTGCGGCACAAAACAAAAATCTTACCGATACCTCATGGGTGCAATTGGCGCGTTGGTCGTTTAGGCTACATTCAGTAGCTGTGGTGGGTATTGTTGCAGCGTTGTTTTTTATTATCTACAAACATTATTTCGAATACCATTATGCTTGGGCACATTCATCGATAGCCCTGCCTACTCATTACATGATTTCTTGCTTTTGGGAAGGACAAGAGGGCAGCTTCTTGCTTTGGGCGTTTTGGCAGTTGGTATTGGGTAATATCCTTATTTATACAGCCAAAAACTGGGAAGCTCCTGTGTTGGCAATAGTATCGTTGTCGCAAGTATTTATTTGTTCCATGCTTATTGGGGTGGAAATTTTGGGACAAAAGATAGGCAGCTCACCATTTATCTTACTACGTGATGCGTTGGATGCGCCTATATTTAAACGTGCAGACTACCTCAGTTTAGTGCGCGACGGAAATGGATTAAATCCATTATTACAAAACTATTGGATGGTGATACATCCACCTACACTTTTTTTGGGCTTTGCCTCAATGGTGGTGCCTTTTGCCTATGTAATTGCTGCATTGTGGCAAAAACAATACGATGGATGGATAAAACCAGCCTTGCCTTGGGCTTTGTTCGCCGTAATGATTTTAGGTACAGGAATTATTATGGGGTCTTTTTGGGCTTACGAAGCACTTAATTTTGGTGGTTTTTGGGCTTGGGATCCGGTAGAAAATGCATCGCTTATACCTTGGCTTACGCTTATTGCGGGTATACATGTAATGTTGGCATACAAAAGTACAGGTCATTCGTATTTTACAGCAGCATTCTTGGTATTCATCAGCTTTGTATTGGTATTGTATGCATCTTTTCTTACACGCAGCGGTATTTTAGGCGAAACATCGGTGCATGCCTTTACCGATTTGGGTATGTCTGGTCAGTTGGTCATTTACCTATTATTTTTCCTGTTATTAGGAGCGGCACTGTTTGCCTACAACTGGAAAAAACTACCGATTACTGATAAAGATGAGGCCACCTACTCGCGTGAGTTTTGGTTGTTTATTGGTTCGTTGGTGCTTACTATTTCCTGTTTTCAGATTGTACTAACTACGTCTATTCCTGTAGCAAACAAGCTATTTGGTACCGATATAGCCCCACCTATCAATATTATTCAGCATTATAATAAGTGGCAAGTGCCCATTGCAGTATTAATAACGCTTATTGCAGGGTTTGCTCAGTTTTTAAAGTATAAACAAACGGATACACGCAAATTTTACATCAGCTTGGTAGTGGTTTTAGTGGTTTCGGTGCTTGTTAGTGGTGTAATTGTGTTTTTTGGTAAATTTTATAATAACGTGCAGTACTCGGCATTAATTTTTGCTGGAGTTTTTGGTGTGTTAGCAAATGCAAAAATCTTGGGCGATGCACTTAAAGGTAAACTAAAACTAACAGGTTCGGCAGTAGCACATATTGGATTTGCGTTGATGCTGGTAGGGGCATTAATTTCCGCTTCGCGCAGTGAGGTAATTTCTGTAAACACATCTAATATTGGTTACGGTAAAGATTTTGATGCCAAAAACACACGCGAAAATGTGCTGCTTTGGAAGAATGAACCTATTACCATGAATGGGTATTTACTTACCTACATGGGCGATTCTACCGAAGGTCCGAATACCTATTATCGCGTTAATTACAAGAAATTAAACGATGAAGGAAAAGTAAGCGAAGAGTTTGACTTATATCCGAATGCACAGGTTAATCCTAAAATGGGATTGATTGCTTCGCCAGATACCAAGCATTACCTTACACACGATATTTATACCCACGTAAGTTCGGTGCCGGTAAAAGAAGAAGAGCATGCCGAAGATGATGGGCATGCACACAACGATTCGGATACCTATAAACAACCATTGGTAAAAGAACTGGCAGTAGGTGATACGGTACAATTGGCTGATGGCGGTATTGTGGTGCTGAAAGCATTGAACAAAAATGTGACTGTAAAAGACATTAAACTAACGGGTAACGATATAGGCGTTGGAGCTCAACTCGGTATTACCACAAAAGATGGAGTGTTTTCGGCAGAACCTATTTATATTATTAAAGATGCGTTGCAATTTGGGTTGCCTGCAGAAGTGAAAGATGCTGGCTTGAAGTTCTATTTCAATAGCATTAATCCGCAAGCAGGTAAGGTAGAAATTAGCATATTGGAGAAAAAGGAAAAGCAGCGCGATTACATAATCATGAAAGCTATTCTATTTCCATACATCAACTTGCTGTGGGGTGGTACCATTATTATGGTAATTGGTTTTGTGCTTTCTATTGTAAGAAGGGCGAAAGAGTTATAAGATTATGCGCATTGTACTCATCGGTTCGGGAAATGTAGCTACTCATTTAGGTAGGGCGTTGTATCACAGCGAGTACAAAGTAGTGCAAGTATATAGCCCAACGTTGGCAAATGCGCAGCTATTGGCTACCGAGTTGGAGTGCACCGCTACCGATAGCCTTGAAAAACTTGCAGATGCAGATATTTACCTGCTTTCGGTAAAAGACGATGCAGTTGCCCAGGTGGTACATCAATTGGGCGCTACCGCAGCTATTGTGTGCCATACTTCGGGCACGTTGCCATTATCTGTTTTGGAGTCGGTTTCTAGTAATACTGGAGTGCTTTATCCTTTACAAACTTTTTCTAAACATAAGCCACTCCACTTCTTACAAATTCCGTTGTGTGTAGAGGCATCTAATATTTACACACAAGAAGTAGTTAATGTGTTGGCTACTACTATTTCTGATAGAGTGGTGCAGCTTGATTCTCAAAAACGGAAGACCTTGCACGTTGCGGCGGTATTTGCGTGTAATTTTACCAATCACTTGTATGCTACAGCTGCCAATATTTTGGCCGAAAAGGGAATGGATTTTGATTTGCTGATTCCATTGATTACCGAAACAGCTATGAAAATGCACTCGCAGACACCTGATGCTGCGCAAACAGGTCCGGCACGACGCAATGACCAAAAAACAATACAGGAACACCTCGATTATCTGCGTTCTGATTTACAGTTGCAAGAGCTGTATAAGCTGCTCTCGGAGCAGATTGTGCAGAAGTATCAGTAGTAAAATAAACGTTTGTAGGCCCACAGAGTGGATGCGACTTTGCCGTTTTTAAACTTTGCAACTTTCCAGCGATATATCTTTAAAACCTTAGGCGCAATGCGTACTTTTGCCAGCAATGAAGGTTTTTAAATTAAAAATAAATTTTGAAGAAGCTGACCATGAATCGGTTGAATTGAGTATAGCTCAAGGCGAATCGGTTTTGGATGTGTGCATGGATAACGATATTGATTTGCAGCATAATTGTGGGGGAGTTTGTGGATGCAGTACTTGCCACATTTATGTAAATAGCAGCATGGATAACTTGCAAGAGATATCGGATAAAGAAGAAGATTTTATAGATAGAGCTGTAAATCCACGTATCAACTCACGTTTGGCTTGCCAGTGTGTGGTAATTGATGGAGATATAGAGGTAACGCTGCCCGATCAGTCACAGTTCTTAGGACATTAAAATAGAGATGTTAGCTATTAGTATATAGATATTAGTAATCTATGGTCTAACTTCTAATGTCTAAATACTTAAATATATGAGTCATAATTTTGAATTGCCTGTTTACTGGAAAGATACCGAAGACATAGCCATGGCATTGTACGAACGTTTTGGTGATGATTTTGGAGAAACTAAAATATACCGCATTCGCTTTACCGAGCTAATAGAATGGGTATTAGAAGTACCCAATTTTAAAGGCACGCGTGAAGAATGTAGCGAAGGGCATTTAGAACAAATTCAGAGCGCGTGGGTGTACGAGTGGCGTGATGGACAGAAATAATTTAATAATTCGTTAATGCGATAATTAGCAAATTTTTGATTTATGCTATTGTAACTAGTTTTACATTGATGTCTACTAAATTGCCAAATCACCAAATTAGCATAGTATAAGGATGAACCAACTCGCAAAATTCAAATCCATAAAAAATTTCATTTTTGATATGGACGGTGTGCTTACAGATGGTACCGTATTGGTAACAGAAGTAGGTGAGCAATTGCGCACGTTCAGTATCAGAGATGGATATATTTTGCAATTAGCCGTAAAAATGGGCTATAAGGTAGCCATTATATCAGGTTCTACGAGTATAGCTGCCGAAAAACGTTTTGCGCATTTAGGTATTACCGATGTGTATATGGGCGCAAAAAACAAGGTGGAAATCTTGCAACAGTATTTAAAAGCGAATGATTTACGTGCCGAAGAAACGCTTTTTATGGGCGATGATATTCCAGATTTGGAGGTAATGCAGCATGTTGCTATGGCGTGTTGCCCTGCTGATGCTGTGCCCGAAATACAGGCCATTGCACATTATATTTCGCCTAGAGAAGGGGGTAAGGGGTGTGTGCGTGATGTAATGGAAAAAGTATTAAAACTCAATAATCATTGGTTAAACGATACCAGCGTTGCCAGTAAATAAATCGGTATAAAGCTCTTGATTATGTACGCATATCTTCGTCTTATTCGCTTACACCATTTAGTGCTTATTGCAGCTCTACAGTGTTTCATACGCTATTTTCTGTTAATACCATTGCTTAATTCGGCAGGTTTCGAGCCTTTGCTAAGCAATCAAGACTTTATTCTGTTGGTTATTTCTTGCTTCTTTTTAGCCGCGGGTGGGTATATCATCAACGATTATTTCGATCTCAAGTCCGATTATTACAACCGTCCGGATAGCGTAGTAGTGGGCAAAAATATTCCTCGCCGCATGGCTATGGCACTGCATTTGGCACTAACTTTTTTGGGCATAGTGCTTATGGGTTTTGTGGCCTACCAAATTAAGGTAGTTGTGTTGGTAATGATTGGTGTATTGGTGAGCGGCCTGTTGTGGTTCTATTCTACACATTATAAACACCAGTTTTTGGTAGGTAATTTTGTAATAGCCTTACTGGCATTTATTGTGGTAATTGTTGTGCCCGTATTTGAACCTATGTACTTTCAGTTGCTTTTTTCGGGCAACGATACCCTGTTAATTGATGTTATTGTACGCGTAATTGGGTTTTATGCTGTTGTCGTGTTTTTGCTTGCTTTTGTGCATACACTGGTAAAAGATATGGAAGACATGGATGGCGATTTGCAAGTAGATAGTCATACGCTACCTATTTCTTTCGGCATTGCTGCCAGCCGTTGGATAGTGCTTGGTTTGCTGATAAGTATTATGGCAGTAGTTGGGTATGTGCAATACATTCAATTACAGAGTGCTACAAATATTCACTTCGTTTACTTGCTTGTTTTTGTGCAGGCTCCGTTGCTTGTGGCAAGCTATTTTACGTTTATGGGAAAAGAACCAGAAGATTTTACACCTGTAAAGCGTTTACTCACCTTTGTAATGTATGCAGGAGTAGTGTCGGTATTGGTTTTTCGTTTTTTAGATGCAGGATAAGATGCCACAACACAAACTTATTTTAGCGTCAAAATCTCCGCGTAGGCAAGAACTTATGCGTCTAATGGGCCTCCAATACGAATTGGTATTAAAGGAAGTAGATGAAAGCTACCCAGCACATTTGCCATTAACAGAAGTACCCTTATACATTGCCGAAAAAAAAGCGCATGCGTTTGATGGTAATGCAGGCGATGCTATTGTTATTACGGCTGATACTATTGTGTTACTCGACAATCAAATTTTAGGGAAACCCGATGGCGAGCATGGTGCCATTGCTATGTTGCAACAGCTATCAGGAAAAATGCATCAGGTAATTACTGGCGTTGCTTTACTAACCCCACACAACGGGTTAATTAGCCTTACTGAAGTTACAAATGTGTATTTTAATGTGCTTGCCGATGCGCAAATAATACATTACGTAAGCAATTACCAACCCTTCGACAAAGCGGGCTCTTACGGCATACAAGAATGGATTGGACTTATTGGAATTGCCAAAATAGAGGGTTCTTACACCAATGTGGTGGGTTTACCTACCGAGCGCTTGTACAACGAATTGCAGCGGTTGTCTGTTTAGGTTTTTAAGCAAGTTGGCTTAATTACCCCTTATAAAACAACCAACGAACCATTTCCTTAAAACTACTTTTCTTGCCATACATCAAAATGCCAGTGCGGTAAATACGTGCGGCTATCCATACGGTACCCACAAATCCTCCTGCAAGCAAAGCCATAGATAGTGCTAACTCCCATGCTGGTACACCGAAAGGTACGCGTACCATCATTACTATTGGTGAGGTAAGCGGAATTATGGAGAGCCAAAAGGAAAGTTGGCTGGAGGGATTATTGATGACGAAAGAGGTGGATAATATAAAAGCAAAAATGAGTGGTAGTGTTACGGGTAGCATAAACTGTTGCGTCTCCGTTTCGCTATCTACAGCCGAACCAATGGCGGCAAATAAGGCACTGTATAATAAGTATCCCCCTAAATAATAAAATAAAAAGGTGCTTAAAAT
Organism: uncultured bacterium; assembly: GCA_947085255.1. Lineage (GTDB taxonomy): Bacteria > Bacteroidota > Bacteroidia > Sphingobacteriales > Sphingobacteriaceae > CAMTVQ01. The sequence continues at coordinate 331,099 of CAMTVQ010000002.1, read as the reverse complement.
AAACGTAAAGTTGATGGTGCTTATTGCTTGTACTACTTTGAGCATGCCCGAAGTCTTACTGGTGCTCTGTTCTGTTGTTTGCAATTGCTCCATCTTGGTTTGCGCCTCATCAGAAACCAGTAGGGGTGTTACAAAAGAAGAAATAGCTACTGTAAGTATAATCCACATTACAAATTGGGTAATGCCAACCATGGCAATGCCGATAATTTTGCCCAGCATCAACTGAAAGGGTTTTACCGAAGAGATAATTACTTCTACAATACGGTTTGTTTTTTCTTCGATTACGCCACGCATTACCTGTACACCATAAATAAAAATAGACATGTAAATAATAATGCTGGCTAACATGCCAATGCCAAAAGCGGCGGCGGTGTTGCTGTCTTTTTCGCCTTCGGCAGTTAGTTGTATCGTATTAATACTAATAGAAGTTTTTAGGCTATCGAGTATTTTTTTATCAATACCCGCCCGCAACAGCTTGCGATTTTCTATGATTGTTTCTAAGTCGTCGGTAATTTTTGAGGTAATACTTAAGCTGGGCTGGTCTTCCGAAAATAGTTCTATACCTGTGGTGGTGCTTTCACTGTTTGCTGAAATGTGTAACAAGTAATTCTTTCCAGAGGTTTTGAAGTCCTCTTTCGCCTGAGCAATGGGCTGATTAATAACAGTGTAATCAATAGTTTTGCTGTCGGCAAGCGACGTGCCCAAAACACTGCTGTCGTCTACCACCGTAATGGTTTTAATTTCGGCCAACTCATCGCCGCTTACTGCCAGCCAAATAGCGGCAGCATACATGCCAGCAATAAGCAACGGACCTAAAATAGTCATGTATATAAACGACTTTTTCTTTACCCGCGATAGGTATTCGCGTTGGATGATTAATAGTGTTTTTTGCATATTTTTTTTCGGGGTTCGGGTTTTCAGTTTCAAGTTTTGGGTTTAGAATTTCGGATTTAAAATTTATCTCTTATTCCTCATTCCTTACTTCTATTCCCTAAATACTTTTTTTTACCTGCGAGATAAATATTTCGTTGATGCTGGGTATAATTTCATGAAATTCGTGTATGGCAACTTGGGGCAATAAGGTTGCAAGCAGTTGGTTAGGAGTAGCATTTTCGGCTAAGTGCAATATCATTTGTTGCCATTCATCTGTTTGCGTGCGCTCGGTAATCGTGCCAATGTTTTCTGGTAATTCATCAAAATGGCCGCTATATGCAATGTGGTAGGAGTGAGTGCTAAACTGCTTTTTAATATCCTTTACCTTACCATCCAGTATTTTTTTAGATTGATGAATGAGTGCTATACTATCGCACAACTCTTCAACGCTTTCCATGCGGTGGGTAGAAAAAATAATAGTAGCGCCATTTTGATTCAATTCTAAAATTTCGTTTTTAATCAAGTCGGCATTTATTGGGTCGAATCCGCTAAAAGGTTCATCCAAAATAATTAATGGGGGTTGGTGTACTACAGTAGCCACAAACTGTACTTTTTGCTGCATCCCTTTAGAGAGTTCCTCTACTTTTTTATGCCACCAACTTTGTATTTCTAATTTTTCGAACCAGTATTTTACACGTTTAGTAGCCTCGGCACGGCTAAGCCCTTTTAGTTGAGCTAAGTACAGCATCTGCTCGCCGATTTCCATTTTTTTGTACAAGCCACGCTCTTCGGGCAAGTAGCCAATCTTGCCGATATGGTGTGCCTGTAAGGGTTCTCCATCAAAAATAACTTCACCACTATCGGCTGCCGTAATTTGGTTGATAATACGAATAAGAGAGGTTTTACCAGCTCCGTTTGGACCTAATAAACCAAAAATACTGCCTTTGGCAATTTCGATACTTACATCGTTGAGTGCACAATGTTGGGCGTAATATTTACTAACGTTGCGGATACTGAGCATATAAGTGATTACTTATTTGATACGATGTTAGTTTTAATCAATCGAATTAGCAAATTTGTACTGTATAATTTATACACGTATGGTATTAAATTTCAGTGAAATTCTTTCGGTAAGCATGATACTGTTTGCCATTATCGATATTGTTGGCTCTATTCCTGTGATCATTCAGCTGCGCAACAGGGCTGGCGAAATAGATTCGGGTAAGGCAACTATCGTTTCGTTATTGCTCATGCTGGTATTTCTATTTGTAGGAGATAAACTGCTGGCTGTAATTGGCATCGATGTAGCCTCTTTTGCCGTTGCTGGCTCATTTGTAATATTTGTTATAGCTATGGAAATGGTATTGGGTATCCATGTATTTAAAGATGATGGAATGCCCGAAACAGTGTCTATCATTCCTTTGGCTTTTCCATTAATAGCTGGTGCGGGCACCATGACTACCATTTTGTCGCTAAAAACAGAATATGAGCTGCAAAATATTGTTGTAGGTATTTTAATCAACTCGTTGGTTGTATATATAGTGTTGAAAAATGTACAGCGGTTAGAAAAAGTATTAGGAAAAGCTGGGCTTAATGTATTACGTAAAGCATTTGGTATTATTCTGTTGGCTATTGCTATTAAACTATTTAGAAATAATACTGGACTTTAGTATTGGTACTGCATTGGCAACAGTTACCCAATTTTCCGTATAAAAAGACGTAATCAACACATAATCTAAAACCTTACATTTGTCAAACTATGCAGATAGCTATTTACGGTCGTAAGTTTAATGATGCAGCCGTTCCGTTTGTGCAACAGCTTTTTGATTGTATGCACGATATGGGTATTTCGGTAGTCGTGTATGAGCCATTTTCGGTGTACCTTTCATCACGCATACTTTTTAGACAAACGCCCCAGCTTTTTACCACCCATCACGAATTAATTGATAAAAGCCAGTTTCTTATTAGCCTTGGTGGCGATGGAACCATGCTCGATACACTTACTTTAGTGCGTGATTCGGGCATTCCGGTAGTGGGTATGAATATGGGGCGACTGGGTTTTTTGGCAAGCATAGCCAAAGAAGAAATTACAGAAGCCATTGATAGCCTTGCTAAAGGGCATTACACTATTGATAAACGCAGCTTAATTCGATTAGATTCGGATAGAGAGTTGTTTGAAGGTGTAAATTATGGACTAAATGAGTTGGTAATCCATAAAAAGGATACCTCTTCCATGATCATTATCCATACGTATTTGAATGGCGAATTTTTGAATTCATACTGGGCAGATGGATTAATAGTATCTACGCCTACGGGCTCTACTGGCTATAATTTAAGTTGTGGAGGTCCAATCGTTTTTCCACGTTCAGAGAGTCTGATTATTACACCTATATCTCCGCACAACCTTAATGTACGACCAGTAATTGTTGCTGATAATAGCATCATTTCTTTCGAAATAGAAGGGCGTAGTTCGTATTTCAATGTGTCGTTAGATGCGCGTAACGAAACCGTAGAATCGAGCGTGCAATTGGCTGTTCGTAAAGAAAACTTTCAACTAAATTTAGTACGCCTCAACAATGAAAATTACCTCGGTACGTTAAGAAACAAATTAATGTGGGGGCTTGATAGTCGTAACTAAAAGCTAACCCTTTGTTTATTTGCACTTTTAGGGTATATTTGTTGTTCTTGTTGTAATGATTAAACACCTGCTTTTTCTTCTTTTTTTACTGCCAACTATGGTATCTGCCCAGCGTACCGAATTTGGTATCTGGGGCGGTGGTAGTGGCTATATGGGCGATATCAATCCCTCACAACCATTAAAAATTACTGACCCTGCAGGTGCGTTATTTCTGCGAATAAACTACAATGCTTTTTGGGCATTACGTTTAGGCGTAGCCCAGGGCAAAGTTCGAGCTTCGGATGCAGAATCTTCTGACCCCAATCAACGCTTGCGTAACCTCAGTTTTCAATCAACTATTAGCGAGGTAAGTGGCATGTTGGAGTTCAACTTGTTTAAGTATGCGGTAAAAACGCGCTACAAATTTTCGCCTTATGTATTCACAGGGTTGTCGGCTTTTCTATTCAATCCGCAAGCCGAATACCAAGGTAGTACATATGATTTACAGCCATTTGGTACCGAAGGGCAACAAAAAACGGGCAAAAACGATACCTATGATTTAGTGAGTTTGGCTATTCCTTTTGGTGTGGGCTTTAAATATAATATTGGAGGTAAAACTACTCTTGCAGCAGATATTGGTTACCGCAAGGCATTTACTGATTACTTAGATGACGTTTCGGGTAATTATGCCGGTGCGCAAACGGTGCAAAATAATAATGGAACAATAGCTGCGGCCTTCTCCGATCGTTCTGGAGAGGTAAACAACGGCGAAAATTTAGGACGCAGTGGTTCACAACGTGGAGATGGTACCAAAAAAGATATGTTCTTGCTTGCCGGAATAAGCATAACTTATACCTTTGTGCCACAAAAATGCCCCACCTTCGATTAGCCGCGTGAAAGAGAAAATAAATCCAGAAAAATTACCTCAGCATATCGCCATTATTATGGATGGTAATGGCAGATGGGCAAAAGAAAAAGGCAAATTTCGTGTTTTTGGGCACCAAAATGGCGTAAAAGCTGTGCGCGATACCGTAGAGGGAGCAGCCGAAATAGGTGTTAAGTACCTTACGATGTATGCTTTTTCTACCGAAAATTGGAACCGTCCGCAAGCCGAAATTAATGCCTTAATGGAACTTTTGGTGAGCACCATTAGCAAAGAAACAGCTACGTTGATGGAGAATGATGTGCGCCTCAATGCATTTGGTGATTTATCTGCATTACCCAAAAAATGTTACGCAGAATTACAAGAGGCCATAGAAAAAACAAAAAATAATACACGTATGACCTTAAGTTTGGCGCTTAGTTACAGCGCTAAATGGGAAATGGTGCAAGCAATGCAGCAAATAGCGTATAAGGTAGCTGCAGGCGAGGTACAGCCGCAAGACATTAGCGAATCACTGGTTAATAGCCATCTGGCTACCTACCCAATGCCGCATCCCGAGTTGATGATACGTACCAGTGGAGAGTATCGCATTAGCAACTTTTTACTGTGGCAATTAGCCTATGCCGAACTCTACTTTACCCCCGTTTTATGGCCTGATTTTCGCAGAGAGCATCTTTTTGAGGCAATTCTTGACTACCAACAACGCGAACGACGCTTTGGTCTCATTAGTGAGCAAATCCTTTAACTTTTATAGTACGATACATTTTGTTTAAACAACTATTTATTACCCTTTGCTTCATTTTATTACACGTTGTTGCAATAGCGCAGTTGCGTAATTTTAATCGAGGAAAAAATATATCAAGTGAAATTGATTACCGCAGTCCTAAAGAATTTGAAATAGGTGGAGTAACCATTACTGGTACGCGCTTTTTAGATAATGCAGCACTTATAAGCCTTACGGGATTAGTTACTGGTGAGCGCATTATGGTTCCTGGAGATAAAATATCGAGAGCTATACAGGCATTGTGGAATCAAGAATTATTTGAAGATATCGACTTGAAGATAAGTAGGGTACAGGGTAATCTCATCTTTTTTGAGATTGCATTGATAGAGCGTTCTAGGCTGTCGCGCTTTTCGTTTGAGGGGATTAAGAAAAACGAAGCAGATGATATTCGCGAAAAGATAAAATTGATACGCGGTAAAATTGTGAATCAGAATTTGCTAAACAATACACAAAATACCATCAAGAAATTTTATGTAGAAAAAGGCTTTATGAACGTTGCCGTGGTAATCACCGAGAAGGTGGATAGTACATTGGCAAATAGCGTAATGCTCACCATTACCATTGATAAAGGCAAGCGCGTACGTATAGAAAATATCAACTTTACGGGTAATGAAAATATAAAGTCGCAGAAACTGAAACGCTACTTTAAAGAAACGAAAGAACGTAGTTCCATCAATGTATTTCGCTCATCAAAATACTTGGAAGATAAGTATCAAGAAGATAAACTAAACTTAATAAGCAAGTACAACGAAAAGGGTTTTAGAGATGCGATTATCCTTAGAGATTCTTTGTATAAGGTAAAGCAAAACCGAATAAATATTGATGTTGATTTAAGCGAAGGTCCTAAATATTACTTCGGAAACATTACTTGGACGGGTAATACCAAATATACTTCTGAGGTGCTTAGTCAAGTATTGGGGATTAAGAAAGGGGATATTTTTAACCAAACGGAACTGAATAAACGCCTAAATGCCAATCCAAACGGAAGGGATGTATCATCACTTTATTTAGATGATGGGTATTTGTTTTTCAGAATAAACCCTACAGAGATTAAGGTGTATAATGATACCATAGATTTAGAAATGCGCATGGTAGAAGGTGCGCAGGCAACTATCAACCGCGTAACGGTAAGTGGAAATGAAAAAACAAACGACCATGTTGTTTTGCGTGAGTTGCGTACCAAGCCGGGACAAAAATTTTCTCGTTCGGATATTACCCGAAGCATTCGCGAACTGGCGCAGCTAAATTATTTTGACCAACAACAGCTAAACGTAAACCCTGTACCACATCCAGAAACGGGAACGGTAGATTTGGAATACACTGTTGTAGAAAAGCCGTCGGATCAGATTGAATTATCAGGAGGTTTTGGTCAAGGTAGAATTGTAGGTACATTGGGTGTGTCGTTCAATAATTTCTCTACTAAAAATCTGTTTAGCAAAAACTGGAAAAGCTACTTGCCTACTGGCGATGGTCAGAAATTGAGCTTAAGAGCGCAAACAAACGGATTATTCTATCAATCGTATAGCTTTTCGTTTGCTGAGCCGTGGTTGGGTGGTCGCAAGCCTATTTATATGGGTGTAAGTTTGTATCGCTCTATACAAAGTAATGGACTCAAGAAATCTGAAGCAGGACGTAGGGATATTAAAATAAATGGGTTTTCGGTAACAATTGGACAGCGCCTAAAAATCCCTGATGACTACTTTCAGGAAACAACTACTTTTAGTTTACAGCAATATAACTTAAATAATTTTGGAGGATTTGTATTCGATAAAGGTGTATCGTACAACTTTAACATTACCCAAAGTATATCACGTAACTCAATTGATCAGCCTATTTATCCGCGTTCGGGTTCGGTTATTCAATTTAGTGTGCAGGCTACTCCGCCTTACTCGTTGTTTAACGGAAAGAATTATAAAGGCGTAACCGCAAACGAACGTTATGAGTTTATCGAGTTCCATAAATGGAAATTTGATGCCTCGTACTTTATTAAATTGGTAGGCAATTTGGTGGTAAATACCAAAATGCAGTTTGGCTTCATCGGATTCTACAATAAAGATATTGGTATCTCTCCATTTGAGCGCTTTAAGTTGGGTGGAGACGGTTTAACTGGGTATGATTTCTTAACAGGATCAGAAATTATCGGCTTACGCGGTTATCCAAATAACTCGGTGAATCCAGCAGGTTTTACGGGGCAGGGAGGCAATCCGATATTCGATAAATTTACCATAGAGTTAAGACATCCTATTGTAAATAATCCAAGTCTTACCGTGTATGCATTGACATTTGTAGAGGGAGGGAATACCTGGAGTAAGTTTAATACCTTCAATCCTTTTGAAGTGAAACGTGCCACAGGTGTAGGTGTAAGAGTATTTTTACCTATATTTGGCTTATTAGGTTTAGATTACGGATACGGATTTGATGATGTGCCGGGCTTATTACGAGCGGATAGAGGAGAATTCCACTTCTCGATTAGCCAAGCTTTAGGAACAGGATTTTAATACAACACATGATGAAGAAATACATTGGTAGTTTACTGATAATTTTGTGCCTAGCTATAGGTGCAACAGCACAAACCAAAATAGGATTTGTAGATTCGGAATACATATTGAAACACATTCCAGAATACGCGTCGGCACAGCAGCAGATTGACGATTTATCGGTGCAATGGCAACGCGAATCGGAGCAGCGTTTTGCAGAGATTGAAAAGTTATACAAAGCGTATCAGGCAGAGCAAGTATTGCTTACCGATGAGATGCGCAAGCGTAGAGAGCAAGAAATTGTTGATAAAGAGAAAGTAGCCAAAGAGTTTCAGCGTCAGAAATTTGGATACGAAGGCGAGCTTTTCCAACGTCGTAAAGAACTGATAAAACCAGTGCAAGACAAGGTGTACGATGCCGTACAAAAGGTAGCAGAGGAGGGTGGTTTTGGTATGTTATTCGACAAATCGAGCGAAGTAATTATGCTGTATGCCAGTCCAAAAATGGACAAAAGTGATGCTGTTGTAGTAAAACTGGGTTTAAAACCTGGTGAATTTAAAGGAAAAGATAAATAAACATAAAAACCAAACCATTAATGAACAAGTTAATACAAATTCTATCAGTAGCAATTATGTTGCTTATAGGCACTACAGTTGCACAAGCACAGTTAAAATTCGGTCACATCAATTCAGCTGAACTATTAGCTATGATGCCAGAAATCAAAGCAGCTGACAAACAATTACAAGATTTTGGCGCGCAGTTAGAAAGTCAATTAAAAACCATGACTGGCGAGTATCAAACCAAATTGCAAGATTATCAATCAAAAGAAGCCTTAATGGCTGATGCTATTAAGCAAACAAAAGAAAAAGAAATCATCGATTTGCAAACACGCATTCAAGAGTTTCAGCAAACAGCACAACAATCTATCGAAAAAAAGAAAGAAGAGTTGTATGCCCCAATTCTTAAGAAAGCAGAAGATGCGATTACTGGTATTGCAAAAGAAAACGGATTCGCCTATATATTTGATACCAGCGTTGGTTCTGTAGTATATGGTCAAGAATCGGATAATATTATGGCAGTTGCTAAAAAGAGATTAGGCATTGCTGATACAGGAGCTCCTGTAGCGGCACCTAAAAAATAATTTCCTAAATTATTAGTAACATTGAAAGCGGTTTTATACCGCTTTTTTTTATGCAAAATAATCAACCAATAGGCATTTTTGATTCGGGTATTGGCGGGCTTACGGTGGCAAGCGCCATTCATAAGTTATTACCACAAGAACAATTAATTTATTTTGGAGATACAGCGCACTTGCCTTATGGAGAGAAATCACCAGAGGCAATAAAGTACTATTGCCTTAAAATTGGGCAGTTTTTGGCACAAAAAAAGTGTAAGGCTATTGTTATTGCTTGTAATACGGCATCGTCTTACGGTTTTGCCGATTTAAATGAATTTATGGGAGATAAACTGCCCGTTATTAATGTAATCGACCCTGTTGTAAATCACTTAATAGAGCAAAAGATATATAAGCGCGTAGGTGTAATTGCCACCAAGGGCACTGTAAAATCGGATGTGTATGCCCAAAAGTTGCAATCGGGAGATAATGCAATAGAAGTGGCTTCGTTGGCTACGCCTCTATTAGTACCCATGATAGAAGAAGGTTTTTTTAATAACAGCATCTCTAAAACAATTATCAATTCTTACTTATCAAAACCTAAGCTCAAAAAAATAGATAGTTTGGTGCTAGGTTGTACCCACTTTCCGCTAATAAAGCCCGAGATAGAAGCCTATTACAAAAAGAGTATTTATATAGTAGATTCTGCAGCTATAGTAGCGCAACATGTAAAAGAGGTGCTGAGTAAAAAGAACTTGTTGAGTGATAAATTGGAAGCGAAACACCATTTTTATGTGTCCGATTTTACACATTCATTTGATAAAACGGCACAGCTTTTCTTTCACGAAAAGGTTCATTTAGAAGAACAAAATATTTGGAAGTAATCTATATATCTATAAAGGAAAACACCCGCTAAATCTTATTTAGCGGGTGTTTTTATACGTGTTATAAGTACTATTACTCTTTAGGTATTACAGAAAAAGCAGGTAGGTCAAGTGTATTAAATGGCGACCTTGCATTGCTGCGTACGCTTGCGCTTAATGAGCCATCTGGTTGGCTAGCAAACGTAAATGTTAGTGTTTTTTGAGAAGCAGAACTGCTGATTTTCTCTAAAAAGAACACATTGGTATTTCCAAAAATTGGCTCGTAGAGTTGTAGCGCAAAGTCGTTGTCTATAGTAGGTCTTCTAATATCGCCAGTTGTGTCTGAAAATAAGCGTGCGTAATTAAGGGGTGCTGTTGCATTTAAGTAGGCAATGCTGCTTAATCTGTAGTTATCAGCTTTATCGCTATAGGTGTACGTAAGTGTATCTATTACTCCGGTACGTTTATTTGTGATAATATTACGTACTAAACTGCCAAAGCTATCATATGATTTTTTTGAAGTTATTTCTTCTCCAGAAGTATCGTTTTTAGAAATAGAATTAATCATTTGTCCGCTATCATAGATAAATTCATAGGTTATAAACTCAGTTTGTAGATTGGCTAATCGACCGTTTAGCAAAGGATACGTTACTGAATTAATAATGCTATCTGTCGTATCTCTATTCGTAACTGTATACTCAGCAATTCCTTTGTAAATAAACGTATCAGAACCCGTTGCGTAAGTAAAGTTGGTGAGTCTGCCAAAGGCATCAAATGAATAAAATGCAGGAGTACTAAATTCGCCATCTTTTATAGAAGTGCCGTAGATTATACTGCCATCATCAGGAGTAACTACAGGTTTAGCAGGATCATTATCTACAGTGCAAGCTGTTGCAAAAACAAGAAAAAAACTAAGCGTTGCAAGAAGAAATTTTTTGTAACAATGTGTCATACGCGTTGCAATAGATATTTGAGAGTGTGTTATGGTATTATTAATTAGTAGACAAAGATATAATTAAAGTTTAGAAAATTAATTAAGCAGTATCCAGTCCAACATTAATATATTTACAGCATAAAACGTGGCTCTGTTTATACTCTCAATCATTTTAGTAACTTCCTTAGCGTTATACGCCCTTATGGCGGTATGGGCTGAGCGCAAGGTGTCTGCATTTATCCAAGATAGGATAGGACCTACCGAAACAGGTAAGTATGGCTTGTTGCAAACCTTTGCAGATATTTTAAAAATGCTGCAAAAAGAAAGTATTGTGCCAACCGTAGCCGATAAAGCACTATTTGTACTTGCTCCCATCATTGTATTTGTATCCGTGTATATGGGCTTTGCTTGTATGCCATTTGCTCCTGATGTATTGCCTTCGGCAGCTAATGTGGGGTTGTTTTATATACTGGCTATTATTTCGGTAGAAGTAGCAGGCATACTAATGGCAGGGTGGGGAAGTAATAATAAATATGCCGTATTAGGGGCTATGCGCTCCGTAGCACAAATTATATCGTACGAAATACCCGCAGCTATTGCCTTATTAGCTGCAGTCATGATTGCTGGTACCTTAAATATGCAAGATATTACCTTACAGCAAGGCATTTTATCACCAGAGAAAACACTAAGCATGGGTTTTTGGGATGTAAGTAGTGTGGGTGGTATTTTTTCCTGGAATATCTTGCGTGCCCCTCATTTGCTTATTGCTTTTGTTATCTATTTTATCGCATCGTTGGCAGAGTGCAATAGAGCACCTTTTGATATTCCAGAAGCAGAATCAGAATTGGTAGCAGGTTTCCATGTGGAGTACAGCGGGTTTAAATTTGGCGTTTTGTTTTTGGCCGAATATGCCATGATGTTTTTAGTGAGTATGATAGGCGTTGTGGTATTTTTGGGTGGTTGGAATAGTCCATTACCTAATATAGGCAGCCTTGCATTAGCCAATTGGACTACTGGAACAGTATGGGGAATAGGTTGGTTATTGAGTAAAACTTTATTTATTGTATTGGTGCAGATGTGGATTAGGTGGACATATCCGCGTTTGCGTGTAGATCAATTAATGACGTTTTGTTGGAAAGTGCTTATTCCTGCATCTTTTGTATGCATGGCACTTTCGGGTGTGTGGAAATTGTTTGTTTTGTAAACTATAAGTTGAAACAGTTAAAAATATATTTTAGGTTACTCAAGGGCATGCTGCTTACATTTAAGCATCTGCGTAATGGGGCAAAAAGACGTAAGTCTTTTGACATTGCCAATGCAAATTATTTTGAGCAAACCAAAGGAACCGTTACAATACAATATCCCCATCAGCAATTAGCTGTGCCCGAAGTAGGGCGTTATCAGTTGGATGTGGCTATCGACGATTGTATTGTGTGTGATTTGTGCGCAAAAATATGCCCTGTAGATTGCATTGAAATAGATGCTATACGTGCTACCGAAGAGTTCGGGCGTACCTCCGATGGTACTCCGCGCCGTATTTATGCTGCCAAGTTTGATATTGATATGGCAAAGTGTATGTACTGCGGTTTGTGTACTACTGTATGCCCAACAGAGTGTATTATTATGACGGATACCTACGACAAAAGCGTAGCCGATATTAGCAATTTAAACTATAGTTTTGCCGAAATGAGTGCGGCTGATGCCGAAAATAAACGCCAACTGTGGGAAAAGCTGCAAGCAGAAAAAGCCGCCGCAAAAGCCGAAGCACTTAAAGGAAATACACCATGATAGTGATGTTCTACTTCTTTGCGTTTTTTACCTTACTGCTGGCTGTATACGCAGTTACTGCTCCTAATTTGGTGCGTTCGGTATTCGCATTGTTTGGTTGTTTGTGTGGTGTAGCAGGTTTATATGTATTTGCCCAAGCCGATTTTATAGCCGTGGCGCAAATTGTAGTGTATGTAGGGGGCGTGTTGGTAGTGCTTCTGTTTGGGGTAATGTTATCGGATAAAGCAGTATTGGCACAAGTAGACAAAGCAGTACATAGGGTATTCTCTTTGCCCAAAATACTAGCCCTACTAAGCACAGTAGCATTAGCTGTTTTTTTGATTTGGCAAGTAATGGGATATGCATTTAATGTAGGTGCGCCTACTACTGTAAATACTATCAATAATATTGGCGTAAATACGGTATCGGTCTATTTGTTGCCTTTCGAACTATTGGCAGTATTGCTTTTAATGGTGCTTATCGGTACTGTATATATTGCACGGAAAGGAACCTCTGCCGAATGATACCTATCCATCACTTTTTAATTATTTCTATTGCCTTATTTTGCTTGGGTTTGTATGCGGTACTTACCCAAAAAAACATGATACGCATACTTATTGGGGTAGAGCTGATGCTCAACGCCGGAATAATTAACCTGATTGCCTTTGGGCAAGGGGAAGATGCCGCAAATGAAGGGCAAATGATGGCGCTATTTGCTATTGTGCTGGCAGCAGCAGCAGCGGCGGTGGCTTTGGTAATCATTTTAAAGGTGTACGGGCAACACAATACAATCGACCCAACACAAATGGATGAATTGAAACAGTAGTAGGATAGTGATGCAAGAAATGTATTTAAACAGTATCTGTTCCTATGCCAGCATGTCGGTAGCTGCATTGTTATTGCCTTTGTTTTCTTTTTTTATACTCTTACTTTTTGGTAATTATTTACCTCGTAAAGGAGATTGGTTGTCTATTGCTTGCACGGCAGTAGCAGGTCTATTTGCGCTTATAATAGTGTTTTTTTGCGCAGATGCCGGTTTGGTACTGGCTTTGCCCGCTATTCATGTAGGAACAATTAATATTCCTCTAGGCTTCGTTATCGACCACTATGCAGCATTAATGCTCGTCCTCATTACGGTAATTAGTTTTGTGGTACAGGTTTTTTCCATTACCTACATGCAGCAGGACGCTGATTATAAAAAGTACTGGCTGTATCTCAGCTTGTTTACGTTTGCCATGATGGGCTTGGTGTTGAGTGATAACTTACTGTTGCTTTATATTTTTTGGGAATTGGTAGGATTTCTTTCCTACTTGCTCATCGGGTTTTGGTACACTAAGGAAGCCGCTTCTACCGCTGCAAAAAAAGCCTTTATTGTGAATCGTATTGGTGATATAGGCTTTCTTATCGGCATACTTATTCTCTACAACCAATGCCATACGTTTACCATAAGCACTATCCTGCAAACGTTTGATTTTTCTGCTCCATGGGGTCAGGCAGCGGGTATTTGTCTGTTTATGGGCGCTGTAGCTAAGTCTGCACAATTTCCATTGTTCGTGTGGTTGCCAGATGCCATGGAAGGTCCTACGCCTGTATCGGCACTTATTCACGCCGCTACAATGGTGGCTGCGGGAGTGTACTTGCTTGCACGCCTATTTCCATTATTTGATGAACCAACGCTGCAAATTATTACCATTACGGGTACTGTTACGGCACTCGTTGCGGCTACCATTGCCATGGCGCAATACGATATTAAGAAGGTGCTGGCGTATTCCACTATTTCGCAATTAGGGCTTATGGTGGCGGGTATAGGTTCGGGTGCAGTTGCTGCGGCAATGTTTCACCTCAGTACCCATGCTTTTTTTAAGGCATTGTTGTTTTTGGTGGCTGGCGTAGTAATGCACCAACTGAAATACTACTTTAAAGAACAAAAAATTACCGCCGATTATCAAGATATGCGTTTAATGGGCGGCTTAAAAAAGGATTTACCCATTGTGTTTTACGCCTATATGGTGGGTGCAGCAGCATTGGTAGGCTTGCCTTTCTTTTCGGGGTTTTTATCTAAAGATGCACTGCTCGATGCGGCTTTGCATACCGCTACACAACGTGGTGGCTGGTGGCTACTTATTCCTATTGCGCAGTTTGCTACTGTATTGTTAACGGCTATATACATTACCCGCCATGCTGTGTTAATATTTTTTGGCGAAAAACGGTTTGTGGCTTCAAAAGTTAAGACTATGCCTGCAAAAACAGCTACTTACCCCCTCATTTTTTTAGCTATTTGTTGTTTCTTCTTTTTGTTTAGTGCCAATCCTATGCATGTTGCTAATTCTTGGCTGTTTACATTTATTGGTGGTAATGGTGCAATGCCCATGCTTTGGGTTTCGTTACTAAGTATACTGCTTGCACTACTCGGAATAGGTGTTTCCTATTACTGTATTTACCATAAAAAACAGTTTGATGTAATTGCCACTCCTACTATCCATACCTTTTTGTTGAATGCTTGGTTTATTGATTCTTTTTATGCCAAAATCATTGTAAAGCCACTGAATTGGCTTTCTATGATTGTTACGGTAATTGATATTCGGGTAATAGATAGCGTGGTAAATGGCACAGCCAAACTAACGCGAATAGTAGCTAATGCAGCGCGTTTAGCAGAACAATATATTATAGATGCCGCCATCAATGGCATAGCAAGTTTTACAAGCAGGGTTGGGAATAGATTTCAGCAAGTACAAACTGGTCAACTACAAACCTATATTGCAGGGAGTATTGCTGGTTTGGTGCTGGTATTGCTGTGGCTTATTGTATAGTTTTTGTATTTAGCGTATAAACTCATTTGCTTGTGTATTTTTACCAATAATTCGTAACAATGCTGTCCGTAATTATATTCCTTCCTTTATTAGCAAGTTTGCTCATACTAGCTGTGCCAGCAAACAAAGCACCTGTGTACAAAGCTATAGCTATAGCTGTAACGGTGGTGCAAATAGCATTGTGCGGCTACATTTATTTTACCGGAAATTTTTCGAGTTATCAAGAAGTATACAATCAGCAATCGTATCAGTTTGTAGAAAAAGCAGACTGGATAAATCTACAATTAGGTCAGTTAGGCACGTTGGATATCGACTATTTTGTAGCCTTAGATGGACTTTCCGCTCCTTTATTGTTGCTTTCGGCAGTGGTAATGCTTATTGCACTTGTTGCAAGTGCCGAGATTAAGCAAAATCACAAAGGCTTTTATAGTTTATTGCTGTTGGCCAATATGGCTATTATGGGCACGTTTTGTGCCTTAGATTTCTTTTTGTTTTATCTTTTTTATGAGCTGATGCTCCTTCCGCTGTACTTCTTAATAGGTATGTGGGGTGGAGAGCGTAGAGAATACGCAGCTATTAAGTTCTTTTTGTACACGCTATTCGGTTCGGTATTTATGCTGTTGGTAATGGTGGGTTTGTATTTCTCGGTAACCGATCCGGTTACGGGTGCACATACCTTCAACCTATTGCACATGATGAACCCTGCTAATTACCAACAAGGGGCACTATTTACTGCCGAAGCGGGTAGTCTCTTATTCGGCTACCCTACCCGATTAATTGCATTTATCATTGTGTTTATAGCATTCGCCATAAAAATACCAATGGTGCCTTTGCATACTTGGCTGCCCGATGCACACGTAGAAGCACCTACTCCAGTTTCGATTGTGTTAGCCGCATTGGTGCTTAAAATAGGAGCGTATGGTATTTTGCGTATTTGCTTTGGCATATTTCCAGATGGAGCTATCGCGTTCAGTTTTTGGATAGGCTTATTAGGAGTCATTTCTATCATATATGGGGCATTAAATGCATTGGCATCAACAGATTTAAAACGAATGGTTGCATTTTCTTCCATTTCGCACATGGGCTTTGTGTTGTTAGGTTTTTCATCCCTCACCCCCGAAGGTGTAAATGGTGCCGTAATGCAATTGGTGAGTCATGGATTTCTTTCGGCAACGCTCTTCTTTTTGGTAGGCGTAGTATACAGTAGGGTACAAAATCGTACCATCGCACATTTTTCAGGCTTGGCTACCATTATGCCAAAATATACCGCATTTGTGCTCATTACCTTCTTTGCTTCTTTAGGCTTGCCTGTTTTTTCTGCGTTTATTGCAGAGTTGTTTGTATTGATAGGTGCTTTTACCTCGGAATCAGTTAATGGCATGATTCCACGATGGATGGCTGTGATTGGCTCGGTAGGTATTTTATTAGGGGCAGCTTATTTCTTATGGACATTACAGCGCATGTTTTTTGGTAAATTACACTTACACGGCGGAGATGAGTGGAGAGTAAAGTTAAAAGATGTTTCGCGACAAGAATATATCGTTTTGTTGGGCTTAAGTCTCATCACCATTGCCATCGGTATTTTTCCATCATTAGTATTCGACGTAAGTAATAGTGCAGCTAATGCATTGTTACAGCACGTATTGCAAATAGGTAAAATGCAGTTAGTTCAGTTATTCGCATTATAACTCACCTTGGAAAACACGTTATCAACCATTCTTCAGCAAAATAGCGATAGCCTGAACTACCTATTGCCCGAAATTATTTTGGTAATTACTTTTTTGGAAACGATAGTAGCCGACTTGTTTTGGAAGAAGAAAGAAATTACGCTGTTTGTTACTTTTTTTGGCTTGGCAATAGCGTTATTAGCCAATGTGGCACAATTGGGCGTAACCGATAAATTGCTTTTCAATGGCATGTTACAGTTTACTGCTGTTGCAGTAGTATATAAGTTGCTGAGTATAGCCGCCGCATTAGTAGCACTTGTGGTGCTGCTTTCAGAAAAATCATTACTAAACACGGCAAAAGGAATTGGAGAGTATTGCACATTAGTTCTTGGGCTTACCATTGGCTGCCAGTTTATGTGCTTAGCTACTAATTTGCTGAGTATTTATGTGGCTGTAGAAATGGTTTCGTTGGCAGCTTACTTGCTGGTAGCATACAAATCAGCAGATAAAAAGGCTACCGAAGGGGCTATTAAGTATGTGCTTTTTGGCGCAGTAGCATCGGCGGTATTGCTATACGGCATCTCGTTGGTGTATGGGCTAACAGGCACCTTGCTATTAATAGATTCCAACTTTTTAGCAAATTTATCCAAAGCACCGCTTGGTTTGGTGGCTATTGCCTTGGTATTTATTTTGGGTGGCATTGCGTTTAAATTATCTGTGGTGCCGTTTCATTTCTGGACACCAGATGTGTACCAATCGAGTCCTATTAGTGTGGTGGTGCTCGTGTCGTCGGTACCTAAAATAGCTGCTTTTGCATTGCTTACTTCGTTTTTGGGCATCTTTAGTTTTCAGTTGAGCAATGGGCCGCTTATTTGGCCTCACTTCCCTTGGCAAAATGTACTCGCCGTTTTAGCTATTCTTACGCTCAGCATTGGTAATCTATCAGCTATCGGTCAGCATAATGTAAAACGACTATTAGCGTGGTCGTCTATCGCGCATACGGGTTTTATGTTATTGGCTGTGGTTGCCTTTTCCATATCGGGACACATTGCCTTACTTTTTTACCTATTGGTATATGTAGTAATGAATGCAGGTGCTTTCTTTGCTGTTTTACTGCTCGAAAAACAGTACAAAGCCACCACCATACAAGATTATTCAGGACTCGGAGCAAAAGCACCTTTGGTAGCGGTAATGTTGGTAATTTGCTTGGTTTCTTTAATCGGATTGCCTGTAACAGCGGGTTTTGTAGCTAAGTTTTTGGTGTTTTCTACCGTTTTGGATGCCTATGCAATAAATGCCAATCCTATTTTGTTGGCAGCACTTATATTAGGAGCTGTTAATACGGTAATTTCCTTGTTCTATTACTTTAAAATAGTGGTGTTTTTGTTCTTGAAAAAGCAAGCAAGTACATTGGAGCAAGTGGCTACTGTACAGTTGTGGGAAAAGGGCGTTTTAATCTTGCTCGTGCTGATTATTGTGCTGTTAGGTTTACTCCCGTCCACGCTCATTGCGTTTATTTCGGGCATTGTAAATGTAAAATCAGCTATGATTTTGTATTAGTAAGCTAGGGTAATTCACCTCAATTTTTCTATTTCTTTTTCGCTACTTTCTCCGCATGCTGCTGTACTCTAAACTCCACAATTCTAGTTATCAATGCCCATGGTAAGGGCTTATCCAAAGGAAACTGAATAGAGCCTTTTCCTACTTTATAAGCAGAGAGTTCTTTTTTAAATGCAGTATTTGCCGTGGGTGCGGCATAAAAACCAATGTGGCTTTTGTATCCTGCGAAATAAACCAAAATGCCATGCCATTTAAACGCAGGCATGGCGTAGCTGATGACTTCTACCGCTTCAGGAGCAGCTGCTTTTATGGTTGCCCGAAGTTGTTGCATGAGCTGCTGTGTTTCTATCGGAAAGTAAGCAATATACTCGTCAATTGTGCTTGCTTTAGCTGGTATCATTGCGTCTTTTTTTACACTACTAATTTGCAAATAATAATAATTCTTCGTCTGGGGTAAGCGTTACTTTTTTCTCAAACTGAAGACCTATTTTATTAAGTAATTTGATAGATGAACTATTGTCGACATTGGTAATGGCAACAATACGCGTTAATCCCAGTTGTTGTTTTGCATATATAAGTGTAGCTGCTGCTGCTTCGTAAGCATAGCCATTGCCCACGTGTTGCGGTAAAAAAGCAAATCCAATATCCACATCTTCTAGCGTATCTCGTTTTACTAAGCCACACATGCCAATAGGAATATTGTTGTTTTTTAATGCGGTGAGGTAAAATCCAAAACCGGCAGTTTTATAGCTATGGATCAGTTTTTCTTCAATGTAGGTACGTGCTTGTTCGGGTGTTCTTACGCCCCTATCACCAATAAATTGCAACCATGTGGGGGTGTTTAGCAATTCCAACAGAAATGCGGAATCGTCAGTTGTAAATTCACGAAGAATCAGTCGTTCCGTTTCTAATACATTCATAATAGGGGTTGTTACCTCTGCCACTCAAACTTAAAACCCACTCCATGCAGGGTCGTTATTTTTGCTTTGTCGGTATATGCTAAATACTTGCGTAAGCGCGAAATAAATACATCTAAACTACGGCCAATAAAATAGTCGTCATTACCCCATAGCGAATTCAGTATTTCGTCGCGTTTTACCACTTTATTAGCATTTATGCAGAAAAAACGGAGCAATTCGGCTTCTTTTAGTGTTAGGTTTATTTTTTCGGTAGGAGTAATAAGTTGTAAATCAGTGCAATTGAATATGCCTTCGCCTATAGTGAATTGAGTATTTGGCACCACCATAGCCTCATTTACCTTACTACGACGTAGAAAAACATCTATTTTTAGTATTAACTCGTCAATACTAAATGGTTTACTTATATAATCATCTCCGCCCAGCTTAAAACCCTTTACGCGATCTTCCTTCATTGATTTTGCCGTAAGGAATAGAATAGGAATATGTGGGTTGCTTTTGCGAATCATTTCGGCCAACGAAAAGCCATCTACTTTTGGGAGCATTACATCCAATATACATACATCAAAAGGATGCTGATGAAAAGCAGCCATTGCCAATGCACCATCTGCATAGTGCTTTACTGCAAAGCCATGTTCTTCTAAGGTGTCTTTGGTAACAAAGCTTAGGTTCAAATCGTCTTCAACATATAATATGCTTGCTTTATTACTCATTTGCTAAAGTAAATAGTAAAAGTACTGCCCATATCTAACTGGCTTTGTATCTGTAATTTCCAGCCATGTGCTTTTATTACCTGTTGCACGTATGGCAATCCAATGCCAAAACCCTTTACGTTGTGCACATTGCCAGTAGCTACTCGATAAAATTTATTGAATATCTTTTTTTGTTCGCTTGGAGCTATTCCAATACCATTATCGCTTATTTGCAGTGTCAGCCCATTGGTATCTGTGGTGCTAATTGTTACCAAAGGGTCTCTTTTGGTGTATTTTAATGCATTGTCAATTAAGTTGTACAGTACATTGGTAATGTGGAATTCATCAGCAAGAAGTACATCATTTGTTGCTGCTAAGTTGCATACAATGCTGGTTTCTGTTTTTAGCTCAAAGCTGTTTACCACCTTGCGGATAATATCGTGCAGTGCTACAGACTGCTTTTTGAGGTCTAATTGGCGGTGCTCGGTGCTGGCAAAAGTCAGTAGTTTTTCTACTTGCTCTTGCAGACGTTTGTTTTCGGCTTTTATAATACTCGAGTACTTTGCCAGTCGTTCGGGTGTGGTAATAATGCTGGGCTTAATTAATACATCAGCAGCTATGGCAATGGTGGCAATGGGAGTTTTAAACTCATGGGTCATGTTGTCCAAAAAATCCTTTTGTACATCTGCCAAGCGTTTTTGACGCAGTATTACAAACATGGCATAAATGATAAAAATAATAGCCACAAAAAATACTACCGAAGAAGCCACCCAGACCCCCAATTCGCCAATAAGGTAGGAGCTTTTTTTAGGAAAATACACCCCGAAATAGTAGGTGTACTGATCGAGTTTTTTAAGATTACGGGTGCGGCTGGTAATATCGGGTGCTTTCGAAAAACTTACATAGTCGCCATACACCATTTTGTCGCTGCTGCAATCGTAAATGGCATATTCAAAATCGGTGGTAATGTTGCGGTACTGAAAATGTGTACGTAGGTAATGCTCCAATACATTGGCATCTATTACACTATTTACGTTTACTATAAAATAATCAGGACTGAGTTGTTTTACGGGGCTTTCGTTCGGGAAGGTGATTTTGTTGTAAGCAAATAATTTATCAGCAACTTCTACTAAAGCAATGTTTACCGTTTGGGTAAACTGTTTTTCTTTGATATCAAATGCCTTGCGTATCCAATACAATTGCATAAAGGCGATGCCAATAATACAGATAGCACCGAAAATAAGAATTCTGCGGATGGATTTAGCTTGCATCGCCTAATATAGTAGTAGAGACATAGCCTAAGGTAGCATTAAAAAAAGCAATTCCAAGTTGTACGAGCCAACTTGGAATTGCGAAGGCGTATTATGCCAATTGTGCTTTTTTGATGATATTCAATGCCGCACCAGCCTTAAACCATTCAATTTGTTGTTGATTATAACTGTGATTTACACTTATTTCTTGCTTGCTACCATCTTTATGATTCAATACCAAGGTCAATGCCTTATTTGGAGCAAAAGTAGTTAAGCCGATAATGTCAATACTATCGTCTTCTTGAATTTTGTCATAATCTGCTTTGTCAGCAAAAGTTAATCCCAACATGCCTTGTTTCTTCAAGTTTGTTTCGTGAATACGGGCAAATGATTTTACCAATACCGCACGTACACCCAAATGACGAGGCTCCATAGCAGCATGCTCACGAGAAGAACCTTCTCCATAATTTTCATCACCCACCACAATAGAACCAATGCCAGCAGCTTTGTAGGCGCGTTGTGTAGCTGGCACAGGACCGTACTCGCCAGTCAATTGATTTTTTACCGTATCCGTTTTGTCGTTGGCAAAGTTTACTGCACCAATCAACATATTGTTAGAGATATTGTCTAAATGTCCGCGGAATTTCAACCAAGGTCCAGCCATAGAAATATGGTCGGTAGTACATTTTCCTTTTGCTTTGATGAGTAATTTTAACCCTTTCAAGTCTGTACCCTCCCATGCAGCAAAAGAATCTAACAATTGCAAACGCGAAGAAGTAGGAGAAACGGCTACATTTACTCCACTGCCATCTTTAGCAGGTTCTTGATAACCTGCATCTTCTACTGCAAATCCTTTTTTAGGTAATTCATCACCTGTAGGAGGGTCTAATTTTACAGCTTCGCCTTTATTGTTTATTAAAGTATCTGTTAATGGATTAAAAGACAAATCGCCAGCAATGGTAATAGCTGCCACCATTTCTGGTGAAGCCACAAAAGCTAAGGTATTTGGGTTTCCATCGGCACGTTTAGCAAAGTTGCGGTTAAAAGAGTGGATAATGGTATTGCGTTCTGCTTTTTCGGCTCCAACTCTGTCCCACATGCCAATACAAGGTCCGCAAGCATTGGTAAATATAGTAGCGTTCAACTCTTCAAAAGTCCCTAATAAACCATCGCGAGCAGCAGTATAGCGTACCTGTTCCGAACCTGGGTTGATACCAAATTCAGCTTTTGTAGCCAATCCTTTTGCTATAGCTTGACGGGCAATAGATGCAGCACGTGATAAATCTTCGTAAGAAGAGTTGGTGCATGAACCAATTAATCCCCATTCTACTTTTAGCGGCCAGTTGTTTTTGGCAGCTTCCTCTTTCATTTTTGAAACTGGTGTAGCTAAATCTGGGGTAAAAGGACCATTCAAATGTGGTTCTAATTCCGAAAGATTGATTTCAATTACTTGATCAAAGTATTTTTCAGGCTGAGCGTATACTTCTGCATCTGCTGTTAAATGATTTTTTATGGTGTTTGCCATATCGGCAATTTCGGCACGACCAGTTGCGCGTAAATAACGCTCCATAGAAGCATCGTAGCCAAATGTAGAAGTGGTTGCACCAATTTCGGCACCCATATTACAGATAGTTCCTTTTCCGGTACAACTCATATTTAGTGCGCCTTCACCAAAGTATTCAACAATAGCACCTGTACCACCTTTTACAGTAAGTATGCCTGCTACTTTTAAAATTACATCTTTTGGGGAAGTCCAGCCATTTAATTTACCAGTTAATTTTACCCCAATTAGCTTAGGGAATTTCAGTTCCCACGGCAAACCAGCCATTACATCACAGGCATCAGCACCACCCACACCAATAGCCAACATGCCTAATCCACCAGCATTTACAGTGTGAGAATCTGTTCCAATCATCATTCCGCCTGGAAAAGCATAATTTTCTAATACTACTTGGTGAATAATACCTGCTCCTGGTTTCCAAAATCCGATACCGTATTTGTTGGATACCGAACCTAAAAAATCAAATACTTCTTTGCTTTCGGTATTGGCAAAATCTAAATCGGTTTTAGCACCCAATTTAGCCGTAATTAAATGGTCGCAATGCACTGTTGATGGAACGGCAACTTTAGCACGACCAGCTTGCATAAATTGTAACAAGGCCATTTGTGCCGTAGCATCTTGCATAGCCACACGATCTGGAGTAAAATCTACGTAAGACACACCACGCTCAAATGCTTTAGTGGCCTTGCCATCCCAAAGATGAGCGTATAATATCTTTTCGGTAAGGGTAAGTGGGCGGTTTACTACGCTGCGAGCGGCGGTGATACGATCAGCAAACCCGTCGTATACCTTTTTAATCATGTCTAAATCGAAAGCCATTTTGTAGAAATTATGAATTATAAATGTTGAATTATGAATTGAAAAACCGAAATAGGCAACAGGTAACAGAGAACTGGCAACAGGCAACCGACTATCGGTGTGCGAAATTAAAAAAATCAACCCTAAAAAGCGACTGATTTTTTATTTTGATGGATTCTAAAGAAATATTTTAGCTAACTTACTGTATCCTTATCCAAATTGCCCCCGTTAACTGGATATAACCCATTGTTATGAAACAAATCCTTGTTTTACTGCTCTGCATTAGCCTTGCAGCATGTATTTATCGTAAACCCTACAGCCTTGCATTAGAAGAAATTCCTTGTGATGAACAAGTACTCGAAAAAATAAAGGAAGGAACGGTTTTCTTACAAGACAACAATAAACGTTACGAGTTAGCCAATCCCGTTTTTACCGATTCCACCGTAAGCGGCACTATTGTATGGAAGGTAGGTCCTGATGGGAAGCTAAAATCGTATGAGGAAGCCACACGAAAAGAGCTAAAACGAGAACGAAAAAATGTCATTATTTACCTTAAAAACAATATAGAGCCGCTATCTGCGAGCATTGCCAATAATTCAGCGCCCTTAAGTACAGCTACCACCATTCGTGTCGAGCAAATAGCCAAGGTAGAAACACTTAAATTAGATAAAAAGGAATCGGTTGCTAGTACCCTGCTATTAATTGTACTGGGCTTTCTGTTGGTAATATTATTGGTGTACCTACTTATTATAGCTATTGGTGCTGCCAGTGAAGAAGCAAGTGGACAAAGCAGCGATGGCAGCAACAGTGGCGGCAGTGGTAGCAATAGCGGTAGTGGTAACGGTGGTAGTGGCAGCGATAGTAATAGTGGTGGTTGCTACATAGCCACCATGGTGTATGGTAGTTATGATTCTGCCGAAGTGTTGGTGTTGCGCAAATTTAGAGATGATGTACTTGCACCAACCTTAGCTGGAAGATGCTTCATAACATGCTACTATACATTGTCGCCTACACTTGTGCGCTGGTTTAGGCACTCGGTTTTGGTAAATAATATTTGCAGAGTAGTGTTAAACAGGATAGTAGCCCAAATAAATAAGTAGTATGCATACAAAGGGCTACTCGCTATTTTTTTTACTGCTTTTGTGTTTACCCATAAGGGGGGTAGCACAAGGTGAAAATGTTACTGTAAAATATTTTGGTATTACACTCCATCCTTTTGGTGATAGGTTGGCGCATTTACAACCGTATAAATTAGATAAAAAGGCACATTTGGTACTCAATTTTGGTGCTTTTGTGGGATACGAGCGGTATATCTGGGAAGATATTGCTTCGGTAAAGCTTACACAAGGTTTATTTACAGATTGTTCGGCAGGTAGAGCCGGATTTACGCATTTAGGTATCCGTGGCGTAATGTATGATAAAGGGAAGCATCACGCCATGGTGGGCTTTGGGCCAATACTCTTTTACCGCGAATCGTGGACACGCTTTGCTGATTATAAAGACAAAGGGAATTTTGCCTATGCAGCCAATAAAGCTATCCAGTATCAGCTGTTTTGGTACGGCATAGAGTTGGAATACAATTACAGATTAAGCCAACGCACCGATTTTTCTACAACCATAACCCCTGGTGTGCCTTTTGTTTTTTCGTATGCTTTTGGGATTAAATACTGGATGAATAAGAATTTCCGTGTGCGCAACTAAAGCAGTCCAAATGAAAATCCTTTTTCTTTCCAATAACTCAGTGCTATAGGGAGCGCGTAGCGCAAGTTTTTTTCTGCTTTTAAACTATCGTGAAATACCACTATCGAGCCGTTCTCTGCATGTTTTAGTGCATGGTGTAAGCACTGCATAGGGGTAATGCTGTGGTCAAAATCGCCTGTAAGTACATCCCACATGATGATTTGATAATTTGGCAACTTACTGATTTGCTGTTTGGTAATACGTCCGTATGGTGGGCGAAATAGCTTGGATGTAACGTTCTCTGCACATTTTTGTATGTTCTCGATATACACGTTATCGCTCGTATGCCATCCATTCAAATGGTTGTAGGTATGGTTGCCTACAGTATGCCCGGCTGCTACAACTTGCTGATATACCTCGGGATGTTTAGCTACATTATCACCGATGCAAAAAAAAGTAGCTTTAGCTTGGTGTTTATCCAATTGTTCGAGCACCCAAGGTGTTATTTCGGGGATAGGACCGTCGTCAAAAGTTAAATAAATGGTTTTTTCTTGTCGGGCTTTGTTCCAAATTAGAGTAGGATACAACGATTTGATGAACCAGGGCGTCTTTACAAAATACATTTACAGTGTAGCTTAAATATTGCTAGGTGATTATAGAAATAAATCTATTTTTACTGCAAATCTAACTTTCTGTTTTGAAACGGACCTCTTTATTGTTATTCGCTTGTTTATCAATGTCTTTTGCTTATTCCCAAGAGCAATGGACTTTGCAACGCTGCATCAACCATGCACTCGAAAATAATCTTACTATCAAGCAAGCTAAACTGTCGTTGGCATTATCCAGCTCAGATTTAACCCAAAGCCGACTTTCTGCATTACCCAGTGTAAATGGAACGGCCTCGCAAAACTATAATTTTGGTAGAAGTGTAGATCCACTTACCAATCAGTTTGTAAACGAACGGATAGAATCGGCCAATTATGGTATTAATGCATCTATTGTGCTGTTTGCAGGTTTTCAACGAATAAATACGATTCGACAAAACAGATACCAGTTATTAGCTAATAAAAGCAATGTGGCTAAAATTAGTAATGATGTTACCTTAAATGTGGTAACGCTTTACTTGCAAGTGCTTTACACCAAAGAATTAGTAAAAGTTAATGAAGCACAGTTGGCAACCAGCAAAGACCAGTTGGCTCGTGCACAAAAAAATGAAGCAGTAGGTGCCATTACTAAGGGAGATGTGCTGACGATAAAAGCACAAACGGCGCAAGAAGAATTAAACGTAGCTAATGCAAGCAATCAGTACGCATTGGCATACTTAAACCTAAAACAAGTGTTAGATTTAAGTGCCGACGATGCATTTGATATTGTAGCGCCTCAAAGTTTTACGATTAGCCCCATTGCCAATAAAGATGCAGGAGAATTGTACCGAATGGCACTGCAAACACAACCAGATATTACTAAAGTAGATTATGAATTGGAGGCGGCGCAAAAGAGTGTGTGGGTAGCCAAAGGTAGTTTAAGCCCACGCCTAACATTGGGTGCCAATATTGGTACTGGCTACTCAAGCGGTAGGCAACGCTTAGTGCCGGGTTCTACACCTACATTTGCAGGTTTCCAAACCATTGGCGCAACAGAAACTACACAAGAAAATGTACTACAGCCAGTATTTATTCCCCAAATAGAAAAAACGCCATTCCGTACACAAATCGATGAAAATTTGAGTCAATCCATAGGCTTTTCGTTGCAAATACCCATTTTCAATGGGTGGCAAACACAATCAGGTATCAAACGTGCCAAAATTAATCTGCAAAATGCACAGGTTACTTCGCAATTGGTACGCAATAATTTGAACAAAACAATTACTCAAGCCCTTGCGGATGCCAGTGCGGCAGAACAGCGTTTTACAGCAACACAAAAAAATGTAGAATCACTGCAAGAAGCCTTTAGCTATACCGAACAAAAGTATGCGGTAGGCTTGCTCAATTCGCTTGATTACAGCATTGCAAAAAATAATTTAATACGCGCACAAACAGACTTATTACAAGCTAAATACGATTTTATATTTAAGAATAAGGTAATTGATTTTTACCTCGGAAACCCCCTAATTGTAGAATAACCCCCATTATGGCAATCAAGAAAAAGAATAATCTTACATGGTACCTCATAGGTACGGCTGTGGTTTTGGTTATAGTAATTGTAGTTGGTAAAAAAGCAGGTTTTATAGGTGCTAAAGTAGTAACTAAAGTAGCTACCGAAAAAGTGGCATTACGCACCATTACCGAAACAGTATCGGCAAGTGGTAAAATTCAACCCGAATCAGAAGTTAAAATCAGCTCGGATGTTTCTGGAGAGATTGTTGCCTTGTATGTAAAAGAAGGAGATAAGGTACAGCAAGGTGATTTGTTGGTAAAAATTAAGCCAGATGTTTACCTTTCTTTGGTAGACCGTGCAAAAGCAGCATTAAATACAGCAAAGGCTAATCTGTCCAATGCGCAATCGCGTTTGGTACAGGTAGAATCACAGTATAAGCGTACACAAGCATCGTTTGAAAGAAGCAAGAAATTATATGCCGATAAGGTTATTGCCGAAGCGGAATACGAAACAGCTCTTTCATCTTTTGAAGTGGCAAAAGCCGAAGTGCAAGCCAATAAAGAGAGTGTAAGTGGCGCAAAGTTCAATGTTGCTTCTGGCGAAGCGTCGCTTAAAGAGGCACAAGATAACTTGAACCGTACAACAATAAAAGCACCTGTAGATGGTACTATTTATGGGTTAAAGGTAGAAACTGGTGAGCGAGTAGTAGGTACATCGCAGATGGCAGGAACTGAAATGATGCGTATTGCTAATTTGGGTTTAATGGAAGTAAGTGTTGATGTAAACGAAAACGATATAGCTCGCCTTAACCTAAAGGATACTGCACTGATTGAAGTGGATGCCTATTTAGATAAAAAATTTAAAGGACTGGTTACTGAAATAGCAAATTCGGCTAACTTATTAGGCACCTCGGTAGATCAGGTAACTAACTTTACCGTAAAAATTAGAATATTGCCAGAATCGTATGCAGAGTTGGTAAAGCCAGGTGTGGCTTCTCCATTTCGTCCTGGCTTATCGGCTACGGTAGAAATTGAAACAGAAAAGCGAGTAAATGTAATAGCTGTGCCGATACAGGCGGTTACTACACGTTCGGATAGCAGTATTGCTAAAGCAAAAGAGGCAAAAGAAACTAAGGAAGAAGTAAAAACAACTGCACCAGCAAAAGCAAATTTGCCAGCAGTACAAAAGGAATATGTATTTGTGTACGATAAGGGTGTAGCAAAGTTAGTAGAGGTAACAACGGGCATACAAGATGATGTGTACATAGAAGTAAAAATGGGCGCAAAAGTAGATGATGAACTCATTGTAGCCCCTTACTTGGCAGTTTCTAAAAAGCTGAAGGATGCAGATAAGGTAGAGAAAGTAGAGAAGGAAAAGTTGTTTAGTGCCGACAAAGAATAAATGACATCTCCTGTAATTAATAACGAAGCAGTGGTGAATGTAACGAACCCAGTCGTAGCGGTAATTGGTGGCGGAAGCTGGGCTACGGCATTAATTAAAATACTTACTGATAATAAAAATGACGTATGTTGGTGGCTCCGCAATCAAGAGTACATCAATCACATTATTCAATACAAGCACAATCCGCGTTATTTGAGCTCGGTAGAGTTGCATTTTACGCCACAAACCTTGCATGCTGATATAAAGCAGATAATAGCCGAAGCAAACATCGTGGTTTTGGCTGTTCCGGCAGCTTTTATAGAAAGCGCATTAGCAGATATTACTCCAGCCGATTTGGAGGGTAAAATTATCGTTTCTGCAATTAAAGGTATCGTGCCCAGCGAAAATTTAATTATTGGAGAGTTTTTGCACAAAAAATACTTTGTGCCTTTTGAAAATATTGCCGTAATCAGTGGTCCTTGTCATGCAGAAGAAGTAGCACTCGAAAAGCTTTCGTACCTAACCATAGCCTGTGTAAATACCGAAAATGCTTTAAAAGTAGCTCAGTTATTAACTACACGATACATTAAAGTAACCGTTTCTGATGATATATATGGTACAGAATATGCTGCAGTATTGAAGAATATTTTTGCAGTGGCAAGTGGTATCTGCCGCGGATTAGGGTATGGTGATAATTTTCAGGCGGTGCTTACCTCCAATGCCATACAAGAAATGAAACGCTTTGTAGACACCGTGCATCCCATTAATAGAGATATTAAAGATTCGGCGTATCTGGGCGATTTATTGGTAACCTGTTACTCGCAGTTTAGTCGTAATCGTACCTTTGGTAACATGATTGGCAAAGGGTATTCGGTAAAATCTGCCCAGCTAGAAATGAACATGATTGCCGAAGGCTACTATGCAGCAAAGTGTATTCACGAAATAAATAGAACCTACAAAGTGCATATGCCTATTTGCCGTACAGTTTACGCCATATTGTACGAAAATATTTCTCCTTTAATAGAGGTGCGTTTGCTTACCGAGCAGCTTTCTTAATAGGTAATTACACAATTGCTTGGTAATATCTTTTTCAGACTCTCAATCGTTTCAGATGTAAGTTGCGTGTTATTAAGTATTAAGGTTTTCAATCTGCCCAAATTGCTTATTTTCAAGTCAATTTCATCTATTGGGTTGTAGCTCAAAATAAGCAATTCCAAATTACGCTGCTCATACACAAAATCCGGAATTGTAGCCAACTGATTATTATTTAAAATAATAGTTTTAAGCGTATTGTTACCACTGTAGCTAATTTCTTCCAAATAGTTGTTGCTCACATTTAGTGCTTCTAAGGTGTCGGAACTGTTGCTTATTTTAAGTTCTATAAGTTGGTTTTTAGAAAAATTTAACTCGCGCAACGCCAAGCCAGATGTGAGTCTAAGATTCAGTTCACGCAGTTTATTTTGTGATAAATTGAGGTGTTGTAACGAGCGGCACTGTAATAAAGAATAGGGGAAGGTGCTAAAGTTATTTTGACTCAGGTTTATCTCTTTAAGTTTTTGCAAACGCTCAATCGACGATGGAAGTATAGAGAGTTTATTCTGCTCAGCATCAACTTTTAATAAACTGATGCACTTCCCCAATTCTTTAGGCAATCCATTCAGTTGGTTTTGCGGAATAAATAACTCTTCTAATTTTGCCAAAGTGCCTATTTCTGCGGGCAGTACAGTAAGATTATTCTTTTTAAGATTCAAAAAACGCAACTCTTGTAAAGCAGTTACTCGGTATGATAAGCTATCTAATGCCAAGTCGCGCAATACCAAACTTTGGCATTGTTCTTTGTTGGCAATAGCGTTCTCTAAGGTATAAAACTCGCTTCCGTCGGGATAATTAATGTTTTGGGCAAATGTAGCTACGTGTACAGCTGCAATAAGTAAAGGAGTGATGAATAATCGCATAGCCACGAAATTACTAAAATATACTAAAAATGCCACAACTTAGGGTTGTGCTGTTCTGAAAATGAATGAATAGAAAAGAGGGTGCTTTACAAGTTTCATGCCCAATACACCATTTGAAAAGCATCCAATAGGTATAGAAAGACAATGTTAAGCACACTAATACTCCTAAAAAGCAAATTTAGTATCTAAAATAACTAGGCAATTTACGCGTTGTAAGATTAAAAGTTTGTAATTTTTTGGTTAACTAAAAAAAGGTACTTATATTTGATTATACAACTAACTCACAAAACACAAACCCAATTTTAACTGTATGGTAAAATTTTTACACGCTTAAGTTTTCTCTCCCCTATTTAAAACTACAGTGTAGTGCTATTTTGCCATGCAAATAAAATGTAAATTTTATACGCATGAAAAAATCTATTCTAATCTCCCTTTTTGCTGTTTTTTTTGGTGCAACAGTGTATGCGCAGCCAGCTAATGATAATTGTGTAAATGCTCAAACGTTAACTGTTGGTGCTCCTTGTGCTAATGGTACTAATGCGGCTGCAACCGTACAACCTGGAGAGCCAACGGCGGCGGGCTGTTGGGGTGGTGTTGCCAATAGAACAGTGTGGTATAAGTTTACAACAGGAGTAGCTGGTACATACACCATTTCTACTGATAATGGAGGAACTACTGATACGCAATTAAAACTATACAGCGGTACATGTGCGGCACCAGTATTAGTAGGTTGTAATGACGATGGTGGTGCAACTAATGCATTTTCAGCTGTTTTGAGTGCAAATGGATTGGCTGCATCTACTACCTATTTAATACAAATAGATGTTTTTGGTACGGGAGTAGGAGCATTTTGTATCAATGTAGTGTTTAATCCACCCATACCAAATGATTGTATTGCTAACGCTATAGATATTACGTCGCAAATCAATTCAATAAATCCAACTATATTGCCATTTAGTTGCAATCCTTTCGATTATGTAAATGCCGGAAGCACACCAACACACGATGCTATACCTGGAGATAATAATACTACAGGTGCAGGTAATTGCCATTTAGGTGCTGCTAATGGAAGTGATATTAATGATATTTGGTTTAAGTTTATTGTTGATGCAAGTACTCCGCCTTCAATATGGTTAGATTCATATCCTTTTGAGCCGAATAATACCGCATATTATTCTGCTGCCTTATATAGCGGAGCTACACCAACAGGTACTTGTGGGGCAGCAATTACTGGACTTACTTATGTAGATTGTTCAGCAGGTGGGGGGAATATTGGAATATCTATTCCTCCTGATCCAACAAAGGATATTTTAGGTGGACCACGCGATGTTTCTGCCTGTACCTTGTTTAGACCAAGAATTAATATAAGTTCTTTGCCATTTGGCACCTATTATTACCGTGTTTGGGAGCAGTTTGGAGATATTCCATTAGGTAGTGTAAACGTATGTGTAGAGTTAGGTGCTCCTCAGCAACCTATTAGTGATCCTTGCCCAGCAGCCAGTCCTTTGCCAGCTACAATTGTACAAGGATGTGGAGATATGCCAAATTGGAATATTGATTATACTGCATTAAATCAAAGTAATTCAGGGTGCTACGGAAATGCCTGTAATGCAAAAACAAATGAACCTCAATTAGCAGCTAGTGCAGCTGGTGATGCGCAGGAAAATTGTGTTGGAGGTTATGTTACAATTCTTGGTTATGCAAATAATGTAATAAATAATACTGCCATTTATTCATTTGATGTAGATGCTTGTAGCTCTTGTAATGCTACAATGTTATTAACGTTTGATAATTTGAGCTATGGAGGTGTAAGGGATAATGTGATTCAGGTGCAAGTAATGGAAGCACAATGCGTAGGTGCTGCTAATAGTATTATCGCGTATGCTGGTAATCCTAGCTGTTTGGTTTTGCGTCCAACAGGTAATGCGCCATTAAAAAGTGGTACAAGGTATTACATAATGGTTGATGGTCAGGATGGACAGTTAATTAAATATGATATTAACCTTAAAGTTACCTATTCTGGCGGGGTTGGCCCTACGGCTTGCGTAGCTAGCCAAAAACCTGTAGGTAGAGTTGTGCCCGATAAATTAATAGCTTGCCCAGGTGAAACTGTTTCATTAGCTTCTACTGGTTCTACATCAGGTATGGTGGGTAATGCGGCACAATTTTGCAATGTGCTCACCTATTTTTGGGGTATAGATGGTGGTACACTTACCGCTGGTGCATTAAATGGTCCAGGTCCGTTGCAGGTAAATTGGACAAATACCACTCAAAATACCATTACTAAAACAGTAAAGTTTGTTATTATTAACAATGGCTGCCCTTCAGATACGGTATATCAAAATATTGATATTAAACCGCGCCCAAATGCACTATTTACTGTAAAAACACCAGTTTGCTTAGGTGCTTTAGTGGACGATGCCGTTACCTATACGGGTTTTGCACGAGTAAATGCTACCTATACTTGGAACTTCGGATTAAATGGTACAGCTACTCCTGGAGGAACATTGCAAGGGCCTCATGATGTAACCTGGACAACCGCAGGAAATAAAACAATCACATTATCAGTTACGCAAGACGGGTGTACCACCCAAACACCCGAACAAAGAACAATAGTGGTGAGCGATGCACCAACTTCTACCTTTACCATTAGCAAAGATCCTATGTGTTTGGGAGATGAGGTAACGGTTTCGTATACTGGTAATGGAGTTAGTGCTGATGACTATACCGCCTGGAGTTTTTTAAATGATAATGATGTTATTGTTACTCAATTTCCTGTATCTCCCAATTTTAAGGACTATAAATTGAAATGGAAAACAATAGGAAATAAGAGTATTAGTCTAAGCGTAAAAAATACTGCTAATTGTACTGGTCCGCTTACTACTCGAACCAATATTGTAGTAAAAGACATACCTGATTTAAGCAGTACATCAGCTACTCAAACAACAGGTTGTGGTCAAGCTGGAGGTAGCGCAACGGTAAATCCAGCTCCAGCTGGCGCATATAACTACTTATGGAATGATCCTGCTGCGCAAATAACACAAACGGCTACTAATTTACTGGCAGGAACTTACAGGGTAACAGTTACCGATAATGTAGCTCAATGCAGTAATAGCACTACCGTAAGTATAAATGATTTGAATGGTCCTACATCTCCTGCCCCAACTGTAACCAATGCATTATGTGCTGGGGGTAATACAGGTACAGCCACTATTACACTTAATAATGTGAATAGTGCTACTACATATACTATCACAATAAAAGACCAAGCTGGAGTTGTTGTTGCTCCTACTCCCGCTGTATTTACTTCGCCATCTTATGTAAAGAATAATTTGGTAAAAGGAAATTATACCTATGAGATTTTGGGCGCTGATAATTGTAAAGCGCCAGGCTCTTTTAGTATCAATGAGCCAAGCAGATTATTGGCCAATGCTGGTGCAGATAAGCAAATTTGCCCAGGTGATTCGGTTAGTTTAGCAGGTAGCGCTTTAAATGGAACTACACCCTATAAAACCTACTCATGGAACAATGGTGTTGGTGAAGGGCAAACAGTAAATGTTACACCTACTGCTACTACTACCTATCAATTAACCGTAAGAGATGCAAACGATTGTCCAGCTACGGATGATGTAATAGTTAGCATAAAACCAGTGGCTACAGGTACTGTGGATATAGATAAAACAGTTTTGTGCGATCAAGAAACAACCGATCTTACCTATATAGGCGATGGAACTTTAGCTGATCAATATCAATGGGATTTTGATGGAGGTATTGGCAGTATAGGAGCAACAGATATGGGGCCGCAAACTATTTATTGGACAACTGCAGGTAAGAAAAAAGTAACACTTACGGTTACTAAAAATGGCTGTCCAGTTGCCATAGGTCAAGATAGTGTTGTGGTTACGCCTCCTCCAGTAGCTGCATTAACAATTACGCCAGACTTAAGCGATGTGTGTGTAGGAAAGACGAAGATTATTGAATTTACAGGTACGGCATCTACTTCAGCAGTATTTACTTGGATGTTTGGTAAGGATAGTATATCGGTAGATACGTTGGTGCCTAATAGAAAGTACGAGGTAACATGGAGTACTCCTGGCTCAAAAACGATAAGTGTACAGGTAAGAGAAGGTGCAGCTTGTATTTCATTACCAGCATCTACAAGTATAAATGTACTGGATGTGCCTGCTGCTCCTGGAGTCTCGAATCTCGATTTGTGTAGAGGAGCTGCTTCATCCCCACTTACAGCTTCTGGCAGTACAGGTTCTTTTCTTTGGTATACCGCTGCTACAGGCGGAACGGGTGCTAGTACAGCACCTACGCCCTCTACAGCAACAGTTGGTGTGCAAACCTTTTATGTATCGCAAATAACACCTGCTGGTTGCGAAAGTGTAAGGAGTAAGTTAGATGTAAGAATAAAACCAGTTCCTGTAGCTGATTTTAATTATGGTAACCTATGTAAAGGATCTCCTAATATATTTCCTACTGGTGTTTTTACTAAAAATGGGGATATGATAGTAGGAAGTACGGTTGCTGCGGTAGGCTCATTTACAGCAACTAATAATTTAATTTTTGCTAATGGTATCACAGGAGAAATAGATTTAACAAATAGTACAGCAGGTACTTATCGTATTACTTATACGGTTTCGGTAGATGGCTGTAGCAAGGATACATCTGTAACAAAAACACTTAGGGCTTTGCCGCTTACGGGCTTTAAGTACGACAGTTTGACTTATTGTTTGGGAGAACCCAATGCGCTTGCAAAGTTAGAACCATCGGTGCCTACTACAGGGACATTTAAAGCAGTACCTGAGCCTGGACTCGTGTTCAAAACGGGCACACCAAAAGGGACAATAGATTTATTTGCTTCAGTTGCGGGTAAGTATAAAGTAACGCATACAGTTACTACGAATGGGTGCACAGATTCTACATTTAAGAATGTAACATTGTTTGAAACACCAGTTGCGGCATTTGCGATGCCAATTGCAACGTGTCAGGGAACTCCAGTGGTTATTACTGCAGGCTCAAAGTTTATTAGCTCGGCACCTGTGAGTTATACATGGAATT
Source organism: uncultured bacterium (assembly GCA_947085255.1). GTDB lineage: Bacteria > Bacteroidota > Bacteroidia > Sphingobacteriales > Sphingobacteriaceae > CAMTVQ01. The sequence goes on along the minus strand of CAMTVQ010000002.1, from coordinate 295,356 downwards.
TTAATGGAGGAACAGCTTCTCCAGCTAACAGTACTAATTACAGAAGTACGTATAATGTAAGTTGGAATGATGCACCTTCAAGAAAGGCGGTTAGCTATACTATAAAAAATGCGGATTGTAGTTCTAAACCTAATATCCAGTTTGTGGATGTTGTGCAAAAACCTACAGCAAGCTTGGTAAGTTCATTAGATATACCTGCTGTAACGTTGAGCGAGCCACGTGAAATAGTGTTTGTGGCTGATCCGCAAAGTAGCGTACCCAATACTTTTAAGTATGAGTGGGATATGGGTGATGTTAATGATCCTGTAGTGCTGCCTAATAGCTTTACGGTAGCGCATACATTTAAAAACGAAGGAGTATTTGAGGTAAGAGTAAGGGTGTCTACAGCTGATAATTGTTTTGATGAGGCATCTACTAATATTACAGTATTAGATAATCCTAATTTGTTGGTGCCTGATGCATTTTCGCCAAATGGGGATGAAGAGAATGATTTTTTCAGACCATTGCCATTAGAAATGCGCATTACTTATTTCGAAGTATTTAATCGTTGGGGAGAACGTGTGTTCTCCGACATAAATAATTCGGACGGTTGGAACGGATTTTATAAATCAGAAAAAGTTCCAGAAGGAGTGTATGTGTACTTTGTGAAGGGTGTTACTGCTAAAGGTGTACCAATAGAGAAAAAGGGATTAGTAACAGTTACTCGTTAATACGAGTAGCTAAACTAAATTACACAAAAAAAAAGGCTTGTTGAATATTCAACAAGCCCTTTTTTAGATTACCATTTTTTACGTGGTCGGTTTTCGCGAGTGCCACCACCGCTACTGGAGCCGCTTCCGCCTCCGTAACTGCCGCCGCCACTTCTTCTTTCACCACCGCTACTAGAGCCGCTTCCGCCTCCGTAGCCGCCGCCGCCGCCACTTCTTCTTTCACCACCGCTGCTAGAGCCGCTTCCGCCTCCATAGCCGCCACCGCCGCTACGTCTGTTTCCACCACCGCCATAACCGCCGCCACCACTTCTTCTTTCACCGCCGCTGCTAGAGTAGCCACCGCCACCTTCGCGTCGGCGTTCGCCACCTCCGCCACCAGCAGAGCCTTCCGAAACTTCGATGCGTACACCGCGACCGTTGTGCTCAATGTTTTTAAAGTTAGCTGTTAGAGCTTCTACTTCGGCATTTTCTACCTCAAAGAAAGAGAATACGCCTTTCAAATCAATTTTACCAACTTTAGTTCCTGCTATTTGTCCGTTGTCGCAAATGAAGCGCAATAAATCACCACGTGTAAACTCATCTACCGAACCTAAGTTGATAAACAAACGGGTAAAGTCACCTTTGCCAACACGCATCTCATTTGCATCACCAGTACGACGATCGTCGGCGCTGGCATTCAAATCAGGGGCTGTTTTATAATAGTTTAAAAATTCGTTGAATTCTAATGAAGCAAAGCGTTTAATGATTTCCTCCTTGGTCATATCTGCCAATTCTGCATAAATACGAGGCAAATATTGTTCTATTTGCGCTTCGTTTATTTCTACATTATGAACGCGATGTACTAACGAGAATAGTTGTTTTTCGCATACATCAAAGCCACTTGGAACTTGTGCTTGGGTAAATTTCTTACCAATTACACGTTCTATTTGACGGATTTTACCAACTTCTTTGCTGTTGATAATGGCAATAGAAATACCCGATTTTCCAGCACGTCCTGTACGTCCGCTACGGTGGGTATAGTTTTCTATTTCGTCAGGCAAAGAGTAATTGATTACGTGTGTTACATTATCAACATCAATACCACGTGCAGCCACGTCTGTAGCTACCAAAATTTGGATAGCACGTTCGCGGAAACGCTTCATTACTCTGTCGCGTTGCTGTTGTGATAAATCACCATGTAATGAATCGGCGTTGTAGCCATCTTTCATCAAGGCTTCTGCAATTTCTTGCGTTTCAATTTTGGTACGTGAAAAAATGATACCAAAAATATCAGGATTGAAATCTACAAAGCGTTTTAATGCTGCGTATTTATCACGAGCACGCACAATGTAATATTCGTGTTCAATGTTTACGTTGCCCGTGTTTTTTGTACCTACCGTTAGTTCAAACGGATTGTCCATGTATTTGCTGGCAATACGACGTACTTCCTGAGGCATAGTTGCCGAAAATAACCACGTAAATTTATCATCTGGTGTAGTAGATAAAATATCATTGATATCTTCTTGAAAGCCCATGTTCAACATTTCGTCGGCTTCATCAAGTACTACGTAGCCTACTCGAGAAAAATCGATGGCTTTGCGGTTAATCACATCCAACATTCTGCCTGGTGTAGCCACAATAATGTGTGCACCACGCTTAATGTCTTTTAATTGCATAACAATGCTAGCACCACCGTAAACGGCAACTACATTCACATTGCCAGAGTATTTACTAAAATTGTTTAGGTCGTTTGTAATTTGCAAGCATAGCTCGCGGGTTGGGCACAAAATCAGTGCCTGTGGTTGATTTAATTGAAGGTCAATCAGTTCCAGTAATGGTAAGCCAAAGGCTGCGGTTTTGCCGGTGCCGGTCTGAGCCAGCCCTACAAAGTCACGTTCGCCGGTTAGTAATACCGGGATGGCTTGTTGCTGGATAGGAGTTGGATTTTCAAAGCCAAGGTCGGTTATGGCTTGTACAACTTTCGGACTAACACCCAATTGTTCAAATGGGTTCATATAAGTTATTAATAATTAAATGCTTGACGGACTTGCCAAAGCGGCTGCAAAGGTAATGTTAAATATTGGTAATACAATATTTTTTGTAGGTGTTTGTATACTAGTGTTATAGGTGCGGTATGGCGATGGAAATACCCTATAGTGATTTAGCGAATTCTATCAGCGCTACGTACCAAATCTTCGTCTTTTCGGATGGCTTTTATAGCTAAAAAAAGTAAGCCAATTACAAAAATTGGCAGATATATGCCCCAACCATAATCGCGGTTGATGCTGTTGGGACTATTTATTTCTTTACCTACCGTTGCATAAATGAGCACTAAAAAAGCACAGGAAATAACCAAAGCAAATCTGCCTGCGGTTATTTGTAGCAATCTGTTACGAAATTGGAAGATAATAAAGGCAAGTAATGAAGCTAATAATAGTGCTAATAATGGTTCGGTAATGTATTGTTGGTAAACAATAGGATCTCCACTGCCTTCTGCTAAGTATTTACCCATTAAGCGTAATTCAAATTGTTGAGTAGGCACCGAACCTGTATCTGTTAATTCACCTTCGTGAATATAACGTGCAAAGGGAACAAAAAACAAAGCTGCAATGCAACAAATAGCTATAAAGAGATAAAGACTTTGTATGCGCTGAATCATAATAATGACCTGATTTTAAAGAATCAAACGTACTTATTTTTTTGCTGAAATTGCAAAGGAGGTAGAGCAGAATGGTTAAAAATACGCTGATTCAGAAATTCATTACTACTATTTAGGTATGCGTAATCTGTATTTTTTGTTTCTTTGTGTGTGCAGCGCTATTTTATCGAACTAAGCTATAAAGGTACTCAATACCACGGGTGGCAAATTCAGCCCAATGCAATTACCGTACAGGAAGTTTTAGATAAGGCGTTACACATGGTGTTGCGTGAAAAGGTGGCAACATTAGGATGTGGTAGAACCGATACAGGTGTGCATGCTACACAGTTTTATGCACATGTAGATAGTGCTGCCGAATTACCCGAAACTTTTTTTCGTGCAATAAACGCCGTATTGCCTGTTGATATAGCGGTAAAACGTATTTTGCCCGTACACGGAACGGCACATGCTCGCTTTGATGCCAGCAGTCGTTCGTATGAGTATCATATACACTTCCATAAAAACCCATTTAAGGATGGAAGTTCTTGGTTGCAGTTGCAACAGCCAAATATGGACTTAATGAATAAAGCGGCAGCTTATTTACTCCAGTTTACGGATTTTAGTTGTTTTAGCAAAAGCAACACACAGGTGTTTACCAATAACTGTAAGATTAGTACTGCAGTATGGAAAGATACTCCCGATGGCATGGTGTTTTGCATTACTGCCGATCGTTTTTTGCGCAACATGGTACGAGCCATTGTTGGTACTTTGCTCGAAATAGGTTTTGGTAAAATGAAACCGAACGACATTATTGGCGTTATCAATAGTAAAAATCGGTCGGAAGCAGGTACATCTGTGCCTGCACATGGCTTGTATTTAACCGAGGTGGTGTATCCATATATTACTGAAAATTAATAAAATAAGCTTAATAGCAACAGCTGTAGGCACTAATAAAAACCCAAGCACCCAATTCAGCAACTGTGGCTACAAAAGGAGAAGCATTTGACATTTCGCTTATAAAACGCATGTATCGGTATGTAAAACCATACATCAGTTCGTTTTATTTAGCCATTTTTTTAACCGTTTTATTGGCTTTACTATCTCCCATACGCCCTTGGTTGATTCAGTATGCCTTAGATAATTATGCGTTTAAAGGAGATGCTGCTGGTTTGTTACGCGTAGTGTTGTTACTTGTAGGTGTATTATTGCTTCAAACACTGGTTCAGTATTACCATACCTATATTACCAATTGGTTGGGACAAACAGCAATTAAAGACATCCGTAAGCAGTTATTTTCGCATTTATTGAGCTTGCGCTTAAAGTATTTCGACAATACGCCTATTGGTCAATTGGTAACGCGTGTAATATCCGATCTCGAAACGATAGCCGACGTGTTTTCGGAAGGCTTGATTACCATTGTTGGAGATATATTACAAGTTGTGGTGATTATTGCTTTTATGCTGTATGTAGATTGGCGGTTGACGCTTATTGTACTTAGCACGCTTCCATTGCTACTATTAGCTACCTATATATTTAAGGAAAAGATAAAGTCGGCATTTGGTGAGGTGCGTACCGAAGTAGGGGCGCTTAATACGTTTCTGCAAGAGCATATTACTGGTATGTCGGTTGTGCAATTGTTTGCCCGTGAAGATGCTGAACTCAAAAAGTTTGATGAAATAAATACGCGTCACCGTACAGCACATGTCCGTTCGGTATGGTATTATTCTATCTTTTTTCCAGTGGTAGAGTTAATATCGGCAACGTCTATAGGCCTATTAGTGTGGTTTGGCGGAGTAGCAGCCTTGCAAGATGGATTGTCTGTTGGTATTATTGTGTCGTTTATTCTATATATCAACATGCTTTTTAGGCCCATACGAGAATTGGCCGATAAGTTTAATACCCTACAAATGGGTATGGTAAGTGCCGAGCGTATATTTAAAGTGTTGGATACAAAAGAACAGACTGAGAATGTAGGTACACTGGCTCCCGAACACTTGCAAGGAAAAATCGCGTTTAAAAATGTATGGTTTGCCTATAATGATGAAGATTGGGTACTTAAAGATGTAAGTTTTGAATTAGAGCCTGGTAAAACACTTGCTTTGGTGGGCGCTACTGGTGCAGGTAAATCATCTATTATTAATTTGATAAATCGTTTTTACGAAATAAATAAAGGCAGCATTACCATAGATGGAAAACCTATTGCCGACTATGAGTTGGGTTACTTGCGTTCTACCATTGCTACGGTGTTGCAAGATGTATTTCTGTTTTCGGATACTATTGCCAATAATATTACCTTAAAAAACACTGAAATTACCCGAGAAGCTATTGTTGCAGCAGCAGAGGGGGTAGGCGCTCAAGAATTTATTCACAAGTTGCCTTTAGGATACGATTTTAATGTGATGGAGCGGGGAGCTACGCTTTCTGCAGGGCAAGCGCAGCTTATTTCATTTATTCGCGCTCTTGTATATAATCCTCAGTTACTAGTGCTAGACGAAGCTACTTCGTCTATAGATACAGAAACGGAAGAACTAATACAAAAAGCCATTTATGCATTGATGCAAAATCGTACCTGTATTGTTATTGCACATCGATTGTCTACTATACAGCATGCCGATAAAATTTTGGTACTGGATAAAGGGGAGGTAAAAGAAAGCGGCAATCACCAAGAACTATTAGCGTTTAACGGTTATTACAAGCGTTTATACGATTTGCAGTTCAGCAGTTCGGGTATTAAAGTGTAGTTTGTGAAAATGTATCATACATTTTGCGGGTATTTTTTGTACAAATTACCGCTCTACAAAAGAAATATGTAGCTTTACCCCACTAAAAATATTTTCATGAGCGTATTAGTAAATAAGCAATCAAAAGTAATTGTACAGGGTTTTACTGGCAATGAGGGGTCATTCCATGCCTCACAAATGATAGAATATGGTACCAATGTAGTTGGTGGCGTTACTCCTGGAAAAGGAGGAAGTCAGCATTTGGATCGTCCAGTTTTTAATACTGTAGCAGATGCAGTAGCTAAAACAGGCGCAGATGTATCAATTATTTTTGTACCTCCTGCATTTGCAGCAGATGCTATTATGGAAGCTGCTGAAGGTGGCATTAAGGTAATTATTTGCATTACTGAAGGTATCCCGACTAAAGATATGATTCAGGTAAAAGAATATTTATCAGGACGTGATTGCCGCTTAATTGGTCCAAACTGCCCAGGTGTAATAACAGCAGATGAAGCTAAAGTAGGCATCATGCCAGGTTTTGTATTCAAAAAAGGCAAAATAGGTATCGTTTCTAAATCAGGAACTTTAACCTACGAAGCAGCCGATCAAATTGTAAAAGCTGGAATGGGTATTACTACCGCTATAGGTATTGGTGGCGATCCGATTATTGGTACACCAACCAAAGAAGCTGTTGAATTATTAATGAACGATCCTGAAACCGAAGGTATTGTAATGATTGGTGAGATAGGTGGTGGAATGGAAGCAGAAGCAGCACGTTGGATTAAGGAACATGGCACCAAGCCTGTTGTTGGATTTATTGCTGGTCAAACTGCGCCTCCGGGACGTAGAATGGGTCATGCTGGAGCAATTGTGGGTGGCGATGAGGATACAGCAGCTGCAAAAATGAAAATTATGCGCGAGTGTGGTATTCATGTAGTTGATTCTCCTGCGTACATTGGTGAAACCATGCTAAAAGCATTGAATAAGGAATTAGTTTAATTTGTCGATTTGTCAATTTGTCGATGGTCCAATCATTGACAAATTGACAAATCGATTAATTGTCCAATTGATATGAAACTATTACAAGGAAAAGTAGCCCTAATTACTGGAGCCTCTAAAGGTATTGGTAAAAAAATAGCTCAAAAATTTGCTGAGCAAGGTGCGCATGTAGCATTTACATATCTATCGTCTGTAGAGCAAGGTTTAGCTTTAGAGAAGGAATTGGCACAAGCAGGTACTAAAGTGAAGGGGTATCGCTCTGATGCTTCTAATTATGCTGCAGCCGAGCAATTGGTTACTGATATCGTTGCCGAATTTGGCAGCATTGATATTGTTGTAAATAACGCTGGAATAACTAAAGACGGTTTGCTGATGCGCATGAGTGAAGAGCAATGGGATAGTGTAATGGATATTAACCTTAAATCGGTTTTTAATGTTACCAAAGCTGCTTCTAAGCACATGATGCGCAACCGTTTTGGGGTGTTCATCAATATGAGTTCTATTGTAGGCGTGCAAGGTAATGCTGGGCAAGGTAATTACGCAGCATCAAAAGCAGGGATTATTGGTTTTACCAAATCGATAGCTATGGAGTTGGGTTCGCGTAATATTCGCAGCAATGCTATAGCTCCAGGATTTATTCGTACCGAAATGACCGATAGCTTACCAGCTGATACAATAAAAGAATGGAATAAATTAATTCCACTGGCACGTATGGGCGAGGCAGAAGATGTGGCTAACGTAGCTGTGTTTTTAGCTTCGGATATGGGCGCTTACGTAAACGGACAAGTATTGTCGGTTTGCGGTGGTATGATGACCTAAACTATATCATGTAAAATTATAAATAGAAAGCAGGATTTATTCCTGCTTTTTTTGTTTAAAAATTATCTTTATTGCATGATGAATAAATTACTAATTGGATTGCTTGTGTGTTTTGCTAGTACGGCAGGTGCACAAGAAAAAGCGAAAGAACTAAAATCAGAAAGCAAACCTGCTAAAGAAGTAACGGCTCCAATAGTTACCAAAGGCAGTGTTACCATAAATGGCAAAGTAGTAAACTATACAGCTACTACAGGCTATATCACCCTAAAAGACGAAAAGGAAAAAGCGCGTGCTAATGTGTTTTTTATTGCCTATACCGTAGATGGAGCTGATAAAGCAAAGAGACCAGTTACCTATACATTTAACGGAGGTCCAGGTTCGTCATCGGTGTGGTTGCACATGGGTGCATTGGGTCCAAAACGTATTGTAATGAGTGATAAAGGAGATGCGCTAACACCGCCCTACCAATACATCAGCAATGCATATAGCTGGCTGGATAAAACAGATTTGGTGTTTATTGATCCAGTAAGTACGGGCTATAGCCGAGCTGCAGAGGAAGAGGATAAGAAGTTTCACGGATATACTGAAGACATTGAAGCCGTAGGTGATTTTATCCGTTTATATACCACCAAGTATCAGCGTTGGGGTTCGCCAAAATACCTGTGCGGCGAGAGTTATGGCACTACCCGTGCCGCAGGCTTATCGGCGTATTTGCAGGATAGGTATAATATGTATATCAACGGTGTGGCTTTGGTATCGTCTATTCTTAATTTTCAAACAGCCCGATTTGAAAAAGGAAATGATTTACCTTTTGCACTGTTTTTGCCAACGTACACAGCAACGGCATATTACCATAAAAAATTAAGTGCCGAACTGCAGGCCAAACCTTTAGTAGCGGTACTGAAAGAAGCAGAAACCTTTGTTTTGGGCGACTATACTACCTTTTTAACTAAAGGAGATTTGGCTACAGCAGCCGAGAAGAAAGCAGTACTACAGAATATAGCTCGCTATACTGGCTTGAGTGAGGAGTATGTAATGCAGAGCAGTTACAGAATAGGCATTTTTAGATTTTGTAAAGAATTGTGCCGAGCAGATGGTTTTACGGTAGGCAGGTTGGATAGCCGCATTACGGGTAAAGACTATGATGATGCAGGAGAAGGAGTGGAGTTCGATCCCAGTTTAGATGCAACAATTTCGGGGCCTTATTCGGCGTGTTTAAATGATTATATGCGCGCCGAATTGAAGTACGAAAATGATTTAACCTACGAAATTCTGACAGGCAAGGTGCAACCTTGGAGTTATAACAATGTACAAAACAGGTATTTGAATGTGGGCGAAAATTTGCGTCAGGCAATGAGTAAAAATAAAGCCCTCAAGGTATGGGTAGCTAATGGGTACATGGACTTGGCTACGCCGTATTTTGCAACCGATTATACCTTTAATCATATGGGACTTACAGAAGAGCAGCACCAACGCGTAAAAATGACTTTTTACGAAGCTGGACACATGATGTATATCCATAAACCTTCTTTAGAGCAATTAAAGAAGGATGCTGATGCATTTTATGATATGCAGTAAACTTACCCGTTTTTAAGCAAACGCGCCACGTATTTACCAATAATATCGAATTCGATATTTACCCAATCGCCTACTTGTAGGGTGTGCATGGTAGTATGCTCATAGGTGTACGGAATAATAGCTACCGAAAAGGTGTTTTTGCTTGCATTTACTACCGTAAGGCTTATGCCGTTGATGCAAACAGAGCCTTTTTCTACGGTTACATTGCCTAAAGAAGCATCGTACGTAAAGGTAAAAAACCAACTGCCTTGTTTGTTTTGTATAGCTGTGCATTGGGCAGTTTGATCTACGTGACCTTGCACGATATGCCCGTCCAGCCTGCCGTTGAGTTGCATGCATTGCTCTAAATTTACCAATGCACCTTCACGTAAGTGCGAAAGGTTGGTTTTTAGAAGGGTTTCTTCAATAGCTGTTACCGTATGCATATTGCCATCTACAGCAATTACAGTTAAGCAAACGCCATTGTGCGCAATGCTTTGGTCTATCTTTAGCCCCGAAGAAATAGTCGATTGAATCGTAAAATGCTTGTTCGATTGCTCTTGGCGCACTTGGGTAAGCGTACCCATTGTTTCAATAATTCCAGTAAACACAATTAATCGGGTATAATGGTGATAAATCCTTTAATGGCACGTGGAGTAATGCCAGCTACTTTTATTTCGTTTACATAGCACACGTAGTAATACGTGCCGCCTGGCAATTTCTTTTTGCTTTGGTAATGTGTACCATCCCAATTGATGTCTTTATTAGTGGTTTCAAATACAAGCACTCCCCAACGGTCGTACACATAAAAGCGGACGTCCTGATTAAACTTGCTGTCTGGAAAGGGAGTAAGTATATCGTTTATACCATCTCCATTTGGCGTAAATACATTTGGAAGAAAATAGTTGGGGCAATTATCTACACATACTTTATTGCTGAGTGTTTTTTGCTGTACCGAATCTACTGCCTCAATGGTAAAACAACCAGCAATCGACTGTTTTAAATCAACAAGTAGCAAAGCCAGCGCATTGTACATATCTGGAGCGCTTTTATCGTTTATGGTAGCTATTAATTGTGGCTCGCTTTCTAAAAAATCACTTCGGTACACGTTGTAGGCTACAATCTCTTTTCGGCAAATTGCTTCTGTACTATCAAGCGTCCATGTTAGGTTATTGGTAAAATTAATGCAATTGTCTACCACGGTAAGTATAGGTGCACATGGTGGTTCATTATCGGTAGGTGATGTGCAACTCTCTTGCGAGTTATTTAGTAACGGACTTTTATATCCCGTTGCGGAGTAATCACCCGAAGTCAGAATTTTGTAGCACTTTTCAGAGCCCCCATTTTCACTATTTGTTAGGTTTTCGTCAATGTAACTAGCAGACACATTAACAGCAATTGGTTCAAATATACCAGTGGTGTTTTTTCTAAGAACAGTATAAGTAGCGTTTTCCCAAGGCACTTCTTCATCCAAGGTAATGCGTACTTTATTATCACCAGGACTTAGTGTAATAAATAATGAAGACGCTAATTGAGAAGTACTAACAAATTCGGTAAATGTTTTATCTCCAATTTGGGCATAAAACTCTACTTTATAGGTAAACTGAAAATCTTCGGTGTTTAATAATACATCTGTAAATGTAGTATCGCTCAACACGTATAAGTTACTGGTATCTGACTTAACCAATTTAAAATCGGTAGGAAGATTTTGTGGTTTATGTGTTGCCCTATATAAATGGTATATATACGGGCTTTGAATAGAAGTATTCTCTATAGTAGTTTTAGCAGGCTTCATCCATTCTACATAAATGCTTCCGGCTGTGCTGCTTGTCGAAAATACATCTACATTGGTAATAACTGGCACATCTCTTTTTAGTTCTGTACATGCTTCATTGGAGGCATAACTTTCAGCTTTATCTGCATAATAGAGTACAATGCGGTAGCAATAATTGCTACCAGGTTTTAGACCAAGTCCGTTATTGTTATCTGTAAAAGCAGTAAGCGTTTTGTCTTTTATAGTTTTAATAAGCGTGTACTTGCCTTGTTCTGGAATACCCGTATTGCAGCCCGAAGGTGTAAAAGCGTACGAGCCACTGCGGCGGTATATTTTATAGCCCAATGCCTTGCTTGTACACGGTATCGGTGCATCCCATTTTAGGTTTATCGTACTGCCATTTGCTGTTGCTGTTAAATTGGTGGGTGCAGGAGCAATTACTGTAATTTGCACGGTTTCTAAACCAACTAATGGTGGGGTTCCATTGTCTACAGCTTTATATACTACTTGATACGGTTCGTTGCGTACCAAGTCGCAGATTGGCTGCCACGTAAATTGTTGGGTTGTTGGGCTCTCGGTGGACGTAGTTTCAAATGTAGCAGCAGGACTTACTTCAAAAGGCCCACCAGTGGCAGATAAGGTGATGTTGGTAAAGCTATCATCTGGTTCATTATCAATAGCTGTAACGTTGTGTTGCACCGTGTTACCGGCTAATACGCATACGTTAGCTATAGGAGTAATGATAGGAGGAGTGTTTTGTACATTCTTTATAATTATTTGCATGTCACGAATAATATATCCTAATAAGATACCATCGCGCCACTCCTCTATTTGGATAGCTATATTATATATGCCCTCTGTTGTGGTTTGATTCCAACCTGCTGTCGTAGGTGCATCCCAACGTACTTCTCCTGTAGTGGCATCAATGCCAAAAAAATTGCTGCTAAAACCGTTTTCGTTTAAAAACAAGTAGTTACCCACTTCAACATTAACGTCTTGTTTACAGGCAACTAATTTAAAGGCTAAACTATCCCCATCTGCATCATAGGGATTGGGCGAGTGCAAAAACAATTGTCCTATATTGCCGAAATCAATAGGGGGTAATAAAAGTACCGGTGAAGAATTAAAGCCGCTTTGTGGGGAAATTTTTAGAAACGTTTCTATATAAAAACTGGTGGCAACGGAGTTCGTCATATTTAACACCTTTTCGTTTCTGTTTTCGTCCTTAAAACTAATGGTAAAGGTGTCTACACCTGTATAACTATGGATGTAGTGGTAGGTGCGTTTTTCGATGAAGGGAGCTACTACTGCAGAAAAGTCGAATTTGGCGGTATCTGTAGTGCCGTCACCAAAAGAAAGAATAGCGTCGTCGTTTACTGCCTTAGGATCATTAGTATTGTTAGGATTAGTTAGTTCGGTGTATAGGGTAAGGGTAAATTCGTATTTAAGCCTATCTAACTTGCGGTAGGTAATTTCGCCAGCGCGGTTGTGGGTAGCATATCCTTGTACAGCGCCCAATAACAGGCTCATGAGCAATACAATTTTATAAGCAGACTTGTGCGGCATGTAGCGTTTGTACGAGAACATTAAAGGTAAACTTTTATTGCGTCACTATCAATAATTTACCCGGTTCTTTTTCCAATTAGATAACCCTACAGCAGGTAAAGTGTTTGTATGTGTGTTAGCCTGTTGTAGCGTAATTGCCTTTACGGCAATAAGTGCTGCCACAAGTTCCTCATCGGCATTGCTACTATTCAATGCCTCGGGGCTAAAGTACTTGCCTACAAAGTGGGTATCAAAATTACCCGAAATAAATGCTTGATGCTGCATCACGAATTTACCAAAAGGCAAGGTGGTTTCTATACCTGTTATGTGGTAATCATCAATGGCACGTACCATTCTGTCAATTGCTTCTTGCCTGTCTTTGCCATAGGTAATCAATTTGGCAATCATGGGGTCGTAATAAATCGGAATTTCCATGCCTTCTTCAAAACCGTCATCTACCCTAATTCCAGGCCCTTGCGGTGGTTTGTAGGTAGTAAGCGTGCCTATGTCTGGTAAAAAGTTGGTGGTAGGATCTTCGGCATATACGCGCAACTCCATGGCATGTCCAGTCATGGTTATTTCTTCCTGCTTAAAACTTAAGGCTTCTCCGCGCGCTATTTTTATTTGCTCTTTTACCAAATCAATACCCGTAATCATTTCTGTTACCGGATGTTCTACCTGTAATCGGGTATTCATTTCTAGGAAGAAAAAGTCTAGTTTTTCATCTAAAATAAACTCTACCGTACCAGCTCCAGTATAATTGCAGGCGCGGGCAACATCTACGGCACACTGCCCCATTTTTTGACGAATTGCAGGTGTTAATACCGCTGATGGGGCTTCTTCCACCACTTTTTGGTGCCTACGCTGTATAGAGCATTCGCGCTCAAAAAGGTGCACAATGTTGCCGTGCGTATCTCCCAAAACCTGTATCTCGATATGACGAGGCGAGGTTACATAGCGTTCAATAAAAACCGAGCCATCGCCAAACGCAGAGGTAGCCTCGCTTACAGCAAGATTCATTTGCTCTTCAAAATCTGCTACACCTTCTACAATGCGCATTCCTTTGCCACCACCACCAGCAGATGCCTTTATTAGGATAGGAAAACCTACTTCGGTTGCGCGTTTTTTTGCTTCATTTATATCGGTAATGGCTTCTTCTGTACCCGGTACCATTGGGATATTGTAGCGTTTGGCGGCAGCTTTGGCAGCCAACTTACTACCCATTATCTCCATTGCCTCTGGTGATGGACCAATAAGAATAAGACCAGCAGCTTTTACCTTACGCGCAAACGTGGCGTTTTCGGATAAAAACCCATACCCAGGGTGTATGCCTTGCGCTCCTGTTTGTTTACAGGCATCAATAATTTTATCAATTACCAAATACGATTGATTGGAAGGAGCGGGGCCTATACAAATTGCTTCGTCGGCATAGCGTACGTGCGGAGCGCCACGATCGGCTTCCGAAAAAACGGCTACTGTTTTAATACCCATTTCGCGTGCCGAACGCATAATACGTAGGGCTATTTCGCCACGGTTGGCTATCAGAATTTTTTGCATGCGTTGAAAAATATGGCTCGAAAATACAGTTTTTTAGAAGAGGGGACTTACATCCACAGGTCTAATAGAAAAAAAATAGCAAAAACAACACTTGCTATGCCATTGCTGGTCATAAAAGCGAGGTTTACTTTACTCAAATCAGTTGGTTTTACCAGTAAATGTTGGTAGATAAGCATACCGATAAAAATGCTGCTGCCTATCCAATAGCTGATACTAAAATGACCATAAAAACCAACATACACTACAATACAAGCAGCTACAGTATGTAATACTTTCGAAAAAGTAAGTGCATTGGCTTTGCCCAACCAAGCGGGAATGGAGTGTAGGTGCTGTTGGCGGTCAAAATCTTCGTCTTGCAGCGCGTAAATAATATCAAAACCACTTACCCAGAGTAATACTACGGCAGAAAATAGTAGTGGTAAAACAGCAAATGCGCCGCTAATAACCAAGTAAGCTCCAATAGGGGCGAGGGATAAGCCAAGACCTAAAATAAGGTGACAAAGTGCGGTAAAACGCTTGGTGTAGCTATAACCCAATACTACTAATAGGGCAATTGGCGATAAGTAGAAGCACAACGGATTGATAAAGTAAGTAACCGAAATAAACAAGGCAGCATTTAAGAGGGTAAATAGCAAAGCGGCTGTTGGGCTAATTACGCCAGCTGGTATTTCGCGCATTGCGGTACGTGGGTTAAGTATATCTATTTTGCGGTCTAAATACCGATTAAATGCCATAGCGGCACTACGTGCGGTAATCATGCAGCAAAGCATGAGGATAAATAATTTCCAATTAACAGGAGTACCGGTTGTATGAATCGCCAAAAAGAAGCCAATGCACGCAAAGGGTAGTGCAAAAATGGTATGGCTAAATTTTACAAGCGAAAGATAATTCTTCATCTATAGATAATTACTTGCGTTTTTTGGTTTTTGGAGATGGCTTCTTAGTCGTTTTGCTTTTGGTTGCCGCGATTTTTTGAGCAAATTTTTTCTCATGAAAAGCACCTTTAAAATCGGGGTCTTCCTTGCGTTTTTGTCGGTCAACTTCGCGTGCCATAATTTGGCGTTCTTCGTAAGGTGTTTCTTCTATAAACACATCTTTAGGAACCTCTATACTCGGAATTGTTTGTCGTATTAGTCGTTGTATTTTATGTAAGTGGTATAGCTCCGAATCGGTACAAAACGTAAAAGCGGTTCCTTCTTTTAAAGCTCTGCCTGTACGTCCAATGCGGTGCACATAATCTTCGTGTACAATTGGTACGTCGAAATTAATTACGTGTGATACGTTGGTTACATCAATGCCGCGTGCTGCTACATCTGTGGCTACCAGTATTTTAATGTCATTGTTTTTAAACGAGTTGATGGTGTGTATGCGTGTATTTTGTCCTTTATTGGCATGTATTACGCGCACTTGAGAGGGGTTAAGTCTGCTTATTAATACAGCAAATATTTTGTCGGCAGTTATGCGGGTTTTACAAAAAATAATGAGTTTTTGAATCTCTTCGCTGTTTTTTAAGAGGTAGGTAAGTAAATTAATTTTTGATTTAATGTTGGGTACAAAATACACCGACTGGGTAATAGTATCAGCAGGGGTGGCTTGTTGTTTTACTTCTACAACAGTAGGAAACTCTAAAAAGTCGCCTGATATTTTGTGCACCAGTTCCGACATGGTTGCCGAGAATAATAGATTTTGGCGTTTGCGAGGTACAATCTCTAAAATACGATGTATGGCACCTACAAAACCCATGTCCATCATTTTATCGGCTTCGTCTAACACCAGCACTTGCAGTTTTTTGACTACAATGTGACCATCGGCGTATAAATCCAATAATCTGCCAGGAGTGGCTACTAAAATATCAATGCCTTTGTTGAGCGTTTCTATTTGTGTTTTTGGACCTAAACCACCGTAAATTACGGTATGGCGTAGGTCGGTATGCTTACAGTATTCGGCAATGTTTTCACCTATTTGTATTGCCAACTCTCGGGTTGGGGCTAATATAAGTGCACGGGGTTCGTTGCCTTGTGCATAACGCAGCTTCATTAAAATGGGCAACACGTAAGCAGCAGTTTTGCCTGTACCCGTTTGGGCAATGCCCATTACATCGTGCCCCGACAGTATAGAGGGAATTGCTTTTAACTGAATAGGGGTTGGTTCGGTGTAGCCAGCTTCGTCAATTGCAGTAAGCAGTTGCTTGTTGAACCCTAAATCGGCAAAGGTTTTTTCCATGAATAGGCAAATATAGGGTTTTAAATTTCCTAGGTTTTGAAAACATTGACGCTTTACACTACTTTTACCACATGGATACGTTTGTAATAAAAAATGCACGCATTATAAATGAAGGAACTGATTTTAGAAGCGATGTGTTGGTGCAAAATGGCATCATCGAAAAAATAGCGCCTAGCATACAACAAAAAGGGGCTACAGAAATAGATGCCGAAGGTTTAGTGTTGTTGCCTGGCTGTATTGACGACCAAGTACATTTTCGTGAACCAGGGCTAACCCATAAGGGCGATATTTTTACCGAGAGTCGTGCTGCTGTGGCTGGGGGTATTACATCGTTTATGGAAATGCCCAATACCGTTCCCAATACCTTTACCCAACAATTGCTAGAAGATAAGTATGCCATAGCTGCCGAAAAATCGTTGGCTAACTACTCGTTTTATATGGGTGCGGGCAACGATAATATTGAGGAAGTACTAAAAACGGATGGAGCCAAGGTATGTGGTGTAAAGGTATTTATGGGTTCGAGTACGGGTAATATGTTGGTGGATAACCCAAAAACACTGGAGAATATTTTTTCAAAATCGCCTTTATTAATTGCTACCCACTGCGAAGACGAGGCTACGGTGCAAGCAAGTGTAGCACACTTTAAAAACCTTTATGGCGACAATGTGCCTGCAAATATTCATGCGCTTGTTCGCAATGAGGATGCGTGTTATTTGTCATCATCTATGGCAGTCGCATTGGCCAAAAAGCACAATACTCGCTTGCACATACTGCACATTTCTACTGCCAAAGAAACAACGCTATTCGAGAAAAAACCACTTGCACAAAAACGCATTACTGCCGAAGCTTGTGTGCATCACCTCTGGTTTGATGAAAATGATTACGCACGTTTAGGAAATAGCATTAAATGGAATCCGGCTATAAAATCTACAGCCGATCGCGATGCTGTTTTGGCTGCCTTGTTGGATGGACGTATTGACGTACTGGCTACCGACCATGCCCCTCATACCATTGACGAAAAAAGCAAACCGTATTGGGATGCCCCTTCGGGTGGTCCATTGGTGCAGCACATGCTGGTTGCCATGCTCGAATTATATCACCAGAAAAAAATAAGCCTTGCGCAAATTGTAGAAAAGGCGGCACATCATCCGGCTATTGCATTTAAGTTGAAAAACAGAGGGTTTATTCGCGAAGGTTATGCCGCAGACTTGGTGTTGGTTAATCTTAATCAACCACAAGTAGTAACGAAAGAAAATATACGCTATAAATGCGGCTGGTCGCCTTTTGAGGGCGTAACGTTTCACTCGTCGGTTGTGCACACCTTTGTAAATGGTCATTTAGCATACAGCAATGGGGTAATTAATGATACTCTAAACGGGCAACGCCTACAATTTGACAAAGAACGATAACCATGATAGGCAGCTACGATAAAATAATGAGCAACCAACGCTATACCGTTTTTAAACTGGTATCGGTAGTGGGTGGATTAATTAGCTTAGGTACTGCTATTGCCTATACTGTTTTGTTAGACGGCAACTACGCACTATTGTGGTTATATATTGCCTTGGGCACTATATTATTAGCCAATTTGGCTATCCTACAATGGCATCAACAAAATGCTGTTAGTTATGGTACGGCATTAATCGTTACTTTTTTTGCAGTACATATTTCCAGTTGGTACTCGGGGGGCTGCACTTCTCCTGATTTGTATCTTTTGGCTGTACTTATATTAGGTACCTATTTACTTTTCAACCGCACACTTGGGCGCGTGGCGGTAGTTATTTCGGTGCTTGATGTACTATTTTTTTATTTTTATCGGGATAGGTTACCAACTAACAGTATTCCGCTAAGTGCGGTGGAATGGAATGCCGCTTCTACACTTATTATAGTACTTGGTCTTACGGGCGCGGTTGCCTATGGTTTAGATCTTTCTAAAGATTTGGCACTAAGCGAACTTACCTACAGCAATAAAAAACTAAAAAAAGCTGCTGCTGAATTAGAAAAACTATCTATTGCCATCAACAGTACCGACAACTCTATTATGATTACCAATGCAGAGGGGAAGATAGAGTGGGTAAACAACGGCTTTGTAAAACTAACGGGCTACACGCTAGAAGATGTGGTGGGTACCTATGGTGATATGCTGCGCAAAGAAGGAAAAACAGGCTTTGCCGATCCTGGCATTTACCAGCGCTGTATTGACGAGAGAAAATCGGTAAACTACACCGAAATAAATGTGAGCAAAACAGGGCGAGAATATTGGCTAGCTACTACGTTTACCCCCATTTTTAATGAAGATGGAGAGGTGAAAAACTTCATCGCCATTGATACAGACGTTACGGAAAGAAAGCAGATGGAGGAAGAACTCATCAAAGCAATGGCTGTTGCAGAAGAGTCGGTAAAAAATCAGCGAGAGTTTATTAATAACGTAAGTCACGAAATTCAGTCGCCATTGCACGGTATGATTTCGATGACCAATGTGTTAGCTAATACCGATATTACAGAAGAGCAGCGCACATTGGTAGAAACACTACGTATGGCTGCAAACACCCTTAATCTTACGCTTAACGATATTTTAGACCTTTCTAACATTCGTGCCAAAAAGAACAATAAGAGTAATAGTTAAATCCCCAAAGGCTTTCTCCATCACCCCTTTTTCCTTCCTGCTAAAGCCGTACCTTTGCGCTTCAGTTTATGGCAAAAATTTCTATTAATATAGCAACCGGTTCTTTCCAAAAGGAAGAAGTAATTGTAGGGATAGATTTAGGTACCACCAATAGTTTGGTGGCATTTATCAATCCAGAAGGGCACGCACAGGTAATCAACGATACCAATAAAGGATTACTCGTTCCGTCAATCGTGCATTTCAACGCCGAACAAGGCATTACCGTTGGCAACGAAGCAAAACAATATTTACTTACCGACCCTAAAAACACCATTTTTTCGGTAAAACGCTTGTTGGGTCGTTCGTACAAAGACATTGAAAATTATCACGACTTTTTTAGCTATAAAGTAATTGACGACGATAGCGATAGCTTGGTGAAGATACAAGTAGGCAATCGCTTTTATTCACCCATAGAACTCTCCAGTTTTATACTGCAAGAACTAAAAACACGTGCCGAACACGCCCTAAAAACACCAGTAAATAAAGCCGTGATTACGGTGCCTGCTTATTTTAACGATAGTCAGCGCCAAGCCACCCGAGATGCTGGAAAGTTAGCAGGATTAGATGTGTTGCGCATTGTAAATGAGCCCACAGCAGCCAGTTTGGCGTATGGTATTGGCTTAGCCCCAGAGGATGAAAAAATCATAGCCGTGTACGATTTAGGTGGCGGCACCTTTGATGTATCTGTCCTTAAAATACAAAACGGCATATTTGAAGTATTAGCTACCAATGGCAATACATTTTTAGGGGGTGATGATTTTGATAGAATCATCGTAGCCCATTGGATGGCAAAACACCCGCTCACAGAAAACTCTCAAGCATTGCGCCTTGCCGCCGAAGAGGCAAAAAAAGCACTCAGCGCAACCGATGCTTGGCAGCAAGCAGATGGTAAATTGTCGCTTAGTAAAAAAGAGTTCGAGCAACTTATTCAACCCCTAATTGACAGCACCATTGCCTGTTGCAAGCAAGCCATGGCAGATGCGAAACTAGGCATAGCCGATATAAACACGGTGATTATGGTAGGTGGTTCAACCCGCACGCCTTTGGTACAACAGCAGGTAGCTGCGTTTTTTAATCAACCTGTAAATACTAGTGTAAACCCCGACGAGGTGGTAGCCTTAGGCGCAGCCATACAAGCCGATGTATTGGCAGGTAATCGTAAAGATGTGCTTTTGCTAGACGTTACCCCACTCTCTTTAGGTATAGAAACCATGGGGGGATTAATGGAAGTAATTATTCCGCGTAACAATAAAATACCTACCAAAGCGGGCAAGCAATATACTACCTCGGTAGATGGGCAGGTAAATATGAAAATTTCGGTATTTCAAGGTGAGCGCGATTTGGTGAGTGAAAATAGAAAACTGGCAGAATTTGAGTTAAAAGGTATTCCTGCTATGCCTGCCGGATTGCCCAAAGTAGATATCAACTTTTTACTAAATGCCGATGGTATTCTTACGGTACAGGCCATAGAATTGCGTTCGGGAGTAAAGCAAGAAATAGCCGTGAAACCAACTTACGGGCTTACAGATGAAGAAGTAGAGCAAATGCTACTCGATAGCATTGCCCATGCAAAAGAAGATGTAGCCCAACGCATGGTTATAGAGGCCCGTACCGAAGGCGAACAAATGCTATACACGGTAGAACGGTTTATCAAAAAAAACAGCTCGTACTTAAATGAAGAGGAACTAAAGCATACCACAAAACTGGTAGAAGCATTGCGCCAAACACTTATTGATCCAAAAAAAGATGCCATTCATGCGGCTATAGAAACGCTCAATGAGTACACACGTCCATTTGCCGAACGTTTAATGGATGTAGCCGTAGCGCAGGCGATGAAAGGGAAGCAGATTTAAGGCTTCTGTATTGTTACCAGAGTTATAATATACAATTTGTAATAGATGCCGAACTTGTTTCGGCATCTTAGCAATCATTCTTCGACTCCGCTCAGGATGACATCAACTTTACTCCTTCAGTAATTTCGCTACTCCTACTTGCTCGCCTGCTTGTATGTGCACCACGTAAAATCCTTTGGGTAACGCCACTACCGAAATAGGCTCTTGGGCTTGTGCCGCACCTTGCAGCACCAATTGCCCTACAGACGAATAAATAGTATAAGTAAACGCTTTTTCTATGTCCAGTACAATACCGTTCGTAGCGGGGTTATGGTAAATTGGAATATTCTTTTTGTTTACATTATTAGAGACATAAGTAGTTGTACAGTTTTTCCTGTTTTCGACTAATCCCAAAGTGCCATCCTCATAGCAAAGTAGCCCATTGGGAACAGGATCTGTAACACATAAAGGAATTAAAGTATTATCTATGCTCCCAATCGGATAAATAAATGTTCCATCAAACGTATTTGCACACTTCTTTATATCAGACCTAATAGCTTGTGTAACAAGTAATGGCAATTGATGCCCATTTAGTAATGTATCTGCTTTGCGACGTACAATAGCATAAAGTGTATCAAATGGTTGATCTCTTCCAGTAACAACGGTGTAAATGGTATCGCCTGCATTCGCTGAAAAATCGATTAGCTGCATCCATTTTTGACTAGTAGGCTCAGCATAATAAACAATAGCTGTAGTTGTAATATATTTTAAAAAAATACTATTTGTTAGTTTCTTACAGGAATCACTCAAAAAAACAGTGTCTTTTTCTACTAAATACGTTCGCGTTTGATCCCCCCGCATATCAGATAATGAATAATTCCATGTAGCACCAACAGGAGCAAAGTGCGGAAGTTGTGCATGTGCATAATTTAGCATTAGAACAAGAAGCGGAATAATTATTTTTTTCATGTTTTTTGTATGTGTTGTATAAATATACGGGTATTGTTTTGCCAAATAGTTACCCAATAACTTCCTTTTTGCAAGCAGAACAGCACACTAACAATAGATGCCGAAACATACCTAATCTTCTTTACTCTTTCAGTAATTTCGCTACTCCTACTTGCTCACCTGCTTGTACTTGCACCACGTAAAATCCTTTGGGTAAATCCACTACCGAAATAAACTCTTGGGCTTGTGCCGCACCTTGCAATACCAATTGCCCTATAGCAGAATAAATACGGTAGCTAAATACTTTTTCTGTATCTACTAAAATACTGTGCGTAGCGGGGTTGGGGGACAATTTAACCTGTAACATCGCTTGCTCTCGTATGCTACTCCCTGTGTGAGGCACTCTTTGCAGGCAATCTTCTTTTCCATCCTTTCCTGCATCTAAGTCTTTATTGTGATAAGACGATTTCCCATCCTGCTGAATACAAATCAAATCACAATAGTTACCTCCTTCAAAATGTGGTAGGCTTTGATAGGAAATACCCAACAAGCCTACACCCTCTGCATACTTAACACTATAATTAGCTTGTGTAATATGGCGCGCCTTAAATACACGATTCTGAGTGTGATTTTGATTATCCCCCATCACTATCTCAGTAATAATAAACTGTTCAAATGTATAGGGAGTATTATACGTGTCAAAAATCATAGAGATAGTGTCTCCTATTTGCTTGCCAAAGTCGTACAATAAAAAATCGCCCAACGTATCCTTATTATACTCAAATGCCTTTAATCCATATACTCTACGTGTTAAGGTATCTTCGCGTAAAAAACCAACAAGATAAGTATCTGTAGTATCGTACAAATCTATATATACTACTCTGCGGTAAGTAAGGCCGTTTATGCCGGTATCCATACTGGCTAGCAATTGCGTAGTTCCTCCTATTGTACTATCGGCAGTTAAACCTTTTGCTGGAGGACATTTTTCGTAAAACCATTTAGTAGATTGTTTACACAAAAGTTTTACATAATCCTGAGAATACGTTTGTGTAGCTATTAGTACCAACAATAACAGCGGTAATAGCCTTTTTGTATTTTTCATATTTAGTAGATAGTAGTTCTATTTACTAAGGTATCTTTTAAAAAAGAAATATCCAAAAAAAGTCAACAGATGTACTTTACCGCTTAACCCTTAGTAATTAATTACCGATTACCTTTTATTAAACTCACTACCGACTGCTGCGCCCAATTTTTATGTAACCAGCTCCAGTGCTTTACCCAGCTAAAACAAATAAGCGTCAGCATGGTGCCAATTATAGCGCCAGCAAAAGCATCGGCTACAAAATGCTGTGCCAAATACACCCGCGAGTAACCCACCAAAAATGCCATCACAAAAAATACGATGCCCCACTTTTTATTAGGAATAGCCATTGCCAAGAACGTAAATAATGCAAAGGCGGTAATGGTATGGCCAGATGGAAAACTATGCTGTGTATGAATGCTTACGCCTTCTACAAATCGAATATCGGCAACACCGCTAAACCATGCTTTTGGGCGCACTTGTTCATAAAAAATAGCCCGTTTCAAAAATTGAGAGGCAATGCCCGTTATGGCAAAAGTAAGCGCTGCGGTAATGCCCAACCGAAAACTAAAAAAGCAGCAGGCAATAAATAGGGCAGCAAATACCCACCCATCACCCACATGGGTATAGTAGATAAAAAACACATCCCCAAAAAAGGTATACTGATTATTTACCCATAAAAATAAAACTGCTTTGGTATATACCAATTGCAGGATACTTAATATACCTACAAGCATAAAAAAAGCACTAAAAAACAGCTTATTTTCTCGAATTAATGTTACCATAAGCCAAATATAGAACATAAAGACAATTTGCGATAAGCGGGCAAAACAATTAGTACTCATTTACCATTTATCCTAAAATAGAACAAATAACAATGCTGCACACGCTAAAAACAACACAATTCCTTAAAAGTGATTTAACTACCGTTTGGGACTTTATGAGTTCTCCGAATAATCTTGCCCGCATTACGCCTGCTGCTATGGGCTTTACCATTATTTCGGACGCCGAAGACTTAAAGCACATGTATACTGGTCAAATAATTGAGTACTACGTTTCTCCGGTTTTAGGGATTAAAATGCACTGGGTTACCGAAATTACACACGTGGTGCACCATCAGTATTTTGTAGACGAGCAACGTTTTGGTCCGTATCAGTTATGGCACCACAAGCATTTTATTAAGGAAGTAGCAGGTGGTGTAGAAATGGTAGATGTGGTGCATTATAAACTCCCTTTTGGGTTTATTGGAAAGATAGCGAATGCACTATTTGTAAAAAATAAACTAAAAGAAATTTTTAACTACCGTCATCAAAAACTAGAAACACTATTTAATGCTGCAAAGTAGAAAATACTATCCCATCTTTATCCGATAAATCAATTAAGTCGTGATACGTATTATTAATATTGCCAAAGACTCGTACGTAGGGTATTTTGCCTATTTAAAGCAAGAAATTTTGTACCCTAGCTGGCACAATTATTTTTATTGGCTGTTAGGCGTTTCACTACTGGTATGGGTGATAGAACTTCTTTTTCCATGGCGCAAAGAACAGGCGGCCTTTCGTAAAGATTTTTGGATGGACGGTTTTTACATGTTCTTCAATTTCTTCCTTTTTTCGTTAGTGGGCTACAATGCTATTTCTAATATAGCGGTAGCACTTTTTACCGACTTTTTAGGCAGCATGGGTATGCGCAATTTGGTAGCTATTCAAATATACTCCTGGCCAGTATGGAGCCAGTACTTGCTGCTATTTATCGTGGCCGATTTTGTTCAATGGAACGTTCACCGATTACTGCATAAGTCACCTACGCTGTGGCAGTTTCATAAGGTGCATCATTCGGTAGAGCAAATGGGCTTTGCTGCACACCTGCGCTTTCATTGGATGGAAACCATTATCTATAAAACGATACAGTACATTCCACTGGCTATCATTGGTTTTAGTATTTCAGATTTTTTTATCGTTCATATATTAGCAACAGCCATAGGGCATTTAAACCATGCCAATATTAAAATTACCTATGGTCCATTCAAATACATTTTTAATAATCCAGTGATGCATTTATGGCACCATGCAAAAGCGTTACCGAAAGATAGTTATGGCGTAAATTTCGGGTTGAGTTTAAGCGTATGGGATTATGTATTTAAAACAGCTTATATACCCACTTCAGATGGTAAAGAGCCATTAGGGTTTAGCGAAGTAGAAAAATTTCCTACCTCGTTTATTGGTCAAATGGGTTATCCATTTAAGTTCAAGCGTGTTTCTGTGCCGCCGCCAAAAACAAGCTAAAAAAATGTATATGTTTGGTTAAAAATAAACATACATGTTGCAGTCGCTTTTTCGCAAAAAAACAGTACAAGATATTCTTAAAGAAACGTCAGATGGGCACTCATCGGGCTTAAGTAAAACATTGCGCATGCGCGATTTAGTTGCTTTTGGTATTGCCGCCATAGTGGGTGCGGGTATTTTTAGCACCATTGGCAAAGCCAGCGCAGATGGCGGTCCTGCCGTTATTTTTCTCTTTCTTTTTACAGCTTTGGCCTGTGCTTTTGCTGCCTTTGCGTATGCAGAGTTTGCCAGTATGGTGCCCGTTTCGGGCAGTGCCTATACCTATTCGTATGTAGCTTTTGGCGAACTCGTAGCATGGATAATCGGTTGGTCGCTTATCATGGAATACGGTATTGGTAACATTACCGTAGCTATTTCTTGGTCCGATTATTTTACGGGATTATTATCCAGCAGCGGCATTCATCTACCCGATTGGATGACCATGGATTACCTGAGCGCTTCAAAGGGATTTAACGAAGCAACGGCATTGCTCAATAGTGGCAAAACCTACGAAAACTTAAGTTCGGGCATGCAATCGGCTTACACTGCATGGCAAACAGCACCCCGTATTGGCTCTTTTCATATAGTAGCCGATTTGCCAGCATTGCTCATAATTGTGCTTATTACTGCATTGGTTTATAGGGGCATGAAAGAAAGCAGAAATGCCAGCAACGCCATGGTGATTGTAAAATTGGCTGTTGTATTGTTGGTAATTGCGGTAGGCGTATTTTATGTAGATACTGCCAACTGGGATCCATTTGCGCCCAACGGAATAAGTGGAATATTAAAGGGAGTTTCTGCTGTGTTTTTTGCCTATATCGGTTTTGATGCTATTTCTACCACCGCCGAAGAGTGCGAAAATCCACAACGAGATTTGCCACGAAGTATGATGTGGGCAATTATTATTTGTACCGTACTTTATGTGGCTATCGCATTAGTACTTACGGGTATGGTATCGTACACGCAATTATCAGTTGGTGATCCATTGGCGTTTGTATTCGAGCAGTTAAATCTAAAATGGTTGTCGGGTATTATTGCCGTTAGTGCAATTGTGGCTATGGCAAGCGTGTTATTGGTGTTTCAAATGGGGCAACCTCGTATTTGGATGAGCATGAGCCGTGACGGTTTACTGCCTAAGGTTTTTTCGCGCATACATCCTCGATTTCATACGCCTTCGTTTGCAACCATTGTTACAGGTTTTGTAGTTGCCGTACCTGCACTGTTTATGAACCTTACCATCGTTACCGATTTGTGTAGCATAGGTACGCTCTTTGCCTTTGTGCTGGTATGTGCAGGAGTGCTCAAATTACAAAATGATCCTACTGCGCCACGCGGAAAATTCAAAACGCCTTATCTCAATGCCAAATACATTGCGCCAGCATTGTTGGTAATAGGCATAGCTATGGCTTTTAGCTATAATACGGCTGCTACTATGGATTTTGTAAAAAATGAGAAGAAAATGGTAGACGTTGGTGCGCTAATTACCTCGCTGAGTCCTTCCGAAATTGTACAAACACAGCAAGCTGTATTACAACAAGATAGTGTGGGCTATGCTGCCGCGCAAAGTGATTTAGAAACGTATTTAGGCTCGCTTGATACAGAAAAATATCAGGCACTGCTTATTAGTTTACCACTTGCCGATACCCAAAAGTTTGAAATTGGTTGGAGTCTTTTTCAGCACAAAATACCTAGCTGGATATTTATTGTAAGCTGCTTTTTAATAGCTTATTGGGCGTATAATAAAAACTTATCTCTTATTCCGGTACTTGGTCTAGTATGCTGCTTATACATGATGAGCGAAATGGGACTCAGCAATTGGATTGGCTTTTCCATTTGGTTGGCGATAGGCTTAGTTGTTTATTTTCTTTATGGATATAAAAACAGTAAATTAGCAATAGCTAAGTAGTTTTTTAGTACTCCCTCTCCTTTGGAGAGGGTTGGGGAGAGGTTTATACTCCTGTTGAAAACTACTCGCCAATAGCTGCTATTCTTCTGTTAACTTTGAGGTTCATTTTTCGATACGATGCCCGAATTTTCGCACCTACACGTACATACCCAGTTTTCGCTACTCGATGGTGCGGCGGATATTGGTAAGTTGTTTAAAAAAGCAGCTGCCAATAACATGAAGGCTATGGCTATTACCGATCACGGTAATATGTTTGGAGCATTTAAGTTTGTTGCCGAAGCAGCCAAGCACAATATAAAACCCATTGTAGGCTGCGAATTTTATGTGGTAGACAATCGTCACGAAAAGAAATTCACCAAAGAGAATAAAGACAAACGTTACCACCAACTGTTTTTGGCCAAAAATGCCGAAGGGTATAAAAATTTGGTAAAACTATGCTCCT
Organism: uncultured bacterium; assembly: GCA_947085255.1. Lineage (GTDB taxonomy): Bacteria > Bacteroidota > Bacteroidia > Sphingobacteriales > Sphingobacteriaceae > CAMTVQ01. The sequence continues at coordinate 267,637 of CAMTVQ010000002.1, read as the reverse complement.
TAGGATATATAGAGGGTTTATACAGTAAATGGCCACGTATAGATAAGGAACTGATTGAAAAATACCACAAAGGATTAATTGCTACCACGTGTTGCATTGGCGCATCGGTACCGCAAGTTATATTAAGTAAAGGCGAAGCCGAAGGTGAAAAAGAGTTTAAGTGGTGGTTAGACTTATTTGGTGAGGATTACTACATCGAGTTGCAGCGCCATAATATTCCAGAGCAAAATCAGGTAAATGAGGTGTTGCTCAAATTTGCCCAAAAGCATAGCGTAAAAATTATTTGCTCTAACGATTCGCATTACGTGGATCAAACAGATGCCAACGCGCATGACATTTTGTTATGTGTAAATACAGGCGATGTGCAAAGCTCTCCTATTGCTACCGATGAGGAAGGCGGAAAAGGCTATCGTTTTGGGTTTCCCAACGACCAGTTTTACTTTAAAACTGCCGAAGAAATGGGCAAAGTATTTCACGACTTGCCACAAGCCTTGGATAATACCGCCGAAATTGTAGATAAAGTAGATACACTAAAGCTTAAGAAAGACATCCTGTTACCTAATTTTCCGGTTCCGCCCGAATTTGAAACACAGGATGCTTACTTAGAACATCTTACATTCACAGGGGCAAAAAATCGCTACAAAGAACTTACCCCAGAAATTGAAGAACGCCTTAACTTCGAGCTATTCACGGTAAAAACCATGGGTTTTGCGGGCTATTTCTTAATCGTAGCCGATTTTATTAAGGCAGGACGTGAGTTGGGTGTGTTTATTGGCCCTGGGCGTGGCTCGGCTGCTGGTTCGGCGGTAGCATATTGTATCGGTATCACCAATATCGATCCTATTAAGTACAATTTGCTGTTTGAGCGTTTCTTAAACCCCGATCGTAAGTCAATGCCCGATATTGATACCGATTTTGATGACGAAGGTCGCCAAAAGGTAATTGATTATGTGGTAGATAAGTATGGAAAAAATCAGGTAGCGCAAATTATTACCTACGGTACCATGGCTGCTAAAACCAGCATTCAGGACGTAGCACGGGTAATGGAAATGCCGCTTTCTGATTCCAATACATTAAAAAAACTGGTTCCAGAGCGTTTGGGTATAGAGTTGGGCAGGGTGTTAAATGCTCCTTTTGAAGGCGAAAAGTCGCTCAAAGAGAAAGAGGCGCTAACTCCAGATGAGGTAGAAAATGTAAAAAAATTACGCGAATTATTTAAAGGAGACACCTTAGAGGGTAGAGTACTGCGCGAAGCCGAAAAATTAGAAGGCTCGGTGCGCAACGTAGGTATTCATGCAGCAGGAATTATTATTGCCCCTCAAGATCTTACCGAACTTATTCCAGTTGCTGTTGCCAAAGATTCAGATTTGTTGGTTACCCAATTTGATGGTAAGGTAATTGAAGACGCAGGCGTAATAAAAATGGACTTTTTGGGCTTAAAAACCCTTACCATTATAAAGGGTGCGTTAAAAATGATTGCGCAAAATCATGGAGTAATCATCGAAATTGATAGTATTCCACTGGATGATGTAAAAACATTTGAGTTATACCAACGCGGCGATACAAACGGCACGTTTCAGTTTGAAAGTGACGGTATGCAACAATGGTTGCGCCAACTAAAACCCGATAAGTTTGAAGACTTAATTGCCATGAATGCCCTGTATCGTCCTGGGCCGATGGAATATATTCCTGACTATGTGGCACGTAAACACGGCAGGCAACAGGTGAGTTACGATTTGTTGGAGATGGAAGAGTACCTTTCTGATACCTATGGTATTACGGTGTACCAAGAGCAGGTGATGTTATTGTCGCAAAAGTTAGCAAACTTTACCAAAGGACAAGCGGATACGTTACGCAAAGCCATGGGTAAGAAGGATATAAAAACCTTAGATGGCCTGCGTGAAAACTTTATGCAAGGTGCCGGCGCTCTTAATCACGACAGCAAAATACTCGAAAAAATATGGACCGATTGGGAAGCATTTGCCCAATATGCTTTTAATAAATCGCACAGTACGTGCTATGCCTTTGTGGCATATCAAACAGCATATCTCAAAGCGCATTACCCTGCTGAATATATGTCGGCGGTGTTGAATAACCAAGGTAATATTGATAAAATAGCCTTTTTTATGGAAGAATGCAGGCAAATGAATATTCCTGTGTTGGGTCCAGATATTAACGAGAGCGATTTGCTTTTTGCGGTAAACAGCAAGGGCGAAATTCGTTTTGGCTTAGGGGGTATAAAGGGCGTAGGCGAAAAGGCGATAGAGAATATAATTGAGGAGCGTAAAGAAACAGGTGCGTATCAATCTGTTTTTGATTTTGCTCGTAGAGTAAATCCACGTACGGTAAACAAAAAATCATACGAAAGTTTGGTATATAGTGGTGCTTTTGATTCTTTTGAGCAACATCGCGCACAGTTTTTTGGCGTATCGATGAGTGACAAGTACAACGGTATAGAGCGCATCATCAAATACGCCAACGATTACCAAGAGAGTAAAAATAGTTCGCAGGCTTCGTTGTTTGGCGGTGGTAGTAATGGTAGTTCAGTAGGTATTGGCGAGCCACAATTACCCGAAACTGAAAAATGGTCGTTGCTGGAGCAATTGAAGTGGGAGAAAGATGTAGTTGGTTTTTACATTTCTGGGCATCCATTGGATAATTTCCAGTTGGAGATGCAGCATTTTTGTACGCATACCATAAGTGCCCTAAAACTTACCGAAAAAGCAAAAGCTGGCGCATTAGAGGGGGATGAAAAACAACGATTTGAGCTACTAAAGAATAAAGAACTGCGGGTAGGCGGCTTGGTTTCCTTGGTGCAGCACAAAATGACTAAAACAGGCAAACCCTTCGGCACGTTTGTGTTGGAAGATTATAGCGAATCGATAGAAATAGCCGTTTTTGGAGATGATTATGTAAAGTTTAGGCAGTTTTTGCAGACTGGCTATTTTCTGCATCTAAAAGGACGTATTTCCGAACGCTTTAGGCAAGAAGGGGCTTGGGAGTTTAAGGTGACACAAATAGAACTATTGAATGAATTGCGAGATAAACTGACAAAAAGTTTGACCATTTTGGTACGACTCGATCAGCTGTCGAATGAGTTTATTGAATCGGTAGGCACATTTGTAGAAAACCAAAAAAATCAAAACCAACAAACCAATTGTTTGTTGAAATTTGAGATTGTAGATACCGCAGAGAATATTAAGGTGGAAATGCCTTCTAAAAAATACCGCATCAATCCAGATGATGTTTTTTTGAATACCTTGAAAAATGAATTTAATTTAGCCTACCGATTGAATTAACTAGTACATAAACGGTAGTATTGTCAGTACTTTCTTAACTGGCAAACTATTTGACAATACACATAAACGATAACATAAAATAAAAACAATGGCTTTAGAATTAACAGACGCAAACTTCGAAGAATTAGTATTAAAATCAGATAAACCAGTATTGGTAGATTTTTGGGCAGAGTGGTGTGGCCCATGCCGCATGGTTGGTCCTTTGGTAGAAGAAATAGCTAAGGAATACGAAGGTAAAGCAGTAGTAGGTAAGGTGGATGTAGATAGTAATCCTCAAATTTCGATGAAATTTGGTATTCGCAATATCCCAGCATTACTATTCTTTAAAAATGGCGAAATTGTAGATAAACAAATTGGCGCAGTGCCTAAATCTATCTTAGCTGGTAAATTAGATGCGCAATTGGCATAATTAGGAGGTATTTTAGTGTAAAAAGGGGTAACGCAGCTGCGTTACCCTTTTTTTTTTGTTACTAATGTTGCCATGCCAAATGTCATACCGAGTGGAGTCGAGGTATTTTGCAGCCTTGCACCGCCTTCGACTACGCTCAGGCTGACAGATTTCCTCTTTTTCGTCATACCGAACTTGTTTCGGCATCTTAGTAGTTAATCTCTTTTTTGCATTTTTGACTTTCAAGAAACGAATTTTAGAACCGAAAAGTAATGTTTTTTTTGCCAGCAGAGTCTCCTCAATGGGGTAGTGTGTAGGCGGGACTCTGCGCCTGATAAATCGCTAAAAAATAAATAAGTCGCAGAGTCCGCTCTACTAAATGCCTTACAAGAGACTCTGCTTGCAAATAGTCGCCACCTTCTTGTAGCTGAAAATAGTATCTTTTATCCCCTCTTTTTTAGTTAATTTGCTACAATGAATGGTATTTCACACAATCAGCAAGTACAACAATTTGGCAGCCTCGAATTTATAGCGCGCAGGGTGGTAGAGGGCTTTATTACGGGCTTGCACAAAAGCCCGTTTCATGGCTTTTCGGTAGAGTTTGCCGAACACCGATTGTATAATACTGGCGAATCGGTTAAAAATATTGATTGGAAACTCTTTGCTCGTACCGATAAGTTGTTTGTAAAGCGTTTTGAAGAAGAAACGAACTTGCGTTGCCAATTGGTAATAGATTGTTCTTCTTCTATGTATTATCCAGAAGGCAGCAACAACAAATTGCAATTTGCTGTGCAAAGTGCGGCGTCTTTAATATACCTGCTCAAACAGCAGCGTGATGCTTTTGGACTTACATTATTTGCCGATACCGTGCAAGTGGCTACCCCTGCAAAATCCACTACCGCCCACCAAAAACTACTATTTGCCGAGCTCGAAAAAGTACTTGTTAGTAAGCCTAAACAGTCCACTACCTCGCTGGCTGCAGCATTGCATCAGGTAGCCGAGCAAGTGCACAAACGTTCGTTAGTCATTATTTTTAGTGATATGATGGATTCGGCAGATAATGCAGAGGGGCTTTTTTCTGCGTTACAACATTTAAAACACAATAAACACGAGGTGGTATTGTTCCATATTGCCGATAAGGAAAAGGAATTTAATTTTAGTTTTGATAACCGCCCCTATATTTTTGAAGATGTAGAAACAGGGGAGGAGCTAAAACTCTATCCCAATCAGGTAAAGGAGCAATACCTGCAAGCTGTCGCTCTGTATAAAAGCCAGTTGGTTCAAAAAGCACAGCAATACAAAATAGATTTTGTAGAGGCCTATATCCAAAATGGGTTCGATGCGGTGCTTTCTGCTTATTTAATCAAGCGAAGTAAAATGATTTAGTAATCAATTAGTTATGTTATTTATGTAACTTAATATTTACACAAATCGTCTCGTGGCATGCATATTGTAACAAGTTTGTGAAATATCGATTTTGTAGAAAAGAAGTCGGTGTAACGTTAAACTTAAAAAATAATAGTCATGAGAACTTTTACAAAACGCTTCCTAACAGCCATTCTCTTATTCTCCGCAACTGCTTCTCAAGCACAAATAGATTCGGTGTGTGCGAGTGCTTCAGGTATATCCTATGCGGTTACCAATAATCCAGGTTCCTTATTTGTATGGACCGTAGTGGGTGGCACCGTGAGTGCTGGAGCAGGTACTAATCAAATTACAGTAAATTGGGGCGGTGCCCCTGGATTATTTGCCGTAAACGTAGTCGAAACCAATGGTTTTGGCTGTATAGGCGACCCAGTAGCTTTACCAGTACGTATTTTACCATTACCAACAGCTGCCATTTCTGGCTCTACGCTTATTTGTGCCGGCGAAACTGCCCCAATTAGTGTGTTGCTTGTAGGTACTGGTCCTTGGAATGTTACTTATAGTGATGGTACCACTAACACTACCACCAATGGTATACCAAGCAGTCCGTTTGTATTTACAACTCCTACTTTGCAATCTGGCAAAACTTACACTGTAAGCAGTGTTGTGGATAGCTATTGCAGCAATTCGGGTACTGGAAGTGCCGTGGTGAATGTAAATCCTAAACCAGTAACCTCAGCCATTACCCGCCAGTAATGTGTACGTAGTGGTGCCGACATACTTGCCGGCACCATGCGATAAGGAGGGCAGGGGTGCTGCCAAATTCAATTAAACTATAAAATGAGTATCAGATGAAAACCGTGATTGGTATCGTATGGATGGGGTGTGTTTTGTCTCAAGCGTTTGCTCAGCCAATAATAGATACAACAGCAGTAGGCGAAAGTGCCAACTATAAGGTAGAAAATACCGCTGCGTATTACGAATGGCAAATAGATGGTGGACAAATTGTGAGAGGATCTGGAGATAATGCCATTACTGTAGAATGGGGTAATCAAGAAGGAGCCTATATGCTAACGGTGGTGGGGGTAAATAGCTCAGGTTGCTATGGAAATCCTCAGAAAGTGCTGGTGTTGGTAAAAGCTAAATCAGATCTTACGTTTGTGCATTTACCTACTGCCTTTTCGCCAAATGGCGATGGCGCCAACGATGAGTTTGCCCCAATTGTAAGTGATAATTACATCAGCTATTCGCTAACCATCTTTAGTCGCTGGGGAAATCTTGCCTTTGCAGCCACTACTCCCTCTACCACATGGGATGGAACGATGGAAGGCAAAATAGCACCAGACGGGGTGTATGTAATGTTGGTAGTTGCTACCTTTCCGAACGGAAAACGCATACAAAAACAGGAGACCTTAACAATAGCCCGTTAACCGCAGTTTTTTAAAATTACCGCACAAGCATGTGTTATTTCTGCTTCGGTAATAATTAGAGGAGGAGCAATACGCATACAATTGCCAGTATGCAAAAACCAATCGGTAATTACTCCATCAGCAATGCACGCATCAATAATCTGCTTGTTTTCTTCAAAATCGGCAAATTCTATGGCCAGCAACAATCCTTTTCCGTGTATCTGTTTTATTTTTGGGTGAACGAGTAATTTGCGGAACAATAGCTCTTTTTTAGCTACATCGGCTACCATTTTTTCTTCCAGTAAAACCTCTAATGCAGCTAAGCCAGCAGCACAACACACCGGATGCCCACCAAAAGTGGTAATATGCCCCAATACAGGGTTGGTGGTAAGCGCTTCCATTAATTCGGGAGCGGCTATAAATGCACCCAAAGGCATGCCTCCACCAAGAGCTTTGCCCACTACTAAAATATCAGGAACGATGCCGTACTCGGTAAATGCCCAAAGGCTTCCGGTACGCCCAAATCCGCACTGAATTTCATCTAAAATCAATAACGTGCCAGTTTCTGTGCACTTTTTGCGTAATGCGTGAAGGTAGGCTATATTGGGCACTACGCAACCTGCTTCGCCTTGTATGGTTTCGGCTAATACGCAGGCTGTATTGGTAGTAATTAAGTCTAAATCGGGTAAGGCATTAAATTTAATAAAGCGCACATCGGGCAGCAACGGGCGGTAGGCTTGCTTATAGCTTTCGTTACCCATTACGCTTAGTGCACCGTGTGTGCTACCATGATACGATTGTTTGCAGGCAATAATTTCGGTACGCCCTGTATAGCGTTTGGCTAATTTCAATGCGCCTTCTATGGCTTCGCTGCCGCTATTTGTAAAATAAACCGACTGTAAGCTTTTGGGTAATACCGATGCCAGCTTTTGGGCATACAGTACTTGCGGTTTTTGCACATATTCCCCATACACCATTAAGTGCATGTAGGCAGAAGCTTGGTGGGTAATAGCAGCAATTACTTTTTGGTTACTATGCCCAATATTACTTACGCTAATGCCCGATATTAAATCGATGTGTGGTTTATTGTCTGTATCGTATAGATATACTCCTTGAGCACGCACAAACTCTAATAAAAGTGGACTTGGGCTGGTTTGAGCATTGTGCTGCAAAAAAAGCTGACGAAGTGGAGTATTCATACGCTAAATAGTGCGCAAATTAGCTTATATATATCTAAAATCCTTAATTTGTATCATTGTAACTTTACACCTACTTATCAAACCGATAAGGTTGCTAAATAATAACACTAAATTGATAATAAGATGTCGATACATAAAGAGTTAAAACGAATTACTACCCACGTACTGCAAGAAATGAAGTTGCGGGGAGAGAAAATATCTATGCTTACCGCTTACGATTATTCCATGGCGTTAATTGTAGACAATGCTGGAATAGATGTTATTTTAGTAGGAGATTCGGCAAGTAATGTAATGGCAGGTCATGAAACCACTTTACCTATTACGTTAGATCAAATGATTTACCACGCATCTTCGGTAGTGCGTGCTGTAAACAGAGCATTGGTGGTGGTGGATTTGCCGTTTGGATCCTATCAAGGAAATTCCAAAGAAGCCCTCACCTCTGCTATCCGTATTATGAAAGAATCGGGAGGGCATGCCGTAAAATTAGAAGGGGGTAAAGAAGTGCGCGAATCGGTAGAACGTATTATATCGGCAGGTGTGCCCGTAATGGGGCACTTGGGGCTTACGCCACAATCTATTTATAAATTTGGTACCTACAACGTGCGTGCTAAAGAAGCAGCGGAAGCGCAAAAGCTTTTAGAAGATGCCCAAATTTTACAAGATGCTGGGTGTTTTGCATTGGTGCTCGAAAAAATTCCGGCAACATTGGCACAAAAGGTAGCCGAAACGATTAAAATTCCGGTAATAGGCATTGGGGCAGGAGGCGCAGTAGATGGTCAGGTATTGGTAGTGCACGACTTGTTGGGGATGACCAAAGGCTTTCAGCCACGTTTTTTACGCCAGTATGCCTCTTTATACGATACCATGCACGATGCTATTGGTAATTACATAAAGGATGTGAAATCAAAGGATTTTCCGAATGCCCAAGAACAATACTAGCGTGGGAGAAGATTATAAAAATGCGCGGATGAGACCGCCTATTACTACGTTGGAAGTATTGTATGAGGATAATCATATAATAGCCATCAATAAAAAGCCCACCATGATTGTGCAAGGCGACAAGACGGGTGATAAACCCATGATTGACATGGTGAAGGAATACATTAAAGAGAAATATGATAAGCCAGGCTTAGTATTTGCTGGCGTGGTGCACCGTATTGATAGACCAGTTAGCGGCGTGGTATTATTTGCCAAAACCAGTAAAGCATTAGATAGGTTGAATGCCTTGTTCAAAAATCGCGAGATGGAGAAAACCTATTGGGCAATTATTAAAAATGCGCCGCCAGCACCAACAGGCAATCTGGTAAATTACTTGATTAAAAATCCAGAGAAAAATTTTACCACTTCTTACGATGAGCCAAAGGAAGGCGCCATGCGATCGGAGCTAAACTATAAAGTAATTGGTAAAACGGATACCTATTATTTGGTAGAAGTAAAGCCGATTACGGGTCGTCCGCATCAAATACGTACGCAGTTAGCCAAAATAGGCTGCCCCATACGTGGCGATAGTAAATATGGGTTTCAGCGAGGCAATCCTGATTTATCTATTAATTTGCATGCACGTTCCATTGAATTTATTCACCCAATAAAAAAAGAACCGATACGTATTGAAGCTGAAGTTCCAGCAGGGTCGTTTTGGGACGAGTTTATGCCTTGGGTACAATGGGTATAAAAGCAAAATCACCCCAGCCAACGAAACATATGAATTACATATAAAAGTGGTGGCATAAGTTGGTTCTAATGTAGTTAAGCAAGTGAATTTAGGTTGCTCTTATTTATAACTAAATAGCAGTGGAAATAGGAACGTAACAATAATTGTCCACAAGCTATATAGCGGTAAAAATGAAGCGATAGCCTGCTCAACCAATTCAATTTTTTCGGCTTGCTTAATTGTTTTGAATAATCTGTAAGCAACGATAAGCAAATTGATTAATATTAAAATATTGCCTCCAAGTACGGCCAGTCTATTAGGTGTAATTCCCCACTCCGAAATTCTAAATAGTATGGCAGAAAGGGCTATAGCATTCACACTAATTGTTACCACAGATAGTAGGAAAAGGATACCTATAGTTAACTGGCTTTTTTCTGTTCTTGATGTTCCTACTACCGAAAACAAGATAATTGCCATTACGCCAATAAGCAAAGCATTAAAGAGCAATAAGAACTCACGGTCGTTATAAGGGTCTTTCCCTGAGTAAATAATGGCGGTTAGGTAAACTACTAAGGTAATTAAAACCAACGGACTAAATATTTTGGCAATAACCGGAGAAACATTGTTTACCAGCTGTGGATTGGTTTGTACAACATATGTTGCAACAATAGGTAATGCTGCAAGTCCAAAAACGGCAATGTATTGGGTATAAACATATTCGATATTGATGTTTATGAGGGAGAATAGACCAATTGTGATGCCTGTTAAGGCTACCCCTGCAATAAGCATGATTGCCGACATAACCACTAAGTCGCCATTGTATCTTAAAAAGTCAAGTCGTTTTTGTGGGTTAAATACATCTTTGCCAACAAATGCAAATCCCAACAAGGTCCAAAGAAATAAGGGTAAATGGATGCAGGATAATATAAGCGTGTCGCTATTAGTAGTATTTGGCAACATGTTTATATATACTAATGCTACAAGTGTGGTAGCGAGAGCTATTAGCTGCTTGTTTCTCGAAATCTGATTTTTCCATATAAAGTATATGCTCAATAATGGAAACACGATAAATCCACTGTTTCTTGAATAAAAGGTTTCGTATTCGAAGCCCATAAATTCGGGGATTTTTGCAATTACTCCTGCCAGTAAGGAGATAAAAATCACAAAAAATAATTCTTTGTTTGTTCCCCAAGAAATTTCAGCCTTATGGTTCAATCGTTCATTCCAAAATTGTGCAACTACAGTATCCTTTATGCTCGGATATAGGAGGTTGAACTCTTTTTTAAAGTCAGTCTTGTTTTTTAGATACAGTTTTTCGAGCTCTTTAGGGTGCTCCATGTATTTTAGTAATTCCTCTTTCATGTAATTTATGGTTTAGGGTTAATTAATTGCTCTAAGGCCTTTAAATGTTCGGTAAATGCTTTTCTTCCTTCAGGGGTTATTTGGTAAGTGGTATTGGTTTTTTTACCAATAAACTGTTTTTTAATAGTGATATAGCCCTCTTTTTCCAGTCCGGTAATATGACTTGCTAAATTTCCGTCGCTTACATCTAGTAGTTCTTTTAATGTGTTAAAATCAATTTTTGCATTTACCACAAGGGCTGACATAACACCCAGTCGTATCCTGCTTTCAAACGATTTATTCAATTGTTGTATAATGTGTTTCATGATTGCTCATGTTTAAAATACATCACAACACCGCAAATACAGTTAAGAATGCCAAACCCAAATAACCAAGCCCATGGACCTAATTCTGTATAAAAACAGGCTATTAACCCAATACAGATTTCGGTAATTCCTAACCAGCGTATTTCTTCGAGTGTGTATTTGCTGGCATTTAGTAGGGCTAATCCATAAAAAACAACCATGGTTGGTGCCAACATATCTAAATAGCTGTGAACTAATAAACTGATGCAAAAAGCCCCGCCAGCTATAAGTGGAATAAATAGGTTCGCAACCAGTTGCTTCGAACTCTTGTTCCATAAGGGCTGATTATTAGCTTTTGCATTTCGGGCACTGAAATATAAAACGAACAAAAATGCCGTTGCTAAGGAGGCGCATGCAGTAGGAATAAGTAATTTTAATAAATAGCTTAATCCTTCGGTAGTAGTCGCAAAATTGGGGTTTTCTTCAAATAGGTAATTTGTTCGAGAATAAACAAAAAAATAGGTGAGTATACCTACTATTCCTGCGCTTATGCCCGATAATCCACTTAGGGAAATGAAACTGGTAGAGCGTTCCATAATCCGCCTAATCTCGTTCAGTTCTTGTTTTGGGTCTATTTTTTCTGTCATAATTTTTGTGTTTTAAAAGTGCTTTGTATTTCAAAGTTAAAATATAAAACTCAAACCACAAACTTTTTTTTAGAACAAGTAGTTTTTAGTGTCTTTTACCAGTGAGTAGCAACAATGCTTAACTAATGGTTCGTTGGTCGTAAAATGAATGTACTAGTCATTCAGCCCTTTTCCGTCGAGTATTTGCGGTATGCATTTCTCAATGCGTGCTTCTCTAGTTTTAGATTGTTTGGCTGCCGAAAAATGCAGTAGGTAGGCTCTTTGCCGGCCTGGTGTTAGTGCATCAAAAGCAGCTTTTAGGGCAGGGAGTTTATCCAATTTATATTGAAACTCTTTAGGCATTTTGAATGCTGCCGTTTCTTTTAATTCCACTTTCAAGCCTGCTTTTTCCACTTCAATGGCTTCAAAAATATGGGCTTTCACAATAGGTTCTAGCTCCACTATTTGCAGCACACTGGTAAACCGAATTTGGCGCGCTGCCTGCACATTCTCTGTTTGTTGAACTAAAATTCCATGTGTATCTTGTAACAAAGCGCCTTTGAAAAACAAAAGCGCGCAGTATTCTTTAAATACGTGTATTAAAACAATGTTGCTTTTCTGTTTGCCCGCAGAGGCTGGAAAACAGTAGCAAGGAACACCCCATTTCAATTCTTCGGTAAGCCCACAGTCGAGCACAATTATTCTTAATTGCTCCAATTGCTCCTGCCAATTTTTGGCTTTATTAAAATAAAAATCAACTTTAGGGTTCATGCTATTATTCTCAGTTCTTTATACTTAGCTCGGTACTGTTTTTAGCATACCTTTTATTTACAATCCAAAGGTATACAGGTATTAACATAGGAGCCATTCTTCCAATCCAGGGAGGAAAAATATATGAAATTACTAATCCAATCAAAAAAACGGTAGGCATCATTAAGCTTTTTAGGAGTGATGCTTTCATGAAATTTCCATCTTTAAAACCAGCGGTAATAGTATTTTTTGAATGAGCTAAATGCTTAATCAAAAGAAAAATACAAAAGCCTATTAAGCAGATATTAATTGTGTAAACGATATAAGGAACATGCAAGTAAGGTTGATAGAATTCGCTGTACAATGCAGTTGTAAATGGCATTAAGGCAATTGAAAACAGGAACAATATATTTAGCCATATTAACTTATTGTCGTAGTTAATTAAATAACTAAAAAGCCGATGATGCACTGTCCAGTATATTCCAATTATAAAAAAGCTAAGTACAAAGCCAAAAAATTTCGGGAACAGATGTATGAGTTCAGTTAAAACAATCTGGTCATTAATGCCTGTTTCTATATGCGGAACTTTTATCTCTATTACTAGCAATGTAATGGCAATAGCAAATACGGCATCACTAAACAATATCAAGCGTTCAAGTTGAAACTCTTTCTTTATTTCTTTTTCAAATTTATCCATGAGTTGGTATAAATATAAGTTTTATCCGTTATTGGGTTATAACACGTAAATGTATAAAGATATTTATTCTGTTAATTCTAAATGGATAACGTTTGACAATGAACGAAAGGTGCTGCAATACTGATAGCTATTAGACTCTTAGCAAGCCACGGAATCCTCTGGCGGCGTAGTAAGATTCTGCACCGTTGTGGTACACAAATACAGCACCGTAACGGTAATCACAAAAAAGAGCACCCCCTAGTTTTCGGATAGCGGCCGGCGTTTTTATCCAGCTCGACGTTTTTGTATCAAAGTTTGTTAGTTTCTGCAGCTCGCGATAGTCTTCTTCTGTTAAAAGTTCAATACCCATATCGGCTGCCATTTCAACAGCACTATTTGCTGGTTTATTCTCTTTCCTTTTCTCCAGCGCTTCGTGGTCGTAACAAACACTTCTGCGTTCCTTAGGGCTTTCTGCTGAGCAATCACAAAAAAGGTATTCATTGGCTTTTTTATCATAACCAATAACATCTGGTTCGCCACCAGTTATCTCCATTTCATTGATCGACCACAACTTTTCGCTGCCAGTTGGAGAGTCCAGTTTTGCCTGTACATTAGCCCAATCAATGCCTTTATGGCGATTCATATTTTTCTCGAAACGAGCTTTTAATATACTGATAAGTTCTTCACGTAGTTTGGGTGATAATTCTTTTTTACTCATAACTAACTATTAAATAAGTGAACTCGTTTTTCTGTCAACAGGTCTAAAATACCAAGATACGATAGTGAGTAGTAATAATAGGGAAGGTCCAAAGAGTTCTTTTGCACCATCACCTACAGCTAAATGAGAAAAAATAGCGCCTGACATGGCAAAAAAGAAACCTGCATATGCCCACTCCTTTAATAAAGGAAACTTCGGGATGAGTACGGTGATTACTCCCAAAATTTTCCAAATACCGATAATAGTTAAAAAATAGAGTGGATAACCCAAATGTGCCATCATTTCGCCTTCTTCTTTCAGTTTGATTAACTGTACGATTGCGGTTGATAGCATTCCCAAAGCAAGCCATATTGTGGAAATCCAATAGATGATTTTATTTCTCTGTGTCATAATGTCGGGGTTTTGGTGTGAAATATTTGTAAGCGGGATTTCTAATATGAAAGTTTCGCACTTCAATTATACAAAAAACTGTGTCTATTGCAAGTCTACCTTTATGCCAGTTTTCTATATTATTCATTCTCTCTGATTTTATTTCGTTACTCTAAAAATAACATACGCCTCCATATTAACCTCGTTACAGTAGCGTAACAACGGCAATAAATTAGAGAATAAATCAAAATAGTCTACTTTTATGCTGTACTAAAACGGGGTGCTTGCAAAATAGAGGATAGGGGCCGTAATTAGTTTGTTTTCTAAGTTTTTAGTAAAAGCATGCCGCAAAAAAAACATTAATGAGAAAATTAAAAAATAGTTTGTTCTATATTACGATTATTGGATTTTTCGCTTTTCTAATGTATGTGATAATAGAATCAGGAAAAAAACAGGAAGTGTATAAAGTTCAAAGCATTAAGGTTCAACCTATAATGCATGAATTTGATCAAGTAAAAAGCAATTTATACCATAATATTACTCATCCTCTTGCGATATTAATTTTACAAATAATTACCATTATTATAGTTGCAAGGGTGTTAGGTTCTATATTTAAAAAAATAGGACAGCCTTCTGTTATCGGTGAAATTACAGCTGGGATTCTACTTGGTCCATCGCTAATTGGAATGTATTTTCCAGAGTTCTCAGGATTCGTATTTCCCAAAAATTCGCTGCCTAATCTCCAGTTTCTTAGCCAAATTGGACTTATCTTGTTTATGTTCATTATTGGCATGGAACTCGATTTGCAAGTTTTGAAGAAGAAAGCGCATGAAGCATTTATAATCAGCCACGCAAGCATTATTCTTCCATTTACTTTAGGAATTGGATTAGCCTATTTTATGTATCAAACATATGCGCCAGCAGGTGTAGATTTTCTTTCCTTCTCTCTTTTTATAGCAATAGCACTTAGTATAACGGCCTTTCCGGTGTTAGCAAGAATTTTGCAAGAAAGACAACTTGCAAAAACGCGTGTTGGAGCAATAGCTATTACTTGTGCAGCGGTAGATGATATAACAGCTTGGTGCATTTTAGCGGCTGTAATAGCAATTATAAAAGCGGGTTCGGTAATTAGCGCAGTCTATACCGTGCTTTTGGCAATAGCCTTTGTGTTATTGATGATAAAGTTAATTCGACCATTACTAAAACGTGTTTGCAGCAGTTACCTGGATCAGGATACATTGAGTAAACCAATGGTTGCAATCTTTTTTGTTACATTACTAGCATCTGCATATTTGGCAGAAGCTATTGGAATACATGCATTGTTTGGAGCATTTCTTGCAGGTGTTATTATGCCACAAAATATAGATTTTAGAAATGTACTTATAGAAAAGGTAGAAGATATTTCTCTAGTAGTATTGTTGCCTTTGTTTTTTGTTCTTACGGGTTTGCGTACTCAAATAGGGTTGCTTAATACACCTAGTCAATGGGGAATGTGCAGCATTATTATTTTGGTAGCCATTACAGGAAAATTTATCGGAAGTACTTTTGCTGCTAGATTTACAAAACAAAATTGGCGTGATAGCTTAACGATTGGCGCATTAATGAATACAAGAGGGTTAATGGAACTCATAGTGCTTAATATTGGTTTCGATTTGGGGATGTTAACACCTCAGGTTTTTACAATGATGGTTATAATGGCACTGGTAACTACTCTTATGACTGGGCCTGCTTTAGATTTTATTAATTATGTGTTGCCTGAAAAGAAACTAGATTCAAAAGTTGGCAATGCCGATATGCGAAGGGAGAAATAATTCTGAGTGTAATAGCACATCTGTAAACCGCTATGGTTGCTGTTTTGGTGGCAGTATAAAAAAGCAAGACAACTACAGACAAGGGAAACGTAGTACGACATTTGAAACAGTAGGGATTTTGCCGAAACAAATTCAGGGCAGGGGGTGCTTTGTAGGCGATTTGTATTTACAGAGAGATCGGGTCTTCGAATGAATAATTGTGCTGAAAAGCTAAAGAAGGATTAAAGCTGCTTTCGCAATTAAGGAGTTGCTATCAAAATGCTGATAATCAGCAAAAAGTTAAACTGATTGGTTCGATATTCCCAAAAAGCTTCATTCTTGAAAAAAATAAAGTTCGAGCCAATGTTCCGATTGAATTATTTCAAAAAATAGCCTTGATAAACAATACGTTATGTGCTGAAAAAAAAGAAGTCCCTTGCAAATTGCGAAGGACTTCAAGTGTTGTGGTGATAGCCGGGTTCGAACCAGCGACACAAGGATTTTCAGTCCTTTGCTCTACCAACTGAGCTATATCACCATCCTTATTGGGATGGCAAATGTACGCCCTTTTTTTGTTCAACAAAAATATTTCTCATAATTTATCCGAATAAAAGAGAGCAAGTAATTTATAAACGTTCTAATTTGATTTTTTTTGCATACCATTTCAAAAAACGGTATAAATTCGTACTCTTCCACAATCAAAAGAACGTCCAATTATGGTGGGTCAACTTATTTTTACGCTTATTACAGGTATAGCAGTTTACTTTTTCACCAAAAGAGTAAAGCAAATATCCCGAAACATTAATCTTGGCCGCGAGCTAAACCGTACAGACAACCCTGCTGAGCGCTGGAAAACTATGGCTCTAGTGGCTTTAGGGCAATCAAAACTCATGGTGCGTGTCGTTCCTGGCATTATGCATTTATTTATTTATGTGGGTTTTATTATCATCAATGCCGAAGTGTTAGAAATTATTATCGATGGCATTTTTGGTACCCATCGCATTTTTGCACCAATGTTAGGAGGGCTATATGATGTGTTAATCGGCTCGTTCGAAATATTGGCGGTGCTGGTATTGGTAGCGTGTGTGGTGTTTCTAATCCGTAGAAATGTACTTCAGTTAAAACGCTTTAGCGGAGTAGAGATGACTCAATGGCCTAAATCAGATGCCAATTACATCCTCATTACCGAAATACTGCTTATGTCGGCTTTTTTAACCATGAATGCTGCCGACGCTGCGTTACAAAACATGGGTGCCGAGCATTATGTAAAAGCAGGGTCGTTTCCGGTAAGTTCTTTGCTATCTAGTATTTTGCCTACCTCGCAATCGGCATTAGAGTTGCTCGAGCGTAGCTGTTGGTGGTTTCACATCATCGGTATCTTGGCATTTTTAAATTACGTACCATTTTCTAAGCACTTTCATATTTTCTTGGCGTTTCCAAATACATGGTACTCCAACCTAAATGCTAAAGGTAAATTTACCAATATGGCATCGGTTACCAACGAGGTAAAAGCTATGCTCGATCCTTCTTTTGTGCCACCAGTGGTAGAAAGTCCGGCAAAATTTGGAGCAAAGGATGTACAAGACCTTACTTGGAAAAGCTTAATGGATGCTTATAGCTGTACCGAATGTGGGCGGTGTACTTCAGTTTGCCCTGCCAATCAAACAGGTAAACTGCTTTCTCCACGTAAAATAATGATGGATACGCGCGATAGAATCGAGGAAGTAGGGCGTAATCTCGATAAACAAGGTGCTGCTTATCAAGATGGAAAAGCATTATTAGGAGATTATATTACTACAGAAGAATTATGGGCTTGCACTACGTGTAATGCGTGTACAGAAGCATGCCCAGTAAATATCGACCCGTTAGCTATCATTGTGGATATGCGTCGCTATTTGGTAATGGAAGAATCGAATGCGCCAGCCAGCTGGAACACCATGTTTACTAAGTTAGAGAACAATCAGGCACCTTGGCAGTTTTCGCCAGCAGACAGATTAAATTGGGCAGAAAATGGTGCGTAGGCTTAGTGTAGAACCCGTTTTGCAGGAAGTAACGGCAAACGGACAGCGTATTAGTCCAGTATTACCAGAAGAGGTTAAGAATTTTTTAATAGATATAGACGGAACAATTTGTGAGGATATACCCAACGAAGAACCTGAGCGCATGGAGGATGCAGAACTATTTTCTGACGCATTGCCTATTATTAGCAACTGGTTTAATGAAGGACATATTATTACATTTTTTACCTCACGTACCGAAGCGCACAGAGATGTAACCGAGCGGTGGTTGAAAAAGCATGGATTTAAATACCACGGAATACTTTTTGGAAAACCTCGAGGGGGCAATTATCACTGGATAGATAATCACATGGTGCGCGCCACGCGGTATACTGGAAAGTTTACTAACTTGATAGAAAAGGATGCTAAAATTCAAGTGTTTGAAGATTAACTAAAATGAGTAGTACGCAATCACCTAATTACCTAAATTAACTAATAAGATGAGCGAATTAAACGTTCCAACTATGGCACAAGTTGCCGCTAAAGGAGAAACAATAGATATTTTATTTTGGGTAGGCTGTGCCGGAAGTTTTGATGAACGGGCACAAAAAATCACTCGTGATATATGCAAAATACTTACTCATGTAGGCATGAAGTATGCCGTGCTTGGCACGGAAGAAAGTTGTACTGGCGACCCTGCAAAGCGTGCCGGAAATGAGTTTTTGTTCCAGATGATGGCAATGACCAATATTGAAGTGCTAAATGCTTACAATGTAAAAAAGATTGTAACGGGTTGTCCGCATTGTTTTAACACGTTAAAAAACGAATATCCTGAGCTTGGTGGCAAGTATGAAGTGATTCATCATACGCAACTGATTCAGGAACTAATTAACGATGGAAAGCTAAAAGCTGAGGGAGGTGAAAGCTTTAAAGGTAAAAAAATCACTTTTCACGACCCGTGCTATTTAGGCAGAGCCAATAATGTATATGAAGCGCCTCGTGCAGCTTTAGAGCAATTAGATGCCGATTTGGTAGAAATGAAACGCTGCAAGCAAAATGGCTTATGCTGTGGGGCCGGTGGTGCACAAATGTTTAAAGAACCCGAAAAGGGCAAACGTGATGTAAATGTAGAGCGTGTAGAAGAAGCCTTGAGCACGAATCCTAGTATTATTGCTGCCGGATGCCCTTTTTGTATGACCATGCTGCGCGATGGGGTAAAGCATTTCGAAAAAGAAGAACAAGTACAAGTATTGGATATTGCCGAAATTACAGCAAGAGCTAACGGTTTGTAATGCGTATATTTAAACGATTTAGAAAACCTTGAATAAGCACAGCAATTTTTCTCCTGCATCCCGTGTTTGGGTATACCAAAGCAACCGAGCTTTTACGACTGATGAATTGTCAGGGATTACCGCTTTGCTTACACAATTTACAAAGCAGTGGACGGCGCACAATCAGCAATTACAAGCTGGTTTTGAGTTGCATTACAATCAGTTTATTGTATTGATGGTTGATGAATCAGCGGCTGGTGCAAGTGGGTGTTCTATAGATAAATCAGTACACATTATGCAGCAAGTGGAGCGAGAATTTGGCGTGAAATTGTTCGATAGGTGGCTTGTTGCCTATATGGAAGGAGATATAGTAAAAACAGCTACCCGGTCACAATTTGAGGAGCTATTAGCCAATGGAACAATTACACCAGATACAATCGTATTTAATAATTTGATAAGTACCCTACACGAACTGAATACCAACTGGCAAATACCTTTTAAGAAAAGCTGGCATGCGCAGGTATTTGCTTAACGCAGATATGCCTGTATTGCGGTTCTAATTGCTGTTTCTTCCTCACTTGCTTCTACCATCTCTTTTTTGCTTAGTGCTATCAGATTGTCAAATAGTTTGTGGTCATCTAATTTTCTGTCCAGTTTCCATTCATTTCGACCAGCTAATTCTTGCTGCCATACTTTACGTACTAATGCCCAAAATGCTGCATTTTGTTTCCACCAAGTAGCGGCTTTCTCGCATTCGCTAGCATTGATTTTTTTGTAGGTGTTCCAACCCTTTTCGGCAACTAGCACTTTTTGGGTGCTATCTGTTTTTAGTATTTTTTCATTGTCTTGCTCATGTAGCCAGCCGTAAGTTGTTATTTCGTGACGGTTTCTGCGGCGTAGTAAGTTGTAATCGCTGCGTTTAGTATAATCTCGACGGGCTAGTGGCGCATTGCAAGTGGTTTCCCAATAGGTTTTACCATCGCTATGTATCCATGTGCCAGTAGCGCTGTAGCGTGGACTGTCATCTACTTCGTACACCTTTTGCGACCATTGACCAGCTGTCTTATCTTGTACAGTCTCGTAAGTTTTCCATTTGTTGTCACCCAAAAAATCATAAAGAGAGGTATTTTCATAGTCCCAATCTTGGCGCCAATGCTTTATAATTCCTCCGTCACCAGCATCTAAAATGTGTTGCAGTATAATATGACCAGGTTTATCTTCTATAGCTATTACATATTCTACTGCTTTAATCGCTTTTGAATACTTGGGTGTGTAAGCTGTATCGTTGCTAAAGGTTTCAGCATAATTAAAGGTAACGTCAAAACAACCGCACATGCTTTTTATGGCATCGGCATCTTTTTGAGATTGCGCAAAAGTAGGGGTGACTTTCAGGAGTAAAAAAAGTACTGTACAGAAAATGATGGGTTGTTGGGTCATATGTGTTATTTACAATTCAGGTACAGGTAACTTATTCATTCGGGTAATAATGCTACGCTGTCGTTTTAGAATATACGCATTAGGTTGCTTGGGTGTCCAATTTAGTGGGTTAGGTAATATTGCCGCAATTAATGCTGCTTCTGCTTTACTAAGGTCTGTAGCGGGTTTATTAAAATAAATTCGAGCCGCAGCTTCGATTCCATAAATACCATCACCCATTTCGATTACATTCAGGTAAACTGTCATAATGCGTTCTTTGCTCCACAAAAGTTCTACCAAAAAAGTAAAGTAGGCTTCAAATCCCTTGCGTATCCACGATCTGCCTGGCCATAAAAACACATTTTTGCCTACTTGCTGGGTTATAGTACTGCCGCCTCTAATGCGTTTGTTTTTTTGGTTGCGCTTAAATGCTTTGTTGATGGCGCTAAAGTCGAATCCCCAATGGTCCATAAAGCGCTGGTCTTCCGAAGCTATTACGGCACGTTTCATGTTCATTGAAATTTTTTCGCCAGCAACCCAATCTTTACTAAGAGATACAGCTTTGCCATTAAACTTTTGTTCGAATATGCGCTGTACCATTAAATACGTAATAGGTACTGGTGTAAAGCGATAAATGGCTACCCACGCAACAGAGAGGATAACAAACCATAAAATTACACGAAGAACTATGTTTTTAATTTGGCTAAACATGGATGCAAATAAACCGAATAGTATTAAAACAACAAAGGGATTCTGATAATCAGAACCCCTTTGTTGAAATAGATTGAGTGTAATTGCTTATTCAGCTACTACTTCAAATTCAATTTGAACTTTTACCTCGCGGTGTAAGTTTAGGTTAGCTAAGTGTTTACCCACAATTTTCACATCATTTTCAAATGTGATATTGCGACGATCTACTTCGTGTCCTAGTTTTTTAATAGCCTCTGCTAATTGTAAAGTAGTAACAGCACCAAATATTTTACCGGTTTCGCCAGCTTTAGCGCCAACAATAACAGTAACTGATTTTAATGCTTCAGACATATTCTCAGCATCTTTGCGCAATTTATCTTGTTTAAATTGTGCTTGCTTCAAATTTTCTGCTAATACTTTACGAGCAGATACGGTAGCCAGTGTAGCTAATCCTTTTGGGATTAAAAAATTGCGACCATATCCAGGGCGTACAGTTACCACGTCGTCTTTATAGCCGAGGTGTTTTACGTCTTGAGTTAAAATAATTTCCATTGTTCCTGTCCTCCCTTATTTTAATGAATCTGCAACGTAAGGCAATAAGCCAATATGGCGCGCGCGTTTTACCGCCTGAGCCACTTTACGTTGATATTTTAGTGAAGTACCTGTTAAACGACGTGGTAATACTTTACCTTGATCATTTATGAACTTCAATAAAAAGTTAGCGTCTTTGTAATCGATATACTTAATGCCCGTTTTTTTGAAACGGCAGTATTTTTTACGATTCTCGTCAACCTTTGGTGGGGTTACGTAATTAATTTCGTGTCCTTTTGCCATTAGTTTTTCTCCTCCATTTTAGCTTTTTCTTTCTCGCGACGGGCTGCAGCAACCTGACCGATAAGACCATTACGCTTACGATCGTTGTAATCCATAGCGTGTTTGTCAAGAGAAACAGTTAAAAAACGCATGATACGTTCTTCGCGTGTGTACTCTACTTCTAGTTTGTTAATTAATTCACCGGGAGCTTTAAATTCGGTAACGTGATAATAACCAGTTGTCTTCTTACCAATAGGGTAAGCCAACTTTTTCAATCCCCAACTATCCTCGTGGATAATTTCGGCTCCGTTGTCTGTTAAAAGTTTCTTGAATTTGGTGATTACCTCTTTCGATAACTCTTCTGACAACAATGGGGAAAGAACGATAACGGTTTCGTAACTTTTTAACATTGTGTTTTTTAGTGATTTAATAAAACCCCGCACTACACGGGGCGGCAAATATAGGCAATAATTTAAAAATTGAAAATTAAAAGTTGAGAATTAATGAGATAGCACTCAAGGCTTACTACTAACGACTATCTACTCATGACTTAAGACTATTTTTCCTACCTTAGTCCCGATGGAAAATTTCATCGTTTCGGCGCGAAAATATAGACCAGCAACCTTTGATACGGTTGTGGGCCAACAACACATTACCAGTACACTTAAAAATGCGATAAAGAGCAATCAATTAGCGCAGGCATTTTTATTTTGCGGTCCGCGTGGGGTGGGCAAAACCACTTGTGCACGTATTTTGGCCAAAACTATTAATTGCCAAAACCCTACTGCCGATACCGAAGCATGTGATGTATGCGAGTCGTGTGTATCATTCAAACATGGTGGTTCTTTAAATATTCATGAGTTAGATGCTGCCTCGAATAACTCGGTAGATGACATACGTAGCTTAGTAGATCAGGTACGTTATGCACCACAATCGGGTAAAAAGAAAATCTATATTATCGACGAGGTGCACATGCTCTCCAATAATGCCTTTAATGCATTTTTAAAGACATTGGAAGAACCACCACCGTATGCCATTTTTATCTTAGCTACTACGGAAAAGCATAAAATCATCCCTACTATTTTATCACGTTGCCAAATTTTTGATTTTAACCGTATTCAGGTAAATGATATTACCACCCATTTGGCAGAAATATGTAAAAAAGAAAAAATTACAGCAGAGGCGCAAGCCTTACATATTATTGCTCAAAAAGCAGATGGGGCTTTGCGTGATGCACTTTCTATATTCGATCAAGTAGTAAGTTTTGCAGGAGGTAGTCTTACATATAAAGCCGTAATTGATAATCTGAATATTCTTGATTACGATTATTACTTTAAAATAACCACAGCCTTAATAAAAGAAGATAGCGCAACCGTTCTGCTCATTTTCGATGAAATTTTAGATAGGGGATTTGATGGTAACAACTTTATAGTGGGCTTAGCAGAGCACTTTCGTAATTTATTGGTTTGTAAAGACGAAAAAACGCTTCAATTACTCGAAGTAAGTGAAGAGGTAAAAGAAAAATACCGCTACCAGGCAACACAAAGCTCCCCTTCTTTTTTACTTTCGGCATTAAATATAGCGGCACAGTGCGATGTGCAGTATAAGATGAGTAAAAATCAGCGTTTGCATGTAGAGCTCGCATTGCTTAAGCTATGCCATATTACAGCGGCTATTACTATGCAAAGCACCACATCGGTAGATGAGGTAAAAAAAAAACGATTAACGGCAGAAGTTGCCAATGAGCAATCTGCAGGTATTGTTTCTCAGTCAGTAAGCCCAACGGTTGTATCAGAAGAGAAGAGTGAGATTCCTAAACCAGTAAGCTCACCTGTACCAAAACCAGCAGATGAGCCCCAAAAAGCAGTAGCTTCTAAAAGCTCCATTCAGCTTCCGAAATTCGATGACTTAGAGCAAAGCTATTTAGCTGAACAGCAAAAGCAGTCAATGGTAGCTGAGGATGGTGCATCATCTGCTACTTTGCCTCAAACATCTTTTACTAAAGAGCAGTTCATGATCGTGTGGGGTGCCTATGCTGAAAAGTTGAAGCTAGGGGGTAAAGCCAATTTGCACTTGTTACTTACGCAAAAGGAGCCTCTAATAAATAACTTCTCCATTACCGTACAGGTAGAAAATAAGGTACAAAAAGAGCAATTGCAGGAAGAAAAAACAGATTTGATGGCTTTTGTACGCGAACAGCTTGCTAATTTTAGTATCGAGTTGCTTATAGAAGAAGCCGTTTTTACAGATGATGGCCCTGCTTTGTATACCGCTTCAGATAGATTTAAGCATTTGGCAACCAAAAATCCAGCATTGCTCGAACTTAAAAAACGCTTGGACTTGGATTTGGAGTTTTAATAATGCCGTTTAGTTTATAGGCATTGTACCTATATGTTTTGCTGCCTTTTCCTTGAATTTTGATATTCATTCTGTACAGAGATTTATTACCTTTGCGACTCGAAAAAGTAATTATTCACTCAAAAATATGTCGAAAATAAAAGTAGCTAATCCTGTTGTAGAGCTTGATGGGGATGAAATGACCCGCGTTATCTGGAAATTTATAAAAGATAAATTAATTGTTCCGTATTTGGAGCTAGATATTAAGTATTACGATCTAGGAATGGAACACCGCGATGCCACCAATGATCAAGTAACTATTGATGCTGCTGAAGCAATCAAAAAGTATAATGTGGGTATTAAATGTGCTACCATTACACCTGATGAGGCACGTGTAAAAGAATTTAGTCTAAAGCAAATGTGGAAGTCGCCAAATGGCACTATCCGTAATATATTAGATGGTACCGTATTTCGCGAGCCTATCGTAATGAAAAATGTGCCGCGTTTAGTGCCTAATTGGACGGCTCCAATTTGTATCGGGCGTCATGCATTTGGCGATCAGTACCGTGCAACCGATTTTCTTACCAAAGGAAAAGGGAAACTTACCATTACCTACACGCCAGAAGATGGCAGCGCAGTACAATCTTTCGAAGTGTATAACTTTAAAGGTGATGGAGTTGCGTTGGCTATGTACAATACCGACGAAAGTATCCGTGGATTTGCACGTTCTTGCTTTAATCAGGCAATTATAAAACAATGGCCATTGTATCTTTCTACTAAAAACACCATTCTAAAGAAATACGATGGTCGTTTTAAAGATATTTTCGAAGAAATTTACCAAACTGAGTTTAAAGGTAAAATGGACGCTTTGAAAATTACCTACGAGCACCGTTTAATTGATGACATGGTGGCTAGCGCATTAAAATGGCATGGTAATTTTGTATGGGCATGCAAAAACTACGATGGTGATGTGCAAAGCGATACCGTAGCTCAAGGTTTTGGTTCTTTGGGATTAATGACTTCTGTATTGGTAACACCAGATGGTAAAACTATGGAAGCGGAAGCAGCACACGGAACAGTAACACGCCATTACCGCGACCATGAAGCTGGAAAACCAACCAGCACTAATCCAATTGCTTCTATTTTTGCTTGGACACGTGGTTTAGAGTTTCGTGGTAAATTAGATAACAACCAAGAGCTTATTGCTTTTTGTAAAGCCCTTGAAGAAGTGTGTATCGAAACCGTAGAAAGCGGAAAAATGACAAAGGACTTAGCCGTATGTATTCATGGAAATACCGTGAAACACGGAGATCATTATTTATACACCGATGAGTTTTTAACGGCAATAGATGATAATTTAAAAGTAAAATTGAAGAAATAAGTAGCTTTAATAAGGTGTTTTAGTAAAGAGCCTCCGCTAATTGCGGAGGCTCTTTTTTTTGATATGCTATTTTGTAAATAAGTTGATATTAAAAAATCATTAAGTTATCTTTACCTTTTAGCTATAAAAAATAAATAAAAAGATTAAGTATGAAACGAGCATGGTAATCATTACCTCAAAGGGTGATGAAAACTAAAGCGAGTTCCATGGGTTCACTAAAAAACAAATTATTTCACATGAAAAAACAGTATCTCCTAACTAGTGCGGTAGTATTTGCACTCATTTTAAACACATTTACGGCAACTGCCCAGTGCGATGGCAAACGCTACAAAACAAAAATATTTGATACCGTTAGCGTAGTAAAAGATATTCAGTATGGTTCTAACTTTACCTATGATGCTAGTGCTGGAGAAGCAGGGCTTACCCAAGATGCGTTGTTTTTGGATGTATACATGCCACCCGATACAAATACCAGCCTAAAACGTCCACTTATTATTTTTGCTCATGGTGGATCATTTATAAATGGAACAAAAGAAGATGCAGATATTGTATATTTCTGTAATGAATTTGCTAAAAGAGGTTATGTTACGGCTTCTATACAATACCGATTAGGTTATGAGCAGCCATTAGATTCGATAAATGCAACACGTGCTGTATATCGTGCATTGCAAGATGGACGTGCTGCCGTGCGTTTTATGCGTTCCAACGCTCAAGAGTTCCAAGTAGATCCAGACAAAATATTTTTTGGAGGAACATCAGCTGGTGCTTTTGTTGCAATAAATATTGCATACTTAAATTTACCAAAAGAAGTGCCTTCATATGTAGATACCTCTGCGCATAGCACCTTTAATTACAAGGGATTGGATGGCATAGAAGGCAAAACAAATGCAATTGAAGTGCCTTCTACAATTAGCGGTATCATTAATTTTTGTGGAGCTACCAAAACCAATGCATGGATGGAAGATACCTACTCGAGAAGCATTCCTATTATTAGTATGCATGGTACAGACGATCAAACAGTGCCTTACGGACGTGATTTTGTGTATATCAATCGTTTGTTAGGTGCGCCACAACCAGATGTTCCACTAATTTTAGTAGATGGTAGCTTACCGATACACCAAAAAGCAAATGAATTAGGCATTCCTAATTCGTTTTATACATGGTGTGGAGCACCACATGTACCTTATATTGGCACTGATGCAGAATCAATGGCATATATGGATACATTAATCAGTTTTACCAATAAAGGTATTTATGAAAAGTTTTTAAACTGTGGCTTTACTGCTGGTTATGAAACTAATTCATCGGAATGTAGCGGTTTAGCTGGGGTAAATGATTTCGAAAATGCAGTATCGTTAACTGTTTATCCTAATCCAGTACAAAACGAGTTGTTTATTGATACCGATATTGTAGGAAATTATGTTGTTAGTCTATATAATTTGGCTGGTCAAAAAATGCTTGAATTAAACAACGCAGCTGGGCAACAAATAAAAGTAAACACAACATCGTTATCTAAAGGCAGTTATTTTGTACGTGTGCAAAATAACACAGGAACCTCATTTAGTAAGTTTATTAAAAATTAACAAATAGGAAAAAAGCCCCTCTCGGAATAATCGAGAGGGGCTTTTTTAATTAAAAACACAATTATATTCAGATGAAAAAAATTATTGTTTTAATGCTTTGTGTAGTTGCTGGATACAACACCGTATCTGCACAATGTGGCGATAGGTACAAAACACAAATTTTTGATGCGTATACGCTATTACCGCAAATTCCGTACGGCATGAACACGAACGTAGCTGGTATTCCGCAACAGTTATTCATGGATATCTATCAGCCGCCAGTGGCCTTAGATACGGTAACGAAACGCCCACTGATCATTACAGCCTTTGGCGGTAGTTTTGCTTATGGCGATAAAAAAAGTCCTGATTTATTGATCATGATTGAGAAATATGTGAAGATGGGTTATGTATGTGCATCCTTTGATTATCGTTTGCTATATGAAAATGTGCCACCTAACGAATTTCAGGCGATAAAAGCAGTACTAAGAGCTACTCAAGATGGTAAAGCTGCTATTCGGTTCTTAAAACAAAATGCCGGTTTGTTTGGAATAGATACTACAAAAATAGCCATGTTAGGGGTGTCTGCTGGTGGATTTATTGCATTACACAACCAGTTTTTAGATAAAGCAGAAGAGTTTGAAGGATATCTAACTCCGGCTCAAATAGATTCATTAGGTGGTTTAGAGGGTAATTCAGGTAATCCTGGAACCTCATCCAAAGTGGATGTAATTGTAAACCTATGCGGAGCATTAGGCAAAGCACAGTGGATGGATAATGATATAGTGCCAGTATTGAGTATGCACGGCACTAATGATGGCACTGTGCCTTACGGTCATGATACAATTTCATTGTTTGGTAACGTAATCACAGTTGTAGATGGCAGCTATGCTATTGATACGTTTGCGAAAAACAACGGACTTACCAATCACCAATTGTATACTTGGCAAGGTGCTGGTCATACTCCATTTGTGCCTTTGTATCCGGTAATTGGTGCTATGAACTGGCAAGATTATATGGATACAGTTTTTCAGGAAGTAACACCTTTCTTGTACGAAAAACTGATAGGTTGCAGCTTTGCCAGTGCGGTTATAGAAAAGGAAAGTAAGCAATTAGGTATCTATCCTAATCCTACTAATAATCATACAATTTCTTTGGATTTGACAGCGGCTGCTGCTGTGCAAGTGTATGATTATCAAGGAAAATTAATGTATCAGCAACAAGTGGCTATTCAAGAAAATGTAGTGTTACCTAAAATACTACCTAGCGGAATATACATTGTGAAAGCAACAACAAATTCCACCATTTACAGTGGTAAACTAATTATAGAATAATTTTAACGAGCGTGGGGTTTGTACAAACCCCACGCTCGTTTCTTTTTGCTATACTGCTTCTACTATAAAAGCACCCTCGTGTAGCGCTACTTTTCCAACAGCTTTATTGGCTTCGTGATAAAAAAGGCACATCCAATTTTCGTCAGCTGCTTTTGTGCCATACTGTTTTCGCAATTCCATAGCTTTACGACCATCTAAATCGTATTTAGCTATAAAATTGCGCACCAACTGCAAAGGTTCTGGTAATACATCTCCACCAAAAAAAGCAGTATCCTTTTTGTCGCGTATCAAAAATACTTGGTGATATTGGCAGTGTGCCCCCGTAAGTTCATAACTGATTTGTGGAGTAATATTGCCACTCCCCTCTATGATATTTAAATTGCCATATCGGCGCAATTGCTCCAATGCTTCTTGATTGTAAGATGCAGAAGGTCGGGTGAGGGCTGTTTCTAATTCCCCTTTCTGTACATAGTATTCTGCTTCTGGGAAGGAGGGTATCCATTTGCCATCTCTTTGATACAACATGCCTCCTGCATGGTCAAAGTGCAGGTGACTCATAAGTACTTTTGTAATATCGCTACTGCTATATCCAGCACGTTCTATATGTTTGTGCAATAGTAAATTACCTTCACTATCGGTATAGCCTAAGCCTGTATCTAATAGCAATAATTCAGTAGCAGTTTCTACCAAAAAAGGAGTTATATGCACAAAAATAGCACCTGGTCGATCCTTCGGATTGTCTTTAGTGCTATCAAATGGAATAAATTTTTTATCGGCAGCTACCGAGTAGGAACCTTCGTGTAAGGAAATGATTTTCACCTTGTATTTTAATAGAAAAGGAGCTTGGGTAACTGTACGCTAATTATGTACTTTTACTGCCGGTAGCCATAAACCAACATGGTTATTTCTTGCCAAAAGTACACATTGCGCAATAAAAAATAAATGGATAGCTAATCTTAAACGATTGTACAGACAAAATATGCAGAAGAGGTGGACTTTAGTGAAGGATGTGGAGGAACAGAAAGTTGCCGAATTGGCTGAACAACTAACAATTACTCCCTTGTTGGCAAAAATGCTAATAAATAGAGGGATAACAGATTTTGAAACTGCTCGATTATTCTTCCGCCCGTTAATAGCCCATTTACATGATCCATTTCTAATGAATGATATGGATAAGGCAATCGAGCGGATAGAACTGGCCATACAGCAAGAAGAAAAAATTTTAGTGTACGGAGATTATGATGTAGACGGCACTACATCTGTAGCATTGGTTTATACGTTTTTTAGTAAATTTTACAAACAGATTTTCTATTACATTCCGAATAGGTATTCCGAAGGGTATGGTATCTCTATAGCAGGGGTAGATTATGCTGCTGAAAATGGATACAGTCTTATTGTTGCATTGGATTGTGGTATAAAAGCGGCAGATAAAGTAGCTTATGCTACTGCAAAAAAGATAGATTTTATTATTTGCGACCATCATTTACCCGACACAGAATTGCCTAAAGCTGTAGCAATTTTAGACCCCAAGCGTGTAGATAATACATATCCTTATACCGAATTGTCGGGTTGCGGAATAGGGCTTAAATTGATACAAGCATACGCGCAAAAACACCAAATGCACAATGAAACCTGGTTGAGTTTACTCGATTTGGTGGCTGTAAGTATCGCATCAGATATTGTGCCCATTACCGGAGAAAATAGAGTATTGGCATATTATGGACTCGAAAAGTTAAACACAGATGCCTGTATGGGTTTGCAAATACTGATGCAAATGGCAGGCACCAAAAAGCAGCTTACTATATCAGATGTTGTTTTTTCGATTGGTCCGCGTATAAATGCTGCAGGAAGAATAGACGATGCCAAAAAATCGGTAGAACTGCTTATTGCTGCTACCAAGGAAGAAGCTGAAGAGCGCTGCCAGATTATTAACGTAAATAACACAGAACGCCGCACTGTAGATAGCACCATTACTACCGAAGCCTTAGAAATGATAGCCGCAGATAGCGATTCGGCTACGCGTAGCACCACGGTATTGTATAATCCTAATTGGAGCAAAGGGGTAATTGGCATCGTGGCTTCGCGCCTTATCGAAAAGCATTACCGACCTACCATAATCCTTACCGAATCTAATGGCAAGGCGGCAGGTTCTGCACGCTCGGTAAATGGATTTGATGTATACAACGCAATTGACGCTTGTAGCGATTTGCTGGAACAGTTTGGAGGGCACATGTATGCGGCAGGTCTTACTTTGGCTATTGATAAGGTGCCGCAGTTTCAAGATAAATTTGAAGCGGTGGTAAAAGCGAGCATTACACAAGAAGCACTTACACAAGCTATTGATATTGATGCAGAATTGAGCTTTAGCGAAATAAATCCTAAGTTTGTGCGTATCTTAAATCAGTTCGAGCCTTTTGGTCCGTGTAATATGAAACCCGTTTTTGTATCGCATGGGGTGTATTGTAAAACAGCGCCACAGGTAGTAGGTACCAATCACCTTAAAATGCAACTGTATCAAAACGCAGCACTTGCAATTGGGTGTATTGGTTTTGGATTGAGTGAGTTTACTACAAAAATACGTGTAGGGGAGAGGTTTTCGGTGTGCTACACCATTGAAGAAAACGAATGGAACGGAAATAAGAGTATTCAACTAAATATTAAAGACATTAAAATAACCGATTGATAGATTTATGGAATTGCGTGCAGATAATTTGGTAAAAACGTATAAAAAGCGAACGGTTGTAAATGATGTTTCTTTTAACGTAAAACAAGGTGAAATTGTAGGACTACTTGGACCGAATGGTGCAGGTAAAACCACCTCATTTTATATGATTGTAGGCTTGGTAAAGCCTAATTCTGGAACGATATTTTTAGAGGATGAAAATATCACCAAAGAACCCATGTACCGCAGAGCACAAAAGGGGATAGGCTATTTGGCACAAGAAGCATCTGTTTTCAGAAAGCTAACCGTAGAAGAAAATATACTGGCTATATTAGAGATGCGTGATTTGCCCAAAGAGGTGCAGTATGAAAAATTGGAAGCCCTTATTGAAGAGTTCTCTTTGCAAAAGGTGCGACAAAACAGAGGAGATTTGCTTTCGGGTGGCGAAAGAAGACGAACAGAAATAGCACGTGCATTGGCATCCGACCCTAAATTTATTTTGTTAGATGAACCTTTTGCAGGGGTAGATCCTATTGCTGTAGAAGAAATCCAAACGATAGTAGCCAAGCTAAAAACGAAGAACATTGGCATCCTTATTACCGACCATAATGTGCAAGAAACCCTATCGATTACCGATAGAACATACCTGCTTTTTGAGGGATCTATTTTAAAATCGGGAACAGCAGAAGAACTTGCCAACGATGAGCAAGTACGCCGTGTATATTTGGGTAAAAACTTTGAGCTGCGTAAGAAGATACTTGTGTAATACTGTTACTCTTGCACCACACCCATTGCACAAAATTTAGCAATGCGGGTATCAATACGTTTTTGAGGGTCTTGCTTACCAAGTATTTTCAAATCGGCTATAATTTTCGCTTTAACGGTTTCTATAGTAGTTTCTGGGTCTAAATGTGCACCACCCAATGGTTCTTCTATAATACCATCTACTAAGCCATTTTTAAACATGTCTTCGGCAGTAAGTTTTAGGGCATCGGCAGCTTTTTCTTTATAATCCCAACTGCGCCACAAAATAGAAGAGCAACTTTCTGGCGAAATAACCGAATACCACGTGTATTGCAACATATATACTTTGTCGCCAATGCCAATACCTAATGCTCCACCAGATGCGCCTTCGCCAATAATAAAGCACAATACGGGCACTTTTAATACCGACATTTCCAATAAGTTACGCGCTATAGCCTCACCCTGTCCACGTTCTTCGGCTTCTAAGCCAGGGTATGCACCAGGGGTATCTATAAATGTAACAACAGGTTTGTTGAATTTTTCGGCCATTTTCATTAAGCGCAATGCTTTACGATAGCCTTCGGGGTTGGGCATCCCAAAATTACGATACTGACGCATTTTTGTATTTGCTCCTTTTTGATGACCGATAAACATGACTGTTTGCCCATTTAAGGTGCCAAAACCACCTACTATCGCTTTGTCGTCTTTTACCGTACGGTCTCCGTGTATCTCGATAAAATCATCGCACAATTGCTCGATATACTGTAGTGTATATGGTCTATCAGCATGACGCGAAATTTGTACTTTTTGCCAGCCTGTTAAGTTGCCGTATATTTCTTTGCGTGTTTTGCTGAGTTTGGCTTCCAATTCTTGTACCGTTGCAGATACATCTACCTTGCTTTTTTCAGCTACTTGTTTTACTTTTTCCAATTGGTCGTATAAGTCGGCAATTGGTTTTTCAAAATCGAATGTAGTATTCATTTTTTACTTAGGGTAAGGGTAGAAATGGGCTGCTAAGTAACGAAATAGTACAGAGAATACAAAAAAACGCTACAGAAGAGAGGCCTTACAGTCGGCTCTTCTGTAGCAAATGGTATAGTTATAAACCTTCTTTACTCTACAACAGCTACCGTGTAGGTAATTTTATTGCCTTCGCCATGAAAACTCAAGATGGCATTTAAAATAGCCTGCTTATTTATTTTTGTAGTATCGTAAATTACTTTAGCCGTTCCTTTATCAAAATATACTTCACTTAGCTTTACTCCTTTTTGTTGATAGATGGCGGTTTCTATTCCTTTTGCACAGCCCTCGGCACAAGTCATTCCTCCAATTTTTAAGTTTAAGGTTTGAACTTTACCCATTTGCGAAGTGCTTTTTTGCAAACGCTCATATTTACAGCAATCGGGTAGTTTTTTGTACGCTTTGTCGTTGGTCGGCATGTGTTCGGTATCATGCCCTGCATCAGCTATAGCTTTTTCTACAGTTTGTGCTATTTCTGGCGTGCCAGTATAGTTAATTGTGAGTTGATTGCTGGCTTCGTCCCAATTAGCTGTGCTAATGCTTTGTACTTTTTGCGCAGCAGCTTCAATACGTGTTTTGCATTGCTCACAATTGCCAGCTACTTTTATACGTGTTGTGGTTTGTTGCGCCCATGCTTGCATAGCAAATAAACTAAGAGTAAGGGCTATACTATTTCTAACTATGTTCATTTTCTTTTAAGTATAATAATTTAACAATTTTTTAGTCATGCAGTTTTTTTGTGCATTTCTATACACTTATTTCAATGCGTATCTAAACCCAGTATATATTTTTCTGCCATCTAATGGTCCCCATACGTACGAAGTATCAAAGTATCTGCTGTAGGGGTTGTCAGCACTTAATACATGAGTAGTTTGTCTAAAATCAAATATATTTTCCATGCCAACATAAAATTCCCATTTTTTAAATTTGCGAGTTAGTTGCGTGTTAAACTGCGAATAAGACATAGAAAAATCGCTAAACTTTGCTTTCTCATGTGCCGTGTGGTAGGGGTCTAACTTTGGCAAACGTTTTTCGCCAAGCCACTGCCATACAAAATTAGCGCTCCACTTCCTATTTAGTGATTCGTAAAACAGTGTGCTTAATGTACGGTGTTTAGCAATATACGGTTGGCGCGTTTTTGTATCACCCAAAAGTGTATATACATCTAAGTATTTGTATGCAAGCTTTAATTCTATTTGTTTTAAAACCTTCCATGCCGCTTCTATTTGTATATTATCAGCATACGATTTACCAATTAGGTTTTTAAAAATTACTGCCTGAAAATCTGTTTCGTAATCAGGAATAATCTTATTGCTAAAAACTGTTCTGTACACATCCACACCAAAACTTCCTTTGCGATAATCTAATTTAAACTCATGTACAAGATTTACCCCGTAATTGAGCGATTGCTCGGGAGCTAATTTCCCAATCACAATCTTTTTGTTAGACGATAAAATGGCTGGGTTCTCTGCCAATACATTTGACGTACGGAAGCCCGAACCAATGCTACCACGTACTGCAGTAAACTCCGTAATACTATATTTTATGTTTGCACGTGGGGTAATAAATGTCTGATCGTTTAGTTTGTCGGCACGTATGCCCGTAATAAGGGTTACTTTGGATTTTAGGGTATACGTATTTTCTATAAATGCACCCGGCATCTGCTCGTTTTTGGAGATGGTTAGCGTATCGTAGCGTTCCGCAATCTGTTGTGCTCTAAAACTAACTCCAATGTTTAAGGAATTGTTTTGTGCCCACTCGGTATTATATAATGCACGAATGTAAGCAGAGCGGTCGGTGCCGGTATAGCTTCTTAATCCATAAAAGCCATCTTGCTCATGTGTAACAAGAGAATATAAAACCCCAATACTTTGGTAGCGTGCCGTTGGAATAACATAGCCAGTTCGACCATATACTTCAATACGATTGGTTTTTAGTTTTTGTCCGTACGCAAATATATCAGCATCATTTCTGGTAAAGTCAAAGTCGCCTTGCCCGGCAGCGCGTTCCTCACGCAATACTTTTACAGAGTTTTGAGAGAATAAGCCTCTACTACTGTACTTCCATTTGTTCAAAGCACTTAGCGTAGTCAAAAAAGGCATATCTATAAACTTATCTCTATTGCGGTCACTCGCTTGTGCGTAATGATCCACATGGGTAGATACCAACGTGCTCCAGCTATCGCCGAGTTTCCATGCTTTATCTACGTTTAGTTCCTTACGGGCAAACTCATCAAAATACCCATTTACAAACCATTTGTCACTGATTGTAGGGTCTTTTAGCTCCACATCAATGAGTCCGCTCATGCTTTCGGGGCCAAATATTACCGAACCTGGTCCTTTTACAATATTGATAGTACTTATTTGCGTACCCGGAATATAATTCAATCCATACGTTTGCCCCAATCCAGTAATAAGTGGCGTATTTTCGGTAAGCAACTGAGTGTAGGCTCCGGCAAGTCCAAGAACCTGTATTTCTTTACTGCCAAATACAGCATCTTTTACCGATATATCCACCGTAGCATTGGTGGTAAAACTTTCGCCTAAATTACAACAAGCAGCTTTTTTCAACTCCTTATCACCAATAATCTCCGTTTTTAGCGTACGTGCCGAAATCATCGTTGCTTCGCGCTCCCAAGGTACTTCTACCGTTTTTAGAGTGTTGTTTGCTTTTAATTCTACCTTAATAGCGTTGGTGGTAATAGTAAGTGTATCAGGAGTGTACCCTACAAATGTTACTACCAAGCGTTTGTCGGTAATGCCTGTAGCTGTTAATTTAAAGTTGCCATTGCTATTGCTGCTGGCAGCTTGTGTGGTGCCAATCCAGCTTGCTACAGCCCCTTCAATCGGGATTTTCTTTCCGTCTATCCGTTCAAATACATTGCCGCTAATACTTTGTGCCTGTAGTAAAATGCCCTGAAAGAGTATAGAAAGAATGAATATAAATCGTTTCATGTGAAAATAATTTGTTTTTAAATAGACACATGGAACAGCCATAACTTTTTTCAGGCCTTTTATGTAAGATAGTGCATGACTGTTTCATTGTTTCAGAATTTTAATTAATTGATAGTTAAAGTATTATGCTGTGCATAAAACCATCAAATTCTGAACGTTTGCAGCCGTACCGATATATCGGGATAGAGCAAAACAGATTGATATTGGGTATGGGGGAAATTAGGGGTAAAAGAAAAAGCAGGTGTAGGTAAATAAAAATCCAATAACTGGTTTTGAGCAACTATTGGCGTTTCGGCTACTTTTTTTGCTACATACTGCTCTATAAATTGTACCGCTGCTACTTGTGTAGAGCAACAATCTTTTTTTGGCTTCTTGCAGCAGCTATCTGATTCATCAAAGAATGCAGTTTCCACTAATTTACTGCCGCAAAAATGGCTATATATCGTAAATCCCACTGTATTAAACAGCAGATAAGTACATAATAGAATAGCCATTACCTTTTTCACAGTACAAAAATACGCAATTATAAAATCAAACTAAAAAACTAATTTTGTGCATCAAAATAAGAGATACTATGTGTAAAAGAATTACAGTTGCCGTTTGTTTGCTGTGTTGTGTATTAGTTGCTTGCCAGTCGGGTAGAGATAAGTTGCTCAGCAAAATCAAGCAATCTGAAAAGATATTGATTTCAGATAGTTTGCGCCTGAATGATAGCATTGCAAGGATTTTGGTAGTCGACTATCAAGAATTTGCTAAACAATATCCTAAAGATAAGTTAGCCCCAGAGTATTTGTTTAAAGCAGGTGAAGTAAGTAATGGTTTGACGGAATATGCAGGAGCAATAAGTATATTATCGACGATACCAGAGAGTTATCCAGCATTTGATAAAGCAGCAGAAAGCGTATTTTTATGTGCGTTTATTGCAGAAAATAGTTTGCAAGACACGGCTAGCGCCAAAATGTATTACGAGGAGGTAATTAATAAGTATCCGAACAGTAAATTGAAAGAGCAAGCCGAATTGTCAATTGCCAATATGGGAAAAAGTTTGGATGAGCTGGTAAAGGAATTTGAAGCTAAAAATGCACAATGACAATCGATGAGTTTTTTGTTAAGAAAAAAATTGATTTAGTACAGCTAAAAGCTGCTAATGAGCCTCTTTTTCAAGAGATAGTAGCACATTATGAGGCAATGGGTCCAAAAAGTTTCGACCACACCAAAAAGTATCTATTTAATAATTGGCGAAAAGATTACTTATTAAAACGAGTAGAAGAAGTAAAAAAGTAAAATCTTATTTGAAGTTAAAAATCATTTTTCTACATTTGCAGTCCGTTCAAAAAAACGGTACAATTGCCCGATCGTCTAAAGGCAGGACTTCAGATTTTGATTCTGACTGTGTTGGTTCGAATCCAGCTCGGGCAACTATTTAGAAATTATAAATTAAGAATGTGGAACACATTTCATTCTTTATCAATTTGTAACTTATAATTAATAATTTATAATTTCAAAAAATGCCATCACGTTTCAATCCCATCAAATTATTTTCTTGCTCTGGTTCTCGACAATTAGCCGAGCGCATTGCCAAAGAAAGTAATTTACAATTGGGTGATTTGGCCCTAAGTCGCTTTAGCGATGGAGAGTTTCAGCCCAGTTTTAATGAATCAGTACGAGGGTCGGATGTGTTTATTGTCCAATCTACATTTCCACCTTCTGATAATTTAATGGAACTGCTGCTAACAATTGATGCAGCAAAACGTGCTTCGGCGCATTACATTATTGCGGTAATTCCATATTTCGGATTAGCACGTCAGGATCGTAAAGATAAACCACGTGTTGCTATTG
This sequence comes from uncultured bacterium, assembly GCA_947085255.1. Taxonomy (GTDB): domain Bacteria; phylum Bacteroidota; class Bacteroidia; order Sphingobacteriales; family Sphingobacteriaceae; genus CAMTVQ01. Next base: position 229,734 of record CAMTVQ010000002.1, on the reverse strand, counting down.
GTTCTAAATTAGTTGCTAATTTACTTACCACAGCAGGCGCCCATCGTGTAATGACTATGGATTTACATGCGGCACAAATTCAAGGATTTTTTGATATACCAGTAGATCACTTAGATGCATCGGTTATTTTTATTCCTTACATCAAAAGCCTGCGACTTAAAAACTTAACCATTGCAGCACCAGATATGGGCGGTACACACCGTGCCCGTGTATTTGCAAAGGCACTTAACGTAGAGGTGGTTATTTGTGATAAGCAACGTAAACGCGCCAACGAAATAGAATCGATGACAGTTATCGGAGATGTGAAAGGGCAAGACATCGTATTAGTAGATGATATTTGTGATACCGCAGGTACACTATCAAAAGCAGCGCAGTTGTTAATGGATAAAGGTGCTAATAGTGTAAGAGCTGTATGTACCCATCCGGTACTTTCGGGTAAAGCCTACGAGAATATCGAAAAATCGGCATTGCAAGAGCTTATCGTTTGCGATACCATTCCATTAAAACAACATTCACCAAAAATAAAAGTATTATCGGTTGATAATTTATTTGCACATGCTATTGCTAACGTAAACGAGCACGGCTCGGTAAGCAGTTTGTTTAAAATAAACGACAGCTTTCAGCCAAGTATTAATATTTAAAGTACTCTCGCACAATTTAAAAAGAAACGTAAGGCGGTAAGTAGCGAGAGCTTATCAAATTACACAAATAAATATAAATGAAATCAATAGCTATTAGCGGTTCTCCAAGAGAGAACGTAGGGAAAAGAGATGCTAAGGAGCTGCGTTACAAAGGCCACGTACCTTGTGTATTGTACGGCGGTAAAGAACAAACGCACTTCTCAGTATTGGCTGAAGATTTACGTGGATTGGTGTACACACCAGATGCCATGTTTGTTGACTTAGACATTGCAGGTAAAAAAGCAAAAGCTACCATGCAAGACATTCAGTTTCACCCGGTAACGGACTTAATCATTCACGTAGACTTTTTAGAAACGTTTGAAGATAAGCCTACAGTAATGAACATTCCAGTAAAAGTTGTTGGAACATCTCCAGGTGTGAAAATGGGTGGTCGTTTAGTACAAAAATTAAAGAAACTACGTGTAGTGGCTTTACCTAAAAACCACGTAGATTTTATCGAAGTAAACATCGATAGCTTAGAAATGGGTAAGTTAATTCGTGTATCAGATTTACCTGCTGGAAAATTAGAGATTTTAAACTCTAAGGTAGACACTATTTTAAGTGTTGTTTCTACTCGTGCATCACGTCAGGCAGACGATACTCCAGGTAAATAATCTATAAAATTTAAGTAAAAAGAGGCAACCCGAAAGAGTTGCCTCTTTTTTTATGCCTGCTCCAGTCCTAAAATATGTTGACTAAAAGTAATTGTATGTCAATTATGCAGCGCGACGCCTACCTCTCCTGCGTAAAAAATATATGTATATTTATCCCGTGAATCTGACAAAACGCATAGTCGTATTTTTTCTCTGCTTGCAAATCGCTGTTCCGCAGCATTTGCAAACCGACTTGTTGCGTTTACCCATGTTTGTTACCCACTTTTTTCACCACAATGAGCATCATAAGTCTGTTGCTTTTCTCGATTATCTAAAGGAACATGTATCAGAAAATATTCATCATGATGATAGCCATGATGAACACGAGCAATTACCCTTTCATAATCACTCGCACGATTGTACTACACACCAAATACAATTGGCTTTCATTAGTATCAAAGACTTTTCTATTCAACCAGTTTCAGTGCAAAGTAGTAAAGTAAGAAGTATCTATAAACAGACCTACTTTCCTTCCAATCATTTTGCTTCAGTTTGGCGACCGCCAAAGTTGAGTTAATAAAATAGGTGTGGTTAGGCCACATTCAATAGTGTAGGGCTCAGCTCTGCTTACCGTATTTTATTTAACTCAAATTCTAATTATCATGCAAAAAATACTATTGCCTTTATTGACATTTCTATTATCATCTGTAGCTTGGGGACAAGACCTGCCTGCCGGACAGGCTGGTGCTTTTAAAGTTATTGTAAGAGACAGTTTAACAAAAGAGCCATTGATTGGCGTAGCCGTTAGTATTAAAGGTACAAGCAACGGAGCAAGCAGCAATATAAGTGGCGAAATTAGTATTGTAAATATTCCAGACGGCTTGCAAACAGTTGTGTTTAGCTATATCGGTTACAAAAAACGGGAAGTAAACTATATATTTCCTTTAACAGACAATTCACGGAAAACCATTTTTTTAGCCACAAGTTCGGACGAATTGGAGGAGGTAATTGTAGAGGGAACTCGTAGCAACCGCAGCATCGCCAATATTCCTACTCGGGTAGAAGTACTGACTGAAGAAATAGACGAGGCAAGTACAATGGACCCCAGTAAAATTGCTCATTTAATTACGCATAGTACGGGCATACAAGTACAACAAACATCGGCAACAAGCAATACAGCAAATGTGCGTATTCAAGGACTTGACGGACGTTACACCCAAATACTCAAAGACGGGTTTCCGCTTTATGGTGGGTTTAGCGGCAGTTTAAGCATCATGCAAATTCCACCTTTAGATTTGCGACAAATTGAATACGTGAAAGGTGGTGCTTCTACGCTTTATGGAGGAGGTGCAATTTCTGGTTTAATCAATTTAATATCCAAAGAACCTGAAAAGGAAGAAACGCTGTTACATTTAAACGGCTCACACATCGGGGCTTTTGATGTGAACGCTTTTATGAGTAGGAAAATAAATAAACTTGGGTTTACACTGTTGGCACAACGTAATACACATTTGGCATTTGATGCTGACAAGGATGGGTTTACCGACTTACCTCAACTCACAAAGTATAATTTCAATCCCAAATTATTTTTCTATTTCACCGAAAAAACAAAGCTATCAGTGGGCGGAACGTTGACGAGTGAGATACGGGAAGGTGGAGATGTTCAATTACTCAATCACCAAAAAGCCGACAGTACCCATTTTTACAAAGAAACCAACGACATCAGTCGAATGACTACGCAATTAAAATTGGAGCATAAATTTTCGGATGCATATAGTTTCTCCATCCGCAATAGCTTCAATATCTTTCACAGGGGCTTGGAAATAACCCCTGCTTTTGCATTGGGTGAGTATCGGTTTGCGGGTAAACAATTGTCTTCGTTCTCGGAAGTTGCATATTCCTTTCGTAAAAACCAAAATGTACTGATAACAGGTTTGAATTTTTATACCGACCAATTTACCGAAGAGCCATTGCAAAGTGCTGTTTTAAGAAACGAGAGATACGAAACTTTTGGGGGATTTGCCAACTACACGTTTGACATCGGCAAAAGGGTTGCAATCGAAAGCGGTTTGCGGGTAGATTATGTAATCAATCAAAAAACGTATGTTTTGCCCCGTGTTTCTGCTTTGCTCAAATGGACAGACCGCTTGACCTCAAGACTTGGCGGAGGGTTGGGTTATCGTAATGCCAGTATTTTTAACCAGGAAGCTGAATTATTCGGCTATAGAAATGTATTACCAATAGACAGAACTAAAACCCAAGCAGAACAATCGTATGGCGGAAATGTAGACATTGGTTATAAAATGCCCATTGGAGATCGCTTTTTTATCAATATCAACCAGATGTTTTTCTACACCTACCTCAACAAACCTTTGGTACTACAAGACACCAATGGAACATCGGGCATTTACAATTTTATCAATGCCAACGGGTATACACAAAGTTGGGGAACGGAAACATTTTTCAAATTTGGGTTTTATGACTTTGTATTATTTGCGGGCTATACATATACTAACGCTATCAATCATTTCGACAATATAACCAGCGACCTAACGCTTACACCGCACCACAGCCTGAAAGGCGATTTATTGTATGCTTTGCCAAACAAGTGGCGTATTGGCTTGGACTATGAATATAAAAGCAGTCAAACCCTTTCAAACGGACTGAAAACAAAAGATTTTTGGACATTTGGTGCAGTTGTAGAATACACGTGGAAGAATTATACCTTTTTTGGAAACTTAGAAAATTATACCAATTTCAGACAAACCCAATACAGCAGTATGGTTTCGCAACCGTACGATACACCTCAGTTTACGGAAGTGTGGGCTCCATTAGACGGAATTGTATTTAATGCAGGAATTAAAATAAGATTATAGCTACTGCACATCTAGTTTGCCTCACAAAAGAGTTTAAAGCTCAAAATAACTGCCTAGTTGCAGCATATTTGCCTTTGATCAAGAAGGCAGATATGCTGTTTTTTAATAATCCCCCAATATATTTTTTACGTACCTTTACTTTGCTAGTAACAATGAAAAAAGCAGCAGCTATACTTTTGTTTTTTCTGTATGTGATACCCGCTGTGGGTATCAACGTATCGGTGCATTATTGTGGCGGCCAAATTTCTTCTGTTTCATTAGGATTAAACAATACAGATAGCTGTGTATGTGGCAGTAAAAAAATGGATAAAAGCTGTTGTAATGACAAACAGCTTTCAGTTAAAGAAGAAAGCAACCATTACAAAAGTTCTGAAGTTATCTTCAACGCGTTCAAATTTTTAAATACTCACCCAATAATAGTTGCGGCGTATCGTTTTTCGTTTCAATCTAGTGATGCCGAAGATACAGCGTACAACGACTACCACCCACCTGACAAAATAAAGCAACCACTTTATATTCTTCAGCAGGTTTTTCGGATTTGATTTTCTAGTAATCCATTTTTTGCCGACACCACATTGGTGATTCGGCTTTCGGTGCGTTGCGCCATATTTTAATATCAATTTTTTTAAAAAATAGAACTAATGAAACAAGTAACTAAAGTATTTGTGGCAATAAGCATAGTGCTTTTTGCTACTTCTTGTAGCGGACAAGTAAAAAACGCTAAAACAGAAATCGTAAAAATTTACGGAAACTGCAGCATGTGCAAAGCAACCATAGAAAAGGCAGGCAACCAAAATAAAACCGCTTCGATAGAGTGGAATGAGGATACCAAAATGGCTAAAATTAGCTATGATAGCACCAAAACAAATCAAGATGAGATTTTGAAACGTGTGGCATTGGCTGGTTACGATAGCGATAAATTTCTTGCTCCTGATGATGTGTATGCACAACTTAACGGATGTTGCCAGTATGAAAGGACAAATAAGGAAGTGCAAAAAACAGACATCGTGACTTCTGAAGTAGCTGTAGCGGCTACAGTGGCAGAAAAGCAAGAAGTAGCACAGCTAAACGCAGTTTTCGACAACTACTTTGCACTAAAAGATGCCTTGGTTAAAACAGACGGAAATACAGCATCAACCAAAGCAAAGGAGTTGCTAGCGGCTATTGATGCTGTAAAGATGGAAAAGCTTTCAACAGAAGAACATAGCGTTTGGATGAAGGTAATGAAGGACTTAGTTTTTGATGCAGGACATATGGAAGAAACGAAAGATACAGGGCATCAAAGAGAGCATTTTACTACACTCTCAAAAAATATGTATGCGCTCATTAAGGTTTCAAAACAAGAAAACCCTATTTACTATCAAAATTGCCCGATGTATAATGGAGGTAAAGGAGGAAATTGGTTGAGCAAAGAAAGTGGTGTAAAAAATCCTTACTACGGTTCGCAAATGCTTACTTGTGGCAAAACGGTAGAAACCATTAAGTAATCGGCAATAATTTAGAACGTAAAGAAATGAGTAAATCAAAATTAATGTCAGCAATTATTGCTGTAGCGATAGTTGTTGTTAGTGTTCCTTCGTGTAAAAAACACGGTGGCGAACATGATGCTCCAACCACAATGCTGGCTATTGACTATCCAGCTGCTTACGTAGTAAATGGGGTATCTAATAACTTATCGGTCATAAAACTTTCCGATAATACGGTTTCCGAAATCATCGAGTTAAATGGCGCCATGTTTCCACATCATATTTACCTAAATCCTGCAAAAACGAAATTGGCAGTTGCTATTACAAGCACCGATTTAAGTGGCGGACATGGAGGACACGGAGGTGCAACTGCTGGTTTGAAAGTTCAGATTATTGATGCGGTTACAGGTCAGATTGACAAAGAAATCGCTTTGTCAAAATTGCCCCATAATGCCATTTTCAATAGTTCTGGAACAGAGCTGTGGTTAGGGCAAATGGATACCATCCAAAGCCAAGTTTTGGTGTACAGAACGTCTGACTGGGCTCTACAAAACACCATTAACGTAGGTAAAGGTCTTTCAGAAGTAACATTTTCAAACGATGGCTCAATGGCTTTTGCTTGTAATACAATGGACGGAACGGTTTCTGTTATTAATCCAACTACAAAAACTGTTGTACAAACAATTGCAACAGGCACCGACCCTGTTGGCGCCTGGAGTGCAAGTAATGAAAATATGTATGTAGATAATGAAACGAGCCAAACCATTTCTGAAATTTCGGTATCAGGCATGAATGTTACAAGCACTATAAATTTAGGATTTAAGCCTGCTTATGTAGCTTATCATACTGCAAGTAGCGAATTGTGGGTTACTGATGCTACTAATGGTAAGGTAGTTTACTACACGTTGGTAGGCGGAGTTTGGACCTTGCAAGGCAGTATCACAACGGGTGCAGATGCTCACGCTATTACTTTTAATAGCGATGGGACGAAAGCCTATGTTACGAATCAAGGTGCAGGAAATGTTTCTGTAATAGCTGTTTCTAGTCACACTGTTTCTCAAACTATTTCGGTTGGTGCAAGCCCGAATGGTATTGCCTTAAAAGAGTAAATGAAGCTGTACATCAAAAATATGGTGTGTAGCCGTTGCAAAATGGTAGTGAAGTCCGAGCTGGAAAAGCTCGGACTTCAACTACTTTCAATTGATTTAGGAGAAGTCGAAATCATAGAGCCACTATCTGATACGCAAAAGAAAGATGTAGCAGAAAGGCTAAAGGTGTTTGGGTTTGAATTGATGGATGACAGGATAAGCAAGACGATTGAGAAAATAAAAACCTTAATCATTGATGTAGTTCATCACAAAAACAACGAATTGCATACCAATTTATCGGTATACATCACCCAACATGTAGCCCAAGACTATGCAACATTGAGCAATCTGTTTTCTGAGGTAGAAGGTAGTACCATTGAGAAATACTTCATCCTACAAAAAATAGAGAAGGTAAAGGAATTGTTGATGTATGGAGAATTGACACTTAGCGAGATAGCCCTTCAGCTAAATTATAGCAGTGTGGCCTATTTAAGCAACCAGTTTAAAAAGACAACAGGCTTTACCCCAACCTACTTTAAGCAGTTGAAAAACAAAAAACGCATGCAAATTGAAGATGTGTAAATGTTACAAATAAAATCCAAAATAGCATAACAGCATAGGGGAGAAGAAGTAGCAATTTTGTGCCAAATTAAAAAGATAAAAAAGGTTAAAAAGAAGCAAATGGTACACAAGTATAAAGTAACAGGCATGACCTGTAGTAGTTGCGAAGCAAAAGTAAAGTCGGCTTTGCTGATGGTTGAAAGCGTGAGCAGTGTTGAGGTTTCAAAAGATGAAAATTCGGCAACTATAATGATGGACAAGCACATTGCCTTAGCAGAGTTACAAAAGGTGTTAAATCCGAAATATCAAATCTCTGCATTACATCATGTTGAAATTGTAGAGCAAACCAAAGGTTGGTTTGAAACATATAAACCAATCTTGTTAATATTTTTCTACATCGGTTTAGTAACCGCTTTAGTTCAATTTAAAAATGAACATTTTAACTGGATGGAGGCAATGCAGCATTTTATGGCAGGATTCTTTTTGGTTTTCTCGTTTTTCAAAATGCTCAATCTAAAAGGCTTTGCCGAAAGTTATGTAATGTATGATGTACTGGCAAAGCGTATTCCCGTTTGGGCTTACACTTACGCTTTTATTGAATTGGGTTTAGGGATTGCTTATACAGTTAATTTCAATCCATTTATTACAAACCTTACTACCTTAATTGTTATGAGCATTAGTATTGTAGGAGTGTTGCAATCGGTGTTCAACAAACAACAAATTCAATGTGCTTGCTTGGGTGCTGTTTTTAATTTACCAATGAGTACCGTAACTATTATTGAAGATGCTTTAATGATAGGAATGAGTGCTATAATGTTACTAAACTGATTTTAAAATGAACAGAGCAACTCTATTTACACTAACACCTCAAGTAAGAAAAGCAACACTCACCTCACACATTGTCTTTTCTGTAGGCTGGATAGGTGCAATTGCTGTTTTTTTAGTACTTGCTGTTACCGGTTTAACTACCTTAAATAATCAATTAGCTCGCTCCGCTTATTTAGCCATGGAGTTAAGCACGTGGTATGTTATACTACCCTTTTGCTTGCTTTCTCTATTTACAGGTATAATTCAGGCATTAGGCACTAAATGGGGGCTCTTTAGCCATTATTGGATTGTTGTTAAATTGATTTTAACCCTCTTATCCACCCTGCTTTTAGTGTTGCATTTGCAGCCAATAAGCTATTTGGCAGGTGTGGCAAGTCAGGCATCGTTTTCTAATGTTCAATATTCAGAACAAGTTATTGACCTCATAACAAAAGCAGGTGCAGCTATTTTGGTTTTGCTTGCTGCTACTACTCTATCGGTATACAAGCCTTGGAATAAGATTGATTACACCTCAAGGTCCCTAGCAATTCACAAAAACGAACAAACAGGGAAACGTCCATTGAGAGTGTATGTAATTATTGGACTTATCATTTTTGTACTATTTGTTATTATCAAACACCTTTTAAGTGGAGGTATGGCACATCATTAAACAACAATTATGGAGCAACGAAAATATATCCCTGCATTGGGCTACGATTTCCTTACAGCCTACTACGATTTGGCAATAAAGATCACTATGCCGGAAAAGAAGTTTAGAAGACTTTTGGTGGAAGAAATTAAGCCCCAATCAACTGAGCGGATTTTAGAGTTTGGTTTTGGTACAGGTCAAAACTTGCTGTTGGTACATAAGGCAAATCCAAATGCCAAATTAGAAGCATTGGATATTGACCCAAAAGTAAAAGCCATTGCGGAACATAAATTGGCAAAAAATAACATTGAAATTCCATTGCACTTATACGATGGAGGCGTTTTTCCATTTGCCGACAATCAATTTGATAAGGTGTACAGTTGCTTAGTATTCCATCAATTAGATGCTGAAACGAAACTGAATTGCCTTAAAGAATTACATCGCATTTTGAAACCCAATGGCCAACTTATTATTGCCGATTGGGGTAAAGCACAAAACAAGTTGATGCGATTTACTTTTGGCTTAGTTCAATTATTAGATGGTTTCAAAACCACCAACGATAATGTAAAAGGATTAATGCCTGATTTTATCGCTAAGGCAGGTTTTAAAAATGTAGCGGTAGCCAACTCAATCAATACAGCAATTGGAACATTTTCGTATTTCAATGCAATCAAAAAATGAAATTTATAAAATGGTTAATAAGAAAGATATGTATAAAAAAGTGTTGCCAATAATTGTTTTACTGTTGTCAACAGCTACTTTATTCGCTCAAAAAGTGGTGCGATATGACCTGTATGTAAAAGACACCATTGTAAATTTTACAGGAAAAGAGAAAAGAGCCATTGCTGTAAACGGGCAAATTCCGATGCCCACACTCACTTTTACAGAAGGCGACATTGCCGAGATATATGTGCATAATGAGCTGGATGAAGAAACCTCTTTGCACTGGCACGGATTGTTTTTGCCCAACAAAGAAGATGGCGTTCCCTACCTCACACAAATGCCTATAGCCCCCAACACAACATATATTTATCGTTTTCCTATCATTCAAAATGGAACGCATTGGTACCACAGTCATTCGGGGCTACAAGAACAAATAGGTATGTATGGCAACTTTGTGATGCTCAAAAAAGTCTCCTCTCCTTTGGAGAGGGCGAAGGGTGAGGTTTCAACATTTAGAAAGGGCATTGACGATATACCAACTCTTCCTATTGTTTTAAGCGAATGGACAGACTACAATCCCGAAAACATACACCGAATGTTGCACAACGCAACAGATTGGTTTGCTATCAAAAAGAATGCAACGCAGAGTTATGGAGAAGCTATAAAAGCAGGACACTTTAAAACCAAGGTCAAGAATGAGTGGAAGCGAATGTTGGCAATGGATGTAAGCGATGTGTATTACGATAAGATTTTAATGAATGGAAAACCGAATACAGATATTAAAAGCATTGATGGTAAAGCCTTAAAAGCTGGTGATAAAGTACGGCTTCGTATTTCCAATGGTGGAGCGTCGTCTTACTTTTGGTTGACGTATGCAGGTGGTAAAATTACGGTAGTTGCCAATGATGGTAACGATATAGAACCTGTGGAGGTAGATAGATTAATCATTGCGGTATCTGAGACTTATGATGTAATCGTAACCATTCCTGCCAAAAACACGGCTTTTGAATTTTTGGCAACCACCGAAGATCGCACCAATTCTGCATCTTATTATATCGGAAATGGAATCAAACAACTTAAATCGCCACAACCCCGATTGAAGTATTTTGAAGGGATGGAAATGATGAACGATATGATGAAAATGAATGGAGATTTGGATGACATGGGGATGCAAATGAGTCTCAACCAAATGGATATGAACGTAGTAATGTATCCTGAAATAACTGGAGATTCAAAGCCCAAAGCCCCCTCTCCCTTGGAGAGGGCGGGGGGAGAGGTCGACCCTAATAGGTATAATGCTAATGCGTTGGCAGACCTAGTTACACTAAATTATGCTATGCTGAAATCTCCAAGCAATACAGCACTTCCCAAAGATGCAGTTGTAAAAGAGTTAAAGTTTGAACTTACCGGAAATATGAACCGCTATGTGTGGAGTTTGGACAATAAAGTAGTTTCTGAAACAGACAAAATATTAATAAAAAAGGGAGAAAATATTAGAATAGTATTGTACAACGGTTCTATGATGCGGCACCCTATGCATTTGCATGGTCACGATTTTCGTTTACTAAACGGACAAGGCGAAAATGCACCACTCAAAAACATAGTAGACATTATGCCAATGGAAACCGACACGTTGGAGTTTAACGCCAATGTAGAAGGCGATTGGTTTTTTCATTGCCATATACTGTATCACATGATGAGTGGAATGGGTAGGGTTTTTACCTATGAAAACCAACCTAAAAACCCATTAATTACCAATCCCAAATTAGCTCAACGCAAACTTTTTGCCGACGACAGAAAACCACATTTTATGGCAGAAAACGATTTTGCTACCAATGGAAATGATGGAATGGCGATGCTACAAAATACCAGATGGAGCATAAATACAGAATGGCGTTTGGGCTATCACGATTTTCACGGCTATGAAACAGAAACCCACATTGGACGCTACATTGGAAAAATGCAATGGTTAATGCCATTTATAGGATTTGATTGGCGATACCGAAAATTAGGTCATAATGAAATTGAGAAAAACGTTTTTGCACAAACCAACACGAAAGATAGCAGAGCCCAAGTTAGTTTAGGCGTAAACTATGTACTGCCAATGCTCCTAATGGCACAGGCCGAAGTGTATCAAGATGGAAATATTCGCCTACAACTTATGCGAGAAGATATACCACTAGCGAAGCGATTGCGAGCGGGGTTTATGGTGAATACCGACAAAGAATACATGGCAGGCTTGCGCTACATTATCAAAAAAAATATAGGTATTGCTACGCATTACGACAGCGATATGGGTTTGGGTATAGGGCTGATAGTAAATTATTAGCATCGCTACCGAATGGGTTTTCTACTTATTCGGTAATTACCTGCAAACTTGCCAATGCATAAAATACAAGAGATGATAGCTTTGATTAAAAGTGCATTAAAAATTAGGTAATAAACCCAAATAGTTTACTTTTATGATATACTAAATGATGAAGATAAAGCATACAGGAATTGACACGAATGTTGCCCGTATGCCCGTAAAAAAATCAGTAGTAACTAAATCCCCAAAATATGAAACGAGTAATCTACATGACCCTGTTTATTGTCATTGCAATAATGGGTTTACAATCATTAACTCCTCTGGATATTATGAAAAAAGACGGAGCAGAACCGGGTTACACAGGTTCGCCTGGTGATAGCCTGAAAGACTGTACTGCCTGCCACGGTGGAACGGCAGTGCCAGTAGAGGATTGGCTTAGCTCCAATATTCCAGTAGAAGGATATGAACCAGGTAAAACGTATACAATTAGAGCTGTAAACAAAGAAACAGGAGCTACACGCTTTGGTTTCGAGGTGTCGCCACAAAACGAAGCTGGTGCCTTGTTAGGGACTATGGTTATTACCGACAGTATTAGAACCAAATTTGTAGGTGGTGTAAAATACATTACTTATACAGCCAATGGTATAGAGGGCAAAGATTCTTTAGACTGGTCGTTTGATTGGATAGCACCAGCCAAAGGTACGGGAGATGTAGCTTTTTATGCGGGTTTCAACTCGAATTATGAAGGGCATAAAGATGGGGATAAAACATATCTAAGTACTCTTTTTGCTGATGAAAAAAAGACAACAGAGATAGCGGATTTTGTGAAAGAAAAGTATGCACTATCTGTTTATCCTAACCCTGTAACCGATCAATTATCCATTGATTTTATGTTGGAAAAGAGTGCCAAAATTCAAGTTCGGTTGTATGATTTATCGGGTAAACAAGTAACCAATCTTTATCAGCAAAATAAGATACAAGGTAAACACAAACTAATGATACCTATTCCTAGTAATCTACCATTTGGTACTTATTTAACCAAAATTCAGATAAACGGGAATGTTTATACCCAAAAAATTATAGTTCAATAATCCAATTCCTTCACTATTTTTAAAAAAATGAAAATGAAAAAGTTAACATTACTATTTGCCACTTTGATGTTGGTAGCTACCATTTCCAAAGCCCAAAATACTACTGCAATGGACTTTAACCGTACCAATTGCAACGGAACACAGGACCACTTATTCAATGATTTAGATAATGGAATGGCCGTAGTGCTATTTTATTACATGCCAAATTGTGGAAGCTGCCCTCCACCAGCCAAAAAGGTACAAACCATGCTCAATAATATCAACAAGCAGTATCCAAATAAGGTAAAAGCATACGCCATACCTTACAACAATACCACCAAATGCACCAATGTACAAACATGGGTAACTTCAAACGGATTAAATCTATTTACTGCTATAGATAGCGGGGCTGCTCAAGTAGCTTACTATGGCGGTATGGGTATGCCATCGGTAGTATTGGTAGGAGGTAAAGATCACCGAGTAATGTATGTTGCTAATCAAGATAATCCATTTGCTACAAAAGACACTATCGCCATGCGTGATTCTATTATGAACCTGTTTAATGTCTCAGCAAGCATCAATAGCTTGCCTGTTCAGGTACAATCGGTAAATGTGTTTCCAAACCCTGCTACCGACTACCTAAATATTAATCTTGTATTGAAACAAGCAGTGCAGCTTTATACGTTGGTTACTGATATAAATGGCAAAACGGTGATTCAGGAAAGTTCAGAAAACGTATCAAGCGGACAAGTATCTAAGCAAATAAATACAGCTAACCTGCCTAATGGCAACTATTTACTAAAGTTGGGTATTGATGGAAGGGCTATTACCCAAAAAATAAGTATAACCCGATAAGTACATGATAATCAATTTGCGTTTTTCGGTGGTCGCAATCGTTGTTGCGGCTGCCGGATTTTTAGCTGTGCCGTGTTTAGCTCAAAACAAACTACACATCCCCGACACATTGAGTGGTACCACATTCAATCTGAATGTACAAACAGGTACACAAGAATTTTTTGCAGGTAAAAACACACCCACCTACGGGTACAATGGCAATTTGCTGGGACCTACCTTGCTTATCAATAAAGGCGACAACATAACATTAAATGTTACCAATAAGCTTACCCAGCCTACTACCGTGCATTGGCATGGTTTTCATGTAGCTCCCGAAAATGACGGTGGTCCGCACCAAATTATAGCTCCAAATACTACATGGAGTCCTTCGTTCAAAATGTTGAATGAAGCAGCTACCTTTTGGTACCATCCACATGGTGAAGGCAAAACAGAGATACAAATATCTAAAGGCTTAGCAGGCATGATTATAGTACGCGATGCTGTGGAAGCCGCTCTGCCGCTACCCCGGAAATATGGCATAGACGACTTTCCGCTTATTGTGCAAAGCAAAGCCTTTGATGTATTGCAGCAAATAGCAACCGCCACCCACGAAGACAGTATAATGACGGTAAACGGCACAATTAACCCGTATCTGCAAGTGCCAAAGCAAGTAGTACGATTACGCTTGCTCAATGCTTCTGCCGACCGTACGTATTATTTCGGTTTATCCGACAATGCCAATTTTAGTCTTATTGCCAGCGACGGTGGTTTGCTTGCCCAACCTTACCAAACCAACCGTGTGCGTCTTTCTACAGGCGAGAGAGTAGAAATACTGGTAGACTTTGGTAAATATACCACAGGCCAACAGTTGTACTTAAAAAGCTATGCCTCGGAACTGCCTAGAGGAATTATTGGGGCTGATTCGGTAGGTACATTAAGTATTATGATGGGCGAAGGCTATTACGAGAACCCATTGAATGGAGCTGATTTTAATATTCTCCGCTTCGATGTGGAAATTGGTACACTCAATACGATTATCAGCATCCCCAGCACTTTGGTAAATCGTACACCATTGTCTGAATCATCAGTCAATGCTAAGCATACCATTGTGTTTGAACCCGACACCGTTACCAGCGGACAAGAGGGCTTTGTGGATGGACCATTTTTTATGAACAATAACAGTTTTCACATGGATTCTGTAAACCATGTTACCTACCTCAATCATACCGAAATATGGACATTAGTAAATAAAACTCTTGTGGCACACCCGTTCCATATCCATGATATACAGTTTTATGTACTGGATATAAATGGCAATCCACCACCACCTCAATATGCGGGCTTGAAAGATGTGATACTGGTAGAGCCAAAGGATACCCTGCGTTTTATCACCAAGTTCGAAACTTTTGCCAGTAGCACTGTACCTTATATGTACCATTGCCACTTGCTGCACCACGAAGATGAGGGCATGATGGGTAGCTTTATGGTGCTAGACACAATTGGAACAGGGATTAGCGAACCAAAAGCCACCGTACAACGCTTATTAGTGTATCCTAATCCGGCCAATACTACCATTTTAATACAACTCAATGCCAGTGCGGCTTTGCCAGTTAGTATTTACAATTCAGTTGGAATGCTAGTTAAATATTATCCGCAGTTTGTCGGCGAGGTCTTACAGCAAGATGTGTCGGCATGGAAACCCGGTTGGTATATGGTAAGAGCCGGACAAGAAAGAGGCAGTTTTTTAGTTACTTTAAAATAAAAATCAGAACCCATTATGTTACGTTTCAAGTTATCATCAGCTCTACTTACTCCTTTTTTGGTCCTGTTGTTTTCGACAGCGGTAGCCCAGCAACATACTGAACCTTGTTTATTCGATAGGCAGTATCAATTGAATAAATTTGCTTACGATGCAGCAAATAGGTTTTTACTTTCGGACAATGACAAGTTGGGTAAGGGTTTAAGTGATGGTGAACTCAACATTATTCCCATAGTAGTGCATGTAATACACAACGGCGGGGCTGAAAATATTAGTGATGCACAAATAAACAGCCAAATAGCTGTGCTGAATGAAGATTTTGGCAAAACTCCCGGCACAAAAGGCGATGGTGCAGGGGTTGATACCAAAGTACGGTTTCGCTTAGCAAAACTAACTCCTGATGGTAGCTGTACAAACGGCATAGTGCGCATACAATCTACCTTGGCCGACCATAAAACAGTTGATCGCCAAAAGTTAAAAGAACTCAGCTTTTGGAACAATAAACGCTACCTGAATATTTATATAGTAAAAAGTATTGATAATGGCAGCGGTGTATTGGGTTATGCCTCGTTTCCCAATGGCCCTGACGAAAGCGATGGCATTGTGGTGTTGCACCGTGCCTTTGGACGAATGGGGACTGCTGTATCGCCCAACAATTTGGGTGGAACAATGACTCACGAAATTGGCCACTGGTTTGGCTTGTATCACACTTTTCAAGGCGGTTGCGGAACAGACACTTGCACAACAGGCGATTTTATTTGCGATACCCCGCCAGCAGCAAATCCCAACTACGGCTGTCCTGCCAATAAAAATTCGTGTACCAACGACAACCTGCCCGACCAGATAAGCAACTACATGGACTATTCTGACGATGGCTGCAAAAGTATGTTTTCAGCTGGGCAGGCCGACAGAATGAGTACTACACTACATACTTTGCGTAGTACCATTAGTAGTGCAGAAAACGTAACTTCTACTGGTTGCGATTCGGACTTTATAAATGGACCGTGTACCGTATTAGCCGATTTTGTGGCAAATAGCCGCAATGTGTGTACAGGTAATTCGGTATTGTTCGTTAATAAATCGTTAAACGGAGCAAAAACCTATAAGTGGTCGTTTCCTGGTGGTACGCCTGATACGTCTTCGGTACTAAATCCCACTATAAAATACAACATACTGGGCAGCTATGCAGCCACGCTCATTGCCTTTGATAGTTTGACTTCCGATACGCTTTCGTTCACCAATTATATTACGGTGTCCAATCCACCAGCGGGTCAACCTTTGCCGTATTACGAAGGTTTTGAAAATAGTGTATTTCCAAGCAACGGCATAGCGATAGAGAACCCAGATACTGGCATTACCTGGCAGCGAGATACCATTGCATTGGCTTATCAAGGCAAGGCATCTGCAAAAATCAATAACTTAATCAATACCAATTACGGTCAGGCCGATGCGTTGGTGTTGCCCGGTTTCGATTTGCAATCCTACCCAACCGTTTCGTACCTGCGTTTTCGCTGGGCTTATGCACGTTCTGATGCCAATTACTCCGACCAGCTTTCGGTACTAATTTCTACCGATTGTGGGGTAAACTATACCCAGATTTTTACCCGCTCAGGGGCAAATATGGTAACGGGAGCAACCCAAACAACGCCTTATATTCCCAATAGCGCAACCGTTTGGAAAGAAGCCAAAATAAACCTAAGTGCTTACAGAGCCAGCAGCAACGCACTTCTTAAAATTGTAAACGTAACCGATGGCGGCAACAACCTGTATGTAGATGATATTAAGATTGATGACATAAGTGCCTACATTGAAGAGCTACAACATAACGAAGCGACCTTGTCGGTATATCCAAACCCTGCCCAAAGTCAAATAAGCCTTGAGTTTGTGAATAGTATTGCAGAGGCTTTTAACATTTACAACGCACTTGGGCAAATACAAACGGTTCAAACTATTTCCAAATCGCCTAAAGTTGTTTCTATAACTATTTCCGATTGGCCCAATGGATTATATTTTATTAAAACAGAAAAGGGAACAGCCAAATTTTTAATATCAAAATAACCAGTGTGGATATTGCCCCAAAATTAGTTTAGGCATAAACTATGTACTGCCAATGCTCCTAATGGCACAGCCTAAAGTGTATCAAGATGAAATGTTCGCCTGCAACTGATGGGAGAAGATATACTTATTGCAAAGCGATTGCGAGCGGGGTTTATGGTTAATACCGACAAAGAATACATGGCAGGTTTGCGCTATAGTATCAAAAAAAATATAGGTATTGCCACGCATTACGATAGCGACAAGGGTTTGGGTATAGGGCTGATAGTGAATTATTAAAAGCCCCTTATCTCAATAATTCATGTGCGCTGGCCGCAATGTTCTGACTAATTTCATCAGTCGGTAAATCATTAGCGTCATTACCAAAAGGGTCTTCAATTTCTTCGGCAATTACCTCCAAACTTGCCAATGCATAAAATACAAACACTACAATAGGAACGGTCCACCAACCAAAATCGCCCACAAAAGCTATGGGCATGGTAGCTGTGTACATAAAAATAAACTTCTTGATAAATAAACTGTAGGTATAAGGTATAGGAGTTTTTCGAATGCGTTCGCAGCCTCCGCAAATATCGGTAAAGGCTGTAAGCTCATCTTTTAACAACAGCAATTGATGTCCGTCTAGCAATCCTTTTTGATAAGCCGATTGAATGGTTTCGTTCATTTTAGCAGCAATAGCATTGGGCAAATGCCAGCTATCTTTTAGCGCACTTAAATCCATTTCTTTGCTATGGCTGCAAATTTCGGCAGTCGATTTTCCGCGCAAATGCTCTTTTAGTACATACGCATAGGCAGCTATCCATTGGTTCAAAATTATTTTCTCTTCATGGGCAGGTTTGTGCATCACCATGGATGAGAACTTAAGTGCTAGATTGCGACTGTTGTTTAGCAAGCTACCCCATAATTTACGGCCTTCCCACCAACGGTCGTAGGCAGTGTTCGTTCTAAATACCAGCAACAAAGAAATCACAAATCCTAGCAATGAATGTACTTGTAACGAAGAGGTGTGTATGCCATCGAAAATGTATTCTTCCAGCACAACAAAGCACGAAGTATATAATGCAATGGCAATAATTACCCGGTATAGTTGCCTAAAAGTATCTGTTTTGTGCAGTTTAAAAATAAGGGCAAACCACGATTTTGGGTTGTAGTAAATCATTGTATTAATTTTTCTCAAAAGTAAATTTTATAGTCATTGCACACAAGCCCAAGTATTTTTTCATTTTTGCGTAATGATAAACTACCTGATAGTAGGTTTAGGTAATGTTGGTCCCGAGTATGCAGATACGCGGCACAATATTGGTTTTATGATTTTGGATGAATTAGCCAAGCAAGAAAAAGCCACCTTCATTACCGAGCGTTTGGCGTATTATGCCGAAGTAAGCCTAAAAGGCCGAAAACTCTTTTTAATAAAACCAACCACCTACATGAATTTGAGCGGCAAAGCCGTAAACTATTGGATGCAAACGCTAAAAATACGTGTAGAAAATACCTTAGTATTGGTAGACGATTTAGCTCTACCTTTTGGTAAGCTGCAACTACGCCCTCAAGGAGGGCATGCAGGGCACAATGGACTACGCAATATTCAAGAAACGTTAGACACGCAAAACTACCCTCGTTTGCGCTTTGGTATTGGTAATGATTTTGCCAAAGGACAACAGGTAAACTACGTGCTTAGTGGCTTTGACAACGATGAACAGCCAGAACTACCATTGCTAATAGATAAGTCAATGGAGATGATAAAATCGGTAGCTACTATGGGTTTAGAGCTAACCATGACGCGGATGAATAGGTAGTAAAGAAATTAGTTAATTGATGGTTCACAATTATAGTGCAAAGTTTTAGACACAAATATTCTTCGCAACCTCAATGTTTCTTATTTTTCTGTTTTAATTCAAGTAATCTTGTGTAATCTTATTTTATCTGTCTAATGAATATTCTGAAATCAACTTTCTATTGTTTCATTTTTAGCCTTTTACTTACTTCTTCTAAAGCTCAATCAGGTCAAACACATTGGTTGAGCGGAACGATTAAGGATTCTAAAGGTAATGCGGTTTCTTTAGTTAATCTTTATGATAGGGATAATAAATGTATTGCTATTAGTAATATGGAGGGACGTTTTAAGCTGATTAAGGAAAGAATAACAGGAAATTACATCACATTTTATCATATAAACTATAAACCATTCTCAATAAAACTTGATTCAATTAAAGAGGATACTATCATAGTAAAACTTGAGGGAAATAACATCCTCTTGAAGGAAATTACAATAAGTGCCTTTAGCGCTGAGCAAATAGTCCAAAAAGTAATTGATAATATCTACAAGAATTATCCACAAGAATTAACGAAGGTTAATGCAGATTATAAATGTGTATCCCTTTCCAATGGAAAAAATAATACGTTTTTTGATGGGAATATTGATCTCTGGTTAAAAAGCTATTCGAAAAAAAACAAGAAGATATTCACAAGACTTAAAAGTTATAATTTATACAAGGCAAAAGGAGAGAAGTTGTTTTTTAGACATACAGAGTCAGCAATAGAGGATGCTTTCGTTGTTAATAATCACCCATTTGTAAAAGATTTCTTTGACTATTCATTTATCTATCAAGGTAGCACTAATTATAAGGGAAGCTCATTGTATGTGATTTCATATAAACCAAAATTGATAGATGAGCACTCTGTACAGTATGAAGGCAAGATTTATATTGATGAAACAACTTGGGCTGTAGTGTATTCCGAATATTCGCTATTGAAAAACTCAATTGTAACAAAAATCCCTATCTTGAATATATCAGGATATTACCTGCATTATTCAAACAAAACCATGTATTCTAAAATTAATAATACCTATCAGCTGTCCTATTGTATTTTAAAGGATGAGTCTAATATCTCCATAAAGGACAGACTATATCATCTTGAGGGATTAGATAACCTTATTGTAGTGGAATACTTTAATGATCCAGGGGAAATTGATAAAAGCAATCAACTCAAAAATATAAACGTTAAAGAGGAGATTGGTATGCCCTTTAAGCCAGATGAACAACCTTCTCAAAAATTTATGCTAAATACTCAATGGGAGAATGAGTTGATGATGGATTCGAATAAGAATAGATAAAATGCACTCTAACTTCTTAGCACATATTAGTAACCTTAATATTCTGGAAAATGTAAAAAGATTAATCTCGATGATTTCTTTTTCGAGACCCTAATCGTATCTAATATTAGATATTCATTGTTATTTAATACAACTTTTAAGAAAGATAAACTTAGAGAATTGCGATTTGTAGCGTAAATAAGAGCTACCCAAATAACCTTTGAGGGAGGGGCAACATGGTAACTTCTAACTAATAGACTAAATTGATATGATAGATATATCTTCCACAAACATCCTACAACTCTTTCGGTATAGCTTGTTCGTCTATATGAAACACCTCCCATTGGTGTCCATCTAAATCGGCAAAGCTGTGTATATACATCCAGCCATGGTCTTTTGGCTCCATATAAATCGAACCACCAGCGGCTACTGCTTTTTTTACCATTTCATCTACTGCTTGTTTATTTTCTGCATCTAAGCCTATCAATACCTCGGTGCTTTTATGGGCATCGGCAATTGTTTTTTTGGTAAAAGTCTTAAAATACTGTTCGGTTACCAGCATCACAAAAATGGTTTCGCTTACAATCATACAAGCGCCTAATTCATTGGTAAATTGCATATTGAACGTAAATCCCAACTTTTCAAAAAAAGCCATTGATTTTTCGAGATTCTTTACGGGGAGATTAAGGAATAATTTAGTTGCCATAATTTATATAGTTTTATTAATATAGTATAACGAGGTTATTTTTCTAAAATAGCTTTCAATTTTGTAAGACTGGTTGTTAAATCCTTACCAAGCAAACTATCCATAAACAAATTCATAAAATTCATGGGGTATTTGCTTTTTCCAGCCATACTCCACACAATTTCTGCTTGCTCTGTGCCAATAGCTGCAATGGTCATAGTTGTTGCTGCTACGCTCTTAAAAGGACGCACAAAACGAATCTCACAGCCTATGTGTTCGTCCTCTATTAACTTAGTGATTTCTTGCTCTCCTTCTCCTGCTTGTTTATTGCCATTCCAGGCATATATAAAACCAATCGAACCATCGGTTCCGGTAAACACTTTTTGCATATTAGGGTCTTTCATTACCCATAAGTTATAATAATCTTGATTTTTTATGTGCTTTACATAGTTGTAAATAGTTTGTTGTGGTTTATTAATAACTATACTGCGAGTGATCGTATACTCTTTACTTATAAATAGCGCCGCAATACATACAAGATCAATAATGATAAAAACAGATAATAAAACTATATAAAGCATCTTTTGATTGGTTTTGGTTGAGTATTCAATAGTAATAGTTACTTTTGATTTTGTCAAGCGTATGTACAATTAATAATGGGCATATAATCCTCTCAGAGCCCTTTAAAACTGTCTATCTATTCTTTTCTACTTTTTTTGAAATTACACTTGCTAATTAATTTATTGTTGCTACCTTTGCAGTCCCTCTGAAAAAAAGGGTTAATACTTGATTTTAAACACATTTTAGTAAAATGCCTACTATACAACAATTAGTAAGAAAAGGCCGCACAGCATTGGTCGATAAAAGTAAGTCTCCTGCATTGGATTCTTGTCCACAACGCAGAGGGGTTTGTACACGTGTGTATACCACTACTCCAAAGAAGCCGAATTCGGCTATGCGTAAAGTAGCTCGTGTGCGCTTAACTAATGGTAAAGAGATTAACGCCTATATTCCAGGTGAAGGTCATAACCTACAGGAACACTCTATTGTGTTGGTGCGCGGTGGAAAAGTAAAAGATTTACCAGGTGTGCGTTATCACATTGTGCGTGGTGCATTGGATACTGCAGGTGTAGATGGACGTAATCAACGTCGTTCTAAATACGGAACGAAACGTCCTAAACCAGGAGCAGCTCCAGCAGCAGCAGGTAAAAAGAAAAAATAAGTTAAATAGAACTAGAAGATAATATTTTAAGCAATGCGTAAGTCGAAACCAAAAAAACGAATCATACTTCCTGACCCGAAGTTCAATGATGTAATGGTTACTAGGTTTGTAAATAGCCTAATGTACGATGGTAAAAAAAGTATAGCGTACAATATTTTCTATGAGGCTGTAGAAGCTGTAGAAAAGAAAATATCTGAAAACGGATTAGAAACCTGGAAAAAAGCATTGAGTAACATCATGCCTGCAGTAGAGGTAAAAAGTCGTCGTGTAGGTGGTGCTAACTTCCAAGTTCCAACAGAAGTTCGTCCTGAGCGTAAAATAGCTTTGGGAATGAAATGGATGATTGATTACTCTCGTAAACGTGGCGAAAAAACCATGACCGACAAATTAGCTGGCGAAATTATCGCAGCAGCTAAAGGTGAAGGTGCGGCAGTAAAGAAAAAAGAAGATACTCATAAAATGGCTGAAGCTAACAAAGCATTCTCTCATTTTAGATTCTAAAATATAATACCAATACAACAGTAGTTAACACAACAATGTCAAGAGACCTCAAATACACAAGAAATATCGGAATTGCCGCTCATATCGATGCTGGTAAAACCACTACTACCGAGCGTATTTTGTATTACTCAGGTATCAGCCATAAAATTGGTGAGGTACATGATGGTGCAGCTACTATGGACTGGATGGCACAAGAGCAAGAGCGTGGTATTACCATTACTTCTGCTGCTACTACTGTTGATTGGATGTATCGTGGTGATAAATACCATGTAAATATTATTGATACCCCTGGTCACGTAGATTTTACTGTAGAGGTAAATCGTTCATTACGTGTATTGGATGGTTTAGTGTTCTTGTTTTCTGCTGTAGACGGTGTAGAGCCTCAATCAGAAACCAACTGGAGACTAGCAAATAATTACAACGTAGCTCGTTTGGGCTTCGTAAATAAAATGGACCGTTCTGGTGCCGATTTCTTGAAAGTGTGCAAGCAAGTGAAAGAAATGTTGGGCAGCAATGCAGTGCCATTACAATTACCTATTGGTGCCGAAGATGGCTTTAAAGGGGTAGTTGATTTAGTAAACTTCCGCGGTGTAGAGTGGAATGAGCATGATAAAGGGATGACCTTTAAAGAAGTGCCAATTCCTGCTGATATGTTGGAAGAAGCAACACAATATCGTGAGATGTTGTTAGAATCTGTAGCGGAATTTGATGACAAGATCATGGAAAAATATTTCGATGATCCTGCAAGCATCACAGAAGAAGAAATTCTTACTGCATTGCGCAAAGCAGTAATTGCAATGAAAATTGTTCCAATGTTATGTGGTTCATCTTTCAAAAATAAAGGTGTTCAAACAATGTTGGATTATGTGATGAACTTATTGCCATCACCTTTAGATAAAGAATCAGTAAAAGGGATACATCCTGATACAGAAGCTGAAATTATTCGTCAACCTTCGGAATCTGAGCCATTTACCGCATTAGCGTTTAAAATTGCAACAGATCCATTCGTAGGTCGTTTATGTTTCTTCCGTGTGTATGCAGGTAAATTAGATGCAGGTTCTTACGTATTGAACACACGTTCAGGAAATAAGGAACGTATCTCTCGTATCTTCCAAATGCATGCTAATAAGCAAAATCCTATTGATAGAATTGGTGCAGGTGATATTGGCGCAGCAGTAGGATTTAAAGATATTAGAACAGGCGATACGTTATGTGATGAAAAGCATCCTATCGTATTAGAAGCTATGAACTTTCCTGATCCAGTTATCGGATTAGCTATTGAGCCTAAAACTCAAGCTGACGTAGATAGATTGGGTATGGCGCTAGGTAAATTAGCAGAAGAAGATCCAACATTTAAAGTGCATACCGACGAAGAAACTGGTCAAACAGTAATTAGTGGTATGGGCGAGTTGCACTTAGAGATTATTATTGATCGCTTAAGACGTGAGTTTAAAGTAGAATGTAATCAAGGTGCTCCTCAAGTATCATACAAAGAAGCGATTACAGGTACTGTTAATCATCGTGAGATTTATAAAAAACAATCAGGTGGTCGTGGTAAGTTTGCCGACATCATTGTGGAGCTTTCTCCAGCTGACGAAGGAAAAACAGGATTACAATTTATAAATGAAGTTGTAGGTGGTAGAATTCCACGTGAATTTATCCCTTCAGTTGAAAAAGGATTTGCTGCAGCCATGGTAAATGGTGTGTTAGCAGGATACCCAGTTACAGATTTGAAAGTTCGTTTATTAGACGGTTCATTCCACTCTGTCGATTCAGATGCATTATCATTCGAAATTGCAGCTCGTGCAGCATTCCGCGAAGCATTACCAAAATGTAAGCCAATCTTGTTAGAGCCAATCATGAAAGTAGAAGTATTGACTCCAGAAGAAAACATGGGTGATGTAATGGGAGATTTGAACAAACGTCGTGGTCAATTAGAAGGAATGGATACACGTGCGGGTGCTCAAGTAATCAAAGCAAAAGTGCCTTTGTCTGAAATGTTTGGTTATGTAACTCAGTTACGTACTATTACATCAGGACGTGCAACCTCTACAATGGAATTCTCTCACTTTTCAGAAGCTCCTAAGAGCACTGCAGAAGAGGTTATTGCAAAAGTAAAAGGAGCAAAAGCAACAGCATAAATAAACCGATAAGGGGTTGTCAATAGCTCTAATTCCTTATCAAACTAAATAGAAAATGAGCCAAAGAATTAGAATTAAACTAAAATCTTACGATTTCAACTTGGTAGATAAGTCTGCTGAGAAAATTGTAAAGACTGTAAAACCTACGGGTGCTGTGGTAAGTGGACCAATTCCATTGCCAACAGAAAAGAAAATTTACACTGTGCTACGTTCACCACACGTGAACAAAAAAGCACGTGAGCAATTCCAATTATGCTCTTACAAGCGTCTATTGGACATCTATAGCTCTAACGCAAAAACGGTAGATGCTTTGATGAAATTAGAATTGCCAAGTGGAGTTGAAGTAGAAATAAAAGTTTGATAATACACAGCGATCAGGCGTGTCCGGATCTGTTAAATAAATAGAAAATGTCAGGATTAATTGGAAAAAAAATCGGAATGACCAGCATCTTTACTGCTGAGGGCATAAGCAAACCATGTACTGTGGTTCAAGCGGGTCCTTGTGTAGTAACGCAGGTTAAGACCGAAGAAAAAGATGGCTACAATGCCATTCAGTTGGCTTTTGATGAGGCTAAAGAGAAGAACACTTCTCAGCCTATGAAAGGTCACTTCAAAAAAGCAAACACTACTGTAAAGCACAAAATTGTTGAATTTCAACATTTTGAAGAATCAAGAAACATCGGTGATGTAATTGATGTAGCCTTATTTAATGAAGGTGATGTAGTAGAGGTTGTAGGCACATCAAAAGGTAAAGGTTTCCAAGGTGTTGTAAAACGCCACGGATTTGCCGGTGTTGGTGGACAAACTCACGGTCAGCATAACAGGTTACGTGCTCCAGGTTCATTGGGAGCATCATCATGGCCTTCACGTGTATTCAAAGGCATGCGTATGGCAGGTCGTATGGGTAATGATCGCGTAAAAGTTCAAAACTTAGAGATATTAAAAATAGTTCCGGAACAAAATATACTGGTTATCAGTGGTTCAATTCCTGGTTCTAAAGGTTCATACGTAATAGTGGAGAAATAAGACGATGGAAATTAAAGTATTAACTATCGACGGTAAAGAAACGGGTAAAAAAGTTACTCTTTCTGACGCAATCTTTGGCATCGAGCCAAATGATCACGCTATTTACTTGGACGTAAAGCAGTATTTGGCTAACCAACGTCAAGGTACACATAAGTCTAAGCAGCGTAATGAAATTTCAGGTTCTACTCGCAAGTTGCATAAGCAAAAAGGTACTGGCGGTTCTCGTAAGGGAAGTATCAAGAGTCCAGTGTTTCGTGGTGGTGGACGTATATTTGGTCCTCAGCCTCGCGATTACAGCTTCAAGTTGAACAAAAAGTTGAAAGAAGTAGCACGTAAATCTGCTCTTTCTTACAAGATAAAAGAAAATAACATTATTGTATTAGAAGACTTTACTTTTGAAGCCCCTAAAACACAAAGTTATACAGGTTTATTAAACAACTTGAAATTGGCTGATACCAAATCATTATTGGTATTGGGTACTACGAACGAAAACGTTTACCTCTCGAGCCGCAATATTCAAAAAGCTAAAGTAGTTACAGCAGCCGACCTAAATACATTTGATGTATTAAATGCAGGTAAATTGGTAATAACCATGAGTGCCGTAACTAAAATTGAAGAATCATTATCAAAATAAGATAAGATGGAAATTCTAAAACGACCAATATTAACGGAAAAAGCAGCTGCTCTTGGTGAAAAAATCAGCAGATACGCTTTTGTAGTTGATACAAACGCAAATAAAATCCAGATAAGGACTGCAGTAGAAACCATGTATGGTGTTACAGTTGAAGCTGTAAATACAATGGTGGTAGCTGGAAAAACACGCATGCGTGGAACTAAATCTGGTTTTACAGTAGGACGTACCAACCGCTATAAAAAAGCAGTGGTTACTCTTGCTAAAGGAGAAACAATTGACTTTTACAGCAATATATAATTATACAGCACAATGGCAGTAAAAAGATATAAACCGATTACCCCGGGTACCCGATTCAGAGTAGGTAGTGATTATTCAGATATCACCACAAACGTTCCTGAAAAATCATTGGTTACCTCTATTAAAAAGAGTGGTGGTCGTAATCACGACGGTAAAATGACAATGCGCCAAATTGGCGGTGGTCATAAAAAATCTTACCGTATTATTGATTTTAAACGTAATAAATTTGATGTTCCAGGTGTGGTAAAAACTATTGAGTACGATCCTAATCGTTCTGCTCGTATAGCTTTGATACACTACAAGGATGGCGAAAAAAGATACATTATTGCTCCAACAGGAATCGTTGTTGGTCAAGAAATATTAGCTGGACCAAATGTAGCCCCAGAAGTTGGGAACGCATTAACCTTACAGTACATCCCGTTGGGTTCGGTAATACACAATATCGAATTAAACCCAGGTCAAGGAGCAGTATTAGCGCGTAGTGCTGGTACATATGCACAATTGGCTGCACGTGATGGTAAGTATGCTGTTATCAAATTACCTTCAGGCGAAACACGTATTATTCTTCAAACATGCATGGCTTCAATTGGCTCTGTATCGAATGCAGATCGTGCTACTGAAGTAAAAGGTAAAGCAGGTCGTAATCGTTGGGTTGGTCGTCGTCCAAGAGTTCGTCCAGTAGCGATGAACCCTGTAGATCACCCGATGGGTGGTGGTGAAGGTCGTGCTTCAGGAGGTCACCCTCGTTCTAGAAACGGTGTTTTAGCTAAAGGCTTTAAAACACGCTCTAAGAAAAAAGCATCGAGCAAGTACATCATCGAGAAAAGAAAGAAATAAGTATTAATTAACCAAACGATAAACCGAATAGATGGCTCGTTCAATTAAAAAAGGCCCTTACATCGCCCATCACCTTGATACAAAGGTGACTAAGATGAATGAAAGTGGTAAAAAAACAGTAATCAAAACGTGGTCTCGTGCCTCGATGATTGCTCCTGAATTTGTAGGACATACATTTGCCGTACATAATGGGAATAAATTTATCCCTGTGTATGTAACAGAAAATATGGTAGGACACAAGTTAGGCGAATTTGCGCCAACTCGTACCTTCAGATCTCACTCAGGAAACAGATAAGAACCGAAGAAAATGGAAGCTATTGCTAAATTAAATAACTGCCCAACATCACCTCGCAAAATGCGTTTGGTGGTAGATCTTATCCGTGGGCAACAGGTAGAAAAAGCATTGTATCTCTTAAAGTTTAATCCTAAAGAGGCATCACAACGCGTAGAAAAATTATTGTTATCAGCAATCAATAACTGGCAACAAAAAAACCCTGAAACACGTATGGAAGATAGCCAATTGTTTGTGAAAACAATTATGGTTGACAGTGGACGTATGTTAAAACGTATGCGCCCTGCACCGCAAGGACGTGGTCATAAAATCAGAAAACGTTCAAATCACGTTACGTTAATTGTTGACAGTCAAACCTCACAAAACTAATTAGGAACAATGGGACAAAAAGTAAATCCGATAGGTAACAGATTAGGAATCATCCGTGGATGGGATTCTAATTGGTTTGGTGGAAAAAAATACGCTGATAAATTAGTAGAAGACGATCGTATCCGTAAATATTTGACAGCTCGTATCTCTAAAGGAGGTATCGCTAAGACGGTTATAGAACGTACACTTAAGCGCATCACGGTAACTGTTCATACGGCTCGTCCGGGAATCGTAATCGGTAAAGGCGGTCAGGAGATTGATAAAATCAAAGAAGAGTTAAAGAAAATCACTAAGAAAGATGTTCAAATTAACATTTTTGAAATAAAACGTCCTGAACTAGATGCCAACTTAGTAGCAGAAGGCGTAGCTAAGCAATTAGAAGCGCGTATCTCTTTCCGTAGAGCAATGAAAACATCTATTGCTGCTACAATGCGCATGGGTGCAGAAGGTATCAAAATTATGTGTGCTGGTCGTTTAGGTGGTGCTGAAATGGCACGTACAGAGCAGTACAAAGATGGACGCGTTCCATTACATACTTTACGTGCTGATATTGATTATGCATTAGGTGAAGCATTAACTACTTATGGTAAAATAGGTGTTAAAGTTTGGATTTGTAAAGGTGAAGTATACGGTAAACGTGATTTGTCACCAAACATAGGTCAAGCAGCCAATGCAGAACGTGGTGGAGAACGTAGAGAGAACAATGACAGAGGTGGTCGTGGACGTGATGACCGTAGAGATAATCGCGGTGGTGGGGGTGGTAATGACCGAGGTAAAGGTCAAGGTCCAAGAAGAGACAATAACAAAAGATAATTAAGCTGAGTAATCAGTAAAACGCATAACGATTAATAGGTATAACGATGTTACAGCCAAAAAGAACGAAGTTTAGAAAAATGCATAAGGGCAGAATGAAGGGCAATGCCAAACGTGGGCATCAGCTCGC
Source organism: uncultured bacterium (assembly GCA_947085255.1). Taxonomy (GTDB): domain Bacteria; phylum Bacteroidota; class Bacteroidia; order Sphingobacteriales; family Sphingobacteriaceae; genus CAMTVQ01. Next base: position 200,284 of record CAMTVQ010000002.1, on the reverse strand, counting down.
ATTTGGATCCTTCGGTATCAAGTCATTAGAAGATTGCTGGATTACCAGCCGTCAGATAGAGGCTGCCCGTATTGCCGTTACCCGTTTCATGAAACGTGAAGGTCAAGTATGGATTCGCATTTTTCCTGATAAGCCAATTACCAAAAAACCTGCAGAGGTACGTATGGGTAAAGGTAAGGGAGCGCCAGAATATTGGGTTGCTGTTGTAAAACCTGGCCGTATAATTTTTGAAGCTGATGGTGTTTCTATGGAAACAGCTAAAGAAGCCATGCGCTTAGCCTCTCAAAAATTACCGGTATTAACTAAGTTTATAGTACGTAGAGATTACGTTGCTGAATAAGTCATCCCAATTATAAAAAGATGAAATACGCCGAAGTAAAAGAGCTTTCTACAGATGAATTGAAAGCACGCATTAATGAAGAATCTGCAGCGCTAACACGCTTAAAGTTTAGCCACGCAGTATCTGCCATTGAAAATCCATTGAGGATACAATCAACACGCAAAACAATTGCGCGCCTCAATACTGAATTAAAAAATCGTGAATTGAACGCCGCAATAGCAGCTGAATAATTGTATAGAAAGATGGAAAGAAATTTAAGAAAAACCAGAACAGGTCGTGTAGTAAGCAACAAAATGGATAAAACCATTACTGTGCTTATTGAGCGTAAAGTAAAACATCCTATTTACGGTAAGTTTGTGAATAAATCTACAAAGTTTATGGCTCATGATGAGAAAAACGAATGTGGTATAGGCGATACTGTTTCTATTATGGAAACACGCCCATTGAGTAAGAGCAAGCGTTGGAGATTAATCGAAATCGTAGAACGCGCTAAGTAATTAACGAAACGAGTAATGAAGGCTGTGACTAATTACAGTTTTCAATAATCTATAAGAAGATGATACAACAAGAGTCGAGGCTAAATGTAGCCGATAATAGTGGTGCAAAAGAAGTATTATGTATCCGCGTATTGGGAGGTACAGGTAAGCGTTACGCAAGTATTGGCGATAAAATTGTAGTAGCTGTAAAAAGTGCAATACCTTCAGGTAATATCAAAAAAGGTGCTGTTTCTAAAGCTGTAATAGTACGTACACGCAAAGAAATACGCCGTAAAGATGGTTCATACATCCGTTTTGATGATAATGCAGCGGTATTGTTAAATGCGCAAGATGAGCCACGTGGTACACGTATTTTTGGCCCAGTAGCACGTGAGTTACGCGAAAAACAATTTATGAAAATTGTTTCATTAGCTCCTGAAGTACTTTAATATCAGGACCATAATTGAATAAGTAAAATGGAAAAGAAAACAACAAAATTGCCAAAATTAAAAATTCGCAAAGGCGATACCGTAAAGGTGATTGCTGGCAATTCAAAAGGCAAAGAAGGTAAAGTATTAGAAATCATTGTTGAAAAAAACAGGGCTCTTGTAGAAGGTGCCAATATGGTTACTAAACATACTAAACCAAATGCTGCAAGTCCGAATGGAGGCATCATTAAAAAAGAAGCTGCTATAACAATTTCTAACTTAATGTTAATTGACCCATCAACGGGCAAAGCAACACGCGTTGGACGTAAGGAAAATGCAGAAGGCAAATTAGTTAGATACGCAAAAAAATCAGGGGAGGTAATTAAGTAATGGCAAAATCAACCACTTATTCACCAAGGCTAAAAGCTAAATATCATGACGATATTAAAGCAGCTTTGCAAGAAAAATTTGGATACAAAAGCACTATGCAAGTGCCTAAACTTACTAAGATTTGTCTTAGTCAAGGTGTAGGTAACGCGGTATCTGATAAAAAATTAATCGATTCGGCAATGGAAGAGATGAGCATTATTGCTGGTCAGAAAGCTATTCCAACTCGCTCAAAGAAAGATATTTCGAATTTCAAATTGCGTAAAGGCGTGCCAATTGGTGTACGAGTTACCTTACGTGACAATAACATGTATGAGTTCCTAGATCGTTTTATATCTGCAGCTCTTCCACGTATTCGTGATTTTAAAGGAATTAATGAAAAAGGTTTTGATGGACGCGGAAATTACACCATGGGTGTTACCGAGCAAATCATTTTCCCAGAGATTAATATTGATAGAATCGGAAAAATTACCGGTATGGACATTACGTTTGTAACTACAGCCGAAACCGATGCAGAAGCATTGGCTTTGTTGAAAGAATTTGGCATCCCGTTTAAAAACAAAAACAGCTAGAAAATGGCAAAAGAAGGAGTAAAAGCGCGTGGCGTAAAACGCGAAGCCCTAGTAGAAAAGTACGCAGCTAAGCGTGCAAAGTTGAAAGCAGAAGGTGATTATATCGCTTTAGATAAATTACCAAAAAATGCTTCACCAGTGCGTTTACACAACCGTTGTAAAATTAGCGGTCGTCCTAAAGGTTATATCCGTCAGTTTGGTGTATCTCGTGTACTATTCCGTGATATGGCATTAGCTGGAAAAATACCAGGTGTAACAAAAGCCAGCTGGTAATAAAATAAAAATTAAAAAAGATTTAGCGGGACGCAAAGTTTTTCATACCTTTGCGTCCCGCTAAAATTTCAATTAGCGTTATAAATAGAATAAAAAAGTCACCAAAATGACAGATCCAATAGCAGATTTTTTAACTAGAGTAAGGAATGCCCAGAAGGCCAACCATAGGGTTGTAGAAATTCCTGCATCCAACATCAAAAAGGAACTTACTAAAGTACTTTTTGAGAAAGGTTACATCGCTAACTTTAAGTTTGATGATACAGGAGTGCAGGGCACAATTAAAATTGCACTAAAATATCACCCGATTAGCAAAATTCCTGCTATTCGTAGTATTGATAGAATAAGTAGCCCAGGTGGTCGCAGGTATACAGGCGCAGAAGCCTTGCCGCGTGTACTAAATGGTTTAGGAGTAGCTATTATATCTACTTCTAAAGGCGTGATGACTGATAAAGAAGCACGCACGTTGCATATCGGTGGTGAAGTTTTGTGTTACGTATCATAATTTAAGGAGAAAAGAAAATGTCACGTATAGGTAAACTTCCCATTACTCTTCCTGCAGGTGTAGCTGTAGTAGTAACTTCAGAGAATTTAGTTTCTGTAAAAGGACCTAAAGGAGAATTGTTTCAGCAAATGGACAAAGATATAACTTTAACGATTGAAGAATCACAAGTTACGGTTGTACGTCCTACTGAACAAAAACGTCATAAAGCATTACACGGATTATACCGTTCATTGCTTAACAACATGATTATCGGTGTTACACAAGGATATAAAATTCAACAAGAACTAGTTGGTGTAGGTTATAAAGCTACAAACCAAGGTCAAACGCTAGATTTAGTGTTGGGTTATTCTCACCATTATGTATTCGAATTACCAGTTGAGGTAAAAGTAACTACAACTACAGAAAAAGGAGAAACTCCAAAAATTATTTTGGAAGGTATAGATAAACAATTATTAGGTCAAGTAGCTGCTAAAATACGTTCATTACGTGCACCAGAACCATACAAAGGTAAAGGTATTCGTTTCGTAGGAGAAGTATTGAGAAGAAAAGCAGGTAAATCAGCATCTAAGAAGTAAAATAGTTAACTAGTAATAGTAGTTCGCTACCATTATTCATTAACCATTAACATACAAGAAAATGGCAAGTAAATTATCAAGAAGGGATAGAATTAGAAAAGGTATTCGCCTTCGTTTAACAGGTACAACTGAAAAGCCAAGGTTATCAGTGTTCAGAAGTAATAAAGGCATTTATGCTCAAGTTATTAATGATCTAGATGGTACAACCTTAGCATCTGCATCATCACTAATTGATAAAGTTGCTAAAGCTAATAAAGTAGACCAGTCTAAAGAAGTTGGAAAATTAGTTGCCGAAAGGGCTATTGCTGCAGGTGTTACACACGTGGTATTCGATAGAAATGGCTATTTGTATCACGGTAGAGTTAAGTCTTTGGCAGAAGGTGCTAGAGAAGCTGGTCTTCAATTTTAATAAAAAGAGATATGTCAACTGAAAATATTAAACGCGTAAAAACAAGCGAGATTGAATTAAAAGATCGCTTAGTAGCGATAAATAGAGTAGCTAAGGTTACCAAAGGGGGCCGTACATTTAGTTTTGCAGCTATTGTAGTAGTTGGCGATGAAAATGGCGTAGTTGGATACGGATTAGGTAAAGCATCAGAGGTTACCGATGCTATTACTAAAGGTATTGATGATGCTAAGAAAAATTTGGTAAAAGTGCCTATTTTAAAAGGTACAGTACCTCATCCGCAAGAAGGCAAGTACTCAGGAGGTTTTGTGTTTTTAAAACCAGCAGCTCATGGTACAGGTGTAATTGCAGGTGGTGCAATGCGTGCAGTACTTGAAAGTGCTGGAATTACAGACGTATTAGCTAAATCTAAAGGTTCATCAAACCCACACAACGTGGTAAAGGCAACTATTGATGCACTTACTAAAATGCGTGATCCACTAACTGTAGCTCAGCACCGTGGTATTAGTTTAGAGAAAGTATTTAACGGATAAGCAACATCGGTCAAACCGGTACATTAATAGCAATACAATGTCTAAAATAAAAATAACCCAAGTAAGAAGCGTAATCGATCGCAGTGCACGTCAAAAACGCACTATGATAGCATTGGGACTCACCAGAATTAGTAAGTCTGTTGAAGTTGAAGCCACTCCACAAATATTAGGGATGGTAGAGCAAGTTAACCATTTGGTAAAAATAGAATTGGCCTAAGCCAAACTAAATAAAAAATAGAGATGAACTTAAGTAATCTGAAACCTGCAGAAGGTTCTACAAAAAATAGAAAACGCATTGGTCGTGGTACAGGATCTGGTCACGGTGGAACATCAACACGTGGTCATAAAGGTGCTGGTTCACGTTCGGGTCACTCTACGAAAGTAGGTTTCGAAGGTGGTCAAATGCCATTACAACGTCGCTTACCTAAAGTAGGCTTTAAAAATATTAATCGTATTGACTACGTAGGTGTAAACTTAGACGTATTACAAGGATTAGTTGATAAGTATAGCTTAACTTCTATTGATTTTGCTGTGTTGAAGGAACATGGTTTAGTATCAAAATCAGACTTAGTTAAAATACTAGGACGTGGAGAATTAACAGCTAAAGTAGAAGTAAAAGCTCACGCTTTTACAGGAACGGCTCAGAAAGCAATCGAATCAATAGGCGGTACAATCGTTAAATTGTAAGTATGAAGAAGTTCATAGATACCTTAGTAAATATTTGGAAGATAGAAGATCTTCGTATCCGTATAATCAACACTGTATTGTTTTTGTTGATTTACAGGGTAGGTTCTTTTATTGTTCTTCCAGGAGTTGATCCAACATTACTGAATGACAAAGCGCAGGATGGTTTGTTAGGATTGTTAAACATGTTTGCAGGAGGGTCTTTCTCTCGTGCATCTATTTTTGCATTAGGTGTAATGCCTTACATATCGGCTTCTATTGTTATTCAAATATTAGGTATTGCGGTTCCTTATTACCAAAAACTACAAAAGGAAGGCGAAAGTGGACGACGCACTATCAATCAGCACACACGCTTATTAACAATTTTAGTTACTGCGGGACAAGCTATTGGTTATATTAAATCACAAATACCACAAGAAGCTATTTTAACTTCTATAGGACCTGCTTTATTTACCTTTTCATCAATTATAATACTTACAGCTGGTACCATGTTTGTAATGTGGTTAGGCGAGCGTATTACTGATAAGGGTTTAGGAAACGGTATATCATTAATCATCATGGTAGGTATCATCGCATCTTTACCAGGAGCTATGGGTAACGAATTTGTATCCAGATTGGGCGGTCAAGGTGGATTAATACCATTCATTATTGAGTTGGCAGCGCTAACGGGTATTATTATGCTTAATATCTTGTTAGTACAAGGTACACGAAAAATACCTGTACAGTATGCAAAGAAAATTGTAGGTAACAAACAATACGGTGGTGTACGTCAGTATATTCCATTAAAAGTAAATGCAGCAGGGGTAATGCCTATCATTTTTGCACAAGCAATCATGTTTATTCCTACCACCATTGCTCAGTTTTTTCCAAATACAGATTCAACGTTTTTAACCAGCTTTAATAGATACGATTCATTTTGGTACAACTTTGTGTTTGCCATGCTGATTATTGTATTTACCTATTTCTACACAGCTATTACTGTAAATCCTACACAAATGGCTGATGACATGAAACGTAATAACGGATTTATTCCCGGTATTAAACCAGGTAAGAAAACAGCCGAGTTTATCGACGGAACAATGTCGCGCATTACCTTACCAGGTTCGTTTTTCTTGGCTGGTGTAGCCATATTGCCAGCAATAGCAGTATTGGCAGGCGTAAGTAGCCAGTTTGCACAATTTTACGGAGGTACTTCCTTATTAATTATGGTAGGTGTAGTATTAGATACATTACAACAAATTGAAAGTCATTTATTAATGCGTCATTATGATGGATTAATGAAGACCGGAAGAATAAAAGGACGTACGCCAGCGGGTGTAGCAGTTCAATAAGGAGTATAGTGAGTAATAAAATTTATTACAAAACTACCGAAGAGGTAGAGTTAATAAGAGAAAGTTCTTTGCTTGTTTCAAAAACTTTAGCAGAAATAGCTAAAGTAATCAAACCAGGTATCACTTTGTTAGCTTTAGATAAGTTAGCAGAGGAATACATAAGAGATAATGGAGGAATCCCAGCATTTAAAAATTATGGAGGTTTCCCAAATACATTATGTATTTCGCCCAATGAGGAAGTAGTACACGGCATCCCTTCTAAAAGAGAAATCAAAGAAGGCGATTGTTTATCAGTTGATTGTGGAGTGCTTAAAAATGAGTTTTTTGGAGATTCGGCTTATACATTTGCTATAGGTCAAATAACTGCTCCAGTGCAACAATTACTACGTGTTACACAAGAGTGCCTACAGCTGGCAATAGATAAGGTGCAACATGGTAATAGATTAGGAGATGTATCGTATGCTGTGCAAGAACATGCTACTAAATACAACTACGGTATTGTAAGAGAATTGGTAGGGCATGGTATCGGAAAATCATTACACGAAAAACCAGAGGTACCTAATTATGGTAAACGAGGAGCAGGTGTAAAATTGGAACAAGGATTAGTGATAGCTATAGAACCTATGATAAACATGGGGACAGCAAAAGTAATTACGCACAAAGACGGCTGGACAGTAACAACAGCAGATAATAAACCATCTGCACATTACGAACACACCGTTTGCGTAAAAGATGGCAAAGCAGATGTTTTATCAACGTTTAAATACATTGAAGAAGCAATAGCAAAAAATGATAATTGTTTTAAAACAGGATTAATTACTGTTTAATAATATAAAAAGAAAAGTATGGCTAAACAGTCTTCCATTGAACAGGATGGAACAATAAAGGAGGCATTATCTAACGCTATGTTTAGAGTTGAGTTAGAAAACGGGCACGAAATTATTGCTCATATATCTGGTAAAATGAGAATGCACTACATTAAAATTTTACCTGGAGATAAGGTAAAATTGGAAATGTCGCCATATGATTTAACAAAAGGAAGAATTACTTATCGTTACAAGTAAGATAAATATTAATAACAGAAAGAGATGAAAATTAAAGCATCAATAAAGAAACGTAGCGTTGATTGTAAAATCATTCGCCGCAAGGGTAAATTGTATGTAATTAACAAGAAGAACCCTAAGTATAAACAACGTCAAGGTTAATTTCTTGAGGTATTTATTTTTTAATAACCATTAATAAAATATAAATGGCACGTATTGCAGGTATAGATTTACCAAAAAACAAAAGAGGGGAAATTGGCTTAACGTATATTTACGGAATAGGAAGAATTACGGCTCAACGTATTCTTACTGAAGCTCAGGTAGATTGGGATAAAAAAGTACAAGAGTGGGATGATGACGATCAAGCAAAGATTCGTAGCATTATTACTGAGCAAATAAAGGTAGAAGGCTCGTTGCGTTCTGAAGTGCAATTAAACATCAAGCGATTGATGGATATTGGTTGCTACAGAGGTTTGCGTCATCGTAAGGGATTACCATTACGTGGTCAGAGCACTAAAAACAATGCACGTACACGTAAAGGAAAACGTAAGACAGTAGCTAACAAGAAGAAAGCCGTAAAAGGTTAATAATGGTTAGCAACACTACTTGGATACAAGTGTGTGCAGCCTAGATAGATAAAATAGTACGCTAAGGAATATAAAATGGCAAAAACTACAAAAAAAGTTGTTAAAAGAAAAGTTGCTGTAGAAGCAATTGGAGAAGCGCATATCAATGCTACTTTTAACAATATTATTATTTCGCTTACAAATGTAAATGGTCAGATAATATCTTGGTCATCTGCAGGTAAGATGGGCTTTAAAGGTTCAAAGAAAAATACTCCGTATGCAGCTGGACAAGCAGCAACAGATTGCGGTAAAGTAGCCTATGATTTAGGTTTACGCAAAGTAGAAGTATTTGTAAAAGGACCAGGGTCGGGCAGAGAATCAGCAATACGTACGTTACAAGTTGCTGGCTTAGAAGTATTATCTATAAAAGATATTACACCACTTCCACATAATGGATGTCGCCCACCTAAAAAGAGAAGAGTTTAATTCATATATTATAATTATAAACAGTTATACTACTTGTTCATGCGATAAGTAGCTAAGATTAACTAACACAACATGGCACGTTACACAGGACCAAAATCAAGAATAGCCCGTAAATTTAAAGAAGCAATCTTTGGACCGGATAAAGTTTTAGACAAAAAGAACTATCCACCGGGGCAACACGGAGCTGCTAGCAAACGCAGTAAGAAATCAGAATATTCTACACAGCTTACCGAAAAGCAAAAAGCAAAATACACATATGGTGTATTAGAGCGTCAGTTTGCTAATCTATTCGACTTAGCGCATCGCAAGCCAGGCATTACAGGTGAAAACTTGTTAAAGTTCTTGGAAGCACGCCTAGATAACACCGTTTTCCGTTTAGGAATAGCTACAACTCGTTCTGCTGCTCGCCAATTAGTTGGTCATAAGCACGTAACAGTAAATGGAGAAGTAGTTAACATTCCTTCATACCAGTTGAGAGCTGGAGATGTAGTAGCGGTTCGTGAAAAATCTAAATCTGTAGAAGCTATTACTACTTCAGTTAATAGCCGTAGAATCAATAAATTTAACTGGTTAGAATGGGATGCAACTAGCATGTCAGGTAAGTTTTTAACATATCCTGAACGTGATCAGATTCCTGAGAATATAAAAGAGCAGTTAATCGTAGAATTGTACTCTAAGTAATAATTTACGAGCTTTTAGTCTCAAAATAGTTAAGTAGTATTTTTAACAACTAACGTAGTAAAAATGTCAATATTAGCATTTCAAAGACCCGATAGGGTAATCATGCAAAAAGCCACCGATTTTGAAGGTCTTTTTGAATTTCGCCCTTTAGAACCAGGTTTTGGTATTACAATAGGTAACTCTTTGAGAAGAATTTTACTTTCTTCATTAGAAGGTTATGCTATTACTTCTGCCCGTTTTTCTGGAGTTGCACACGAATTTTCAACTATTAAAGGAGTAGTTGAAGATGTTACCGAAATTATTCTTAACCTTAAACAAGTACGTTTTAAGCGTATAGTTGAAGGTGTAGACGCTGAAAAAATATTTGTAATCATTAAAGGTCAAGATGCTTTTAATGCAGGAGATATAGCTAAGTTTTCTTCTAATTTTACTGTACTAAATCCTGATTTAGTTATCTGTAACATGAATCCTTCTGTTACATTAGAACTAGAACTTACTATCAATAAAGGTAGAGGTTATGTTTTAGCAGACGAAAACAAAGCACAAGATGCTCCTTTAGGAACAATAGCAATCGATGCAATTTACACTCCTATTAAGAATGTAAAATACAACATCGAAAACTATCGTGTAGAGCAAAAAACGGATTACGAAAAATTGGTTTTAGAAATTATTACCGATGGTTCTATTCATCCAGAAGATGCTCTTAAAGAAGCAGCTAAAATATTAATTCAACACTTTATGTTGTTTTCTGACGAAAACATCATGTTAGAAACTCAAACAAAAGAGGTTTCTACAGAAGTGGATGAGGAAACATTGCACATGCGTAAAATCCTTAAACTGGAATTGGTAGATTTAGATTTATCAGTACGTGCATTGAATTGCCTTAAAGCTGCAGAAATTAAAACAATTGCAGACTTAGTTAGCTACGATGTAGCAGATATGTTAAAATTTAGAAACTTTGGTAAAAAATCATTAACAGAGATTCAAGATTTGGTAAAATCTAAAGGCTTGTCTTTTGGTATGAACATATCTAAATATAAATTAGACGAAGAATAGTACAATACGTAGTTAGCCTAATTTATAGGTAACTCTACAATAAATTTTTTTTTAAGAGATGAGACACGGAAAAAAAATAAATCACTTAGGTAGAACAAGTTCGCACAGAAAAGCTATGCTTTCGAACATGGCATCTTCGTTGATTTTACATAAACGCATTACTACAACTGTTGCAAAGGCAAAGGCATTGAGAAAATATGTGGAGCCATTGCTTACAAGATCGAAAGATGATACTACAACTTCACGAAGAGTGGTGTTTAGTTATTTGCAAAACAAAGAAACGGTAACTATCCTATTTAGAGATATCGCTATTAAAATAGCTGATCGTCCAGGTGGATACACTCGTATCATTAAATTACAAAACCGTTTAGGCGATAACGCCGAAATGGCAATGATAGAGTTAGTGGATTATAATGAGACACTATTAGCAGCAGCAGAACCTGCAAAAGCTAAAGCTACTCGTAGAAGAGGTTCAGGAAAAACTGCGACAGAGGTTGTAAAGCCAATAACAGAAACTAAAGCAGTAAAAGCTGAAAAGCCAGTTGCAGAAGCGCCTGCTGTAGTTGAAAGTACAGAAGAAGTAATAGAAACTCCAGCTGCAGAAACTCCTACAAAGGAAGAGAAACCAGCTACGGAAGAATAATAGCAAAAATATTTTAAAAGAAAAGGGTAACGCAGCAGCGGTACCCTTTTCTTTTTTTGGCAAAAAATGAATACGTTTACCCATTATAAGCTTCAGTTTAACATAAAAATGTCGGTATTGAAATTTCTACAAAAAGGCAGTATCCTTATCTGTTGTAGCTTTTTTTTAAGTTGTGATAATGAATTGAATGTAAATGCGCCTTATAAAGAAGTCACTATCTTGTATGGACTTTTAAATACGGCAGATTCTGTACAGTACATCAAAATCAATAAAGCATTTTTGGGTGAAGGCGATGCGTTTATTTATGCAGCCAATCCCGATTCGCAGTATCATCCGTATCCTTTAGAAGTAAAACTTATTGGTAAGAAGGATAAAAATACCATCGAAATACTTTGTGAGCTAGTCGAGGTGGACAGAGAAGAAGGTGTTTTTGCAGCAGAACAACGCCTGTATGCAACACCTAAGCAAAAACTAGACTCTTCTTTTGTATATACTATTGAAGTTAAAAATAAGCTCACAGATACCTTAGTCTGTTCATCCAAAACAGCTGTAATTGGTGATTTTAAATTGATTTTTCCTCCTTTTCAAGTTTCTTATTATAAAGATGGAAAGTATCCACCACAGCGCATTACTTGGAGATCTGCTGCAAATGCGGTGCGTTATGATTTCGATATCATTTTTGATTATCTGGAAAGGGATAAAATAACAAAAGCATCTACTCGTAAAAGTGTTGTGATAAATCTGATTTCAGGTTTTACTGCATCTGGATTTAGTGGAGCCGAACTTGCATTTGGCTTTTCTCCTCAAGTATTTTACAATGGATTGGCTGCCCAATTAGCGGAAAATCCTAATGTAGAGCGCGTAGCTTATAACGAGTTTAAGTACAGGTTTTCGGCTGCAGCCTCTGATCTAGATGAATACTTGCGGTTGAATGGCAATTTGCTTACATTAAGTGATGTAAAACCCGAATACTCAAATATTGAAAATGGGTTAGGATTATTCTCCAGCCGTTTTAATAAAACATTCCCAGCAATATTGAACGAGGCTTCCTTAAACGAACTTATTAAGGGGCCACTCACAAAAGATTTAGGCTTTATTGCCGAATAGCTGACAAAAAGACACGCCAGTGTCACGCTATTATCCCCTGTTTTTACGCCAAAAATACGCATATATGCCAATCTAATCGCTTGGCATACTCCTTGACATTGCCCAGTTATTAAAAATTAGTAAAAAATATCATGGGAAAAATAATAGGAATAGATTTAGGTACTACAAACTCTTGCGTAGCAGTAATGGAAGGCAATGAGCCAGTAGTAATAGCTAACAGTGAAGGAAAACGCACAACACCTTCGGTTATTGGATTTGCAGCCAATGGCGAACGTAAAATAGGTGACCCTGCAAAGCGTCAAGCGATTACCAATCCGGAAAAAACAATTTTTTCGATTAAACGATTCATGGGAAATCGTTTTGATGAGTGTTCAAAAGAGATTGCTCGTGTACCGTATAAAGTAGTAAAAGGGGATAACAATACCCCACGTGTAAAAATTGACGACCGCATGTATACGCCTCAAGAATTGTCGGCAATGATTCTTCAGAAAATGAAGAAAACAGCTGAAGATTACTTGGGACAAGAAGTAACAGATGCAGTTATTACTGTACCTGCTTATTTTAACGATGCGCAGCGTCAGGCAACCAAAGAAGCAGGAGAAATTGCTGGGTTAAAAGTTCACCGCATTATTAATGAGCCAACTGCTGCAGCATTAGCATATGGTATGGATAAGAAACACCAAGACATGAAAATCGTAGTATTCGATTGTGGTGGTGGTACGCATGATGTATCTGTATTAGAATTAGGTGAAGGCGTTTTTGAAGTAAAATCTACTGATGGCGATACCCACTTAGGTGGTGATGACTTTGATCAAAAAATTATTGATTGGTTGGTTCAAGAGTTTAAAGACGAAAACAGTGGTTTAGATCTTACAAAAGATCCTGCAGCATTACAACGCTTAAAAGAAGGAGCAGAAAAAGCAAAAATTGAGTTATCTAGCTCTGCCTCTACAGAAATAAACTTGCCATACATTATGCCTGTAGATGGCATTCCACGTCACTTGGTGCGTACATTGTCAAAAGCAAAGTTTGAGCAATTGGTAGATGATTTGGTAAAACGTACAATTGCGCCTTGTCGTTCGGCATTGAAAAATGCAGGTTTAACGGTAAAGGATATTGATGAAGTAATCTTAGTAGGGGGATCTACTCGTATTCCTGCTATTCAAGAAGCTGTAAAAGCATTCTTTGGTAAAGAACCATCAAAAGGAGTAAATCCGGATGAGGTTGTTGCAATTGGAGCGGCTATTCAGGGTGGAGTATTAACAGGAGAAGTAAAAGACGTATTGTTATTAGACGTTACGCCACTTTCTTTAGGTATCGAAACAATGGGTGGCGTATTTACACGCCTTATCGAATCGAACACAACAATACCTACTAAAAGAAGCGAAACCTTCTCTACAGCAAGTGATAATCAACCAGCAGTAGAAATACATGTATTGCAAGGAGAGCGTCCTATGGCGGCTCAAAACCGTACTATTGGTCGTTTCCATTTAGATGGTATTCCTCCTGCTCCTCGTGGTGTTCCTCAAGTTGAAGTAATATTTGATATTGATGCGAATGGTATTTTGCACGTAACTGCAAAAGATAAAGCAACCAGTAAAGAACAAAAAATTCGCATTGAGGCTTCTTCAGGATTAAGTGAAGCAGAAATTGCAGCAATGAAGAAAGAAGCTGAAGTGAATGCTGAATCAGATCAAAAAGCTAAGGAAGAAGTAGAGAAAGTAAATGCTGCCGACAGCATGATTTTTAACACCGAAAAACAATTAAAAGAGTATGGCGATAAGCTATCTGCTGATAAGCGTTCGGTAATTGAAAATACTTTGACAAAGTTGCGAGAAGCACATACTGCAAAAGATTTACCAGCTATTGATGCGGCATTAGAGGAGCTTACAGCTGCTTGGAATGCGGCTTCAGAAGAAATGTATAAAGCTACGCAAGATGCACAGGCAAATGCAGGTGGTGGAGAACCCGCTCCTGAAAATGGTCAGCCTACGGACGTAACAGATGTGGATTTTGAAGAGGTAAAAGAAGATAAAAAATAAAAGTCTTGTTTGAATGATTAAAAGGCCTCTAAAAGAGGCCTTTTAATTTAAAGGGAAAATTGTTTATGGATAATCTTAATCGCGCGCTACCGAAAAAAATAATTGATATCATGCAAAGTAAGACTGTTGTTTTGCCAGATATTGGAGCTCCAATTAATTTGTATAAATATCGTTCTTGGTGTAAGAAAAAAGACTCACCAGATGATAAAGTTATAGTTGATAATGAACTTTGGTTTTCATCAGCACGTAATTTTTCAGATAGAAATGATGCCAAATTTAGATTTAGATATGATTTGATGTCATTGCAGGATTGCATTAATAGAGCATATCATTTATCTTATCTAGATGCTCCTGAAATGATAGGAACTGATAGAATATGTAGGGCACAAAAATTCGGTGGAAAGACGTATGAAAGATTTAGAACTCCTAATGAAGTCGCCTTAGCAAATCAAAATTTAACTGGGAATGCGATAGATACATTTGGAATTTTAAGTACCTGTACAATTCCTGACAGCTATAAAATGTGGCAGGAATATGGTGATAATTTTAAAGGGATTTGTGTAGGTTTTAATGTTGAAACACTAATTGGTGATTTGAACAAGAATGGAATTCGTTGTAACATTATGCCAATTTTATATTATGATGAATACCCAGAGATTATTCCAGATGGTGAAGTAGATTGCATTGAACTAACCTTCTTGCTTAAGGAAAGAGAAAAGTTCTTATGGGAACAAGAATTTAGAATATGGACTACAAAACCTAATTTGGCAGCTAAGGTTTCAAATATTGTTTATACAGAAGTATATGTTGGGTATAATATGAATAGAGATAAAAGAAAGAAATTATTTAAACAGCTGTCTAAATACTCAAATGTAAGTTTGTTTGAAGCAACACCAGAAGAAGAATCTCAAGCTGTTAAAATAAGACCAATAGAAAATAATTAATAAAGGAGGTATATCAGTCCTGTTTTAATCAGCATGTTTTAGCTTTAAGACCTTATCTACACTCAAATTTCGTTCAACTAATCAACAAATTCTCCAATTAACTAATACGTTCGTTCTCTCACCCTTTTTAGATTAATACTTGCCGTATTGCTAAAAATAAGCGGAACGGTTTCTACCGTTACAAAGCTAAGATCAAGCCCGAAGCCTTTTTCTTCCGATAAACTCAACCTTTTGAGGATAAAATAGTAATCCATAATCAATTTATGGTAAAAGGAGAGGTTATTGTTGCGCGATAGGTTTTTTTCTATCACCACAAATCGGAAATCGCCAATAATGTTGTGTTTCCTCAAAGAATCATACCGACTTAAAATATCAATCTCGCCGTTGGCTACCATGTCTTCCACCACCTTACGGAACAATTGGTTGATACGCTGCTCCACCCTAAATCCCAATCTAAAATCAATGCGGATTACTTTGTTAGACGATAGGTTGGTGATTTTGTACTCACTAATATAGGGCTCGTCCAGTACATCTACGTGTACAAACCAATACGTATCGGCTCTTTTTGGTTGCTTTTGGGCAATCGAGTAAATGATTTTTGATTCTATTTCGGAAGCAAAATTGGCACTGGTAAGGTACACCAATTGCGAAGCATACTTCGGTACAGAGGTGTCATTACTCAAGTCTTCTAATAGCGATACATGCTTGTCTATTTCGTCAAATCGTACATACTTATTTTTGATTTTACGCGCCATATACCAGGTCCACATTACCGATACCAATACCGTTCCGATAACTAAGGTAAACCAACCACCGTGGGTAAATTTGCTCAAGTTGGCAATTAAGAAAGCTATTTCTATAGTAAGATATACTGCCAACACCACACCAATAAAATATATCGAGAACCTGCGCGATCGTAAGTATACGGCGAGCAATATGGTAGTCATTAACATGGTTAGGGTAATAGACAAACCATAGGCGGCTTCCATAGCCGATGATTCTTTAAATAACAGGACTACGCCAATACAGCCAGCTAATAATATCCAATTGATGCTGGGTACATACAATTGCCCTTTTTGGTCGGTAGGAAATATGATTTTTACTTTTGGCCAGATATTGAGGCGTACAGCTTCGCTAATAAGTGTAAATGAGCCACTAATTAAGGCTTGACTGGCAATAATAGCTGCAGCCGTTGCCAATGCAATGCCCGTAACCAAAAACCAATCGGGCATAACATTATAAAAAGGATTTCCAGTAAGCCTTTCGTTAGCATGTTGTAATAGCCAAGCACCTTGCCCAAAATAATTGAGTAATAAGGCAAGTTTTACAAAAATCCAACTTACACGAATATTACTTCTGCCGCAGTGACCTAAATCAGAATACAAGGCTTCGGCACCTGTGGTACACAAAAATACAGCACCTAGCAACCAAAAGCCTTCGGGGTGATTAACCAACAAATCGTATGCGTAATATGGGTTAACAGCTTTTAAAATTGTTGTATCAACAGCAATTTGAGCAAAACCTAAGGTGCCCAACATACCAAACCATAAAAACATCACAGGACCAAAGGCTTTGCCTACAAAGTTAGTCCCAAATTGCTGTACTATAAAAAGTGCGGTAATGATGATAATGACTATTGGAACTGTTTGGATATCAGGATTTATAATGCGTAATCCCTCTATGGCAGAAGCTACAGAAATAGGAGGGGTAATAATGCCATCTGCAAGTAGAGTAGAACCCCCAATAATTGCTGGAAAAATGAGCCATTTGGCTTTGCGCCGTACCAATGCAAATAGGGAAAATATACCACCCTCCCCTTTGTTATCGGCTCTAAGGGTTAAAATAACATACTTAAATGTTGTTTGTAAGGTAAGCGTCCAAAATACGCAGGATATGCCACCAAGTACCGTAAAGGAATTGATGATGTTGTTTTCACCAATAATTGCTTTTAGTACATACAGTGGGGATGTGCCAATATCACCATATATAATTCCTAGACTGACTAATAAGCCAGCTGCGCTGATTTTGCTGATGTTTTTGCTCACGTAAAAATGGAAAGGTAGCCAAAGGTAGATTAACTATGCAGATTCTCAAAAAAAAGTAAGTAGCACAGGTAAATAGTTGATTTTTATAGAAAAACTTGCAACTCTTATAATAAAGTTTCGTATTTTTGGTTTAAAATATCCTTAGATGAAAAAAATCTACTCTCTAATACTGCTTACCGTAATTATTTTTGCTGCCGCTCAGGCTCAAAAGGTAGTTACTGTGTCGGTAAGTAGTAATGTATATACCCCTCAAGATATTACGGTTAATGTAGGAGATACCATCTTGTTTCAATGGGTTGGTGGGTCACACCCAACTAAATCAGATGAAAATTTGTGGACTACATTTACTTCCAATCCGAATAACCAACGCGTAAAAATACCTGTAACAAGCAATTTTTCTGTAGGTAAACATATTTACTGGTGTACTTCACACGCAACGTCAGCAAGTGTATATCCTGCTCAAATGACAGGAAGTGTAACTGTAAGCGGTACTGCAGCTATAGAAGCAAAAAGTGTTAAAACAGAATTTCAAGTATACCCTAATCCTGTAACGGATAAAAAGATAAACATTAATTACAGTATTGCTAAAGATCAGTCGGTTGTTGTTAAATTGATGGATGTATTGGGCAATGAAGTTGCAATACTTGCCAATGATCGCAAATCAGCAGGTGATCATAAGTTGAGTCTTGAATTAGAAGAAACCATTCGTAGTGGATTGTATTTTGTTAGAATGACTATCGGTAATGAAGTGCTTACCAAAAGAATTTCTATTCAATAAAGTACACACTTGTTAGTAAAATACACAGCTCTGCCTATTATAGGCGGGGCTTTTTTGTGTAGTGCTTTATCTATATTTCATAGCTTTGCTGCTGTATAGAAACGGATGAAGATATTAGCTATAGGTAGAAATTATGCAGCTCATGCAAAAGAGTTAAATAATGCGGTTCCAGCACAGCCAGTAGTGTTTATGAAGCCAGATACAGCGCTTATTAAAGACGATAAACCCTTTTATTACCCCGATTTTTCTAAAGATATACATCACGAAATAGAACTGGTTTTAAAAATTGGTAAAGAAGGAAAACATATTGCTGAAAAATTTGCTTCAAACTATATAGAAGCTATAGGATTGGGAATTGATTTTACGGCGCGTGATTTGCAGCAACAGCAAAAGGATAAAGGATTGCCTTGGGAAATAGCCAAAGCCTTTGATGGGTCGGCTCCAATAGGTCAGTTTTTTCCAGTAAGCGACTTTCCTGATTTTAAAGATATTCGGTTTAGCTTGAATAAAAACGGAGAAACGGTTCAGCAGGGACATACGGCAGACCTATTGTTCTCATTTGAGTATATTGTTAGTTACGTATCGTCGTTTTTTACCTTAAAAAAAGGCGATTTGATTTTTACCGGAACTCCAGAAGGTGTAGCTTCCGTACAAATTGGCGATAGCTTAGAGGGGTATATAGCGGATAAAAAAGTATTAAGCTGTACTGTAAAATGAAAATGAGTTATAGTTGGTTGAAAATTGCTTGTTCTGGGTTAGGTTTAGTGTCGTTCTCTTTTTTGCCGATTACTATCAAGGAAAAGGTACATGTTGGCAAGTTTAGCAATTTAGCGTTGGGCTATCCTACCGATTATTTTCGGTCGCCTTTAGATATACCCTTGTATTTATCAGGTTCTTTTGGCGAATTACGCCCCAATCATTTTCATTCAGGAATAGATATAAAAACCAATGCAAAAGAGGGTTACTCGGTGTATGCAGTAGCCGATGGTTATGTGTCGCGTATTCGTATACAAGCTTCGGGCTTTGGTAATGCCATATATATTACCCATCCAAATGGATTTGTAAGTGTATATGCTCACCTGAAAAATTATAACTGGGCAATTGGTAAAGAAGCCAAGAAAAAGCAATATGAAAAGGAATCGTTTGAGATAGATGAGCATTATACCGTTGCAACGGGCTTAAGGGTTAGTAAAGGTAATTTGATTGCTTATTCGGGTAACTCAGGTAGTTCGGGTGGGCCTCATTTGCACTTTGAAATACGCGACGAGAAAACAGAAATGACACTTAATCCTGCTTTATTTGGCATGCCGATACAGGACGATATAAAACCAACTATTGCAGGGCTATACATATATCCGGTAAAGGGCGGTATGGTAAATAGAACTGCTGCAAGACTAAGAATTCCATTAACAATTGCAAATGGCTTATACAGCACAGCTATTCCTATTAGGGTAAAAGGTAAAATAGGTTTTGGTATCGAAGCAATAGATAAACACAATGGTTCTAGTAATAGCAATGGGTTATATTCTGTAGAGCTAAAATGGGATGGCAAGGTTATTTATTATGCCAATTTTGAAAAATTCAGCTTTAGCGAAACAAAAGCCATTAACTCGTATCTAGATTACTATGAGAAGCTAAAATCTGGGAAAGATATTCAGAAGAGTTTTGTCGATGACGGTAATAGTCTTTCTATTTATAAAAGTCTGGTAAACAAAGGGTTTGTTTTTGTTAATGATACCAATACCCATCAGGTAGATTATGTGCTTGTAGATGCACATAAAAATAAAACATTACTCAGCTTTACTGTAAAAGGAGAGTTAGCAGATGGGCCAGCATTGGGAACATCTTTCACTTTGGGTAAAACGTTTGCCTATCAAAAAGAAAACACCTTCTCAACTGAATTGGTACAAGTAAAAGTGCCAGCAAATAGCTTGTACGATACTATCGATTTTGATTATACGACCTCTGCCGCAGCTGCGGGTTCATATTCAATTACCCATCATATACATACGAAATACACGCCTCTTCAGTATCCAGCAGAAGTGGCTATTAAAGTGAATAGTGATGCCTTAGCCTATAAGGATAAACTCATTATGGTAAACGAAAAAAATAGATCGCAAGGAGGAACGTGGAAAGAGGGCTGGGTAGTAGCTAATATCAAAAACTTTGGCAATTTTTATATAGTAGCTGATACTGTACCGCCAACTATAAAGCCTATTACTATAAATGATGGTAAGAACATGTCGTTAAATTCGGCAATTCTCATTCGTATTGGTGATAATTTATCGGGTGTAAAAAGCTACCGCGCTACAATAGATGGCAAATGGACATTAATGGCATTTGATGGCAAATCGGGTATTCTGTCACACTATTTTGATGAACGCACTATTGCCGGAGAGCACAAATTTGAGCTAGAACTTATTGATTATAAAAACAATACAAGTAAGTACGCCGCCTCTTTTTATAGATAAAATATGAATATACTAACTGTAGGAATGCCAGCACCAGCCATTAATGGTGTAGATCAGAATGGTAATAAAATAGCATTAACAGACTTTAAAGGTAAAAAAGTAGTACTGTATTTTTATCCAAAAGACGACACCCCAGGTTGTACGGCACAAGCATGCAATTTGCGCGATAATGATGCGGCCCTAAAAGCCGCAGGATACATTATATTAGGTGTAAGTATTGATGCAGAAAAAGCGCATCAAAAATTTATTACCAAATACGAATTGCCATTTAGTCTAATTGCCGATACAGATAAAAAAATTGTGACTGATTATGGTGTGTGGGTAGAAAAAAGCATGTATGGCAAAAAATACATGGGCACAGCTCGTGTTACTTTTTTGATAAATGAACAAGGCGTAATCGAAAAAATTATCGATAAGGTAGATACAAAGAATCACACTTCTCAAATACTATAAATTATGAACATACAGGAATTAGAAAAAGTAGCACAGCAAGTTCGACGCGATATTGTACGTATGGTTCATGGGTGTCAGTCTGGGCATCCGGGTGGTTCTTTAGGTTGTGCCGATTTTTTGGTGGCACTTTATTTTGAGGTAATGCACCACAATAAAAAGTTTGATATGGATGCCAAAGGAGAAGATTTGTTCTTTCTTTCCAATGGGCATATATCACCCGTTTGGTATAGTGTATTGGCACGTTCGGGTTACTTTCCAGAAAAGGAATTGGCTACGTTCCGCAAAATAGATACGCGTTTACAAGGTCATCCTACAACAGCAGAGCATTTGCCAGGTGTACGTATTGCATCGGGTTCATTAGGGCAAGGGCTTTCGGTAGCTTTAGGCGCAGCTTTAACCAAAAAGTTGAACAACGATTCATCTATTGTATATTCTTTACACGGCGACGGAGAGTTGCAGGAAGGGCAAATTTGGGAAGCGGCCATGTATGCCGCACACAATAAAATAGATACAATTATTAGTACTGTTGATGTAAATGGGCAGCAAATAGATGGTTCTACAGACAATGTATTGTCGTTGGGCGATTTGAAAGGAAAGTTTGAAGCTTTTGGCTGGCATGTGCTAAGTATGAATGGCAATGTAATGAGCGAAGTGGTTGATACCCTTACTGCAGCCAAGGCGCTTACCGGAAAAGGCAAACCTATTATGATACTAATGCGCACAGAAATGGGTCAGGGGGTTGATTTCATGATGGGCTCGCATAAATGGCACGGTATTGCTCCTAATGACGAGCAGTTGGCCAGTGCTTTAGCACAATTGGACGAAACCTTAACCGATTACTAAGGTAAACACTCAAATAGTTGCAAAGACGAATTTTATATAGCTTATTATTCATCCTTATTGCTCAATTTTGTTGGGCGCAAAATCGTATTTCTGCTAATCAGCGTACACGTATCCTGTTTATTTTGGATGCTTCGGGCAGCATGGTAGAAGAGTGGAATAATGTTCCCAAATTTGCCACTGCCAAGCAGGTAATACGCCAAATGTTGGATAGCGTAAAGGCAGATAAAAATATAGAAGTGGCGTTGCGTGTATTTGGCCATCAATCACCTCGCGAAAAACAAAATTGCACAGATACTAAGTTAGAAGTCTCCTTTTCTGCAAACAGTGCAGGTTTAATTGATTTGGAACTTGATTCTTTACGTCCGCAAGGATATACACCTATTGCATTGGCTTTATCCGAATCTGTTACCGACTTTCAACGAAATGCTAATTATAAAAACATTATCATATTACTTACCGATGGAGTCGAAAATTGTGCAGGTAATATATGCGATGCTGCTGCCGAATTGATAAGTAAAGGCATTTCCTTTAAACCCTATATTGTTGGCTTAGGATTGTCTGAAGAGCAAAAAAAGCTATTTGAGTGCGCTGGAAAGGTTTTTAATATTGCTGATGAGCGGCAAGCTTCTTCCATTACCAGTGTAGTAATTAGTACGGCTTTAAATCCTACAAGTTTGCAAATTAATTTGATAAATGCGTATGGAAAGACATCGGAAACGAATCTAAACATGACTTTTTATGATTTGCGAAGTAAAAATATAGCGTATAATATTTACCATACCCAAAATGCAATAGGTCTTGCAGATACCTTATATGTTGCGCCTGATAATGGGTATAAAGTAGTTATACATAGTTTGCCCGAAGTAGTAAAAGATACTGTGAAACTAATTCAGGGCAAGCATACACTTACCGCAGTAGATATATCGCAGGGTAATCTGGTGTTAAAAATGGAAGGAATTAATAAGTATAAAAACCTTAAAGCGGTAATCCGAAAATCGGGTACAGGTACTATTTTAAACGTTCAAGATATAAATACAGCTAAGACATATCTTACAGGTATGTACGATATAGAACTACTTACATTGCCAAGTAGAGTATACAAAAATGTAGAAATTAAACAATCGCAGGATAATGCGATTAAAATACCAGCTCCCGGAATTATTAATGTAAGTGTTACCAAACCGGGTTATATTACCTTGTTTATTATAGAAAAAGGGCAATTGCGTAAAGTGTACACCAATAATGCCCAGCAAATAACTCAACCATGGATTATTCAGCCTGGGGAGTATATTGCTCAGTATCGCGATAAGGCATCATATAAAAGCATGGCTACGGTGGATAGAAGTTTTAAAGTAATATCTGGCGGCGTATTGAACCTTAAATTTTAATGATGAGCTACTTAAGGTATATTCTCTTTTTTGGCATAAATATATGCGTGCTGCAAGGGGCACTTGCACAAACTACTACAGCGCCGCGCTCAACTGTTGCCAAGCCAACGGTTATTCCTGCCAAGTTACCTGCTGCAAAAGCTATTCCAGTACGTACTCGTGTACTTATTTTACTTGATGCATCGGGTAGCATGAATAATGAATGGTTGGGTACCTCGCGTATTAGTATTGCCAAATCAGTATTAAAGAGAGTGGTAGATTCCTTACAACTTATCCCCAATCTAGAAGTTGGCTTGCGTGTATATGGCAGTCAATCGGCTATTGGTTTAAATGATTGTAAAGATACCCGACTCGAAGCCCCAATACGACCAAGGAATGCTGATTTTATAAAATTACGTATAGATGCCATTGCCGCCAGAGGAGTAACTCCCATTGCTTATTCTATGCAGCAAGTTATTGCCGATTTTGGTATTAGTACAGGCTTGGTCCGTAATGTTGTGGTACTTATTACCGATGGGGTTGAGTCCTGCAATGGCAATCCTTGTGATGTTTCGTTACAATTACAAAAAAAGGGAATTATACTTAACCCCTTTATAATAGGGTTGGGGCTAACGCCCACCGAGCAATCTGCCTTTGATTGTGCAGGACGTTTTTTTGATGCTACCAGCGCAAAATCATTCCAACAGATTTTAGATAATGTGATGAATCAAATCACCAATCTTACCACTTCCGAAGTACAATTGCTTGATCAAAATAATAAACCTACCGAAACAAATGTGCCTATTACCTTTTATGATGCTATAACTGGGTTGGTGCGCTACAGTTTTGTGCATACACTTAATAATAGAGGTTTTGCAGATACATTATCCATAGATCCTGTTAATTTATACGATGTAACGGTACATACAAGCCCTGCTATTACACGTAAGAATATTGATTTATCGGTAGAGAAACACAATACCATTTCTATACCTGCTCCACAAGGAGATTTGGCGTTACAAGTAGAGGGTTTGAATGCCATATATGCTCCATCTTGTTTAGTTAGCCAGTATAAAATAGACTCGGTAATAGCCATACAAGAAACAGGCAGTACGCAACGGTATATAATAGGTAAGTATAAACTGGAAATTTTAACCATGCCACGTATTATACTACAAGTAGATATAGCTCAAAGCAAAACAACTACGGTAAAAATACCAGCACCCGGCTTGTTAAATCTTGTAAACGCCAACCCCATACCTGTATTGGGTAGTATATACGAAGAGCAAGGCCGCGAACTGAAATGGTTGGCAGATATTAATGGAGCGAGCAAGAGCGAAACGTTAACACTACAACCCGGTAATTATCGGCTTGCATACCGCACTAAAGCATCAAAAAAAGCAATGAGCACACGCGAATGGCGATTTAAGATAACACCCGGTAGTTCTGAAAATTTTAAACTCAATTAATTTTTTTTAAAAAATCTAGCACCAAATTATAATAGCTTTACGGCTTGTTTTGTAAACATGAAGAAATACACATACACAGAAAAGAAGGATACGCGCTCAGGTTTTGGAGCTGGATTGTTAGAATTGGGAAGAACCAATAAGGACGTTGTAGCCTTGTGCGCCGACCTTACTGGCTCGTTAAAAATGGACGCTTTTGCGAAAGAGTTTCCTGATCGGTTTTTTCAGGTAGGCATTGCCGAAGCAAATATGATGAGTTTGGCAGCAGGTATGACAATTGGGGGCAAAATTCCATTTACAGGTACATTTGCCAATTTTTCTACAGGCAGAGTGTACGATCAAATTCGTCAGTCAATTGCGTATTCAAATAAAAATGTAAAAATATGTGCATCGCACGCTGGTCTTACACTTGGCGAAGATGGGGCAACGCATCAAATTTTAGAAGACTTGGGCTTGATGAAAATGTTGCCAGGCATGGTAGTAATTAATCCGTGTGATTATAACCAAACAAAAGCAGCAACACTAGCCATTGCAGACTATAATGGACCAGTGTATTTGCGTTTTGGAAGGCCTACGGTTCCTAATTTTACACCAGATAATCAGAAATTTGAAATTGGTAAAGCCGTAATACTTAATGAAGGTAAGGATGTGAGCATATTTGCTACTGGGCATTTGGTGTGGAAAGCAATAGAAGCAGGTCAGGAATTAGCTGAGTTGGGGATAAATGCCGACATCATTAATATACATACCATAAAACCGCTTGACGAAGCAGCGATTTTAAACTCTGTAAAGAAAACTCGTTGCGTAGTAACCGCCGAAGAACATAATTACTTAGGTGGTTTAGGAGAAAGTATTGCTGGCTTTTTGTCGCGTAATTTTCCGGCTGCTATGGAAATGATAGCAGTAAATGACAGCTTCGGCGAAAGCGGCACTCCTGACCAGTTGATGAAAAAGTATGGTTTAGAGAGCAGCAACATTGTAGCAGCTGTGCATCGCGTAATGGCACGTAGGTAATTAAACCATATTAACTATCTGTAGTCCGAAAGAAAAATATGCAGGTAGAAGATAGTATCATTCTTGCCAAGTTCAGAAATGAACAAACGCGCAACGAAGCGTTTAATCTTTTACTCAAAAAGTATCAGCAACGTGTGTATTGGCACGTGCGGCGTATGGTAATAGATCACGATGATGCCAACGACCTTACCCAAAACACCTTTATAAAAGTATGGGGCAGTTTGGAGCGTTTTCGCGAAGATGCTCAACTCTATACTTGGATGTATCGTATTGCCACCAATGAGTGCATTACATTTTTGAATAAAAAGAAACTACGTGCCTTTGTTTCTTTCGATGATATGCAAGAGGTATTAACCGACAAATTGCATGATAGCTTACAGGTAAGTGCCAGCCATATCGAATACAAATTACAACAAGCTATTCTTACATTACCCACAAAGCAACGTTTGGTGTTCAATATGAAGTACTTTGAAGACATTACGTATGAGGAAATGTCGAAAGTGTTAGGTACCAGTGTAGGTGCATTAAAGGCGTCTTATCATCATGCAGTAAAAAAAATAGAAGCTTTTTTGTTGCCCGATTAAACCTTTAGCAACTATACCTATCTATTAACAAAATATTAACAGTTGTAACGAGATGAAACCTGAATTAGCAGCATTACTGGAATCGACCAAACAATCGAAAGTTTTTAAACTCCCCGATGGTTATTTTATGGAGTTAAGTGATGCTGTGCAAGCTAAAATAGCCCAAAAGCAAACAAGTAAAAAGGCAGTGTGGGAAATTTTGTTTCCAAAACCATATCGTTTGGCTCTTAGTATAGCAGTCCCACTACTTATTGGCGCAGCTGGATTAGTAGTGTTAAATAATCAGAAAACAGACAATACAGTATTGCAAGAGTATATTGCTGCAGAAATGAACGAGCAGGAATTGGTAGAATTAGTAGCGGCCACCAATAATGCTACTATTGCCGAAGATAATATGTTGGACAATGCCAGCGAAGATGAGTTATTAAAAAGCCTATAGCGGGTAAAAAGTTTAAATATAAAAAGATGAAGAAGATTGTTGTTTTAGGAATAGTATTAGCGTTAACCTGCTTTAGCGGTTATGCGCAAGAAAATATAGCGGCAGAACGAAGAGCTTTTTTTACCGAACAGTTGGTGTTAAGCCCTGCTGAGGGTAAAACTTTTTGGCCAGCTTACGACCAATATCTTGCAGAGCTTGAAATATTGCGTCTAGACAGAAGAAAAGAAATAGCACAAGCGAAATTGAATAGTGCCAACCTAAGCGATAAAGAATTGGAGGCATTGGTAAATAACCGCATTGTGTTTAAGCAACGTGAGGTAGATATAGAAAAAAAATACAACGAGAAATTTAAGCAGATACTTCCTATAGATAAAGTAGCCAAACTCTATTTAGCCCAAGAAGCCTTTAAGCGAAAATTGGTAAATAAGTTATCAAAATAAAATAGCTTTATATCTGATAAAGAGGCAAATAAAATATAATTGAAACTCAATTTTCAATTTTCAATTTTCAATTCAAAATATCGTCTATCTTTGTCGTTTAATGAGCATTATTCAACGTATCCCTGCTGTTTTAGTGTTAGCAGACGGCACCGTTTATAACGGAAAAGCAGCCGGAAAAATAGGAACAACAACTGGCGAAATCTGTTTTAATACAGGTATGACTGGTTATCAAGAAATTTTTACTGATCCATCGTACTTTGGACAAATTATGGTAACCACCAATGCCCATATTGGTAACTATGGTATCCATGAGGAAGAGATCGAATCTGATGCAATTAAAATTGCGGGGTTGGTATGTAAAAATTTCAATGTAGGCTACTCGCGCAAGCAAGCCACACAATCCATTCAAGATTATTTTTCGGAACAAAACATTGTAGGTATTTCGGATATTGATACCCGTGCTTTAGTACGTCACATTCGTGATAAAGGTGCTATGAATGGCATTGTTTCTTCCGAAATCACAGATATAACCGAGTTGAAAAACAGACTGCAAGCAGTTCCATCAATGGATGGCTTGGAACTTTCTTCTCAGGTAAGTACTTCTAAGTCATATTTTATAGGTAATGAAACAGCACCTATAAAAATAGCGGTGTTGGATTTAGGGGTAAAGAAAAATATACTACGCTGCTTTGCTGAACGCAATGTATATATGCAGGTTTTTCCAGCAAAAACAACTTTTGCAGAAATGGAAAAATGGCAACCTAATGGCTATTTTATTTCCAATGGTCCTGGTGATCCTTCGGCTATGCCCTATGCAGTTGATGCTGTAAAAGCTATTTTGGCTGCTGATAAACCACTTTTTGGTATTTGTTTGGGGCATCAGTTATTGGCACTTGCCAATGGCATACGTACCCATAAAATGCACAATGGTCATCGTGGGTTGAATCATCCAGTAAAAAATATCATCAAAAGTCATTGCGAAGTAACTTCTCAAAATCATGGTTTTGGTGTAGTGCCGGAAGATGTTCGCAGTTCGGATAAAGTAGAAATCACGCACATTAACCTCAATGATCAAAGTATTGAAGGTATTCGTGTAAAAGGTAAAAAGGCTTTTTCGGTGCAATATCATCCCGAATCTTCTCCTGGTCCACACGATTCGCGCTACTTGTTTGATGAGTTTGTAGCCATGATGAGTTAGGCAATGGTTAATAGAAAATAGTTAATCGTCTAAAAAAGAAAAATCTACCGATGAAATCTTTTGAAGAATTAGAATGTTGGAAGAGTTGTAGGATGGTTAGACTAAAAATAACTGAGATACGAAAATTGCTTCCTAAACATGAAGATTATGCATTGAATGATAATATGAAAAGAGCAGCTTACTCTACCACTAATAATATTGCGGAAGGGTATGGTAGATTTCATTATCAAGAAAATATTCAATTTTGTCGCTATAGCAGAGGGTCCTTATTTGAATTTAAAGACCAGTTGATTGTTTGTTTAGACGAAAAATATATAAACAAAGAACTATTTGAAGAAGCCTATCAATTAATAGATAAATCACTTGCCATACTTAATGGGTATATTAATTATCTTAAATCAATGAAAATTCAAAACGATTAACACCTTACATTAACTATTTTTCCATTAACTATTAACCATTCCCAATCCATGAGTTTAATTTTAGACATCAAAGCCCGCCAAGTACTCGATAGTCGTGGCAACCCCACTGTAGAAGTAGATGTAATTACCGAAAATGGCATATTAGGCCGTGCTGCTGTACCTTCTGGTGCCAGTACCGGTACACATGAAGCAGTAGAATTGCGCGATGGTTATAAGCAGGTGTATATGGGTAAAGGTGTATTAGGTGCTATTAAAAATGTGAATGAGAAATTAGCTCCAGAATTACGCGGTATTGATGTGTTTGAGCAAAACATGATCGATCGTTTAATGATAGAAATAGACGGTACTCCGAATAAAGCAAGCATAGGTGCCAATGCTATTTTAGGTGTTTCATTAGCTGTAGCAAAAGCAGCAGCACAAGAAAGTCGTCAGCCTCTTTACCGATATGTAGGTGGTGTAAATGCAAATTTATTACCTGTGCCTATGATGAATATTTTAAACGGCGGTGCGCATGCAGATAATAAAATTGATTTTCAGGAATTTATGGTAATGCCTTTTGGTGCCAATTCATTTGCCGAAGGCTTACGTATGGGTACCGAAATTTTTCATCACCTTAAAGGCGTACTTAAGAAAAAAGGCTATAGTACCAATGTAGGCGACGAAGGTGGTTTTGCTCCAAATATTGGCAGTAATGTAGAGGCGATAGAAATTGTATTGCAAGCGATAGAAATTGCTGGATATAAGCCCGGCATTGATGTGTGGATTGCTATGGATGCCGCTTCTACCGAAATGTACAAGGATGGAAAATATACGTTCCATAAATCAAGCAACGAAAGTTTAACCTCTGCCGAAATGGTAAGCTACTGGGTAGAATGGTGCAAGAAATATCCAATTATATCTATAGAAGATGGTTTAGCGGAAGACGATTGGGCTGGCTGGAAAGCACTTACCGATGCAATTGGTGATAAAGTGCAATTGGTTGGCGATGATTTATTTGTAACCAACGTAACCCGCTTAAAACAAGGTATTGATACCAAAACAGCTAATTCTATATTGGTAAAAGTAAATCAAATTGGGTCGCTTACCGAAACGATAGATGCCGTAAATATGGCACATAGTAGTGGATATACCTCAGTAATGAGCCACAGAAGTGGTGAAACCGAAGATTATACCATTGCTGATTTAGCCGTGGCACTTAATTGCGGACAAATTAAAACGGGTTCAGCTTCACGCTCTGATCGTATGGCAAAATACAATCAGTTGTTGCGTATAGAGGAGGAATTGGGCAATACAGCACGTTATACTGGTACAAATTTCAAGTTTTTATAACAAAAGGAGGGTAATTGTGTATAATAAATACATGATTACTTGATTGTATTCTATTACTTTGTAATATGCTAAAGCGGCTTTTGGTAAAATTAGTACCGATACTTAAAAATAAGTACTATTTGGCCAGTATTATTTTTTTGGTTTGGATTGCTTTTTTTGACAGAAATGACTTTATCACGCAGTATGAGTATCGTAAAACACTCAATAATTTAGAGCGCGATAAGGCGTATTACCAAGAGGAAATTGTAAAAATCAAGGAAGACTTAAAGGAACTTACCACCAACCAAAAGCAACTCGAAAAATTTGCTCGCGAAAAATACCTCATGAAAAAAGACGATGAGGATATTTTTATCTTGGTGCCCGAGGACGAAGATAAATGAGAACGCTTGCGCTAATTATAGTTTGTTTAGTAGCTAATATTGGCTCACTAAAAGCTATTCGTATTTCTCAATCGCGTAATATTGCTTATGCACATGATATAGCCGATGTTAAGCTTCAAAAGTTTCAATCGTTAGATATTCATTACCCTACAGATACTGCGACTAAGCACGAGGTATTTGTGTTTGTTTATGGCGGAAGATGGTATTTTGGGGATAAATTCAATTATTATTTATTGGGGCAAAGTTTTGCTAAAAGGGGTATCGTTACCGTAATTATTAATTACCGACAGGTACCCTATGTAAACTGGCAAGAACAAATACTGGACGCTGCCAAAGCGATACAATGGACTAAAACACATATTGCTGATTATGGCGGAAATCCCAATAAACTATTTGTAGGTGGGCATTCTTCTGGTGGGCATATTGCGGCAATGCTCTGTGCCGATGAACGGTATTTTAATACGTTGAAAGTGTCTAATCCAATTTCGGCGTGCATACAAATAGATGGAGCAGCCTTGGCTATGGGATGTTATTTAAAAGCTCCTGATTATGATTTTGAACAACATCAAAAAAATGTGCTTGTTTTTGGAGATGACTTGTCGAAATGGCATGAAGCCAACCCCATTAATTTTGTAAAAAACATACGCGTACCCTTCTTTTTCTTGGTAGCAGAAAATACATATCCGGGGTTAAAGGAAAGTTGCAACCTGTTTCAGCAAGAGATGGATAAATCTCATCTCGCATATACAAACTATGTGGTACCCAATCAGGAGCATGTATTGTTAATTTATACCCTCATTTTTTGGCGTCCGTATAAGGTAACTACTCGAATAGCCGATTATATGAAAAAGTTTGAGTCATGAATAAAAGCTGGATAGTTATCGTGCTTTTTATGATGACGCTACAAAGTTGTGCCTTTTTGCTGGGTGGTGCTACACCCGAAAATATTTATATAAAGCAAGGTGTCCCTCAAAATGCGGATGTGTATTATTTGGGTAATAAAATAGGTAAGGCTCCTTTGGAATTATTCGTCCCCAAAACTGCGTATTTAAATCCCACTAATCGTATCGAAATAAAAGCCGAAGGATATGCCCCTCTTGTTATCCCAATAAAAAAACGGGTGCGCCCAGTGTTCTTTGTCTTAGATTGCCTGACTTTGGGTATTCCGCTTATAGTAGATTATAAAACAGGAAAAATTTGGAGACCAACTCCTCAGCGTGTTAGCTATCGCTTAAGCGCTATTGGCAATTAGTAGTTTCCGGCTCGTTTACGCATAAACCATTCGGTACCCAGCAGTAAAACTATAATTGCAAACAACCATTGGGTATTAATTAAGTCGCGTAAACGTTTTTGCTCGTAAGATATAGGCTTAATCAGTTCGTTAGCTTTTATGCTATTGCTAATCGTTTGCATATTAATAGGATATGCCATTATTCCACCTGTTTTTTGGGCAATGGTATTGAGTAATTGGTGGTCGGCTGTGGTTTGTAACTGTTCGCTGTTTTGTGGTTGTATTACAAAAGCTCCTGTAGCTTGATGTGCTTTGTTACCTAATTTGGTAACAGCGGCATAAGTATAACTACCTATAGGCAGTACTCCTGCATTTAATTGGTAACTTTTATCGGTTTTACTAAACGTAAAAGCATATTTTTTGCCAGTTTGGTTGGTTATTGTTAGTGCTACGTCAGGTGTATTTACCAATTCATAGGTGTCATTATACAATTCGGCATAAAATAGCAAATCGGTATTTTCATACACCTGGTTATTATCCATCCGTACTCTAAACTTCCGCTTATCGTTTTTAGTGGTAAGGTATTGTACTGTTTTGCCAATAAGTTCATTAAAAGCATCATGGTTTTGTGTTTCTGCATAATTGCCTAATCGCCATTTCCATAAACCCTCACCACATAAAAAGGCCAATTTACTGCTGTTGCCTTCTCCTACAGCCAATAGCGGCAAACGAGTACTTACGCTGCCTATGCGTTGTTGTAGTAGCGTACTAAAATTGGTTTGCAGTTCATAATTACCAAAAGGTACATTTAATGGGGCCAGACGAGTAAGTGACGTGCTGGTAGCTTCAGTTAGGGTATATCCAAAAAAATCAGGCGAAATAATAGCCTGCACTTCATTGGTTGAGTTGCGGGTACCAGTAATGCTTAGCCCCGTTTTTAGGTTGTTAAATATATCTGTACTAGTTTGATTACCAATAATAAACCAAGTAGCTATTGCATTTTTTTGTAAAGCAGCCCAAAGAGGAGCAGCGGTATATTGTGCAGATGGTAGTTGGTGTAATATGGCTAAGTTGTATTGCCCAATAGTGCTTAAGTTTACATCGGCAGCATACAGCATATCTACTTGGTAATTTTCGTTGGTCTCGATGCTTTGTTTCAGTGCTGCAATGTCCGGATGGGCAGCAGCAGCTACTAATAATACTTTTTGTTTGCCGTCCACTACCTCAACAAAGAGAGTTTGGGTATTATTCTCCAGTGTTATTTCGTTGTCAAGCGGACGTAGTTTTATAGTGTATTGCTGAAAGCCAAGTGTATTTGCTTGTATATCTACAGGTATTTCAATGCGGTAATTAGCATCATTAATAAGTATGTTTTTAGTAAATATGGTGCCCTTGTTGCCGCTAACACTTAACGAACTGCTGGTGTTTTTATAGCCATGTACGGCTACAGTAATCACCAATCTAAAATCGTTTTTGTAATAGGCAATCTTATTGTAATCAACACCTGCAATAAGTGCATCTTTTTGCGGCGTGGTATCGCCCATAGCCACCATATACACCGGAAACTTTAGGTTAGCAGTACTGTAAATTGGATTTGTGCCTGTAGTATAAATACCATCGGTTGCCATTATTAGTGCGCCTACATTTTGATTTACATAGGCATTATCTAACTCAGTTATTACTTGCGATAAGTCTGTTTCTGGAGCACTAAAATCAATAGTTCTATTTTCTGTAAGCGTTTTGCCGAAGGTGTAGTTTTTTACCGTGTAATCTTTTGATAATTCGTTTGATAGCTCTTTTAAAGCTACCAAATAGTCTGTTTTATAGCTTTCCTTATATTTTGTGAATAGCAATGAACTCGAATTGTCTTGGGCAATAAGTACGATTGGTTTTTCTACTCTGCGCGTACTGTTTTTAAGTAATGGATTTACCAAAAAAAGGCATAATGCAAGCACACATACAAAACGTATGGTGGCCAATATATATCGTGTAATTTTAGTGTACGGAGTAGTTTTGCCGTAAAGTAACCAACTGTAAAGCGCAGCGGCAATAAAGCAGGGCAAAAGCCACCATAAAGAATATGTGAAAACGAAAGAAAAAAGGAGCATACTAATGTAAAGCAAGTATAGCCAAAATTACCGACTATATCTTTTGTTCGCATATTTTGCTTAGAAAATAATGTTACTTTTGTGCCTTAGTAACCTGCATGAGCGAACAAATTAAGCACGAGTGTGGCATTGCCCTCATTCGATTATTAAAGCCTCTACAATTTTATCAGCAAAAGTATGGCACGGCTTTGTACGGCCTAAATAAGCTGTATTTGCTGATGGAAAAGCAAAATAATAGAGGACAAGACGGAGCGGGAATAGCTACCATAAAATTTGATGTCCCTCCAGGCGATAGATATATTAGCCGACATCGTAGTACGTCATCAAAAGCAGTTCCCGAAATTTTCGAACATGTTCTCAGCCGGTTTAATGAACTGCAACTAACCGATCCAGATAAATTAAAGGATGCCGAATGGCTAAAATACAACATGCCTTATATTGCCGAGCTTATGCTGGGGCATTTGCGCTATGGTACTTTTGGGCGTAATAGTGTAGAGAATTGCCACCCTTTTTTACGCCAAAACAATTGGATGACGCGTAACTTGGTAGTAGCAGGCAATTTCAACATGACTAACGTAGAGGAGTTGGTGCAACAGTTATTGGATTTAGGACAACATCCTAAAGAACGTGCAGATACTGTTACGGTATTAGAAAAAATAGGTCATTTTTTGGATGATGAAAATCAAACGCTTTTCGATCATTACAAATCGTTGGGGCATGATAATATGCAGATTACCCATCTTATTGGCGAACATTTAGATATAGCCAAAATACTTACTCGTTCGGCTAAAACCTGGGATGGTGGTTATACGATTTGTGGCTTAGTAGGGCACGGTGATGCTTTTGTGATGCGTGATCCATCTGGTATTCGCCCCGCATACTATTATCAAGATGATGAAGTGGTGGTGGTAACATCCGAACGGCCTGCAATACAAACAGCTTTTAATGTGCCTTTCGAAAAGATAAAAGAAATAAAACCTGGTCATGCTTTAATAATAAAGAAAAATGGGCAGGTAATGGAGAATGAGTTTCGCCCAGCTATGGAGCGGAAATCGTGTTCGTTTGAGCGTATTTATTTTTCGCGCGGCAGCGATGCCGTAATTTACCAAGAACGTAAAAAGTTAGGACGTTTATTAGTTCCTGCCATATTAAAAGAGGTAAACAGCGATATTAAGAATACGGTATTTTCCTACATTCCAAATACTGCCGAGGTGGCTTTTTATGGGGTGAGCGATGGGATAGAAGATTACCTACGATCATTTCAAAAACAAGAAATTAAAGCAAAAGGTCCAACCATTACAGATGAGGAACTGGATGCTATTATGGCAATGCGACCACGTATCGAAAAGGTGCCTTTAAAAGATGCCAAGCTACGTACGTTTATTACCCAAGATAGTGATAGGGATGAGATGGTAAGCCATGTGTACGATACTACGTATGGTGTAGTGCAACCCGAAGATAATTTGGTAGTAGTAGATGATAGCATTGTGCGTGGTACTACACTAAAACAAAGTATTCTAAAAATACTGGATAGGTTAGGACCTAAAAAAATTATTGTAGTATCGTCTGCTCCGCAAATACGCTACCCCGATTGTTATGGAATAGATATGAGCCGAATGGGCGAATTTGTAGCTTTTCAGGCGGCTATTGCTTTGCTCAAAGAACGGGACATGCAACAGGTAATTGATGAGGTGTATAAACTGTGTAAATCACAAGAAGGCATTTTGTCGAGCAAAGTAAAAAACCATGTAAAGGGTATTTACGCGCCGTTTACCGACACAGAAATTTCTAATAAAATTGCTCAAATTCTGAAACCCTCAGATATGAAGGCAGAGGTGTCTGTTA
This sequence comes from uncultured bacterium, assembly GCA_947085255.1. Taxonomy (GTDB): domain Bacteria; phylum Bacteroidota; class Bacteroidia; order Sphingobacteriales; family Sphingobacteriaceae; genus CAMTVQ01. The sequence goes on along the minus strand of CAMTVQ010000002.1, from coordinate 164,796 downwards.
TTTATCAAACGATAGCGAATTTACATATAGCTTGCCCCGAACATTTAGGAGATTGGTATTTTTCGGGTGATTATCCAACACCTGGTGGTAACAGAGTGGTAAATAAGGCCTTTATCAATTACATAGAGGGTAAAAATGCACGGGCGTACTAGCAATTATTCGCTTTTCCAAATAAATCACTATAATTGCTGTCTTTAACCTAATATAAAAGATGAAATATACAAAATCACTCACAAAATTGTTGGGCGAGGCAAATGCTACCGGTGAAGGTAGCTTGAAGCGTACGCTTGGCAGTTGGAATTTAATTGCCTTAGGCATTGGTGCCATTATTGGTGCTGGTTTATTTGTGCGTACTGCCGCTGCGGCTGGCGAAGCTGCTGGTGCAGCCGTTACCTTATCATTTATTGTAGCAGCTATAGGTTGCGCATTTGCAGGTTTGTGTTATGCAGAGTTTGCTGCCATGATACCTATCGCAGGTAGTGCTTATACATACGCATACGCCACAATGGGCGAAGTTGTAGCTTGGATTATCGGCTGGGCACTAATTATGGAGTATGCATTAGGTGCAGCCACCGTATCTATTGCTTGGAGCGAATACTTAAACAAATTGCTGGGAGGTGCAATTCCATACGAATGGTGCCACTCGCCATTTGAATCCTTGAACGGAGTAAGCGGAATCATCAATTTGCCATCGTTGGTAATATTGCTATTGCTTACTCTAGTATTAATACGTGGTACACAAGCATCGGCTAGCCTAAATGCGGTTATCGTATTTATTAAAGTAGCTATTGTATTAATATTTATCGCTATTGGTTGGTCTTTTATTAATCCAGCTAATCATACCCCTTATATGATACCAGAAGGAACACCTGGACATGAAGGTATATTTAAGTATGGTTGGGGTGGTGTATTAGGTGGTGCAGCTATTGTGTTTTTTGCCTTTATTGGTTTTGATGCTGTTTCTACAGCAGCACAAGAGGCTAAAAATCCTAAACGTGATATGCCTATTGGTATATTAGGGTCATTGGTAGTATGTACTATACTGTATATTCTTTTCTCATACGTGCTTACAGGTGTTGCCAACTGGCAAGATTTTGCTGATCCTGAAAAAGGAAAAGAAGCATCAGTAGCATATGCTGTATCTACATATATGACTGGTTACGGCTGGTTAGCAACGTCTATTACGGTAGCCATATTAGCTGGTTTTTCTTCGGTAATTTTGGTGATGTTGTTGGGTCAGTCAAGAGTATTTTATACGATGTCTAAAGATGGATTATTGCCAAAAGTGTTTAGCGAATTACATCCAAAATACAGTACACCATACAAGAGTAATCTTATCTTATTAGCATTAGTAGGCGGCTTTGGTGCATTTGTACCGGGTAGCGTAGCAGGTGATTTAACCTCGTTTGGTACCTTATTCGCATTTGTATTAGTAAGTTTAGGTGTATGGATTATGCGTGTAAAGAATCCAGATATCGAGCGTCCGTTCAAAACACCATTAGTGCCATTAGTGCCTATATTGGGTATTATAGTATGTGGTGGTATGATAGCAGCTTTAGATGTTACCACATTAAAAGTAGCCATGATTTGGATGGCTATCGGTATAGTAGTGTATCTGCTGTACGGTATGCGAAATTCTATCGTCCGTAAAGAGGCAAATAAATAATAAAAAGCCTCTCGCTTAAGCGAGAGGCTTTTTTGTAAGTGTAAAAACCATTAAGTAGTTATAAACGTTAATTAGGCATGATAAAAAAACTCATTTATTACATAGCACTATTAGTTTACGGATCAGAAGCTAAAGCACAATTGAAAATGAAACCTACAGATGCTGCGGCTCCAAGTCAATCGTTTTACGATTTTAAAGTGCGTACCCTTGATGGCAAAGAAGTAGATTTTGCTTCTTTTAAAGGTAAAAAAGTATTGTTGGTAAACACGGCTTCCGAATGTGGATACACCCCTCAGTACGAAGGCTTACAAGAGTTACACGAAAAATACGGAGATAAGTTAGTGGTATTGGGTTTTCCAGCCAATAATTTTGGAGCGCAAGAACCTGGAACGAATAGTGAAATAGGCGCTTTCTGCCAAAAAAATTACGGGGTAACATTTACTATTTTCGATAAAATAGATGTTACTGGAAAAAGTCAACACCCTTTGTACCAGTGGTTATCTGATAAAACAAAAAACGGTTGGAACAGCCAAGCCCCTAAATGGAATTTCTGTAAATATTTAGTGGACGAACAAGGTGTATTGCTTGGTTTTTATCCTTCGGCTATTAAGCCATTAGGACCTGAAATTACAGGAGTATTGTAAGATAAATAGTAAAACAAAAAAAGCTCCCCTGCCATACGCAGGGGAGCTTTTTTTGTTAATCAAACATCTCTTTCATTTTCTCAAAAAAGCTGCGTTCGTTTTTGCCCGGGTTGGGTTTAAAATTCTCCGAACCTTGCAGTTTTTCGAGCAACATGCGCTCATCACGGCTTAGTTGTTTTGGTGTCCAAATATTGATATGTATTAGTTGGTCGCCTTTGCCGTATGCATTAATCTCGGTAATGCCTTTGCCTTTTAGGCGCAGTACTTTTCCGCTTTGCGTACCGGGTTCAATTTTAATTTTTGCCTTTCCATCAATAGTTGGTACCTCTACTGCTGTACCCAGTGCTGCATCAGTAAAACTGATGTATAGGTCGTACAATAAATTAGCTCCATCACGTTTTAGGTCTTCGTGTTCTATTTCCTCTATTACAATCAATAAATCACCAGGAACACCACCTCTAATAGCTGCATTCCCTTTTCCGCTCATGCTCAATTGCATTCCTTCGCTTACACCAGCAGGAATGTTGATGCTAATGTTTTCTTCTCCGCGTGTTACACCATCACCATGACAGCTACCGCATTTTGCAGTAATTGATGAGCCTTCGCCATGACAAGTAGGGCAGGTAGTAGTGGTTTGCATTTGCCCCAATATGGTATTGGTTACCCTGCGTACGCTACCCGCACCGCCACAGGTAGTACACGTGCTAAAAGATGATTTATCTTTTGCTCCGCTGCCACCGCAGGTATTACAGCCAACCTGTTTGGTTACTTTTATTTTTTTCTCTACGCCATTAGCTATTTCTTCTAAGGTAAGTTTTAGCTTAATGCGTAGGTCTGATCCTCTGTTTACTCGTCTGCCACCGCGTGCGCCACCACCAAAGAAACTTCCGCCGCCGCCACCAAAAATATCACCAAACTGGCTGAATATATCATCCATATTCATGCCGCCAGCACCGCCACCGCCGCCCATGCCAGCGTGACCTACTTGGTCGTAACGCTGTTTCTTTTCAGGTGTACTTAATATATCATACGCCTCGGCAGCTTCTTTAAATTTCTCTTCAGAAGCTTTGTCTCCAGGATTTTTATCTGGGTGATACTTGATAGCTAATTTACGATATGCCTTTTTTATATCTTCGGCAGGCGCATTTCGGGGCACACCTAATATGTCGTAATAATCTCTTTTACTCATTTGCTTGTTTTGTTATTTATTAGGCTCCAACCACTACTTTGGCATGGCGAACCACTTTGTCATTGAGGTAATATCCTTTTTCCAATTCATCAATTACCTTACCTACTAGGTTTGGTTTTGGCGCTGGAATATTAGTGATAGCCTCGTGTAATTCAGGGTCGAATTCTTTTCCGATAGATTCCATTTCGGATAGTCCTTGTTTTTGGGTAATGTTTTTGAGTTTAGAGGCAATTAAGGTAACCCCTTCTTTAATGGCAGTACTGTCGGTAGATGCTTCTGCAGCACGTAAGGCTCTGTCAAAATCATCCATAATTGGCAAAATAGCTACCAAAACCTCTTGAGAAGCAGTTTTAAATAATTCGATGCGTTCTTTTGTAGTGCGACGCTTGTAGTTATCAAACTCGGCAAATAAACGTAAATATTTATCTTTTTCTATTGCCAGTTCAGCAACAAGTTGCTCTTCTTTAGTTAGTTCCGTTACTGGTTCTTGTTTTTCAACTTCTTGTTCGGCAACAATTGGATTAGTTTCTGTTACTTCTTTTTCGTTATTTTCTCGTGCTTTCATTTTCTTATTGAACATCTCTTGATGCGCTACTCAACTTTTTTGCCAAAGATGCTAAAAAGCCATTTTGTCAGTATTTAATTAAAAAAAGCGGTCGAGTAAATGTATTACCCGACCGCTTACATGCAGTTTAAATTACTCTTACTGCTTTAGTAATTTCTCTAATTCTTCTTCAAGTGTAGCACCGCGTAAGTTTTTTGCCACAATAGTACCCGTTCCATCTATCAAAAAATTAGTTGGAATGTATTCTACCTTATATATACCCGATGGACTGGTAGCATTATTTGCCTTATCCAAAACATGGTACTTCCATACCAAACCATCCTTGGTGATGGCTTCATTCCATTTTTTCTCATCTCTATCTAAGGATACGCTGTAAATTGTAAAGCCTTTTCCGTTGGTAAATTTTTTGTCTTTATATTTTTGGTAAGCGGCTACCAAAGCAGGATTTTCTCTGCGGCAAGGTCCGCACCACGATGCCCAAAAATCGAGCAGCACTACTTTGCCTTTTAGGGTTGATAGTTTGATTTCTTTTCCAGCAGGGTCTTTTAGAGCAATATCGGTGGCTTTTTCGCCAATGGTTACGCCTGTAGTATCTTTTTTGTAAGCGGCAAAGCCAAAAGCAACTACCGAAATGCAAGAAATGTAGAAAATGATTAGTTTTTTGTTCATAATATGTGTTAGTTTAATAAGTAACGTTCTTCTGTTATTTTTCCGTCATCACATTTGAGTATGCGAGATGGAAAACGTTTAATCATACTGTAATCGTGTGTTGCCATTATTATTGCTGTGCCAGTATCACTTATTTTGCGCAGCAAGTTCATTATTTCTACAGAGGTATCTGGGTCTAAATTACCAGTAGGTTCATCTGCTAAAATAATTTCGGGATGATTTACTAAGGCTCTTGCTACTACAATGCGTTGTTGCTCCCCACCCGATAACTCATACGGCATACGGTAACACTTCGATTTTAGCCCCACCATATCCAACACTTCGTCAATACGTGCTTTTATCTCGTCTTTATTTTTCCAACCAGTAGCACGCATCACAAATTCTAAGTTTTTTTCTACGTTTCTATCCATCAATAATTGAAAATCCTGGAAAACAATTCCCAGTTTTCGGCGCAAAAACGGTATATCCTTGCTTTTTATAGTTGTTAGGTCATAGCCGGCAACAGTACCTGTTCCATTGCTAAGTCCCAATTCTCTATATATTACTTTTAATAAACTGCTTTTTCCGCTTCCTGTTTGCCCTATCAGAAAAATAAAGTCACCTTTTTTTACTTCTAAGTTTACATTAGATAATACTAACTGCATTTCTTGCAATACGTCTATATTTTCTAAATGGATAATCGTTTCGTTATTCATGAGGGTTATAATTCAAGTTTCATAATTTGGCCAAAAGGTAATTTCTGGGCAAGGTCCATTATATAGTCGGTTTTGTGAGCTAAGCCACATTTTTCCAAAGCTTTTTCTGGTCTATCTACTCTGAAATAAGCGAGTAAAGTGAACTTATCATCCCGTAGTTGGATGTAATCAGGTATCTTGGCTACGCCTTTTATTTTGATAATGAACAAGTTAAAAAAGTATTAGAAAATTCGTTTTTTTGTTTTTTTGGCTATCTTTGCGCTAACAGACATAGTCACAATATTGGCAAAAATAACAATTAACCACAAACAAATCATGACAAATTTTAGTGTAAAGACACTCGCTTGTGCGATAGCAATGGCTACCCTAGTATCGGGCTGTGCTTTCAAAAAAATGAAGAAAAAGCAAAGCACAATCGGATACCAAACTACTCCTGAAGTATTAGAGGTGCATGCCGATTCTGTAAAGTTTGAATACAAAGGCTATATGCCAAAAAAATACTTTGCTAAAAAAGCTCAAATGGAACTTACTCCAGTACTTAAGTACGGTGCAGATTCATTGTCGTTAAAAACAGGTTATTTACGTGGTGAGAAAATAGATGGTGATGGTACGATGGTATTGAAAAAAGAAGGAGATACTATCTCTTTTGGTGATCGTTTCTCGTATTCAGAATCAATGAGTGAGTCTGAATTATTTTTAGACCTAGTTGCTAAGAGAAAGAAAAAAACAGTTCCTTTTTTACGTGTTAAATTAGCTGAAGGTGTTATTACAACTTCACAATCAGTAAAATCAACTGAAGAGTTGATTTACTCTAAAGATAACTACCAAAAAGTAGTTCCTGTAGAGAAAAAAGGAACATTATTGTTTGATATTGATCGTGCTATTGTAAAAGAAACAGAGAAAAAAGGAGCTGCTGCTAAAGATTTTTCTGAATTTATTAAGGCAGGTAATAATCTTACAGGTGTAGCTATTTCATCTTTTGCATCTCCAGACGGTGAGTTGAAACGTAACAATCAACTTTCTATCGATCGTACAAAAGCAACCTATTCTTTCATCTTAGGATTCTTGAAAAAGAACGGTGTAAACCAAGTAAACGATAGCGCTTTTTACAAGCGTTCAGCTACTGCCGAAGATTGGGATGGATTGAGCAAAGCAGCTTCAAACTCTAATCTTGCAGAAAAAGAAAGATTAATGCGTCTTATTAGCGGAATCAGTGATGTTAATCAGCGCGAGCAAGAATTGAAAAAATTGGATGAGTATAAAGAAATTGCTCAAACACTATTGCCAAAACTACGTCGTTCTGAAGTAACATTTATCGCTACAGAAAAACGCAAATCGGATGATCAGATTTTAGCTTTGGCTAAATCAAATCCTAATGTACTTACTGCAGAAGAGTTATTGTATGCAACTACTTTAACAACTGATGCAAATGAGAAGGTAGCGATTTATGAAAAATTCATCAATATCTTCCCGACAGATTGGAGAGGTTATAACAGCATGGCTTGTGTATACTTAGAGCAAGGTAATACAGATAAAGCAGAAGAAATGCTTAATAAAGCAGCTGGTATCAACAAAAACAATGCTGCTGTATACAACAACTTCGGTGTATTGTATTTGCGTAAAAAGGATTACAAACGTGCAGAAGAAAATTTCTTACAAGCAAAAACTTTAGGTGCTAAAGAAGACCTTAACTTAGGTAATACTAAGGTTAAACAAGGTGATTATAAAGCAGCAGTTGCTTATTATGGTATTAGCAACTCTGCTACCTACAACTGTGCTTTAGCTAATGCAATGTCTGGTAGCTATGAAGTAGCTTTAGTGAACATCAATGCAATTAAAGAACCAGATGCTTCTGTGTTTTACTTAAAAGCTATTATTGGTGCTCGCAAAGGTGATCAAGAAACTACTACTACTAACATTACAAGAGCTATTAAATTAGATGCTTCTTATCGTGCTAAAGCGGTAAAAGATTTAGAGTTCAGAAAATACAGAGAAACAGACGCTTTTAAAGCTGCTGTTCGTTAGAAAATAGTCAAGTTTGTGTACAAAAAAGCCCCTCCTGCAATTTGCAGGAGGGGCTTTTTTTATGGAGTTAATAGGGGAATTATTGATTACATAAATGCTGGGTATTTTGCTGGATTACTTTTGTGCATCATAGTATAAATTACTTCAAATACATCCTCAGCATTCGGTTTAGAGAAGTAATCGCCATCGGTACCATATGCTGCACGGTGTGGTTGTGCGCTAATAGTGCGTGGCTCTGCATCCAAGTGAATATAAGCATTTTGTACTTCTACTACTTGTTGCAGCATATAAGCCGCTGCTCCACCAGGTACATCCTCATCAAAAAAGACTACTCTATTTGTTTTTTGAATTGATTTTGCAATAGCATGATTGGTATCAAATGGTAATAAGGTTTGTACATCAATCAATTCTACCGAAATACCCACTTCTTTTAGTTGCTCGATGGCTTCTTGCGCAATACGACAGCATGAACCGTACGTTACTATGGTAATATCTGTTCCTTCTTGTAATACTTCGGGTATGCCCAATGGTAAAGTAAATTCACCAATGTTTTCGGGCAAGCGTTCTTTTAATCGGTATCCGTTTAGGCATTCTATTACCAAAGCAGGCTCATCGCTACGCAACAGGGTGTTGTAAAAGCCAGCAGCCTGTGTCATGTTACGAGGAACCAAAACATGCATACCACGTAGTGAATTAATAATCATTCCGATAGGGGATCCTGAGTGCCAAATACCTTCTAAACGATGGCCACGTGTGCGTACAATAACTGGCGCTTTTTGTCCACCTTTTGTGCGGTATGATAGGGTAGCTACATCATCAGAAAGAGTTTGTAATCCAAATAATAAGTAATCTAAATACTGGATTTCGGCAATAGGGCGCAAACCACGTAGTGACAATCCAACTGCTTGACCCATAATAGTTTGCTCACGAATACCAGTATCGGTAATGCGAAGCTCACCAAATTTTTCTTGTAATCCAGCAAAACCTTGGTTTACGTCACCAATTTTACCTACATCCTCGCCAAAGGCTACAATGCGTGCATCACGGGTAAAATTGGCGTCAAAACAAGCGTTTAGTACCTCTCTGCCATCCAATACTTTGCTTTCTTCGGTATAAATAGGTTTTACCTCGGTAATAGCGGCTGCACTTTCTTGTGTTTGGGTAAACAGGTAAGAATTGTAGCGCTCAAAATTATCGGCGTGTTGCTGTGTGCTCCATGCAGCCAATGCTTGGCGGGCGGCAGTATGCTCAGCAATGGTAAGACGCAGTGCTTTTTTTACCGCTATAAAAATATCTCTACGACAAGCGTCTGTGGTGCCTTTAAGTGCGCTTGTTAGTGCTTTTAATGCTTCTGCTTGCTTGCTTTGTGTAGCCAATGCTGTTAACAAATCGCAGGCTTGTGCCAATTCTTCTTTAAGCGGGGCATTGTAGGCTTCCCATGCTTTTTTCTGGCTTACGCGTACTGCTTTTTTAACAGTATCTTCCAGTTCGTCTAATTCTTGAGCACTAGAAATAGTATTTTCAAGCATCCACTTGCGCATTTGGTGCAAGCAATCAAAATCTTCTTCCCACGCTAAGCGTTCTTTACTTTTGTAGCGTTCGTGCGAACCTGAGGTAGAATGGCCTTGTGGCTGCGTCATTTCTTGTACGTGAATAAGCACAGGCACATGTTCTTTGCGGCATACAGCAATCGCTTTTTCATACGTTTCGCAGAGTGCGGCATAGTCCCAGCCATTTACACGGTAAATTTCGAAGCCGTCTCCATTCTTATCACGCTGAAAACCTTTTAATATTTCGGATATATTCTCTTTAGTAGTTTGGTAGCTGGCATGTACCGATATGCCGTAATGGTCGTCCCATACGGAAATTGCCATAGGGACTTGTAATACACCCGCAGCATTTATAGCCTCAAAAAAGTGCCCTTCAGAGGTACTGGCATTGCCAATTGTTCCAAAAGCTACTTCGTTTCCAGTAATAGAAAACTGGGTGAGTGCATGCAAATCGGTATTGTTACGGTATAGTTTAGATGCGTATGCTAAGCCTAATAAGCGTGGCATTTGCCCTCCAGTTGGAGAAATGTCTGAAGAAGAATTTTTCATCTCCGTAAGATTCTTCCAAGTGCCGTCTGCATTTAGGCTGCGTGTGCCAAAATGACCATTCATGCTACGTCCTGCAGAGGCCGGTTCTGCTATTACATCGGTGTGGGCATACAACTGGGCAAAAAATTCTTGTACGGTAAGCTGACCAATAGCCATCATAAAGGTTTGGTCGCGGTAGTAGCCCGAACGGAAATCGCCATTTTGAAAAGCTTTCGCCATGGCAATTTGCGCTACTTCTTTTCCATCACCAAAAATACCAAACTTAGCTTTTCCAGTAAGCACCTCTTTACGACCTAATAAACTGGCTTGACGGCTTTCGTAAGCAATACGATAATCGTTTAGTATGATGTTGCGAAAATCAGATTTAGATATTTTTTTCTCGGTAGATGGTGCTTCCATTAAAACTTCTTCCATGTATGTGCCTATTTGTGCGGCTACAAAAATACTATTTTAAACACTTTCTCACTAAAACAATGTGTTAGTTGTGCCTGTTTAATACAAAATACCCTTTTAACCTTTAACAAAACATTAACATCATTTGTCAAGTTCTTTGCTTTTGAAGCGATTTTAGAACTTATATTTGCTTAACAATTAAAAAATAAAAACATGAAAAAAATTATCCTTTCTATGGCTTTGGTGCTTACAGCAATGGGATTTGCTTTTGCACAAACACCAGCTACAGATGTAGCTCCTAATCCTAATGCTCCTGATTTTAAATTTGACACCGAAACCTTTGATTTCGGAACTGTAAAAGAAGGCGATCAAGCTACACACGAGTTTAAATTCAAAAACACGGGTAAAGAGCCATTGGTAATTACCAACGTGCAAGCTTCTTGTGGATGTACTACTCCAAAATGGAGCAAAGAGCCTGTAAAACCAGGTGCAGAAGGTACTATTACTGCTGTTTATAACTCAAATGGTCGTCCAGGTGCATTTAATAAGCAAATCACTGTTACTTCAAATGGTAAGGTACCAGCTAAGGTAATTTACATTAAAGGTAATGTAGAACCAAAACCTAAGGAAGATCTTACTCCAGTAAATATAGCTCCAGCAGGCCCAACTGCTAAACCTAAAGGCAACTAATAAAAAAGCCTACTACTTTTTGAATAGAAAACCCTCCGATATATCGGAGGGTTTTCTATTTTTGTGCCTATGCCAAAAATAGCCAGTAAGGGTCATAATATGCCCGCCTCTCCAATACGTAAGTTAGTTCCATTTGCTGATGCAGCTAAATCTCGAGGAACTAAAATTTATCACTTAAATATTGGTCAGCCAGATATTGAGACACCTGTTGGTATGCTCAATGCTATCAAAAATATAGATTTTAAAGTATGGGCGTATACCCACTCAGAAGGTACGCCTTCTTACCGAAAAAAATTAGCTGAGTATTACCAACGTATTGGGTTTAGTATTGACGCATCACAAATTATTGTAACTACTGGAGGCTCAGAAGCTATTACCATAGCGGTAAATGCGTGTTTGAATCCAGGTGATGAAATTATTATTCCAGAGCCATTTTATGCAAATTATAACGGCTTTACGTGTATGGCAGATGTGGTGATAAAGCCAATTGTATCTACTATTGAAACAGGGTTTGCATTGCCACCCATTGCCGAATTTGAGAAAATAATTACCCCTAAAACCAAGGCGATAATGATTTGTAATCCGAATAACCCAACAGGTTATTTGTATTCGCGTGCGGAATTAGAGGAGCTGAAGGCATTGGCTATAAAGCACGATTTATTCATCTTTTCGGATGAGGCGTATCGTGAGTTTTGCTACGATGGACGCGAGTTTGTATCGCCTATGCATTTAAGCGGTTTGGATGAGCATGTGGTAGTGTTGGATACGGTATCTAAACGCTATAGTGCTTGTGGAGCCCGTTTAGGAGCATTAGTTACCAAAAACAAAGAAGTATTGAGTGCTGCACTGCGTTTTGCTCAGGCGCGCTTAAGTCCACCGGCGGTGGCACAAATTGCTGGCGAGGCAGCGGTAGATACCCCACAAAGTTATTTTGATGCGGTGCAAAAAGAGTATACCGAACGCCGAGATATTTTGGTAGATGCTTTGAATGCAATGGAGGGCGTGTATTGCCCAACTCCAGGGGGAGCATTTTATGCCGTAGTACGCTTGCCGATTGACGATTCTGATAAATTTTGCCAGTGGATACTGGAAGAATTTACTTATGAAGGACAAACGGTAATGATGGCACCCGCTACTGGATTTTATTCGACTAAAGGTTCGGGCAAAAACGAAGTGCGTATTGCATATGTATTGAATAAAACCGACCTACAGGAAGCTATGAAATGCTTGGATGCTGCTTTAAAGGTGTATCCGGGAAGAACGGCGGTGAAAGAGTCTTTAGTCTTTAGTCGTAAGTCGTAAGAAACTGGGTTTACGAGTTATTTATATAGCAATTTATAAACTATCTTTGTATTTCGTACTATTTACTAAAGACTTTAGACTACAAAAAGGGGCTGACCGGAATAGACAGGGTGGTGGTAAGTAGGTAAGCATGCAGAGCGTTGTGAGACGAGCTCTTTAATCTGAACTCTCAAAACACAAAAGGCGAGTCTAACTACGCTTTAGCTGCTTAATTTAGAATTAAGTAAGCTTTTGTTCCCCTGGTTTTACGTTCTATTGGGCCAGAATAAGGAGCATCGAACAAACGAACTGGCTTGGATAATGGTGTTGACAACGGGCGAGACAAAAATACCTACGGATGCAGGTTTAGGCAAGCAAGCAGCCTACCCCATCTCGACAATATAATGCAAGCTAAGCATGTAGAAAGCTTAACGGATCCCATGTTTGGACGAGGGTTCGAATCCCTCCAGCTCCACAAATCATAAAAAGCACTTCTGAGCAATCGGAAGTGCTTTTTTGCGTGTAGTATGGGAGGAATGAAAATGGTTCGAAATCTAATAGGCATTGTGTAAGAGACGGTGACAGATTCATCAAAAGATATGAGGTTACTCCTTCATCTGTACAAAAAATTGACAGGGTCGTTTTGGGACGAGTTTATGCCTTGGGTACAATGGGTATAAAAGCAAAATCACCCCAGCCAACTGACTGAGGTGATTTGCTACTTAACATTTAACTCACTATTGTAAAAACTCAACGCTAAATTCTACTCTACGATTGCGGGTGCGTCCTGCAGCGGAATCGTTTGTATCTACTGGGCGAGATTCGCCAAAACCAGCAGATGCTATTTTTATAGGGTTAACCCCTTGTGCAATCAGGTAGTTTGCTACTGCTGCTGCGCGGTTTTCAGAAAGTGTCATATTCATTTGATCATCACCTACTGCATCAGTATGACCGCCTATTACTAATTTGTAACTTGGGTTTTCGCTCATTACTTTAGCAATTGAGTTTAATATTGGATAAGACAATGGCTTAATAACTGCTTTTCCAGTTTCGAACTGTATGCCTTGCAATGCTTTTTGGAACAGTTGTTTCACTTCTTTTTTCAATTCAGGACAGCCTTGATTAGTTGGTGTACCTGCAATAGTTGGGCATTTATCCGAACCATCATCAATACCATCTTTATCTGTATCAGGGCAACCTTGACTTGAAGCAGGACCTGCTGCTGTTGGACATTTGTCGATTTTATCATTGATACCATCATTATCAGTATCAGGGCAACCTTTTGTAGCGGCTGGACCTTTTAAATCAGGACATAAATCTTCTGTATCAGTAATGCCATCACCATCTACATCAGGGCAGCCATTTAAACTCAAGGCACCTGCTACATCTGGACATCTGTCATCTTTATCAGCTATACCATCTTTGTCTTTATCAGGACAACCTTTTGTATCGGCCGAACCAGCTTCTGCAGGACAAGCATCTGCTCCATCTGCAATACCATCACCATCACCATCAGGGCAACCTGCTAATTCTTTTGAACCAGAAACATCAGGACACTTATCGATATCATCTGCTACACCGTCTTTATCTTTGTCTAGTGTGCAGCCGTTTTCGTCTACTTTAGCACCAGCACTAGTATTTGGACATTTGTCTTTTTTATCTGCTACACCATCACCATCTGCATCTTTGGTTTTCATGCCAAAATTAAATACAAAGCCAATAGAGTTTTGCAAGTAAAAATCAGAGTATTTACCCGCTCCTTTTTCTCCGTCTCCAACATCATTAAATGATACGTTGAAAGCACTTTGTAGTACTAAATGTACAGGTTCAGAAAGTTTGATACTTACCCCAAAACCATTTACATAATTGGGTGAAATTTTAGGATCTGGATATGCTTTATTAGAGGCAATAAATGACACGCCACCACCTACAAATACATAAGGAGCAATGATTGCACCTTCTTTTAAAATATAGCCGTTATCGAATTTGTATTTTACTATTAAATTAGGGATATAGTAATCTAGTTTAAAATTTTTGTCACCATTTTCGAACCAAACTTGCCCAACTTGAAAATGCCCACCAATATCTAAGGAAGAATTGAGTGAGCTAAAAAGACTAATGGTAGCGGATGCGCGTGGAGTCCTGAAATCGTAGGAGTAATTTCCAAAATCACCATTGTAATCGGTAGTACCTAACTGCAACCCCAAGCTTGCTTGGGAGAAAGAGTTAGTGCTGGTAGCCACCACCGATGTAATCAGTAGTAGGGCTGTTGCTATTTGTTTTCTCATAACCTTTTTAAAGTTCTTAAAGTGTTAATTAGGGGAATGCATATTTTAGTAATAGCTATTTTCTAATTATGGTATAAAAGTAGGGTTAGGAGGTATGCGTGGAGTTACACTATTTTGGGTATTAGTTATATAAATCACACATAAGGTGATAGTTGGAGAATAACTTCTTATTTATTAGTAAATTGAAAATCTTAGGGAAATCATGCTTAGCCACTTTTTTTCTCTCTTAGTATACACTAATTAACAGGCTGTATAATCTTATTATTAATGGCAAAAAACAACGTACGCCGCATACTGATTATTGGGGGAGGTGTTAGTGGACTCACTACCGCTTATTGCCTGCTTAAAAAAGGGTATGAGGTAACGCTCGTAGCCGAAAAATTTTCTCCAGATATTACTTCTAATGTTGCGGGGGCTCTTTGGGAATGGCCGCCAGCTGTATGTGGTTTTCATGCAGATGAAGTTTCTTTAAAACGTTCAAAAAAATGGTGTGTAGATAGTTATCAGGCTTTTTTCGAATTGGCAAAAAGCAAAGCAACAGGTGTATTTATTAAGCCAGTATGTTTCTTTTTTAGAGAGTCTGTAAATGATAATCCATTGTACCTGCTTAAAATGAATGAATTAAAGGAGCAGGTAAAGGGTTTTCGGCACGATGAGCAGATTGTTGTAGAAGAACATATTAACCCAGCTATTGGTATTAAGGATGCGTATTGCCATTTGGCTCCAATGATTGATACGGATGTTTACTTGGTGTGGCTGATGAAAGAAGTAGTGCATGCTGGCGCACACATTATTCACAAAAAAATAGTGGGGCTATTATTGGAGATAGAGATGGAACTTTTAGCAACCTATAAAAGTGATTTTATTGTGAATTGCACAGGATTAGGAGCTATGGAATTGACTGATGATGCCATGTATCCGCTAAGGGGTGCTTTGGTACGGGTAACGAACGATGGAGCTACATTCCCAGTTTTAACAAAAGCCTATTGTGTTTCTTTTGACGAAAATACGCAGCAACAAGACATCATTTTTATTGTGCCGCGAGGAGAAAACTTGTTGGTATTGGGCGCACTAACAGAAAAAGATGAGTGGGATACAGCTATTAATCTAACCAACTATGCACCTCTGCAAAAAATGCTTGAGCGCTGTATTGATTTTTATCCAGCACTTAAAGGCGCCAAATTGGACACACATGAACCCGTGAGGGTTGGTTTGCGACCGTTTAGAGAAGGGAGTGTATGTTTAGAGCAGGTAGACAAACACCGTATTGTTCATAATTATGGACATGGAGGCTCTGGATTTACCTTTTCATGGGGTTGTGCCAATGAGGTTGTTCAGAAAGTGGAGCATTATTTTACCACTAACTAAACTCGATTATCCGTTGTTTTTTAGCGGTTAGTGTCTCGAAAAATGGTCTCTAACAAAGGCATGTTCTTGGTTCTCTGTCATTTTATCCGTCTGTTTAGTCTCGATTTTTATTTTTTCGAAGTGATGATCGGCTCTTAGTATGTTCAGTAATTCTGCCTTTGCCTCTGTAGGGCCAAAAAGAATGACCTCTTCATAGTTTTTAACCACTTCACCCAGTTTTTTATAATATTCGGAGTCTTGATGTTGTTCTTTGCTGTGCATTAAACCTTCATTTTTACCAAAATTATGCTCTTTTTCCTCTTTAGGAACACGTGAAGTAATGATTCTTGTTTGAATAGGACTCGCTGTAAATTCCATTACATGGGCACTTGAATGATCCATCCAAATACCTAATTTTTTTGCTGTTGTCATTGTGTGTAGAAATTAACTGATTAACTTTTTTTCTTCGGAACTTTTGCTCCCATCTCTCGCGCTTCGCTTATGCCAATGGCTATTGCCTGTTCGCGGCTTTTTACATAACCACCTTTACCGTCTTTGCCCGATTTTAATTCCCCATGCTTGAACTCGTGCATCACCTCGCCAATTTTTTCCTGCGCTTTTTTAGAATACTTAGCCATCATTAGTTGTCTTTATCTAATTCAGAAATGGCGGGATGCTCTTCTTTGCTGCGGTTGAGACCTGTTTTTAGTGGTTCCTCTATTCGTGATGGATCCGTTTTTTCCGGCTCGTTAATTCCTGGTATGGGCTTAGTAGGATCCGGGTTTTTATCAGGTTTTGCAGGGGTAAATGGATGGATGGAAGGATGATTGGGATTTTTTTCTGTCTCTTCTTTTCCCTCTTTTGGTTGATTCGACACGCTATCAGCCTGCTGACTGCGGGTGTGTTGTTGCTGTTTTTCCATTGCCTCTTTTTTAATAAAACGGTGACTGTTTATTACTATCCAAAGGTGGGCACAGTTGCAGGAATGGAGTTATACAAGTTGAGAAATAGCTTACATGTTTCACACATTGGAGGTAGGCTATGGGGAATAATATGTGAGGTTATTCGTCGCCCTAAATGCTATAAGGCGCTGTTAGGCACAGGGCTTCACTTGATTTTCTAAACGTCTAATTCGGAAATATTCAACTATCTCCTCCTTTGTCATTTTAGATAATTTCTCGCTTAATTTTTCACGTTGTTCACGCATGAACAAAACTGCGTCAAATGTTTTTTTAGTTTTCATAATTCATTAAATCTCTTGGTGAACGAATTTCTAACTGTTGGTATCCTTGTCGGATATTGATTGAATTGTAACCTCGGATGCGCTGAACATTTACAATATGCTTGAAATTCCAACTAATTAAATAGTCTGCGTGATGAATTGTCGCCAAAGCAATATGCAAACAGTCTGCATAGCTTGTCTGTCCGACGACTTTCTCGGCAATGTATTGACTTGCCAATTCGACTGCCTCGCCAGTTTCCTCAATAAATTCCGTATTCTCCTTTTTTAAGGTTTTAACCAATTCTTGCACATTTTTAGGTGCATCTGTCAACTCCTCCTGCGTTACAGTGGAGAAAAAGATTACAAATTCACCTTTCAATATTCTGTCAAACAATGGCTTAGTAAAGGCTTCAAACTCCTCGTCAAAGTAGCCACCGAAAACAGATGTATCTATGTACAATCGTTGTTTCATGAATTAAAAGTACGGAGTTTTTTCGAGTTGCCAGCGTCTCTGCTGTTCGACATCTTCCTACGCAGGGTTGTATAAAGGCGCATGCTGAACTCGGCTGTAAGAAGAGACCGTGAGTTGTTAAATTAGCGCAGCGTCCCATCTCTACACACGCCTATGCAAGGAGACTCTGCTGGCAAGAAATCGGCAGATCCAATAATTGTTTTAGCTCTACGTACCATTGCACCCATTGCCTTAGCATCGTTTTGATTGGTAACCTTATAATCAATCGGGAGGTTATGTTTGGCATCAACAGTAGTTTGAACATTGTAAGCTACTTCAGTAATGTTATTTCGGGTAATCATTTGCCTGCTCTGGGGATCAGAGGTAGAGATTTGCGTTTCACCTGATACTGCCAATTGTTGGGTTAAATCATTGTAAAACTCTTTACGCTGTTTTTGTTGGGCTATGCCTTTTTTTATTTCTTCTTTGTCATTATCATCTAAAGCCAGGGCAGCATTGTATTCATCTAGCTTGTTTTCTATATACGCTAAATGGCGTTCAATTTTTTTAGGATTAAAATTGTTTTTCTTGCTGTTTTGTGCTCTCAATTTAGTGCTATCTCCAGCAAGAAGCTTGGCTCCAATAAGATTAAAATGTTTGGCAAGTTCAACGGTAGCGCGAAACACTTTACGAATGGCTTTAGGATTGTCTCTCCTGAAGTTAGAGATGGTATTATGGTCTGGTTTTAACCCTTTAATAAGCCACAAGAGCTCTAGATTACGGGCACATTCTTTTTCTAACACACGAGAAGAACGCATACAATTTAAATAGCCATAAATAAAGAGCTTTAATAAATCGGCAGGATGATAAGCAGGGCGACCATTTTCAATAAAATCCATCTTAAAGCCATACTCAGAGAGCTTTAAACTATCTACAAAAAGGTCGATAATGCGAACTTCATTGTTTTGGTCGATGGTTTCATCTAAACACTGAGTGGTAAACTGAACTTGAGATCTGTCTCTTCCTGTAATAAACTTCATAATTGCTGTGACTGAATTATGAATTAAATATACTGACAATCAATTGATTATATAAATATTTTATTATTAAATTACTAACAATCAAATAGTTAAATATTAATATGAAAAAATAGGTTATTAGACAGTTTGACGGTTTGCGGCTACCCGAAGGGCGGGACTTTTACCACAAATCTTGATTTGAAAAACTAATGTTTGATTAACCACAAATGTGTCATAGTAGCACGAAACCCGCTTTTTTGCCAAACCGCTGTTATGCGTTCGTGCTAATGTTTGTTTGGAATTTGTCAGCTCGAAGTCCATACAACGGCTTAGTAGAAGCTTGTTATTGAGCATCAAGTTTACTATCATTTGTTTGGGTGTCTAGCTGCTGTATTTCTATCAGTTCTCATTAATTCAGTATTGATTTACTTACTAATGTCAAAATTATAAAAACAATTGTCAACGAGAGAAGTAAACTTAATAGTGTCCTCCAAAATCTTTGAAGGAAACTCAATTCATTAAATAGTTGAAAAAGTGTCCACACTGCAATTGTATATCCAATAAAATCGGTAATACGTGCTGTTGCTTTTAATAATGGCGTATTATTGAAAAAATAATATAAAGGAAAAACTATAATGTGGATTATTAATTTTTGTCCTGCAATAAAAGTATTTAGAACTAAATGTTCAATAAAATTATATCCGATATTCCTAAAGCAGAGATATGTCCCAATAGAAAAAATCGGAATTTGAAGTAAAACCAAAATTGAATAATGTTGAGAAATCCACTCACTCATATTTTCAATTGTTGCTTTGGTTTGGTTAAACTTCTCACCACTTCCTGTTACTTCAAAATTGTTGGATAATAAGTTTATGTCAAAATAATGTGATAACAAGCCATAAATACCTGCAAGAAGAATGACAAACGAAATTGGTTTGAAATGTTTAACTCGTTTGCCGTGTAAAAACTCTCTGATAGAATTTCCAGGTCTTGTGAATAACTCTTTTATAGTAAACAAAATTCCTTTCTCAATATGGAATAGACCGTGTTGAATGTCGTGCCATAAAAAGTGAATATTAATTTTATGAGTATCTGAACTTTGTCCGCAATGGCTACAAAAGTTTCCGTTTAATTCAGAATTACAGTTTTGGCAGTATTTTGTCATTGATAGTTATGTAATCATTTATTGGGATAAAGTTTTTGAACATGTTTGATATGGTTTGTTATCATTTTTTGAAGTATCTCAATGTTGATGTCGTCAAGTTTCTTTACATAAATACACCCTTTGTCTGTCTTGTGCTTACCCAATTTTTCAAGTAGCTCGTCTCGTTTTTCAAAGTGTCCTGAAAGATACAAAGTGATTGCAGATGCTCTTGGCGAAAATCCTACAAGAGGGCTGTCACCTTCATGTCCACTGTCATACTTATAGTGATAACTACCAAAACCAATAATACTTGGTCCCCACATTTTTGATTCAAACCCTGTTTGCTTTTTTATTAGCTCAATAAGATGAAAACTGTCGTTTCGTTTTGTTTCGTCTTTTATTGTGTTGATGAAGTCGTTAACGCTAATTGAAGTTTCTGTTGTTTTATTTTTTGGCATTGCTTATTTGTTTTGGTCTTTTTTGAAAACTGAAAGAAATAGTGTCGGTTTAGATTTTGTCTCAAATTTTGTTGGATAACTATCGCCTTTTAGGTCGTAGCAAATTGTCAACTGGTCGTTGTCAAGATTATAGATTGCAGTAAAATGTTTATTGGCATTTACACCTTCTTTTCCGTAAATGTCCATTTGTCCGCCCTTATAATTCAATGTGCCTTTGTCCACACTCTCAGCACTCAAGGTATATGTGCTGTCGTTGATGATGAGCTTTTGGGTTTGGAAAACAACTGTCGGCAAATCTTTACCACCAATTTCTTGCTTGATGGGTGTCCAAGTGCCATTCAGAATATTGGAACTGATTAAGGATTTTTTTGTCGTTGCACAACCAAAGGTTAGGCAAATAAGTGTTAAGATAAATAGTTGTTTCATATTGTTATTATTTGTTTGTCAAAGTTAATTTCTTGCACCAAAGTTTGAAGTTCGCACTGTCGCCAAGCATGACGCATAACTTATGCATAGATACCACACCCTTCGCAAAGCCCAGTAGTTTTAGGGGGCTTTGTACCAAAAAGAAAGGCATATTTATTCCAATACTATCATTTTTTCTTTAAAAGCGCAATAAAATTTACGTTAGTCGTACGCCACGGCAGCAGGTTTGCCACCATCAAAATTCAGGAATCCTATATCACTTGTTTTGGTGGGATCTATCTTAAAAACGTTGTTGCCCGTACCCGGAATAACGGGATAAAACGCCACCGATACTTGAAAGAGGTTGAAGACCAAGAAATTGTTTTTCACCAATAAGCCCAAGCCAATTTGAGAGTATATAGGGCTATTTTTAAACCCAGAGGCGGGCGTGCCTACTATACCCAGCGAGTACACAAAATAAGGCCCCAACTGAAAACCCAATAGGCTCCACGGCAAGTAAGATTGTGTTTGAAAAGTGATAATTAGCTTTTGATTGCCCAATACCAATGGGCTATTAAATCCGCGAAGGCCATTTTCGTTATTAATATTTAGGCTTTCGTCGGGGTGGCGGTTTATGCCCGTTACAAATTTAGGTTTTATAAACTGCCGCCATTTTAGCCCCCCTATTTGGTACAAATTGGTAAAATAATTAAACCCTGCCGAAAAAACGCCTTGCTCTAAACGAGCAGGTCCAAAAAAGGTGCCGTACTCCAAATTGGTGCTCAGATAGCCCCAATCTATATAATTACCCACAGCAGCCCGCGCACCTAAGTAATATTGCCCAGCGTTATTTTTTACCTTATAGCCACCCGTAAGCGAGTAGTTCATCCCCACGGGCACGTCTTCTATTATCCCGTAATTAAAAATGTATTTATCCTGCACATATTTACGGGTAGAGAGTTCTACTTTTGATAAATAAAAATCTTCGTTGGTGTAAAAACGCAAAGGGTCGTACTCGGGGAGCTCGTTGTAGCGCACGTTAGAAAAACCAAGGGAAAATATGAGGTTGGTTGTGCGCGCATTTTCGGTATTTCGCTTAAAAATTTGGTAGGCATAGCCTGCCCAGTAGTCTTGCGTAATAAATTGGTACTGTTGCTGTAGGTAGGTTGTGTCGTTTATTTGTGTAAGTGTTTTGCGGAAATCTTGCCCGGTGTATGCTCCGGCAGCCCATTTTGTAAGCGGAGAAAAGAAAGGACGGTCGATAGACGCATTGCTATTGTACTGATTGTCTTCTGTGCGTTGGTACTTTATGCGTGAACTGATGTAGGTGTTACGAATATTTGGAATGAGGTAATTGGTGCTAAAGGCATTTTTTAGGGATGTGTTGTTGGACGAAAAATTGTTTTGCACGTCGTGTCCCAGGCCCAAAAAGTTTTTGTCTTGCAGGCTAAGTGCAATACTGGAATTACTAATATAGCCGTTGGGAATAATGCTCCAAGAATCTAATACGCGGATAAATATATCTACAGAATCGGACTTCTTTTCTGTCAATTGTGTGGTAACAATAACCTGATGCACGTACGATTGCCGACGGATTAAACGCTCGGATTCTTTTACCAATAGCGAATCGTAGGGTTTGTTTTTGCGCATGAGCAGCAGATTTCGAATAGCAGTTTGCCGTGTGCGTATGTGCAGCCTATTGCCTGCCTTGGATAATAAATTTTCGGGTACTTCGGAGGTGTCGCTTACCGAATAGCCAAAGGGGTCAAGTGTGGTAATGTAAATGCGCCGCACAATTTTTCCTTCATACGCTCTGTTCGATTTGTTGAGCTTTTTGTTGGAACTAGTTGGCTTTTTGGCGGCATTGCGGCTTACCGGAATAAAAAATAGCCGGTAAAGAAACTCGGTTGTTTTTCTTTTTTTGGAGTACTGCTCAATACTGCGGTACACTTTGGTAGAGTCTTTTTTTACAACGGGTTGCTGCGCCACTGCTGGGCTTGCCCATATGCCTGCAATAAGAAAGAGTAGAGCGTATTTTATCTGAAAACGGGGTGTTTTTAAATAGTCAGATAATTCCCTCATAGTTATTTTATGCCTGTTTTTTACAAATTATGCAACAGGGTGTACTGTATTGAAGCGAGCCAAGGTCAGTGTATTACTTTTCTTGTTTAGGAGTTTCCTCTTTAGGAACTTCCTTGTCCTTCTCCTTTTGGCGCTCTTTCTTATTGTAATAGCCTTTTAGCAAAATATTGCTTTTAGCGGCATCCATGTTTTGTTTAAACCCACCCGCACCTTGTTTAATATTATTAAGGGCTCGGTCTACGGTTCTCGCCATCGAACTATCCATTAGTAATTTGCCTATAGTGCCTTTTCCTGCACGTATATTTCCCGTAATGGCTGCAAAATCGCTGGTAATGATAGCCGCATTTTCGCTGGTTGTTTTTAAATCTGCCAAAATCTCTTCCATATTTACAGGTTGAGAGGTGGCAATAGTATGATTATCAGTTACTGCTTCTTTGCTCGTTTTGCCCGAAACAATTACTACAATTTTACTGCCCATCAATCCATCGGAACCAATAATTGCCCGCGAATCTTTTTTAATAAACTTTCGGGTGTTCTCGTCAATCACCATATCTACCCGCACAGTTGAGTCGCTAATGAGGTCAATAGCATCAACAATACCTACATTAATACCCGAAAAACGCACATTGTTGCCAACTTGTAGTCCACTAATGTCTTTAAATATACCATTTATATGAAAAGTGCTGCTAAATAGTTGCTGTCGTTGACCTATAAGGTAAATACCAGCTATAAATAATGCGATACCGATGGAAACAAATATTCCCAATTTCAATTTGTTAGTTGTTGTATTTTGCATGAGTTCTATTTTTTAAGCTTATTCGAAAAATGAGCGTACCCACTCGTCTTTCGATGCGGCTAATTCTTTAAAAGTTCCTTCGGCAACGGATGTTCCGTCTTTTATAATCATCATTCTGTTGGAGGTAATACGTGCGCACTCCACATCATGGGTAATAATAATAGCAGCGGTATTGTATTTTTTCTGCACGTCTAAAATCAGCTGGCTAATTTCTCTGGAGGTAATAGGATCTAACCCTGTTGTAGGCTCGTCGTAAAGGATGATATCTGGTTTTAATATGAGTGTACGTGCAAGTCCTACTCGCTTTCTCATTCCTCCTGATAATTCGGAGGGCATTTTGTCTATAGCCGCTTCGAGACCTACATTTTTTAATACTTCTTCTACTAAAGTGGTTGTTTCTGCTTTCGATAGTTTTTTTAAATCGCGTAACGGAAACTCTAAGTTCTCTCTCACCGTCATCGAGTCGTACAATGCGGCACTTTGAAATAAAAAACCCACTTTTTTGCGTAATAGGTTTAGCGCATCTTCTTTTAGGCCTAGTACATTTTTACCAAGCACTGTAATTGTGCCTTCATCGGGTTCAATAAGCCCCACCAAGCATTTTATAAGTACCGATTTACCACTCCCTGATTTGCCAAACACCACTAAGTTCTCTCCCTTTTGGATACTTAAGTTAAGGTCTACCAAAACAGGATTATTGCCAAACGATTTTTTTAGGTGAGCTACAGCTACAACAGGTGTTTCCATGTTACATCAATTTAATAAACTGGTTAACTGAACGGCTACCATGTCGATAATAAATATGGCTAAAGAGCCAAGTACTACGGCTGAGTTTGCCGCTTCACCAACTCCTTGTGTTCCGTTGCCAGCATTATATCCTTTATAGCATCCAATTAAGCCAACGGCAAATCCAAAAAATACTGTTTTAATAGTTGCTGGAATAACATCACCGAAAGAGAGTGTTCCAAAAATTTGCAAAAAGAACAGATCCAAACTTACGTCGCCTTTTAAATTTACGCCTACAAATGCGCCATACAAAGAGACTGCATCGGCTATTATGACCAATACGGGTAGCATGAGTGTAGCAGATAAAACGCGGGTAACTACAATGTAATTAAATGGATTGATGCCCGACACTTCCATGGCATCGATTTGCTCGGTTACTTTCATAGAGGCCAGCTCGGCACCAATACCTGAACCTACTTTTCCAGCAAATATGAGTGCGGTAATTACGGGTCCAATTTCGCGGATTATAGATACGGCCACCATTGCAGGCAACCACGACTCGGCACCAAACTCGGCAAGCGTTGGGCGCGATTGTATGGTGAGTACCAATCCCATAATAAATCCAGTAATGGCTACCAATGGAAACGACTTGTAGCCTATTTGGTAACACTGTTTTACAAGTTCGCTAAGCTCGTAAGGTGGTTTAATAGCTTCTCTAAAGAAGCGGAGTGTAAATAGTGTCAATCGGGCAACCTTCTCAAAAAATACTTTCAATGCCGTTAGATTTGCATTTTCTGTAACCAAATGCGGTTTTACCTGTGCAGCAGTGTGAGTAGTAGTTGAAGGAGTTTTCATGTTAGTTAAACACTTTTATGAAGATGAGGGTCGCGTCTTCTGGTAAAATTAGGCTTGGGCTTAATCACGATAATGCTATCGCCTAATAAGTATCCCCAAGGTTTAAGCGTATCAATATGGTCGAAAATTACTTTTAAGATAGCCGTGAGCGGAATGGAAAGAAACATACCAGGAATACCCCATATGGCACCGCCAATAATCACCACTATAATAGATACCAAGGCATTGATGCGTACTTTGGAGCCTACTACCTTAGGGATAATAAAGTTATTGTCGATAAGCTGAATAAGGATATAAGAACCCAATACTAGTAAAGCATAAACAGGCGATTTTGTGGCAAGTGCTACTACCATGGGTAGCGTTACGGCAATGATACCACCCAAGTAGGGTATAACATTAAGCACGGCACCAATTACCCCGAATAGAATGGCATACTCGATACCTAGAATGAGTAAGCTGGCAGAGTTGAGTATGGCCACAATAAGGGCTTCTAACAATAAGCCGACTAAATAACTTTGGATAATGTTTTTTGTACTGTGCAGTACATCTTCTACTACATTGTGTTGTGGTGCACCAAACACTTTGTATATAAACTCGATGAGCAAGGGTTTGTAAAACAATATCATGAAAATGTATACGGGTATTAGAAACAATACCACCAATACGTTGCCAATATTTACCAGCGTTTGCCCAATAATGGCGCGGCTGCTGTTGAGTAGTTCGGCATTGGTTTGATCTATCCAGCTATTGATATTTCTATTGCTGATATTAAACGTGCTGCCAACCCATGCTTTGGATTGGTAAAAGAGTTGATCTAATTGAATGAGTAACTTGGGGAATGTTTCGCTAAACATACTTGCTTGCGAAACCAATATTGCTACAAATGATGCAGATACAACAATAAGCAACACTAAAGTAAGTGTAATGGCTATTACGCGGTTTATCTTTTTACGCACCAAAAAATTAACAATTGGGCTTATTGCTGCAGCAATAATGGTAGCTGCAATAAGTGGGATAATAATGCCTTGTGCCACATACAGTATAGCTATACATACACCCAAACCTATAGTAATGAGCGATGCTTTAACGTAAAACGGTAGGTTAAGCGGTGTGTTCGTCATCGGGTTCTGTTTGGGGTGTTTTTTTAGTGCTAAAGAAGCTGAAAATCTTATCGGAAGCCATTTTAATGGCTTCGGGATTGTGGGAAATAATAGTAGAAATACCTACTTCTAAGAGCGTACCCAATATGCGCTTTATAGGACCACCTACAGCATTTGTAATTAATGCTTTTGATAAATAACCCACCGTAATGCCCATGCCTGCACCTAAAATCTTATCCTTTATGCCCAAAGAGGAGGCAGCGTCTTTTAAGGTAGATTTAATGATGTTTAGTGGTTTAAAGCTTTCGTAGGTGCTTTTTATTTGTTCATGCAGTAATAGCCAATCGGCGGCTTGTTTTTCCTCCAATTGGCTAATAGCACGTTTAAGATCCGCTTTACTGGTAATGGGCTGCATATGCGGGTTGGTTAATTAAGTAATTGGGTAATTATTGTATCGTTTACACGTGCTTTTATTGTTGGATGAACGAAGTATAAAATGATTCCTACAAGTCCGTAAAACGAAGCCACGATTAAGAATCCGTAATAGGTTTTTCCGAGCAAGTCGCCCAGCAAAAATCCAAGGGCAATATTTAGCATGAGTGCAAAAAGCAAAAAAGCGGTTACCATCAATAATCGAGAAAATAGCGTAGAGGTAACGTCGGCTGTTTTATCTAACGATCGTAGTTTTAGTAGTTCAAAACTTGTTTTCCCGTACTCTTCGGCCCTTTCTAAAAGAGGCTCAATTAAATTTGCTGTAGCTTCCATTTAGTGTTTTTTTTAAATGTACCAATAATATAAGAGTTAATGATTAAAGCGATTTAGAATGAGATACTTTATCCTTATTCGCCATGCCATCTTCTGCAAATGCTACTGCTTTTTCTTTTACCAACTCTACTTCGTTTTCAATGTCTGCTACAAAGGCTTTGAATTTGTCTTTCACGGCATCAGAAAGATTGCCGCCTTTGGTTGAAAGTTTTTTGCGTGTTTCGCTGCCTTTATCAGGTGCAAAAAGAATTCCGAGTACACCACCTACGGCTGCGCCAAGTAATAATGCACCAATTAATTTTCCGTTGTTGTTTAAACTGTCCATGTTGTTGTTGTTTTTAAGTTGTAACTAAATTTATGAATTAAAATTGTGTTTATAATACTTGCTTACCCTGAATAATGCGGAGGATAATTGATATGATAGCTATTACTAATAAAATATGGATAAGTCCGCCGGCATTGTAGCCTACAAATCCTATAGCCCAGGCAATAATGAGTATTATAGCCACGATGTAAAGTAAATTTCCCATGATAATTTTGTTTAAAATAAAATGATGAGTATTAATAAAATAATAATAATTGCTCCGGCAGAAAGATATACTCCACCGCCTGTTGATTGAAGCTGTTGTTTAATGGAACGTACTTCTTTGCGCAACTCTTTTTTGTCTGCTGCGGTTAGGTTCGACTTGTCCATTTTTTCTATTTCTTTCAATCGCAATACTAATAGTTGTACAGCTACTGGTGTTACTGGCTTAGAAACACTTAACGTAGTAGGTGTAGTGCTTGTTGTAGCACGTACTTGAGGGTGTAAAAATGCAAGCGACAAGCATGTTGCCACGGCATAAAGGGTTATTTTTTTCATCTTGTGTTGTTTTTAGTATTATTCAACTACTAAGTTTTGGGTAATGTCTTCTCCATTACGAATTTGAATGGCACCGTCTCCGTGATAGGCAGTACCACCAATGGTTACATCGATTTCGTAATAGTAGTTGCCACCATTAAAGCGACCTAAATCGGCTATGCCATCGCTATTGGTAGTTTTAGATGCCAAATAAGTGTTAGTGGCTAAATCTGTTTGCGATACGGCAAGACCAATTTTAGCATTGGGCACATCGTTACCTGCAGTATCTTTTACTTTAAATCGGATTCCGCCTTGCGAAGAAAGATTTGGCGTGCTGGTTTGACCTACCGCATCTACATCCTTTTTACAACCTTGACCCAGCATTACCACGCTACCTAATAGTATGCTGGCAATAATTAATTTTACTTTTTTCATTTCCTTGTTTTTATGTGTTGTTTAGTGAATAGCTATGCCGATTGTAGAAACCCCGCTCGATAAGTCGATAAAGGCACCAATTTTTTTGGTAAGATGGTACTCTGTACCCACGTGTATATCTAAAAATAACGGGCTTGCACCACGATATACTGTTCTGTCTCCATCATAATCATTATCCCAACTTGCTCTTACAATAGCAAAGCCGAGCGAACCTGCACCGTAGAAATCCCAAGATTCACCTGCATCTAACAAGTCATCGAAGTAAAAGCTGCCCTTTACACCAATTGGGATAACCGTTTCTTTATAGGCATAAAAGCGATAGCCTTTGCTTGGGTTGCCGTAATAGAAATCGTTGCGGTACGAGTAAAAACTAATAAATGGTGCCAACGTAAAGTCTTTAACCACATTGAACTCATAGTTTGCATGTACAACTGGGATAGAGCGTCCAACGTAGCCGTAATAACCAACGCCTAAACCTAAGTTTAGGGTATTACCGAAGGTTTCTTGACTGTATCCGCGAACGGTGCTTGTTACTAAGAGTATTAATAGTAGGAGGGTTGTCTTTTTCATAACGTTATTGGTTAATAGTGATGGGATTTTAACTACACAAAGATGATTACTTGGCATAGGGAAGATTTACACAACTCGAGGAAAGAGTTACATTATTCACAGATTGCAGTGGGGAGGAGACCCTTCGCTGCGCTCAGTGTGACATAAGCGGGACACCGTCATGCCGAACTTGTTTCGGCATCTGAGAAGCGGTAATTAAAGAGACCCTTCGCTATGCTCAGTGTGACAAAAGCGGGATACCGTCATGCCGAACGTGTTTCGGCATTTGAAAGGGATTAACTAAAGAGACCCTTCGCTACGCTCAGGGTGACAGAAGAGGGGATACCGTCATGCCGAACTTGTTTCGGCATCTGTAAAATGGTGCTGTTTTTTTGAGGAAAAATTGATAGTATTGAAAAGGATTTAGGACTCATTCATATGCGATTCTTAACGGCATTTTTAACAATTATTTCATTTTCTTCCTTTGCTCAAACTATTGAGATAAGCACTAAGCCAACTCAATTTCTTTTTAAAGACGCTAATTTATCTGTTGGATTGAAAAGAAATAACATTACTTATGGACTATTTTATTCCTTTAGACCATCTACAAAAAGTAATGGAAGAATTGAGCCGATAGGTCATGGGCTTATCTTCGGGGATTACGAAAGACAAAGAATGTTTAATGAGTTGTATACAGGTAATACGATTGGGCTTTTTGTTAAGTATTGGTTTAAAAATAGTTTTTTTCTTCAAACAGACCTTTTTTATAGGAATTGGCAATTTGAAAACAAATTTGCGGAGTTTAATAATGTTGAAACGTATAGCTTTAGTGGAATTCGAACAGAAAATATTGATGTTTATGGATTGAAAATTTTAGTTGGGAAAAGGCTTCTTGTTTTTCAAAAACTTAAAAAGGCTAGTCCTTTTATTGACTTTTATGTTGGATTTGGATTGCGGAAGTCAATATCTGTGTATCAAACAACTAATGGGACAGTGGAGGGAATTAATTATGCAGACAAAATTGAGAATAAGGAAGATTTTATGCCCTCACCACAAATTGGTTTTTTAATTGGCTTAACAAATAAAAACGGTTTATAACAACACATTTCAATAGGTGAGGGTTTCTTTTTTCGAATGAAGTTTAGTGCTAAAAACTCACTCTTCATAAATCCGCAAAATGTTAGTTGGTAGCCAATTGCCAACAATAAAAGAGTTTGGAAGCTATACCAAGAGTTGGTATATTTGAAGAATATTTGAAACAAAATGGCAAAAAATACATCAATTCTGTTGGGCGATTATTTTGATCGATTTATTAACTGTCAAGTACAAACAGGAAAATTTTCATCTGCGAGTGAAGTTGTAAGGGCTGCTTTAAGGCTTTTTGAACAAGAGGAAAGTAAAAAAGGTGAACTGATAAAGGAACTAAAAGTAGGAGAGAAGTCGGGCTTTGTAGAGAATTTTGACTCTAAACAGTTTTTGCAGAATCTTCACAAGAAACACATTACCGGTGAACTATAGAATTAGTGCCAAAGCCGCTGAAGACATTGAAAATATTTGGCTCTATACTTTTGAGAATTGGTCAAAAGAGCAAGCCGACAGGTATGTGAACCTTATTTTTGATGAAATTGAGTATTTAGCTCAATATCCACAATTTGGAAAAGACTTTGGGCATGTTCGGAAAAGCTATAGACGTTCTAAAGTTAAATCACACCTTATCTTTTATAAGACAAGCGAGAAGCAGAAAGTAATGGAAATAATCAGAGTGTTGCACGAGCGAATGGACATTGAAAATCGTTTACCTAGTTAAAAATTTTTCCTGCGAAATCACATCGCCTATAACACACAATCATGCATAGCGAAATCATCACATACAATAACAAACAGCCATCAGACGACAGTGCAATTTGCAATTTACTTGCTCAAACTATTGACAACGAGCTAACAGAAGCGGAGAGCAAAATTTGGCATGCTCACCCCGTTTGGTTTTTAGACGGCAACCCAATTGTTGGGTATAGTAAACAGAAAGCAGGAATCAGACTAATGTTTTGGAGTGGGGCAGATTTTGACGAAAATAATCTAAACGTAAGAGGACAAAAGTTTAAAGATGCCTCTATAATTTACCAAAGTGTTTCAGAGGTTGTGGTAAATGAGTTGAATCGTTGGCTGCAAAAATCAAGAGAAATACAATGGGACTATAAAAACATTGTGAAGAGAAAAGGGCAATTAGATAGGTTGAAATAACTGGAATGATTAAAGCATAAGGTATGAAAGCAACTCCCGAGCATGATGAGCGTATAGCAAAAATGACATTTGCGTCGGTATATCCTCACTACATCAAAAAAGTAGAGAGTAAGGGCAGATTAAAGGAAGAATTGCTTGAAGTGATAAACTGGTTGACTGGTTTTGATGAAAAGAATCTACAAAAACTAATAGATGAGAAAGTAACTTTTGAGGTATTCTTTCAGAAGGCTACACTAAACCCTAATGCTCGCCTTATTATCGGAGTGATCTGTGGGTATCGAATAGAGGAAATAGAGAGTCCGTTGACGAAGCAGGTTCGGTATTTGGATAAGTTGGTGGATGAATTAGCGAAAGGGCGTAAGATGGAGAAGATTTTGCGGAGCGAGTAGGTTTGAAAATGTGCTATTAAACCAAAAGACGCAGCTAGCAAAAAAAGGGGAATAACGTTATGCCGAACTTGTTTCGGCATCTAATAACAACGGCTCTAAAAAAGAACATCTCCCCTGCACAAGGCAAGGGAGACGTATCTTTCAGTTTAAAAATAGACCAACTACTCGGTTTTTTTGTATTTAAAGGTTAATTTACCTGTATTGTTGCAACTACATTCGTTGTTGCTAGCAGATACGGCATCAATTAAAATAATTGCATAGGTAGTTCCATTTCTAAGTTTAGCAATGTATACATCACCCGAAACTGGTGCAGCTACTGTGCTTAATTTAGCACCGTTGTTATACGCTGCAATAGCAGAAGGAGAAGTTGCATTGGTATAGTCGAATCCTACTACCTTAACGTAAGTAGTAGCATTGCCAGTTCCTACCGACCAGCTACCAGTAAATGGACTGCCACCTGCATCACTATTTACCATATCTTTTTCTGCATTTGCTTCGGTACTACCACGGGTTACATCGGCTACCAAATCATAAGCTCCTTTCAAAGAACCTTCGATATGATAAAAGAAACCACTTTTTTCCACACCAAAACCATCAGTAATGTTTACAGTAATTGTTTTAGTTTCCGACAAGTCTTTTTTATCTAATACCGTAATGGTATAAATTTCTGTTCCAATTGGTCCAGAAACGAAAGTAGAATCGTAGCTAAAGCTGGTAATGTTGTTAGAAATAGTTTTGTTCAGTATAGTTACATCGCTACCGCCTGCTACTTTACGCTTTACTGTTACTGTTCGTAGCTCGTTGTTGCTACTTGCCGTAAAAGTAAGGTCAATGTTAGTGCCTGTTGCCACCGAAGAGTTGTTTGTAGGAGATGTAACCGAGATAGCTGGCTTGGCATCAGTTGGTGAAACATCATCTTTAGAGCATCCAATAAAAGCAGTTACTGCTGTTAGTCCTACAACTAGTAAGGTTAAAAATTTGTTCGTTTTCATTCTTTTAAGTTTAAATTCCCGCAGCTGGCGGTTCAGATTTTGTGAATTCATTTCCACCATGCAAAATTCCTTAATTGAGCAGGGCTGCTGTTATATATCTCTATCAAAAAGTTATATTATTCACATATTTTGTAAAGCAAAACGCCACCCCTTGTTTAAGAGATGGCGCCTCGTAAGCTGATTTAAGACTTATTTTCTTACGATAATAAATTCGGTACGTCTGTTTTTCTGTTGCTCATTATTGCTGCAGGTAGAAACAACTTCGCCTTCGCACTCGCAACCGTTAGCCAATTTTGTTTCACCATAGCCTTTACCATAAATACGCTCAGGGTTTACAATTCGGTTGCGGATATACTCGGCAGAAGCGGTAGCTCTTTTTTCGGATAGTATTTGGTTATATTCTTTAGGTGCGCGGCAATCGGTATGTGCACGCAACTCGACTATCATACTTGGGTATTCATTCATGATATCTACAATTTTTTTCAATTCTTTCTCCGCATCTGGGCGTATAGCGAATTGGTCTACATCAAAATAAATTTTGTTGGGATTAAAGACTACAATTGTTGCCAAATCATCACCCACGTCCATTTTAGCAACTGTTTTTAGTAGTAAGGTAACATCGGCTTTTACAATAAACTCGCTACCAAATGTGCTGGCGGCACTGGTGCCTTCGGTGTAGTTTTCTTTGTTGCCAATTAGCTTGAATATTTTATCTGGATCAACTAAAAAGGTGAATGCGCCTTCGTCATTGGTGGTAATGGTGTTTACAATCACCCCATTGTTGTCGAGCAAGGTTACAAAAGTGCGGGGTATGCTGTTGCCGTTATTGTCTTTGGCAACGCCTTCTATGCGTTTACCAACATTTAATGAGCGCAGTAAGTCGAATGCGTAAATATCATCGTCTCCGCTACCACCCACTCTGTTTGATGCAAAGTATCCTTTGCTTGCTTGCTTGTTTACGATGACAGAAAAATCATCGTACCGAGTATTTAATGGAGAACCAGCATTGTACATCTTGCCTGCTTCTGTGCCGTTAAGCATGCAGATAAAAACATCTAAACCGCCTAACCCATAATGTCCGTCGGAGGCAAAAAATAATACGCCGTTGTTTTCTTCAAAAAACGGGAACATTTCATTCCCTTCTGTATTTATTTTATCGCCCATGTTTTCGGCTTTACCCCATGTTCCGTTGCTTACTTTAGTAATGCGGTAAATATCTGCTCCACCAAATCCGCCAGGCATATCACTGGTAAAATACATGGTGTTTCCATCGGCAGTAAGGCAGGGGTGACCCACTGAATAACCAGGATTGTTTAGCGCAAAACCTTCTGGTTTCGACCACTTTCCGTCTACATAGTTGCTAAAAAAGATTCTAAGCTCTACTACACGGTCTTTACTTTTGTCCTTGTAGTTGTTTACTGTATAAGCCATACACGTGCCGTCGTTGCTAAAACTTGCAGGACCGTCGTGCATTTTGCTATTTAGGTTTCTGTCAAAATTTTCAGGATCCTTTAGCTGACCAGCTTCTACTTCGGCCATGTATAAGTCTAAAAAAGGTTTTCCTGTCCAAGCGGATTTGCGAGAAATAATGCCAGGAGTTTCTCTGTTCGAGGCAAAAACAATTTTATTGTTGTAATAAGCTGGGCCAAAATCTCTATCATCGCTATTAGCCGTCATGGTTGTTAACTTATACTTACCATCATCTTTTGATAGATTGGCTAATTCTTTTTTGTTGGCGGCAAAGCTTTTTGCACGCAAATCGGTTGGTTTTATGGCCACAAACTTGTCCATCCAGTTGTTTGACTGTTCGTATTTTCCATTGGCTTTCAATACCATTGCATAGCGGTAATAATCTTCGGGAACTACACCTTCTGGTGTACTTACCAAGGTTGAATACGCCGTTTCCGCTTCTGCATTTTTATTAATCCTGCTATAGCTTTCTGCCAAGCGACGTTGCCCTTCGGGTGTTAACGCTTTTGCGTTTGTATAGGCATTAATAGCCTTGGTAAACGAGTAGCTCGCATAGCGTTTATCGCCTTTTAATTCTTTGTTTGATTTGACACTTGCAAAAGCATTAATGCATAGCGCTATGAATATAATTAGGGGAATAAGTATCTTTTTCATGTTTTCTAATTTTTTGTACATTAAATTTTAGGATAAGGGATTAAAAATATCTTGGTGAGTGAATTTGTTTTTTGTTGAAGAATACGAAGTCGTAGCGTAATAGCAACTCATGGCTTCCTTGGTTGTATTTGCCTGTTTCTAAGCCATACGACCAATCGTAAGAATATCCTAAGTGTAGTTGATTGGTAATATCAAATCCAATTAAACCACCAACAGCATCACCCGAGCGTACCATTGCACCTACTAATAGGCGTTGTTTGATGATAAAAGATGCAGTAAGATCACCTTGTATAGGTGCAGCAGCCGTTATTTTAATTAATGTAGTAGGTTTAAAAGCTAAGTTTTCGCTTAGATTAAACACAGCACCTGCTATGGCAAAATAATGACGTTGTTCTTTTGCTGTAAGGGTAGCTCCGTTTGCCTGTGTGGTTTC
Organism: uncultured bacterium; assembly: GCA_947085255.1. Lineage (GTDB taxonomy): Bacteria > Bacteroidota > Bacteroidia > Sphingobacteriales > Sphingobacteriaceae > CAMTVQ01. The sequence goes on along the minus strand of CAMTVQ010000002.1, from coordinate 130,218 downwards.
TGCAAACGTGTTTTGCAATACGTTAGGTGTTGAAATACCTGCATAAAAACGTTCTTTAGACAAATACAGACCCACACCAACAGTAGGGGTTACCTTATTGTTGACGTTGTTTTGGAAAGAGGGGTCGTTTTGTTGATCTAAATCAAGCGTATTTAAGTCGGCTTGCATAATATTTGCACCTGCGCCCACACCAAAAGCTAATTTGGCTTTTTCGGTTAGTTTTAGTTTGTAAGCAAAATCAACAATGGCCGATGTGTTGTTGGTCGGTCCTATTTTGTCGTTCATTACTGCTAAACCTAAACCTAAGCGTTCGTTGCGCAATGGCGTATGTGCTGTTATGGTTTGGGTAGTGGGTGCCCCTTTAAAATCTACCCATTGCGAGCGGTGCAATGCCGTTACGGTTAGTGCATCTCTGCTTCCGGCGTAACCAGGGTTTATTACCAGTGTATTGTTCATATAGTGGGTATAAGCTGGTATTTGTTGGGCCTTAAGGGTTAAACTCCCTAGTGTTAAGACCAATGCGAGGGATATATTTTTAAGTGTTTTCATTTTCTTGTTCGTTATTAATGGTGTTTTCTGGTTTTAATGGTATTACCTGTTTAGATAAATAGTTCCTTTATAAATAGGTGAGTTATTACCTAAGTCGAGTATGTAGAAATACGTGCCTGTAGGCAATTCATTATCACCCAAACGTACTCCTGTTGTAGCTTTACCATCCCATGTGTTTTGGTAAGGTGCTGCTCCAAATAATTTATCACCCCAACGATTAAATACTTCGAATGTATTGGCAGGGTAGTTCTGAATTCCTCTCACGATAAACAAATCGTTTATACCATCGGCATTCGGAGAAAAACCTTCTGGAATATGAAAGTCGGTAGTAGGGCAAGGGTCTACTGCAATAGTAAAGGCGGTAGCGCTTCCGGCACATCCAGTAGTGGTTTCGGTAGGTGTTACAGTTATGGTTGCTGTAACTACATTTACACCTGTATTGGTTGCAGTAAAGGCAGCAATATCTCCATTACCAGCAGCAGCCAATCCGATAGACGTATTGTTATTGGTCCAGTTGTAGGTAGTACCCGCAACAGCGCCGCTAAAAGTGATTGGTGTTGTTGCTGTATTGGTGCATACCGTTTGGTTGCCTACGGGGTTGGTTGTTGGTGTTGGGTTTACGGTTATCGTAAAAAGTGTTGTTCCATCACAGCCTGGTGCTGGTGATATAACAATAATAGTTGCTATGGCGGCAACTGAGCCAGTATTGGTTGCTGTAAACGAATTAATGTCTCCGTTTCCGCTTGCCGCCAAGCCTATAGAGGTATTATCGTTTGTCCAGCTATAGGTAGCGCCTACGCCTGCTCCACTAAATACGATGGGTGCAGTTGTTGCTGTGTTGCACAAGGTTTGGTCGGCTACGGTATCCAACATAGGTGCTGGGTCTACTGTAATCGTAAAACTGGTAGCTGCACCAGTACAGGTGTTTGCTGTAGGCGTTACGGTTATGTTAGCGGTATTAGCTACTAATGTGGTGTTGCTGCCTATAAAGGCGGCAATCGTTCCAGTGCCACTTGCAGCCAATCCTATTGAGGTATTGTCGTTTGTCCAGTTGTACGTAGCACCTGCAACACTACCACCAAAAGCGATGGCTGTTGTGGTTGTGTTGGCACATACCGTTTGGCTGGCCACACTATTTACTGTTGGTGTTGGGTTTACGGTTATGGTAAAAGAAGTATCTGTTCCAGCACAACCATTGGCAGTAGGTGTTACGGTTATAGTTGCTATAACGGCATTTGCAGTTGTGTTTGTGGCTGTAAAAGGATTAATATCTCCACTTCCGCTTGCTGCTAATCCTATAGTGGTATCACTATTGGTCCAGTTGTAAGTAGTGCCTGCAACGGTACCAGTAAATAGTACTGCTGCTGTTTGCGAGTTGTTACACACCGCTTGGTCTGTTACGCTATCAACCACCGGTGTTGGGTTTACGGTGATGGTAAAACTAGTATCAGCTCCATCGCATCCGTTGGCAGTAGGTGTTACGGTTATTGTTGCAATAATGGTAAGTGCCGTTGTGTTTATTGCGGTAAACGGATTGATGTTTCCAGTTCCGTTTGCTGCCAATCCGATAGTACTGTCGGTATTTGTCCAGCTATAGGTTGTTCCTGGCATAGTGCCTGTAAAAATTACTGGCATTGTTTGTTCGTTGTTGCACACCGTTTGGTTGGGTACAAAGTTTACTGTTGGTGGTTGGTTTACAATAACTGTAAATGTTGATGTAGAACCATTGCTACACGTACCCGTACCTTGCACGGTTACGTTTCCGCTAATAGCAAGTGGACCAAAAGTTACGGCTATAGTGTTTGTAGTATCGCTTGAAGTGATGGTTGCACCAATTGGTACTGTCCAGCTATAGTCGGTTGCGCCAGCAATTGGAGCTACAGAGTAAATAACTCCTGTTTGTCCGCTGCACACCGAGTCGTCGCCCGATATAGGTCCAGCTGCGCCGGCCGATCCAGAAGGTAATGTAGTAATAATGGCATAGGTATTAATGGCACCAACGGTAGTAAATGCTCTTCCGTTCATGCGTACGCCAGTTTGTAAATCGATGGCACCTGCACTAATAAATGAACCATTAAAAATGGAGTTGATGTTTATATCAACAGCACCATTAATCATCCAGTATACATTTTTTGCTTGTGTTCCGTTAGTCAATACTACTTTTGAACCTACATTGGTATTAAAAGCACCATACACCTTGATGATAAATACGGCATCTGGATTACCTTCTCCATTAAGGAATACCGAATCGGTAAAGGTTACGGCACCATTCATACGGTAGGTATGTGGGGTAAGCACCAAATCATGCCCAAACAAATCGGGGCGTAGTAAAATAATATCTTCTGCTAACGTATTTACATAACTATAAGCTACGCCCACGTCTGTAGCACACTGTGCTGTAGAAGCATCTGCTATAGGGTGAATCGTACCCGTTACGAATAATGGATTATAGCCAATGGTTAAATCACCAGGACCGTTTGTTCCAATATCGCCAACTACGCGTGATGCACCGTCATCGGTAACAGGACCGTCGGAAGTAAATATGCCGTAGCATTCTGAAGAACCAAGTGTTGGTGCTATTGGTCCTGTAAGTACCGGACTATTGCAGCCTTTTGGTAGGTAAACAACCGTTTGGTTCATGCTTACTGCTCCATTTAAAGAAAGTGCTCTTCCTTCTAAGGTATCGTTGGCTGCCATGCTGATAAAATCGTTGTTGGCAATAATGGTTCCTTTCATGCTGGTTCCGGCAGCCATCGTAACGGCTCCTTCTACTTTCCAAAATACATTACAGGCTAAGGCGCCGTTTACCAATTTTACTTTTGTATTGGCGGCGGTGTTAAATGCGCCACCCAGTTGAAAAATGAATACTGCGTCGGCGTCTCCTTGGGCATCCAGTATCAAATCCCCGGTAAGTTGTGATGCACTTGATATCGCATAAACACCTTCTACAAGCACTACACCAGCTCCAAAAGGAGTTGCTAAAGCATTGGTGGGTGTTAGTCCATTTAGTTGTGCATAGGTAGCTTGAACATCGGTTGTACCCGTACCGAACGTAGTACCACCTTGGTACAGCACACCGTCCACATTACCAAAACCAGAGGTGGATGCAGGCTGTGAACCTATATTACCTGTAACGTGTGTGAGGTATAACAAACTGCTGGAGCTGGTTACGGCGCCGGCAGATGAGAAAATTGCAAAATTAGCTGCAGTACCTAATGTAGGTGCTACCGCTTGTCCGAAGTTTACCTTCGGAATACATAATAAGCCTATGGCTATTAGTAGGGTATGGAGTAGTTTAATTTTCATGTGAGTTGAGTTTTAGTTATTAAGTTTTCACGATGTAAAGTTGCTACCATTGGTAGGGGTATGTGTTACACAACTCCTTTAATAAGTTACATGATTCACACATTCCATAAAAAAAGCATCCCGCCTTAGGCGGGATGCTTTTTTTGACTAAATACAGCAAAAGGACTACTTAGTTAATGCTTGGTCTTTTAGCACTTCTTTCTGAGCTTCGTGAGCTAAGGTAGAATGTCCATGAGCTTTAACCGTGTGGTTGTGTGCTTTATCATGATTACCTGCTTCGTGATGCTTTGCAGCTTCATGATGATTTTTTGCAGCTTCTTCTGAATGCATTGCAGCTTTTTTGTGATTTTCAATATTTTTCATCTTTATTATTTTTTTTGTTGTGAATGAATTTTCACGACAACACAAGATTACGGTAGATGAGGTACTTAACTATTACATAGTAGTTGCAAATAGTTATATAAATCACGCTTCGTACAATTAATGATCCAATTGTTTTTCGGTAATTTTTGGGTAGTCAATAGGGTATTGTTCCAGCTCGTGTACAATATCTTTTAGTATGCGGTAGTTTTTATACCATTTTAAATCGGCGGGTATTATTTGCCAAGGCGCAACATCCGAGCAATGCTTAAAAATAGTTTCGTAAGCTTTGCGGTATTCTTTGTGTTTGCTGATAGCAGCTATATCTTCCTTTTGATATTTCCAGCGTTTGTGTTCTTCTTTTTTGCGGGCTGCCAATCGCTCCAGCTGTTGGTTATGAGATATATGCAAGTAAAATTTTAACACGATCGTATTATCGTGAATTAATCCTTTTTCGAATGCATTTATTTCGTTGCAGTGTATTTTTATCTGTTTATTCTCTATCGTTTTGTTTACTATAGGCACTAGTAAATCTTCGTAGTGCGAGCGATTAAAAATTTGAATCATCCCCTTTTGTGGACACTCTTTGCTAATGCGCCATAAAAAATGATGGGCAGCTTCTTCTGCGGTAGGAACTTTAAATGATTTTACATTGCAGCCTGCAGGGTTTACGCCCGAGAATACATTTTTTACAGCGCCATCTTTTCCGCTGGTATCCATGCCTTGCAGCACAATAAGTACCGCATGTTTTTGCTGCGCATACAGTTTGTTCTGTATGATTGATAGCTTTTCTATCAAAAGGGCAATTTCTGTGGCAGCTTTTTCTTTACCTATTTTTTCGGTAGGCAGTGTGGATATGTCTGTTAATCGAATACGTTTGTGTTTCATTATCTGAGGTGTGAGTGAACTGATAATGCTTGGTATGCTTTTTTGAGAACGGTTTTTAAAACGTCTCTTTTACAATGGAGCTGGGAGCTATATTTAATTCTGCTAATTGTTTTTCGATGGCATCCATCATAGGCGGCGGACCGCATAAGTAATAGGAGTTATTAGTAGTTCCAGCAGTTTTTTCAATCAATTCTTTGGTAATATGCCCGTGTAGATAGCCATCTGCTTTTTCGTCGGCTAAAATATTAATGAAGTTTTTACCCAAAAGTGTTTTAAATTCTTGCTCCAAAATAATGTCGCCTTTTGTTTTATTAGCAAACAGCAGTTTGTTGTCCCCTATTTTGTTTACCGATTGTAGGTATCTAAAGATAGAAATAAATGGAGTGATGCCTGCGCCACCGGCAATAAATAAGCCTTCGTCTTTGTAGTTAATAGCTCCAAAAACATCGTGCAAAATTAACTCGTCTTTCGGTTTAAGTTGTAACAACTCGTTGGTAACCCCCTTGTGCAGCGGGTACGTTTTGATAACGAACTCTAAGTAATCTGCAGTGGGTAGGCAGGTAAAAGTAAAAGGTCTTTTCTCTTTATCCCAATCTGGTTTATTAATAGAAATGCCCGTTGCCTGACCCGGAATAAAGTGAAAATTTTCTGGCTTTTCCGTTACAATTTTTAACACATCATGTGTTACGGGGCTTATCGACTTTACTTTTACAATGTGTTGTTTCATGTGTGTATAGTTTTATTTAGAGTAGGCAATTTCCAACTCGAATTTTTCAGGGAATTGGTTAATTATACCTTCCGATAACATATCGGCCATGGCTAAAACGCCTTTGTGTGCTTCTTCATACGCAACCACATCGGCTTCGTAATCTTTATTGATACGTTCCTGAACCTCATCGGTTGTCAATCTAAGATGATCTTCCATCATCATTTGCATATCATCTAATGACCATGCTGGGTTAGATTCGCTTAAGAATAGGGCAATATCGTTAGCGTTTTGGTGCCACCGTTTACTAGCAGCTGCTAATGCTACTGGGTTTTTGGCTTTCGCCGCTTTTATTACCTCAATAGAAATAGTAATGTGTGGATACAGCAGTTGGGTTAATTGCTCGCCCGCTTCTTCTCCGTAATAGGGTTTAATAGCCTCGCCAATATCTACTTGGTTTTGCAGTAAGCGGCCTATGGATTGGTCTGATCCTGGAAGTCCATCAACATAACACAGTATTACATTGCGGGTCCAAATTACATGGTCTTCCCATAGCTTGCGCATATTGGTTTTTAGCTCCACGGCGGGTTGGCTCACGGCTACCGTTCTGTCCAGTAAATTTCCTTTTGATTGATTGTCCCATGAACAGCCGATATAACCAAAAAGGAGTATGCAGCTTATAAGCAACATAACATTTACGGAGTTTATTTTTAGGAATACGTTCATCTTCTTAACTATTAGGTGTAACTGATTATTGTTTTATTTCTTTAGGGGTGTGTTCTCTGGATGTTCTATTACATATTTATTTACCACCAAGCACAACGTATTGTAGTAGGATCTTAAATTTTGGAGTGTTATTTCTGGATGCTTCTCATCGGGTATTGTTACCGTCATTTCTTCTATGTATTTAGATAGCTCGGGGTGTTCGTTGCGTATCTTCATCGTTATTTTCAAAATCTTGGCGTTCAGCATTTCTTCTGTTTCTGGGTGAGGTAGCTTTTCTTTCCGTGTATTTCCATAAAGCGCCTGTTCCGTTACCTTTTGAGCACGTTCCATTTTTTGGTTGCTTTCTGCTGGTGTTGTTGGGTGCTTTTCCATGGTGCTGTATGTTTTAAACAGATTCGTTAATAGTTCTTACACCTAATTCTGCTGCTATTGCATTTCCTAACCGAACATCTACATAAGAGAAATGACCTAAGGTTCTATTAATAATCTCGTCTTTTTTTTCTCCTGTAATACCACTCATAGAGCGCACGATGTTGTGTGCCAAATTTTTACGGTCGTCCTCGTTCATGGCATTGCGGTAAAGCGCCCCTGGTTGAGAGTAATGGTCGTCGTCGTTTTCATTACGGTCAAACCAATCGGCAACGTTAGAATCTAATGTTATTGCAGGTTCTCTGTACTGTTCTTCTGCCACAATGTCGTCAAAGCTATTTGGGCGATAATTGGGGCTTGCACCTCCGTTTTCGCTCATTTGCATGTGTCCATCGCGTTGATAATTGGTAACCACGTATGGACACTTGTTTACTGGAATTTGTTCGTAGTTTACCCCCAAACGATAACGGTGTGCATCGGGGTAAGAAAGCAACCTGCCTTGTAATACTTTATCATGCGAAAAGCCAATGCCTGCTACAATACTGGCTGGCGCAAAGGCAGCTTGTTCTACATCACGGAAATAGTTTTCGGGAATTCTGTTGAGCTCCATAATGCCTACATCCAGCAATGGATATTCTTTATGTGGCCAAATTTTAGTCAGGTCAAAGGGGTTCCATTTAAATGTTTTTGCCTGCTCGGTGGTCATTACCTGAATTTTGAGTGCCCATTTCGGAAAGTCATTTTTTTCGATGGCTTCTACCAAATCACGTTGTGCATGGTCGGGGTCTATGCCGCGCATTTCATCGGCTTCTTTACCTAATAGGTTTTTAATGCCTTGTAGGGTTACAAAATGGAATTTTACCCAAGTACGTTCTTCCTTACTGTTGATGAGCGAAAACGTATGGCTTCCAAATCCATGCATGTGGCGATAAGAATAGGGTGTGCCTCGGTCGCTCATCAAAATCATTACCTGATGCAAGCTTTCGGGATTTAGGCTCCAAAAATCCCACATCATGGTGGGGCTTTTGCAGTTTGATTTTGGGTCGCGCTTTTGCGTATGTATAAAATGAGAGAACTTTTTAGGGTCCTTAATAAAAAATACGGGGGTATTATTACCTACTAAATCCCAATTGCCTTCTTCGGTATAAAACTTAATGGCAAAGCCACGTGGATCCCTTTCGGTATCGGCACTTCCCTTTTCGCCACCTACTTGCGAAAAGCGGGCAAAAATGGGTGTTTGCTGACCAATTTTAGAAAATAAGTGAGCTTTGGTATAGGCGGTAATATCATGCGTTACTGTAAAAGTGCCAAAAGCACCCGCACCTTTTGCATGTACTACACGTTCTGGAATACGTTCGCGGTTGAAATGAGCCATGTCTTCGTGCAGAAGGAAGTCTTGCAACAGGAGTGGTCCCCTGTTGCCAACAGACATCGTATTGTCGAATTCGTAGTAAGGTCTACCGCTTGCGGTTGTTAATTTTTTCTTTTCCATAACTCAATATTACTAGCAGTGTTTTATTATTGCTTACTTGGGTTGTTTGGCAAATTCAATCGATCTGTTTTATCAGCGTCGGTATCTATCTTTGTCGAGTCAGGGTCTATCTCCAATTTCGATTTTTTCGATTTGCTTCTTTTAATCGTTTTGTCGGCATCGTTATCCCGTCTGGTTTTGTCCGTATTTATTTCCGGACTGGTAAAATCAGGTGTGGGTAAACTGGCTTTCTTCGCCTCGTTTTTGTTAGAAGTACTTTGCTTTTTCATCTGCACCAATTGCTTTAAATTACTACTTGTTATTTTTAACAGTTAGATCTCTAAACGCTTCGCCTAACTCATCCATATCACGATTAAACTCTGCTTTGAACGTATTCCAACTCTCTTTTCCTTCTGCTTTGTAATCGTCTAATTTCTTTTTAATGTCACTGTTTCTTTGTTCTAGCTTGGCAATTTTTTCATTGTACTCTGCACGTGCTTCACTCTTTTCGTTTTCTACTCGTGCTTTTAGTTCGGCTATGCTTTTTTCGTTGGCAGCAATTCTTTCTGCAGTTTCTCTTCTATATTCATTCATATCTTCGATATATTCTTCGTTGGCCTCATCCAATTCTTCATTGGCTTCTATAACTTCTTCTTGAGCATTTTCTACTTTTTTAGCCGAGTTATTACAACTTGTTGCTGCTATACCTATTGTAAGGGTACATACTGCCAGTACTACGATTGACTTTTTCATGTTCGTTATTTTTAAGGGGTTATTGCTTTTTTAGATTTATAATTCGCTGATAAGCTTTTGTATTTCTTCTTTACTTTTACCCAATTTTATTTGCAGTCTGCCTATTAACTCATCGGCTTTTCCTTCTACTAGTAGCAAATCGCTATCTGTTAGTACAGCAAATTTTTGCTTCAATTTTCCTGTTATTTCGTTCCAATTGCCTTGTAACTCTAGGGTATTTTTCATCGTCTTATTTTTTTGTAGGGCTTAATTACCACTGATTAAAGATGAGGAAATACATCCCTTTAGATATTACACAACTTTGATAATTAGTTACATCATTCACATATTGAGGCATAAAAAAAGCCCCTGCGCTGAATTCAATCAGACAGGGGCTTTTGATAGTAAACTCGTTTACTATTACTTATCGTTTAGGATGATGTCTTTTAACTCAATATCAATCTTATCTACATCCTGATTTATTTTCGCCCTAAAGCTTTCCCATTTCGCTTTCGTTTCTTTCTTGTATTCATCCATTTGTATTCTCAAATCACGATTAGCTGTTTCTAAGCTTGTTATTTTTCTGGATAGCTTGTTTCCTGTATTAGGAATACCCTTTATTTTTTCAATTTTATTTTCGTTGGTGAGTAGTTTTTTCTCCATTTCAATCTTAAACACAACCCACTCATCCAATTTTTTAGTTGCCTTAAAAATCTCAACTTTATTTTGCTCCTGAAGCATTGCTCTATCAACGCTGTTGCTATCATTAAAGCTCATTTTTTCTTTCTTTACACGATCGAATGCATCGTCTGTTTTTTGCTCACGTGATTCGCAAGCAGTGATAATAAGTGTCAAGAAACAGCCTATTATAATTGCGGGAATTAATTTTCCGGGAATAGTCATTTTTTTAGAATTAGATTTTCTACTTAGTTAGTTTGTTTGCTTTTTTTGAGTGGTTTTCATTTGCCCACTGTTCCATCGTAAATATTTCTTTATACGATTTGGGCTTAATACGCAAGCTGCCCGTGTAGGGGTGGTCCAGCAGAATAATGATGAAAAGGAACATGCCAATAAAAGCACCGAAAAGTGCATTTAATCCCACATGTACAGAGGTATGTTCAATATCTAGTAACAAAGCACAAGTGATGGTAATGATTGCACCTAATATAATAGGCAACCACATAAAAGGAGGAATTTCTGTCTCTGTAGAAGCGGTACGGAGTCCCCTGTAAGTAGCTAGTTCGTTTAAGTGATTGAACATTCCTGCTACCAACTGAATTTGGAAAGGATTTTTGGGATTTAAGTGCTCCATTTTGTAAAACACACGATTAAATGATTCGGGTGTTTTGCGACTTACTTTCATTTGTTCCATATTTGGGAACTCGTCATCTATTACATTAAACACAAAATCGAGGTACACGATCATCAGTTGCTTTGATTCAAAGGTGTCGGGGTAAAACTTAATATCGCGATACAAACCCATAGCAGAACTGCCTTCCTTACTCACGTTGCTTTGTGTTTCATTTAATTGACCAAACACCACAAACACCACAAAGCCAAGTAACAAGGAATAAAGGCTAGCAATAGCCATAAAAAAGAATCCAGTTACTTCATTGTGCGAACGGAGAATTTTCACGTTCATATATTTGCGAAAAAGAAAAGTAGCCATACCCGTAAAAAGTGCTCCAAAAGAAACAAGCAAAAGAAATAGCCATATAGTAGGTATTTGAAGCATGTAATAGGTAATAGCCATGGTAGTCAATAGTTGAATCCCAAAATATCAGGAGTTAATTTAAAAGGTATAATGCCTTGTAAAGGTACCCTCATATATTGTGGTAGCTGTTACACAACTTTGATAATTACTTGCATTATTCACACATTCATAAAAAAGCCCCCTCGCCTAAAGCAAGGGGGCTTTTGATAGTTAACTTGTGTAACTATTGAGCAATCAGTTTTCCTGATTGTATGGTTTTAGCGCCATCAATTACCTTGTAAAAATACACGCCTGCAGGTAGGTCATTGGTGTGCAAGGTGGTCGTTTGTTTTGTAATGCGGGTGCGGGTTATTTCGGCTCCCAGTACGTTGTATAGTACCAACTCAACGCGTCCAATATGTGCTGCATCATTTACCTCAATAGTAGCAATGGTGCTAAATGGATTTGGGTAAATAGTTACCGCTTTTGTATCCTCATTAGGAGACGAAATGCTTGCTGTAGCACAATTGCCAGGCAACATGGTAGCTACTACATTTACTGCTGCAGTTGTTAAAGCACCTGTAGTGGTAAGCATTCTGCCATCCAACTCAACTCCTGTATTAAAAGCTCCCAAAGCACCGTTGTTGCAAATAATTGTTCCTCTAAAAATAGAATAGTTATTAATGCTTACAGCACCTTCTATTTTCCAATACACGTTTTTAGCTTGTGCTCCGTTTATCAAAATCACTTTTGCGTATGTGCTGGTAGAAAGTGCTCCGTTTACTTGTATCACAAATACCGCATCGGCATTGCCTTGTGCATTTAGGTACAAACTATCAGTAAAAGTAACTGCACCGTTCATACGGTAGGTATGTGGAGTAAGTACCAAGTTTCTTCCAAACTGCTCAGGATATAATAATTCGATATCGAAAGGCAATGCGTTTATATAATTATAAGCAACTAATAAATCGTTAGCACATTGTTGTGTAGAGCCATCAGGTATAGGGTGAATAGTGCCTGTTACAAACAATGGATTGAAGCCAGTAGCGCTTCCGTTGTTGCTACCAATATCACCAGTAACATACGTTACACCAGTATTAGAAACCGCTCCGTTAGAAGAAAATAGTGCATAACAGATAGCACTGCCCAATGCAGGAGCAGTAGGACCAGTAAGTACAGCACTTCCGCAACCAATAGGTGTATATGCCAATACGCCATCAACCGTAACCGCACCAGCCGTAGAAAGCAATCTGCCTTCCAATGTATTGGTGGTGTTCATTTCAATGGCAGCATTGTTGGCAATCACAGTGCCTTTCATACTTGTTCCAGAAGCCATGCTTACCAAACCTTCTATTTTCCAAAATACATTACATGCTTGTGCTCCATTAATCAATAGTATTTTTGAGTTGGCGCTTGTTAAAAATGAGCCATCTATCTGAAAAACAAATACAGAACCAGGTTGCCCCTTTCCATCCAAAATAAGGGTTCCGTTTAAAGTAGCTGCTTGCGCTACAGCATATACTGCCGCATCAAGTGTATCGCCATTTCCAAGAAGTGGAGCAGGAAACATAGTTGGAATAGCTGCATCCAATTGATTGTAAGCAATCAGTAAATCTGCGGCACACTGCGCACTGGTAATGTCCTGGTCGTGCATGCCACCGTTTACGTTTCCAAAATTGGTACTAGAACCATTGTTGGTACCTACATTACCTGTAAGTTGAGAAATGCCCGAGTTGCTTACAGCACCATCGGTAGAAAATAATACAAAATTGGCAGCTGATCCTAAGTTAGGAGCCTGTCCAAAATTTACAGAAGGAATAGCTAACAGTGTAATGGCTGTGGCTATAATATAGCGTAATGGATTGTTCATTTTATTGTAATTAGGGTGAATGAATCTTCACCCCACAAAGATGCTTGCTTCGTATGCTGCCGCTTTACACATCTTCCGGAAATAGTTACATAATTCACTTATTTAATCAAATAGATAGTTCCTTTAAACACCTCAGAACCATCACCCAAATCGAGCAGGTAGAAATACGTACTTGTGGGCAATTCACCTTCTCCGAGGCGCATGCCCATTTTGGCTTTTCCGTCCCAATTGTTTTGATACGGACTTGCCTCAAATAGCTTAGTACCCCAACGGTTAAGCACCACAAAGGTGTTTTTGGGGTAATTGTCAATGCCTCTAATAATAAACAAGTCGTTTACCACATCGTCGTTCGGCGAGAAACCCTCTGGAATAAAAAAATCGGTAGGCACTACTGCTGTTGCGCGTTCAGATGGCTGATGAAAGCCCTGCGTTAGAAAATTATCAATAGAGGTACAGGTTTCTATTGTGATTTCACCAAGGGTCCAAGCCATGGAACCACTTGCTGATGTTGTAAAAGTTCCTGAGGAGGCAATCACATGGTGAGGGAAGTATTGAGCATACAAACAACTGCTTGCGCCATAAAAGTATAGGACGGTAAGTAGGGTACTGATTTTAAATTTCATCTTCATGGTATTTAGGTGTCTAAATAATGGGTTACTTTATTCTCATAATAACCAGATTAGCCGAAACCGCATTGGCACCTCCAGCAATAGGAGTAATGGTTAGTGCTGTGCTATTCGTAGCTGGATTATGTACCGCCAATATGGAATTTGCTGTAGTGGTAGTGATAAATGACATACCTACCACCTGACTGGTACCCGTAGCACGTCCTACTACTGTTCTGGTAAGTTCAGTTCCATTGAGTACCAACACCAGTTGTGCTGCTTCCGATATACTTACCTGAAAAAACACTTGGTATGTTCCTACATCCGTTAGTTGAAAAGTACCAGCAGAAATGCGGGTAATTACCCCATCTGTTGGCCCATCTCGAGGGAATAATACGGGTGCGCCAATTGCTATAGTTGCAGCATTGTCGGTAGGCATTAGTGCATAAAACTCTGCATAAGTATTTATTGAATTGCCGGTTGCTCCAGTAATTCCTTGTAATCCAGTTGCGCTGGTAATGCCGGTTGCTCCAGTAATTCCTATCGCACCTGTAGCGCTGGTACTACCTGTTACTCCAGTAGCGCCTATTTCACCTGTTGTACTGGTAGAACCTGTTGTTCCAGTAATTCCTATTGCGCCAGTTGCACTGGTAGAACCCGTTGTTCCGGTAATGCCTTCAGCTCCAGTTGCACTAGTACTGCCTGTTACTCCGGTAATTCCTTCTGCACCAGTTGCGCTGGTACTACCCGTTGTTCCGGTAATTCCCATGCCTGTAGCACTGGTACTGCCTGTTGCTCCAGTAATTCCTTCTGCACCTGTGGCGCTAGTTGAACCTGTTGTTCCGGTAATACCCATGCCTGTAGCGCTGGTACTGCCCGTTACTCCAGTAACACCTTCTGCACCTGTGGCACTAGTTGAACCTGTTGTTCCAGTAATACCCATGCCAGTAGCACTGGTACTGCCCGTTGCTCCAGTAATTCCTTCTGCACCTGTCGCACTTGTACTACCCGTTGTTCCGGTAATACCCATGCCTGTAGCACTGGTACTGCCTGTTACTCCAGTAGCGCCTATTTCACCTGTTGTACTAGTAGAACCTGTTGTTCCAGTAATTCCCATACCAGTAGCACTGGTACTGCCTGTTGCTCCAGTAATTCCTTCTGTGCCTGTTGCACTGGTAGATCCTGTCGTTCCTGTATTTCCTTTTCCAGTGGCACTCGTAGCCCCTGTAGCCCCAGTAATTCCATTAATGCCCGTTGCGCTGGTACTGCCTGTTGTTCCTGTATTTCCTTTGCCTGTTGCGCTGGTGGCTCCAGTAGCACCATTTATTCCATTTGCTCCAGTAGCACTTGTTGTGCCCGTTACTCCTGCTGTTCTATTGGGGGCGTACAATGCATACGGAACGCTCAATAATTGGGAATTTCCCATTGGCTCATATCCCGTTCCAAAATCGGCTTCAATTTGCATCCATTTAGTTCCTGCTCCCCAATCAATGTTAGCAAATACGCCACTTACCACTGTTCCTGTACCTATTTCAAGGTTTATCAATCCAAATTGGTTGGTAATAGCATTATGCGTTTCTTGATACTCTGCAACGCCCGTTGCTGAACTTTCATGCACGGTGGCACGTATCTGAATGCTGGTATTTACGAGTGGGTTTCCAGCCGTATTACGAACAATAGATTGGTATTTGAATGCCTGAGGCGGAGCTTGTGCAAATGCGGTGCTTGCATGTATTAGCAGCAGTAGAGTAAGTAATCGGAATAGAATTTTCATGTTCATTGTGGAGCTAAATTCGTGTAGCATGGCTACGTCACAAAGGTCAGTTGCTTGGGGGGCTTGAACATTACATAACTCTGTAAAAGAGTTATACAAATCACGTATTGTAAGCGTTGGGGGTAGCTAAGAGTAGCGGCATCTGAGTATGCCCAGCCGGATAGCAGGACGTTCAGACCGTTGATAATTTGATGGCATTTTTGGGCTAAAAACGGTTTAAAAACTTAACTTTAACACCTTAATAATGGACAGATCTTATTGGATTAAACCGCTTAATATCTTCTATAACACAAATGAAAAGCAAATAAACCGTGATTAAATTAGTACCGCAAACACCAAAAAAAGCACTAAAAGCATTGGCGAGATAGTAACTATTGAAATGCCAACAAAACATTGTATGATTTGAAAGAGAAGGAACAAAAAATTAATTGAGGGGAACTAAAAAGTAATTTATCTATGAGTAATCAAAACATTATTTTATTTGAAAACAGGCAAGTACGTAGGTATTACGACGCAGAAAAAGATATTTGGTATTTTTCTGTTGTAGATATTGTAGAAGCCCTTACAGAATCGATTAATCCAACTGATTATTTAAAAAAACTCAGAAAAAGAGACACTGAACTCGGCGCTTACCTAGGGACAAATTGTCCCCAGGTAGAAATGTTATCAAACGGAAAGAAGCGTAAAACTTTGGCTGGCAATGCGCAAGATATTTTTAGGCTTATCCAATCCATACCATCACCCAAAGCAGAACCTTTTAAACAATGGCTAGCCAAAGTGGGCTACGAACGTATGCAAGAAATAGCCGACCCTAGCCAAAGTATAGATAGAGCCAGAGAAAACTGGCAAAAACTAGGACGTAGCGAAAAATGGATTCAGCAACGAATGACAGGGCAAGAAACCCGAAACAAACTCACGGATTACTGGAAAGAGAGCGGTGTAGAAAAAGCGGATGAATTTGCATTGCTTACAAATATTATTCATCAGGAATGGACAGGCTTATCGGTAAAAAAACACAAAGATTTGAAGGGCTTAAAATCGCAAAACCTGCGTGACCACATGAGCGAAGCCGAATTGATTTTTACTGCCTTAGCTGAACTATCAACACGACAAATAGCCCAAACAGATGACGCTAAAGGGTTACTTGAAAATGCAAAAGCAAGCAAAAAAGGAGGCAAAATTGCCAAAGATGCAAGGGTGCAATTGGAGGTGCAAACAGGAAAAAAAGTAGTAACAGGAGAAAATTTTTTACCACCAAAACAACAAAAAAAGATTTAAAGCAGCAGCAGTAAAATCAGCTTAAAAACTCTCCACGTATTTGCTTTCTTCCAGTGCCATTACTTCATCTCTGGCGGCACTGATACAGTCTAATACATGATCCATTACTTCGGGAGTAATGTGTACGTTCATCGGAAATATTTTAAGGGCGTAAATAAGTGCTTCTCCATCTTTCATATCTCGGTTGTATTCTGCGGTACGAAAACCCGTGCTGAAACTAAGATACGGAGTGCATTTACCCTGTATCTTTTTGCCCGAACGGAACCAGTTAAATAGGGTATCACCAATACTATGAGTTAGTTTGTTGTGGGTAATTAAGGCCTTGCGGTAAGTAGGGTCGCTTAACTCACCATCAAATTGTGTTTGTGCATGTACTCCCGTAGGATAGATTCTTAAGAGGGTTACCAATCCATAGTCGGATGGGTTTACACAAACCATATCGCTTCTTTTGGCAATCTGATTTTTGAGGTACACTTTGTTCTCCAATATGCCGCCTAACACAGCCTGAAAACCTTCGTGACCAAAAAATTTAAGGGTAGCCCATCCAGCCAAAGAACCTGTTGCTGCGCGCGAAACCTCTAAGGTATAATCCATTGGGTTGTAAGGGGAGCGGGGTTGCAAATAGGCAGGCCCTTCGCGTGTAAGTAAACCCTCAAACTCGGCGGCATCTTTGTACACAAAAGCACTGCTGATGTACGGAGAAAAGCCTGTTTTATGAAAATCTACCCCAAAAGCATCGGCATAAAAAATGTCTTTTATTGCCGTATAGTTTTGTTCGATATACGGAAGCACTGCTTCAGAAAAACCAAGTGGATTGGCCTTGAAGTCGTAGTTTTTGAAAGCGATCCACGACCAGCCAATTACCGAATCGCAATACAATAAGGTTTTTCCATAGCCATTGGGGTTGGGGTATTTGTCTATTAGCTGGCGTACTTCTTTTACGGGATCAAATGCATTTGCATCGGTAGTAGCCATCGTGCACACCACAGAAGCAACAGGAATTTTCTTATCTCTACAATCTTTCAATACGTCTTCCAGATGTTTCATGTCCATGGCATTGGTATCCATATCTGTGCGGATACGGATAATATTATCCATTCCTAACCCGGTCCAATCGGTACTGTTGAGCATGGTATAATGCGCTTGTTGCGAACAAATTACTTTTGCATCTGTGCGTACGCCTGTATTCCGCGAATTTGGCAGCACGCGCGTAAGGGCATATTTTAAGTGGTAGGTCCAGCAGCCCGAACCGCCATAGGTATAAATTGCTCCTGCTTTTTTAGGCTCCCAGCCAGCAAGATTTGCTAATATTCCGGCTGATTCTAATTCTGCTTTGTGAATATTCCAGGCATACTCGCCTTCCAAAATATTGGGGGCAAATATTTCGGATAAAATGGCGGCAACTACTGCTGCTGTATTTCCTTGCGGACTTACGTTGCACATGGTAAGCGGATGTCCCCAGTTAGGCAATCCTTCAAATAACTCGATTACTTGCTCTATTACCGCAGCCGAGGTGCTCATTTGTGGTAATAGAGCAGAATCTTTTACATTTTCGAAATCAATAGTAAGAGCAGAGTTGGTTCCTAAATACGCAGCACCTCCTGTTTTTTCAGATTTTAGTTTATCCAACTGGCGTATGGCTTTATCTATGGCATCTGCCAAAGAATCCTTTTCGCCTTTATACGGAGATGGAAATGACTTAAGCATATCCGAACGGAATTTTGCCCATTTAGGGGCAGTTTCCGCCACAGGTAGTTCTGTTTTTTTAGTGCTCATACTGGTTGGCTGATTACTGCTTTACAATGGTATTGCCCGATAGGGTAACGGCGCTTGTTCTAGTTAGTGCTTTGCCATCAAGCGTTGCTCCAGTATTAAACGTAATCGACTGCATAGCCATTATTGTTCCTTTAAGTACAGAGGTAGTACCAAAAGTTGCCGAACTGCCTACCTGCCAAAAAATATTGGATGCCTGCGCACCTCCACTAAGAATAACTTTACGACCAGATGTGGTGGTAAAAGCAGAAGCTATTTGTATAATAAACACAGCATTTGCATTTCCTTTTGCATCAAACGTAACATCACCCGAAGAGATAGACAATGAGGAGGTAGATTTATACAGCCCTGGGGTAAGTGTAAGTCCACCGATATTGCCCGATAGGGTAACGATATCTGTAGCTGTTCTTCCTGCTGCATCGTTATAGGCGGTAGTTAAATCCTGTTTTGCTTGGGTGGCAATGGTATCGTTAATGTGTTGTGTGCCATTGAGTATGCCGGGAGGAAATCCGCCTACCGAAGTGCCAGGGCTAAGTCCTAAATCGCCAGTAATTACGGTTGCACCTGTATTGGTAACAGCTGAACCAGCAAGTACTGCAAAGTTGATAGTGCCTCCAAGTGGAACGATAGCATGTACCGTAGTTTGAAGAGGAATTACAATAGGATTACCTCCTGGGTTATTGTTGTCTTCTGTACAAGCGGTTACCAAAAGCAATGTTACCAAAGCAAAGGCTGTTAGGGTGTTGTGTTGTAATTTCATGTTGTTTTTATTTATACTATTGTTTATCTGACTGTTATTTGCGTACTATTTCTACCGAACATTTTGCATGTAATGCCACCGATTGAGAAACAGAGCCAAGCAAAAAACGCTCTATAGCCCCATATCCATGAGAACCCACCACAATCAAATTAGCACCAAAAGTTTCGGCTTCTTTTAAAATAACACTCTTTGGAGCGCCTTCTACCACCGTAGTACTAACTGTGAGTGCAGGATTTTTTGTGTGTAATTCATGAGCTGCCTTTTCGGCAATAGTTGTGGCTGCTTTTAGCGCATACTTATCAGCTTCGGCATAGTATTCTTGAGATATGCTTGCTAATTCTGTTTGCATAATAAATGGTGCAATTTCGTACACAGCAAGAATGCGCACTTCTGTTTTAGGCGGAAACGGCCTGCATGCAATTTCTTGAACAGCGGCCATACTATGCGCAGAACCATCTATAGCTAATAATATTTTCATAACCTGTGTTTTTTTTTGATTGAGTTGTAATGCTCAAAGGTGGCGACCTTTGGGTGTGCAGGTGTTACACACTAATGGAAATTAGTTACATAAATCACAGAACATCACAAAAAAATACCCACTACGCAAAGCATAATGGGTAAGTATATAATAGCAGTAAGTACCTTGGTACTGTGTTATAGTTTAGTAAGTGCGTCTTCTAATTCTATATAGGCATCTGTGCAAACTTTATCCAACTGCGCCACTAAATCAGGTATTTTATCCAGATGCTCTTTGGCACTTGCATACTCCTGAATTTTTTTGGCGGCATCTTCAAAGTTGTTGCTAAAACCCATTATTGAAAAGGAGGGAATCATTTTATGTGCCGCCATGTGCATGGCATGCCAATCTTTATTCACCAAGCTTTGTTTAAGTGCAGCAATTAAGAGCGGATTTTGCTTCAAGTAAAGAGAAATAATTTCGGCCAATAATGCTGGGTTTGATTTGGTACGCTGCACTAAGTAATCCAAATTAGTGTAGGTATCCGTTTTTTGTTTTTTAACTGCTTTATTTTTAGTCTTATTGCCTCGTGCAGTCGTTGTTTTTTTTACCAAACCAACTATCTTTCTGTATAGCAAACGCTCGTCTACAGGTTTTGCCAAATAGTCGTTCATGCCCACGGCTTTGCATTTTGCTAAATCAACCGTGGTTACATCTGCAGTTAAGGCAATAATCGGAACGGTGGAACCTAGCGTTTTTCGAATATATTCTGTGGCTTCAAACCCATCCATTTCGGGCATTTGCAAATCCATCAAAATAACATCGTACGATTTATGTTTCAGCAGCTCTATGGCTATTTTTCCGTTGGCAGCAATGTCACCTTCAAATCCAAAATCATCTAATATGGTTTTCATCAGCAACTGGTTGAGCTGAATATCTTCAACCACCAATACTTTTAGGTGTTTAAATTCAGATCCTGATGCAACATCTTCGGTTTCAATGCCTATTTCCTCCGTTGTTTTTTGAAAAGCAAGTGTAAAAGTAAACGTAGATCCTATATTGTTTTCGCTTTCAACCTTAATTGTTCCGCCCTGTGCTTCCACTAATTGTTTAGCAATGGCAAGCCCCAATCCTGTACCTCCATATAATCGTGCAGTACTGCTGGATGCCTGTTGGAATTTTTGAAAAATACTGGGTAGCTTATCTGCTGGTATTCCAATTCCAGTATCTTTCACTGCAAATTCAATAGTTGTGCCTTCCTCATCCTCGGCTATCTTACGCACACTTACAGTAATTTTTCCCTTTTCGGTAAATTTAATGGCATTACTAACTAAATTCAGAATAATCTGGTTTAGTCGTACAGCGTCGCCAAGTACTACTTTAGGAATAGTAGTGTCGTATACTGTAATTAATTCTAAGCTTTTTTCTTGAATTTTTGTTTCAAACAAATGGAGTATAGCCGTAATGGATGGCAGTACTGCAAATTTAGATTGCTCAAAAGTCATCTTGCCGGCGTCTACCTTGGCAAGATCAAGTATGTCATTTATCAAAACGATTAAGTCATCACACGATACTTTAATGGCATTTACGTATTCCTTTTGTTTTTCAGTTAAATCTGTTTTTAAAACCACTTTGGTAAAGCCAATAATCGCATTCATAGGCGTGCGAATTTCGTGGCTCATGTTCGACAAAAACTGTTGTTTGGAATGAACCGCCATTTCTGCTATTTGCTTTTCGCGGCTAAGAATGGCCTTTTCATTGAGGTAATAGTTGGCACGTTCTGTAATGTCTTCAAAAGCAAGAAGAATTAAATGCTCATGATGAATCTTTTGAACAATACGGTGTGCGTTAAGCAACATTATTTTTTCGCCTATACCCGGAAATGTATGCGTTACCTCAAAACTATTAAAATCACTATTTTTCGAAACAATATTTTCGAGCAATAGATGTAGCTGACGAATATCCCATTGCTTGTTTCCTAATTCAAACACGAGCACTCCTTCGGTATCCTCTTTAGTAGTGCGAAATTTTTTGTAAAACGATTTGTTGGCAGATTTTACATGAAGATTACTGTCAAGAACAATCATTGGTTCATGAATAGTAGCTATAATAGCTTCCGAGTATCTGTACGACTCCGTCAAAAGATCATTGCGTATTTGCAACTCATGGTTGGTACAAATAAGCTCTTCGTTGGTAGCCTCAATTTCTTCCTTAGAGGTTTCAAGTTCTTCATTCAAGGTCTGAAACTCTTCGTTGGTAGAGGTTATTTCTTCATTAGCTGCCTGCAGTTCCTCATAAGCTATTTCCTGCGATTCGATAATCGTATGCATTTCGGCACGTGCAAGAGCTAATTCTTCACTCAGCCTTTTTATTTTTTGCTCTTGCTCTTTTGTTCCAATGACTAACCTTTTATCTTTGCCAACCCCAATATATTTTTCAACCTGTTCTTGTATCGTAAAAACGATAAGCAGCAGTGGTTCATCCCAATCAATTTTAAGAGGGCATACCTCCAACGAAATCATTTTATAATTGGCACCAATCTTCATCTCAATATCCGATTTGCGTACCGTTGTTTTGCTTTTTAGTGCTTTGTGTATCACACTTCTAAGTTCAAAAGCAAACTCTGGCTTTATCATCTTCAAAATATTAAGACTTGCCCTGCCCGAAGCATGCTCTAGAAATACAGAGGTGGAGCCCCTAAACTGAAGGATTTCCATATCCTTATTGATGATTGCACAGGCGGGCATGTAATTCGTAAGCAGAATAGCATCTATAGACTTGTCTAACTCTGCCGAATTAATAGCTGTACTTTTCATTAAAACAGGTTTTGTGCTTTTTTCAGGAATAGCGGTTCTGGGAATGCGCGGCAACAGGTCGGGTACTTTTCGAATGCCTGTATTTTTTTTTCGTGAATAAACCTTGAATTTAGTATCTATTCGAGTAAAAAAGGGAGAGGCTGCTCCTATGGTTTCAGATTTGCCCAACATCAAATAGCCCCCATCATTCAACGCAAAATTAAAGGTTGCTAGTGCTCTTTTTTGCGCAGGCATATCAAAGTAAATGAGCAGGTTGCAACAGCTAATAAAATCAATCCGCGCAAAGGGAGGATCGCTCAAAACATTATGAGGTGCAAATATACACATCTCTCTAATTTCTTTAGCAATGCGGTACGTATCACCCGTTTTTGTAAAAAAGGTACTTACTCTCTTTTTAGCAATTACACTAACATCCTTTTGCGTATACTCACCAATACGTGCAATACGAATGGCTTCTTCGCTAAGGTCGGTAGCAAAAATTTGTACAGGTATTTTTGTTTTGTTATGGCTCTGAATTTCGCTAATGAGCATAGCAATAGAGTAGGCTTCTTCTCCACTAGAACAGGCAGTTACCCATATCCGTAGTGTTTCGTCGGCGTGCTTGCTGGCAATAAGTTTGGGCAAAAAAGCTGTTTGCAAATACTTAAAGGTTTCGGTCTCCCTAAAAAAACTACTTACATGTATTAGCAAATCTTTGTAAAGCAAATCTACCTCAGCAGTATTTTTAAGCAAGTGCTCCGTAAATTCTTCTACAGTATGTATATCTGTTTGAAGCATTCTGTGCCTTAAGCGCCGCTTAATGGTGCTCATTTTGTAATGACTAAAATCAACACCGGTTTGCTTATGCAAGAGCTCAAAAATTGTTTTCAGGTTGAAATTATTCTCCTCAAGGGTATTCTTATTTTGTCGGAGCTTAATAATAGTCCGCAGAAAGCCATTTTTGCTAATTTTTACTAATTCCTGCGCTATTTTTTTTGGCGACATCACAAAATCGACAGCCCCTACGGCTATGGCCGATTCGGGCATACTGCTTGCCTGAGCGGAGTCGTCCTGCGCAAAGGTTAATCCTCCGGCAGCTTTAATTGTTTTAAGTCCAATTGCGCCATCACTGGCATAGCCAGAAAGAACGATGCCTATTACATTTTCTTTATGAGTTTCTGCCAACGAGGAAAAAAGAACATCAATGGTAAGACTTCCAGTACTGATTTTAAGGCGAGGAATTAACTGAATCTGCCCATCAATAACCTCTATTCCCTTATTGTGTGGAATTACATATACGTTGTTCGGAGCCATGTGCTCCATATTTTCAATTTCCTGCACTTTCATCTTAGTAACCTTAGATAAGATAGGAGTGAGAAAACTTTTATGATCGGGGCTTAAGTGTTGTACGTAAATATAGGCCATGCCTGTATTAGCCGGCAAATTTCTCAATAATTCGCTCACGGCTTCCAAGCCTCCTGCCGAAGCACCAATAGCAACTATCGGAAATGAATGTTCAGGGGTCTTTTCTTGCAGAACTACTTTTTTTTGTAAGGCGGGGGTGAGTAATTTCATGGCACTACCTATCTAACTGGTATATTACTCGTAATAAGATTTAGCAATAATTACCTATCAATCAGGTTGGTAATTATCAACATCTATGTATAGCGAATATACATATTATCCGCTGATTTTCTTAGTTAGCAGGGATATAAATATTAAAAGTTGCCCCCTTATTTAATTCACTGGCGGCAGCAATAATGCCGTTGTGGTTTTCTACTATCTTTTTTACAATGGCAAGTCCAATACCTGTTCCGGCATATACTTCTTTGCCGTGCAGCTTTTGGAATACACCAAAAATGCGTTCACTAAAGCGGGGCTCAAAGCCTATGCCATTGTCTTTTACAGTAATGTGGCAATAGTTTTTGCCGGCAGAAAGCCGTTCGTTGTTTAGTTTACTGCCTTTTATAATACTGCTTGTTATGGTAATATGTGATGGTAAATTAGGGTTCGAAAACTTGAGCGCATTGCTGATAAGATTGTACATCAATTGCCTAAACTGAAAAGCAATGATATTGGCAGAACCCAGTTCTATGGCCTCTATAGTACCATTTTTTTCCTGAATGGTTTCTCTAAGCTCTGTTTTTACTTCTTCTACAATTAAATTGAGATCCGTTTTTTCAAACTTGAGCTCCGTTGTGGCAATGCGAGAAAAGGCCAGTAAATCATCAATAAGTTGCTGCATTCGTCCTGCGGCCACTTGCATGCGCTCGAAATGATACTTACCTTTTTCAGATAAATTCTTGTTTTCGTTTTCGAGTATAATCGTAACAAAGGTTTGTATTTTTCGCAAGGGTTCTTGCAAATCATGACTGGATATGTACGTAAATGCAAGCAGTTCTTTATTGGCAATAATCAGCTCTTCTGCACGCTTTTCTTTCTCATCGTTCTGGAAAGCAAGTTCTTTGTTGGCAATAATTAGTTCTGCTGCGCGCTTTTCTTTCTCATCGTTTTGGAAAGCTAGTTCATTGTTGGCAATAATTAGTTCTGCTGCGCGCTTTTCTTTCTCATCATTCTGGAAAGCCAATTCTTTGTTGGCAATAATCAGTTCGGCTGCACGCTTTTCTTTCTCGTCGTTCTGGAAAGCCAATTCTTTGTTAGCAATTATCAGCTCGGCTGCGCGCTTTTCTTTCTCATCGTTTTGGAAAGCAAGCTCTTTGTT
This sequence comes from uncultured bacterium, assembly GCA_947085255.1. Classification (GTDB taxonomy): domain Bacteria; phylum Bacteroidota; class Bacteroidia; order Sphingobacteriales; family Sphingobacteriaceae; genus CAMTVQ01. The sequence goes on along the minus strand of CAMTVQ010000002.1, from coordinate 105,384 downwards.
AGCAATGGTTAGTTCTGCTGCACGTTTTTCTTTCTCATCGTTTTGGAAAGCCAATTCTTTGTTGGCAATTAACAATTCGGCTGCGCGCTTTTCTTTCTCATCATTCTGAAAAGCAAGCTCTTTGTTGGCAATTAGTAATTCGGCGGCCCGTTTTTCTTTCTCATCGTTCTGAAAAGCAAGCTCTTTGTTGGCAATTAGTAATTCGGCGGCCCGTTTTTCTTTCTCATCGTTCTGAAAAGCAAGTTCCTTACTAGCAATAGTTAGTTCGTCCGCTTTCGTTAGTTCTATCATGTGTTTTAGTGCTAATTGTTACTTTGCACAGAGAGTACAAAATCTTCTCTGGTTGGTTGTAAAATATGCTCCGCTTCGCTGCCCTGTAGCATACTTATTGGTGCAGATAGTTCTTGCTGTAGTTGCAAAAGGGTATGTTGAATAATTTTTTTGAATTGCGAAAATTCAGAAGGCTTACGAATAAAGTATTGGGCACCATTTTGGTAAAGTTGGTTTACCACTTCTTGTTCATAAGAAGTAGAGAACATAATTACCGGAAGTTGCTTTAATTTGTGATTTAGCTTTATTTCCGACAAACACTCAAAACCGTTTTTACGTGGCATATTCAAGTCTAAAAAAAGTACATCAGGAAGTTTATTGCCCTCATTTGCAAGAAATCGCATTAATTGTTCACCATCATGCACGGCAGTAAGGTTAGTAGCTGGTAGTACTTCTTCTACAGCCTCTTTAAAAAAAACACAATCATCCGTATCGTCATCTGCAAGCAGAATATTCATTTGGTCTAAATTCATATGAGTTGTTGTTTTTTAAAGGTGTTTTATGCGTTAAGAACATACTTTACGGGTCCGTTCGAAAATATTTTTTCTGCCGCTATCGGCAATGCATGATGAATCACCTGTTTCAATTGTTTAAAATCACTTGGTTTGTGAATATACACATGCGCCCCACTCTTAAATAGCGTATTTATGGTATCCCAAGAATTAGAGGTAGAAAACATAACTACGGGGATATCTTTTAAATGCGTATTTTTTTTCATTTCCGATAAGCACTCTGGACCGTTTTTGAGCGGCATATTAATATCAAGAAAAATAACATGTGGAAGGTGTTCTAAATTTTCTGAAAGGTGTTTCATCAGTTTTTCTCCATCGTGTACAATGGTGAGCTGTGCAGATAAGGATAACTCGTCCAACGCTTGCTGAAAAAATGCGCAATCGTCAATATCGTCATCTGCAAGTAATATATTAAGAGCTTTTAGTTTCATAATAGGGTAATTAGGGGATAATCTGATTGAAAAATAGTTTTAGTAATTAATAGAGGCATTATAGAATGTCTCCTGATGGGTCAGCGTTTTTTTTCTCTGTTGCTTTTACAAGTTGATCGAGAATAACTTGTTTAAGTTGTTTTAAATCACCTGGTTTCCGAATGTATTCTTGTGCTCCTATATTTTGGAGAGTGTCTATTAATCGTTGCTCGTATTCTTGTCCTCTGCCAAATGAGGTTGTAAAAACGATCACCGGAATATTTTTAAACCGTTCATCTTCTTTAATCTCTGTTAGGCATTCAAACCCCGTTTTACGTGGCATACTAAGGTCAAGAAAAAGAATATCGGGTAAGCATACTGCGTTTTCAAAAAGGTAATTCATTAGCTGTTCCCCATCATTTACAGTTGCAAGTTGCGTTGCAATGGGTATTTCATTAATTGCTTTATCAAAGAAAAAGCGATCGTCAGTATCGTCATCAGCCAGTAGAATTTTCAACGATGTAGGTAATTGTTCAGGATCCATTATTAGTGTTTAAAACGCGTATTAAGCAAGGTATAGTAACAAAGTAATGTGATTTACATCCGCTCCATATACCATTTTAATTCTTTCTCTATTTTTTTGTACTTAAATACGTTGGTAATGATTTTTTGTACGCGCATAAAAGCAGTTTCGCTTTTCACCACATAATCAAAAGCACGGTGATGCATACAGTTGACAGCTACCTCGATTTTATCTTGCGAAGAGAGCATGATTACCGGTATTTCTGAGTTTATTGCCTTTATAGCATCCAAGGCATCCATGCCGTTCATGGCATTTTTTTCAATACCATCTAAATGATAATCTAAAATGATTATATCAGGGCAGAATGATGCGAGGCGTGCCAAGCACAACTCACCTGTGGCAAAGGTTTCAATATCAAAATCGCCATGTTCTAAGAGCTCAATCTCTAATGTTTTTAAAAACACGGCATCATCATCTACCAAAAAAAGGGCTATTTTATTTGTGCTGTTCATCAGTTGTATTTTTAATTAAGTTAAATTCTTCTTCCAATTCAATGCAGGCCTGTGTGCATACATTCTCCAGTTGCAATACCAAGTCTGGTATTTCGTCGGCTTGTTGTTGTGTGCTGGCAAAATCCTGTATCCTTTTTGCCATCGTTTCAAAGCTTGGACTAATGCCCACTATGGCAAAAGAAGGAATCATTTTATGTACTGCTACATATAAGGACTGCCAATCTTTATCCTGAAAACTTTGTTTCATATTATTAATCAAAACAGGGGTTTGTTCCAAATACAACAAAATCATTTCCATCATCAGCGCTGGGTTTGATTTGGTGCGGTGTGTTAGGTAATCCAAGTCAATGCATTTTAGCTTTTGACCAGCTTCGTTTACTATTTTTTTAGGGGCAACAATAGCTGGTTTTTTTACCAAGCCTATTATTTTGCTATAGAGCAAACGTTCGTCTATGGGTTTGGCAATGTAATCGTTCATGCCCACGGCTTTGCACTTTGCCAAATCAACGGTGGTTACATCGGCAGTTAAGGCAATAATCGGAACGTTGGAGCCTATCGTTTTTCGAATATATTCGGTGGCTTCAAATCCATTCATTTCGGGCATCTGCAAGTCCATTAAAATAATGTCGTATTCCTTGCTTTCTACCTTTTCAATGGCGATGCGCCCGTTTGCTGCAATGTCGCGCTCAAAGCCAAAATCATCCAATAAGGTTTTCATCAGTAATTGGTTCAGTGCAATATCTTCTACCACCAATACTTTTATATTCGTCACTTCTTTATCCAACTCCTCAATACTGGTTTCTAACTCTGCCAGTGCTATGGTTTTTTGAAAAGTAAGGAAGAAACTAAACGTAGAACCCTCACCAATTTTACTTTTTACCGTAATTTTTCCTCCTTGTGGTTCTACTAATTGTTTTACAATGGCCAAGCCCAATCCGGTGCCGCCATACAATCTGGAAGTGCCGCTGGTGGCTTGCTGAAAATCATCAAAAACATTTTTTAGTTTATCTGCTGCAATGCCAATGCCTGTATCTGTAACGGCAAACTCAATCGTTACGTTATCCTCATCCTCGTGCATTAAACTCACTTTTACTACAATCTTTCCGGTATTGGTAAATTTTACTGCATTGCTTACTAAGTTTAAAATAATTTGGTGCAAACGCACAGGGTCGCCAAGCAATACTTCCGGAATCCTGTTGTCGTATTCTTTAATCATTTGCAGGTTTTTCTCCTGTATTTTTGTTTCAAACAAATGCAGCATAGCCGATATGGATAATGCCATTTTGAAAGGTGTATGTTCAAATACCATTTTTCCGGCATCTACTTTTGCCAAATCCAGAATATCGTTAATGAGCACAATTAAGGCATCACCACTCATTTTTATGGCAGTAAGGTATTCCTTTTGTTTTGCCGTAAGGTCGGTGCGCAGTACTACTTTGGTAAACCCGATAATCGCATTCATTGGCGTGCGAATTTCGTGACTCATATTCGACAAAAACTGTTGTTTTGCCTTTACCGCATCTTCGGCTATACGCATAGCACATTCGGCTTTGCATTTTGCTTCTTCTGCAATAGCTGTTGCCAATTCGGCAAACACTTTTGCTTCGGTCAGTTCTTTTTCATTCTTCTTTTGTTCGGTAATATCTCTTGCTACCACCACTATGCCCGCTACATTGCCTTCTTCGTCTTTGTACACCGAACCATTAAATAGCACATCGGTCAGTTTATGGTCGCGTATAGTAAGCGGATAGTCGGCCACAAAGCCTTTAGCAAACACTTGCTTGTAAACTTCTTGTGCTTTATCTGGTTCGGTAAAATAATCGAAGAAATCGGTGCCAATTAATTTTTCGCGTGATATGCCCGTAATATTTACGGTTGCTTGATTCATATCTGTAATCTTACCTTGGGTATTAATCGTAATCAACGGATCCAAACTCGCTTCAATTAAGTTTCGGGCGTATTGAGATTCTTTGCTTTTTAGTAGTTCCATGTGGTGTAACCGTTTTCTGTTAGGATAGCTCTGTGTGCATCACTCCTTAACGGACGCCAATTTCTTCAATTGGCATACGCTTGTGTCCTTTTAAATGTCTAAAATCAGATGGAGAGAGCCCCGTAACTTTTTTAAACTGATTGGATAAGTGGGCTACGCTGCTGTAGTGGAGTTTGTAAGAAATCTCCGTAAGATTTAGTTCCTCATATATCAGCAACTCTTTTACCCGCTCAATCTTATGTAGAATGATAAATTGCTGTATGGTAATACCCTTTACCTCCGAGAATATATTGGAAAGATAGGTGTAATCGTAGTTTAGCTTTTCACTAAGATATTCAGAGTAGTTCACCTTGGGCATATCATCCAAATAGTGAATCATTTCGGTGATGACCGTTTTTATTCGTTCAATTATCACAGACCGTTTATCATCCATTAATTCCAACCGCGATTCGCGCAAAGCAGCAGATAGTTCCTCCCGTTGTGCTAAGGAAAGGTCTTCCATAATCTCTACCTCACCTAAATCCACAAGAATATAATGCAGCCCAAGCTTTTTTAATTCAGCTTTTACTGCCATTATACAGCGTGTGCTTACCATGTATTTGATGTACAGTTTCAAATCAATTTTCTTTTAAATAGGGTACTTCAAAATTGCCAGTTTAAAGCAGGTGGATGTTACATAAATCTGTAAAATAGTTACATAAATCACAGATTTTAATACGTTAAGAATTGGTAAAAGAATAGCTTTGCCACCCTTAAATGGGTTTTGTAGCTAATAGGGCAAGAATAATTTGCACCAATAATAGCCAGTTGCTCAAACACTACATCTTTTGTTATTGGGGAGATACAGCTGCCATTTTGTGTTGTTCAGCCGTATGTAATGCGCCTGTAATCCGACTAAGCAACCCATTTTGGAGTTTACAGGTCGTGGCCTTTTATTGGTATAGGTATAAAGGGTAATAAACTTGTTTTATACCAGCGCTACCACTATTTTGTGGTGTGTAAGAGTTGGGGATTTTAGCGCTATCTGTTATAAAAGTAACTAATTATCCTTGATAACAAGCTAATTGATAGCATAAATCACGTTTACTAAATGGTCGAATGTGGTATTGGGTCTATTAAGATTGAATCAACCAGGGAGGGGAGGTTTATTTGTGTTACTACTTTCCCGAATTCAAATAGAAGTTTCGAAAACTCTCCATCTAAATCCACAAAAACACAAAATCCGACTAATTAGTCGGATTTTGTGTTTTTGTGGATAGGCAATAAGATAAGAGTTCAGCATTCATCCCAACCCTTTTTAATATACTTGACTTATAATTTTATCAGCTTTTTGGTGATAAAGTAATTGTCTTTTGTTTGCACTTTTACAAAATAAACGCCTGCTTTTTCAGTACTTAAATCAATTGTAGTAGTAGTGTTTGCGGTACGTGTTTCGTATATCAGTTGTCCTAAGTAGTTAGTTACTGTTACTGCTTTGCTATCAACTCCATTTAGGTTAATAGTAAAAATATGTTTTGTAGGATTAGGAAAAATAGATATGCTCTCGGCTAATACGGTTTCAATAGCTGAAGTTCCGCCTGTAGCTACAATGGCAAAATCAGAAGGAGTAATATTGAAGAATACATTATTTACCCCTTGTACTAAAATACGTCCTTTAGTAGTTAGCTTGTTCGGTGTAACCACAAATGCTTCGCCAGTATTAGGAGCGTTTTTTAAAAGGGTGTCAGGAAATGTAAGGCCGCTATCGTATGAAATGAGAATATTTACAAGCGCACAATTTATAGGTGACTTATTGCTGTTTGCCACATTCCATCTTACGGGGCGAAGTTGACCAAACGCCCAAGCTGTTCCTTGTATTGGATCTGTAACAATAAAAGGGCCACCTGCATTATCTACAATAACTAACAAGTCATCATAAGCTACTCCACCACCACCTGCACGATTGTCGCGTACAATAAAACGGAAGTTTAAGTCTCTACCAACCGAAGGCAAAATTTCACCTTTGGTAGGTTTTCCCGATAATACATCCTTTAGTTGAGGAAACATGCGTGATGGAGTTGGCTTTGGCGCAAACGAGCGAAATAAAGGTGCATTGGTTTCTGTAGCTTGGTTAGGTGGTCCAGCAGGTCCTAAATCATATTGTTCCCAAGAATAGGTAAGCGCATCGCCATTAGGGTCGCTAGCTGTACCTGTAAGTAGAAAAGGAGTGCTTTTTGGAATTACAAAATCATTACCTGCATCAACTAATGGTGCCGCATTACCTGTTGCCGAACTGGTGGCACAATTTCCTCCTCCTGCTGAAAATTCGGTTATCTGATCAAAACTCTTTACATGGAAGTAAGGAATACTGTTGCTGAGTATGTTATCGCTACCGCAAAGACCAGCATATCCCATTATAGTTACTCCACTACCTGGCTCATAAGCGGCACTTGCCGAGCGATTGCCCGCACAGCCACTAAACGTACTATTAAATGTGTGTAATCCACCAAATTGATGCCCCATTTCGTGTGCTACAAAATCAATATCAAAAGGGTCGCCAGTTGGGTTGGATGAACCTGTAACTCCACGTGCTTTTCTGTTGCTACTGCATGGCGATTGTAAATCGGCAATACCACCACCGCCTGTACTAAAAACGTGTCCAATGTCATAATTAGCACCTCCAATAACAAGGTCTATCTTTGTTTGGTTTTCGCTCAGCATAACACTTCCATTGCTATTGGTATACCCATCTGTAGTGGCATCTGTAAATATTAATTGATCGGTATTACTAATTAATACCATGCGTATAGCCACTTCTTTTTCATACACGCCTACTACACGGTTAACGCTAGTGGTCATGCTGGCAAGTGCTTTTGCTACAGTTCCGCCACGGGCTTTGGTATATTCAGCAGTAGCTGCCAAGGCCAAACGATAGGTGCGTAGGGTGCTACCTGTTGAGTTTGTTCCTGTTGTTTTGTTTTGTGGTGAAGTAGATTCCTCTAATTCGGCAGTATTTGTTGCACAGTTTCGCAATTCTGTGCTTGGCTGCATATTCTCTTTGTAATAGCTAATTAATAGAGAACTTTCGGGTGTTATAGGGTCAATAAACACAGTATGTTCAGAGCTTAATATCATGGCATGAAATCCCAAAGAAGTAAGATCGAAACGAACAGTTGCCGCGGGGTTGTCTATTCCTTGACCTAAATAGGTTTTTATTTCAGGGTATCTTGCCGCCAATTCGGCTTCCATAATAGGGGCTTCTACAAAGCTAAAGCGTTGCATGCTGCCATCTGGCATAGGTAATGAAATAACTACTGGTGATGCTTTTGCTGTAATTATGGCTTCTAAAGGGGCGCTATTAAGTAGTAACCTTAAATTGTCGGTTTGTATGCTTACTGCTCTAAATGCACTTGGTAGGGTAGCAGTATTTGCACTTCTTTCGATGCTTACGTCACTCCAAATCTTATTGATAGCAATTTGTGCAAAAGTGCCTGTACTGCAAAGTGATAAAGCTAAAATAGCTGCATGTTTTAGAATGATACGATAATTCATTTTACGAAATAATTGTGTTAATAAAGTGCAATATAATTTAATTTTCATACAACGCAAAGAGGTGAACATGGTTTCGATACCCTGATTTTAATTTTTATACTTGCAAAAATATTGCCATGAGTTGTTCTAAAATTAAAACCACACTTTTCCTTCTACTAATTATGACTGCACATTCTGTTTACGCAAATATGCCCCAGTCTCCCATTAGCTACACGCTATCGTTCCCAGAGGCGCAAGCACATTACGTAAATGTAACCATGCAGATAGAAAATGTAGCGGGCGAAGAACTGCTTGTAAAAATGCCAGTATGGGCACCAGGGTCTTACCTTATCCGTGAATTTTCGCGTCATGTAGAAGCTTTTGAAGCAAAAGTTGGAAATGCAATACTGCAAGTAGAAAAAACGAGTAAAAATGCGTGGAAGATTAAATCAAAACCAAACAGTATAATTACTATTACCTATAAGGTGTATGCGTATGAACTTACTGTACGTACCAGTTTTGTAGATGCTTCGCATGCGTATTTAAACGGCAGCAGCATTTTTATGTATGTAGATGGTGCACAAGAGTTACCTAGTACTATTACGATTGAGCCTTATACAGGTTGGCAGCAAATTTCTACTGCTTTAGAGCGCAGTACAACAAATAAGTTGATGTTTTCTGCTCCTAATTATGATGTATTGGCAGATTCTCCTTTCGAAATAGGTAACCATGCGGTGGTTGATTTTGTGGCGGCAGATATTCCTCACAGCATTGCCATGTATGGGCAGGCAACGTATGATAAGGAGAGACTAATAAAAGATTTTACAAAAATTATAGAGGAAGAAACAGCAATGTTTGGCGAAAATCCTTGCAAAAATTACACATTTATTGTGCATAATGTTGCTAATGGCGGCGGTGGCTTAGAGCATCTAAATTCTACTACTTTACAAACTTCACGTTTTACTTACCAAGACGAAACGGCTTATGCTGGGTTTTTAAGTTTAGTGGCGCATGAGTATTTTCATTTGTGGAATGTAAAACGCTTACGTCCCATAGAGTTAGGGCCTTTTAATTACGATGAAGAAAACTATACCAGTTTATTGTGGATAGCAGAAGGCTTTACAGCTTATTACGATGAACTGTTTGTGCGTCGTACAAATTTCAACACAGTTGAAAAATACTTAAATACAGTTGCGGGTAATATTGGTACAGTAGAAAATTCACCGGGTAATAAAGTACAGCCTTTGTCGGAGGCTAGTTTAGATGCGTGGATAAAATACTATCGCCGTAACGAAAACTCACGAAATGCCACCATCTCGTATTATGATAAGGGCTCTATTATAGCTACTCTAATTGATTTGCGCATTATGGATGCCACAAAAGCAAAAAAGAGTTTGGATGACGTGATGAAACTAATGTACGATCGTCATTACAAAAATACTACTAAAGGCTATACTGAAGCTGATTTTATAAAGGCTTTAGAAGAAGTTTCGGGTGTAAAATGGGATGCTTTCTTTGCTAGCTATATTCATGGTACACAAGCTATAGACTATGCTACGTACTTTGCCTATGCAGGATTAAAATTGGTGAATAAAGATGCCGATAGTAAAGAACCGTACTTGGGCGCGCAAACAACAGTAACAAATGGCAAAACGTTGGTAACAGCTGTTGTGCGAGGTAGTGCTGCTTGGAACGATGGATTGAATGTAAACGACGAGATTATTGCCGTAGATAATTTCCGGGTAGATGATTTATCTAAACTGATAAACATGAAAAAATCAGGCGATGTGATTAAATTACTAATCAGTCGAGATGGAGTTATTCAAACACTATCAGTTACGTTGGGCACCATTTCTAATGCGCGCTACAAACTAGAGAAGGTAGAAAATGCTACCGCTCAGCAAAATGCAGTGTACAAAAAATGGCTAAAAGCCGAATAGTTAAAACGTATATCTGATACTAAATCCGCCGTCTATAAAACTATAAATTGGGCTAAAAAACTCTATTGTAGGCTTTATATCCAAACTTATCGCAAACGGAATAGTAGGAATATGATATTGTAATCCTATTATTCCATCTATACCCAGTTGGGTGCTGGTGGAGTTATAATAGTATAACGTATTGTTATATCTGCTTTTGTAAAAACCACTTCTGTAAAAACCAATATGAGCTCCAGCGCCGTAGTAAAATTGGAATTCCTTTCTACCAAAAGCGGTTTGATTTTTCTCATACAGTCCTGTAAGACCAAAGCCTCTGCCAAAAGAAGCACTATGCAAAATACCCTCTATGCCAGTAGTGCTGTTTTTCTGATATTTATAGGTTAATCCATTGGCATCGCCGCCTAATCGAATCCCTACTGACTGTTTGTAATCTACTTGTGCTTCTCCAATCGAGTAAATCAGAGTGCTCAAAATTGTCGCTAATAATGTGATACGTTTCATGGTTGTTTTTTTTAGTACTATGAATGGAATAATTGCCATTTAAGAATATGACATACTTATTATACTAAAGGTACTAAATTTTTGTTTTTACTTTTTTCCAATCTTTTATTTGCCAAGTAACCTTTGCTGTGCATAAATGATTCTTGTTTATGTCATGTACATCCAGCGAAAAAGTATGAAGTACAGCATCTTGCTCTTCTAGCGCGGGTTTTATCACCGTATCAATAAAATGGTGCGTAATGCCAAATTCCAATACAGCATCGGTTTTGCCTTGGTAAAAGTAGTCCACTTCTATTTTTTGCATAATAATACGGTAGGTATCTGCACCTAATAAATGTACCAATTGCAAGCCACAGGCATATTCGCAAAGAGTAGCCAACCCACAAGCATGCAAACCCTTTATATGATTAAGGTTGCTTTTACGATAAGGCATACGGATACGAATAGATTCATCAGCTACCTCCTCTATCAAAAATCGGTGTGGGTGGTTGAACGGAATAGCACGCCAAAGAGCTTGATTTAGTATCCAACGGTAAAAAGCAGATGTTTTAGCTTTTTGTAATAAGGCGGTAAGTTTTTTCATGATGATTTAAATAGTAATGTGGCTAATTAGAGTACTATATGCCTCGTCAAATTCTGTTTCCAACTGCTGCACAATCGTTTTTATAGGTAAAATATCGTCAATTAATTCAACCGATTGACCTGCACACCACAAAGTGTCATAATTGCCCGGTTTAATGGCTGCTTCGAGTTTTTTCATCCCTCTAAACTGCACCAACATCTTAAAATATTTTTTAGTCTGCGAGTTAGTAGAAAGTAGTTTTTCGAGCCAGTTTTGGGTGTAACCTATCTTTTTGGCGTAAGGCGTATTAATAATGGTGCAAGGCGTACCCGATATACGTTCGGTAAGTACAATGTCTTCCATTTTTGAGGTTACCACAGCATTTTTATAGGCATCGCTTACCGATGCTTCTGTAGAGGCAATAAAACGTGTTCCAATAGATACACCAGCAGCACCGCTGCTTAGTGCCGAAAGAATAGCCGTGCCTGAAGCAATACCTCCTGCTGCAATTACCGGAATATTTGGAAAACGCTTTTGTAAGGAATCCACTAAAATATGTAAAGGATAAGGACCAGCATGTCCGCCAGCTCCCTGACCTACAGCAATAAAACCATCTACACCCAAACTTGCGCATTTTTCGGCGTGGGCTAAGTTCGTTACATCGCTATATACTTTGGCGCCATAACTGTGTGCAGCTTTTATTACTTCGGCAGGGCTACCTAAAGAGGTAATAAAAAAAGGCACTTTGTGCGCTATACACAGCTCCAAATGTTTAGCATACAAAGGATTCGTTTTTTGTACAATTAAGTTTACACCGTAATTGCCAATGCTGCTGTTTTGCTTGTGGGTATTTAATTCTTGCAATACGCTTGCTAATTCGCCTTCTTTTCGGAAGTTTAAACTCGGAAAAACAGCCATAATTCCTTCGTCCATAGCGGCTTTTAACATGGCGGTGTTACTTACCAAAAACATAGGCGCCATAATAATAGGCAGCCGTAGGTCTAGTTCTTTTGTAAATGTATTTTTTACTTGCATATTATTGTTATAAAGCTATTTTTGTACCAAATACCAATTTGGTATAAAGGTGTTTTATAAAAACATAATTTCAAAATATTTCTTTAATAGTTATCTTTAGTAGGTTTGAACAAATAACGGCAAAATATGATTGAAGTAAGTAGGGTTTTTGATTTATTGGCATACAGCAAAGTCTATCATCAAAAAGAGGATATGGTAGCCATGAAAGAAAAGGGTGTGTGGCGCAAGTACTCTACAGACGAATTTATTGCCAATTGCAATGCAGTAAGCTTAGGCTTATTGGAACTGGGCATTAAAAAAGGTGATAAAGTAGCCATAATGTCTCCTAATCGTCCAGAGTGGAACTTTACCGACTTTGGTATCATGCAAATTGGTGCAACCCAAGTGCCATTGTATCCTACCTTGTCGGAGCAAGATTTGCGGTATATCCTTAATGATGCAGAGGTAAAAGTAATTTTTGCCGCAAGCGCTGATTTAGTAGCAAAAATTGCACTTGTACGTAAAGACATACCATCATTAATCGCAGTTTACTCCTTTGATGAATTGTCGGGTACACCTTGTTGGACAGAGTTGAAATCGTTAGGAAAAGGTAGGAGTGAAACCGAAATTGTAGCCTTGCAACAGCAGGTAGGTCCTGATGATTTGCTTACCCTTATCTATACTTCTGGCACTACAGGTACTCCCAAAGGCGTAATGCTTACCCACAATAATTTAGTGTCTAATTTTTTAGCGTGTAAAAGCATTGTACCTCAAGGTGCCAATAAAGCATTAAGTTTTTTACCCATGTCGCATATTTTTGAGCGCATGGTAGTGTATCTGTACTTTAGTTTGGGTATGGCAGTATATTATGCCGAGAGTTTAGATACCATTGCTGCCAATTTACAAGAAGTAAAACCGCAGATGTTTACCACAGTGCCACGCTTGCTCGAAAAAGTATATGATCGTATCGTAGCAAAGGGATCTGAGCTTACTGGTATTAAACGTAAACTATTTTTCTGGTCACTTGATTTGGGATTACGGTATGAGTATACCGGTAATGGCTGGTGGTATTATGTGCAATTGGCCATTGCCAACGTATTAATATTTCCTAAATGGCGCGAAGCCTTAGGAGGAAATGTAAAAGGAATTACCTCTGGCGGAGCAGCATTGCAGCCACGTTTAGCCAGAATATTTACAGCCGCAAAACTACCCGTGTATCAAGGGTACGGACTTACTGAAACTTCTCCAGTAACTACTGTAAATCGTCCTGGAGACAATGTTTTTGGCTCTTCTGGTTCGGTAATAGCACACGTAGAAATAAAATTTGCCAGTGATGGAGAAATATTGGTAAAAGGACCGAATGTGATGAAGGGTTATTACAAACGTCCCGATGCTACGGCAGAGGCTATTGATGCTGAAGGCTGGTTTCATACCGGAGATATTGGCGTGTTAGACCATGGCAAATACCTACGCATTACCGATAGAAAAAAGGAAATATTTAAAACAGCTGGAGGTAAGTACATTGCTCCTCAGGTGATGGAAAATAAATACAAAGAGAGCCCACTAATCGAACAGATAATGGTAATAGGTGAGAATCAACGCTTTCCAGCAGCTCTTATCGTTCCAACTTTTGCTGCACTAAAAGAATGGTGCGAGAAAAAAGGTATTACCTACACCAACAATGAAGAAATGATAAAACACGTTAGCGTGCTTGATAAATTTAATCGTGAAATAGAACGCTACAATGCCGATTTTGGTCATTGGGAACAAGTAAAGAAGATTGCACTATTGCCCCGCGAATTTTCTATCGATGCTGGTGAGATGACCCCAAAAATGAGCCTGAAACGCAAAGCTATTCTGGAAAGATACGCCCAACTGGTTGACCAGATATACGCTTAGTAAAATAAAGTCTAGTAGCTAAAAAACATGAACAGAACAATAAAAAAAGTAGCTGTATTAGGCTCTGGTATTATGGGCAGCCGTATTGCCTGCCACTTTGCCAATATAGGTGTAGAGGTGCTTTTGTTAGATATAGTACCCAAGGAATCCAATGATGCTGAAATAGCAAAGGGACTTACACTTGAAAGTAAAGCAGTGCGCAATCGCATTGTAAATGATGCATTGCAGAGTACCTTAAAGGCTAATCCTGCAGCGCTTTACCGCAAGTCGTTTGCTTCGCGTGTCAGTATCGGAAACTTCGATGATAACATGAAGGATATTGCTGCGTACGATTGGATTATCGAGGTGGTGGTGGAGAATCTGGATATCAAGAAAAAAGTATTTGAGCAAGTAGAACAATTCCGTACAAAAGGCACGCTCATTACTTCCAATACCTCAGGTATTCCTATTCATTTAATGGCCGATGGTCGTTCGGATGATTTTAAAGCTCATTTCTGTGGTACGCATTTTTTTAATCCACCGCGTTACCTTAAATTATTGGAAGTAATTCCTACTCCATATACCAAGCCCGAAATTGTTGATTTCTTGATGCTCTACGGCGACTTACATTTAGGTAAAAGCACCGTATTGTGTAAAGATACACCAGCATTTATTGCCAACCGAGTAGGTGTATATTCGATTATGGCTTTGTTGCACTTGGTGCAAAAAATGGATTTAACGGTAGAGGAAGTTGATAAACTAACCGGTCCAGTATTAGGTCGTCCTAAATCGGCTACTTTCCGTACGACGGATGTGGTAGGTTTAGATACCATGATTAAAGTAGCTAAGGGATTATATGATAACTGCCCTGATGATAAAGCGCGCGAATTGTTCAAGTTGCCCGATTATGTGGTGCAGATGGAAAAGAACAGTTGGTTGGGCGATAAAACTAAACAGGGTTTCTACAAAAAAACAAAGGATGCCAGTGGTAAAGCCGAAATTTTGGCTTTAGATCTTAAAACATTGGAATACCGTCCGCAAAACAAAGTAAAATTTGCTACGCTAGAAACCTTAAAGCCTATAGATAATTTGGCTTTGCGGATGAAGGCTTTTTCTAAAGGAACTGATAAAGCAGGAGAGTTTTTCCGCACCTTGTTTTATGGCTTGAATGAATATGTATCCGACAGAATTCCAGAAATAGCCGATGAGTTGTATCGTATCGACGATGCGTTGCGTGCAGGTTTTGGTTGGGAATTAGGTCCTTTTGAAGTGTGGGATGCTTGCGGTATTGCCGAGAGTGTTGCCGCAATGAAAAAGTATGGCAACGAAGCTGCACCTTGGGTGCACGAAATGCTAGCTGCTGGGCATACTTCATTTTATAAAGTAGAAAATGGGCAACGTAAGTATTACGATATCCCAAGCAAAAGTTATAGGGTAATTCCTGGAACGGAGGCTTTTATCGTTTTAGATAATCTTCGCGCCAGCAAAACCATCTGGAAAAATGCTGCAGTAAGCATTATCGATATTGGTGATGGAATTATTAATGCCGAGTTTCATTCAAAAATGAACACCATTGGTGGCGATACCATTGCAGGCATCAATAAAGCGATCGATATAGCAGAGAAAGAGTATAGAGGATTGGTAATTTCTAATGATGGAGCAAATTTCTCAGCAGGAGCCAATGTAGGCATGATTTTTATGATGGCTGCCGAACAAGAATATGATGAAATTGATTTTTCTGTTCGTGCGTTCCAAAATACAATGATGCGTTTGCGTTATTCCAATATTCCGGTGGTAGCCGCTCCGTTTAATATGGCTTTGGGTGGAGGATGTGAAGTGTGTTTGCATGCCGATAAAGTGGTTACCCATGCCGAAACTTATATGGGTTTGGTAGAATTTGGGGTAGGCTTGATTCCAGGCGGTGGGGGTACCAAAGAATTTGCGGTACGTACTTCCGATGAATTTAAAGAAGGGGATATAGAATTGCCTCGTTTGCGTGAGCGTTTTTTGACTATTGGAACTGCTAAGGTTTCTACTTCTGGGTACGATGCCTTTGACTTAGGGTATTTGGTTGCAGGGCGAGATACAGTAACAATGAGCCGCAGCAGACTCATTACAGATGCTAAAGCTGCCGCTATAGAATTGGCAGATAGAGGTTACAACAAACCGATAATGCGTAAGGATATTAAAGTATTGGGTAAGCAAGGTTTGGGTATTGTGTATGCAGGCGCTAATACCATGTTTAGTGGTAATTACATTTCCGAGCATGATAAAAAAATATCTCAAAAATTAGGTTGGGTATTGTGTGGTGGTGATTTGTCGCAGCCAACTATCGTTTCCGAAAAGTATTTATTGGATTTAGAAAGAGAAGCGTTCTTATCGCTCTGTGGCGAACGCAAAACGCTAGAAAGAATGCAGAGTTTATTAACTAAAGGGAAGATATTGAGGAATTAGGGCAGAGACAATAGACGTTAGACGATAGATATTAGAGATGCATAATTTGAAAGAATTGAAAATATGGCAAAAGGCAATGGACTTAACAGTTGTTGTTTATGAGGTTACTGCCAATTTTCCAAAAGAAGAAAAATATGGATTGATAAGTCAAATTCGAAGAGCTGCAGTGTCAATAACTTCTAATATTTCAGAAGGTGCAGGTAGAAATGGTACTGCTGAGTTTATTCATTTTTTAGGAATAGCACAAGGCTCATCTTACGAATTACAAACACAATTAATTCTATCACATCAATTAAAACTAATAAGCCAAGACCAATTAAATTTACTATTAACCCAATTAGATGAAATTCAGAAGATGAATCGTGGATTACAAGAATCGCTAAAGTCTAAAATCTAACGTCTATTGTCTAATATCTAAATACTACAACATGCAAGAAGCATACATCATAGCAGGTTACCGCACCGCAGTAGGAAAAGCTCCACGTGGGGTGTTCCGCTTTACTCGTCCCGAAGATATGTCGGCACAGGTTATTCAACATATTTTAAAAACTATCCCTCAATTAGATAAGGAACGTATTGACGATGTTATTGTCGGCAATGCCACACCAGAGGCGGAACAAGGCTTGAATATAGGCCGTATGATTTCTTTATTGGGTTTGCAAACGGATAAAGTTCCGGGCATGACAGTAAACCGTTATTGTTCCTCAGGCTTAGAAACGATTGCAATTGCTACTGCTAAAATTAAAGCAGGCATGGCTGATTGCATCATTGCTGGCGGGGTAGAGGTAATGTCGCCGATTCCTTTTGGCGGTTGGAAAGTAATCCCGAATTACGATATCGCAAAGGTTAATCCTGATTGGTATTGGGGAATGGGTTTAACTGCTGAAGCTGTCGCCAAGGATTTCAATATTAGTCGCGAGGCCCAGGATGAGTTTTCATTTAATTCTCATAAAAAAGCTATTGCTGCCATACAGACAGGTAAGTTCAAGGATGATATTACCCCCATTAATATAGAGGAAATATTTTTAGATGGAAATGAGAAGCGCAAAACCCGCAATTATGTAGTAGATACAGATGAAGGGCCTCGTGCTGATACAGACATCACCAAATTGGCTCAGTTGAAACCTGTATTCGCACAAGGAGGCTGTGTTACGGCGGGAAATTCTTCGCAAACATCAGATGGAGCAGCCTTCGTATTAATTGTTTCTGAAAAGATGTTGAAGGAATTGAATGTACAGCCTATTGCGCGTTTGGTGAGTTATGCCGTAGCCGGCGTTCCTCCGCGCATCATGGGTATTGGGCCAATCGAGGCAATTCCTGCTGCTTTGAAAAGAGCTAATATGAAATTACAGGATATCGAATTGATAGAATTGAATGAAGCGTTTGCCTCACAATCCTTGGCTATTATACAAGAGTTGGGATTAAATAAAGAAATCGTGAATGTAAATGGAGGAGCAATTGCTTTAGGTCACCCATTGGGATGTACAGGAGCTAAATTATCGGTGCAACTCTTCAATGAAATGCGCAGACGTAAAAACAAGTATGGAATGGTAAGTATGTGTGTGGGGACAGGGCAGGGAGCTGCGGGGATATTTGAGCTTTTATAGCAGTGAGCGATGAGCCTTGAGCTATGAGAAGGCACAATTAATTTAATATACTGCTATGAGAAAAATTGAAGATATAATGGTTTGGCATAAAGCAAGAGCTTTAATAAAGGAGGTTTATATGATTACTAGGGATTTTCCTAAAGAGGAACAATATGGATTAGTATCTCAGTTGAGACGTGCTGTTGTTTCTATTGCTGCTAATATTTCCGAAGGTGCGGGGAGAAATACTAATGGAGAATTTAAGCAGTTTTTAGGTATAGCTTCAGGCTCGGCTTATGAAGTTCAAACTTTGCTTCAAATTTCAAATGATTTACAGATGGTATCATCTACAACATTAGAGAACTTAAATAAACAAACTGTGGAAATTCAGAAGATGATTTTTGGTTTTCAACAAACACTAAATAAATAATATTAAAGCTAACTGCTGGCGGCTCAAAGCTCATTGCTAACAGCTCAAGGCTAATCACTAACACATGGAAACTCAAACTAAAAAAGCCATCACTGGTGGCGAATTCTTAATCAAAGAAACTAAAGCTCAAGATATTTTTATCCCTGAGGAATGGACCGAAGAGCAACGCATGATTGCGCAAACCTGTTACGACTTTTTGGATCAAGAAGTGTATCCAATTTTGGATCGCATCGACAATCAGGAAGAAGGTTTGATGCAAAGTTTAATGAATAAGGCAGGCGAATTGGGCATGTTGGGTATATCTGTACCCGAAGAGTATGGTGGATTTGGTAAAGATTTTAACAGTTCGATGCTGGTAACCGAAGTGGTAGGCGCAGGTCATTCGTTTGCCGTAGCACTATCGGCACATACAGGTATAGGCACCTTGCCAATTTTGTATTATGGTAATGAAGCGCAAAAAGCTAAATATTTACCAAAATTAGCTTCTGGCGAATGGAAGGCATCGTATTGCTTAACAGAGCCCAACTCTGGTTCGGATGCCAATTCAGGCAAAACTAAAGCTAAATTAACAGCAGATGGCAAGCATTATGTAATTACGGGACAAAAAATGTGGATTACCAATGGTGGTTTCGCTGATTTGTTTATTGTGTTTGCTAAAATTGACGACGATAAAAACTTAACGGCTTTTATAGTAGAAAAAGGATTCGGTGGAATTACCATGAATCCAGAGGAGCATAAAATGGGTATCAAAGGCTCTTCTACCCGTCAAGTTTTCTTCAACGATTGTAAAGTTCCTGTAGAGAATATGCTTTCGGAACGTGAAAATGGCTTTAAAATCGCGGTAAATATTCTGAATATCGGACGTATTAAATTGGCTGCTTCAGTAATCGGTGCTTCTAAAGAAGTAGTTAACAAAGCAGTGAATTATGCCAATGAGCGTACACAATTCGAATTGCCGATTTCTAAGTTTGGTGCTATTCGTTACAAGTTGGCAGAAATGACTACGCAAATTTATGCCAACGAATCGGCAACGTACCGTGCAGGTCAAAATATTGATGATGCTTATGATGCTTTGGTTGCTGGAGGGATGGAATCTGCTAAAGCTAAATTGAAAAGTGTAGAAAATTTTGCAATCGAGTGTGCTATTCTTAAAGTAACGGCTTCCGAAGCATTGGATTATGTGGTAGACGAGGGCGTGCAAATTTATGGAGGAATGGGATTTTCGGCCGAAGCGCCTATGGATCGTTCCTATCGCGATGCACGTATCAACCGTATTTTTGAGGGAACGAATGAAATCAACCGCTTATTGACTGTTGACATGATGCTAAAGCGTGCCATGAAAGGAGAATTGGATTTAATGGGACCTGCGCAAGCAGTTGCTGCTGAATTAATGGCAATCCCTGATTTTGGAGAAGAGGATACTACCTTATTTGCAGCAGAGAAAAAATACCTACGAAACTTAAAAAAGGCAACATTGATGGTTGCTGGAGCAGCGGTTCAAAAGTTTATGCTGACTTTATCTAAGGAGCAAGAAATATTGATGAATATTGCCGACATGGCAAGCTTAACGTACGTTGCCGAGTCAACTATTCTGCGTACCGAAAAGCTTATTTTACAACGTGGCGAAGCAGCCTGTGCTTTGCAATTAGATATGGCACGTATTTACTTGTCCGAAACCTTAGATAAAGTAGGATTGGCTGGTAAAGAAGCCATTAATAGTTTTGCCGAAGGGGATGAACAACGCATGCTATTGATGGGGATAAAACGCTTTACCAAAGCAGAATCTTTTAATGTAAAAGACGCACGCCAACGTGTAGCTAAAAAACTGATTGAAGAGAACAAGTATTGTTTTTAATAGTCTTTAGTCGTAAGTCAATAGATATTAGACGATAGACAGATAGTGCTTTTCTTCTAAATTGTACAGACACTATATATTTTATTAGGTCGGTAGGATTATTCTTACCGACCTTTTACTTGGTTTTGATGAATATAAACTAACAATATTGTTAGTTACAACGTTGTTAGCTCTCAAAGTAATGCAAATTTGGCACTTCCGCCAATGTAAACAGTATTTTGACTGCCATGTAACAAAAGGAAATTATCGACAGGGTAGAAGGGAAGCTGTTTTTGATTGATCCCGTGTTTGGATTGTGGTTGAAGTGGTTGTTTAAATAAAAATGCAGATTATTTATTCTTGGTAGCTAACTGCGTCTTTAGTCTATTGTTTTCTTCTTCAAGTATCTTAATGTATTTTTCACGGTACTCATCCCCATGGAAATACATGTGTTCAGATTTGGCACCTATGCCTTGTACGGTTTGGTTATTGGAAATATTAAAAATTTGTGAGGCATCAAAGCTTAATAATTGAGCTAAGCTAATGCCAAGTACTTCTGATATTTGTACAAGCTTTGATATTGTGAGGTCGCTTTCACCACGCTCTATTTTGCTGTAGCCACTTAAACTCATATTTAGGTTTGCAGCCATTTGTTCACGAGTTAAGTCTTTTAACTCCCGAAATTTTTTAATGTTATCACCAATATTTAGCATAGTAATATTTTGTTGTTCCGTAAAAGTAGCAAAATAATACTTAGGGTGGTAGAATATTTTTTATTTACAATAAGATAAGCTGTAGTATGCTATACTTTTGTAAGCATTAGCTTACTAAAAAATTGATTACCATGAAAAATATTTTTATACTATTAGTTTGTTCTTTTTTAATTTTGATAAAACAAAATTCAATAGCTCAAGTTTGCGATACCTCCTTTATTAAAAAGATTAATACAAATCCTGCTAGTGCAAATTCTAATCCCAAAAACTTCGTAAAGTTCAACGGCAAGTTGTATTTTTCAGCAGATAATGGTTACTATGGTCAAGAATTGTTTTGTTCTGATGGAACAGCAAATGGAACCG
The DNA here is from genome assembly GCA_947085255.1 of uncultured bacterium. Taxonomy (GTDB): domain Bacteria; phylum Bacteroidota; class Bacteroidia; order Sphingobacteriales; family Sphingobacteriaceae; genus CAMTVQ01. The sequence goes on along the minus strand of CAMTVQ010000002.1, from coordinate 84,322 downwards.
TTTTAGTAAAGGATATTTTTGCAGGAAAGGATGGATCTGAACCGGGTAACTTCCTCGAGTTTAATGGTAAACTTTATTTCAGCGCTGAAACTGAAAACGAAGGAATAGAGCTTTGGGTCACAGATGGAACAACCAATGGAACTAGCTTGGTTTTGGATATCAATAATGGTAGGGCTTCATCTTATCCAAGATTTTTAACAGTATTTAACGGGAAGTTATTTTTTGTGGCACAAGGTACCTCAAATGCAGCATTAGTTTATGAATCAGATGGTACATCAGGGGGCACAAAATTTGCTTTTAGTTATCACCCTGCAGATTCTCAATTTGATTTGTCACAAATAAAGTATTTAAAAGCCTATAACAATAAATTAATTTTTGCTTGGAATTTTAATAGCCCCTTACAATATGCCATACTGAGTTCAGATGGTACGAGTAACGGCTTGGCATATATTAAGAATAACCTTATTGGAAACTCAAGTTTCATTGAGTACAAAGGAAAACTATATTTTGCTGGAGACGATAATAATTATGGATCTGAATTATGGGTTACAGATGCAACGGATCAGGGAACTCAATTGGTAAAAGATATTAATATTGGAAATTTTCCTTCAGATCCACATTCATTCATAGTTTATAAAGATAAGCTTTTCTTCGCAGCACATGATAATAGTGGGGTTGATAAATTATGGATGTCTGATGGGACTGATTCAGGGACAATAATGCTTGATAATCCTAATAATATTATTACTAATCCTGACTTCTTTGCAATTGCTAAGAATATCCTTTATTTTAAAGCAAGAGATGAAAATATAGGTGATGAACTTTATCAGTGTGATGGGACGGTCTCTGGAATTACTTTAGTTAAAGATATAAGATCGGGAACTCAAAATTCAGATATTACAGACATTGAGGCATTTAATGGAGCTGTTTTTATGGGCGCTAACGACGGAAAACCCCCTTATTATGGTCTTGAATTATGGTCATACGGCTGTTTTAATTCTGAAATTGGAATAACCGGCAATAACATGAATATTTCTAATGGCAGTTCATCTTTTTCTGAGTCTAATAATACTGACTTTGGAAAATTGTGTACTGGTGGAAGTAAAATATATGAATATTCTATCAATAATACTGATACTGGTAAGTTATTAATTACAGTGCCTGTTAGTATTACTGGTGTGAATGCAAGTGATTATTCAATTGAAAAACAGCCATCTGGGTATATCCGTTTTGGAGAATCTACTACTTTTAAGATAAAATTTTCTCCAAAAGCAGCTGGCATTCGCCAAGCCATCATTAGTTTAACTAATAATGACGGTAATGAAAGCCCATTTACATTTGCTGTATTAGGTATGGGTAAAGCTCATACATCTTCAACAGCTAATGCAAATGCTTGTAAGAGTTATGATTGGAATGGAGCTACTTATACTCAAACAGGTGTATATAAGAAAACTATTCCCAATAGTGTTGGATGTGATAGCGTAATGACTCTTAACTTGAAAATTTTATCGACCTCATCTACGAAGAATGCATCATCTTGCGATAGTTATACTTGGAATGGTAAATTGTTTACAAAGAGTGGAGTTTACAAAGATACTATTCCAAATAAAGCTGGTTGCGATAGTGCCATGACATTGAACCTAACCATTAAAAAAAGTACTAGTTCAACAACAGACAAGACATCACGCAATAGCTATCAATGGCAGGGAAATACTTATACAGAGTCTGGAACTTACAAAGACACAGTCTTTAATAAGGCTGGTTGTGATAGTATATTAACTCTCAATCTTACAATCAGAAAAAGCACTAATCGCACTGATACCGTGACAGCATGTGATAGGTATTATTGGCAAGGGAATACGTATACTGTAAGTGGTCAATATATTAAAAAAGGTATGAATAGAGTAGGTTGTGATAGTATTATGACTTTGGTACTCATTATCAATAAAAGTAATAGTTCTTCATTTAAAACTACTGTTTGCAATGAATATGAATGGAGAGGTTATACTTTTACAAAGTCTGGGATTTACAAGGATACAGTTCCTAATTCACATCAATGTGATAGTATACTGTTGTTAGATTTAACCATAGTTAAGAATGATAAAACACTTTCTATTAATGGGTCAACAATTACAAGTAATGAAGCTAGCTCTACATATCAATGGGTAGATTGTAATAATAATTATAAGCCAATTGAGTTTGCAACTAAAAAGTCTTATAATGTTAAGACATCAGGCAGCTATGCTGTTATACTAACAAAAAATTCTACTTGTATCGATACTTCTAAATGTAGTTTTGTAGGTTCTGCTGGAGTATTTAACGATAAGATTGATGAAATAAGTAGTATTTACCCTAATCCTACAAACGAGCACTTTACGATTAATCTAAATAGAATATATGATTTTATTTCAATAGAAATTTATAATTCTATTGGGCAAAAAATAAATTCAGAAGAATATAACAATACGGATGTAATAAATACTGTAATTACTGGTCCTAATGGTTTGTACTTTATAGCCATTATAAACTCATTGGGAGAACGCACAATAACGAGTATTATTAAGAACTAATAACAAATATAAAAATGGGAATACCAAATAAGCCTGACTGGAAAGAAGAGCCATTGTACAGTTGCTTTCAAAAAGTAATGGGTGAAACTTTAAATTTAGGTAAATATTCAGTATCATTTTCAGAACCTACAGGGGATATAGGTGGTGGACAAATAACTTTTGTAAGATTGTTAGATTCTAAGTCTGTATCTACAAATTATTCATTTGATAGATGTTCAGCAATTGATAATTGTATTATAAGGATAGACATAAAAGATGATTGCATCTGTTTGGACTTAGATAAATTGTTATCGTCAGATATACATATAGATAGGATTGGAACCCGTCTTTTTTCATTATAGAATATAATTATTATTTATAACCTAAAACTCACGCCCAGCGTAATTCTGTTTTCCGTTTTGCGCAAATCAGGGCGATAGCCAGCAGTTGGTGTGTCTATAAATCCATCAGGCGATGTGGTGCCTCCAGAGCCAGCAAAATAAGGCACATTGCTTTTTCGGTAGCCGTATTCTAAACGAAAGGTTACAAAGTCAGAAGGCATAATATCAAGTGTTGCCGTTCCTTGAAATATATCTAATTTTTGTTTTGGATCAGCTGCAATAGCATCTGTAAAATCATTTGGCGTTACTGGGCTTGGTGAAAAGGCTAAGTACAAGCCAGGATTAGTTACCACATCTGCACGTAATGTTAATGCTAATTTGTTTTTATTAAACCAAATACGGTTAGACAAAGAAGTACCTGTCATGTAATTACTAGATGGAGTTACGCCATCATTATCCTGAAAACCGTAATGCGTATTTAAACTAAAAGCAGCTTGAGATACCCCTGCACTTTGTTTGTTGTTGTAATAGCGTGCTACTATACTATTATCGTGATGAAAACGGGTGCGTTTGCTATTACGGGTATCGGTACCGTAGTAAAAGTTAGCCACTAATTGCAGGTTTTCATTTGGTCGGTAATAGTTAGACGAACCAACACCAGGCGCATTGCTCCAGCTATTATAGCTCTGCCAGCCGTTTAGCAGCCACAATTCTGTCTTAAATTTTTTGGATGGAAATGCCTGTATACGTGCCCCAGAGAAATAGAAGGGAGTAAAATCGCACACCATGCTACGTTGGTAACTCCAGTTTTCGTTCATTACATAGCTCTCTAAGCCTATGTAACTCATAAAAATACCAGCTTCTACATTTATGCCGTACCACTTGTTAAAATGGTAGCCAGCTGCACCTTCTCTAATGTATTTTAAATTGTTGATGCTGGTGTTACGTCCGCGTAGTACCGAGCCATCCAAATCTTGTACAATGCTTCCTATTTGCCCAGTTTGTAGCCACAACCTGCCTATAGTATTTTTGTAATTGGTTTCAATGCCAATGCTTGCCATGTTTACGGTAAATTCATTGTGCCTGCCAATGCTGCTGCTAATGGTATGCGTATTGTCGTTGGGATTGGCAAAATTGTAATTGTAATAGGCATCTAAAAATGCCACTCCTGTTAGTATGGTTTCGCCAGTATTTTTATCGGTAAGCGCTAGTGGAAAGTTTTGCTGTCTGTTTTGCCCGTTTACCCAACTCAAATCCATTCCTTCAAAAGGAATTTTAACGGTGCTTTCTTGTGCTTGTAAAGCAATACTGGTGCTTAGGAAAATGCTGAGTAATAGTATTCCAGATTTTGTGTAACGCATATGATTATCGTGTAATTTAATGGATGTTTTTTGTGAAGTTTTTAAAAGAAACCTGTGGTTGTTAAGGTTTGCCAAAAGTACATTGTTCTTCAGTAATGTGCTGTAAAAAGATAGATTATCTTGAATTTTCTCCAATGCGATTAAATACTACATTTGTTATGTGTAGCAGAAAACACAGTAAAAACGGGAGTAACCGAAAATCCATAAGAGTAGGACCAATTATACCCTTAATTAGTATGGAAATGCAGTTAAATTTTATGGCCATAGCTGTGGCTGTTGTAGTTAATTTTTTTGTCGGATTCTTATGGTACACCCCATTGTTTGGTAAAGTATGGGGCAGAGAAATGGGTTTTGATATGACCCAAAAACCTGATTCAAAGGTGATGATGAAAGGGATGTTATTTATGGTAATCGGTAACTTCTTATTTGCGTGGGTATTTGCACACAATATTGCAGCTTGGAGCTTTGTTCCTGGTATGAATGAAATGGGCGCTATCTCTAATGCAATAAGCGCAGGTATATTTACATGGTTGGGTTTTTACCTGCCTGCTCATTTAGGAAATACGGTATGGGAGAAAAAATCATGGACCTTGTTTTGTATCAATGCAGGATATGATTTAGTATCCGTATTAATTGCGGCCTTTATTTTAACTTGTTGGCCTGCATAAATATTTATTAAGGTCGACGAGGTTAAATACCGCGTCGATCTTAATATTATAACCTAAAAATCACTACTACTTTTTTGTATAGTTTTGCTCTGATAGATTCGGTATTTTGATTGTGGTTGGAATTTTTATGTAAGCAGGTAACTTATTGAGCATGTCTAACAAATATTGCTTTCTCTTGTTGTCGTTTGCATGAGTCAGTGGAGGATACCGAAATAATGATAAAAAACTATTACCTGCTTTTTTTACAACTACTGTTTTCTTTAACGCTTTTGGCGCAACCCAAGCCCATTGAGGCTGGCAAAAAGTATATTCAGAAGTTAGTAAATGACACCTCAGAATCAGCTCGCCCCCAGTTTGTTATATATCCTACATTGGCATATTCACCCGAAACCAGTTGGGAGCTGGGCACAAGCGGGCTTTACGTTTTTTATGCAAAAAACGATACTACTAATCGACTTTCAGAAATAAGTGGATTTGCTTTTTATACGTTTGAAAATCAGTACGGTATGTGGCTCGACAATGCCCTGTATTCCGATCAAGAAGAATGGTTTTTATTAGGTAAAATGCGTTTTCAAAGCTACCCACTTTTATACCATGGCATTGGTCCGAATTCTTCAGAACGGCCACTTGCACAAGTTAATGCCTTTAGTACTCAAATTCGACAACGGCTGCTGTATCAATTGTTTCACAACCTTTATCTTGGTCCTGAATTAGATTTTCAACAACTTAGTTCTGTTACTTTTACTCCAGTAGGTGTGGGATTGAGCGAACTACCTGAAGGTAGTCGAGGTTCGGCAAATTTAGGTATGGGCATGGGTTTGGTGTTCGACAATAGAGATAATGTACTTAACGTGCGTAAGGGTGCCTACAGCGAATTGGCTTTTTTGCACGCCAACCAAACGTTGGGAAGTGATTTTTCTTTTACCACGCTTATGCTGGACAATAGATGGTATAAACCCTTAGGACGTAATAACGTGTTAGCTGCGCAGGCTGTAAGCATTGTTACTTCTGGCAATGTCCCATTTAATCAGTTGGCTTTGTTGGGGGGAGAAACCATTATGAGAGGTTATTATTACGGACGTTACCGCGATAAAAATAGTCTTGCAGCACAGGTAGAATACCGCATGCTGCCTTTGCCTTTTAGATTTACTAAGCGCTTGGGTCTAGCCACTTTTATTAGTACAGGAACTGTTTATAATCGTTTAGATAATTTATACCTCAAGAATTTTTTAGTGGCTGGAGGTGGCGGAATCAGGTACCTTTTATTTCCTAAGAAAGATGTTTTTGTACGGGCTGATGCAGCCTTTACCAATGAAGGTCCGGGGTTTTATATATACATTGGCGAAGCATTTTAGTGTGTTTCAAGTCAGACCTAAATCAGTCAGTTTTTAGCGCATTTTTATATACAGTAAGGCAACGTTCTCTCGCCATACTGTGATCTACTATAGGTTTTTGGTAATTTAATTGCTGAAACTCGGGTACCCATTTACGGATGTATTTTAAATCAGCATCAAACTTTTTGGTTTGCTCATACGGGTTAAAAATTCGGAAATAAGGAGCCGCATCGCAGCCACTGCCCGCCGCCCACTGCCAGCCACCATTATTAGCCGATAGGTCAAAATCCAGTAATTTTTTGGCAAAATAAGCCTCTCCCCAACGCCAGTCGATTAATAAGTGTTTGGTGAGGAAACTGGCAACAATCATGCGTACGCGGTTGTGCATAAATCCAGTAGTATTTAACTCGCGCATGCCAGCATCTACTATGGGGTAACCCGTTTGCCCATTACACCATTTTTCAAATTCAACTTCATTGTTTCGCCACTGTATGGCATCGTATTGAGGTTTGAAAGCACCTTTTGTTGCATGCGGAAAATGATACAGAATCTGAAAGTAAAAATCACGCCATATCAATTCGCTTAGCCAAGTATCGGATGTTTGTTGAGCCAACTTAGCCAATTTTCTAATGCTTACCGTCCCGAAACGTAAGTGCACACTTAAACGCGTTGTAGCACCTAATGCGGGGTAATCTCTATTGGTTTGGTAATCTTTTAGTAAATGCTCAAAATCGGTTGTTGGAGGAAAGTGGATAGCTGATTGCTCAAAACCTACCTCAGTTAAAGAAGGCAGTGTAAAAGCAGTTGTTTGGTAAAGATTTTTGAAATAGTTTTCGGTAGGGTAACTGCTCAAATAAAAATCATTCAGCTTAGCAAGCCATTTGTTTTTATAGGGCGTAAAAACAGTATAAGGCTTACCATCATCTTTTGTTACTTCGCATTTCTCAAAAATGCATTGGTCTTTATAGGTTTTTAACGGAATGCCTAATTCTCCCAATAAGGTTGTGATATGCTCATCACGTGCTATTGCCGATGGCTCATAGTCATGGTTCGTATAAACGGCTTTTACACTATACTCGTTTAGTAATTTCCCGAAGGCCTCGGTTGCTGTTCCATGGTGTACATACAGAGAAGTCCCTAATGCTTCCAGCTCTTTTTTTAATGTACTAATTGTTTGGTGGATGAAAGAGACACGAGCATCCGTTTTGTCTTCCAACTGATTTAATATACTGATGTCGAAAACGAAAATAGGCAGGACTTGTAGTCCTGATTTAAGGGCGTGATACAATGCGGCATTGTCTTCCAATCGAAGGTCTCTTCTAAACCAAAAAATAGAAATAGGAGTCATTGCTATAAAAGTAAAAGTTTAGCACTTTGTTTTTACTGTTTCCAACTATTTATAGGTATAAACGAGGCGCGTTTTAGCGATTCTTTTCAGTTGGTTAAAAACAAATTATTTACAACTGAAATGTAAGTATTTTCAATAACTTTGCCTCCTTTAATGGAAAACTTATCGGCACTTAAAGCCATCCTCTCCTCCAGTAAGCGCATTGTTATCACAACGCATCACAAACCCGATGGTGATGCAATGGGTTCGTCTTTGGGCTTGTATCACTACTTAAAGTTAAAGGGTCACGAGGTAACAGTAATTACCCCTAGTGATTACGCCTACTTTTTACAGTGGATGCCTGGCAACGAACATGTTTTGGTATATACCGAACATCTAGAAGAGACGGCAAATATAATAGCGAATGCAGAACTTATTTTTTGCTTGGATTTCAATCATCTGGGTAGAATTTATGAGTTAGGCGCTTTGGTAGAAAAATCAGCAGCCGTAAAGGTGATGATTGACCACCATTTAGCTCCTCAAGGATTTGATGATTACCGCCTATGGAGTACGAAAGCCTGCGCTACTGCCGAGTTAGTGTTAGATTTTATCGAACTAATGGGTGATAAAGCCTTACTAACTAAAGAAATAGCTACGTGTTTGTACGCTGGTATTATGACAGATTCTGGTTCTTTCCGTTTTCCGTCTACTACTTCTTCTTTGCACCGTAAAGTAGCCGATTTGATAGAAGCGGGGGCTAATAATTCCCATATTCACGAGCAAGTGTACGATACCTTTACCGAATCGCGTTTGCGATTTTTAGGGTTTTGCTTAAAGGACAAATTAGAAATTTACCACGAATACAATACAGCACTCATTTATCTTAATAAAGAGGAATTAGAGCGTTATAAGATTACTACTGGCGATACCGAAGGGGTGGTAAACTATGCCTTGGCAATAGCGGGTATTAAATTTGCAGCCTTTATTGTAGAGCGTAAAGATTTAGTAAAGCTATCTTTTCGTTCTAAGGGAGAGTTTCCAGCAAACGAATTTGCCCAAAAGTATTTTGAAGGTGGCGGGCATCGCAATGCAGCAGGCGGACAGTCTAAAGAACCATTAGACGCGGTAGTTCATAAATTCAAATCAATTTTACCAGAATACAAACAATTATTAAATCAATAAAAACAAATAGAACATGCAAAAAAAACTAATTCTTATAAGCGCCGTTGCAATGGCACTTTTGCAAAGCTGCGGAGATGGCTTTAAGACAACTGATGATGGCTTAACGTATAAAATTCATACCGAAAATGAAGGTGCTAAAATCACTGAAGGTGATTATATCAGTATGGATATGATTTACTCATACCATTCGGATTCTTTAGATAAGGATTCAGTTCTTTTTAATACCTATGAGCAAGGTCGTAAGGTAGATTTAATGATTATGAAACCAACTTTTAAAGGCGATTTAATGGATGCCTTAATGTTGTGTACAGCAGGCGATAGCATGACGTGCAAAATCAATGCTGATTCGTTGTTTACACGCACATTTGGTTTCCCTCGTCCAGAGTTTATTCCTGCAGGTAGCCCAATTACTTTTCAATTGAAAATTAATAAAGTAACACCAAAAGCAAAATTGCAAGAAGAATTAGATCGCGAAAAAGCCACACAAATTGGTGCCGAAAAGAAAATTATCGATCAGTACATTGCCGATAATAAGTTACAAGCAAAAGCTACTGGTACAGGTTTGCAATACATTATTACCCGTGAAGGAACAGGCATAATGCCACAATCTGGTGATACCGTAGTAGTAAAATATACAGGTAAACTATTAGATGGTAAAGTGTTCGATTCTTCAGAAGGACGCGAAGCTATCCGTTTCCCAATTGGCGAAGGACAAGTAATTCCAGGATGGGACGAAGGTATTGCCTTGCTTAAAAAAGGAGCAAAAGCAACTTTGGTTATTCCTTCTCATTTAGGATATGGTCCTAATGGTGCTGGTGGTGGTGTAATACCTGCCAACGCAACATTATTGTTTGATGTACAATTAATAGATGTTGTAAAGAAGTAATAGCTTTAACCACCTAAATTTTAAACAAATGAAACGAGCATGTTAGTTCTTACCACAAGGGTGATGATTATTTTTGCGAGTTCCATCTGACCATAAAAAATCAAAAATAAACAGATGAAAAAGATACTAATTATAGCAACAGTGCTGTTTGCAACAACGGCATTTGCGCAAAAGTTCGAAAAAACAAAAAGTGGATTAGAGTACGTTATCGTAAAGCCAAATAAAGGTGAGCGTATCAAAAATAATGACGTTGTTTTTGTAGATTTAAGTTATGCTAATGCTAAAGATTCTATCTTGTTTGATAATAAGAAAGTAATTGGCCAGCCGGTACAACTTATTGTAAGCGATGGCGATTTTAAAGGCGATTTAAACGATGCCTTGAAATTGTTAACACTTGGCGATAGCGGAATTTTTAAGATCAATGCTGATTCGTTATTTCAAAAAACGTTTCGTCAACCTCTGCCTCCTTTTATCGAAAAGGGAACAGCACTTAAGTTTTACATAAAAGTAAATAAGGTAACTAATCAAGATGCCCTTTTAAGAGAGCAACAAGCAGAAGCAGAAATGAAAGAGAAAGAAGAAACAGTTGTGTTGTCTAAATATATAGCAGATAATAAGTTACAGCCTGAAAAAACAGAAAGTGGCTTGCAATATGTTATTACCCAAGCTGCAACTGGCCCTAAGCCCGAAAATGGCAAAACAGTAGTTGTGCATTACACAGGTAGATTGGTCAATGGCCAAAAATTCGATTCTTCTGTAGATCGTAATGAACCATTTGAATTTACTATTGGTGTAGGTCAGGTAATAAAAGGCTGGGACGAAGGTATTGCGTTGTTAAACAAAGGTGCTAAAGCTACATTACTTATTCCTTCTAAATTAGGATATGGTGCTAGAGGCGCAGGTGGGTCAATCGGTCCATTTGAACCACTCATTTTTGATGTAGAATTGATAGACATTAAGTAGTAAAACACTCCAAAAACGCCTGTAAGATGATTCTTACAGGCGTTTCTTTTTATGATACTTACCGATACCCACACCCATATTTATTTACCTGCATTGGCTACAGATGAAGCCAGTATGATGCAACGTGCTTTTGATGCAGGTGTAACCCGATTTTTCTTGCCAAATATTGATAGCGAATCGGTTGCGGATGTATGGCGTTTGGCAGGTAATTACCCTGAGCATTGCTTTGCTATGATGGGTTTGCACCCCTGTTCGGTAAACGAGCGAGTAGAAGAGGAACTAGCCGTAATCGAACAGCACCTCAATAAAAAGATAGTTGCTATTGGCGAAATAGGCATTGATTTGTATTGGGATAAAACCTTTTTAGTACAACAGCAAGCGGCTTTCCGCAAACAAATAGCCTGGGCTAAAAAATTACAATTACCTATTGTAATCCATTGCAGAGATGCATTTGATGAGGTGTTAGCCATTTTACAAGAAGAAAAAGACGAATTGCTACGCGGAATTTTCCATTGCTTTACCGGAACAATAGAACAAGCTAACCAAGTAATTGCCTTGGGGTTTTATTTGGGTATTGGTGGTGTGGTAACGTATAAAAATGCAGGTTTGGATAAAGTGTTGGAAAACGTATCACTATCAAATATTGTGCTCGAAACCGACTCGCCGTATTTGCCTCCTGTACCGTTTAGAGGTAAACCCAACGAAAGTGCCTACTTGTACCATGTTGCTCAAAAAGTAGCTGATATAAAACACATAAGTATTGAGGAAGTAGCAACAATTACCACACAAAATTCTAAACTGATATTTGGCGTATAAAAAATGGATATACTCATTATATATACAGGAGGTACCATAGGTATGGTGCATGATGCACATACGGGAATGCTTAAGCCGTTTGATTTTGAACAGGTTTTGCAAAATGTACCCGAATTGCAGCGTTTCGATCATCGTTTAACGGTACACTCTTTTAGTCCCATTATAGATTCGTCGGACATGAAACCGGAAATATGGATAGAGCTAGCTGCATTAATCGCCGAAAATTATGAAAAGTACGATGGCTTTGTAGTATTGCACGGTACCGATACAATGGCTTATACAGCTTCTGCACTAAGTTTTTTACTCGAAAATTTAAGTAAACCAGTAGTATTTACAGGGTCGCAATTGCCTATTGGGCAGATAAGAACAGATGCCAAAGAAAATTTAATCACAGCAATTGAAATTGCTGCATCGCGCAAAAATGGTCATCCATTAGTGCCCGAAGTATGTATTTACTTTGATTACTTGTTGTTGCGTGGTAATCGTTCTACTAAGGCACACGCTACTAAGTTTGAAGCATTTCAATCACCAAATTACCAGCCACTAGCCGAGGCAGGGGTGCATTTGCTTTTTAGCGAGAACGAATTGCGTACAACTTCTACAAAAGCGCTACGAGTATACAAACAGATGAGTACGCAAGTAGGCAGTTTAAAACTTTTTCCAGGTATTAGTCCTGCCAGTGTGCATGCCGTATTGCAAGAAAACACTCATAAAGCAATTATTATCGAAGCCTTTGGTTCGGGCAACACAGCTACCGAACAATGGTTTATTGATGAATTAAGTACTGCTATAACCGCTGGAAAATTAATTGTAGCTATTACGCAGTGCGCAGGTGGTTCTGTAGAATTGGGGCGTTATGCTACAAGTAGTCATTTGGTGAGTTTAGGAGTAATAAGTGGGTATGATATGACTTTTGAAGCGGCACTCACAAAACTGATGTTTTTACTGCCTCAGCAACTTTCGGATAGCGAACTAAAAATGCAAATGGAGCAAAGCCTACGGGGCGAGTTGACTGAAAATTGATACCTTTGGGCGTTCAAAAAAAGGAGAGGTGTCAGAGTGGCCGAACGAGCTAGCTTGGAAAGCTAGTATACTCGCAAGGGTATCGCGGGTTCGAATCCCGCCCTCTCCGCCAAAAAAATGGAAGTGCAACTACAACGTTGTGCTTTTTTTGTTTAGTGTGATTGAGGAGGGATGAGAACTGGTTTGAAATCCGACGGGTTGTGGGTAAAAGCCCGTGGAGGATTCATGGAGCGCAGCGGAATAATCCCGCCCTCTCCGCCAAAAGGGCCTTTGATATTTGGTTTGAGTAGCTACTCTTCTTTCAAATTAGGCAACTGCTTCTACAGAAGCAGTACTAAACAAGGCAAGTTGTTTCAATAAACAAGATATACCTTTAAGCACGATGATATCTTCTGTGCTTTCTACTTTATCTATTACCTGAGCTCCAGAAATAAGCAAAGGACAATTTAGTTTTTGGCTAATTGTGTGTGTAGTAGCAGTAGGGTCTGTGACTAATCCAGATGTGAGTAAGGTAAGTGCATAATCTGGCTTAAAATGGAGCGATACGGTCTCTAAATCAGTTAATGGGATATTGTTGCCTAAGTAAAGCACAAAATGTCCCCTAGATTTTATGAGATATTTGGCATACAACAAACTGATGTCGTGATTTTCTCCCGCTGGTAAAAACAATAAGAACTTTTTAATCTCGCAATTTGGGGTAATAGAAATACCATCTATAGCCACCATTAATTTTTGACGGATAAGGTGAGATACAAAATGCTCATGTGCGGGATTAATAGCTCCTGTTTGCCACATGTTGCCAATTTTTTTCAAAAAAGGCAGTATCAGGTTTTCCATGGTGTTCTCAAATCCCATTTTTAGGATAGAGGTATGTAGTATTTTATCAAAAGCACTTTCATCCATATGTATCATGGCATCGCAAAGCGCATTTTTTTGTAAACAGGCAGTGGCGCTATCTTCCAATAAACAACGTACTTTTTCAGCAATAATGGGTGTGCTTAATTGTGCTATTTCCGATATTTTATATCCATTGCTGGTGAGTACCGAAATATTGAGCAATAGTCGCAAATCGGTATCGTCATAGTACCTAATATTTGTGCTGGTACGTTTTGGAGTAATGAGATTGTATCGCTGTTCCCAAATACGTATTGTGCCAGCTTTTATGCCAGTAAGTGATTCAATGTCTCGAATAGAAAAATTTCTCATTAGTGCTACAATAGATCATTCAACAGCATAAAGCTAAAGATGTTTCTTAAAAGCGCTTTATATTAAAATTTAGAATCATTCTGCGCATTTCTGAGCTGTTATTGAAAAGTACCTTTTTAGGAAACGATTGGCAGTTCTACCAATAATCGTGTTACGACTTTATTCTCTTTCAAATCTAACTCTATAATATCACTTACATCGCTAAGTTGTACCTTGCCATATATTCTTCCTTCGGGGTAAATCATTACCGTTGGGCCAAAAGCACATAAATCAAAACAGCCTGTTTTTTGGGCACGCATCGTTACTTGTAGTCCTTGATCCTTTATTAATCGTTTAAACTCATTTACTAATGCCATTCCATGTCCCTCACCACAACATTTCTTGCCTTCGGGACGTTCGTTAACGCAAATAAAAACATGTTTTTTGAATCTCATGCGCAAACTTACTTAAATATGTGTTGTTACAAGGCCAATGAAACAAAAAATACTCATAGCTGGTGGTAGCGGATTGTTAGGCAAAAGGCTTACTCAATTATTGCTCAAAAAGGGGCATGAAGTGGTATGGTTGAGCCGGTCGGATGATTTACAAGCAGACATAAAAAAATACGCATGGAATCCACAGATGCATACCATAGATCTGCGTGCTTTTGATGGTGTAGATACGGTAATAAACTTAGCAGGGGCAGGCATAGCCGAAAAAAGATGGACACCTGCACGCAAAAAAGAATTGATTGATAGCCGTGTTCAAAGTACGTATACCTTATATAATTTTCTTAAAAATAATACGCATCAGGTAACTACTTATGTGTCGGCTTCGGCAGTAGGGTATTATGGCGATACGGCTGATGCATTGATTACAGAAGAGCATGAAGTAGCAATGGATTTTATGGGCACCTGTTGTAAGCAATGGGAACAAGCTGCCGATACAATTGCAGGTTTGGGTATCCGTACCGTAAAGTTGCGTATTGGGGTCGTATTGGCTGCCGATGGTGGCGCATTAGTGCAATTAGCAGCACCTATAAAATGGGGTTTGGCTGCAGCGTTAGGCTCGGGTAAGCAGTGGATGTCTTGGATACATATATCCGATTTATGTAAACTCTTTTTGAAGGTAGTTGAGCAAACTGATTATAAAGGAGTGTATAATGCAGCTTCACCTCAACCAGAAACGAATTATGCAGTAACTAAAGTGATAGCTAATCATTTAAATAAGCCATTCTTTCTGCCAGCCGTTCCGGTATGGGCACTACAAATTATGTTAGGAGAGATGAGTAAGGTGGTGCTCAACAGTAACCGATGTTCTGTGCAGCGTGTACAAAAAATGGGTTTTGAGTTTGAGTTCCCGGATATAAAAGCAGCTATAGCAGATATTTTGTAATTTTTTTATTACAAAATAATTGACTGTTGGTTTAAAATAGGTAGTTTTACTTAAACAAAAAACCAATGTTATGAATGTATTTAAAAAGATTTTAATCGGCTTATCGGCCCTTGTGCTTGTATTAGCCCTTATTAGTTTCTTCTTGCCCACCAAGTTAGAAATGAGTAGAAGTATTGTAGTTGCTACAGAACCAGCAGCTGTTTTTGAAGTAGTAGCTGATTTCGATCAGTTTAATAATTACAGCCCATGGCATGTAATGGATCCTGAAGCCAAAACTACCATTGAAGGTACTAAGGGAGAAGCAGAGTACAAATACTCTTGGGAAGGTGATAAAGTTGGAAAAGGATCGATGACACGTACCGAAACTACTCCTAATAGTGTTATTGTAAATGACTTGTATTTCGCAGATTTTGATGCACATTCAGAAGACAAATGGACGTTTGAATCGGTTCCAGAAGGGGTAAAAGTAACCTGGTGGAGCATTGGTCAAGAAAGCAATAACCCAATGATGCGCTATATGAATGTACTGATGAAGGGTGCCTTAGAGGATCAGTTTGATCAAGGTTTGACAAAACTAAAAGAGTATTGTGAAAAAATGCCAATTCCGGTGCAAGATAATATGGGAGCTGAGATGGATAGCACTTCAGAAGAAGTAGGAAGCTAAGGAAGCAAGAAGGCACTCTTAAAAGGGGATATTCTAAAACAGGATATCCCCTTTTTTTATAGCTTTAAGGTAGATTTTAAAGAATTTAATGTGTGAGGATAGTTATTTTAATACTAAAAAGCTACCTTTGCGGCAAATTTTAGAAGATGATAACGAACCGTACTTTTACCATGATTAAGCCTGATGCCGTAGCTAACGGGCACATTGGTGCTATTTTAGACAAAATAACCAAGGCTGGATTTAAAATAATCGCACTTAAATACACGTATTTAACTGCTGATACTGCTGGTCAATTTTATGCCGTTCATAGCGAACGTCCATTCTATAAAGATTTAGTAACATTTATGTCTTCTGGCCCTATTGTAGCGGCTATTTTAGAAAAAGACAATGCTATTGAAGATTTTAGAAAATTAATTGGTGCTACAGATCCTCAAAAAGCAGAAGCTGGAACGATTCGTCAATTATTTGCAAAATCTATTGATGCCAATGCTATGCATGGTTCAGATTCGGATGAAAATGCAGTTATTGAAGGTAATTTCTTCTTCTCAGCACTAGAAAGATTCTAGTAAAAATTTAGGAGAACAGTTAAAAACTGTTCTCCTAAATTTTTAAAGTAATACAATTTCATCTACCAGTACATAGCCTGCGCGCTCGTTTACCAACTCTAAGATAGATGATTTAGCCATAGCTAAATCATTGCGCAGCGATGCCGATGTAAGTCGGATGTACAATTTTTTGTGGCGTATAAATACTTCTGATGTACGTTTAGCAATAGCCTTTCCTACTAAGACCTCCCAAGAGTTTATTACATCGGTTTCGGTAAATTTTTCTTTTAAATGATACGTATGCAGCAATAGTTCAATTGCTTGCTTTAATGTTTGCTCGTTTGATGATTTAAACATGCTCGGCTACTCCTTTCGTTATTTCATATTGGCAAATGTCTATGCTAATATCTGCAAACATTTTTTTTATACGTTTGGCATGGCTATCGGTTATAAAAACCTGTCCAAAAGTATCATCTGCTACCAATTGCAATAGTTTGGCAATTCTTTTCTCGTCCAATTTATCAAAAATATCATCCAATAGCAACAAGGGTTTTACCTTCTTCTTTAAAAGTAGGTAACTGTATTGAGCCAACTTTAGGGCAATAATAAAAGACTTCTGCTGTCCCTGAGAGCCTAAACGTTTCAACGGATAGGTGTCAAGCAAAAAATCCAAATCGTCTTTATGTATCCCAACAGTGGTGCGCTCTAAAACGCGATCCTTTTGTATGCTATTATTCAGTAATTGTGCAAATTGTGCATCATGCAACGGCGATAAGTACTCAATATTTACAGTCTCTTCTGTGCTGCTTAAAAATTGATAATGAGCATGAAATAGTGGAATAAACGCATTAATAAACTCCTTACGTATTTCATAAACACTGGTCCCGAACTCGATTAATTGACTATCGTATATTGCCAATAATGCTTCGTCGAAGGTGCGTGTATCAGCAAAATGTTTTAGTAGCGCATTTCTATTAGCTAATGCTTTGTTGTAGTGTAATAGCGTATCCAAATACTTACTATCTGTTTGCGCCAGTACAGTATCCATAAATTTTCTGCGTTCCTCACTTCCTTCGGTAATTAGCATGGAATCATTAGGAGAAATAAAGGTGATGGGCAAAAACCCGATATGATCAGCCAATCGAGGATAGTCTTTCTTATTGCGCTTAAATACCTTCTTTTGGTTGCGCTTTACCCCGCAATACAGCAATTCATCTTGCTCTTCTTTGTTTAATGTGCCACTTACCACAAAAAAATCTTCACCGTGTCGTATTTGTTGGCTATCAATAGCATTAAAATAACTTTTTGTAATGCTTAAATAATGAATGGCATCTAATACGTTGGTCTTTCCTGACCCATTATCTCCGGTAAAAACAGTAATTGGTTTGGTAAATTGAAACTCAGCAGCAGTATAGTTTTTGAAGTTTACTAAATAAAGGTTCTGCAAATACATTTGCCAAACTTACATAAATAGCATTTACTTGAAACAGACAAAGGGAATTTACTTATTGTAAAACTAGTAAATAGGCAGTTTTATTTAAAAACAAATGGTATTGATATGAAACGAGCATGGCAAAATAGCTAATAATGGAGTTGATCGTTGTTTAGCGAGTACCATCTGAACATTAAAAATCAAAAAATAAACAGATGAAACTATATATTGAAATTGTATCTTTGCGCTTCAATTTTTTTAAAAAATGGCTGAAGAATTAGAGAATAACCTTAGCGATAAGTTAAGCAAAATAGAGCACTTTGTTACTGAAAACAAAAAGAGCTTATTAATCATTTCAAGTTCAGTAGTAGCTTTAGTTGCTATTTTCTTGGCGTATACACAACTGTATTTAGCTCCACGTGAGATTGAAGCAGCGGATCAAATGTTTAGAGCCGAGTATTATTTCGAAAACGATTCGTTAGATAAAGCAATAAATGGTGATGGTAATTTTGATGGTTTTTTAAGTATCGTTGAAAACTACGGAGGTACCAAATCTGCCAATTTAGCAAACTACTATTTGGGGATGTCTTACCTTAAAAAAGGTGAATTTGAATCGGCTATTGAATATTTGGAAAACTTCGAATCAAAAGACGAGATGTTAGCTGCTATGGCTTCAGGCGCTATTGGAGATGCGCATAGCGAACTAAATGATACCGAAAAAGCTATATCTTTCTACAAAAAAGCAGTTAAGCAAAGCAATAATAAGTTTACAACGCCAATTTTTTTACTAAAAATGGGATTGAATTATGAACTGGCAAACGATAACGAAAAAGCAGTAGAGGCTTACACGTCTATAAAAAACAATTTCAGTGAATCTACGGAAGCACGAGATATTGATAAATATATAGGCAGGGCAGAAGCTAAAATTAATTAAAACGAAGCCGTGAAAACGGCTTTTTTTATAATATGGCAACCGTACTTAAAAACTTATCTGATTTTTCATCCGTAACTATTCCACAAGGCGTCGAGTTGCGCATAGGTATTGTTGTTGCAGAGTGGAACGAGCAAATAACCAATGCACTATACGAAGGAGCAGTAAATACACTGTTAAAGCAGCAAGTAGCTCAGCAAAATATAGAGGTGATACAAGTGCCCGGAAGCTATGAGTTAGTACACGGAGCGCAAGTATTAGCTGAAAAGAAACATTTTGATGCTATTATTTGTTTAGGCTGTGTAATACAGGGAGAAACGCCGCACTTTGATTTTATATGTGATGCTGTGGCACATGGTTTGATAAACCTTACGCTGAAGTACAATAGACCATTTGTATTTGGTGTGCTTACCACCAACACATTAGAACAAGCAATAGCGCGTTCTGGAGGTAAGCATGGCAATAAAGGAGATGAAGCAGCCGTTACTGCAATAAAAATGGCATGCTTAACAAAATAATAATAAGGGTATTATACTAAAATCAAAAAATAGTTAACAAATTTGTATGGTGTTGAAAAACAAATACTACATACTAATTAGTGTATTTTTAGTAAGTCTCTTTTTTGAATATGGATGTAGTACCACCGAAAAGTGTGCTGCTTATGGAGAAAACTATACAGCGCCTGATTTAACAGTTGGTAAAATTAAAAAGAGAAGAAAAAATAAAGCGAACGACGTTACTAAATTTAAGTAAAAAAGTAAGCACAGTTAATTGTAATTAAACATAAGTATATGAAAAAGATATTTTTAGTAGTAATAGGTTGTTTGCTTCTTGTTGTATCATCTTGCTCTGTTCAACACCGTCGCGAAAACTGCCCAACTTTTGGAAAAGTAACACATAAATTGCAGCCTGCAAACATATAGTTAGCTGATTATACTATTTTATTGTAAAAGCTGGATTAAAACACACCGTTTTAACCCAGCTTTTTTTTTACTTTAGCCCTGTTATAAAACAGGCATTCTATAAAAACAACTTGCACGTTTTATTTGATTCTTTTTAAACAAATCATTTCGAAAATAGATGAAGATAAGGTTATTCATTATTTTGTTTCTTTTGATAGTTCAAACAGGTTTTGCACAAGACAAGCCCAAAGAGCAAATCGTTATAGACCGTGTATGGAATAGCATTGGTGGTCGCGAAAAATGGGAATTAACACGCTATATTAAATTTACTTTTTTGGTAGAGCAAGATACCATTGAACTTGCCAGAAGAGAACATGTGTGGGATCGTTATACAGGTGCCTATCGAATTAATCTTACGCAGAAGGATGCCAAAAAACTACAGGTGCTTTTCAATATCAATACAAAAGAAGGCAAATCTTATGTAGATAGTGTAGAACAAAATGACTCGGTAAATATTAAAATACTAGAGCGAGCATATAAATATTTTATTAATGATACCTATTGGTTATTGGTTCCAGCCAAATTGGAAGACCCTGGAGTAAATGTAAAAGCTCTTGAGGATACCACAATAAATGAAATCTCTTGCAATGTGCTACAGCTTACTTTTGGTGAAGATATAGGACTTACACCTAAGGATCAATATTGGCTATACGTAAACGAAAAAACAGGACAAATAATTAGGTGGTCTTATCTTTTGCAGGGTGATACCGAAATCACTATTCTGAATTGGGAACCGTATATCAATACAGGAGAACTTTCTCTTTGTGCCGAAAGAATAGACGTCAATGAAAACTTTAGTATTAAGTTTCCAGTTATAGAAACGAGTAAGATGATAGACGAAACCATTTTTAACGAGCCCAATGGACTGGATTAACTTAGAATCACCTCATCAACTTGTCGAAATAGTGGCAACTGAGCAACCAGTACTTATCTTTAAGCACAGTACGCGCTGTTCAATAAGTAGAATGGTAAAAAAGACATTTGAAGAAGATGCTGAGGTCTTGAGTACAGTGCCAACGTATTACCTCGATTTATTAGAATATAGATCAATTTCTGATCAAATAGCAACAGATTTTAGTATCACACATCAATCGCCACAGGTGTTGCTCGTGCAAAATGGTACGTGTATTTACAGCGCTAGCCACGAAGCGATTGATGCTGCTGAAATTGCCAGAATTATTGCGCGTAATTAAACACTACGCCTTGAACCATATCAGGATGCACGCTTCGGGCTACAGGGCAGGTATGTGCCGCACGTTCTAAAATAGTTCGTTCTTTTCCGTTAAGTACTCCCATTATATTAAATTCAATATTTACCTCCGCTACTCTGCGTGGGTCCTGTCCCATTATTTTGGTAATTTCTACAGTCGTACCTTCTATTGTCATACCGTGTTCGCGTGCGGTAATACCCATAATAGTAAGCATACAAGTACCTAATGAAGTAGCTAGTAAGTCAGATGGAGAGAAAGCCTCACCCAAACCTTTATTGTCTTTTGGTGCATCGGTAATAAGTTCCATGCCCGAACCCAAGTGAATATTTTTGGTGCGTAAATTGCCAGTATAAGTGGTGTAAATAGTAGCCATTGTTTTTTTACACAAACCTACAATTTTTTAGTAAAACCATTTAGCAGCTGCTGAGGTTAAGTAGCTAAGTAAAATATATTTTGTAGCTTTGATTATGGTTTTATTTAGGCGTTTTGTGTGTATGCTACTCTTTTTTACGGGAGCCGCAAACGTATGGGCACAAACTAAATCAGGCACTTATAAAACCCCGCCTATACCATCTGAGGTAAAGGTGATTTACACCAAAGAAAGTAGTTTTGGCGCTTTTATACATAGCAATGGCTATGGTATTTCTTATAAAAGAAGTAAACTTTCCGAACGTTCAGGTTTCAAGAAAATAGCACTTAACGCTGATTTTTTGACCATGCGCCACCCAAAGGAAATACGTATCGCAAAAGACTTTTACGAAAATGCCCGTTCTTTTGTATTTGGTAAAAAAAATGCCCTTCTATTATTACGCACAGGTATTGGTACCGATAATGTATTATTTGACAGAGCCGATAAAGATGGAGTAGAAATTGGATACAATATAGAAGGTGGACTTTCTTTAGGCTTGTTGAAACCAGTTTATTTAGATGTATTTGTGCAAGGAGAACAGCAAGGCTTTGTGGTAGTATCCGAAAAGTACGACCATGATAAACACCAAATAGAAGATATTTATGGAGGTTCGGGTTTTTTTACTGGTTTCGGAGAAACCAAAGTATTACCTGGCGGATATGGTAAATTCTCTTTTTCATTTGATTGGGCTAAGGACGAAACCAAAATATTGTGCTTGGAAGCAGGTGCCTCAATAGATATTTTCCCAAAAAAAGTACCCATATTTGCGGTGTTCGGAAATGATGTAAACAAACAGTCTTACATTACATTTTTTGCCAAAATTGCTATAGGCAGCCGAAAATTATAACTCATTAGTAAATAGTATAGATGATAGAATTGCCTGTATTAGCTACAGCAGAAGTGAATAAGGTACGTAAGCCCGATTGGTTACGTGTAAAATTGCCCATTGGTAAAGAGTATGCCGAGGTACGCAATATTGTAGATACGCATAAGCTACATACCATCTGCGAAAGCGGAAATTGCCCGAATATGGGCGAATGTTGGGGTGCAGGTACTGCTACCTTTATGATTTTGGGTAATATCTGTACACGTTCCTGTTCGTTTTGTGCAGTTGCTACTGGCCGACCAAAAGAAGTGGATACAGAAGAACCACAACGTATAGCTACCTCTGTTCAACTGATGGGTGTAAAACATTGCGTTATTACCTCAGTAGATAGAGACGATTTGAAAGATGGCGGTTCTATTATTTGGGCAGAAACCATTACAGCTATCCGTTCCTTATCTCCCGATACAACTTTAGAAACACTATTACCCGATTTTAAAGGTCAAATGGAAAATTTAGATACGGTTTTGGCTGTTCGTCCAGAAGTTGTTTCTCATAATCTGGAAACGGTGCGCCGACTGACAAAGGAAGTGCGTATACAAGCAAAATACGAACGTAGCCTACAAGTACTTGCTCGTATTAGCGAAGCCGATTTGCGCACTAAATCGGGCATTATGCTGGGTTTGGGCGAAACGCAAGACGAAGTGTATGAATCTATGGATGATTTATTAGCTGCAGGAGTTCATATTCTTACATTGGGGCAGTATTTACAACCTACTCGCAAGCATCATGATGTTGTTCGATTTGTCCATCCTGATGAATTTGCTCAATATAAAGAGGTCGGTTTGCAAAAAGGATTTAAGTATGTAGAGAGTGGTCCGATGGTTCGTTCATCTTATCACGCTGAAAAACATTTGTTTCCTATTACTTAGTATTTTTCTTTGATTTAACAGCAAATAAGCACTATACTTGCACTTTACGCTTTATCCTTATTGTGTCCAAACAAAAGAAAATAATATTATCGGAAGAAGAGTTGATTGATGCCCTGCGCAAGCAGCATAAAGTGGGCATTGAGCAGCTGTATGATCGATACTCTACTGCGCTATACGGTGTAATTGTGCGTATTGTACAAACCGAAGAAATAGCCGAGGATGTAATGCAAGAGGCTTTTCTTAAAATATGGAACACTTTTGGCGCATTCGACGAATCTAAAGGCAGACTATTTACTTGGATAATTAATATTGCACGAAACCTTGCAATAGATAAAGTGCGTTCTAAGGACTATAAGAACAGTACGAAAAACCAAGACTTAGAAAACACCGTAATACAAATAGATACAAACAGAAGTACTAGTTATAACGCAGATACATTAGGTGTAAAAGATTTGTTAGAATATCTAAGACCTGAACAAAAAGTAATAGTAGATTTAGTTTATTTTAAAGGATACACACACGTAGAAGCAGCAGAAGAATTGAATATACCATTAGGAACCGTAAAAACACGATTGAGAATGGGTATAATAACATTAAGAAAATATTTTAATTAATAGTGGACATTGACGCATACATATCATCCGGAATTTTGGAACTCTATGCAACCAACTCGTTAGATACTAAAGAGCGGTTGGAAGTAGAGGCATTATTATTTCGATACCCGGAGTTACGTACCGAACTCAATGAAATTGATGAGGCTTTGGAGCAGTATGCTGTTTTACATAGTGTTGAACCAAAATCAGCACTTAAAAACAACATTATGGCCGCAATTGATGCGCCTAAGGTGTATAAATTAAATACAACCTACCGTCTTGGTATTGCAGCATCTGTAGCGTTTTTATTGGGCATGGGAGCAATTATTTTATCGTTGCTTAGTCAAGTAAAGGAGAAAGATGGCATAATTGCTCAGTTGTCGGCAGAAAAAGAACAATATCAATTAATACGCACCCCAAACACTACTAAAATTGTACTTACAGGAGTAGAAAAGTACCCCGAATCGGATGCGGTATTGTATTGGGATGCAGAAAATAAGCAAGTAATTATCGATTGTGTTGATTTGCCTAGTGCAGAAGAGGGTTATCAATATCAGTTATGGGCATTGTTTAATGGCAAGCCAATTGATGCAGGCGTTTTTGAGCATACTTTAGCACTTCAACAACTAAAAACGGTATCTCAGGCTCAGGCCTTTGCCGTAACATTGGAACCTAAAGGAGGAAGTGAAAATCCTACCTTAGATAAGATGTATCTTTACACCGAATTATAAACTATACGGTTCAGTTGATTTATTTTTATTGTTAATATTGTGCTGTAATATCTCTAGCAACAATATATCTTGATTATTCAACAGCAGATTTCTCTTAAACAGTACAATACCTTTGGAGTAGAGGCTACCGCATCTTTTTTTGCACAGGTAGCTTCGATACAGGATTTACAGCATATTTTTTCTGAGAAAGCAATAACCCCACTGCTTGTATTAGGTGGAGGAAGCAACTTGTTGCTTACCAAAAACTTTAATGGCTTGGTTGTAAAAATAGCTTCAAAAGGTATTGAGGTAACTGAGGAAGGAAATGAGGTGTACGTAACCGCCCAAGCAGGTGAACTGTGGAATGATGTGGTGCTGTTTTGTGTACAGAATGGGTACGGTGGTGCCGAGAATCTAACACTTATTCCTGGTTCTATAGGAGCAGCGCCTATTCAAAATATTGGAGCTTATGGGGTGGAGTTGAAGGATGTTTTCTATACTTTGGAGGCATTTGAAATAAGTACCCAAAAAATGCACTCGTTTGATAAAGAGGCATGTAAATTTGCTTACCGCGAAAGCATATTTAAGAATGAACTTAGAGGGAAATATATTATTACATCCGTTACGCTAAAGCTGAGTAAGATACCTGCGTTGAGTACTCATTACGGTGCAATTGAGAGCGAACTGCAAAACAGAGGCATAGCTCATCCGTCTATTAAAGATATTTCTGATGTAGTAGCCCATATACGTGTTTCTAAACTACCAGATCCTAAAACGATAGGCAATTCAGGTTCCTTTTTTAAAAATCCAATTATAACATCCGAGCAATTGGAGCGCTTGGTAAACCAGTTTCCAGATATTGTTCATTACCCAGCAGGGACAGGCGCTAAATTGGCAGCAGGTTGGCTGATAGACCAATGTGGTTGGAAAGGCAAGGTTGTGGGTAATACCGGTACATGGAAAAATCAGGCACTCGTATTAGTTAATCATGGGGGAGCAACTGGAAAAGAGATTTACGATTTTTCAGAAAGTATTATTGTCTCAGTGTATCAAAAATTTGGTATAACACTGGAAAGAGAAGTAAATATTTTGTAAGCAAAAACCTTAGTAATTAATAGTTCGTACTTCTTTTTTGTTTGTAGGTAATAATCTTGCAACTGTTTTATTACTGGTGTTTAATTATTTTATCATAAGATTAAACAATAATTTGTTTTAGAGTTTATAAATAGTAGATTTGTTTAACTTTTTAAGTCAATAATTAAACAATATGACACAATCACAATTTGCAAATTTAGTGGTGCAGCAGTCAACTTCATTACGAGTATATGCGCTTAGTTTTACCCACGATGGGGAAGATGCAGATGACTTAGTACAGGATACCTTACTAAAAGCTATCACATATTTTGATAAATTTAGAGAGGGTACCAATCTAAAAGGATGGTTATATACCATCATGAAAAATACATTCATTAATAATTACCGTCGTTTGGTAAAAGTGAATGCCTTAGTTACTCAATCTGATGAAATTTCTTCTTCTCATCTTGTATTTAGTGCATCGGCTAATTTAGGAGAAACAAATTTTGTGTTGGCAGATATTAAAAATGCGTTAATGGCATTGACTGATGACTATAAAGTGCCATTTACAATGTATTTTGAGGGGTATAAATACCACGAAATTGCTAATTACTTGCAAATACCTATTGGTACTGTAAAAACACGTATTCACGTAGCGCGCAAGTTGCTTAAAAGTAGATTAAAACCTTACGAACGTAACATCAAAAAATTACCCATAGAGGCGTAATTACTATATAATTTGATACTAAAAAGCGGTCGGATAACCTAAAAATTATCCGACCGCTTTGTTTAAATAGTGTAGTTATATACTTTTTAGCACTTCTTTGGCTACAACTTCTCCCGAAATAATGGCAGGGGGTACGCCAGGTCCTGGTACGGTAAGTTGACCAGTAAAAAATAGATTTTTTATTTTTTTAGAGCGTAAGCTGGGCTTCAAAAAAGCGGTTTGTAGCAATGTATTAGCCAATCCATAGGCATTACCTTTAAAGGAATGATAGTCACTCACAAAATCGTTCATGGCATAGCTGCGTTTTACCACTACATGTTCTTTTATGGATTGTTCGGTTAGTTTTTCTAATCGATCCATTAGTATGTGGTAATATTTTTCACGCATTTCTTCGCTATCGGCTAAGCCTGGCGCTAGTGGAATAAGTAGAAATAGGTTTTCGCTTCCGTTTGGCGCGGCTTCTGGATCTGTTTTTGATGTGCAAGATGCATAGAATAGGGGTTTAGAAGGCCATTTAGGTTCTCCATAAATTTCTTTGGCATGTGCATCAAAATTTTCATCAAAAAATAAATTATGGTGCAATAGACCATCAATAGGCTTGTTTAGTCCAATATAAAACAATAAGCTGGATGGCGATAATGCTCTGCTATTCCAATATTTATCCGAATAATTACGTTCCTCAGCTGGTGTAAGTTGTTTTTCTACGTGTGCATAATCAGCATTGGCTATTATGCTATCTGCAGTATACGTTTGTTTGTTGGTAATTACTTCCGTTACCCTGCCGCTGGTTGTTTTTAGTTGTACTACTTCTTCGTTTAGTTTTATGGTTACCCCTAATTCTATAGCCAAACTGGTAAAAGCTTTGCTAATTTGGTTCATACCTCCTTGTGGATACCAGGTACCTAATGACAAATCAGCGTAATTCATCATGCTGTATAGAGCAGGGGTGTTTTTAGGTGTAGCACCTAAAAAAAGCACAGGGAACTCTAATAATTGGATGAGTTTTGGGTGAGAAAAAAAATGGCGCACATGCTTGCTTATGGAGCTAAATAATTGGATGCGAAAACTTTGTGCAATAAGTTTAAAATCAAAAAACTCAGTAATAGATAGAGAAGGACGAAAAACATAATCGCCCATGCCCGTTTTGTATTTGTATTCGGCTTGTGCCAAAAAAGCATCAAGTTGTTTACCGCTTCCTTTTTCTATCGATTCGAATGTTTGTTTTAGTTTGCTTAAATCTGCAGGAACATCCAATGTATCGTTTTTGCCAAAAAATATACGGTACCCAGGGTCTAAGCGAATGAGGTGATAATAATCGCTTACTTTTTTGCCAAAATGTGCGAAAAAATTTTCAAATACATCAGGCATCCAGTACCAGCTAGGACCCATGTCGAATACAAAACCATCTTTTTCCCAGGTGCGTGCTCTGCCGCCTGTTTGGTCGTTCTTCTCAATAATGGTTACTTGATGACCAGCTTTTGCTAAAAAACAAGCTGCAGATAGTCCGGCAAAACCCGAACCAATAATAATAATGTTCTTACCCATACTAAATTCAAAACTATACATAATAAGCTTTGATATTGTTTGCTTCATCGTAATTAATTCGAAAGTTCTTTCGGTAATAATAAACCTATATAGCACCCTATTTCGTATTTTTGATGTTCAGCTATGGCAGTAAATCATCAGGAGTTATTTAATAGTGTAAGTTTTGAGTGTAGTAAGCTGGTTACCAATAGGTACAGCACTTCATTTAGTTTAGGTATAAAAGCATTTAGCGTTAAGTTTAGGATGCCTATTTATGCTGTTTATGGTTTTGTGCGCTATGCCGATGAAATAGTTGATACGTTTCATGATAAAGATAGAGCTGGCTTAATGGCCGACTTTAAGATAGAAACATACAAAGCGATTGCTCAAAAAATAAGTTTAAATCCAGTTTTACACGCATTTCAGGATACGGTAAATACCTATAAGATAGAAGAGGAGCTTATTGAAGCCTTTTTGTATAGTATGGAAATGGATTTGGAGAAGAAAACCTATACGGAGGAAAGCTATAAAACCTATATATATGGCTCTGCAGAAGTTGTAGGGTTAATGTGTTTGCGTATTTTTTGTGAGGGAGACGACGAAATGTATCAGCAACTAAAGCCTACTGCCAGAAGTTTAGGTGCGGCTTTTCAAAAAGTTAATTTCTTGCGTGATATTCAGTCGGATTATCAGGATAGGGGACGGGTATATTTTCCGGGAGTAAATTTTGAACGCTTTGATGAACAAAGTAAATTGCATATAGAAGCAGATATTCAGAAAGATTTTGATGATGCATTGGCGGGGATAAAGCAATTGCCTGTTGGTGCAAAATTAGGGGTGTATATTGCGTATACCTATTATCTCAAATTATTTAAAAAAATTAAGCTTACACCAGCCCATGCTGTGGCGCAAGAACGGATTCGTATTTCGGATACCTTTAAACTATTGCTGTATGGTAAGGCATTTGTGCAACATCAATTAAATTTAGTGTAATGAAAAATATTCTTCTAATAATAGGCTTACTATTACTTACTGTTGGCGTAAAAGCAGATACGTTAGGTGATATTCAACGCATTCGTAAAGATATGATGCGTGCCATAGCTTCCGAAAGTGTAAATGATTCGCTGTTTAAGGTAATGCACAAGACTGAGATTAAGAATCCAGTTCTGTTGGCGTATCGTGGTATTACCGAAGCGTTATGTGCCAAGCATTCTTGGAATCCATACATTAAAGTAAAATACTTGTTTGTTTCGCAAAGCACCTTCGAGAAAGCGATTGCCTTAGACCCAGATAATATGGAGATTCGGTTTTTACGTTTTTCTATTGAGCACAATTGCCCTAAACTACCCATGTTTAGAACCAATATTGAAACCGATAAGCTGGTAATCGTTCAACAAATAGCTAATAAGTCATACAATAAAGCAGATATTGTTTTTGTGAAGGGGATTATGAACTATCTGTTGCTCTCTAAAAGATGTACTCAATCTGAAGCCTTGGTGCTTAAACGCAACTTAAGCTAATGTATTCGTACCTGCTCATCAATTTCTTTACCATACTGTTTCCACTCATTTTATCTTTTGATAAGAAAGTATATTTTGTACAATACTGGAGCAAATTAGTGATAGCCTTGGTAATAACTGGACTGTTTTTTTTGATTTGGGACATTGTGTTTACCTATTATAATGTATGGGGTTTTGCTGATATCTATATAATTGGTTGGCGCTTTTATGGCTTACCATTAGAAGAAATTCTGTTTTTTATTACAGTGCCATTTGCTTGTATGTTTATATACGAGTGCCTAAATGTGTATGTGAAAAAAGATGTGCTCCGGAAAGCTACAACTCCTATTACCTACAGTTTATTTAGTATTTCGTTGGCGTTGTTGGCGGTTTACCAGGATAGGGTATATACCTTAATCACTTTTTCACTCTTATTGGTGCTTTCTGCATATCTATTGATACGAAAGCCTAATTGGTTAGGAAGATTTTATCTTGCTTATTTGGTATCTCTTATTCCATTCGTTATCGTAAACGGAATTTTGACAGCTATCCCCATTGTTACTTATAATGACTTGGAGAATATAGGCTTTAGATGGGGTACTATACCATTTGAGGATAGTTTTTATCTGCTAGATTTATTACTGCTTAATGCGCTGATATTCGAAAAGTTGAAACAGCGGAAAAATGTAGCTATTAAAAAAGGGTAACGCTTTTGCGTTACCCTTTTTTAATTAATTATTACCGATTGTATTGTCCGGCGTAATAGCTTTGATAGTTTCCTGATGTAACATTGCTCAGCCATTCTTCATTGGCTAAGTACCAGTCTACCGTTTTTTCTAGGCCTTCTTCAAATTGTAAACTTGGTTTCCAGCCCAGTTCGTTTTGTAGTTTTGATGAATCGATAGCGTAGCGCAAATCGTGACCGGCACGATCGGTTACAAAAGTGATGAGCTTTTCGTTAGTGCCTGCGGCTCTACCTAATTTGGCGTCCATAATTTTGCATAACAAGCGTATTACATCAATATTGGTCCATTCGTTATGTCCACCAATGTTATAAGTAGTTCCGTTGGCTGCTGTGTGGAATACCACATCAATAGCACGGGCGTGATCTACTACGTACAACCAATCGCGTACATTTTCGCCTTTACCATAAATAGGTAATGGCTTATTGTTTTTGATATTATTGATGCACAACGGAATTAATTTTTCGGGAAAATGATTTGGTCCGTAGTTGTTAGAACAATTGGATATTACGGCAGGTAAGCCATAGGTGTCAAAATAAGCACGTACAAAATGATCGGAACTTGCTTTTGATGCTGAATAAGGACTGTGCGGATCATAAGCTGTTTCCTCTGTAAATAATCCAGTTTCGCCTAAAGTGCCATATACCTCATCGGTAGAAACGTGATAGAATCTGTTGCCAGTTGCCAGTTTTTTGTTGCCAGCAAACCATGTTTGCTTAGCAGCATTTAATAAGTTTACCGTTCCAATTACGTTGGTCATCACAAATTCCAAAGGATTGGTAATAGACCTATCTACATGGCTTTCGGCAGCCAAGTGTATTACCGCATCAAACTGATGACTTTCAAAAAGATTATTAACAAAATTGGCATCTACAATATCCCCTTTTACAAAAGAGTAATTTGGTTTATTTTCGATGTCTTTCAAATTCTCTAAATTTCCTGCATAGGTTAATTTATCTAAATTAGTTATCTGATAATCAGGATATTTATTTACAAATAAACGTACTACATGCGAGCCAATAAAGCCAGCACCACCAGTAATTAAGATTTTAGGATTTTTAGTATTGAAGGTCAAGGTTGCCATGGTTGTTTCTTTAAATAGTTTTATGCTGTTTCATTAAGGCGTTGCTCCCAAACCCAAGCTGAGCGCAACATTTCTTCGAGTGAGATCTCGGTTTTCCAGCCTAATTCGGTATTCGCTTTTGTGGTATCGGCATACACGGCTTCTACATCTCCTGGGCGGCGTGGAGCAACTTTGTAATTGATTTTTAGTGCAGTTGCTTTTTCAAATGCTGTTATAATTTCAAAAACGGTTTGCCCGTTTCCGCTGCCCAAATTAAATACATCATAATTCTTTTCGTTAGTTGATGTTAATAATCTTTCAACAGCTTTAATATGTGCTTTTGCTAGGTCGACCACATGTATATAATCTCTAACACACGAACCATCACGAGTGGCATAATCATCCCCAAAAATATTGAGTACAGAGCGTTTTCCTATAGCAGTTTCGGTAATATAGGGGATTAAATGAGTAGGCACACCGTGTTGAAATTCGCCTATTAAAGCACTTTTATGTGCTCCAATCGGGTTGAAATAACGAAGTGCTATTCCTTTTAAAGTACTTGCTTTAATGGTATCCTGTATTATTTCTTCACACATTTTTTTTGTGTTGCCGTAAGGCGACATAGCAGGCTTTATGGGTGCATTCTCAGTAACCGGAAGTGTATCTGGATTGCCATAAACCGTACACGAAGAAGAAAAAACTAAGGCAGGAATGCCATTTTCAGTCATTCCTTTTAGTAGATTAATGGTAGATAACAGGTTGTTTTCGTAGTAAAACAGAGGTCTTTTTACGGAGTCGTCTACAAATAAGACTGCTGCAAAGTGAATAACAGCTTTTATATCTTTATTGGCAGATAGAAACCTATTTACCTCTGCGTAATTACACATTTCTACTTGTTCAAATGCAGGTTTTTTACCCGTAATTGCTGCTATTCTATCTACTACTTCTATAGACGAATTACTCAGATTGTCAATAATAACAGGCTCATATCCTTGTTCAATTAGTTCCACTACAGTATGCGAACCAATATAGCCAGTACCACCTGTTACAAGTATTTTCCCTTTATTCATTATTGCTTGTTGTAGTAGCTAAAATCTTTGTGCTGTATTTCTTTATCGGGTAGCGATTTGAAATATTCATAGGTTATTTTTAAACCTTCTGCACGACTCACTTTTGGTTCCCAACCTAACAATTCTTGCGCTTTGGTAATATCCGGACGACGTTGTTTAGGGTCGTCTGTTGGTAAAGGCTTAAAGATAATTTTTTGATTAGTCCCCGTTAATTTGATGATTTCTTCTGCAAAATCTTTAATCGTAATTTCATTGGGGTTGCCAATGTTTACTGGATAGGCATAGTCGCTCATGAGCAAGCGATAGATGCCTTCAACTAAGTCATCTACATAGCAAAATGAGCGTGTTTGGCTACCATCACCAAAAGCAGTTAAATCTTCGCCGCGTAGGGCTTGACCGATAAATGCAGGTAATACACGCCCATCATTCAGACGCATACGTGGTCCGTAGGTATTAAAAATACGTACAATACGTGTTTCCAATCCATGAAAGGTATGGTAAGCCATTGTTAGGGCTTCCTGAAAACGTTTGGCTTCGTCGTACACGCCACGTGGCCCAACCGGATTTACATTGCCCCAATAATCTTCGGTTTGAGGGTGTACCATAGGGTCGCCGTATACTTCGCTGGTAGAGGCAATGAGCATACGTGCATTTTTTGCTTTTGCCAATCCTAATAGATTGTGCGTACCTAATGAGCCTACTTTTAAGGTTTGTATAGGTATTTTTAGGTAATCGATAGGGCTTGCTGGTGATGCAAAATGCAATATATAATCCAACTCGCCAGGTACGTACACAAATTTAGATACATCGTGATTGTAAAACTCAAATTGTTCGAGCTTAAACAAATGCTCAATATTGCGTAAATCTCCAGTAATAAGGTTGTCCATGCCTATTACATGATACCCTTCCTTTATAAATCTATCACAAAGATGCGAACCTAAAAATCCAGCCGCTCCGGTAATGAGAACTCTTTTCATATTATAGTCTTTAGTCTTTAGTCTTTAGTCTAGTGACTATAAACTTACGACTGGTTTTATCTTCCAATGCTATCGTAATGATATCCTAGCTCTTCCATTGTGCTGGTTTCGTATAAATTACGACCATCAAATACAACTTTAGCTTTTAGATTTTGATCCATTTTGTCAAAATCAGGTGTGCGGAATACCGACCATTCAGTAGCAATAATTAATGCATCCTGATTTGCCAATGCGCTATATGGATCGTTGCTATAGCTGATAGTGTCGCCAAGTATACGTTTTACGTTTTCCATAGCTTCTGGGTCGTATGCCGTTACTTTAGCTCCAGCTTTTAGTAATTCATCAATCATATACAATGCAGGAGCTTCGCGGATATCATCTGTTTCGGGTTTAAATGCCAGTCCCCATATTGCAAAGCTTTTGCCACTAATATTGCCTTTGTAATAGGCTTTTATTTTATCAATCATTACAGTGCGCTGACGTGTATTTACGTCCATTACCGCATCTAAAATCTGAAAATCGTAATGGTACTCAGCCGAAGTTTTAGCTAATGCCTGAACATCTTTAGGAAAACAACTACCGCCATAACCAATACCCGCAAATAGAAAACGTTTGCCTATACGATCATCAGAGCCTATGCCTTTGCGAATATTATCAACATTTGCCCCCACTTTTTCGCAGAGGTTAGCAATCTCGTTCATAAACGAGATTTTTACAGCTAAAAATGCATTTGCAGCATATTTGGTAAGCTCGGCAGAGCGTTCGTCCATGTAAATGATAGGATTTCCTTGACGAACATAAGGTCCGAACAATTCGCCCATAAGTTTCTGTGCACGCTCAGATGTTGAACCGATTACGATACGGTCAGGCTTCATAAAGTCTTCAACAGCTACACCTTCACGCAAAAACTCAGGATTCGACACTACATCAAAATCTACAGTTGCGTTTTTTGCAATGGCAGCATGTACCTTTTCGGCGGTACCAACCGGAACAGTACTTTTATCTACAATTACTTTATAGTCTTTTAAAATTTTACCAAGATTATCTGCAACTCCTAAAATATAAGATAAATCGGCAGAACCGTCTTCTCCTGGAGGGGTTGGCAATGCTAAAAATACTACCTTGGCGTCTTTTATGCCCTCTTCAATATCGGTGGTGAATACTAATCGTCCTTGTTTGATATTCCGGTGAAATAACAAGTCTAAACCTGGTTCGTAGATAGGCATTTTTCCATTTTGCATCATCTCTACCTTTTTGGCATCAATGTCTACACAGGTTACAAAATTTCCAGTTTCGGCAAGGCAAGTACCTGTTACTAATCCTACATATCCAGTACCAATTACAGCTATTTTCATCTAATTATGATTTGTTATTAAAGTGACGAAGGTAAATAAATAAAGCTATTTTTGAAGGCATGAAATGTAATAAATATTGGTCAATTTCAGTGTTTTTGCTGTTGGTAATTCTTCATCTGTCTGCAGCCGCACAGGTTAAGCTTAAAACAGCTATAAATGTGCCCATGCTTGCTGTTAATGGTGCTTTTCAGGTTCCTGGTGGTGATTTAGCTAAGCGATTTGGGGTTAATGCAGGTATTGGAACAGATTTGCTATTTAAAACCAAAAAAAATATACTTTATGGAGTTTACGCTAATTTTATGTTCAGTAATGGGGTAAAGGAAGATAGCATATTGCGCAATATAGAAACCGATAGAGGATTTGTATTAAGCGGTAGTGGGCAGTACGCAGAGGTGAAACTTTACGAACGCGGATTTAATATTGGTTTTAGGGTTGGAAAAGTATTTCCAGTGATAGGCCCTAACCCTAATTCGGGATTAGTAGCAAGTATTGGGGTAGGGTTGTTGCAACATAAAATTCATATCCAGAATTTGATGGATGATACCCCGCAATTAAATGATGATTATAGAAAAGGGTACGATAGACTAACGAACGGGTTAACATTAACCGAATTTATAGGTTATCTAAATTTAGACACTAAAAAATTGATTAATTATTACGCTGGGTTTGAGTTTGTACAAGGGTTCACCCAAAATAGAAGAAGTTATAACTATGATACCATGACGCGAGATGCCAGCAAACGCGTCGATTTATTAAATGGCTTTAGGATAGGCATAATAGTTCCTTTTTATCCTAAGATTCCCAATGATTTTTACATTAATTAACGATAGGTTGGGCGTTTTTCTATATAACATTGGTGTTTTTTTGTACAAAATATTGCTGCAGTTTGCGGCGAGTTTGGGCAATGTAAAAGCCCAAAAATGGATTGATGGACGAAAAGATGAATTTTTGTTTTGGCAAACTTTACCAGTTACCGATAAAACGAGAGTATGGTTCCATGTAGCATCTTTGGGCGAATTTGAGCAAGCACGTCCTGTATTGGAAGCGCTAAAGCAGCAACAGCCAGATATTGAGATAGTACTTACTTTTTTTTCACCATCGGGATATGAAGCCCAAAAAAAATATCCATTAGCAGCTTATGTAGCATACTTGCCAATAGATACAGCTACCAATGCAGCTAAATTAATAGCGTTTATACAGCCTAAAATGGTGTTTTTTACCAAATATGATTTTTGGTATCACTATTTCAACGAAACACACAAACAGGGCATTCCACTTTATGTTATTTCGGCTATTTTCAGAAAAGAGCAAATCTTTTTTAGGTGGTATGGCCTCTTTTTTAGAAAGCTGTTGCGAAAAGTAACCCATTTTTTTGTTCAAAATGAGGCCTCTCTTCAGTTGCTCAAAAGTATTGCTATACATAATTTGAGTGTTAGTGGAGATACTCGATTTGATAGAGTATTGCAAATTCAGCAAGCTACACAAGCAATTACTGATATAGCGCCATTTTTTGATGGCAGACCCGTAGTTGTAGCTGGTAGTACATGGCCTGTAGATGACAAATTGGTATTGTCGTTATTGGCTAATGCAAGTATTCAGTTAGTCATTGTGCCTCATGAAATTCATGCAACGTATTTAAAGGAATTGAAAAGTACTATTCCTGCCAAAGCTGTATTGTTGTCGGAGGGAATTACTGCCGCTGCTGATGTACTGATAGTAGATAGAATAGGGCTGTTATCAAAAATATATCAATATGCTACAGTTGCATATATAGGTGGTGGTTTTGGTAAAGGCATACATAACACATTAGAGGCAGCAGTGTGGGGAGTGCCGCTGGTTTTTGGTCCGAATTACAGTAGGTTTGCCGAGGCCTGTGGTCTTATTAGCTGTGAAGCCGCTTTTTCTGTAAAAAATAAAGCTGATTTTATACAAAAAACTACTACATTACTCGGTAATGAAACTACCCGAGTAATGGCAGCAAAAAGTGCGCATAATTATGTGTTAGCGCATAGTGGAGCAACGGCTGCAATTATAAAACAGATTTTATAAAAGTGTGTAAATGCAATTAATCACCCATATTACCAATAAGCATCTGTTAAATGTAGCCAAGTTTATTGCTATTTTATTAGCAATAGAAGTGGTTATTTGCCTTTTAGGATGGTTTACTAATTTTTATGGAGTAACAAATCCTAGAAATGTAGGGGTGATGAAAATGAACACCTTCATTTGTTTTGCCATTATCATTGAGGGGCTTATCTATTATTGTTGGAATGGAAGCAAGAAACTTGTGCTAATTACAGGTTTGGTGCTTTCTATTATAGCAATAGCGACACTTAGTCAGTATATTTTTCACATAAATCTTCATATCGATGAACTTTTAGTTGAGGATAAGTACTATCAAGCTTCCGAAATGCCTGGGCGGATGTCGCTATTTAGCGCTGCGGCTTTTGCTGTACTTGGTTTAGGGGTTGTGCTTTTAGGTTTTAGGCGGACTCTTTCTGTAGGTCAAACGCTTTTAATCGTACTATTTGCAGTAAGCTATTTTAAAGCTATAAATGGATTACTTACCGAGCGCGATAACGATGACATGGCATCTAACCTGTTTAATGCAGTTGTAAAAGACAACGCATTTACATACGGTCTTTTATCTCTTGCATTTTTGTTGGTAAAACCAAGGGTTGGATTTTTGAGCATATTTTTCTCTCCTCTAAGAGGAGGCAATCTTATTCGCAGGGCAACTTTGGTAGCTTTTACAATACCCTTTGTGCTCATTTATTTAAGTAATAGTTTTCATGCATTAAATTTTAGTGCTGGTTTTCAAACATCTATTACGGAGTTTTTATTTATGCTCACTATTTTATTCATCGCTTTTCCGGTAGCCTATAGTTTTGAGAGTATGGATAAGAAACGAGAGTTGATAGCCAACTCGTTGCAAGAGACCACACAAAAGCTGGAAAGAGCACAACAAATTGCCAAAATTGGTAATTGGGAATACGAAATAGCTGCCGGAACTATTTATTGGTCGGATGGAATGTATGATATCTATGAAATTCCTGCAAGTACGCCAATTACTGTAGAAGATTCTAGAAAGCATGTTCATCCTGATTATGCAGCTGATACTATTTCTAAATTTAGATTAGCTATTGAAAAGGGTATTTCATTTGATATGGAAACCAAACTTACTAATGAATACAGAGGTGATTTTTGGGCGCGTGTTGTGGTATCTCCTTTAATAGTTAATGGAAAAACAGAAAAACTAATAGGCATTACTCAAGATATTACCGAAAAAAAGCAAAAGGAAGATGAGCTACAACAGGCACAAAATATCGCTAAACTAGGTTCTTGGACCTATGATGTAGCGACCAAAAAACTAAAATGGGCGAAAGAAATATATAAAATTAACGGTATTAGTGATGTGGAAGAAATGGGTATTGATGGCGTATGGCAAGTCTACCATCCTGATGAAGCCCCTCGGATAAAAGCATTGTTTGAGCGTACTATTAGCCATGCAGAAGCATATGATACCGAAGTAATGTATCAGCCAAAAGATGGCAAGCAAATATGGAAACGTGTTATAGGATCACCCGTTGTAGAAAAAGGTAAGGTGGTACGTGTAATTGGAGTTACACAAGATATTACCGAGAAGAAAGTAACCGAAGAACTTATTCGGAAAAACCAAGCCAACTTAGCAGCCGTTATTGAAAATACGCATGATGTTATATTTTCGATAAACAGAGATTACGAAGTATCCATATGTAATCAGATGGCTGTAGGCATGTTTGCTAATTTATTTACAGCTCCGCTTCGTGTAGGGGCTAGTTTATTTGCAGCAATCCCAGATGTTAACCATGAGTTTTGGAAAGGTCATGCAGATAGAGCATTGGCTGGCGAGCGTTATAGTATTGAGTACGTAACCAATACATTAGCTGTTCCTGTATCGTTTGAAGTGTCGGTTAATCCAATAATAGGTGCAGATAAAACCGTTGTTGGAGCTGCCGTATTTATTCGAAATATTAATGAAACCAAGGCTATTCAGAAAGAACTTGTTCTGCAAAAAGAGCGTGCAGAAGCAGCAAGCATAGCAAAATCGCAGTTTTTGAGTATTATGAGTCATGAGATTCGTACACCACTTAATGCGGTAATAGGTATGAGTAATTTGCTGATGGATAGTAGTCCGCGTGAGGATCAAATAGAGCGATTGCAAACGCTTTGTTTTTCTTCAGAAACACTACTGAGTTTGGTGAATGATATTTTGGATTATAACAAAATAGATTCGGGCAAGTTGCAATTAGAAAGAGCGGCTTTTGACCTCAAAAAATTGATATGCAATGTGCAACAAGTTTTCAATTTTAATGCAGATAAGCAAAAATTGCAATTTGAGGTAGACGTAGATGCTTCCATACCACAAGCATTGCAGGGTGATTCTACGCGGCTATCTCAAATACTTATAAATATTATAGGTAATGCCATTAAATTTACGGTTGAGGGTAGCGTGTTGGTTAATGTGCGTGTTTTGGAGATCTCGGATAGAGAATGTAAACTCTATTTTGAGATAAAAGATACGGGCATTGGTATTCCAGAAGATAAAATAGAGCACATATTCGAACATTTTACCCAAGCAGATAGTGCTACCACCCGCAAGTTTGGCGGTACAGGCTTAGGCTTACCTATTGCCAAACGAATTTTGGAGCTAATGGGGTCATCGCTTAATGTAAAAAGTAAAATTAATGAAGGAACAACCTTCTTTTTTGAACTTTTATTGCCAATTGAAGCCGTAGAAGTAACAGAAATTGGGTTAGATGACTCAATCAGAGATTTGAAAAAAGCACGTATATTGTTAGTAGAGGATAACGTGATTAATCAACTGGTTGCAGGTGAGTTTTTAAGGTCGTGGAATGCGGAGGTTGACTGTGCTAATGACGGGTTGGAAGGGTTAAGAATGGTACAAGAGTCCACTTATGATTTAATACTAATGGATATTCAGATGCCTAATATGAGTGGAATTGAAGCAACCGAGTGCATTAGGCAGTTACCCGATTCCTATTTCAAAAAGATACCTATTATAGCACTTACGGCCTCTGTTTCTGCAAGTACTAAAGACAAGGTAATGGAAGTTGGGATGGATGGATATGCCACTAAACCCTTTCGGCCAGAAGATTTATACCTCACAATTGCAGCGTGTTTAGCTCGCAAATAATGATTTTATTTTTATTGAATACACATGACGATAAGTTACTCTCCCAACAATAAGGTAGTAAGAAACTTTTATTTATTTAGTAAAACCATTGCTTTTATTTTAGCAGGTGTAGGGGTGCTATCCTTGCTTGGATGGATTTTTTCTGTTCCATATTTTCCGATTGTACATATTGGTTATCTAACTATTAAGGTCAATTCTGCATTTCTTGCAATAGCAGGTGCTTCGGCCATTTATACACTACCAACTTATAGGGTGAACAAGCAACATTTTAGGGTATTTATACTTGCGTTGAGTGTAATCTTTACCATTTGCATACTTACTATTTTACAATATCAGTTGTCCATAAATTTAGGAATAGACGAACTGCTATTTAGTGATATAGGCAAGCCTACATTGGGCAAATACCCAGGCAGGGTTGCTCCTTCGGCTGCTATTGTAAGTTTGATTTTTATTGGCTGCGTAGGCTTGTTTCATTTGGGCTATTTTTATACGGTACAAACCATCTTTATTTTTGTTTGCTTAATAGCCTATAGCCGTGTTTTTGCCGATTTGTTAGGATTAGATTTTATCAATACAGGCAGTTTTTATAGTAATATGGAAATTAATACAGCGAGTAATGTTTTGCTAGCTTGTTTAGCCATTATAGCATCTTTTCCTAAAGAGGGGTACTGTAGAGTGCTTACCTCTAAGTACTCGGGGTCTAGCATAAGTCGACGTGCTGTTTTGCTAACCTTTTTTGTTTCTGCAATATTAGTGTGGCTTCGTGTACAAGCGGTACGCATGCATATACTTGCCAGTGAGGAAACAATTGTGCTAAGCGTTACCGCTTTTACAGTGCTGATATTGGTGGTGTTTTATATATATGGCACTTGGATGAATCAAGCAGACATACAAAGAGATGAAAAATCAAAGATACTGCTAGAGAATGAAGCGAAATTTAAAGCAATTATAGAGAATACAGATGCTGTAATATGGTCAATTGATACTGATTGTAAATACATCAACTTTAATCAAGCGTTTGTAAACTGGGCATCTAGGTGGGATTTTGCTATTACAGTTGGTACAGTAGCGGCGGCTATATCAGATGAGAAACAGCAAGGCTATTGGCGAAAAGTGTATGATCAAGTACTACAAGGAGAGTCGCTTGATTTTGAATACCTCCGCCCACATAAAGATGGTGATGTATATATGCGCTTTTTACTCAAACCCATTTATTTGGAAGATAAAATAATAGGCGTTACTGGAATTGGAATTGATATAACAGAAGGTAGAGTGCAACGGTTAGAGATAGAGCAAAATCAGGCTCAGATGCATGCTTTGCTGGAAAATACAGATGCAATAATATGGGCAGTTGACACAGAGTGTAGATACACAACGTTTAATGCCGCTTTTGTTGAGTGGGTAAATAAACGAGGCTTTAATGTGAATTTGGGTGATAGAGTAAATACATTATCAGCTGCAAAGAATAACTACGATTGGACAGACTATTACGATAGGGTATTAAAAAACGGAGAATCGTTGGATTTTGAGTATACCAGAGAGGTGAATGGTGTAGATATCTATATGCGTTTTCTGCTCAAGCCTATTTATGTGAAAGATAAAATAATTGGTGCAACTGGTTTAGGGGTAGATGTTTCGGAAAGAAATAAACAGCGCAAAGCATTAGAAGCAAATGAAGCAAAATTGAAGGCATTGGTAGAACATACGAATGCTTTTGTGTGGGCAATTGATAAAGATTATAGGTACATAGCTTTCAACAGTAAGTTTAAACAAATAGACATATTGTTTGGTAAAGATGTGCAGATAGGTGATATAGCTTTTGAGGGATTGGAAGAAAGTGATTTTGTGAACAAGTGGAAAGCGGTTTACGCGCAAGTTCTAGCAGGTAAAAGCCTTGATTTTGAGTTCAATCAAGAAATGTTTGGACAGCGTTATGCTGTTAAGTTTTTAGTTAATCCTGTATATCTTAACGAAGAGATCATTGGCCTTACAGCTGTTGGAATTGATATATTGAAAGAAAAACTATTGCAAGAGGAGCTTACGTTAGCCAAAGAAAAAGCAGAAGATGCCTCGCATATAAAAAGTCGATTTTTGTCTGTAATGAGTCATGAAATTCGTACACCTTTAAATGCGGTTATCGGCATGACTAATTTATTAATTAGGGATAAACCGAGCCCTTCTCAAATAGAAAAGCTGAATGCAATGCAATTTTCGGGCAAGCATTTACTTAATCTGGTAAATGACATTTTAGATTTCAACAAAATAGAAGCAGGTAAAGTAACCCTTGAGCAAATACCGATGAGCTACCATCAGTTGGCAGGTGCTGTGATAAATAGTTTTCAGTATGCAGCTGCTGAACGGGGCTTGTATTTGCAGCTGGATGTAGATGATACTGTACCTCCTACTTTACTGGGAGATCCTACCCATATGCAGCAGATATTAACCAATCTGATAGGAAATGCAATTAAGTTTACGCATGAGGGCGGGGTTATACTATCTATTAAATCTGTACCTGTTGATAGCCAAACAGTAAATTTACATATAGCTGTAGTAGATACGGGTATAGGCATTGCAGCGAGTAATTTGGAAAATATTTTTGATAGGTTTACCCAAGCCGATGATGATACAACCAGAAAATATGGTGGAACAGGATTAGGGCTTCCAATTGCCAAACAATTATTGCAGTTGATGGGTGCCGACTTGAATGTAGAAAGTACAGAGGGTAAGGGTACTCGTTTCTTCTTCAACATTGTAGCAGACATAGCACATGATAAATTGGCGATTACTGCTACAGAAAGTGCCGCTTTTGAAGTTGTAGAAGACCTAAAGGGTACTCGCGTATTAATAGTTGATGACAATGCAATCAATCGTTTAGTTGCCGAAGAGTTTTTATCAGGTTGGAATGCTGTAACTGATAGTGCAGAGAATGGTTTAGAAGCGGTAGCCAAAATACAAGCAGATGACTTCGATATTGTGCTTATGGATTTGCAGATGCCATTAATGGATGGCTATGAGGCATCAAAAATAATTCGTGGTTTGGCAGATGAAAAGAAAAAAAATATTCCCATTATAGCGATTACTGCTTCTTCATTAGCAGAGGTGCAGGGGAAGATTAAAGCGCATGGCATGAATGATTACGTGAGTAAGCCATTTGATCCAATCAGTTTGTTTAAAAAAATAGCACTTCAACTGGATATTGAAGTTAATAAAGTGCAGCGTACAGAAAACGAAGTAGCAGATGCTGTAGAAAATACTCCAGATAGTAAGTTAATCAATTTGATGCCCTTAATGGCGGTAGCAAAAGGAAAACCAACGATTGTAGCGGAGTTTATTACTAAGATAGAATCCTCGATTAATGATTTTTCTATTGAATACGAAAAACACATACACCAACACTCTTTAGTAGATATGCGTAAACTAATACATGCTCATCGACCCACTTTTGAGTTATTGGAAGCTAATAAGTTCTTATACTTTTTGGAGGAAACTAAAATATATTTGGATGCAGAGCCAAGGGATGAAAATAGAAAGAATGTGTTTTTAGATCAAGTTAAACAAATGCTTGCTAGTATCAAGCAAGAGCTAAATCAACCTGTTTAGTTTTTTAAACTCCAATTTCTATTTTTCCAGTTGTTTTTAACTCGTCTGCAAGCGTGTTAAAATAATCGTGTAGTTTAGTTGGAATACTTGATTGGTTTAGATTAGCCGATAACGATAAGGAAAGCGTAACGCTACGCAGCTCCTCTATGTTTAATTCGGCTACTCTTGTAAAACCATTAATTAAAAACAATGTCGGATGGTTAGCATCTGTAGTAGTAATGCCTACTCCTTTTTTATCTCCATACCATAGCATGCCTATTGCAATCATACAATCAAACATGAGTTTCATGTTGCGTATTCCGCGGTAGGTAGGTAGAATAGCAAATTTCCCTACCTCTGTAATAGGTGTTTTTGTGGCTTTTGAATGTGTGTAAAGTTCAGTTATCGCCACTGGCAACTCTGTATAGGATATAAACGGAAAAGCAGGATAGTCAATATTTGCCATATCTGAGGCATTATTAATAGTTGAGAATACATTAAAACGTTTCCCTAACTCCAATACGTTTTTATTGAAAAGTAACTCACGGTCTACACATAGTCTATGGCTGGCAATAAGTTCTTCTTCTAAAAATAGCCCAACATGTATAGCATGTAAATCATAGATAGAAATATCTATTTGCGACTCGTTTTCAGAAAGAAACTTCCCTAGTTCGGCTTCTTTATATACGGTATATCTTAATCGAAATGCCTGTTCTAAATCTTTCTGCTCTGTTATTTCTCGATAAATCAAATTTCCTTTTCCCATGCCGCTAATCACTTTATAGTTTTTTGTTTATTATAAGTAGCGGGCAAAAATGCTATTTTTTTGGACGATATGAAATTTTATATTGTTTCATTTATATACAGAGTTATTTAAATACGGTAAGTTGTAATAACAACAGCATGATATAGATTTAACAATCAGTTAATCTAAGCGGGGTACTTTTGGAATTAATCTAGAATAATAATGGAGTTTTCTCCCAATCAATTAGCTGTTACCAATACAAACAGAATAAACAAAGGTATTGCATTAGTTATACTCTCTATAGGCTTTTTTTCTTTACTAGCTTGGATTACAGATACCTACAAATTTCCTATTGTCAATCTCGGGTATTCCACCATTAAATTCAATTCGGCTCTTATTTGTATCGCTATAGGGCTTTCGCTTCTTTTAGTGCCGTATTATAGGCAAAATAAGCCTCTTAGAGTGCTGCTTATAAGTTTACTCTCATTTATCTTTCTTATTAGCCTATTTACCTTGTTGCAGTATGTGTATAACGTAAATTTTGGAATTGATGAGTTGTTTTTTAAAGATAAAGCACGTCCTACGCTAGGAATATATGGAGGTAGAGTGGCTCCAGCGGCCTGTATTGGTTGCTTTGTTTTTATTGCTTGTATTGGCTTGTTCCATTTTGGTTGGTATTATATTGTACAAACTGTGACGATATTATTTTGCTTAATAGCTTATAGTAGAGTACTTGCCGATACTTTAGGGTTGTTCTTTATAAATACGGGTAG
Organism: uncultured bacterium; assembly: GCA_947085255.1. Taxonomy (GTDB): domain Bacteria; phylum Bacteroidota; class Bacteroidia; order Sphingobacteriales; family Sphingobacteriaceae; genus CAMTVQ01. The sequence goes on along the minus strand of CAMTVQ010000002.1, from coordinate 39,754 downwards.
TTTTTATATGAATATGGAGCTAAACACAGCAAGTAATGTGTTTTTGGTTTGTATAGGATTGCTTACTGCTTATCCCGACAAGGGCTATATGAAAATATTTACCTCTAAATATTTAGGCTCGGGCATGACGCGTAAAATTATACCTATTGCCTTTGGCTTATCTACTTTCTTCTTATGGTTGCGCATACAAGCGTTAAATATGGGTGTTTTGGCACCAGACGAGGCAATGGTGTTTAGTGTAACAGCTTTTACCTTCATTATCATTGTTGTATTCTTAATATACGGCTATAATATAAATGCAATTGATGCTGTACGTGATAGTCAGAAGGAAGAAATTTTAGAAACACAATTAAAACTCACTGTAGCAAAGGAAAGAGCAGAAGAAGCATCGCAGGCAAAAAGTAGATTCTTGTCGGTAATGAGTCATGAAATACGTACACCGTTAAATGCGGTAATCGGAATGATTAATTTATTGATTAAGGATAATCCCAACGCCTCGCAGCAACAAAAACTCAATACCATGCGTTTTTCGAGTAATCATTTGCTCAATTTGGTAAATGATATTCTGGACCTAAATAAAATAGAATCTGGTAAAATGACATTGGAAGAAACACCAATGAACTTACACCGACTTATCGACTCGTTAGTGCAAACATTTGCCTATAGAGCGGAAGAAAAAGGACTACTATTGCAGGCAGTTATTGCACCCAATGTTCCTCAAGATATCGTTTCCGATCCTACTCGTATTATGCAGGTGCTTACAAATTTGGTAGGGAATGCCATTAAATTTACAGAGCAAGGTAGTATTCTGCTTAGCGTTACTTGTAAAGAACTCACAGGCCCAAAAGCTCAACTGTATATAGAAGTAAAAGATACCGGTATAGGTATATCAGAGAATAAAATGGGTACAATTTTTGAACAATTTACCCAGGCCGATGACGATACTACACGTAAATATGGTGGTAGTGGTTTGGGCTTACCTATTGCAAAACGATTGGTGGAAATATTTGGAGGGCGTTTACAAGTAAAAAGTAAATTGAATGAAGGTTCTACGTTTTATTTCAATTTGCCAATAGTGGTTGCTGATGAGGAGCAATCACTATTCTCGCCAAACGACGCACAAGACATTGTTGAGGATTTAAAACGTGCAAGAATACTGTTGGTAGATGATAATGCTATAAATAGAATGGTTGCCGAAGAATTTTTACAGAACTGGAATGCCGTTGTGGACACAGCTGAAAATGGGTTAGAGGCAGTAGCTAAGGTACAATCGGAAATAGTTGATTTGGTACTTATGGATTTGCAAATGCCTATAATGGATGGCTATGAGGCTGCAATGCTTATCCGTAACATGACTGATCCAGCTAAGAAAAGTGTGCCTATTATTGCAGTTACAGCATCGGCTTTGGTAGAGGTAAGGGATAAGATAAAAGCAAATGGAATGGACGAGTATGTAAGCAAACCGTTCGATCCAACTGAGTTATATCAAAAAATAGCCCGACAGTTGGGGCTTAAAACCGAACGAATTGCACCTATAGTAAAACCAGCGTTAATAGATTCGGTGATTGTAAATACAAGCGAAGCACTTATAAAGTTGGATGGATTACGAAAAGTAACTAAAGGTAATGAGCAATTATTAGCCGAATTTTCGACCAAAATAAGTGACTCGTTAGTAGTTTTTTCCAACGAAATGATGGATTGCCTGCAAGTACACTCACTGGATGATATGCGCAGGCTTATGCACACGAATAGACCTACATTTGAACTTATTGAAGCCCATAAATTACTTCATGTGTTAGAGGAAGCGAAAGAATATTTAGCTAAAAAACAGGTTTCAGATACTCAAATTGCATACTATAAGGAAGCACTACAAAATATAGTATCACTTATGCAGCAACAATTGGTAGTTCAAAAAGTAAGTGCTTAGTTTTTAGATAAACCTTCTAAAGATTCTATCCATAGTGGGTGGTCATTTAAGCCATCTACTAATTGTAATTTGTGTCCGCCGTGCTCTTCAAATAGTTCTTGATATTCTTCGGATACCTCGTAAACGGTTTCTAAACAGTCGCATACAAATGCAGGACAAAATACCAACACATTCTTTTTTCCTTGTTCGGCCAAATCTTTTACTACTTGGCTAGTATAGGGCTGCATCCATACTTCTTTGCCTAATCGGCTTTGAAAACAGATGGTGTACTTCTCTTTTGGAATATTAAGTGCCTTTGCAATAAGCTGTGCCGTAGCATACGATTGCGCACCATAGCAAAATCGATTAGCTGGTACAATGCTCTCGCAGCAGTTTTCTGTTTTTTGGCAATGACAACCCGTTGGGTCGGCTTTCATTAACTGACGCGCAGGTAAACCATGGAAACTAAATAGTATATGGTCGTAATTAGCAGGAACATACTTATTGCCTATTTCTGCAAAAGCAGCAATCATTTTATCGTCGTCGTAAAAAGAATTTACAAACGAAATTTCAGGTACAATTTGCCATTTACTTACAATCTCCATTATTTTTTGATGAACAGAGCCTGTAGTTGCCGAAGCATAATGCGGAAATAATGGAATAACTTTTATCGAATCAACATCGGCTTTCTTTAGATTTTCGATAGCTTGTTCAATACTTGGGGTGCGGTAGCGCATGGCAAATTCTACCACATACTCTTCACCTAATTTTTTTTGTAACAGGGCATGCACCTTTTTGCCCCAAACCATTAATGGAGAGCCTTCTTTAGTCCATATTTTTTTGTACGTAGCTGCTGATTTTGGAGCACGAAACGGAACAATAATGCCATTTACCAATAAAATACGCAGTAATGCAGGGTAATCAATTACACGTGGATCGTTTAAAAATTCGGATAAGTAAGTGCGTACATCCTTCGTTTCGGGGCTATCGGGCGTACCCAAGTTTACCAATAAAATACCTTTTTTGCTCATGTGTTGTGTAAGGGGGGATATGCCAATAACGAGAAACTTAGTTGCCCAGTTTTTTTACTTGGAAACTTTGTGTAAATTTTTGCTGAATACCATACAATCGCAAAATATAATTGCCCTGTGGTAATCCAGTAAGTGTTATTTGGTCAGCAATATCTGTGCTTTCTTCGCTGGTGCGATTGTATAATACATTGCCATTAATATCAATGAGTTGTATAGAAACTCTATCAGCTATGCGTGATTTTAGGTTTACATTTAGTACCTCATAAGCAGGATTTGGGAATACATTGGCAGTAAATCCAGCGGGCAGATTGATCATTTCGCCGATGCTGATTTCGGCAGGGGCAATGCTTGGAGTGTTTGGTACTGATTCTTCTTTTACAATAGGTTCGGCTTGGTCGAAATTGCCATAATTAATTACCGATGTATATACTACTTCGGCTCCTTTTGGACCTAACTGAGCACCGTAGTGTCCTTTAACTTTAGTAGGGGTAAATATATTTAACTGTGGTGCTGTATTTTTTTTAGATTGGGCAAAGGTTGTGCCTGTAATCAGTATAAAAAGCAGAAAGCTTGTGTTTTTTAACAGGCGCATATTACTGAATCTTAAAATATTTGAGTGGTACAAGCAACATCCCGAATGATTCTCCATCGTGTTTTTCTAAATGTTTGTGGTGCATTTTATGTGCACGACGTATGGCTTTTACGTATTGGTTATCCCAATCGCGCAACCACTTAAAGCGTTGATGGATAATAATATCGTGCACCAAAAAGTAAGCTAATCCGTAAATAGATATGCCTATTCCGATAAATAGTCTAAAATCATGGTTCATAATGCCTGTCATGTAGCAATAGGCACTCGGTATGGCAAAAATGAGGAAGAATGCGTCGTTTCTTTCAAAAAAACCAGGTTCTTTTTGGTGATGGTCTTTGTGCAAATACCACAATATACCATGCATTAGGTATTTGTGCGTACACCACGCCACAAATTCCATAAAACAAAAAGTAGCCAGTACAACAAGTATGTTGATAAACACCTGCATCTTAATAAGATTCTATTTTTGCTTTTACTTTTTCCATTAGCCACATTGGAGTAGATGTTGCGCCACAAATACCTATGGTGTCGCTAGCATCAAACATGTGTATGTCTAACTCTTCTTCACTTGATATAAAGAAAGTATTTACATTTTGTTTGCGGCAAACTTCATAAAGTACTTTTCCATTCGAAGATTTTTTGCCCGAAACAAATACGATTTTCTTGTAATTTTTGGCAAATTCACGTAATTCTTCATCGCGGTTAGATACTTGACGGCAAATAGTATCGTTTGCTTGCACCTCGTAGCCTCTACTTATTAGCTGGTCTTTTATTTCGTAAAACTTCTCCGTACTCTTAGTCGTTTGGCTGTATAAAGTAAATTTTTGTGGAAGTGTTACTGTATCTAACTCTGCAATATCTTGAAACACTAAAGCCTCATCACCTGTTTGACCAGACAATCCAATTACTTCGGCATGCCCATGTTTGCCAAAAATGAGAATTTTCTCATTTTTATCGAACGATTGCTTTACACGATTTTGTAGTTTAAGTACTACAGGGCACGAAGCATCAATAAGGTGAATGTTGTTTTCTAAAGCAGTTCGGTAGGTATCTGGTGCTTCTCCATGCGCACGTATCAGTACCTTTTCGTTCTGTAATGCTTTAAACTCTTCGTGGCTTATAATGCGCAAGCCTTTGTTTTTTAGGCGTTTTACTTCTTCATCGTTGTGCACAATGTCACCTAAGCAATAAAGATAACCTTGCTCTTCTAAAATTTCTTCGGCCATATCAATGGCGTATACAACGCCAAAGCAAAAGCCTGATTTTGTATCAATAGTTACGTTTAAGTTGAGCATTTTTTGTACTGGTCGATTACAAATTTAGCATTAAAAAGAATAATACCTGAGCTATGTACAAGCCAATAGCCGTTTTGTTTTGCATTACCTTAAAACTGTAGTGGGTAATTAGCGCCAACACAAAAGAAACAATATACCACGCTACGAAGTTTTGGTGGGGAATAACGTCGTTTTTCCAATGCCAATAATCGTATTTAGCGGCTATGGGTTCTATAAAAAAATCGGTTAAAACCATTAGCCCAGCACTTATAAAAGCTTTGGTAAATATATTTTCGAATCCCAATTGATGAGCAACACAGGAGGTGCTATATACTAATAATAGCCAATTTAATCCAATAAGTAACGGAATGCCTGCTATGGCGTAGCCCAATGTATTGCCATACTGGTATTCGCCAAATATCACTCCAGTTTTTACCCCATAATATTCTACAATAAAACCAACAGCAAAAAGGGCTGTAAATAGCAGGCTGTTTTTAATGTCCCAGTGCTTGTGAAACCAGCCTACAATACCTGCCATAAGTAGCAAATGGAACGGTACCAATTGCTTAAAAAGGGGTACCAAGCTGGGAGTGAGAAATCCAAAAAGCCCCACAGCATGAAACAGAAAGATGATAAAAATAGCTGTGTTTTGTTTGTTGGATAGAGTCATGTAACGGAGTTTCTAAATATGGCAGTATTATCTTTTTTTAATCAAATCTGCAGTTATTTTGCCCGATAATAAGGCTAAAGGAATTCCACCTCCAGGGTGCACACTTCCGCCACAAAAATACAGGTTTTTAATAGTGGCAGAGAAATTGGCATGACGGAAAAATGCAGCAAAGGTGTTGTTAGAACTATTGCCATACAGTGCCCCTAAGTAAGACGATGTATTTGTTTCTATACTACGAGGGTCGAGTATTTGTTCGGCAATAATTAACGAAGAAATATCTTCTTTGAGCAAACGACTCAACTTTTCGATAATGTTATTGCGGGCTATTTTAATTAAGTCATCCCAGTTTTGCCCGCTGTTGTTGGGTACATTTATCATCACAAACCAATTTTCGCAACCATTTGGGGCATCAGTTTTACACTCTTTAGCGGTAATGTTTATATAGACTGTGGGGTCGTTGTAAATGTCTTTTTTGTCAAAAATATGTTCAAATTCGGTTTTGTAATTGGCAGAAAAGAAGATATTGTGTACATCTAATTGCTTAAATTCTTTTTGTATGCCCCAGTAAAATATGAGTGCAGAGCTCGAACGTTCTTGGTTTAGTAACTTTTCGGGGTGCTTTTGGGTGGGTAATAGCTTACGATACGTAGGCACTATATCCATATTGCTTACTACCACATCGGCAAGTATTTTTGTTGTGCCAATATATACTCCAGTTACTTTTTTGCAGGTTTCATCCAATGCAATTTCGGTTACCTTGGTATTGAATTGAAACGATACGCCTATATCTAATGCCAGTTGGTAGAGTGCTTTGGTAATGCTGTACATACCACCTTTTGGAAAGAAAGCACCAAAATGATGTTCTAAATGAGGAATTACATTGAGTGTAGCCGGAGCTTTATATGGATTTGAGCCATTGTAAGTAGCATAACGGTTAAAAAATTGTACCATACGGGCATCGCTAAAAAACGATTCGTTGGCACGATTCATACTGCGCATACTATCTATTTGTGGCAAGCGAAACATGGATAACCACGTATTTGGATGCAAATAGGTACTAATTTTATGCAAAGACTTTTCTAAAAATACAGGATTGGTAATTGTATAAATAGTTTTGCTTTTGGCTAAGAACCTGCGAATACTGCTGCTGTTTTCAGTAGTTTTTTGAGTGATTTCTGCAATAAATTTATCCTCATCTGCCCATGCGGTAATAGTTGTTCCATCTTCGTAAAAGTAGATACAGTTTTTTTTGAGTTGATGGTATGAAAAGTAAGTTGCAGTGTCTTTTTTAGCTAAACTAAATAGTTCTTCTATGTATTGAGGCATGGTAAACAGTGATGGTCCGGCATCAAATCGAAATCCATCAAGATTGATTTCTGATAGTTTGCCTCCAGGGTGGTCGTTTGCTTCAAAAACAGTTACCTCATAGCCCTTTACAGCCAACCGAATAGCTGTTGCCAAACCACCAATGCCCGAACCAATAATCACTGCTTTTTGCATTATAAAAGTACCAAAAGTACCATTGTAATTAAGGCCGGCAGCGCCTGAACAACAAATATTTTTTTGGAGGCAGTTATGCCACCAAAAATACCAGCAGTAATTACGCAGGCTAAAAAGAAAGCAGCCACATTTTTACTCCACTCGGTATCGGTAATAAGTGTTGCCCATAATAAGCCAGCAGCCAAAAAACCATTATATAATCCTTGATTGGCAGCAAGTGCTTTTGTGGGTTCAAATAAATGTGGAGCTAAGCTGGTAAATACCCTTTTTGCCCGAGTCGTCCATGCAAACATTTCGAGCCATAAAAAGTAACAGTGCTCTAATGCAATAATTATTAAACCAATTTTTACGAAAATACTCATCAGTAGTAAATTTAAAGTGTAGTGTAAACGTACTCATTTACACCTATTTTTTAGTGTAAAGTACTTAAAAAATGCAGGGTGTCTATCCCATCTGCATAATCGGTTAAGGCAGGTTGTTGTGTTTTACCAAACGGAATATAGGTAGGTAATAGCCCTACTGTACATTGAATGTTGTTTTGTGCGGCTGCTATTTTTGCTTCTGCCTCCGATATAAAATCATAATACTCGAAGTGTAGAGTAGCCATTGGTGATGCAAGTGCCTCGTTTTCTACTACCATTAAAAAACGATTGTCTAAATGGGTAGTATTATTCAATAAAAGCAGGGTGCGGTTGTAATCGTAATTATTATTGTATTTGTGGTTGTCTAATACTGTTTTGTACGATTCTATTGCTTCAAAAAAGGGAACAAAATCATAATTACGAGGTACATAAAGCTTAGATACATTACGGCAACCTAAACCGTAATATCTAAAAATATCTTCGCCCAATGCGCTCAATTCTTCTGCGCTTTCATTTCCTGTTAGTAGTGCTACCGAATTGCGATTTTTACGAATAATGTGTGGATATTTTCCAAAGTAATAGTCAAAATAACGTGCACTATTGTTGCTTCCTGTGGCAATAACAGCATCAATGTCTTTTAATCTTTCGGTAAAAATAATTTGCTGTCCAAATTCAGGTGCTATTTCTATCAACTTATTTAGTAAGAACGGAAGCAGTGTAGGGTCTTGCGAAGAAAGCTTTATATGGGCACTATGCCCCGATAGTAGTACACATAATACATCGTGTAAGCCTACCAATGGAATGTTACCAGCTAATACCAAACCTATTTTTTTTCGTTTTTCGGCAACAGTATATTTTTCTATCCAAGTACTAAGGTTTTCCTCTGTAAAAGCACTTGCCCATTGCTGTAAACAAAACCGAGTTTGTTCGGGAGTAAACCAACCGTTTTGATATTGTATAGTTTTTAAAACATTATCAATGCTTGTATCGTTGGTATTTAAGAACTGTCCTAATTGTACTAAAGAGAGGATGCGTTGCTGTGTTGTCATTTAACAATTAACAAATAAATTTTTTATGTACTTTTGCAGCAAAATTAATCTTTAGCATTGAGCATTTAATAAAAGAAATGGCAATAAAAATAACAGACGAATGTATTAATTGTGGAGCTTGCGAACCAGAATGTCCGAATAATGCAATTTATGATGCAGCAGCAGCGTGGAAATTTTCGGAAGGAACGGGCTTGAAGGGGATGATTGAGTTTGCTGATGGAACCAGTATAAATGCCGAGGAGGCGCATGCTGCAGTATCTGATGAGGTATATTATATAGTATCTGATAAATGTACCGAGTGCAAAGGCTTTCATGATGAGCCACAATGTGCTGCTGTGTGCCCAGTAGATTGCTGTATAGCCGACGAATTACACGTAGAAAGCGAAGAAGCCTTACTTGCTAAAAAAGCATGGCTGCACGTGGAAGCATAAAAATCGCTCCATTTTATAAAAAGGGAATACTTGTATAAGTGTTCCCTTTTTTGTTACTTCACGATTATCTAATGTATATCTAACTCTAATATCAAATGAAAAAAGTAAACGCGTTTTTAATCTTGGGATTTTCTCTTTTAAGTAGTGTAGCCCTTGCGCAAGAAACTAATCCTGTAGAACCCATACACTTAGATGGTCCACGTGTTGGGTTTACGTATGTAGCACCTGGAGAATTAGCAGACAAACTAAAAAAAGACTTAGATGTAGAACCGCTGATTACACAGTTTGGTTGGCAATTTGAGACCAATTATTTTGCAACCCCAAATGGTACAGCAGGTTTAATTGAGGGAGTTATATTAATAGGCGGATTGGAACAAAATGTCTTTTTACCTAGTGCGAATCTGCTAATTGGAATTAGGAGTAAGGATGGATTAGAATTTGGCTTTGGTCCTAACGTTTCGTTAGGTGGAGCGGCATTTGTATTTGCTGCTGGATTTACTATTCGTAATGGAGCACTTAATTTCCCAATAAATTTTGCAGTTGTTCCATCAAAAGATGGATTTAGAACCAGTTTATTAGTAGGATTTAACGCGCAAACACGCAGATAATTTTCAGTATGCCCGATTTCGGAATTTGTCATCTTCCAGTAGTTCCTATACGTGCCGAGGCATTTGATAAAAGCGAGCAAATAAGTCAATTGCTTTTTGGAGAGGCGGTAACCATTATAGAAGTAACACCAAAATGGACGCATGTGCGTTGCAATTTTGATGGCTATGAAGGTTGGATAGATAGTAAGCAATATCAGTCAATCAATGAGTCGGTGGCTGAGCAATTAACTACAGTGCATCAATATGTAGCGTTGGATGTGCTCAATAAGGCGCAAAATACAGCTAAGCAACCAATACAATTACCAATAGGGAGTACTTTGCCAGCGTTTGACGGTACGGCTTTTGGTTGGGAAAATAACCCATACTACTTTTTTGGTAAAACAGTTGTTGCTGGTTCGGTAGCCTTAACCGATAAATTAGAAAGTATTGCACTCTCGTTTTTAAATGCACCGTATCAATGGGGTGGAAGATCGCCATTGGGTATCGATTGTTCGGGGTTTACGCAAGTTGTATTTAAAATTTTAGGTAAAAAACTAAAGCGTGATGCTTGGCAACAAGCAGAGCAAGGCGTATTGGTTAATTTTATAGAGGAAGTTAAGGAAGGGGATTTGGTATTTTTTGATAATGAAGAAGGTAAAATTATTCATGTAGGTATTGCACTCAATCATCATAAAATAATACATGCTTCGGGCTGTGTACGCATTGATAAGTTAGACCATAATGGTATTTTTAATACCGAAACGAAGAAATACTCACACAACCTGCGTATTATTAAACGGGTGTTGTAAGTATCAATGCCTATTTTGTATAAAGAACCAGAGGGCTTACTCGTCTAACAAAAAGAATAGTATCAAATTCTTGCGATGGATTAATTGCCTGAATCGCCTTGTGTTTTCGAAAATAGACAGAACCAAAACAATAATAATAGGTATACGCTTTTAGTTGTTGGTTATAAAGGAAAGCAGTATCTATTCCCGTTTTTGCTAATGTATAGGTAAATGTCTTTTTGGGTGCACTACTTATTTTACATGTGGTAAATGTATACAGCTTTTTTGGCTTAAACATAGCCCTAATTAAAACTCCAAAAATAGTAGATGCTGCTTTATAGCCTAACACTTCCCCCTCATTAAAAGCAGTACCCATAGCCATGTATTTTTTATCAAACTTTTCAGTAAGCCAATAACCAAGCGGTTTATACAGGCCTCTTTTTGCCTTACTGATATGGTTGTTATGTGCCCAAATCAATAATGTGCCACTTGCTTCTGCTGTGTAATTTTTAATAACAACGGACGCCATCAAACTATCTCTTGTATTAGAATAATTAATTGATGTTTTTGAACTTAAATAAAGTGCATTACTAAGCGCTTTGTAATAAGGTAACAACTCTTGATGGCTAATTTCTATTGTCGATTGTAAAGAGTAAAGTTGAAATAGCCAAGATGCTATACTGTCTTTATTTGTAAATAGATTAGTATTAGCTAAGGTTCTCAATAAAATAGTACTTGAATTTGATAAGTCTCTATTGCACTTTGCTAATAATAACGATGAGCACTTATTGATATTAGAAGATTGATAATCCATACCAATAATAGTTACTTTCTGATTTAGCGGAACAGTAGCATTATATGATTTTAGCCAAGTGATTAATTCGATGAATGAGGTTGTTTTCATGGTCCAAAATTGTAGTGAGTTCACTACCGAATCTATCGGAATAGTATTTCCATAAATAAACTCATTTGCAACCTTTCCCCCGAAAAATGGTGCCTCAATAAAAAGGGTAGTTGAAAGCTTTTGTGTAACTATTCTTTTGATTAGGTCACATTTAAGAGATGTAAATTCCTCAGCCCCATGAGTAGCTTCTCCCATTGCTACAACTGAAAAATTCTTAAATTCTGCTATAATACTGTCTCTGTTGAATGACATTATTGGTTGCCCAGTACTAATACTTCTCTCAATTATGATTATTAGAATAGTGAGGATGTATTTGTTCATACTGCAATTTTATTCCTGTGGTTATTCTTTAGTTAATTCAGGCAATATCTACACAATCTCCTTTACAAAAGAATCAATAGTAGTAGTTCCGCGCTCGGTAAGGTGCTTTACAAAAGCGCTTCCTACAATAGCACCGGCAGCATATTTACAAGCAGTGTTAAAGGTAGCTTTATCACTAATCCCAAATCCTATTAAAAAAGGGTTCTTCAAATTCATGTTTTTTATATGTTGAAAATAGCTTTCGATGCCCGCATCTTGCTCTATTTTTCTGCCGGTAATGGATGAAGAGGAGAGTACATAAATAAATCCTTTGGTTAGGCTATCTATTTTACGGATTCGTTCTTCGCTGCTTTGGGGTGTTACCAAAAATACATTACTGAGTTTGTGCTTTTCAAATACAGATTGGTACAGTGTTTCATACTCCAACATGGGTAAATCTGGAATAATTACCCCATCAATCCCCACAGCCGCTGCATCTGCACAAAATTGTTCTACGCCGTATTGCACTACTGGATTAAAATAACCCATCAACAGTATCGGAACAGTTACTTCCTTGCGTAATACTTTTAGTTGCTCAAACAGTACTTTTATACTCATGCCGTTTTCTAAGGCTACCTCGCTACTGCGTTGTATTACAGGTCCATCAGCCATTGGGTCTGAAAAAGGAAATCCTATTTCAAGCATATCTGCTCCGGCATCTTGTAGTGCTTTTGCTATAGAAATGGTATCTGTTAAATGAGGGTATCCAGCCGTGTAAAAAACAGAAAGTATATGTTGTTTCTTGTGTTCGAAAAGTTGGGTAAGTCTATTCATGTATTATCAGTTTCCAGTTGTCGGTTTTCAGTTGCCTGTAAGGCTTCTATTTGTTTTTTGCTGTCATGCTGAACGAAGTGAAGCATCTCTTGATAAACGGAGATTCTTCGCTATGCTCAGAATGACAGGTTATAATTTAAAATAATCTATATACGTCTGTAAATCTTTATCTCCACGTCCAGATAGGCAGATAACCACTACGTCCTCTTTTTTGAAGGTCATTTTCTCTAATTGTGCCAGCGCATGTGCCGTTTCTATAGCCGGAATAATGCCTTCTAATTGCGATAATAATAGTCCGGCTTTCATAGCCTCATCGTCGGTAATGGCTACATATTCGGCGCGGTTTACTTTATGCAAATGCGCATGTTGTGGCCCAATACCTGGGTAATCTAATCCTGCCGAAATAGAGTAAGGCTCAATTACTTGTCCATCATCTGTTTGCATTAAAATGGTTTTGCTGCCGTGTAAAATACCTTCTTTGCCCAAAATGGTAGTAGCTGCCGAATGGCCCGAATGCACACCTTTTCCGGCGGCTTCAATGGCTACTAATTTCACTTTTTCGTCATCCAAAAAATGGTAAAAAGCACCTGCTGCATTGCTGCCGCCCCCTACACATGCCAATACATAATTTGGCAAGGTATTGCCAGTTTGTTGTTCTAGTTGCTCCTTAATTTCTTTCGAAATGATGGACTGAAACCGTGCTACCATATCGGGGTAGGGGTGCGGACCAACCACCGAACCAATAATGTAATACGTATCTACTGGATTGTTTATCCAATCGCGCATGGCCTCGTTGGTAGCATCTTTAAGGGTCTTGCTACCCGACATGGCAGGCACTACGGTTGCCCCCATCATTTTCATGCGGGCCACATTAGGCGCTTGGCGTTTTATATCTACTTCGCCCATGTAAACAATGCATTCTAAGCCGCGCAATGCACATACTGTGGCTGTAGCTACGCCATGTTGACCAGCACCTGTTTCGGCAATAATGCGTTTTTTACCCAATTTTTCTGCCAGTAAAATCTGACCAATGGTGTTGTTTATTTTGTGTGCGCCAGTATGGTTTAAATCCTCGCGTTTGAGGTAAATGGTAGCTCCAAAGCGTTCGGATAAACGTTTTGCGTGATACAAAGGGCTTGGTCTGCCTACATAATCTTTCAGTAACTGATTCATTTCTTCTTGAAATGAAGCTTCTTGAATAAATTTTAGGTAGGTATTGCGTAATTCTTCGATGTTGGGATACAGCATTTCGGGAATGTATGCCCCTCCAAAATCACCATAATAGCCTTGTTCGTTTACTTGATACATTTTTTGTTCATTTGTTGATTAGTAAATTCGTAACCATTCGTTATTCGTAACCTTTAATTAAGACGATAGACTGCTTTACCAACTCTACATCCTTTATTCCTGGGGCTAACTCTAATTTACTGTTTAAATCTAACCCATACATCCATTCTCCATTTCCCATTTCCCATTTCCCATTTTCTATTTCCTCCAATCCAATTCCTCCACTTAAAAAGTAAGGCTTTTGTTGTTGGTAACGAGAAAGGATATTCCAATCAAACTTTTGCCCCGTACCGCCATGTTTTGGACTTTTTGTGTCGAATAAAAAATAATCGCACACGGCTGTATAGGCACTTGTTTGTTCAAAATCAAATTCCGAATCTACCCCAAATACTTTAATAATCTCAACGGGTAAATGGTGTGTTGCCCTAAAATCAACTAATTGTTGGCAATACGCCACAGATTCTTGCCCATGTAGCTGCACTGCTGTAAAACCAGTTTGTATAAGTGCTTTTACGGTTTCTATTTCTTCATTTACCATCACCGCAACTGGCGTTATTCCATTATTTATTAACTCGGGGATTAATGCTTGTACGGTAGCTAAATCTGCAAAACGTGGAGATGTTGAATAGAAGATAAAACCCATATAATCGGGCTTTAATGCAGCTATGGCACGGATATTTTCTGTATCCTTCATTCCACAAATTTTTACTTTCATTTATATATTTTTAGTTGTCATGCTGAATTTATTTCAGCATCTAAATAACATCTTTTTATAGATGCCGAAATAAATTCGGCATGACAATGTGTAACAGTCCATTTAACAATAAAAACATAGCGAATAATCTCTCTGTTTGTTAAGATTCCTCTGCTATGCTAGGAATAGCAATCATAACTTTTCTATAAACTCAGCACAAGCCTTACCTGGATTTGTGGTTTTCATGAAATTCTCCCCCATCAAAAATCCTTTGTATCCTACATTAAATAATTCTTTTACCGTATTCGTTTCGCTAATACCACTTTCGGAAATTTTAATAAAACGGTTTGGAATAAGTTCTGCCAATTGATACGAATAATCTAAACTTAAAGTAAAATCTTTAAGATTACGGTTGTTTACCCCAATCATATCTACCTCGTCGATAAGATTAGCTAAAAGTTCTTGCTCATTGTGTACTTCCAATAAAACATCAAGACCTAATTCTTTTGCGGTTTTGGCAAGACGTTTTAATGCTATGGGCTCCAAACATGCAGCTATCAACAGAATAATATCAGCACCCCATGCTTTTGCTTCATACAGTTGGTACTCATCAATCATAAAATCTTTGCGCAAAAGGGGAAATTGTACCATTGCACGTGCCGCCTGTAAATCGGTAGCAGTACCGCCAAAAAAATTGGTATCTGTAAGTACCGACATGGCTACTGCACCTGCTTTTTCGTAACCCATACCTACTTCTTCTGGTGTTGCGGTATCATTTATACTACCCTTTGAAGGTGATTTGCGCTTAAACTCCGCAATAATACCTGGGGTAGTTGCAGTTGCCAAACGCTTGGCCAACGAAATAGTGCTGCGCTCAAAATATGGGTATTGCTCTAATTGCTGAATACTTGTAATGGTTTTTGCTGCCGCTACTTCCTTGTGTTTTTGTTGGGTAATGGTATCTAAAATGGTCATGTTTTTTACGAAAATGTAAGATGTTACAGTGCCAATAAAGTATTCAAACTTTTTAGTGCTTTGCCAGCCAATAAAGATTCTTGGGCTTTAGCTACACACTCTTCAAAGGATAATTGAGGTTCCATACACTGAATTGCCATGGCGGAGTTGGCAATTACTACGTTCGTTTGCGCTGCTGTAGCCTTATTGTTTAGTACATCTATTATAATTTTAGCAGAAGCGTTTACATCTTTACCGCTCTTAATGTCTTTTAACTTTAATAGCTCAAATCCTATTTCATGTACTTGTACAATGCGTTCTTGCTCGTTGGCGTAAATTTTAAAAGGTCCGGTAAGTGATATTTCGTCGTACCCTTCTAATCCGTGCACTATAACAAAGCGTTTATTAGTTTTTTGGTAAAGGTAATTGTACAAGCGCGCCAGCTCTAAGCTATACACGCCTACAAACTGATGGGTAGGAAACGCTGGATTTACCATTGGTCCCAGTATATTAAAAAATGTTTTTACCGCTAATTCCTTACGCAACGGAGCTACAGTTTTCATAGCCGGATGAAAGAGTGGGGCATGCAAAAAACAAATTCCAGCTTCATCTATTTCACGTTTTAGCTGAGCTTTGTCGCTGTGAAAACGATAGCCCAATGCCTCCATTACGTTGGAAGAACCACACCCGGAAGAAACACCATAATTGCCGTGTTTTACCACATGATAGCCTGCTCCTGCTACTACAAACGTAGATAGCGTAGAAATATTAAACGTATCTTTTCCATCGCCGCCTGTACCGCAAACATCAATGGTTTTGTAACCAGGTAATTCTACTTTTATACATAGTTCCAGCATGGCATCCCTAAAGCCTTCCAGTTCTTCTACTGTAATGCTGCGCATACAATATGCGGTCATAAATGCCACCATCTGACTCGCATTATACTTATTGGAAGCAATATCGGTAAGCACTTCTTTTGCTTCGCCTTTGCTTAATGTTTTATGTTCGAAAAGATGATTTAAAATTTCTTTCATTTTACTTTAGATACTAGATATTAGACGTTAGATAATAGACCTTTATACATCTGCACATCTAACCATTTGCACACCTGCATATTTACTCGTCTATTAAATTTCTTCTGCCAATTGTATTACCGCTTCTGGTTTTGCTTGGTTTGCCTGTAACTGCTCTTTTATAGTAGCTAAGACAGCGTTTTTTTCGATTACTGCCTCAAAGTAGTATTCCAATATGGTGTCTTTACTTAAAAAAGCTTTGTTCATTAAGGCATGGTTTAAACTGCCATCAAAGCCAATAAAGCCAATGCTTCCGCCAAAATAATTACGCGAAACTGTTTCGTGTGCATGAATTAAGCGTAACGCTTGTTTGCGTGGATACCCAGCATGGCGAGGCGATGGAAAAGAGCCTGTAAATAAGGCGGTAAGTTTATCAGGAGTGCTAAGTGTGCCTTTTACCTCTGATACTACTTGATATACATGCGCATAGGTTTCTACGGTGTGTTTTTTTGCAAAAAAAGCATCTGTGCAATACGGTTTTAGCTCGTCTTTTAGCGCATAAATCATCAGCTGATTGCTCACGTTGCTTTCTAGTTTTTTAGCTAATAATTTAGCTTGTTCAAACTCTTTTTCATCATTACCCGAACGCTCTAAACTGCCTTCGAGCAGCGTAATAGAAGCCTCCCCATTTTTTACCACCAATTGTGTTTCGGCAGCCGAACCAATAAGTTTAAAACTGCCGTAGTCGAAGTAATACAAATACGGCGAAGGGTTGGTAGAACGTACTGCGCGGTATACATTAAAATCATCACCCGTAAAAGGGCGGATGTACTTACGTGCCGTAATTACCGAGTGTATATCTTGCTCGTAAATTTCATTTTGTAAAGTTTCAAATAGTGCATCAAATTGGTCATCATTTTGGGCAGTAGCCTTTTTTTCAGTGGCTTTAAAGTTAAATGTGGGGTAATCTTTATTGTTGAGGGTGTAGCGCAACTCATCAATTTCGCGTAAAGTGGCCTCTTTATCACTATTTGCAGGTACGTTGTTAAATACGTATAACTTGTTGGTGTAGTGGTTGATGGCAATGATGTATTGGTAAGCATTGTACATCAACTCTGGTATAGACGATACCGGAATTTCTTGCTTTTGAGCAGGTGGATGAACATAGTAAGAGGCATTGTAAGAGGTATAGCCAAATAATCCGTTGGCTATCACACCCGGAACGGGGGATTTGTCGGTATCAAATGAGCTGATAAACTCCTGTAAGGTATTTTGCAAGGTAGTTCCTTCAGCCTTTTTTGTGGTAATGGAGCCGTCGGCATGGGTGATAGATAAATTGCCTCGGTGAAAAGAAATGCCAACCGTAGGCTTGCAGCAGATGTATGAGTAACTGTTTTCGTTGCCATGATAGTCGTTACTCTCCAGTAAAATGCTATTTGGGTATAAATCACGCAAGCGTAAATAAGCACCTACTGGTGTTACGGTATCTGCTAAGTAGGCTTTGGAGTAGGTTTTTAAGTGCATATAGTATGGGTTAAAACAAACAAAAAGAGGGTTGCCGTACAGCAACCCTCTTTTAAAGTATGGTATAAAATAAGCTGACGACGAATTAGACTATGCTAATTGCCACCACCAAATTTTAATTGCGTTCAGTTTCATGTAATGTAATTTGTTTTAAAGTTCACACACAAGACAGTCTCATGTGATGATTGTATATGTTGTTAAAGCAACAATAAAGTAGCTGTAGTGTTTGCCGAACCTTGGTAAACATTTCTGCTGTTGCAAATATGCTAAAGAAATTTTAATTTGCAAGGAGCATAATGGTGTAAAATTAAAAAAAGAAATTTGCACATTAAATGTATATACATATATTTGCAGTATAAAAATATAGAAAATGAAAAAATTAGTATTAGTAGCTGTTGTAGCCGTAGCGGTAGCCACAGCAAGTGCATTTAAAGTAAGCACTGTTCAAGATATGAAAGTAGATCTTGCAAAAAGTAAAATAAATTGGTTGGGCAAAAAAGTAACAGGCGAACATGCCGGAACTATTAGCCTAAGCAGTGGAAATTTGGTAGTAGTGGATAACAAAATTACCAGTGGGAAATTTGAAATTGATATGAACACTATTACGTGTACAGATATTGAGGACAAAACGTACAATGCTAATTTGGTAGGCCATTTAAAAGCAGATGATTTTTTTGCTGCTGATAAGTTTCCAAAAGCGGTATTTGAAATTACTACTACTAAAGGTAATGCTGAAAGAGCAGAACTTACAGGTAACTTAACCATTAAAGGCATTACAAAATCGGTTACGTTTCCTGCCGAACTGCGCATGTCGGAAAACGTAGTGGTAGCTGTAGCTAATATTCAAGTAAACCGTACAGATTTTGGTATTAAGTTCAAATCTGCAAGTGTATTTAGCGATTTAGGCGATAAAGCTATAGATGATATGTTTACACTAAACGTACAATTGGTTGCTACTAAGTAATCAAAATTAGTAAACACCTAAATCGGGCGGGGAGCGTTTAGCTTTCCGCCCGATTTGTTTTAGTATTTATTTTGTAATGCTAAAATAGGATAGCATCTTTGGTTATTCATGCCAACCTACTCAGTAGCACACATAAGTGCCATTATACATGCCAAGGCGCTATTGCCACAGCAATCGTATGAAATTAGCTACCTGCTTACCGATAGTCGGCAATTGGTACACGCCGAAAAAACACTCTTTTTTGCGTTAGTAGCTGCTAAAGATGGGCATGCCTACATACCAGATTTGTATGCAGCTGGTGTCCGTAATTTTGTGGTAAGCAATAGCGCGCATATTGGCGATTACCCCGAAGCAAATTTTTTGATAGTAAGCAATACGCTGGATGCGCTACAGCAATTAGCCGCTCATCACCGTAGCCAATTTACCTATCCGGTAATAGGTATTACAGGAAGCAACGGAAAAACCATCGTAAAAGAATGGCTGTACCAATTACTATCACCAGATTATACCATTGTGCGTAGCCCAAAAAGCTATAATTCGCAAATAGGCGTGCCACTTTCTGTTTGGCAAATGTCTGACAAGGATACGTTGGCCTTATTTGAAGCAGGTATTTCTAAACCGGGGGAAATGGAGCGCTTGGCAGCTATCATCAAACCAGATATTGGCGTTTTAACAGCCATTGGAGAGGCACATGATCAAGACTTTACATCACGAGAACAAAAAGTAAACGAAAAATACCGTTTATTTACCCATGCCAGCAAAGTTATAGACTTTCCTATTAATGATTTGCAGGAGATAGAAACGGTAATACATAAACAACAGGCTACTATAAAAGTGCTGTATCAAAATACGGCTTGTGCCATTACGATACCTTTTACCGATAAAGCTGCCATTGCCAATGCCATTACGTGTTGGCGGGTACTGTTGTATTTGGGTTGCGAGCAGGATGTGATAACCGAGCGGATGTTGCAATTGCATCCCATCGCTATGCGTTTGGAGCTAAAGCAGGGAATCAATAATTGCTCGCTTATCAACGATAGTTATAGTTCGGATCTTAATTCCTTGCGTATTGCACTCGATTTTCTGAATCAGCAGCAACAACATAAACACAAAACAATCATTTTGTCGGATATGCTGCAAACAGGCAAACCAGACGCGGAACTGTACCAAACCGTTGCCGATTTGCTAAAAAATAAAGGGATCAATAGGGTTATAGGTATTGGCGAAGCAATTGCCAAACAAGCAGCATTTTTTCCTTCATCCAGTATGTTTTACCCTTCTACAGCAGCTTTTGTACAGGCAATTCCTGAACTGCTTTTTAGAGACGAAACCATATTGCTAAAAGGGGCGCGCACTTTTGCGTTTGAGCAAATAACCAAACTGTTGGAGCAAAAAGCTCATGACACTGTTTTGGAGGTAAATTTGAATGCCTTGGTACACAACTTAGGGTATTACCGGGCGTTGTTGCAGCCAAAAACGAAAATAATGGCAATGGTAAAGGCTTTTTCTTACGGCAGCGGCAGTTATGAAATAGCCAATTTATTGCAGTTTCATCACGTTGATTATTTGGCGGTAGCCTATGCAGATGAGGGCGTAGCGCTACGTAAAGCGGGTATTACGCTGCCTATTATGGTAATGAGCCCCGAGGAATCAACTTTTGAGGCAATTATAGCTTATAATTTAGAGCCTGAATTATATAGCAGCAGTATTTTAGAAAGTTTTGAGGCTACATTAGCACGTTATGGACGCACCAAATATCCGGTGCATATTAAATTAGATACGGGAATGCGCCGTTTGGGCTTTGAAGAAGAGCGTATAGTCACATTGGCACAGCACTTAAAGAATACAACATATATACACGTAAAAACTATCTTTTCGCATTTAGCAGCCAGTGAGGATAGTGCGCATGATGCGTTTACTCAGCAGCAATTAGCTTTGTTTCTGCGCATGAGTGCAGCTATTATGCAGGAAGTAAGTTACCCAGTAGATCTTCATATAGCCAATACGGCAGCAGTTACGCGCTTTCCGGAGGCGCAGTTAGACATGGTGCGTTTGGGTATTGGTTTGTATGGTGTGCAAGCGGCGGGCAACGAAAATTTGCAGCAAGTTGCGGCATTAAAAACTACTGTTTCACAATTGAAAACAGTGCCAGTAGGTACTACTATTGGTTACGGCAGAAAAGGAAAAGTAACCCGTGCCACCACCATTGCAACGGTGAAAATAGGCTATGCCGATGGACTGTTTCGTTCGCTCAGCAATGGCAAAGGGTATATGTGTATCAACAACCAGCCAGCGCCCATTATTGGCAATGTGTGTATGGATATGTGTATGCTGGACGTAACAGATTTACAAGTTGCAGAAGGGGATGAAGTAGTGGTATTTGGCGGTAGCCCAACCATTGAAGAAGTAGCAGAGGCAGCTGGAACTATCTCTTACGAATTGCTTACTTCGGTGTCGCAGCGGGTAAAAAGAGTATATTATTATGAGTAGGGGGAAGTAAAAAGTAAAAAGTAAAAAGTAAAAAGTAAAAAGTAAAAAGTAAAAAGTAAAAAGTAAAAAGTAAAAAAGGCACACGCAAAACGCGTAACGTACAACTGGCAACGGATAAAAGAAATGAACAAGATATTTAAAAAGTTACTCAACCTGTTTTTTAAGGGGTTATTGGTGGTATTGCCCCTTTGGTTTAGCGGCTACATTATTTTTTGGGGTATTACCAAGGTAGATAGTATTGTAGATTTGGGCATACCCGGTGCTGGTGTATTGATAGTACTGTTGGGTATCACTATTGCAGGGTTGTTTGTTACTCGTTTTGTAACTGTACCAATGGAAGCATGGTTTGATAAGACAGTAGATCGTATTCCAGTTTTTAAGCTGTTGTATTCGTCTATTCGTGATTTGATGGAGGCTTTTGTAGGCGAAGAAAAGAAATTTAATGAACCCGTATTGGTAGAGCTACACGAAGGGATTAAAAAAATAGGATTTCTTACACAGCGCGACTTAACTGCTTTGGGTATAGAAGGATATGTGTCGGTTTATTTCCCGTTTTCGTACACGTTTACAGGGAATATAGCTATTGTAGAAGCCTCACGAGTAACACCAATCCAGGCCAATGCTGCCGAAGTGCTTAAGTTTGTAGTATCGGGTGGCGTAAGTGATTTGTAAGGAGCATTTTTAAATTGAATAAAATCTATTGGAAAGCTAACTAAAAAAGAGAATAAATAATATGATAATTATATCAAAAATAGATATTGAATACTATAGGTCATTAAAAAAGGTGACTATTCGAAATATAAATCATTTTAAATGTTTTCTCTGGAAAAAATGACATAGGAAAAAGTAATGTTCTAAAAGCTCTAGATACTTTTTTCAATAAAGATAAACTTAGTTTCATAGATGATTATAATAAAGATAGGCTAAGTGAAGTTAGAAAAGACAGCATTAAAGGTAAACAGTATATTAAAATTACTATTGAATTCAAAAATCCAGGGAATTACAAAACATTGCCAGAAATATTTTCAATTACTAAATCTTGGGATAGAGAAGGCAATTTAATTGAAGGATACAAAGATAATTTTGATTCATTAATTAGAAACAAAAAAATATCATCAGATAAAGTCAAAATTGCAAGGAGAACTTTAACTCAATTCTTAAATAAAATAAGATTTACATACGTTCCAGCAATAAGAGATGAACAGTTTTTTAGCTATTTATTGAATAAACTTCAAGAAACTATTTTTGAAGTTGAAGAGAGAAAAAGAAGTCAGACCTTTCAAAAAAACATTTTAGGGTTTAATCAAACGATTAAAGACCTTACAATGGCACTAAATAGTGAGTTTGAAAATGTTTCAGGTATTTCCAGTAGTTTAAGTTTTCCTAATAATATTTCAGAAATATTTCAAAGACTTATTATTGATACAGAATCAGGGGGTCATAATATCCCATTAAGACTGAGAGGTGATGGTATTAGACTTCGGTATATACCTACAATTCTAAATTATATTTCAATAAATTCAAAGTATATTGAAATTTGGGGTTTTGATGAACCAGAGAATTCGTGTGAATATTCACTTTCTCAAAAAATAGCTGAACAATTTGCAACTGATTATTCAAATAAAACTCAAATATTTGTTGCAAGTCATTCCTTTCATTTTATTTCTCTTAAAACGCCAAGTACATCTAAATTCAGAGTGTTTAGGGATGAGTATAGTCTAAATACTCAGGTTTCTTTAATTGATGATTCGAATAGAAATCTGTTGTCTAGTGAACTAGGTATTCTAGATATTAACAAAGAACTTTCCATTTTGTATAGTTCACTAACTAAAGAAATGGAGTTCATATCTGCTACTAAAGTTGCTTTAAAAGAATCTCAGAAACCATTTTTAATTTTTGAAGGCAAAACTGACAATCTATTATTTGAAATAGCTTACGATAAAATTTATAAGGTGGATATTAATGAAAATTTTACCTTAAATGAGCATTTAACTACTGATGGGACTGCCATTGGTTCAAGCGCAAGATTCATTAATGACTTTATGTTTAACCATATTTCAAAGATACCTACCGATAATAAGGTAATTGGAGTTTTTGACTTTGATAAAACTGGTGTAGATGAGATTAGAGCATTAAAAAAAATATTTAATCAACTAGACTCTGAGATAGATCAATATTTCTTATTTCAACATAAAATAAAGAAAAATGTATTTGCTATTACTATTGCTGCTCCAGATTACAGAGCAAATTTTGTTAATAAAGCAAAATCAGAGTATTGTTATTTATCAACTGAGCTGTTGTTCAAGGATTCAGAAATAAGTACTAATAATAGACAGTATCCAACCATGTTTGACAAAACAGTATTTTCTTTTAATGGTGACAAAATGGGTTTTGTTAATTCTGTTATTAATGATAAAGTCAAAATTGATTTTAGTGGTTTTATACCAACATTTGACTTAATAAATTCAATATTAATTCTCTAATAATATGAATTTTTGCTCTTGTAGGACAACCTAACTAACAAAAGAGAAAAAGAAGCCATTATACATGGAACTACTTTGCCCTTGTTGGTCGCCCGACCAACAACAGAAAAAGTCATTAAAAATTTGGTTTAAGCATGTATTTTCCATAGAAATTTACAATCACGTTTACTGCTTCGTCGGCGGTATCTACCAATTTAAATAGGTTTAAATCATCGGCGCTAATGTTTTGATGTCGCTCCAGCATGGTGGTAGTTATCCAATCCAATAACCCCGACCAATATTCGGTACCTACCAGTACAATTGGGAAACGGGCAATTTTTTCGGTTTGTATCAAGGTCATGGCTTCAAACAACTCGTCTAAAGTGCCAAAACCTCCAGGCAGTACTACGTACCCTTGTGCATATTTCATAAACATTACTTTACGCACAAAAAAGTAATCAAAGTTCATGAGTTTATCTACATCTATATATGGGTTATGTGTTTGTTCATGAGGTAGTTCTATGTTTAATCCTACCGATTTTCCGCCAGTACTTTGTGCGCCTTTGTTGGCTGCTTCCATAATGCCAGGACCACCACCGCTGATAATACCATATCCTTTTAGTGTCAATTTACGTGCTATATCTTCTCCTAACAAATAGTATGGATTATCGGGTTGGGTACGTGCCGAGCCAAAAATAGACACACAAGGACCAATTTTTGCCATCTTCTCAAATCCCTCTACAAACTCGGCCATTATTTTAAAAATTTGCCACGAGTCGGATACCTTTATCTCTTGCCAATCTTTGTTTTGAAAGGCATGATGTATTTTTTCTTCTGATGTCATATTATAGTCATTAGTAGTTAGTCTGCTTACAATTTAGTCATTCAACAATTTTCCAGCCGTTTTTCTCTTCAACAGCCAAAGCCCCAAAAAAGTTAGCATCCCATTAATAATTAATAATTCCTGTCCTATCTTATATCCACCAAACCATTGTGTCGAGTAAGTGCTCAAAACATAACAGGCAATAGGTGCTAGTATTGCTACCAATGGCACCCATTTGTCGCGTATTTGTACTTTACTAAATAAACCCAAAGCAAATAGCCCCAAAAGCGGGCCATAAGTATAGGCGGCTATAAGGAAAACGGTATCTATTACCGCTTGACTATTTATGGCTTTTATTACCAATATGGTAAGCAATAATAACGCCGCAAAACCTAAATGTATTTGTTTGCGAATACGCGTTTTGTGGGTTTCGTCTATTTTTTTGTTGCTATCTATCCCCAAAAAATCAATATAAAAAGATGTAGTAAGGGTAGTAAGTACCGAATCGGCACTCGAAAAGGTAGCAGCTGTAAGCCCTACAATAAATACTAGTCCGGCAAAGTTGCCTAAATGTTGTAATGCCAACATCGGAAACAAACTATCGGTTTGTGCAGGAATAGCAATTCCCTTGTTCTGGGCATAGGTGTATAGCAAAACGCCTAAGGATAAGAAAAATACATTTACAAAAATGAGCACCACGCTAAACCAATACATGTTTTTTTGTGCTTCGGGTAATGATTTGCAACTCAAATTTTTCTGCATCATATTTTGATCCAATCCTGTCATAGCAATAGCAATAAACATGCCTCCAAAAAATTGCTTGAAGAAAAAAGATTTAGGTTGCCAATCCCAAAAGAACACCTTAGATAATTCACTGTTTTTTACCGTATTTATCAGTGCCATTGGGCTTAAATCCAATTCTCCTGCTATGGCTACAATTGATAGTATTACGCCAAGTAGCAGAAAAACAGATTGAAAGGTATCTGTCCAAACCAGCGTTTTAATACCGCCTTTGTAGGTGTAAATAAGCATGAGCGCAATAATTAGCGCAACAGACACACTAAACGGAATGCCATATTGGTCGAATACAAAAAGTTGTAGTACGCCAGCAGCTAAAAATAAGCGAGCAGCAGCACCTAGCGTGCGCGAGAGGATGAAGAAAAAAGCACCTGTTTTTTGCGAGTATATCCCAAACCGGGTAAATAGGTACGTATAAATAGAGGTGAGGTTGTTTTTATAATATAGCGGTAGCAATACATTGGCTATTACGGCATAGCCCACCAAATAACCCAATACCAATTGCATGTACGAAAATTGAGAAAGACCAACAGCCCCAGGTACCGAAATAAAAGTAACTCCAGAAAGCGAATCGCCAATCATGCCAAAAGCTACAGCATACCAAGGCGATGATTTATTGCCCAAAAAGTAGCTATTATTGGATGCATTGCGCGAAGTATACCACGCTATAAGCAGCAAAAAAACGAAATAGCAAAGTATGCAAGCAATAATAAGTAATGGAGACATTTTTGATGTGCAAATTGATGAATGTGCAAATTTGAGGATGTGAAGATGTGAAAATTTTTAGATTAGACGTTAGAAAATAGATATTAGTAGTTAGACGTTAAATTATTAGTAACATTCGTAACCATCTTTTTTGTGAATGTGTAACGATTAGTAATTAATAACCTTATCGTTTAGTAAATTCGTAACTATTCGTAATTGGTAACCATCGTTTTTCGTAAATTTGTAACCATTCGTAATTCGTAACCTTTGTAATCTCCTTGAATTTCTCATCCAGATTAGTAGAACAAGCCGTACAAGAATTTTCCAAGCTACCTGGCATTGGTCAAAAAACCGCTTTGCGCTTAGTATTACATCTGCTTAAGCAAGATAAAGAAGAGGTGGCCCGCTTTGGCAATACCTTTATTAAGTTGCGCAACGAAGTACAATTTTGCCGCGATTGTCATAATATTTCAGACACTCCATTGTGTAGTATTTGTGCAGGCAATAAGCGTAACAGAACTGTAATTTGTATTGTGGCAGATGCCCGCGATATTATGGCAGTAGAAAATACCTCGCAGTACAATGGGTTATATCATGTACTAGGCGGACTAATTTCACCAATGGATGGTATTGGGCCATCAGATTTAACTATCGAATCATTAGTTCAGCGGGTAAAAGACCATGAGCCTACCGAAATTATTATGGCGTTAAGTGCCACCATGGAAGGTGACACTACCATGTTTTATATCCATAAAAAGCTAAAAGATATTCCGCTTACATTTTCTACCATAGCACGTGGTATTGCCTTTGGCGGGGAGTTAGAATATGTAGATGAGCTAACCTTGGGCCGTTCTATCGTTACGCGAGTGCCTTACGACACTTCAACCCGCTAAATAAATCGAGTACAGTTAAGCTAATGATCCGCCGCAACTGCTTCCAGCACCTGCCGTGCAGCCATAACAATGCTGATTAACTACAATATTGCGCTCCATAATAGACTGCAAGCTAAACTCTGAGATATGATTGCAGGGGCTATTTACTTTTAAGTTTAGCATTTGGTTAAAATCGCAATCGTATAAACTACCATCCCAACTAACAGATAAGGTATTGCGACACATTACTTGTTGCGCAGCTTCGGCATTATAGGCATTTACCAATTTTTCCATATATGCCTCGTAATTACCACTATCAATTAAATAGTTTAAAAAACGGCTAATGGGCAAGTTGGTAATAGTGTATAAAGAATTAAATACAATACCGTAATGCTGGGCCAGTTCACGTTTAAAATCGGTTTCGAGGCTTTGTTGCGATGCTGGTAAAAATGCACCAGATGGGTTGTATACCAAATTTAATTTTAAAGAGCTATCAGGCTTGCCGTAACCAACTTCGTTGAGCAATTGTAGTGCCTTTATAGAGTCTGTAAACACGCCATCCCCGCGTTGTGCATCCGTACGCGAAATGGTATAAAACGGCAGCGATGAAACTATTTCTACGTTGTTTTGTGCGTAAAAATGAGGTAGGTCGAAATATTTTTTGTTTGCCACTATTATAGTAAGATTGCAGCGCACTATAACTTTGGTGTTTAATTTATGCAATTCATTTACCAACCACCTAAAATGAGGATTCATTTCGGGCGCCCCTCCTGTAATATCTACCGTGCCAATATTGTGTTTTTCAACAATAGCCAAACACTGCTGCATAGTTTCTTGGCTCATTATCTCTTTTCTATCTGGGCCTGCATCTACATGGCAATGTTTGCAAGTCTGGTTGCACATTTTGCCTATGTTTAGTTGCAATACATCTATGCCGGTAGGGCGCAGCGGATACAAATTAGCCTGCTCTAGTTTGTCTTCAAACTTTGGCAATGCCGCTATTGGAGCGGTGCCAGTATTAAGTACCGTTAGCTGCTGTAGTGTGTTGGATAATGGATGATTTTCTGCTTGTAAAGAACGCATAATTGCATTACATGGTTAGTTCTTTTATCTTATTCATCATTTGTACGCCGTGTACTAGGGTAGAACCTCCTTTTATGGCAGCCCCAACATGTATGGCCTCCATCATTTGCTGTTCTGTTGCGCCTTTGTCTAAACAATCGGTTGAATAGGCATCAATGCAATAAGGGCATTGTACTACGTGAGCAACGGCCAAAGCAATAAGCGATTTTTCTCTTACGCTAAGAGCACCTTCTTTAAATACTTCGCCGTAGTAATCAAAAAACTTTTTACCCAATTCAGGCTGAAAATCACTAATGCTCGAGAATTTTTTAAGGTCTTCGGGGTTGTAATATGTGCTCATGTGTTTATTTTTATTGCAAGTGTACAAATAAGAAACTACTCGGCTTACATACAAAAAAATATAAGCTGAAGATTTAGCAGTTACGCATATGCCGTACAAAACTTCGCAGGGCAGCTAATTATTATTATTTTAGCCACTTAACAAATCCACCAGTTCGTGCGCTTATCCATTATTGTTGTTAATTACAATGTAAAGTATTTTTTAGAGCAATGCCTGTACTCGGTTCGAAAAGCAGTAGTGGGTATTGATGCAGAGGTGTTTGTGGTAGATAATAACTCGGTAGATGGTTCGGTAGAAATGCTTATCCAAAAATTTCCAGAGGTAAAAGTAATAGCCAATAAAGAAAATACTGGTTTTTCGGTAGCCAATAATCAGGCTATGCGGGTGGCTTCAGGCGAGTATATGCTATTGCTCAATCCAGATACAGTGGTGCAAGAAGATACCTTTAGTAAGGTGCTTGATTTTATGGATGCGCAGCCTGATGCCGGGGGCTTAGGTGTAAAAATGCTGGATGGAAAAGGTAATTTTTTACCCGAGAGCAAACGTGGATTACCAACACCAAGTGTGGCGTTTTATAAAATATTTGGCTTAGCAGCATTGTTTCCAAATTCTAAGCTGTTTGGCAGGTATCATTTAGGTTTTTTGAGTAAAGATGAAACACATGAAGTTGATGTGCTTTCGGGTGCATTTATGCTAATGCGTAAAACAACTTTAGATAAAGTAGGCTTGCTTGATGAAGCCTTTTTTATGTATGGCGAAGATATCGACTTATCATATCGCATACAGTTAGGGGGGTATAAAAATTATTATTACCCACACACCAAAATCATTCATTACAAAGGAGAAAGTACCAAAAAAAGTAGTGTTAACTACGTATTTGTGTTTTACAATGCCATGATCATTTTTGCGCAAAAACACTTTTCGCAGCGCAATGCCCAGTTATTCTCTTTCTTTATAAACATTGCTATTTATTTGCGTGCAGGACTTGCAATTATAGCCCGTATGTTCAAGCGTATGCTTGTGCCGGTTATGGATATAGGGCTATTGTATGTAGGGATATATTTTCTAAAAATTTATTGGGAGCAGAATCACAAATATGTAAAACAGCCATACCCTGCCGAGCTGATGACAGTTGTGATTCCTTGCTATATAGCTGCTTGGCTTATTGCTATTTTTTTTAGTGGAGGGTACGATAAGCCTATACGTTTGTCGAAAATCATTAGAGGAATACTAATTGGTACGTTGCTAATTGCTACAGTGTATGCTTTTTTGGGTGAGAACTGGCGTTTTTCTCGTGCTCTTATTGTTCTTGGTGCTTTTTGGGCAGTAATCTCGTTAAGTGGTCTTCGTATGGTGTTGAGCTATTTTAAGGTGAAGGGAGGAAGTGTAGAAGGTCTTTCGGCAGAGAAAAAAGTAATTATTGTAGCAGAATCTGCCGAGGGAGAACGGGTATTAACGCTGTTGCGTAAGGTAAATAATCAGCTTAATTTTATTGGTTTGGTACATCCAGATAGCGCCTATCATAATAATGTTGGACAATACTTAGGTACCATTAATCAACTAAAAGAAGTAATAGCACTGTATGGTATACAAGAGGTGATTTTTGCAACGAAAAGCTTATCTCTGCAATATATTATTGATAGAATGGCAGATATAAATAGGGCTGAGGTAGATTATAAGATAGCCCCCGAAGAAAGCTTGTTTATTATAGGTAGTAATTCGGTGGACGACCCAGGTGATTTATACACCATTGATATTAATATGGCAATTATTAAGCCCATGAACCAGCGCAATAAACGCTTGTTCGATGTGTTTGTATCTGCTATTTGTATTATTACCCTGCCTATAAGCATTTTTGTGGTAAAGAACCCTGTGAATTTTGTTCGCAATTGTATTAAAGTATTAGTTGGAATAAATTCGTGGGTAGGGTACACGCAACCAGAAATGGAGAAAAGAGCATTGCCAGCAATTAAAAAGGGAATACTTAACCCATTAGACGGTTTGCAAAGCGAAGTAATAGATAATCATACAATTGCTCGTTTAAATATGTTGTATGCCAAACATTATCAGGTAGATAATGACATGCGTATTGTTATCAACTCAATCAAAAAACTAGGCCGATAATGACAGAATTTAAAGGTAAAGTAGTAATTGTTACCGGAGCGTCATCTGGTATAGGGTTGGCAACAGCACATGCTTTTTCACAGCAAGGAGCTAATGTTGTGCTTGCAGCTCGTAATTATGTGCTGCTGTGCAAAATTGCGCAACAAATGGAGGAAACCTATGGTATTAAAACGATTGCTGTAGGTACTGATGTTAGCCAAGAAGATTTGTGTAAAGAGTTGATAGACCAAGTTGTACGTACGTTTGGAAAAATAGATGTATTGGTAAATAATGCAGGTATATCTATGCGAGCGTTGTTTATAGATGCTGATTTGAATGTGTTAAAGCAGGTAATGGACTGCAACTTTTGGGGTACGGTGTATTGTACCAAATACGCATTGCCATACCTACTAGCCAGTAAGGGTTCTTTAGTAGGAGTTTCATCAATCGCTGGGTATAAAGGATTGCCAGGACGTAGCGGTTATTCGGCTTCTAAATTTGCTGTAAATGGCTTCTTAGAAAGTATTCGCATCGAAAATTTAAAGAAAGGGTTACATGTGCTTATAGCTTGTCCTGGTTTTACGGCATCCAATATTCGAAATGTAGCATTGGCAAAAGATGGTACTCAACAAGGAGAAAGCCCCTTGGACGAGCAAAAAATTATGTCTGCCGAAGAGGTAGCTAATTATATTGTAAAAGCGGTGCATCAGCGTAAACGCACGCTTGTGCTTACTTTTCAAGGAAAAGTAACAGTATTGCTGAGTAAATTTTTTCCTGCTATTTTAGATAAGCTGGTGTACAATCACTTTGCTAAAGAAGCCAATAGTCCGTTAAAATAAAACTGTACGTACTCAACCTTTTATCAACTTACTACGTACTTGCTATTTCATTATGCGCACAATCTATATACTCTTGCTCTCTTCTCTTTTTTTATCCAACAGTTTATTTGCCTCTACGGGTATAACTAGTCAAAAAAACATCGCTTATATAGCCGATGGAAAGGCTTCTCATCAGTTAGATATTTATTACCCCAAAAACACATCTACTAAAAAGGATATATTGGTGTTTATACATGGTGGTTCGTGGAAATCAGGTAAAAAGGACTCGTATAGTTTTTTTGCTAAAGGATTTGCCAAAAAGAACGTGGTAACAATAGTTATTAATTACCGCTTATCGCCTGAGGTGCTTTTTGATAAAATGGCAGAGGATGCGGCGGCAGCCATTGCTTGGGTACAGAAAAATGCAGAACAATATGGCGGTAATCCGAATCGTATTTTTGTTGCTGGACACTCTGCAGGCGGGCATTTAGCGGCACTAATTGCAACAGATAGAGACTATTTCGAGAATATTGGTGTCACGTTACCTATAAAAGGAGCAGTGTTAATTGATGCTTTTGGTTTAGATATGTATCAGTATTTTACAGAAATATCTCCGGTATCTTCTTCAAAATTTTACCCCGCTTTTACTTCCGATCCACTTAACTGGCAGCGCGGTACACCTCTTAATTTTACCGAACGTACCAATGTTCCTTTTGTTGGTTTAGTAGGCGAGCGCACTTATCCAGGTATAATTTTGGGTACGCAGCGGTTTAAAGAGAAATTGAAAGAGGAAAATAAAGAAATGCAAGTTTATACCATGCGTAAGAAAAAACACGTAGGAATGATTACCCAGTTTTTTTGGACTAAAAACGAGGCGTATAAGTATTGCTTAGATTTTATGGCGAGTATAAAATAGCAGCTATACTAATTCGTATTCATTCAATCTGTCAAGTTCAATTACCGTTCCGTGTTGTGTTTGGGTAATAATATTGGTGAACTTAGCACTGTCCACTACTTCGTCTGGAGTGTACGAGTAGCGCGAGTGCACGTTTTGAGCATAGGTATCATCAAAACCTTTTAGGTAAATAAGTATTTCGGCATCTCCTGATTCTAAATCAGCAATTTGCATTTCCTTTATGGGGCTTTTTTCGTCTATGGCATGTACAATGGTCCAAGTAAGCGGAAAAAAATTCACCTTTCTACGTTCTAGTTCTAAGTTGTAAAATCGTCGTACACTTTGTGTTTCTTCTTGCACATTTATGGCTATTACGGCATCAACTTCTACTTCAATTAATTCGTTTTTGCGTGCGTTGGCAATTTTAAACATCAATGCTTTTCCTTGTTTGTATGGAGATAGGAGTAAGTTTTTACTGTACAATACCCTCGCTACCGGACGTGAAAAGCGCCCGTATAATATACCAGTTGCTAATGCAAATCCCAATAAGCCTATCATCGATTCTGCAGCTGCCACTGAACCAGCCAATATTCCTTTAGGGCTCATATAACCGTATCCCACGGTGGTAAGTGTTTGCGCACTAAAGAAAAATACGTCCATAAATTTCTCGAAGTCATTGCCCTCTACTCCACGTATAAAATGTACACCTAATGCGTAGTAGGCCAATGCAAAAAGGATATTTGCAGCTAAATAATAACCTAAAACCAATAGATTGAATTTCCACCAAGGCATGGTAATGAGGTCGGTATAGGTATCACTAGCATTGCGTAGGAGCGAGCTTTTTCGCACTACATTAAAGTGCCCATCTTTATTAATAGCGCGCTGCCTGTTGGTTACTTTGGTGCTAAACCCTAAGTCTTGTAATTCTTCCTTGTTGTTAATGAGTTTTTTGAAGATATTTTTTCTTTCCATATTCTTAATGTTGAAAAGGTCTTTTTTTAATCATTCCACCCTTTGTGTCATTAATGGTATGTTGTATTACAAAGGCATCGGGGTCTATGTTTTCTATTTCGGTAAGTAGATTTTGTACTTCCAAACGTGTGACCACACAAAATAAAATTTTTCTATCTATATCCGACATGCCATTTTTGCCATAGCCGCTTTCGCCTTTATATACGGTAACGCCGCGTCCTAATTTTTCTATAATGGCATTTTGAACATCATCTGCCTTAGATGCTATAATGGTTATTCCTAAATATTCTTCAATACCATTAATTAAAAAATCTACTGTTTTTGATGCCGCTATATATGTTAGCATCGAATACAATGAGGTTTCGAAACTCACTAAAAAAGCAGATGCTGCAAAAAGTGAAATATTAAACAGGGCAATTACATCACCAACGGTAAGTGTAGAACGTCTGCTAATGTAAATGGCCAATACCTCTGTACCATCAATTACACAACCGCCGCGTATGGTTAGTCCAATGCCCGCACCCATAAAAAAACCACCAAAAACAGCAATCAATAGTTTGTCTTCGGTAATTATGGGTAAATTTATTAATGCCAAGCAAATAGAAAGAACAATAATAGCCAGTGATGTTTTTATGGCAAACTGCTTAGAAACTTGATGATACCCAATAATAATAAATGGAATATTGATAAGTAGAATAAGCACAGAGATATTAATGTCAGTTACTCTATTGGTAAGCAATGATAAACCAGTAACGCCTCCATCTAAAAAACCACTGGGTAGTAAAAAGCTTTTCAACCCAAAACAGGCACTTGCAATACCTGCCATAATCATCACCAAATTTTTTGTTCTTCGTGAAAAAATAAGATGCTTGGTGCGAGAAGATTCAGTGTTTACGGCTACTTTTGCTGACATAGCTGCATAATACAAAAAAAGCGGGAAATTATAGTGTACTATTTTATTAGATAACGTACAGACAACTTGGCAAAAGAGATTCATTATATTACCAAAAGAGAAGCCTTGGCTAAAGCCGAAAGCTACTGTGCGTACCAAGAGCGTAGCCAGTATGAAGTGCGCGGAAAGTTGATAGAGTGGGGGTGTTATGGTGACGAGGCAGAAGATATACTGGTATCACTAATAGAGACTAATTTCTTAAATGAAGAGCGTTTTGCAATTGCTTATGCAGGTGGCAAGTTTAGGTTAAAGCAATGGGGACGAATAAAAATCAAACAAGGTCTGAAACTAAAACAGGTATCGGATTATTGTGTTAAAAAGGCGTTAGCACAGATTGACGAGCAAGAATATTTAGCCACACTGCAGCAAGTATTACATAAAAAAAAGAAAGAACTGAAAGAGAAAGATACTTTTAAGCTAAAGTATAAATTGGTGAATTATGCCATCTCTAAAGGGTTTGAGCCTGATTTGGTATGGCAGATATTTAAAAACGATTCAGTTGAAGAATAATTTACTAGTATTTATAAAAAATCCACAACTGGGTAAGGTTAAAACGCGTTTAGCAGCTACTGTAGGTGCAGAAAACGCATTGCGTATTTATACTTACTTGCTTACCTATACCCGTGAAATTATCATACAAGTAAATGCTCAAAAAACAATTTACTACGATTCATTTGTGCCCGAAACTGATCTGTTTGAACCGGCTTTTTTCGATAAAAAGATACAGCTTGGTAGTAATTTAGGTGAACGGATGAGTAATGCATTTGAAGATGCTTTTGCCCAAGATAGTGACCGAGTAGTGCTTATTGGCAGTGACTGCGAGCTAATTACTACTGCTATTATAGAACAAGCTTTTAGCGCTTTAAGCCAGGCAGATGTAGTGATTGGTCCGGCAACGGATGGAGGTTATTACTTAATTGGGGCTAATGCACATTACTCCGAATTATTTGCGCTTAGTGTTTGGAGTACACCTACAGTATTGGCGGAAACCGTGCAACGCATAAAAGAAAAAGGGTTGGAGTATGTACTACTTCCAACCCTTTCTGATATTGATACTGAAGCCGATCTTAGCCCGCAATTGCGCAAGCTAATAAGAGCAATAGGTTTATCTATTTAATTCTATAATTGTTTTGTTAGGTACTAAGCCTATAATTCTAAAGTCAGTACGACGATTTGTTTGGAATTCATTTTCGGTACAACTGATACCATCAATACATTTATTTAATGGTTCACTTTCGCCATATCCTTTAGCAATAATACGATCAGAAGTTATGCCTAAACCAATGATGTAGCGTACAGCATTTTGTGCTCTTCTACGTGATAACGTCATGTTGTAATCCTCATCTCCGCGGCTATCTGTATGCGAGCCTAATTGTAGTTTCAATGAAGGATTTTCTACTAACAATGTGGCTACCTTATCTAATTCGCGGTACGATTCTTTACGTAAATCGGCGCTGTTATAGTCATAATAGATATTTTGTAACACAATACATTCATTAAGCACCAGTTTGCGTAGCAAAGGTCTCCATGACAATGAGCCAGCTGCATTACTGCTTACGTCTTTTGATTTTTGTAAATCAGCAGTGGTAAAATTGAGGGTATATCTAAAAAAGCCTTCTTTTATGATGTCAATTTTATATACTTCGTTGCTATTAAATTGGTAAACAGCATCTCCAAAAAGGGCAGGCTGTGGTTTTAATTCATCACCAGAACTAAGACTTTGTACCACAATTACAGCATTATCTATACCTATTTCTACGCCATTTTCGATGGTTATTGGACGAATGCCAACTTTGTAGTTTTGTAAATCACCTGGAAGTTTATTCGAGAATCGGAAAATATCATCGTCTCCAGGCTGTGTAGAGCGGTTAGAAGATAAAAATCCTGATTGCTTATCTCTATTTAAAGCAAAACTAAAGTCATCTTTAGGTGAATTATAAGGTGCACGTAAGTTCTTAGGAGCAGTCCACGTATTGTTTACCAACGACGTTCTAAAAATATCTAAAGCTCCCATGCTTGCGTGTCCTGCCGAAGAAAAGTAAAGAGTAGCACTAGCTTCGTCGTAAAAAGGAAATACATCATCTTCATACGAGTTTACACGCGAGCCTAAGTTAATTGGGTTTGACCAACCTGTATCGGCTAATATGCAATAGTATACATCCATTCCACCAAATCCACCTGGTTTATCAGAACTAAAAAATAACAGTTTACCATTTTTGCTGATACAAGGGTGGGCAAAAGAAAATGCCGTGTTGTTGTACTTAAATGGTAAAGAAATGAACCAACCAGTTTCGTTAGCAATGCTGTAATAAATCTGTAGATTATTTACTTTATTACGGCTACCTCTGCCTTTTTCTACATTGGTACGTGTAAACCAAACGGTATCATAACCTTTCGAAAAAGAACTAGGACCGTCATTGTAACGCTTGTTTATTTCTTTGGCCAATGGCAAAACTAAATACTTAGCAGTATCATTTGTAAGGCTATCTGCATAGAACAATTTGTAAAATGGTTTGCCTAATGAGCGAGAATAGCGCGAATCATTTTTTAATGATTTTACCGGACGGTTAGACGTAAATACAACACCTGTTTTAAAGGAAGTTGTACCAAAATCGGTGTAAGTGCTATTTAGCGCAAACTCAGGTGTAACAAATACTTTTTGTGGACTTGCTAACCATATTTTTGCAGAGTCGCATGAACTCATCATCATTTTTGCACGATTAATCATGCTGGTATCGCGCGCAGCCCATGAGCTAAATTTTTCTTTTGCCAAATCGTATTGTTGTACAGTTTTTAGCATCATTGCCCAATAGTAAAAATCGAGCGTGCGGCAATCTTCATAAGCAGTAGCACGTTCATACCATTTCAAGGCTTCACCATAGTTGTTTGTAAAACGATAACAGTCAGCTAATCGTTCAATACCTTTAAGTGTAGGCTTACGCTGTACGGCTTTTAAATAAAAAGGTAAGGCTCTTTTGTATTTAAATTCTTTGTAAAACTCATCGCCAAAATACATCGACGCCTGTGAGTAGCCTACTTGTGTAAGTACTAAAATTAAACACAGAACCGTAAAAAATTTCTTAAGCATAATAGTAAGTGATTTTTAATAGATTATTAATTGTTATAAAAGTTACGAGGATTAAGCATTCTTCCTCCTGTTGGCGCAATTTTGTACGCAAGCATTATTTCATGGCTACCATTTTCGTAGCGGGCTATTTTAGAAGTAGTAATATCAAAAGCATACCCAAGTCTAAAGTTATCATTTATCCAATAATCTACAATTATATTAACCGATTCTTGATTACGATAAGATAGTCCAGCTCCTAGCATGTTATTATAAAAAACCATTCCGGTAAAATCTGTTTGAAAAGATCTTAATTTTTCGCTTGTTTTTAAAAGTACGGACGGCTGCAATGCAAATTTACTGTTCAATTCAATTAAGTGACCAGCGTAAAAATTATAATGTCTGTTTATTTCACCAACATCGCCTCTTCTGCCACCACTATAGCGCAAAGATGGCTTTAATAAGTTAACAATAGATAACCCTATTGTTGTTTTTGCCGACTGAAAATAAAAACCCGAATTTACATCTACATAGGTTACCGACTCCGAATTGTTAGGTATAGCACTCTCATTAACATCTTTAAAGATAAGTTCGGTACCATTTAATTTACTATTAAATACACCAACACTAAAACCAGCCGATAGCCATTGAGTTTCGCCTACACGTAATCGGTAAGCTACTGTTGGGGTAAATGCATTTTGAGATTGTGCACCAATTTGTTCGTTTATATATTGTAAACCTAAGCCTATGGTACGTTCTCTAACTGCACCATCTACACTTAATACTGTAGTAGTTGGCGAGCCCTCTAATCCTGTCCATTGCTGGCGGTAGATACCCATAATATTTACATAATCGTAGCTTCCAGCTGCTGCTGGGTTTAGCGCCAATGGATTAAATAAGTAATTGCTAAAGCGAGCCGTTTGTTGACCCATGCAATTGATGCTTAGTAGTACTAAACTAATAGTAAGTAATTTCTTCATGTTTTAACGTGTATGGTTACTTAATTATCTAACAATCATCACATAGCCGCTTTTTTCAAAGCTAATAGATGGGATTTTTAATACATAAAAATAAGTACCATCATCTAAATTACTACCGGTAAATACCTTGTTGTTATTAGTAGCTGTATAT
The DNA here is from genome assembly GCA_947085255.1 of uncultured bacterium. Lineage (GTDB taxonomy): Bacteria > Bacteroidota > Bacteroidia > Sphingobacteriales > Sphingobacteriaceae > CAMTVQ01. The sequence goes on along the minus strand of CAMTVQ010000002.1, from coordinate 1,582 downwards.
CCTGTTTGATTAAATATTTCTTTACCCCAACGATCAAAAATCATCACATTATTATCAGGATAGTTTTCAAGACCATCTGTAAGCAACCATGTGTCGTTTATGCCATCGCCATTGGGTGAAAATGCATTATAGAATACCTGTAATTCATTAGCTTCAAAAACAACTAATAAAGGTTTTGAAATAGCCATGGATTGGTCAACACAAGTAGCATCTGTTTGCGCCTGTACTAAAAAGGATATTTCTGCTTTGTCACTGCTGCTACGGTTATAAGTATGTTCTAATCCTACGTTGCCTGAGGATGGAGCGATCCAAGTCATTCCATTGTCGGTACTTACTCTATAGCTTGTTGCAAGAGGTATAGCTTGCCAAAAAATAGTTGCACTACTTGTTGTTCTGCTTGCTATAGCCACATTTGGGGCTTGCAAAGTGTCATCGGCTATGGTAATAATGCTAATTGGTGTACGATATGTTTTGCAACCTAAAAGATTTACACCTTCTATAAAGTAGGTGGTTGTAGCTGTAAGTAATGGAGTTGTAAAAGTGTCACCAGTAAAAATAGGTAATCCTCCTTGCTCGGTGGTGTACCAGTTGTACACAGAATCTATTAATGAGCTAGCAAAAATGCGTGTTAGTGTGCCCACACAGATAACTGATTTTTCTGCACTTGCAGTTGGTTGGTCAGCATTCAGTAATACCGTAACTAATATAGGTGTGCGTAGACTTCTACATCCTGAGGTATCTACTAATTCCACAAAATAAGTTCTGCTTATATACAAAACGCCTGTATTGAAGGTGTCTCCTGTGAATAATAAATTTCCATTGATAATAGCATCATACCAGTTATAAGTAGCTGCAGTGCCTAATAATGAGTTGCCTGCTAATAGAGCCGAATCACCAGAGCATATAGGTGTTGGTGGCGTAACAATCGGCAGATCCAAAGCTGGGCGAATAATTACAGTAGCAAGCGTGCGTAAACTTTTACATCCACTAGTATCAGTAAGTTCTACATAATACATACGAGTTGCATCAAGAGTACTTGTGTTGTTTATAGCACCAGTATTAAACGTATCACCAGTAAACAATAGGTTGCCGTTTATAAGCGAATCGTACCAGTTGAAAGTGCTAGCAGTACCTAATAATGAAGTAGCAGTAAATGTGGTAGAGTCTCCTGAACAAATTACCGCAAGAGGAGGTGTAACAATAGGTACATCCAAAGCAGGACGAATAATTACAGTAGCAAGCGTGCGTAAACTTTTGCATCCACTAGTATCAGTAAGTTCTACATAATACATACGAGTTGCATCGGTTGCTCCTGCATTATTAATCGCTCCAGTATTAAAAGTATCACCAGTAAATAATAGATTGCCATTGATGAGTGAATCGTACCAATTGTAAGTGCTAGCAGTACCTAATAAAGAAGTAGCAGTAAATGTGGTAGAGTCTCCTGAACAAATTACCGCAAGAGGAGGTGTAACAATAGGTACATCCAAAGCAGGACGAATAATGACAGGAGCTAGCGTGCGTAAACTTTTGCATCCACTAGTATCAGTAAGTTCTACTTAAGATCGGAAGAGCGTGGGGT
>CAMTVQ010000001.1:0-563729 GCA_947085255.1 uncultured bacterium | reverse complement strand
TGGTTTTCCTTTTAGTATGCTGCTATCGGTACCAAAAATACGTGCATTGTTATAGGGGTCTGTCCATACAAATCGACCATTTGTTAAATCGTTACTTGCAGTAAGTTGTATACTATCTCCATCGCAAATAGCATTAGGACCAACAACAACAGGTTTAGCAATGTCGGATATTACAGTTACACTAAAAGTATCCCTGTCAAAACAACCTGCTACATCGGTAAGTTCTAAAATTACATTATAAATGCCTGCTGCAGTAAATAAGTAACGAGGTGTAGGACCTGCTAAATCAGCAGGGTCTCCTGCGGTATTGTTATTATATGCGCCATCTTTGTTTAAATCTATACGCCATCTGTAAATAGGATTGGTATAGGTAGGGTGTACAGCAGGCTTAGTAACAACGCCATTATGTACAGAGTCTAATCTAAAATGTGTGCTATCTCCATTACATACATTGGCAGTATCTGCGCCTCCAAAAGCTTGCATGTCGCAAGTTGCACCACCCATGAAACCATAAGAACCAGGTCCTGTAAATGACCCTGACGAGTAGAAAGCAAAAGGGTTTACTCCTTTTGCTTTAAGTACACCTACTCCAGAAAGCGGTATCCTGTTCCACCAATAAGGCGTAGTGCCATATTGTGTCCAAGTATTAGGAACAGGTACATTGGCACCATTCAAATTTAATACCATACTTGATCTGGAATTATTAGCTGGTATCTCTTTAACAATAAACGTAATAAAATTTTGAGGAAAGGAGGCAACAGCATCAGAAGGATTCACTAATATGTAATTGTCTTTCCATAATGATTCTTGGAATATGGTCATTTGGGAAGGGTCTCCATTTACATTGTCACAATAAAATCCTTTTTCTATTTGAACTATTTGAACAGGTTTATTAGATTCAATTATATGGTCTGTTCTTCCAGGGTTGTTAATACTTAGTTGTTGTCCTGGAGATTCATATTTCCAATATTGCTGTGCGTTAAGTGTTTGAGTTGCAGTAGCCTTTCCTGTTATATTTACGACCGTATTATTTTCGTAAGCAATGATAATAAGATAATCAGCTATACTGGAATTAGCTCTTCCAGGGTCAACAGTATTGTTGGCTCTTAATAGCGTTTGAGTAGAAACAAATCGGTTTGCACCATTTTGTATTTTTATTGAGCTTTTTGGATTAAGTTGAGAAAATGTGATATCACAAGCACTACAACCTAGATAATCAACATCTCCAGCTCTTGTACAATCAGCACCGCCAATGACAGCAATAGGCTTGTCGGCAACTATTTTTACCCCATTTAAACCTAAGTTATTAAAATTAGTACCAGGAGCAGGAGCAGGAGCAGGAGAATTTTGAGCCGCACCATTATCATTAGAAAGTATAGAATAGGTCTGTCCTTTATTCATAGTAATGTTCCAAGCAGGACTAGATGGTGCTCTCTTAAGAGCAAAACCATCCGTTGAAGTCCACGTATAATTAGGGAGCGTAAAGGTAACATTGGTGTTGTTTTCTGTTGCAACAACGGTAAGTCGTGAATGGGCTTTTACATCATCAATCTCACGATAAGCAGCAGTTATATATTCTTTACCTAATTGTTCTACTGGTAAAACAGTCGACACCTCTACTGAGGTAGCTTGTTCAAAAAAAACAGCATATACACTAATAGGTAAGTCTGATGAAATTTCTATCCCATTCCCTAGGACCGTCTCATAATTAGTGTAGCGATCATAATTAGGATTTACGCCTGCTGAAGGACTTATAAAATCATAGGCCACATAACTGCCCCCCGTAAGACTAAATGTTTGGGTCCCAAAACCTGGCTTGCTGGGAAATTTAACTCTTATATCTGTATCGTAGTACCCAGTAAAGTAAAGTTTTACATTTACTCCTGCAAAGTTCATTCCTAAAGAATTTTCAGCAAAAGCAAAATAGAACAATTTACCGCTTACGTCTTGGGTCTTCCCCTGTTTAGGAAACAATAGAATAAAAGTAAATAGAAATAAGAAGAGAATATTAGCCCTTTGGGCTATTGTGTAGATTTTTTCCATATTATACTGTTTTTTAGGATTAAATTAATAGCTAAAAATAAAAAATTGAAATCACAATAACAACTTTTTTACAAAGAGATTAAGAGGGGTTTCGTTTTTATTTAAAAGTATTCTGCATCTTCTTTTTTGATATTACTAAGCGAAGACCTACTTTTGCGGTGTCTTTAACAATACAATATTAAACAGAACAACACTTGGATATTTTTGAACGTATAGCACAAAATCCCGGACCATTGGGTATGCATAGTAAAATGGCACACGGGTATTTTACATTCCCAAAGTTAGAAGGACCGATAAGCAACCGTATGGGCTTTAGAGGCAAAGAGCACTTGGTATGGAGTTTAAATAACTATTTAGGCTTAGCCAATCATCCAGAAGTACGTGCAGTAGATGCAAGTGCAGCTGCGGAGTATGGCTTAGGTTTACCGATGGGTGCGCGTATGATGTCGGGTAATTCAAATCAGCACGAAGCATTGGAGCAAGAACTTTCGGCTTTTGTAAAACGAGAAGATACTTTTTTGTTGAATTTTGGATACCAAGGTATGGTATCTATAATAGATAGCTTAGTAGGCAGACACGATGTTATTGTGTACGATGGCGAAAGTCATGCATGTATTATCGACGGTGTACGATTGCATGCAGGCAAGCGCTTTGTTTATACGCACAACGATATGGCAAGCTTAGAGAAGCAGTTGGAGCGTGCCACTAAGTGGGTAGAAAATACGGGCGGAGGTATATTAGTTATTACCGAAGGTGTTTTTGGCATGTCGGGTGCACAAGGAGATATTAAATCGGTAGTTGCGTTAAAGGAAAAGTTTGATTTTAGATTACTGATTGATGATGCTCATGGTTTTGGTACTATGGGGCAAACTGGCGCGGGCACGGATGAGGCGCAAGGTGTACAAGAAGGGGTAGATGTGTACTTTGGTACGTTTGCCAAAAGTATGGCATGTATAGGCGGTTTTGTGTCGAGTACAGAAACAGTAATTAATTATTTGCGCTATAATATGCGTTCGCAAATATTTGCAAAGGCGTTGCCAATGCCTTTAGTTGTGGGGCTACGTAAACGATTAGAGCTGTTACGCAATTCACCAGAACTAAAAGATAAGTTGTGGACGATTGTAGATGCATTGCAGAGTGGCTTAAAAGCTAGAGGCTTTAATTTAGGGGTAACAAATACCCCTGTAACACCTGTTTTTTTAAGCGGGGTGTTGGACGAGGCGCTTAATATTATTATCGATTTGCGCGAAAATTATGGAATTTTCTGTTCAATGGTGTCGTATCCAGTAGTGCCTAAAGGAGTAATCATGTTGCGATTGATTCCTTCGGCTATGCATACGATAGAAGACGTAAATCAGACATTAGAGGCTTTTAGCGCTGTTTCTGAAAAGTTAAAAAAGGGCTATTACGCAAAGGAAAATGTATCTGCATAATTTATTTTTTATGTTAACTAACTAATAATAAGACTATTAAAAGCGTAATCCTTTTTTATTGTGTTATTGTTGATAAAATAGCAGGTAATCAAAAATTAAAAAAGTTTGTTTTTTAAAAAAAACCCTCTACTTTAGCCTTATCGAAAGTTAATTGTTCGTTACAAACTAAACTAAAAGGAGTAAAATCAATGAAAAAATTTAATGAAGTAAAGAAACTTGTTGCAGAAATTGAACTTGATGCTGACAAATTTTACAACAAAGGAAACAGTGCTGCTGGTACCCGTGTAAGAAAAGGTATGCAGGACTTAAAAAACCTATCACAAGCTATCCGTTTAGAAGTACAAGAAATGAAAAACAAGGAAGCTGCTAAAGCTGCTAAGAAATAGTTTTTCTTTACACTGAACAACAAAAAAAACCATCTAGCTTTTGCTAGATGGTTTTTTTTGTTGTCTAAAATTAGCTATTTATACTGTTCTATACTTGTTTTTAATGCGTTCCTAACGGAGTCGCTTACGGGCATTAGTGGGAGTCGAAGGTTTTCGGAACCGATACCTAAGATATGTAAGGCTGCTTTAATACCTCCAGGATTACCATCGGCAAATAAGAGGTTGATAATATCTACCAAAGGATAATGCAGCTTGCGTGCAGCCTCAAAATTACCAGCCAAACACAGATTTACCATTGCCGAAAAGTCTTTTGGGAACGCATTTCCAACCACAGAAATTACTCCTTCCGCTCCAGCAGCTATTAAAGGAAGGGTAATGGCATCATCACCTGAAATAACTACAAAATCGCTTGGCTTATGTTTAATGATTTGCATAAACTGATCGAAATTGCCTGATGCTTCTTTTATTGCGGCAATATTGGGTAATTGCGCCAATCGTAGTGTTGTCTCGGCAGTCATGTTGCTGCCTGTACGACCTGGTACGTTGTATAAAATAATGGGCAGCGGTGCTGCTTCAGCAATGGCTTTATAATGTTGATAGATGCCTTCTTGTATAGGTTTGTTGTAGTATGGAGCTACCGAAAGAATGGCACTAAAGCCGTTCAAATCAGCAGTCTTAATAGTTTCTATTACTTCGCGTGTGTCGTTTCCACCAATGCCAGCTACTACATGAACTCGTCCTTTTACGGTATCAATAGTGTGTTTAAAAATTGCCTTTTTCTCTTCTTTACTCAATGTAGCCGATTCGCCAGTTGTGCCTAATGGTACTACATAATCTACTCCATTATCTATTACATGGTTTATCAATTTGGTCAAACTATCAAAATTGATACTTCCATCTGCGTTAAATGGTGTAACTAAGGCAATGCCTGTTCCTTTAAAATTAAAATTCATCATTATTTTATTATAGAGAGGTAATGTTTTAGTTGCTTGATAAATTCTTCGAGGTCGGTGCTTTTTTGATCGAGCATAAAATCATATCCTATTGTTTCTTGCTCAAAATATTTACCTATCCGAAAACGTGCTTTTGATTTAGCGGACATGTAGGTAGTAATAAAATTTTCTTTTTGTGATAAATCGATTAATACATCAAATTCTTTCTTTAGAAATGCATCGATTGATTTTCCTGAGGGTTTATCCAGCCAACTAATATCTCTACCTGTTACAAAATTAATGAGCGGATAATCGGCTTTTGCTTTTTCAACTTCCAGCTTCTTTTTGGTAGGTATGTATACCATGTTGCTGGTTTTTTGTCCTCTTGCATCAAACTCAATAATCAAACCAAGCAATTTATTCATGTCGTCGTTATTACGGGGGTGTAATAATAAAACAACGGAATTAGCCGAATTGAAATCTACCGTTTCGTGCTTGAAACGTTTTTTGGCTATTTCTTTTCGTAGCGTTCGGTAAGCACGTTTTTTTATGCTTTTGCCAAATAGTTTTTTAAACATGTTGCCTAGTTTGTAATAAGTTCAACCAATTTTTCTTCGTCAATTATAGGTATGTTCAGCTCAGTTGCTTTTGCCAATTTAGCTGGCCCCATGTTATCTCCAGCTACTAAGTAGCTGAGTTTAGCGGCAATGCTGCTCACTATCTTCCCTCCATTTGCTTCAATTAGTTCCTTTAAAGCTTCGCGGCTGTGGTTTATAAATACGCCCGAAATTACAAAGGTTTTGCCTGCTAATATAGTGCTTTGTGGTATGTTTTGTTGTAAGGAGCTTTCTAATTGCAAACCTGCTTGTTGTAATGCTTCAATAAGTAATCGGTTGCTGGGCTCGGCAAAATATAGATGAATGCTTTGAGCTATTTTTTCGCCTATTTCTTCTGCCTCTACCAATTCTTCTATTGAAGCCGTGGCTATGCGTTGAATACTTACAAAGTGTTTTGCCAGTTTTTTTGCAACGGTTTCGCCTACAAAGCGAATGCCTAGCCCAAATAATACCTTTTCGAAGGGCATTTTTTTAGATTGCTCTATACCTTCCAGTAAGTTGTTTACCGATTTTTCTGCAAAACGGTCTAAGGCTAAAATAGCTTCTTTTTTAGTAGCTAATTGGTAAATATCGGCAACAGTGTGCAAAAGATTTGCTGCATAAAGTTGCTCTACGGTTTCATCACCAAAGCCATCAATATTCATCGCCTTACGCGAAATAAAGTGTTGTATTTTGCCAATTAGTTGTGGTTTACAGCCGCTTTCATTAGGGCAATAATGTACTACTTCGCCTTCATTGCGCACCAATGGGGTATTGCACTCGGGGCAGTTGGTTATATAGTGATGGCTGGTAGAATTGGTCGGTCTTCGGCTCAAATTTACTCCCTTTATTTTTGGAATAATTTCTCCTCCTTTTTCAATAAACACATAATCGCCTTCGCGCAGGTCAAGACGTTCTATTTCGTTGGCATTGTGCAGTGTAGCACGTTTTACGGTAGTGCCCGCCAATTGTACAGGCTTTAAGTTGGCAACTGGGGTAATGGCACCCGTACGCCCAACTTGGTAGCTTATTTTGAGTAACTGTGTTTCGGCTTCTTGGGCTTTAAATTTGTAAGAAATAGCCCAGCGTGGAGATTTTGCTGTAAATCCCAGTTCTTCCTGTTGGTGGTAGTTGTTTACTTTTAGTACAATGCCGTCGATATCGTAACTCAGATTGCTGCGTTCGGTGTCCCAGTATTTTATAAAGTGAAGTACCTCGTCTATGTTTTTGCAGAGTCGGTAATGATCGGATACCTGAAAACCCCAAGCTGCTGCATTGTTTAAACTCTCGAAATGACTTTTGAAAGGGGATTTTTCTGCTAATACAAAATATAAAAAGCAGTCTAAAGGACGTTTAGCTACTTCTGCCGAATCTTGCATTTTTACTGTTCCAGATGCAAAATTGCGTGGATTTGCATACGCTGGTTCTCCAATTTCTTCGCGTTCCTTATTCAATTTTTCGAAGGCTTTGCGGTGCATCAGTATTTCGCCCCTAATTTCAAATTCTTCGGGATAAGTTCCTGGTTTTAATTCAAGTGGAATCGATTTTATGGTGCGTACATTGGTAGTTACATCGTCGCCTCTGGTACCGTCTCCACGGGTTACGGCTTGTACTAATTTGCCGTTTTTGTAAGTGAGCCCGATAGCTAAACCATCAAATTTTAGTTCGCAAACGTATGCTACCTCATCACCAATTGTTTTGCGTACACGGGCATCAAAGTCAATTAGTTCTTCTTCCGAATAGGTATTACCTAACGAAAGCATGGGATATTTATGTGTTACGGTAGTAAATGTTTTGGTAATTTCTCCGCCAACGCGTTGGGTGGGGGAGTTGAGATTGGCAAATTCTGGAAACTGTTTTTCGAGGGTAATGAGTTCGCTAAGCAGTTGGTCGAAATCAAAATCGCTAATACTGGGCTGGCTGAGCACATAATAAGCGTGATTGTGCTGCTTGATTTCTTGCGTTAAAAATTGGATACGTTTTGCTGCTTCTTCCCTTAACATAGCGGACTAATATAAGGAGTTTTTTTAAAGCTATATCTTGTTTTTAGCCGAATGAAGTAAGAAACTTTCGAGTGCTAATTGGTAGCTCTGCATTCCGAATCCGGTGATTATACCCATGCAGTTTTTAGCTAATAAAGAGGTGTGCCTAAATTCTTCGCGGTTGTGAATATTAGAAATATGCACTTCTATAACTGGAGTAGTAATGGCGGCAATCGCATCGGCGATAGCTACTGAGGTGTGTGTGTAGCCACCAGCATTTAAGATTACCCCACTGTAACTAAAACCTACTTCGTGTAGCTTGTTAATTAATTCACCTTCTACATTGCTTTGATAATAATCAATAGTAAGGTTAGGATAGGTTTTGTGTAAGATTTCCAAATAATCGGTAAAGGATAGATTACCATATACAGCTACCTCTCGTTGACCTAAAAGATTAAGATTTGGACCGTTGATGATGATATAGGCGTTATTAGTCATTAGTCATTAGTCATTAGTCATTAGAATGTGTGGGTGTCAAATTTCAATAAATCAAAATCATTTAGCAAGTAATCTGTACCGATAACAAAAACTGGCAACTGGTAACGGGTAACGGGCAACCGATTTACCGTGTAAGATTTAATTTTAGCGAAAATACATTAGAGTACAACACATCCGAAATGCCGCTTATATTGGTTAATGCATAGTCAATCGTTACTTTTTTAATGCGCAAGCCTATACCGATGTTTGGTTGTAGTACGTATGATTTTTTACCTTCAAAGTCGCTTACTTGTTGTATGTTACCTATGCCACTACGTAAAAAAATAATTTTTTTGTAGTCTAACTCTACGCCAATATGAGGGTCGGCACTCACCTTACTACTTATTAGCGTATTGCGTTGCCCGTCCGTATTTATATCTATATCTAACTCGGTATTTAACCCAAATTTTTGTTTAATACGTGTAGCGTAATTTAACCCAATAATAAATTTAGGTACCGTAAGTTCAATGGAGTTTGTTGGAATTTCGTTACCCGTTTGGGCAAATACATCTTTTGTTTGTTGGTTAAGGGTGTAGTTCCAAGCATTAAATGTGGTGGTTACATCACGTGCCATAATAGCGGCACCAAATTTTTTGTAACGGTATTGTATTCCTGCATCTATGCCAAATCCCCACGATTGCCCAAAAGAACCAATAGTACGGCGCACAATTTTTGCATTTGCACCATAGCTCAAGGTTGCTTTGCTACTATCTGGCGTTTTTACTTTACGGGCATAACTAAGCAATACGCCATAATCGGCTGCCGAAAAGGTTTTTACGCGATCGTAATTAATATTTCCGTTGGCGTCTATTAGTTCAGTGGTGTCGGGTATGCCATCTACCCCAAAACGAATTACGGATATGCCTACGTAGGCAGTATTGTCAATAGGTGTGGCAAAAGCGGCATAATCGTATTTGGCAATGCCCGCAAAATATTCGGCATGCATAAGGCTTACTTCTGTTTTACCGTTTAGGCTGGTAAGCCCCGCAGGATTCCAATATCCAGCTGTTACATCATCGGTACTGCTCACAAAAGCATTGCTCATGCCTAATGAACGTGCGCCTACGCCAATATTTAAAAATTCATTACTGTATTTGCGTACAATTTGTGCGTGAACAAGCGCCGTAAGCATACCGAAGAAGCAAAAGAGAAAAAGGCGACGCATCTATATATGTAGTTTGGCAGAAATTTCTTCAAATATAACCATATAATTAGTATGCAACCTATCAGACGTGTTTTTTAAGATTAGTTCCAATTGTTTTATGTCGGTTTCTGGTAATGCCTCGCCCCAAATGCGCTGGCATACTCTGCTTAACGCATAAGCAAGCCGTTCGGTATGTACGTAGCTCAATAAATATTTTGAGTCGACAAATGCTTGGTAACGTGTTTGGCAACTGGCAGCATCGGTAATGCCATTCAACTCCATAAACAGAACCATGTTTTGGGTATCAATAGTCGTTAGCTTGTGGTAAAATTTTTCGGCGTCTACGTGTTTGTCTTTTTGTAATAAGTTATCCAAAACCAGTTCTAAACTAATGTGTGCTAATACTGATGGGCGTAAAAAAGCAGATTGAAAGGGAGCATCACGAAATGCTTGTTTGATAATTAAGGTTTCCTGCTCAAAAAATGTGGAGTTGTGAAAATGAAAGTCAACTGCTAAATGCTGTTGCCAACCCTTATGTATTTGAGTAAGTGTAGTATCTGTTTGCCATAAATCTTGGTTTTTGTGCGGATGAATATTCCAAGATTTATTAAACGCTTTTGTTAAATCGGGCAAGGCTATCCCTAAGATATAATAAGCATCTGTTTGATGCTGATCGAAATAAAAGTGGGAGAGGTAGTTCAATTAGTCAATGGTGTTAATGTGTCTATTTGTCGATAATGTAGCGTTTATTGGCGAATTGTCAAATAGACAAATTGTCAAATCATATTTACACATTTCCTATATCTTTGCGCAAGTTAAGAATAACCCCAAAAATGATGAATTTTGTTGAAGAATTGCGCTGGAGAGGCATTTTGCATGATGTAATGCCCGGAACGGAAGATATTTTATCTAAAGGAATGGTATCGGGGTATATTGGATTCGACCCAACGGCAGATTCGTTGCACGTGGGTAGTTTGGCACAAATCATGACCTTAATCCATTTTCAACGTGCAGGGCATAAGCCCGTTGCTTTAGTGGGTGGTGCAACTGGTATGGTGGGCGATCCTTCTGGTAAATCTCAAGAAAGAAACTTACTCTCTGAAGATGTTTTACAACATAATTTGGCAGGGATAAAAAAACAGTTAGAACGTTTTTTAGACTTTAAATGCGGCGCAAATAGTGCCGAATTGGTAAATAATTACGATTGGTTTAAAGACATTAGCTTTCTTGATTTTATACGTGATGTAGGTAAACATATTACGGTAAATTACATGATGGCAAAAGATTCGGTAAAGAAACGGTTGGAAGGTGAGGGGATGTCGTTTACGGAGTTTACCTACCAATTGGTACAAGGGTATGATTTTTATTACTTGTGGAAACACCATAACTGTTTGTTGCAAATGGGTGGTAGTGATCAGTGGGGCAATATTGTAACCGGAACAGAATTAATTAGACGTAAAGATGCTGGAGAGGCATATGCACTTACTACACAGTTGATTAAAAAAGCCGATGGAACAAAATTCGGTAAAACCGAAGGCGGTAATATCTGGTTAGATCCTGTAAAAACATCTCCATATCAATTTTATCAGTTTTGGCTCAATGCTTCGGATGCAGATGCCGCTAACTGGATACGCATTTTTACGTTATTGAGTAAAACCGAGATTGAACAATTAGAGGCAGAGCATCAAACAGCACCTCATTTGCGTGTGCTGCAAAAGGCATTAGCAAAAGAAGTAACCATGCGAGTGCATGGCGATAGAGAGTTTGATATGGCAGTAAAAGCAGGTGAAATTTTGTTTGGTAATGCTGCAGCAGATGCTTTAAACGAATTGCCAGAACAAGTACTGCTTTCGGTATTTGAAGGTGTTCCGCAATTTAAAGTGAGTAAAGATGCACTTGCCGTAGGTGTAAATGTGGTAGAATTACTGGCGACAGCTGCTCAAGTTTTCCCATCTAAAGGAGAAGCACGTAAAATGATTCAAGGTGGGGGCGTGGCTATCAATAAAGTAAAAGTGGCTGCAGAAACCGAGCTGATCTCCAGTCAGCATTTATTAAACAATCGATATTTACTGGTACAAAAAGGCAAGAAAAACTATTATTTATTGATAGTGGAGTAGGCTTGTGCTGGTTTTTTCTTGAGTAAAAAATAAATACCTAAAAACCCTATTGGAATAGCTTGTAGTTCTGTGGAATACCGTAGTTTAGATGTTCCAAATATATAATTATGAGTACTCTTATTCCTAAAATATCCTTTGCCAACAGATTATTTGCTGGATTTACGCTTTCCATTGTTTTGGTTGTGGGGGTAGGATATATTTCTTACCAAAGTATTGAAGAGCTAACTCTTGATAGCGATAAGGTGGTTTTCACCTATGAGGTGATTCAAAAGATAGAGGCAATTGAACAAAGCGTAGTATATGCAGAAGCCGGTGCAAGAGGATATTTTGTTACTGGAAAAGAAGAATTTTTGGATGTTTACTATGAGAGTTTAAGCAAAATCAATCAACAGATTGAGGATTTAACTGTAGTGACAAAAAGCAATGAGATTATTCAGCAGAATATCGAAATCTTACGTCCAATTGTAGCCGCTAAAACTAAGGATTTACAGTTTAAGGTGGATATGCGTACGAATGAGGGTTTTGAAAAAGTGCGTGATTTGATTGCTTTAGGCGGGGGTAAACAACTAATGGATAGTTTTAGAAAGCAAATAAAGGTGCTGATAGCCGAAGAAAATAAGTTGCTTAAAATTCGCTCAGAAAAGACACAGCATACTATTAAGCAAACAGAACAAATTCTTGTTGTTGGTATTCTCCTCATTCTAATTATTGTTATTGCCTTAGTATTATATATACGAGGCACTTTTGATAAACAACGTGCAGCAGAACTGTTATTAAAAGAAAATAATCAACAGTTGCTGGATTTATCTGCAGAAAATGAGAAACGGAATTGGGTGCTTACTGGTGCGGGGGAACTGAATGAGACACTCAGAAAAGGAGGCAATATATTAGATATGTCTAATGGTATTGTTTCCTTTTTTGCGCATTACCTAAAATTGCAAATAGGGGCATTGTACCTTGTGTCGGATAAAGGACAGCAGCTGAACTTAGCGGGTAGTTATGCGTTTAAGCATCGCAAACGTAGCGAAACTGCGATAGCATTTGGCGAAGGTTTAGTAGGTCAGGCTGCAATTGAAAACAAAGCGATTGTATTTACAGATGTTCCAGAAAATTATATTCAGATTAATTCGGGTTTAGGAGAAGCTACTCCGCGTAATATTGCTGTTTTTCCGTTGGCAATTGGTAACGATGTAAAAGGGGTTATTGAGTTAGGGAGTGCAATGGATTTTACCATAACTCAGCTAGAATTTGTAGAGTTTGTATTAGAGAATATAGCCATTGCAATAGGTGCTGCTCAATCAAGTATTCGTACCGCCGAACTGTTGGAAGAAACGCAACAACAAACAGAAGAACTGGAACAACAACAGGAGGAATTGCGCCAAACAAATGAAGAATTGGCAAATCAAACTCAACTGTTACAAGCATCTGAAGAAGAATTGCGTGTGCAGCAAGAGGAATTGAAACAAACCAATGTAGAACTGGAAGAAAAGGCACAAGAGCTAGAAGAAAAAAATGATGCAATAGAACTAGCGCGGCAGGAGGTGATGGCAAAAGCCCACGAACTGGAACAAACCAGTAAGTACAAATCCGAATTTTTAGCCAATATGAGTCATGAGCTGCGCACACCATTAAATAGTGTGCTCATTTTGGCAAAATTGATGATGGAAAACAAGGAGAGCAACCTTACTGATAAGCAAGTAGAGTATGCGCAGGTAATTCATAAATCGGGTAATGATTTACTAAACTTAATTAATGATATTCTTGACTTATCTAAAATTGAGGCAGGAAAAATCGATTTCAATATCGAGACGGTAAGCATCGCATCTATCAAATCAGATATTTCTAATTTGTTTAAGGAAACGGCCAATCAAAAGAAAATCAGTTTTGAGTTGATGGTAAAGGATGGCTTGCCTGCTACTATTGTTACAGATAAAATGCGTTTGGAGCAGATACTGAAAAACCTGCTTTCGAATGCATTTAAATTTACGGCAAATGGGGGGGCGGTGCAGTTAAATATATTCCCTGCCGATATTAAACTAAAAAAACGCTCTCATTATAGTGCTACACAAATTATTGGATTTGAGGTTGTTGATAGTGGAATTGGTATTCCAGCAGAAAAACAAGCATTAATATTTGAGGCATTCCAGCAAGCGGATGGTTCTACCAGCAGAAGATACGGCGGAACAGGATTAGGCTTATCTATCAGTAAAGAATTGGTGCATCGCTTGGGTGGCGAAATTCATTTGAATAGTGTGGATAAAAAAGGAAGTACCTTTACTATTTACCTCCCAACTGCAATTGATGAAATAGAAAATGATAATCTTATCTCTACATCACCTGTAGTAGAAAATATAAGCAATGCGGCTATCCAACGCCAAGAAAGAACAAAAGAAGTAGTGCTGCTACATTCAGATGCCAAAAAGGCTGAGCTGTTGTTACAAGAAATAGAGGAAGAAGCAGAGGATATTCGGGTAATTCATGTACTTGATACAAAAGCAGCACTGAAAGCACTGGCAAATGTATCGCCCCCTGTACTAATTACAGCATTGGAGTTGAAAGAGGTAGATGCCTTGGATTGGATTGCTAAAATAAAAGCCAATAAAAATTTGCAAGACCTTGCGGTAATAGCCTATACTGCTAAAACATTGACCGAACAGGAAGATGAACAGTTGAAAAAGATGCAGGTAATTACGGTGGTAAAAAGTTCGCAATCGGCTAAACGAATAGTAGAAGAAATATATCTTTTGCAACAGCATGGCAAAGCTGAGGTGGTTTTAAAACCAGATTACCAACCTGTATTGGATGATGTATTGAGAGACAGATGTGTGTTGTTGGTAGACGATGATATGCGTAATATTTTTGCTTTGAGCAATGTTTTGGAACTCAATCAGATGAAAGTGCTTACTGCAGGAGATGGACGAGAAGCCATTAGCGTGTTGAAGCAAAACTCGAATATAGAAATGGTTTTGATGGACATGATGATGCCCGAAATGGATGGATATGAAGCCATGACAGAGATAAGAAAGGCAAATAAGTACAAAAATTTACCCATACTGGCACTTACAGCCAAAGCCATGCAAGGAGATAGAGAAAAATGTATAGAAGCAGGCGCATCCGATTACATTTCTAAACCAGTAAATGTAGATCAGTTACTATCGTTGATGAAAGTGTGGTTATATAAATAGTGGCAGAAGATAATTCATTGATAGAATTAGAAAATACCGAACTGCGCTATTTTCTTAAGGGTATCGAAAAACGATACGGATACGATTTTATGGGCTATTCCAAAAGCTCTTTGAAACGTCGTATTCAGCGCTATTTGGTACAAACGCAAACTAAAACGCTGAATGAGTTACTCCCGGTTTTATTAAAGAGTGATACTGCTTTTGTTGATTTTTTACAAAATGTGACGGTTAATATTACCGAGATGTTTCGCGACCCTTGGTTTTACAAAAGTTTACGCGAAAAAATACTACCCAGTTTAGCCTCTTATCCCTTTATAAAAATATGGCATGCAGGTTGTTCCACAGGAGAGGAAGTATACTCTATGGCTATTTTGCTACAAGAAGCAGGGTTATTAAATCGCAGTAAACAGTATGCCACAGATATCAATCCTCAGGTACTAAGTACTGCTAAAAAGGGTACAGTATCCTTGCAACACATGAAGGAATACACGCAAAATTATATCAATTCGGGCGGTGTCCAAGAGTTTTCGCAGTATTATAATGTAGCAGATGGTAAGGCTTATTTTGATGATAGCCTAAAAAAGAATATGGTTTTTGCTGTGCACAATCTTGTAACCGACCAAAGTTTTAATGAGTTTAACTTAATTTTATGCAGAAACGTACTGATTTACTTTGATAAGGAGTTGCAAAGTAAAACGATACACTTGTTTACCGAAAGTTTAATACCACTAGGATATTTGGCATTAGGCTCAAAAGAAAGTTTGTTGTTTAGTGCTGATAGTGCGCAATACGAGGTGACCGATAGTAAGAGTAAGTTATTTAGATTAAAACCAAAAGTCTAAAGTATGGGCACCCGAAAAGTAATTATAATAGGAGGTTCTGCAGGTGCTTTAGAACCTTTGATAGTGATACTAAAGCAATTAAAGCCTGATTTTAAATGGCCCATTATAATTGTTTTGCATCGGTTGAAAAATGTAGAAAGTGGTTTTGTAGAAGTATTGATGGCGCGCACAGGCAAAAAAAATGTTAAAGAAATTGACGACAAAGAAGAAATAGTTTTTGGAAAAATTTACGTAGCTCCTGCTAATTATCATGTGTTGGTAGAAGATAATGAAACACTTTCCTTAGATTATTCGGAGGCAGTAAACTATAGCAGACCGTCCATAGATGTTGCATTTGAGAGTTTTGCAGATACTTTTGGGAGTAGTTTGGTAGGTGTTTTGCTTTCGGGTTCTAACGCCGACGGGGCAAAAGGATTACACAGAATAGAGCATAAAGGAGGAATGGTTTTTATACAAGACCCAGCCTCGGCAGATAGTACAACAATGCCAGAAGCGGCAATAGCATTAAACTCAAAAGCGATAGTAGCTGCACCAGTACATATTAGTGAATTATTAAATCAATTAGTATAAGTATGCAATCCGAAAAAAATATAAATATTTTAATGGTTGATGACAAACCAGAAAATCTATTGGCATTAGAAAGTTTGTTAGAAAAACCAGGACGTACCCTCTTTAAAGCCGAATCGGGCAACGAAGCATTAAAGTTAGTACTCAAGCATGATATTGGATTAGTGATGCTGGATGTACAAATGCCCCAAATGGACGGCTATGAGGTTGCAGAAATACTTAAATCAAACCCTAAAACAGAAGATATTCCTATTATTTTCCTTACAGCAATTCTTAAAGAGGAGCAATATATGTTGCGC
Source organism: uncultured bacterium (assembly GCA_947085255.1). Lineage (GTDB taxonomy): Bacteria > Bacteroidota > Bacteroidia > Sphingobacteriales > Sphingobacteriaceae > CAMTVQ01. The sequence goes on along the minus strand of CAMTVQ010000001.1, from coordinate 547,666 downwards.
GGCTATAAGGCAGGAGCGGTAGATTATTTATACAAGCCATTAGATACTAAAACAACATTGGCTAAGGTAGAAGTGTTCGAAACAATCTATTTTCAGCGGCAAGTATTAAAAGATTATATACGTGAAGTAGAGGGCCTAAATAAAAAACTAGACAAGTTCGTTCACATTGTTTCGCATGATGTAAAGGCACCACTGGGTGGAATACACGCTCTACTCGACTTTACCATTGCTAATAACGATAATAAAAAATATGATGAAGTAGATGAACATTTAAAACTGATGAAAGATCAGGTATTCAGCTTACAAGAAATGGTAGCTGGCATCTTGGATTATTCTACATCCAGCCGCAAGCAAGAGGCAAAAGAGCATACAGATGTCAACCACCTACTGCAAGATATTATTCATTTGTTGGCACCGCCGAGTAATGTAGTCATTAACATAACCGGTCAAATTCCGACTCTAAACACCGAAAAACTCAAGCTGCAGCAGGTGTTTCAAAACCTCATAAGCAATGCCATTAAATACAACGATAAACCAAATCCAATTATCACGGTGCATGGCGAGCCTGCCAATAAGGGTTATTTATTTAGCGTAAAAGATAATGGGCGTGGTATTGATGCCAGGCATCACGAAAAGGTGTTTGAAATTTTTGCAACCGTTAATCCAATTAGTAAAACAGAAAGCACAGGAATTGGCTTAGCTATTGTACAAACCATAGTAGAAGACCGTGGAGGTAAAATATGGTTAGAAAGCGAATTAGGCGCAGGGACTACTTTTTACTTCGAATGGATGTCTTAGTAGGCTTCCGAAACTACTTCTGTTACCTCAGGCAGCATTCGTTTTAGCAAACTCTCTATTCCTGATTTAAGGGTAATAGTAGAAGACGGGCAACCACTACATGAACCGCGTAGTTCTACTGTTACCACTCCCTCTTTAAATGATTTAAAGGTAATAGAACCGCCATCAGACTCTACGGCAGGTTTTACATAATCGTGTAGTATTTGCTGGATACGTATTTCGGTTTCGCTACCCTCAAAAAACTCCGGCTCCGTAATTTCCTCTACACTCACCTTTGTTCCTGATTCTACTAAACCTTTAATGGCTTCGCGTAGCATCGAAGTTATTTCTATCCATTCTATACCTTCTTGTTTGGTAATGGTAACGAAGTTGGCTGTAATAAACACCCCATTTACAAACGAAAATTTAAATAATTCTTTAGCCAAAGGCGATTTTTCGGCACTTTCCTTAGTTGCAAAATCTAACGTTACGTTGGTAAGCAACTTAGTGGTAATAAATTTTAATGTAGCCGGATTTGGTGTTTCTTCGGTAAATATATTGATAGGGGTATTGATTGCTTCGGTTGCCATTGTGGGTTTATTTAGAAAGATTACAAAGTTATAAAGTTTTTGTTTGCTACAGGCTAAATTCCGGTATAGTTCTGCGGGGTAATTGCAAGTAACTCGTTTTTAATAACTTGATTTACATTCAACCCACCAATAAAGGTGGCTAATGTTTGTTGCGTAACTTTTTCGCCAGTACGGGTAAGCTCTTTCAGCGCCTCGTATGGCTTTGGATACCCTTCTCTGCGTAAGATGGTTTGTATAGCTTCTGCGACTACCGCCCAGTTATTATCCAAATCACGACTGATAGCAACTTCATTTAGTACCAACTTATTCAGCCCTTTTAGGGTGGATTTGCAAGCAATTAGCGTATGTGCTACAGGTACGCCCACATTACGCAATACGGTGCTATCGGTAAGATCACGTTGCAGACGAGAAATGGGTAGTTTTGCCGCAAAATGTTCAAACAAAGCATTGGCAATACCTAAATTACCTTCCGAATTTTCAAAATCTATAGGATTTACTTTGTGCGGCATTGCCGATGAACCCACTTCGCCTTCTTTTAGCTGCTGCTTAAAATAGTCCATAGAAATATAGGTCCATAAATCACGATCCAAATCAATTAAAATCGTGTTGATACGTTTTAAGGTATCGCAATGGGCTGCAAAATAATCGTAATGCTCTATTTGCGTAGTAAGCTGAGAGCGATGTAAACCCAATAATTCGTTTACAAAAGTATTGCCAAAGGTTACCCAATTAATGGCAGGATACGCAATATGATGGGCATTGAAATTACCCGTAGCGCCACCAAATTTTGCCCCAAACGGAATGGCAAGAAGTAAACTTACTTGCTTTTCTAAACGTTCTACAAACACCCCAATTTCTTTGCCCAAGCGCGTAGGCGATGCCGGTTGCCCATGTGTGCGAGCCAACAAGGGGATGTTTTTCCAGTCAGCAGTAAGCTGTTGTAGTTTTTCGATAATAGTATGTAGTGCAGGTAAATACACGGTTTCTATTGCTTCCTTAAAGAGCAACGGCGTAGCGGTATTGTTTATATCCTGTGAGGTTAAGCCAAAGTGAATGAACTCTTTATAGGGACTCAATCCCAGTTCGTCAAACTTTTCTTTGATAAAATATTCAACCGCCTTTACATCATGGTTGGTAGTTTGCTCTATTTCTTTAATGCGTAAGGCATCTGTATCGGTAAACTCGGTGTAGATTGTTCGTAGTGCGCCATACAGCTCTTTTTTAATGCCTGTAAGTTGTGGCAAGGGCAGTTCGCACAACGCAATAAAATATTCCATTTCTACCCGCACGCGGTAACGTATAAGCGCAGCTTCCGAAAAATAAGCGGCTAATTCTTGAGTTTGTTTGTGGTAACGGCCATCAATAGGGGAGATGGCATTTAGTGGGGCTGAAATAATAGCGTTCATGGGCTGCAAAGGTAATTAAATTAATGCTTTGCAGGAATAACAATGGCTATGGTCAGCACCGAAGGTCAGACCTTGTGCTATTAATTTAGGCATATGTGTTTTGGTCTGACCTTCGGTGCTGACCAAACACAAATAGAGTGATATGTTAGAAAAACTTACTGATTGGTATTTTTGGAAAAAAATACAGTAACGCTATCTTTTATAGGTTTATCATCTACTGTAGCAAATGAAATGCGCATAAGTGTATCGCTAAGTATTTTTCCGTAGGCCTGTACTACGTAGTTGTCGGATTTCATGATATTAACTTCTAAAAAATCGACATAAAAGCTATCTTTTTCGTAATAGGCGAGATTGCTAAACGGAAAAAAGTTCCGATTTTCGCCTACTGTTTCAAAAAACAGCACTCTTCGTTTACCGTCATTTTGTTGTATAGTCGAACCATCGCTATTGGCTAAATATGCAATTAGTTTTTCCTTGTAAAAGTAGGTACTGGGCATTTTGGCTATATATTGGTTGCTATCAAGTGTTTTGCAGTGTACATTAGAAAATTCCACTTTCCCTTCAGGGCAGTGGCAATCATTGTTTACAAAAACATAGCCCTGTCCAGCACAAGTACCCAATACTTCTCCGCTAGGACCAGTTGTTTTTTTAGTACAAGATACCAGCATGCTTATAAGGGCAAAAAACAGGAGTTGCTTGTTCGTGTTGTGTATCATTTTAATGCTTTATTAGTTTTTGGTAGGCAATACCTTTTTTAATTATATACATTCCTTTTTCGAGATTGCTAATATCTATGCGTTGTAAGCCCTGTGGCATATTGGTATATTCTTTTAGTAATGTGCCGCTAAAGCTAAGTATTTGTATTGGTTCGTTGGTATTTGCTTGTATATACAACTCGGTGCTTGCGGGGTTGGGGTAAATAGCTAAGCTATTTTTAGTTTTTTGTGTAATACCTACCGAGCCGTTTATGGGTACAAAGCGATATACTATTCCATTGGCTGGTGTACCATCTAAGCGTTCTTCTGGAAAGTCAAAACCATCTTCTATTTGCATATAAGGGCTATTTGGGTTTCCAGCTAATAGATTTGCTCTTATGTCGGATTTGTTTTCTAAAACACTAATTATTCGTAAAAAATGAAAGCCTACATCAGGAATATCGTCGCCATAATAAGCTATTTGCGCATTATCTATTTTGTTGGGACCGTAATGATATTCAATAATATTTGTTTTTTCGTATAGCCACAGTTGATAATTGATAAAATAGTTGAGTGTGCCTAAGGAATCATATTCGCCTTCAAAACCTACATTTTTCCATTGCACTTTTAAAATGCGGTTGCCTGCCGTGCCTTCTAGTTGATAGCTGATGCTTGATAACGAGTTGTTTGTGCCAAATCCCCTATCTACAATCTCAGCTTCTATTGGATACATAAATATTGCGTTGCTGTAGGCATAGTCTTGGTTATCATCCACTAAGCGTTCGGTTACAGATTCAAAACCAAATATTCGATTCAGAAAAAGCGAATCGGTGTTTTTATGGTAAATAGTAAAGGGAAAGCCAATAGGTATGGCATATTGCTTATTATACCAGTCGTTATTAGTCGTAACAACAATAGGGTTAGTTAGTTCTACATAACTAGCCGTAATTGAACTGAAACTATATTTAAGTGTATCAGAGTTTTGGGTAGGTTGTGCACTGCCCCCATTAGCTATTAAAAAAGTCGTAATAAATACGAAGAAGCATTTTTTGTTCATTTTTATTTTATATTTTTAATATTAATATCCCCTCCCTATTGGGAGAGGATATTAGTAAGTGCTATTTAGTGATTGCTTATCAGTTTTTCTGTTTTTAGTACCTTTCCGCTTGCATCGGTATAGCGTACCACATATACAGCGTTGTTTGTACCATTTGTCTTTACAAAAGTAGCAAAATCAGTATTGTTTCCTTCAAACAGTTTTGCACCTAATAGCGAATATACTTCTATTTTGGCAATCTCGGATTCTACAATCTCGGGCAAGGTTTCATTTTCTGCACTGAGGCGGTATTTAGGGTTGCCATTGCAGTCGTAATCTTCTATTCCCCACATCCAATTGGCATTATGGTTGGTATTGCGTACTACATAAAAACTATTTACTTGGTCCATATAGTTTTGCTTGCGTGATATGCCAGTATAATTGTTTGGTCCGCCTACCATAAATGCATTGTTGGAGTAGTTGTTGCATTTACCATCTTCCGTATCTAAGCAAGGTAGGTGGGATGCTATTCTAAAATCGGAGAGTACCGAACAGAATGCATCTTTAGCCTGAGAATGATTATTATACGTTTCAACATTTACTGTGTAAGCACTAAACATTTGCACCTTTTTTGGTATGCCCGATAGTAAGTATAAACGTACCGTGCGGTCGGGCAATAGTGTTGATTGTAAATTGGTGGTACCACATGAGCCAGCAGTAGTATGGGTATTGGTTTTAATAAGTGCTACAACCCCATCAAGGGCAGCGTTTACAATATCTAATGGTGAACCATCTAATGCTGACCTTACTATGTTTTTGATGACTGTTGCTGCGGTATCAATATATCCATTATAAAAGTCTCTGCTGCATTTAGCCTGTATAAATGCCCTACCCGCATCTATAACCTGTGCAGTAATTGGTCTATATATTTTATTTACCATTCCTAAATTGCTTTCCATAATAATGGCATAATCTTCCGCATGTGCAGCTAAATCATAGCTGCCTTTGCTGTTTCCATTATTAAGTGCGGTTAATAGGTGTGTGTTGTAGGTATACATAAGGTCTACCTGTTTTACACAGCAAAGTGGCGCATTGGTTCCGTCTGTTTTCTTACATAACCAATTGTATTCAATAGTAACGTTGTGCGGAAACTGGTTAGTTCCAAATACCGTGGAACTTGTTAGAGAATACGACCTTTTATTATCTCTTCCTCCTAAGCCAATACCTATGTATTTGCCTGGTCCTAAAAGTTGCGTATCAAATACAGAATAATGTCCATCAGGTTGATTATCGTTTTTTACAAAGGTATTGGCTGAGCTGGTAGTGCGGTTGGCATCGTAGTTTTTGTAACCATCGGTTATCGTAACATAACTTTTAGTAAGTAACGCACAGCTACAATTAGTTAAACCCAAAGGGTCTTGTAGGTCGATATCGGTTGGCTTGAGTACTACATCTTCTACTTGTGTTTTCGTGATTTTCCATACGGTATTTTCGTCAACAAGTGGGTTAGCTATTAGTAGTTCATCATTTAGTAGATAATCTTGCACAAAACTTAGGCGTTGGTACAAATTGATAGAAGAGAGTTGCGCGATGTAATCTATTATGGGTTTATCCGCATTAGCCTCGTCGGAAGAAAACTTACCAATGGCATCAAACAATTCGGCAGCTACTGGTAAGCTTTCGGAGATTTCTTCTTTAGCAGTAGTAAATGTGCCAAAAGGTATTGTAGCATCTGAGGTAATCAACTCTAACGAGTAGGTTTGATTCAGCTTTAGGTTTTTTAACACTACTTGATTTTTTGTAGCTGCAAATTTTTGCTTTTGTTTGGTAGTAGCGGTACTATATACTAACTCATACTCTTTGTCTTTTGCCCATTTAGTAATGTCTAACTGTACTACGGCATTGGCAACGCCTACAAATCGTGCAACTGCAATGTGATGAAGTGATGGATATACATTGTTTTGCCCTGGTGTAAAAGGTATGGTATCACCAGTTGTCAGAGTGTCTGAAGATGCAAGTGATTGATAATCAATGCCATTACTACTAGCGGCAAGGCTACTACTTAGCAGTAAAGCTAAAGAAACAGATTTTAACATTAGTTTTTTCATATTTTGTGTATTTTAGGTTTACTCAAAGAAACGTAATTTTTTGCATGCCAAAATTGTAAATTCATGAAAGTATTAAATGGGTTTATAAAAGTCTATTTTGGTTTTACAAACAAGCATTTAACCATAGTTTGCTTGTGGTAACGGCCGTCGATAGGAGAGATGGCACTGAGTGGAGAAAGTATAGTCATAATCCCTGCAAAATTAAGCATCTTACTAAGATTTTTCTAAATGTTAAAAAGATGTAAAATTTAGATAAAATTTCAAAGAAACTTTTTTTGTTCTGAAAGTTTCCATAGTTTTACCGACAATTGATGGAAGCTAAAGAACACCTCCTGCAAACAGCCAATACCTTGTTTCGTGCCTACGGTATCCGTAGCGTAACGATGGACGATGTAGCCAGGGCGGCGGGTATGTCTAAAAAAACAATTTACCAGCACTACGCCGATAAAAGTGAGTTGGTAAACGATTTGATGGATTTTGTATTGCATACCCAACGTGCCGAAATAGAGAAACAAACAGCCACCACCACCAATGCTGTAGCCGAAATTTTAGAAGTAATTAATTGCATGCAACGTATGGGAGCTAATTTTAATCCCATTTTGTTTTACGATATGCAAAAGTATTACCCAAAAGTGTGGCTCAAGTTCAAGGCATTTAAAGAGGAGTTTATATTCGAGAAAGTTCGTAAAAACTTGCAATTAGGAGTAGAGCAAGGACTTTATCGTAAAAATTTACATACGGATATTATTGCACGTATGCGTATGGAGCAAGTGGGTATCGCCATGAATCCAGCGTTTTTTCCACCTGATAAATACCAAGTTTGGGAGGTAATGCAGCAACTCACCGATCATTATATACACGGTATTGTTACCCTAAAAGGACATAAATTAATTAATAACTATTACCAAATAAACGAAGAAGAATAATATTAATACATAGTTGATAATTGAAAATGAACAATGTATAATCAACTATTAACTATCAATTGTAAACTATCAACTAATTAACCCCAATCATATGATAAAAAGAACAAGCCTTTTACTTACCCTGCTGGCATTGTTTTGGGTTGCAACTGCGCAATCCCAATCCTATAGTCTACAACAGTGCATTGAGTATGCACTAAAAAATAATGCATCAATAAAAAATGCCAAAATTGATGTAGAAATTGCCAAAAGCAAGGTATGGGAAACAACGGCCATTGGTTTGCCGCAGGTAAATGCCAATACACAATTTCAACGTTTTATAGACATTCCTACGGTACTTATTCCTTCAGGTGCATTTGGAGGGCCTCCAGGTGGGTTTACCCCCAATAAATTTGGCACTAATTATGCATTTTCTTACGGTTTAGATGCATCGCTTATTTTGTTTGATGGCAATTACCTATTGGGCTTGCAAGCCACATCGGTATACAAAGATTTATCTAAAAAAAGCCTAGACCGCAATGAGGTGGAGACTACCGTAGCCGTAACCAAAGCCTATTACAATGCCTTGGTAAGCACAGAGCGCTTAACCCTATTGGACGCGAACATTATCCGTTTAAAGAAAACATTGGATGATACCAAAGCATTTTACGAAAATGGTTTTGCCGAAAAGATAGATTTCGACCGCTTGCAAGTATTGTACAATAATCTAGTAGTAGAAAAGCAAAAAATTGAACAGCTATCAGCTTTGGGATTGTTAGTGCTGAAATTTCAGATGGGCATGGATGTACAAGAACCTATAGCATTGAGCGATAAATTGGATGCGGTGCCTTTTAAACCCATTATCGAAAAAACTGATTCGGTAACGTATAACCTACGCCCCGAATACAATGTACTCGAAACGGCATATAAACTGAACAAATTAGATTTGAAGCGGAATAAAGTGACCTATTTGCCAAGTGTAGTAGCATTTGCCACCCACTCTCAGAACTCACAGGATGATTATTTTTCTACTGTGTTTTTTAATGATAAATATACCTTCCCAACCACTATTATAGGTATAAAAGCTACCATGCCTATTTTTGGAGGGTTTTCTAAGTATCAGAAACTGAAGCAAGCCCAATTGGCGGTACAAAAATCAGAAAACGACTTATATAATATCAAGAATGTAATAAATTTAGAAGCACAATCGGCTCAAACAACCTATAACAATAGTTTAGCATCGCTTGATAATCAAAAAAAGAACCGAGAATTGGCACAAGATATTGTGCGTGTTACCAAAATTAAGTACGAACAGGGGGTGGGTAGCGGTTTAGAAGTAGTAACTGCCGAAACCTCACTTAAAGAAGCCGAAACTAACTATATAGCTGCATTATACGATGCCTTAATAGCAAAGGTAGAGGTAGATAAAGCTTTGGGATTAATTAAATAATATCAAGTATTGGTTCAACTATATAACAATCGAACAATTTAACAAAATACACATATGAACTCACTAAATAAACTAGTTATAATTACTTCAATAGCATTTTTAGCTGCTTGTGGAGCTCCAGCTGATACGAAAGAAGTAACCATGCAAAAAATTGATGCATTAAAAAAGCAACAAGCAGAAATTACCACTCAAATTGGAGATTTAGAAGCACAGATAGCTGCCGCTAATCCAGAAGCTGCCAACCAAAAATTAAAAATGGTAGAAGTATTGGATATCGCCCCAAAAGAATTTTTACATTTTATCGAAATTCAGGGTAGCGTACAATCAGACGAGAACGTAATGATTACGGCACAAATGCCTGGTGTTATTACCAAAATAAATGTAACAGAAGGCAAGCAAGTAAGAAAAGGTCAGATATTGGCTGAAATGGATGCAAACGTACTGAAAAGCACTATTTCAGAAGTAGAATCGTCATACGAATTAGTAAAAAATCTATTCCAAAAGCAACAAAATTTGTGGAATCAGAAAATTGGTACCGAGTTACAATATCTAACAGCAAAAAATAACAAAGAATCGCTCGAAAAACGCTTGGCAACACTTAATGAGCAATTGGAGCTTACCAAAATAAAATCGCCTATAAACGGAACGGTAGACATGATAGTTGCCAAAGTTGGCGAAAATACAGCACCAGGTATGCCTGCATTTCGTGTGGTAAATCCTGCAGCACTTACCGCCAAAGCCGATGTAGCCGAAAGCTATGCCAGCAAAATTAAACAAGGCAGTGATGTAATACTCTCTTTTCCTGATATTGATAAAGAGGTACGCACCCGTATCAATTACACGTCTAAGGTAATTGACCCCATGAGCCGTACCTTTAGTGTAGAGGCAAAGTTGCAAAGCAATGCAGCTTTCCGCCCAAATATGTTATCCGTATTTAAAATTATCGATTACCGCAATAAGTCGGCTATGGTTGTGCCGGTAAATGTTATTCAAAACTCTGATCAAGGTAGCTTTGTATTAATTGCAACGGGCACGGGCAAGCAACTTAAAGTAGAGAAAAGAATGATCACGGTAGGAGTTATCTACAATGATTTGGCAGAAATTAAATCAGGTTTAGTAGCAGGTGATAAAGTAGTTACCACTGGTTTTCAAGGCCTAAACGAAGGACAAACGGTAAGATTAAATTAGTCCCGATAGCTATCGGGGTTCGTTATTAGTAACCATAAAATAAAATGAAAGATATTTTCAAAGAATTTAAACCAACCAGCTGGTCTATTGATAATAAAACCAGTATTTATATCCTTACGGTAATTATTACACTGGCGGGTATAATGGCATATAATAGTTTGCCTAAAGAGCAGTTCCCAGAAGTAATATTTCCTCAAATATATGTAGCAGTCCCATACCCTGGTACTTCACCTACAGATATGGAAAATTTGGTAGCTAAGCCTATCGAAAAACGTGTGAAATCTATCTCTGGAGTTAAAAAAGTAACCAGTAACTCTATTCAGGATTTTACAAACATCGTTGTAGAATTTACTACGGATGTGGATGTTGCTGAAGCTAAGCAAAAAGTTAAAGACGAGGTAGATAAAGCCAAGCCAGATTTGCCAACCGACTTGCCAGCCGATCCAACCATCATGGAAATTGACTTATCGCAATTGCCGATAATGAACATCAATCTTTCGGGTAATTACGATTTGGTAAAACTAAAGCAATATGCCGAAGCATTGCAAGACCAAATAGAAGGTCTAAAAGAAATTACTCGTGTAGATATCATCGGTGCCTTGGATAGAGAGATTCAAGTGGATGTAGATATGTATAAAATGGAGGCAGCCAGTGTTACCATGCGTGATATTGAAAGTGCAATCAGTTTCGAAAATCGCACCATTTCTGGTGGTTTGCTCAGTATGGATGGTATGAAACGTTCGCTGAGTGTAAACGGCGAGTTTAAAGACCCTAAGGTAATCGAGAACATTGTAATCCGTTCTATGAGTGGTGCTACCGTGTTTTTAAAAGACATTGCCACCATAAAAGATAGCTTTAAAGAGAAAGAAAGCTTTGCCCGATTAGACGAAAAGAATGTAATTACCCTCAATGTAATTAAACGAAGTGGACAAAATTTAATAGACGCTTCAGATAAAATACGCGTAATTGTTGCGGATATGAAAGCCAATTCGTTTCCCGAAGGCTTAAAAATTACTACCACCGCTGATCAGTCGGATAATACCCGTGTTACGCTGCACGATTTAATCAATACCATCATCATTGGTTTTATACTGGTAACACTTATCCTCATGTTTTTTATGGGAGCTACCAATGCCATATTTGTAGGCTTATCGGTACCGCTATCCATGTTTATCGCCTTCTTGATTTTACCAAGTTTGGGCTTTACCATGAACATGATTGTGTTATTTTCTTTCTTGCTCGCTTTAGGTATAGTTGTAGACGATGCCATTGTGGTAATTGAAAATACACACCGTTTGTTTAATAATGGCAAAGTGCCTATTGTAAAAGCTGCTAAAAATGCTGCCGGAGAAGTATTTATGCCGGTATTAGCTGGCACACTTACCACGCTTGCACCCTTTGTGCCGCTTACGTTTTGGCCGGGCATTATCGGTGGATTTATGTTCTATCTTCCTATTACACTTATAGTTACCTTGTTAGCATCATTGGTAGTAGCCTATATCTTCAATCCAGTATTTGCGGTTGATTTTATGAAACCCCACCACGAAGAAACCAAAGGACACGGTACCGTTACCAAAGGCTATAAAATTACAGCAGGTGTGTTTGCAGTAGTAGCACTCTTCTTTTACCTGACTAAATCCTTTGGTATGGGTAATTTTACCATCACCTTGTTTGCGGTGTATTCTTTTTACCGTTTTGTAGTGTATAAGTGGATAGAAAATTTCCAACAAAATTTTTGGCCAGGAGTACAGAATGGATATACCAATTTTGTGACTTGGTTTTTAGATCGTCCGCGTACTACGGTGCTAGGAGTAATTGGATTATTTATTTTTTCAATAGTTTTTACGGGTATCCGCTCGCCCAAAGTGGGCTTTTTCCCGCAAAGCGACCCTAATTTTATATATGCCTATATACAATTGCCGGTAGGTACCGATCAATTATATACCGATTCTATTACCAAAATAGTAGAAAAACGCGTAATAAACGTAATGGGCAGGGATAACCCGATTGTAGAATCGGTAATTGCCAATGTGGCCTTAGGCGCAACCGATCCAAGCAGTGGCGACCAAAGTGTGCGCTCTAATTTAGGTAAAGTAAGTGTTTCGTTCGTAAAGTTTGGTGATCGTAATGGAGAATCTACAGCGGTGTATTTAGATAAAGTACGCGATGCCGTAAAGGGTATTGCTGGTGCCGAAATTACCGTTGATAAAGAAAACAACGGTCCGCCAACTGGTAAACCAATCAATATCGAAATTTTGGGAGATGATTTTAACGATTTAGTAAGTGCCTCTGGTGGGTTAAAACGTTACCTCGACTCGGTAGGTGTAAGTGGAGTAGAAGAGTTGAAAACCGATTTCGAAAGCAATAAACCCGAAATTGTAATATCGGTAGACCGCGAAAAAGCCAACCGCGAAGGTATTTCTACTGCGCAAGTAGGGTTAGAAATTCGTAATGCCGTATTTGGTAAAGAAGTATCTAAATTTAGAGATGCCAACGATGATTACCCGATACAACTACGTGTAAAAGAGGATCAACGGAATAATATCAATACCCTCATGAACATGAAAGTGATTTATCGCGACATGAATATGGGAGGGGCAATTCGCCAGATTCCGTTAGCTTCAATAGCAGATATTAAGTACTCGAACACCTATGGCGGAATTAAGCGTAAAAATCAAAAACGTATTGTTACGCTTTCGTCCAATGTGTTGGGTGGGTACAATGCTAATGAGGTGGTTGCCAAGTTAGAAGGAGCTATCAGCAATTACCAAACACCAGATAATATTGAAATAAAAATGACTGGTGAGCAAGAAGAGCAAGCTGAAACGGGTGCGTTTTTGGGTAATGCTTTACTGGTTTCTATTGGGTTAATGTTTATTATCTTGGTTACGTTGTTCAACTCATTGAGCAAACCACTTATCATTTTAGTGCAAATAGTGTTCAGTATAATAGGTGTACTTATCGGATTCTCCTTATTCAAAATGGAAATATCTATTGTAATGACGGGTATTGGTATTGTATCCTTAGGCGGTATTATTGTGCGAAACGGTATTCTGCTCGTCGAGTTTATCGAGCTGCTGCGTTTGCAAGGGGTAGAACTAAAAACAGCCATTATAGAAGCTGGTCGTACGCGTATGACACCCGTAATATTAACAGCAGCAGCTACCATTTTAGGATTAATTCCGCTGGCTGTAGGATTAAATATTGACTTTGTAACGCTGTTCTCAGAGTTTAATCCACATATTTTCTTTGGAGGCGATAACGTAGCTTTCTGGGGTCCATTATCGTGGACAATGATTTTTGGATTGATTTTCGGAACCTTCCTTACCCTAATTATGGTGCCAGTATTGTACCTTATTTCGGAGAGTTTGAAACTTAAACTGAAAAAAAAGAAACAAATTCCATCGGTTGATGCAAACCATATTGATGCTGCCTTTGTTAGAGAACAGATAGGTTAGTAATCTAACATATATTTGGTTTGGTTTGTCCCTTAACACGTTCGCGTGTTAAGGGATTTTTTATTACCCAATAATTTGTTTTAGTTTAGCAACATTAACCCAACCCACGTGTTATGAACAAACTAATTGTAGTACTTACCGCAGCCAGTATTCTATTTACCGCTTGCGACAGAAAACATAAAATAGCTATGCCCCCAGCACCCATTGCCAACAAAATTCCAAAAACACTTTCTATTCATGGTGATAATCGGATAGATAACTATTACTGGCTAAATAATCGTGAAGATTCGGCGGTAATTGATTACCTAAACGCAGAAAATGCTTACCGTGAAGCCATGATGGCGCATACCAAACCTTTTCAGGAAAAGCTATTTGCCGAAATAAAAGGACGTATCAAACAAACCGACGAAAGTGTGCCGTACAAAGACAATGGATATAGCTACTATACCCGCTTCGAAGAAGGGAAAGAATACCCGATTTATTGCCGTAAGCAAGATACTGCACAAGCAGCTGAGCAAATATTGCTTAACGTAAACGAACTAGCAGAAGGGCATGAATATTACCAATTAGGAGGCTTTGAGGTAAGTCCTGATAATACGCTACTGGCGTATGGGGTAGATACCGTAAGTCGTAGACAGTATACTATTTATGTAAAAAACTTGCTTACCGGAGAGTTGCTAACCGAGGCTATTCCTACCACCACTTCATCTGTGGCATGGGCTGCCGATGGTAAATCATTTTTTTATACGCTTAATGACGAACAAACACTGCGCTCGTACAAAGTAATGCATCATTATCTAGGTAAAGCAACATCTACTGATAAAACCGTATTCGAAGAAAAAGACGCTACGTTTAACACAGAAGTTTTTAAATCGAAATCAAAGAGGTATATCTTTATTCAGTCATACAGCACCTTATCTTCTGAGTATCGCTTTGTAGATGCAGGTAGTACTGATGCTCCTTTTACGGTATTTCAACCGCGCGAACGTGATTTGGAATACAGCATTGAGCATTTTGAAGATAAATTTTATATAGTAACCAATTTACAAGCCAAAAACTTTCGTTTAATGCAAACACCAGTTACAGCAACCACTAAAGCTAATTGGCAAGAAGTAATAGCACATCGTTCGGATGTGTTGCTTGAAGGTATTGAGGTGTTCCGCGATTTTATGGTAATCAATGAACGTAAAAACGGATTAGCACAATTACGTATCATTCATCAAGCAGATAAGAAAGAACATTATTTAGATTTTGGTGAAGAATCGTACTATGCGTATAGCTCTATTAACCCCGAATTTGATACCAAGGTATTTCGTTACGGGTATACCTCTTTGACTACGCCCAATTCTACATTTGATTACAACATGGAGAGTCGCCAAAAAACCTTACTAAAACAGCAAGAAGTAGTAGGTGGCTATGATGCCAATGAGTATGAAACTAAACGCATGTATGCTGCCGCAGCAGATGGGGTAAAAGTGCCTATCTCGTTGGTATATAAAAAAGGTACAAAATTAGATGGTACTTCTCCTTGCGTGCTATATGGGTATGGTTCTTATGGAGCTACTATGGATGCTACATTTAGCTCAGTACGTTTGAGTTTGCTCGATAGGGGATTTGTATTTGCCATTGCACACATACGTGGGGGGCAAGAAATGGGCCGCCAATGGTATGAAGACGGCAAATTGCTAAAGAAGAAAAACACCTTTACCGATTTTATTGCTTGTGGTGAGTATTTAGTGGCTCAAAAATATGCGGCTAAAGATAAACTAATGGCAATGGGCGGCAGCGCTGGAGGCTTGTTAATGGGTGCTATACTTAATATGCGTCCAGATATGTGGCGAGGTGTAGTGGCTCAAGTGCCATTTGTAGATGTGGTAACTACCATGCTGGATGAAAGTATTCCGCTTACTACTGGAGAGTACGACGAGTGGGGCAATCCGAATGAGAAAAAGTATTACGAGTACATGAAAAGTTACTCACCCTACGATAATGTAACAGCTACTGCTTACCCTTCGTTGTTAGTTACTACTGGATTGCATGACAGTCAGGTGCAGTATTGGGAGCCCGCTAAGTGGGTAGCCAAACTGCGCGAACTAAAAACGGATAATAATTCGTTGTACCTATATTGTAATATGGAAACAGGTCATGGTGGCGCTTCTGGCAGGTTTGATAGGTACAAAGAAGTAGCTATGGAATATGTATTTCTGTTTGATTTGTTGGGCATAAAAGAATAGTCTAATGGCGAGAAGTTGTAGCCTGAACAAAGCGTGTAGCTTCTAATAATGAGTATACTCAAATATATAGGTGTAAAAAGATTCAGGGATGTGCGGATTGCAAAAAAACTTGCGTTTGCAATTACGCTCATCTCTGTGCTTATCATTATGATGATAGGTAGTCTATGGGTATCGCTCAAATCGTTATCAGCAGTACGCGCCTATGTTGCTGGAGAAGGACTTTGGTCTAAAGCGCAAAAGGATGCAGTATATTCTTTGCAGCGTTACGGAAAAACACACGAAGCAAGCGATTATCAAGACTATCAAACTTTTTTGCGGGTAAACGATGGGGATAAAATAGCACGTTTAGAGCTAGAAAAGAAAGACTTCGATTTCAATATAGCCTATGATGGTTTTTTAGCTGGCAAAAATCATCCTGATGATATACCAGGTTTGATATATGTCTTTCGTTGGTGTAGGCAGGTATATTACATTGATAAAGCCATTTATTTATGGGCACAGGCAGATTCATCCTTGGTAAAATTGGATGTTTTGGCTAACAGGCTAAAAGCAGAAATCAATACAGTACCACTATCGAACAATCGCATCAATCGTATTCTATTCGAGATTGATGTGCTCAATCAAGAGATAACTTATATAGAAGATGATTTTTCGTACACACTTGGGCAAGGCGCACGTTGGTTAGAAAACTTGCTGCTCACTTCGTTGATAACATTAATGCTTGCGATAGGTATTATTGCAGTTTTCTTGAGTCGTTCTATAAGTAAGACAATATCGCAAGGTATTGATGAGATTGTTTCTGCCTCCAAAAGAGTTAGTGAAGGAAATTACACAAAACCTGCGGCTATATTGACAAAAGATGAGTTGGGAGGACTTGCGCAATCATTTAACCACATGTCTGATGCATTGCTGCAAAACAGTATCGAACGAGATAATGCGGTGCATGAACTAAAGAAAGAAACAGCCTATGTAAAATTGCTGCAAACAGTAGCCATTGCTGCTAATCAGGCGGCAACTTTTACAGAAGCAGTACAGATATGTATAGATGAAGTATGCGATGTAACAGGTTGGCCTATAGGACATTTATATTTAATAGATCCAACAAATTCCAAAAGACTATTGTCTACTACTCAGTGGTCGAATCTCGATTTGCAAAAGTATCAGCGCTTTAAAGAAATTACAGAATCAACCTCTTTTGAAATAGGAATAGGGTTGCCAGGACGCATATTGCTAAGTCATAAACCAGAGTGGATATTTGATTTAGAGAAGGATACCAATTTTCCACGTTTAAAGGTGGCACAAGAACAAGGAATTAAGAGTGCGCTTGCTTTTCCGCTCATATTCGACAATAAAATATGTGGGGTATTAGAGTTTTTCTCGGATAAGCAATTAGCTAAAGACGACCGTCTGTTGGAGTTAGTATCGAATTTAGGAACTCAATTGGGTCGTTTGTGGGAACGCAAAAAATCGGAGACTATTCTTAATGATGCTTTATCGCAAATTAGGGCAATTGTAAATACAGCCTACGATGCCTTTGTGCTAATCGACAATAGTGGGTCTATTTTGGATTGGAATCCACAGGCAGAACTAACTTTTGGTTGGAAAAAAGAAGAAGTGCTGGGTCGGAAATTATCGGAAATAATTATTCCAGGAGTACACCGCGAAAATCATGAACAAGGTATTAAGCACTTTAATAAAACAGGAGATGGACCTGTATTAAACAAGCGTTTAGAGCTTCCTGCATTGAATAAAGCAGGTGAAGAGTTTTTGGTCGAGTTTACCATTTCTGCCATAGAGAATAATGGAACACATCTTTTTGCCGCATTTTTGCGCAATATTACCGAACGTAAACGCGAAGAACAGGCGCTATATGACGCAAAAGAACAGGCTGTAAACTCAGAAAAAATAAAGCAATTGTTTTTAGCCAATATGAGTCACGAAATACGCACGCCTATGAATGCTATCATCGGATTTGCGCGTATTTTAGAAGAATCCAACTTGTTGCCCGAACAAGAGGAAGCAGTAGCAGCTATCCGTCAATCTGGTGATAACTTACTGGTAATTTTGAACGATATTTTAGACTTCTCGAAAATAGAGGCAGGCAAAATTACACTTGAGAAAGTGAAGATAGATTTACAAGGCATGATTGGCTCTACCATATCAATGTTGAAAGATAAAGTAAAAGGAAAAGCAGTACGGGTGTCGTGCAGTGTTGATCCCAATATTCCAGAAGCCATTATTGGTGATGCTGTACGCCTCAATCAAATACTACTCAATTTGGTGTCTAATGCCGTAAAATTTACAGAAAAAGGCGTAGTACACGTAGTTGCCAAACGCGTTAGCGAAGATGAAGAAAGTATAGTAATTGCCTTTAGTGTGGAAGATACAGGTATTGGCATTCCTGCAGATAAGCTGGAAAGTATTTTCGAAAGCTTTACACAAGCCACGTATGGCACCACACGTAAGTTTGGCGGTACAGGTTTAGGGCTTGCCATTGCCAAGCAATTGGTAGAACTGCAAGGCGGTACCATGAGCGTAAAAAGCGAATTAAAAAAAGGAACTACCTTTACCTTTACAATGCCATTCTTGAAAAATACACATGCCACAACGGGTGTTGAACACAAAACTCCATCTAAATCGGGTATACATATCGATAATCCCATTGCTAATCCCGAACAGATTAAGGTACTATTGGTAGAAGATAATCCGATTAATCAGTTGCTATCTATCAAAATTTTTAGCAGGTGGGGCTTCGAATTAGATATTGCCGAAAACGGCAAACTCGCTTTAGATAAATTAGAGGAACATACCTATAATCTTATTTTGATGGACTTACAAATGCCCGAAATGGATGGATATGAAACTACCGCCTATATTCGTACACAGTTGCATCAGTATGATGATTTGCCAATTGTAGCCATGACAGCCCATGCCATTAAAGACGAGAAAGATAAGTGCTTGGCAATAGGCATGAATGACTATATCTCCAAACCGTTTGATCCTAAGGAACTGTACGCATTAATTGTAAAGTACGGTCAAAAGAAAATAGACGAATAGCTTAGCTGCGTTTCCCGTACCGTTTTTTCTTATGCTGCTTGTGTGCATCCATTTTGGTGGTGCCTCTGTGATGTCCTCTTTTTTCTTTTCCTTCTGTAGGTGAAGCAGATTGCTCAGTAGAAGGGAAGGGATGTTCAGTTACAACAGGTAAGGTTTTGTTAATCAGTTTTTGGATATCTTTCAGGTATTCTTTTTCCTCTTGCTCGCAAAAAGAAATAGCTTTTCCGCTGGCGCCAGCACGTCCGGTTCTACCAATACGGTGTACATACGTTTCCGGAATATTGGGCAATTCGTAATTAATTACGTGCGACAATTGCTCTACATCAATACCACGTGCTGCAATGTCAGTAGCCACCAATACACGTGTTTTGCCATCTTTAAAATTATTAAGCGCATTCTGACGTGCATTTTGCGATTTATTGCCGTGTATCGCTTGTGCTATAGTACCCGTTTGGGCAAGGTCTTTTACCACCCTATCTGCACCATGTTTAGTACGGGTAAAAATTAAACAAGAAGTAATCGTTTTGTCTTCGAGCAAATGGGCTAATAATTTGCGTTTATTGCCTTTATCTACATAGTAAATAGCTTGCTCAATTTTTTCAACCGTAGATGAAGTAGGTGTTACTTCTACCGTTACCGGATTTGTTAAAATTGAACTTGCCAACTTAAGAATATCAGGCGGCATAGTAGCCGAAAAAAACAAGGTTTGACGCTTGCTGGGTATATAAGTAATCAGTTTTTTAATGTCGTGAATAAAACCCATATCCAACATACGGTCGGCCTCATCCAAAATAAATATCTTGATATGCTTTAAGTCGATAATTTTTTGGTTGATAAGGTCTAATAAACGACCTGGGGTAGCTATTAATATATCCACTCCCTGTCTCAACTGTATGGCTTGCGCATGTTGCGACACGCCACCAAAAATTACCGTATGGTTTAATTTAGTAAACTTGCCATAGGCTGCAAAACTTTCGCCAATTTGTATGGCTAGTTCCCGCGTTGGGGTACAAATAAGTGCCTTTATTACTTTTCTGTCGTGCTCCGACTGTTGATTTTCTTTTAATATCTGCAAGGTAGGAATAGCAAAAGCAGCTGTTTTCCCCGTACCTGTTTGGGCAATACCAAAAAGGTCTTTACGTGATAATACAATAGGAATAGCTTGTGCTTGTATAGGTGTAGGTGTAGTATAGCCTTCTGCTTTTAATGCATCTTGAATGGCTGGAATTAGATTTAGAGTTTCGAATGACATGTAATGGAATAAAATATGAACTGCTGATTTGCAGCGTAGTTACCTTGAAGTGTTTTTTTGGTAATGCGGCAAAGGTACGTATAAAAGTTGAGGGATTTTAGCTGTACCGAATTGTCATGCTAACGAAGTGAAGCATCTCTGTTCAATAAGCTTTATACTCACCCTTCGACTTCGCTCAGGGTGGCATGGCCCTAACTGCATTTTGTCATCCTGAGCGGAGTCGAAGGATGATATAGCCAATGTGGAAATTTAACCCCATTTTCCACATTACTTTTATTACCAGGTAAGCCGCCTATTTTAGCGGCATGGATAATTTTGTACTCAATAATGTTCAACTAAAAACCGAACTTCCTTTTTCATCGGTAAAAAGTACTATTTCGCTTTTGCAAGAAGCAGCCACTGTACCCTTCATTGCGCGTTATCGCCAAGAAATGACTGGAGGGATGGACGAAACCCATATACGCAGCATACAAACCTGGCTCAACTATTTCGAAAATTTGCAGGATCGTAAAAAAACCATTTTAGCAACCATAAAAGAGCAAGGAAAACTTACTCCCGAACTCGAAAAGCAAATTATAGCTTGCACAGAAGCTGCCATGTTGGAAGAAATTTATCTTCCCTACAAACCCAAACGTAAAACAAAAGCATCTACTGCTATCGAAAATGGCTTGGAGCCTCTGGCGGAAATGATACTTAAGAATGAGCCAATAGGTAATAAGGAAGCACTTGTAGCTAAGTTTATTACGGCTACTATACCTACTGCAGCCGAGGCTATAGAAGGCGCTCAGTATATTGTTGCCGAACGCTTTAGTGTGGATTTAGAAATTAGAGAGCAGGTGCGTCAGCAATTTGCCAAGTATGGTATTTTAGAGAGTAAAAAACGCCGCCAAACAGAGGAGCATAAAGACACGGGCAAGTTTGAACTGTATTTTGAGTTCAGCCAAAAGGTAGACGGATTAAAAGCACATCAAGTTTTAGCACTCAACAGAGGCGAAAATCTGAATATTTTAAATATAACCATTTCGGTAGAAGAAGAATTTTGCATTACGTTTATCGAGCGACGATTGCGCATTAATTCGCGTGGTATTTTTACCGAAGAACTAAAAGGGGCAGTAGTGTTGGCATTACGCCGCTATATTTTCCCATCCATTGAATTAGAATTGCGTCGTTCGCTTACCGAAAAAGCTGATAAGCATGCCATTGAAACATTTTCTACCAATTTGCGCAATTTGCTGCTGCAGGCGCCAATAGTAGGCAAAGTGGTGTTGGGGATTGATCCTGGGTTTGTAAGTGGCTGTAAAGTGGCTGTAGTAGATGGAAATGGTAATTACTTAGAAGGAAATACCATTTATCCGGTACCGCCACGCAACGACTTTTCGGGAGCAGAAAAGATTTTGAACGAGTTAATAACCAAATATAAAGTAGATATTATTGCCATTGGTAATGGTACCGCCTCCCGAGAAACAGAAACATTTGTAGCTGGATTTCTTCGTAAACAGGAATTGGCTACTCAATTTATTATTGTGAACGAAGCAGGAGCCTCGGTGTATTCGGCTTCGGAAGTAGCGCAACAGGAGTTTCCTAAGTTGGATGCTACCCAACGGGGTAATATTTCAATAGCGCGCCGTTTACAAGATCCTTTGGCGGAGTTGGTAAAAATTGACCCTAAGTCTATAGGAGTGGGTTTGTACCAACACGATGTAGATCAAAAAGCGTTGGCAGATGAGCTAAGCAATGTGGTAGAAAGTGCGGTAAATCACGTGGGGGTAGATGTAAATACGGCTTCAGCCAGTTTGCTTTCGTATGTTTCTGGCTTATCTATGCGTCAGGCTACGGAGGTGATTCAGCACCGTACTAAAATCAAACAATTTACCAGCAGAAAACAATTAAAAGAGGTGGCAGGAGTAGGAGAGAAAGCCTACGAACAAGCCGCAGGATTCTTAAAAATACGTAACGGTGAAGAACCATTAGATAATACTACTATTCATCCCGAAAGCTATGCGGCGGTAGAAAAAATGGCTGCTTATTTTAAGTTAAAAACCACTCAATTCAAGGAGTTGAGTACGCAGCTAAATGCCTTGCCTCAAAATGAAGAAGCTGTTTTGCTGGCACAGGTAGGTATTGGCAAGCCCACTCTTTTGCTCATCAAAGAAAACTTAGCTAAACCTGGTCGCGATCCGCGTGAGGGATTGCAAAAACCTCTCTTGCGTTCAGACATACTAAAAATTGGTGATTTGCGCGAGGGTATGGAGCTTACTGGAACGATACGAAATGTAGTAGATTTTGGTGCTTTTGTAGATATTGGACTTAAAAATGATGCGCTTATTCATATATCTAAAATGGGTAGCCGTTTTGTAAAGAACCCCCATGAGGTGGTAGCGGTAGGCGAAATTGTGCGCGTACAGGTAGATAAAATAGAGTTTGATAAACAGCGCGTAGGCTTAAGTTTAGTGAGTTAAAACGGCTGATTATAATTTCTTCTACTATTTTTGTTTTTTAGTTACATTAATACTACATTTGCACCTCAATTTTATAAAACAATACAATGAAACGTACTTTTCAACCTTCACAGCGCAAGAGAAGAAATAAACACGGTTTTCGCGAAAGAATGTCTACCGCTAATGGTCGTAGAGTTTTGGCTGCACGCAGAAAACAAGGACGCAAAAAACTTTCTGTTTCTTCAGAAGGCCGTCACAAAATTTAATTAACAGTTGCAGCAACTGTTGCAAATTAATTTGCAAATTAGTGTGCTGGTGAAACATACATTTAAAAAAGAAGAACGCTTATCAAGCCAAAAAACAATTGGCTTACTGTTTGATAAGGGTTCTTCTTTTTCTTTTTCTTCCTACCCGTTTCGTTTGGTATGGATAAATGTTCCTTTATCTCCCACTCCCTTTCCTGCTCAGGTAGTTATTACCGTATCTAAAAAAAGATTCAAGCACGCTGTTGATAGAAACAGAATTAAGCGCTTGGTGCGTGAAGCGTATCGCACACAAAAAGCAGAATTTTTGTATCCTGCCTTGCTTGCTGCCAATACGCACATTGCGCTCATGATTATTTATACGGGTAACACTATTTTTACTGCTCAGGAAATTAATTTAAAACTAAATAATTGCTTACTTCGTTTAGTTAAAACGTATGGTGAATCCGCTTCGGCTGCTGGTACTGTTGCTGATAAAAATATATAAGGTTACTTTATCTCCATTTTTAGGTCCTGCTTGCCGTTATACGCCCAGTTGCTCCGAATATGCTGCACAAGCTGTTGGAAAATACGGAGTGTTTAAAGGCTGTTGGATGGCTGCAAAACGTATAGGTAGCTGTCATCCTTGGGGTGGGCATGGATACGATCCAGTACCTTAAGGAGAAGTAAAAAGTAAAAAGTAAAAAACCTTCTAAGGTTTCATCTGTCATATAATATCTAACATCTAATATCTAATATCTAAAATATGCTACTAAAAAAGTTCAAAAAACACATCATTATTGGTGCTGTTGGTATCGCATCCTTTGGTTCGTTTGCCTTTGTAAACAGTTACTTCGAGATTTCTAAAAACCTCGACATACTTACTACACTTTACCGCGAGGTAAATACTTATTATGTGGATGATGTAGATCCTGCAAAATTTATGCGTACAGGTATTGAGGCAATGCTCGAAACATTAGATCCTTATACAAACTATATTTCTGAATCGGAGGTAGAAGATTATCGCTTTATGACTACTGGCCAGTACGGAGGCATAGGTTCTACTATTACCCAAAAAGGCGACCAAATACTTATTGCCGAGCCGTACGAAGGTTTTCCGGCAGCAACAGCAGGCTTGCGTGGTGGAGATATTCTTTTAGAAGTGGATGGTAAATCGGTAAAAGGCAAAACAACAGCCGATGTAAGTAAAGTACTAAAGGGACAGCCCAATACACAGGTAAAAGTATTAATCAGACGTATGGGTGAACCTAAAGATTTTGAGTTGTTGATTACCCGCAAAGAAATTCAAGTGAAAAACGTGCCCTATTACGGTATGATAGATGATAAAACGGGATATATCCGTTTGCAAGGCTTTACACAAGAAGCAGGCAAAGAGGTGAGAGATGCATTGGTAGATTTGAAAAAGAAAAATAATTTAAAATCGGTAATACTCGATTTGCGCGAAAATCCGGGTGGGTTGTTGCACGAATCGGTAAACATAGCCAACGTATTTATTGATAAAACCAAATTGGTGGTAAATACAAAAGGTAAGCTAAAGGATTCTGACAAATCATATAACACCCTAGATATTCCAGTTGATACCGAAATACCGTTGGTGGTATTAGCCAATAGTCGTTCTGCATCGGCATCCGAAATTGTATCGGGCGTAATGCAAGATTACGATAGAGGCGTAATTATTGGTCAGCGTACGTTTGGTAAAGGATTGGTACAAACCACCCGTCCGCTTACCTACAATGCACAATTAAAAATTACTACAGCCAAGTACTATATCCCCAGCGGAAGATGTATACAAGCCTTAGACTATACCAACCGTAATGAAGACGGTAGTGTTGGCAAAGTGCCTGATTCATTAATCAAAGAATTTAAAACACTAAACGGCAGAAAAGTGTACGATGGTGGTGGTATTGCTCCTGATTTTGCCTTAGAGGTACAGCCATTATCAAATATTGCTGCTAGTTTACTGGTAAAACGCTTGCTTTTCGACTATGCTACCATTTACAGAAGCAAAAACGCAACCATCCCATCAGCACGAAAATTCCAAATTACAGATGCTATTTATGATGATTTTGTAGCTTATTTGAGTGATAAGGAATATGATTACACCACCAAAAGCGAGAAAGCGCTAGAGGAGTACAAAACAGCAGCCGAAAAGGAAAAATACTTTGATGCGATAAAAGCAGATTATGAATCGCTAAAAGCCAAAATGATGCACGATAAAAAAGCAGATTTGGTGAAATTTAAAACAGAAATAAGCGAATTGTTGTGTGAGGAAATTGTAACCCGCTACTATTACCAAAAAGGTAAAATTGAAACCACTTTTAATTACGATAAAGAGATTTTGAAAGCAGTTGAGGTTTTAAACAATACGCAACTGTACAAAAGCACATTGGCGCAAAAAAATTAGTACAATTATTTTTGTACGTTTGAAGAGGCTGTCTTAAAAAAGCTATTTAATGGTCATGCCGAGCGTAGTCGAGGTATATCTTACTCTAAGTTAGATACCCTTCGACTACGCTCAGGGTGATACACAAAGCATAGTTAGCGTTTCGAGACAGGCTCTTTTTTGTTTATGGCGAGTTTTGATATACTAAGTTTGTTTATTGGGGGGTGTTTGGGAGGCTTGCTGGCGGGTTTGCTAGGCGTAGGTGGTGGAATTATTTTTGTAGTGATTTTGGATTATTACTTGTGTAAAATGGGTTTACCAGAAGCACTTGTAGTGCCAGCCATTTTAGCAAATTCGCTATTTGCTATCTTTTTCTCGGGTATTTCGGGTAGCATCAAGCAATATTTACAAGCTAATTTTTTTCCAAAGGATATTCTGTTATCGGCTATTCCGGCAGCTATTGCCTCTATTGGTATTACCCATTTAATTAATGCAGGTACGTGGTACACCCGCGAAAAATTTACGTTGTTTTTTATCCTGTTGCTTAGTTTTGTGGCGTATCGCATTTTACGGACCACAAAACGAATACCAGTAGCGGTATTACCTGAAAAAAGTAGCCCTTTGCTTAAAATGATTTGTGGTTTATTTACGGGTGTTGTTTCTGCCTTTTCGGGTATTGGCGGCGGGGTAATTATGGTTCCTGTATTTACCGAGATATTGCATATTCGGCTAAAGAAAGCTACTGGTATATCATTGGGGGTAATTACGCTTATGAGTTTGCTTACTTCTACGTACTCGGCCACCGTAAATCATGTGGATATACAATTACCTTATACGCTTGGATTATTGGTGTTTCCGGTGGTATTGCCTATGGTGGCTGGTACCATTATTTTTGCTCCGGTGGGTGTAAGTTTATCAAGTAAACTAACCGATGCAACGATAAAATGGATATTTTTTGGGTTTATAAGCATGGTTATTGTGAAGATGCTTGTAGGGATTTTATAAATTTAGTCATTAGTCATTAGTCATTAGTCATTAGTCATTAGTCATTAGTCATTAGTCATTAGTCATAAGTCATAAGGAGTAAGTGATAACCGACTGTGCTTTCAATTTTCAACTGTCAATTTTCAATTAAATAAAAAGTGTCTCATATTTTAGCCATAGAAACCGCCACAGAGGCCTGTTCGGTAGCAGTAGTTACCAACGGGAAGGTTGTAGCGTCTAAAACCGAAGTTGCATCCAATATTCATGCGGCACAGCTTACACTTTTTATCGAAGAAGTGATGCAACAAGCTGCTATTACCTATGCCGACTTGCATGCGGTTGCGGTGAGTAAAGGTCCAGGTTCGTACACGGGCTTGCGCATAGGTGTAGCAACGGCAAAAGGCTTGTGTTTTGCCTTAGATATTCCGCTACTGGCAGTAAATACCCTACAAGCGCTGGCATATCAATTTGCAGGGCAAAATAAGGACCTTGTAAGCAAGCAAAATACTTTACTCTGCCCAATGCTCGATGCACGCCGTATGGAAGTATACACGGCATTTTATGCCCCTGATTTGATAGAAGTAAAACCCACTTCGGCAGATATATTGGATGAACAATCGTACGCCGATTATTTTGCCAGCTACAACATGGTGTTTTTTGGTAATGGGGCAGCTAAATGCAAACAACTGGTGTCTTTTGCCGAAAAAGGCATCATTATAGAATATTTCACCTGCAATGCTGAAGCCGTAGGTGTATTAGCCGAAAGTAACTTAGCTGCGGGTTTGGTAGAGGACGTAGCGTATTTCGAGCCTTTTTACCTCAAAGATTTTGTGGTAGGGGTAAAGAAACAATAAGGGTGTGGCTTACAGCAATTTTGGTATAGGAGGGTAGTTGCGTATCCACCGAGTAAAAGTATAAATAGGAATAATATGCAGGTTATTTCCTGAACGCGCCAGTTCCAAGATCCTTAAACGTGGTTTTTATTACGCAAACGCACATCAATTTAGTATCTTTTGAATAGTCATTTTTAGTTCTGGTAATACTTCCTGTGCAAACCATTTATTTTTTGCTTGCCATATATTATTCCTTGGCGAAGGATGTGGTAAGGGAAAGTATTTTGGTAAGTATGTATTAAATTGATGAACAGTTTCTGTTAGGCTGCTTTTTGCTTTGTTACCCAAGTAATAGTTTTGAGCATATTGCCCAATGAGCAAAATGAGCTTTGTATTTGTGAGTAATGGCAATAATTTAGTGTGCCATAAAGGAGCACATTCGGGTCGTGGTGGTAGGTCGCCAGTTTTACCAGTGCCCGGATAACAAAAGCCCATGGGTATTAAAGCAATTAAATCTGCATTGTAGAATGTTGCTTTCTCTATTCCTAACCAATTTCGGAGGTTGTCGCCACTTTTATCATTCCAAGGAATATTTGTATGGTGAACTATTCTGCCGGGTGCCTGCCCGATGATGATGATTTTGCTGGTAGTTGTTGCCGATAATATTGGATTAGGACCAAGCTCAAGATGCTGTTCACATTCTTTACAGTTTCTTATCTGTTCTAAAAGTTTTTCCATTTGTGATAAAGCGTACTAAAGTTAAGCAAGCGGTTTGCTGTTATTTTCTTTTGTGATGTAGCAATTGCCTTATGGACGCCAAGTGCGAAAATAAAACTAATGGGACTACAAAAGATGGCAACCAGTTGAAGGGAAAATACAAAACAGCAATATTTGGCTGGTCGAACGCAAACTGTTGAAATAGAAACGGTGCGGATAATACAGCATTCGTAACGATATTTAGTAGAAGGGCTAAACAAATGAAGTTCCACAGTAGTATCAGTTTAGTGTCTATTCGTTTTTTAATGCATCCGAAGTAAAAAATAAGCGGAGCAGTAAGGCCAGATAGTATATCAAGGTTTCTTCCTTCAAAAGTCATCAGTTCGGGAACGGCTTTATTAACGAACAACCAAAAGAGAACAATTTCTACCGGAATTCTGATGGTGTGTAAAATCGTGAGTGTATTTAGGTCCAAGCTGTCGATATATTGCTTGCCTTTTACGGTTGTAAAGAGTACGATGATAAAAGCGACAGGTGGTAAAACCAGCAGCAAAAACCGTGGCGGGAGGGCGTCTGTGACAGTATAAAAACCACTGAGCCCAATAAATAGTTGGAATGCTAACCAAGTAAGCAAGATGAGTAAAGTAGCTTTGGAGTTGTGGGCAGCTGTATAAAAAAGGCCGACGGTTAAGATGGTGGTCAGACCGAAAATCACGCTTATGTATGCAGGTAAATTTTCCATTGATTATCTTTTGGCATAACGGTTTGTGGCTTGGCGAAGGGCAGGATTTTTACAACAAAACTTGATTTGGAAAATTAATGTTTGATCAACCATAAAACTGTCTTTGCGCTTTTGTTCAGTATCAGAAAATGAGTTGATAAATTTGTAAACATCTACGTTAGTATGTTTCGTTTTATTTCCGCCATAAATAGTGAATTTAGCTGTTTTTTTATCTAATTATGCCTATTCTACTTAATATTAATTGAGTTTGGGAGCATCAATAAAAACGGTAATGCCTGTGAATAATCTAAATTAGGATATTCTATGCCTAACAGGCGAATATTCTGGTAATAAGTTTGGTGTTGCTGATAATAATTCTTTTCACTTTGTATAAACCAAGCTTTATCGCCCAGTTTTTGCGCTAAAAACCATTTTTCAATTAAACGCGCACTTCTTCCATTACCATCATTCCAAGGATGTATTTTTACAAATACCAAATGAATCAATGCAGCAAAAAAGAAAACCTCTATAGTGTTAAGTTTCTCTTGTAACAGTACTTCTATGTCGCTATATAACTTTTCCATTTCTCCCTGTATTTCAAAAGGAGTGGCTGCTACATATTCTATTTTACCATCAGGTGTACTCACATACATATTTTGAGTCCGTATTTTGCCCTGTAGGTGTTTAGCTATAATATGTTTACTCAGTAATTTGTGGGCTTCTGAAATGTTTTCTTTGTTCAGAATATTGGTTTTGGCAAATGTGTATGCATTATACAGGTCGTCAATTTTTTTGGTATAGTCAGGCAAAAATTCGATACCAAATTTTTTATGTTTGATGTAGGAATCTAGTTCAATTTCTTCGCCTTCTATTTTGCTAGAAAATACGGAAGATACCGAAGTGTAAAAACTAAAACTGTCTGTTGATATTTCTGCATCTTTTAAATTATCAAACAACGAAGACAAGTCTTTACTTACTTGAGAATTGTATTGCTCCAGTAAATTAATTGGTATGATTTTTAATTTTTCTTTCATTACTAATGTCGTCATAGGGATGCCTTATAACTTGCTTATAGCCCTAATAAATAAGTATCCGTTACTCTAAACTATACACGTACACGTTTTTATCCGAGCTGCCTACAATCAAATATTTCTTGCCGTCGTTTCTAAAGTTGGTTACCGAAAAAGGAGTGCTGCCGTTTATCGGAAAACCTCTTAACAGATTACCATCGCTATTGAAGCCAAAAATTTGGTTAGCCGCTGCCGAAACAATGCCCACGTGATAGTTACTATCGGTGTCAATAAACTGAGGCGCAAGGGTAATATCGTTCGGAAACTCGTAGCTAAACACCAGCGCATTATTCTTTTTACTATAAACGGCTAAGGTGTTTTTATCTAAAAAAACGTACTCGTTTTCTTTGCCGTTGCTAATGTTTTTGTAATTAAAGAAATGCGATTCCGACCAATTGCCCACTTTTCGAGTATCTACATCACCATTCAAAAAATAGCGGTGTATGGTGCCGTTGGTGTTGGTAGTTACAAATTGCGTTTCGCCTGCTTTGGTTATTTCATCCGCCACAAAAGGGTTCATAAAAATGCCTTTATCGTCCGATTCTAAGTCTTTTATTTTTCTTGCTTTTCTGTTCAAAATATTTACCGTGCCCTTGGTATTACTCATTACCAGATAATCTTTTCCCTCAATACGCAGGTATTGTATGGGTTGGGTAATTTTACCCATTCGTTTTTTTGGCGACCAGCCATCCAAGGGTTTACCACTTAATTGATAGCCATACACTGCTTCGTTTTGGCAGGGTATAAAAATGCGGTAGCTTTTATCGTTATCATAATCAAAAACAGCCAATCCGGCACTGGCAGGAGCGCTTAAACGTATAGGATACCCCGCAACCATATTGCCCAAACGATCGATTAAATACAGCTTATTTGCCGAGTTGAAAAGCAGTTGTAGCTTATCATTTTTATAAAAATCTACTTGGTAAATAGCACTAATAATGCGTTCGGGTAGAGGCTTTTTCCAAATTACTTTCCCCGTGTTTGATAGGAGGTACAATACATTTTTTTCATCCTGAACGACAATTTCTTTTTCACGGCTGTTGTGGTTAATCACTACTTGTGGTTGCATCCGAATCGGATGATCCAAACCCAGCGACCATAACAAACGTGTTTGCGAGGTAGTTGCCGAATTGTATTTGAAAACGATATTGGTAAACAGGCGGTTGTTGTTGTTGCTTATTTGGTAACACATGCCATATAGCTTGCCAAAATCTACGGGTTGATGCTTGTTTAAGGCACTTTCGCTAATACTGGTTGTGTTTTTAACCAGTTGAAAATTACGCTCCGAATTAGCAAAAACCATCAAATTGCTCTCTTTGGCATAATAGGCTTTGGTTTGCTTAAACTGCTCGTTGTGATACAGCGTTTGCAAGCTCAAATAATCATCAATATACTTTTTGAGTTCCTCTTTTTTGGCAGCCACTACCACATGGTTTTTGATAACTGCTGCATAACCCGCCGGCATTTTGCCAAATAACGGACCGCCCAAATACGCCCATATACCGGGTATGTTTACCGTATAAAGCACGTTGTTTCGGTAATATTCTGTGAACTTAATTTTTGGAGTTTTTATAGAATCAGTACCCGTTAGTATTTGAAAAAAGGCAGTTGCTTTTTCGGGGTATTCGGTTTTTACAAAAGCCAATTGATTATTCACTGCCGAATCGCCATTGGTTTCGGTAAGCACCCATGCCAATTCAGTACCTACCCATTGTGCAAACTCTTGTTCCAAATTTATAGCATACCTTCTGGTGGTGTATATGCTGGTGGCGGTTTTTTTGGTAAGCTGGTTGTTTTGTAGCAAAAAGATGTTGTTTTTCTTGCAAAATTCTGCGTAATCACTAATTCCAATACATACAAAAGCCGCCGAACGGTTGGGTAATACGTCAGTAATTTCGGTGGCTACAGGTTGCTGATTGGTAATGGTGCTAAAAAATTGGTTGTTGGTAGGGGTTTCTGTAAAACCATTTAATAATACAGCATCCGACTGGATAGCTATGGTAAAACGCGACCACGACCCCGCATTTTTAATAAAATTCAATCCGTTTTTATAGTCGTTTTTTAGTACGGGGTAAATGCTGTTTACCAATGTAGTATAATGCAGGTACACTTCTGCCAATTGATTATTCTCCGTATAGTCCAGCAAGTCAGAACTCATAATAGCTTTGCCCGAATGCAGTTGTCTAATTGCCTCTTCTACCAAAAATGGACTGGTACTTACAATAAGTAAGTTGTTTTGTATAGCAAACTGCACATTGCGCTTTTTCTCAAAAAAAGAAAGTTCATAAATGGTCTCATTCTCAAACTTACGTTTACTAAGCGTGTTTTTTACGCTGAGTAGTTGCGCAAATACGGCCTCGGCATTTTTCCATTTGCCAGGTTCGGGTAGGGTAGCAATTAATAAAAAATCGAGTGTGTTGGCAGTAGTTTGGTGGGCAGATAGGGTAAAGGTGCTATTGTTGAGTGCTGCGCCAACAGTGGTGCGTTCGGTAAAAAGTGTTTTAACAAAACCGAGTTGGGTAATAAGCGAATCGCCCAATAAATTCTCGAAAAATATATTTTTGGTAATGGTAGAATAAAATAGCGGATCGTTGGTAAACTGTACAATGGCAGTTGCATGTGTAGGAACTGCGTCTATCCCTTTGTTTTTTAGCAAATTGGCACTGCCCTTGCTGAAAAAGAAATACACTAAGCCACCAATAAGCAGCAACAGCACAACCGTAATGGCAATAAATTTTCGTGTGTCTTTTAGTTGATTTTGTTCCAAAAAGTGTATCATGCACTACAAAAGTAACCAATTAGGCCTTACATTTTTTTATTACTCCTAAACTAAACAAAATGTTTTGCAATCTATTTGTAATTAAAATACAAAATCCTATATTTGCACTCCATTTTTACGGCATTGTTATGCGTACAAAGGGGCACTAATAGTAAAAGTAAAGCATTAAAATAAAATAGAATGAAAGCGGATATTCACCCAAAAAATTATAGACTGGTAGTTTTCAAAGATATGTCTTGTGACTACGAATTCATGACAAAGTCATGCGCAGATACTAAAGATACCATTACTTGGAAAGAAGATGGTAAGGAATACCCATTAATTAAATTGGAGATTTCAAACATGTCTCACCCGTTTTACACTGGTAAGATGAAATTGGTAGATACAGCAGGTCGTATCGATAAATTTAAAAATCGTTACGCTAAGAAATAAGTTTACTACCGTAAACTAAAAAGTCTCGCTAATACAGCGAGACTTTTTTATTTTCGCTCCATGAATTATATTTTATTTGATGGAGAGGCTCATCAACAATTGTTGCCCCTAAGCTTTACCCGTCCGGTTGCAGATATGCGTTGTGGCATACTTACCATTGCCCAAAAATGGGAGAAACTATTGGGTGCAACTATCAGCTACCATACACAACCTTATTTACAAGCCAAATTCACTAGTGCTATTGCTGCCGAAAACACCTTTATCAATGGGGCAGTTTTTCCGGATGCGGCACTTATAAAAGCTATTGCTACTCTTAAAAATGGAGAGGCTTTGTATGCCGCTACACAACTCATAGCTGTACGTTTAGCCGAATCGCAGGCGCTGCAATTTTCGCATACCGCATCGTATACTCGCATAGAGTATACATTGCCTATAAAACAACTCACATATCCCGAATCTATCTTTAGCTTAAATGGGCAAGCCATAAAAGATGATTTTGAGTTGCTTACGGCTGGTAAAAAATCACAGGAATTAAATACGACAAACACCCACATAGGCACTGCTATTTTTATAGAAGAAGGAGCAAAAGTGAATTGTGCTATCTTAAACAGCACAGATGGCCCTATTTATATTGGTAAAGATGCCGAAGTAATGGAAGGTGCCATAATTCGTGGTCCATTTGCCTTGGGCGAGCATGCTCAGATAAAAATGGGAGCCAAAATATATGGTTCTACTACTGTTGGGCCGCATTGCAAGGCAGGGGGAGAAATTAGCAACTCGGTATTAATGGGGTTTTCTAACAAAGGGCATGATGGCTTTTTGGGTAATTCGGTAGTGGGCGAGTGGTGCAATTTAGGTGCCGATACCAATAATTCGAATCTTAAAAACAATTACGCCGAAGTAAAATTGTGGGATTATAACACTCAGCGTTTTCGTAAAACAGGCCTACAGTTTTGTGGCTTAATTATGGCCGACCATGCTAAGTGTGGCATCAATACCATGTTTAATACTGGTACTGTAATAGGCGTATCGGCTAATATTTTTGGTGCAGGTTTTCCGCGCAATTTTGTACCCGATTTTAGCTGGGGCGGTACAGCTGGCTATGAGGTGTACCAACTTCCTAAAGTATACGAAGTAGCCGAATTGGTGATGCAGCGTCGTGCTATCCCGTTTACGCAGGAAGATAAAGAGATATTAGCAGCGGTTTTTGAACAAACAGAAACCCATCGTAATTTTTAGAAGAAGTAAAAAATGAGAAAACGAATAGTTGCCGGCAACTGGAAAATGAATACCAATTACCAAGAAGGCTTAATTTTGGTAACAGAAATAAACGCCATGTTGGTGGATGAGCTACGCAATGATGCCGTAGAAATAATTATTGCACCTCCTTACACCCATCTGCATAGTGTAAAGCAGCTTATTACCCATAAGCAGATGCAGGTAGCTGCTCAAAACTGCCACGCGGAGAGCAAAGGAGCATTTACAGGCGAGGTATCTGCCGAAATGCTGCAATCCATCGGCTGTAGTTATGTAATTGTAGGCCATTCGGAACGCAGACAGTATTTTTTAGAAACAGATATACTCATTACCCCAAAGATAAAAGCGGCATTAAGTAATCAATTAAATGTGATTTATTGCTGCGGAGAAACGCTTGAAGAGCGCGAATCGGGACACTTTTTTAAAATATTGGGGCAGCAAATTACTACCGCTTTATCAGGTTTTACAGCTGCAGAAATGCAACATATTGTAATAGCTTACGAACCCGTATGGGCTATTGGTACAGGCAAAACGGCTTCTGCAGAACAGGCTCAAGAAGTACATGCATTTATTCGTAACTTGTTAGCAAATAAGTGGACTAAAAACGTGGCAGACACTACGCGTATCTTATACGGAGGGAGTTGCAATGCGCAAAATGCAGCAACATTGTTTGCTCAGCCCGACATTGATGGTGGACTTATTGGTGGTGCTTCTTTAAAGTCGCGCGATTTTGTAGAAATTGTAAAAGCTGCGTAATGGAACATACACATTACATCGAACTAAAATTTACCCTTGTTGATGCCGAAGAGTTTGTAAAGGACTTGTTGATAGATGCATTAGCAGCAGTAGATTACGATACGTTTGAGGAAAATGAAAACGGCTTTTGTGCATACATACATGGCAATGTTTTTTCGGAAAGCAACACCAACCAAGCACTTGCGGAACTAAAGGCGGAATACAACTTTTCGTACACAGTAAAGCAAATTCCGTACGAAAACTGGAATCAAGTATGGGAAAGTAATTTTGAACCAGTAGTTATTGCCGGCAAATGCTACATACGTGCTTCTTTCCACGAACAACGTCCGGATATTGGTATGGAAGTGATTATAGATCCAAAAATGGCTTTTGGTACGGGGCATCACGAAACTACCTCGCTAATGGCCAGTTATTTATTTGAAACCAATTGTGTGGGCAAAGAGGTATTGGATATGGGTTGTGGTACTGCTGTATTGGCTATAATAGCCGATAAGTTAGGTGCCGCCGCCGTAATTGCTATAGATAATGATGCACAGGCTATTATAAATGCACAAGAGTGTATAGAACTAAATACCTGCAAGGCTATTACTGCTTTTGTAGGCGATGCTAATACATTGGCAACCTTGCAACCAGTAGATATACTTTTAGCCAATATTAATCGTAATATATTACTCGACCAACTGGCTGGATATGCAAAATTGGTAAAAACAGGAGGATTGTTGTTTATGAGTGGTTTTTACAACGGTGCCGATCTTAAAATTATTACCGAAAAAGCAACCGCATTAGGTTTTGTGTATGTAAATCACAAAGAAAAAAACAACTGGGTGGCAGCCCAATTCAAAAAATAAGAACATGAGCGGCAAAAAAATGATGAAAAACTACCTTGTAAAATTAATTGTAGCAATTGTAGTATGCTGTATAGGCAATACACAACTTAAAGCGCAAGGGCAAGTGCCATTAAAAGCATTTGATAAAAACACCATCATTTTTGCTAAGCAGTTGGATGATTTTATGAAAACATCATCTGTAAGCTCCTCTAAAAAAATAGCCGAAGAGTTTTTGGTAAAGTGGAACACCGCCGGAGCCTTTAAGGTAGATCAGCAAGATAGTATCATCTCCTTTGCCAGTTTAATGTTGAGTAGAGGTTTGCGTCCATCGCCAGAGTTTGAAAATTATTTGCAAGCCATTCTTTATTTTGTGGCAAATAAGCACAATCCTACAAATTTCAATAAATGGATAGTAAGCTTGCGCAAGCTTGCGGTGCAAAAGAATAAGCGTGCAACTACTTATTTAGCCTTTTCTGTGGATTTGTTTAATAATAATAGTCTCAATCTATCCAATTCCAACAGGTGGTACATGTCGGATAAAAACTTTGAAATAGCATACGATTCTTTACCCAAAATTATAGTACCCACTACTACGCTTACCTGCTTGGCAAGCAATACATATACCCGCATTTATAATACAGGAGGGGTGTTTTACCCATTAGATAAAATGTGGATGGGCAAAAAAGGTACAATGAACTGGACAAGGGTTAAGTTAGACTCTACAAAAGTATATGCCGAACTTAATAAGTATAAGCTAAATATGGGCTCTTCGGAGTTTAAAATAGATTCTGTACAGTTTTATTATAAGGGCTATTTTACCGAGGCACTGCCCGGTAGAATTACTGAAAAACTAACCATAAATAAAGGGCCGGATGATGATGAGTATCCCAAATTTGATTCGTATAAAAGCAGCTATTTCATAAAAGATATTTTTAAAGGCGTAGATTATAATGGGGGATTTGGTATGACTGGAAACCGTTTTAGAGGTTCAGGAACGGAAGGAGAGGACGCCTATATAAGTATTTACAGAAATGGAAAATTAGCAGCCAAAGGGTATTCAGAAGGATTTGTAATTTATTTAGACAAAATTGTATCCAATCAAGTAAGAACTACCATTTATTTAGGTGAAAAAGATTCTATTTATCACCCCTTAGCGGAGTTTAAGTACCTAAACGAGGGACGTAAAGTAATTGTAAGCCGTGGAGATGAGGGTATAAGCAGTGCCGCATTTACAGATTCGTACCACAAACTCACTATTTTGGTAGAAGTAATTACGTGGCCGTTGGAAAAGGATGAAATGGAGTTTGGTATGATTGCCAGTAGAACCAATAGGGAAGCTATTTTCGAATCCGATTTTTATTACCGAGAGTTTAGATACCGCAAGTTGGAAGGTTTAGCCGATGTACATCCTTTGGTAACGCTAAAGCGCATTGTAGAGAAGCAAACTCGAAAAGTAACCACCATTGATGCCTATGCTAAAGCGTATAAATTGAAGGAAGAACAGGTTTTAGGGCAACTGCGCGAGTTGGTTGTGCTGGGTTTCATTCGCATGAATGAAAAAAAAGGAGAAATAACAGTACTAAACCGTGCTATTAATTATGTGCGGTTTAATGCGGGTAATTTAGATTATGATGTAATTCGCCTACGTTCGGTAGCAAAAGGTACCAATGCCGTAATGAATATGTCGAGTTTCAACTTGGACTTAAAAGGCGTTAATCAATTCTTTCTAAGTGATTCTCAGTCGGTATATATTATTCCGAAAGAAGGAAATATTACCATGAAACAAGATTTGAACATGACATTTGGTGGGCAGGTGCACGCGGGTTTATTCGACTTTTATGGTAAAGGATTTAGCTTCGATTACACGAATTTTAAGGTAGACTTAGAGAGTGTAGATTCCATGAAATTTAAGGTAAAAGCCCCACCTGATGAGAGAGGAGTTCAAAATACGTTTGAAGTAAAATCGGTGGTAGAAGATGTAAGTGGGCAAATTGCAGTAGATAAAGCCAATAATAAATCAGGATTAAAAGATTTTCCACAGTTCCCGATTTTTGAAAGCACCAAAAACTCCTATGTGTATTACGATAAGAAAAACAGACAAGGCTCGGTATACGACCGTAAGCGTTTTTTCTTTACCGTGTACCCGTTTATTATAGATAGTTTGGATAATATCAACTCCGCCAGTGATTTGATATTTAAGGGGGAGATGTATACCGATGGTATTTTTCCTGTTTATAAAGAGGCCTTATTGTTACGTCCAGATTCCTCATTGGGGTATCTTACCAAAACACCTCCAGAAGGTTACCCGAATTACAGAGGTAAAGGGCAGTATGTAAATGAAATAGATTTAAGTCATAGAGGTTTTTTCGGTAACGGAACACTTACCTATTTAAGCTCTACCGCAAAGGCAAATGCTTTTCTGTTCTTCTTAGATTCGATGAATACCAATGCTACAAGCTTTACGATTGATAAAACAGCCATTAATCCAGAAGTAAATGCCCCCGAACCGTATTTGCATTGGTCGTCGTATACCGATAGTATGTTTGTGTACAAGCGCGAAAAGCCATTGGAAATGTACGGCTTGCAAGCTACCCATAGCGGGCGTTTAGTATATACACCGCGTGATTTAACAGGCAGCGGCACCACCAATTTTAATGATGCAGCCCACGTATCTAAGTATACCAAATTTAATCCAGATGATTTTACAGCCGATACGGCGAGTATCCGACTCAATTCTAGCGATGTAAAAGTATTTGCCCTACAGGGTGATAATGTGCGCTCTAAAGTTGATTTTATAGCAAGGAGAGCCAATTTTTTACCAAATGATAGCAAACAATTAGTCGATTTTCCGTTCAACCAATACAAAACATCGCTCAACGAATTTACTTGGCTGTTTGACGAAGCAAAAGTGGAGTTTAGCAATGCTACAGCCAGCAAAGAA
Source organism: uncultured bacterium (assembly GCA_947085255.1). GTDB lineage: Bacteria > Bacteroidota > Bacteroidia > Sphingobacteriales > Sphingobacteriaceae > CAMTVQ01. The sequence continues at coordinate 509,112 of CAMTVQ010000001.1, read as the reverse complement.
GATAAATTCTTAATGTCAGTTGCTCCGGGGCAAGATTCACTCAAGTTTGTAGTAGAAAAAGTAGTGTACGACCTCAAAACCTATTTGATAGATGCTACTGGAGTACCTTCTATATTGGTGGCAGATGCGGAAATTTTTCCAGATGGCAATAAAGTGCAAATTAAACCAAAAGCCGAAATGCAACAACTTGCCAATGCTCGTCTTATAGCCGATAATGAGAATAAATATCACCTCATATACGAAGCGAACATCAACATATTAGGAGCTAAAAAATATGTAGGTAATGGCAGTTACGATTATATTGATAAAGACAAAAAGGTACAAAAACTCATATTTACTCAAATAAGTGTAGATACGGGTGTGCACACCGTTGCCAAATCATTACTCAACCAAAGTCAAGATTTTAGGCTAAATAACCGTATTACCTATTATGGAGATATTTATTTGAATGCCAATAAAAAATTCTTGAGCTGTGATGGTTTTGCTAAAATTATAGAAAACAGTGCGGTTATCGAAGCCAGTTATTTCAATTTTAAGGGTCAAATAAATCCCGATTCTATAAAACTGCAACTCGATTCGGTTATGCGCAATCCAGATGGGCGTAAGGTATTTGCTGGTTTACAGTTAGATAATATTAGCGCGCAGGGCTACGGAACGTTTATGAGTAATAAGTTGGATGCTATTGACCATAATGTTACCAGCATTACGGGTACACTTATTTTTGATGAAAACTCTAAAAAGTTTAAAATCGGGAACGATGATAAGCTGTATGGAGAAGGACTTAAAGGCAAGTACCTCACGTTTTTAGACTCTGCCGAACAACTGTACTACGAGGGTCCGTTTGATTTAGGTGTAGAGTTTTCGGATAAGTTTAAGCTGCAAGTTGTTGGGCAAGGGGTGGCAAAATTAGCTTCTAAAGAATTGGAGTTAAGTACGGTGCTTACTATGGATTTTCCTTTCCAAAAGGATGCATTTAAGCAGTTGCTAGCAGTAATAAAGAACAACACTATCGAATCGCGTGTACCACGTTTAGATACACTCGGTTTTTACAAGTCGTTATCCGAATTAGTGCCCGAAAAAACGGCCGAACGTGTAATACAAGGGTTGAAATTATTTGCTACTTACAAAAACAGTGGAGATTTAAATCAAACATTTGTGCTTTCTAATTTACGTTTGGTATGGGATCAAAGTAGCAGATCGTACAAATCGGTTGGTCCGTTTGCTATACTTACCGTGGGTAACGAAGAAATAGGCAAGTTGGTAAATGGATATGTACAAATCGTCCGTAAATCGGGCGAGGATATTGTAAACTTCTATTTTGAGTGTGGGGGTAAAGACGTATGGTTCTTCTTCTCATACAGAGGAGGATTGGTAGAGGCAATATCGTCGGATACTAATTTCAATACCTACTTGCAAGAAAAGTCGAAGAGCAAAGACCCTTTTACCATATCGGCAGCCAAAAAGAAAGTTGATTTTGTACGTGAGTTTTTGAATAAATAAATTTTAGTTGCCAGTTGCCAGTTTTCGGTTGTCTGTTACCAGTTACTAATAAACCAATCAACTAATGAACCAATTAACTAATTAAAAATGCGCGTACATTTTATAGCCATTGGCGGCAGTGCCATGCACAACTTAGCCATTGCGCTACACAAAAAAGGATTTGTTGTTACCGGTTCAGATGATGAGGTGTTCGAGCCGTCTAAATCGCGTTTGGCACAGCACGGATTATTACCTAAAACAGAAGGTTGGCATCCCGAAAAATTAACCAATAATATAGATGCGGTAATTTTAGGCATGCACGCTCGCATTGATAATCCAGAATTGATACAGGCGCAAGCCTTAGGGCTAAAAGTATATTCGTACCCCGAGTATATTTACGAACAAGCAAAAGATAAAACCCGTGTAGTAATAGGCGGGAGCCACGGTAAAACTACTATTACCGCCATGATTTTGCACGTTTTACAACATAGTGGTATGGACGCCGATTATTTGGTAGGAGCCCAGTTAAAAGGCTTTGATACCATGGTAAAATTAACCAAAGAAGCAAAAATCATAATTTTAGAAGGCGATGAGTATTTGGCTTCGCCCATTGATAGACGACCAAAGTTTCACCTATACAAAGCACATATTGGTTTGTTAAGTGGAATTGCTTGGGATCATATCAATGTGTTCCCCACTTTTGAAAGCTATTTGGAGCAATTCACCCTCTTTATAGATACGTTGCAACCTAAGGGGCAACTTTTTTATGCCCAAGATGATGCAGTATTACAGCAATTGATAACACAACATCCGCGTGCAGATATTACCAAAACAGGTTATGGTATTCCAGCTCACCATATTTCCAATGGAATTACCGCACTTACACCCAATGCTACAACTACCATACCCTTGCAGGTTTTTGGCAATCATAATCTTACCAATCTTAATGGAGCGCGCTTGGTGTGTAATGCTTTAGGTCTTACCGATGAGCGATTTTATGCTGCCATACAAAGTTTTACCGGTGCAGCAAAGCGTTTGGAACTCATAGCTCGTACGGATGCTACGGTGGTGTACAAAGATTTTGCGCATTCCCCATCAAAGCTAAAAGCAACTACTGCTGCGGTAAAACAACAATTTGGCGACCGTCCATTAGTAGCCTGTATGGAGTTGCACACGTTTAGTAGCCTCAATAAAGCATTTTTGGCCGAATACAAAGGAGCTATGGATGCGGCAGATACGGCCATCGTATATTTCAATCCGCATACCATTGCACATAAAAAACTAACGCCTATTACGGTAGACGAAGTAAAAAATGCTTTTGGTAGAGCCGATTTGCACGTATTTACCGATGCCGCAGAAATGATAGCAACCCTCAAAAAAATGTCTTGGCAAAATCGTAACCTCTTGTTCATGAGTTCGGGTAATTTTGATGGCCTAGATTTAGATGCTTTTAGTAAGGAAATAGTGGAGCTTTAAACTATATTTGCCCTATGTCCGAAAAGGTAAACCGACTGCGCCAGGAGCCTGTAAATCCTAAAAGAGAATCCCTCAGAGAACCCGAATTAAAAAAGGGAGATACTGCACCCAAGCTAAATGTGGGCAGCGTTGCAGCCTTTTTTGCTGCCGATAGAGTGCGCAAAATAAGCGGCTTATTGCTCCTGTTGTTTTCCTTATACTTATTTATTGGTTTTACGTCCTATGTACTTACCTGGAAAGCCGACCAAAGCGTAGTAGCCAATCCAGATGCGGGTTGGGGTATAATTTTTGATGCCGAAAATAACAAAGTAGAAAACTGGTTGGGCATTGTAGGCGCTTTAGTATCGCACCAATTTATACATGGTGGTTTTGGTATTGCCTCCTTCATTTTTGTATTTCTGTTTTTTGTAATAGGCTATCGTTTGTTGTTTAAAGTGAGTTTATTGAACTTGCCTAAAGCACTGGCTTACAGCATGTTTTTATTAGCTTCTGTAGCGGTGTTTTTCGGGTTTGTACTCAGTTTTTTCACTACTGATTGGTATTTTTTGGCAGGTGCCGTGGGGGTGCACATCAACGAATATCTAAATACCATTTTGGGTAAAGTGGGTACGGCTTTTATACTACTTTTTGCAGGACTTGCGTGCTCGGTTATAGCGTTTAATATTGATTTTAAATTACCCGAACGCAAGCCTAAAGAATTTGACCCCGAAGATGACCTTGGCGAAGTGCCTTTGGTAATAGAAAAATTATCAGAACAAATGTCACCTTTTCCGGTAAACCTGCCAAAAGATGATTTAGAGTTGCTGGTAAACCAAGAAGCAGAAGAGGAGGAAGAAGAATTTTCACCTGAAATGGAGCCTATTAGCATTGTTTCGGCACCACCAGAAGGATTTGTTTTAGAAACCAACGAGATTATAGAAGAACCACTGGCGGATACAATACCTACCGAAATTATAATACCGCCAGCACCCGAAGAAGCTTTTACGGGTGATGAGGAAAAATTAGCTGCACAATTAGTTAAAGATCTTGGCGAGTACGATCCTACATTAGATTTATCGTCCTACAAACCACCACACATTGATTTATTGGAAAGCTATGGCTCTTCTGGTAAAATTCAGGTAAACCCACAAGAATTAGAAGATAATAAGAAGAAAATTGTAGAAACCTTAGGTCATTACGATATTGGTATCGAAAAAATAATGGCAACCATAGGGCCAACAGTTACCCTGTATGAGATTGTACCTAAGGCAGGAGTACGTATCTCCAAAATTAAAAATTTGGAGGATGATATTGCATTGAGTTTAGCCGCATTGGGTATCCGTATTATTGCTCCTATACCAGGCAAGGGTACAATAGGTATCGAGGTGCCTAATCAAAATCCCGAGATGGTTTCGATGCGTTCAATATTGGCATCCGAAAAATTCCAATCTTCAAAACTTGATTTACCGCTGGCATTGGGCAAAACTATTTCCAACGAAATATACATTGCCGATTTGGCTAAAATGCCTCACTTGTTGATGGCAGGTGCTACTGGTCAAGGTAAGTCGGTGGGTATCAATGCATTGTTGGTTAGTTTGCTCTATAAAAAGCATCCATCACAACTAAAATTTGTGTTGGTAGATCCCAAAAAAGTAGAACTAACTCTATTCAAAAAAATAGAACGCCATTTTTTGGCCAAATTACCAGGTGATGGTGATGCCATTATTACCGATACTAAAAAGGTAATCAATACGCTTAATTCTTTGTGCATAGAAATGGATCAGCGTTATGATTTGTTGAAAGATGCACAAGTGCGTAACCTAAAAGAATACAACCAAAAGTTTATTCAGCGTCGCTTAAATCCCAACGAAGGACATCGGTATTTGCCTTTTATCGTGTTGATAATAGATGAGTTTGCCGACTTGATGATGACAGCGGGGAAAGAAGTAGAAACACCTATTGCCCGATTGGCGCAGTTGGCACGTGCTATTGGTATCCATTTAGTAATAGCCACGCAGCGCCCATCGGTAAATATTATTACCGGAACGATTAAAGCCAATTTTCCAGCACGTATGGCATTTAGGGTAACTTCTAAAATTGATAGCCGCACCATTTTAGATACTGGTGGTGCCGACCAATTGATAGGTAGGGGAGATATGTTGCTTTCTACCGGTAGCGATTTAATCCGTTTGCAATGTGCTTTTGTAGATACACCTGAGGTAGAAAAAATTACCGAGTACATTGGTTCGCAACGTGGTTATGCATCGGCACACATGCTGCCTGAGTATGTAGGAGAAGACGGGGAAGCCAGCAGCAAAGAATTTAATCCAGATGAAAAAGATACCATGTTTGAAGAAGCTGCACGCCTTATTGTGCGACATCAACAGGGGTCTACCTCATTGATACAACGTAAAATGAAACTGGGTTACAATCGCGCAGGTCGTATTATGGATCAATTGGAGGGCGCAGGTATTGTAGGGCCTTTTGAAGGCAGCAAAGCACGCGAAGTATTGTATATGGATGAACATTCTTTAGATGAACATTTAAGTAAATTAAACCAAAAGGCTTAACTTTGTGTTTAATAAAGAAATAAGATACGCATGAATAAGGTAATTCTATTACTCGCTTTTTTTCTTGGTGGTTTTTTAAGTACAGCAGATGCTCAGAAGGGGAAAAAGAACAATCCTTCCGATAAAATTGCTGACAAAAAAGCCAAAGATATTTTGGCAGGAGTAAGCAAAAAATACAAATCGTACAACGTAATAAAGGCTGAATTTACCTTTACCTTAGAAAATACTGCCGAAAAAACAACCGATAGCTACACGGGTATTTTATTTGTAAAACCATCTGGTAATAAATACAAGATTGATTTAAATAAGCAAGAAATTATTAGCGACGGAAAAAGTACTTGGACGTATTTAAAAGATGCTAAGGAAGTACAAGTAAATGTGGTAGAAACTGGAGATGACGCTATTAATCCAGCGCAAATTTTTACCATTTACGAAAAAGGGTATTCTTATATTTTTGTAGAAGAAAAAAATATAAAAGGTAAAATGTGCCAAGTAATTGAGCTTACACCTACTAATAAGACTAAAAATATTTTTAAGGCACGTTTAATTATTGATAAAACACTAAAGCAATTGGTGGAAATAAAGTTGTTTGAGAAAAACGGCAACCGCTATAATTATTCGGTAAAAAACATGACAGCCAATCCTAAGGTAGATGATCAGTTTTTTACATTTGATAAAAAGAAATATCCAGGAGTTGATGTAATTGACTTACGATAACCTATCCCCAGCCTTAGGCTGGGGGCTTTTTTTTGACTAAATTATTTGCCTGAAGCAATTGCTCAATAAACGATGTTAAAACCTACACAATCATCCTTAGATAAATTACAAGAAGTATTTGAATCCGCACAGTATAAAGTGCGTTTCGAGAAAGGTAATTTTAAATCGAGTGCTTGTGTATTAGAAAATTCGCGTGTGGTGGTAGTCAATAAGTTTGCTACCTTAGAAAACAAGATAACAGCCCTTGCTGAAATCTTAATGATGGTAGAGGTGGATGAGAGCTTGCTTAATGAACGCGAAAAAATGTTTTATCAGAGTTTAAAACAAACTAAACTACAACTGTGATCGTTACCTTTTTAGGCACAGGAACTTCGCAAGGTGTACCCGTTATAGCTTGTGATTGTTCCATCTGCATATCTACCGATAGTCGCGACAAACGTTTGCGTACTTCTATATTGATAGAAGATGAAAATACCGCAGTTGTAATTGATTCGGGTCCGGATTTTAGGTATCAAATGCTGCGCGAAAAAGTGCAAAAGCTCGATGCTATTGTATTTACCCACGAACACAAAGACCATATTGCCGGCTTAGACGATGTGCGCGCCTTTAATTTTAAGCAACAAAGTGATATGCCTATATATGCTGTTGAGCGCGTACAAGCGGCTATAAAGCGAGAGTTTGCTTATATTTTTTCAGACATACAATATCCAGGTATCCCCAAAGTACAATTAATGGATTTGGATTTAACCCCTTTTACTATTGGTACTATCAAATTTACTCCCATAGAGGTAATGCATCACTTGTTGCCAGTGCTAGGCTTTAGGATAAATGATTTTAGCTACATTACCGATGCCAAATTCATTACCCCTGACGAAAAAGAAAAAGTAAAAGGCAGTAAAATTTTAGTTTTAAATGCCTTGCGCCGCGAAAAACATCTTTCGCATTTTACATTGGAAGAAGCCATAGCTATGGCAGAAGAACTAGGCGCAGAAAAAACGTATTTTACTCATCTAAGCCACCAAATTGGTACTCATGCCGAGCTGGAAGCCGAATTGCCTAAGCATATTCGGATAGCGTATGATGGGATGAAGTTGGAGATTTAGATTACAACAGTGCGTCGTATATTTCCTTAACAGCTGTCTCAAGCATTGATAAGTCTTTTTCAATAATCATCCAAACGATTAAATCGTTTGGATGATCATACTCATTCGTAGCTTGTTTGTTTAATTATACCTGCTTATAGTCTTTATTCTCTTAGTAATACAAATGGATGAGTGGTTACACCTTTGTTCGTTTGTATTCTTAACCAATACGTTGCAGAAGGTAAATCAATATTCATATTCAGTTGATATTCACCAGCTCCTTGTTTTTCGCTTTTTTGTATTTTTTGGACCAATATTCCAAATATATTGTATATCTCTAGGCTAATAGTACTGCTTTCCATCAATGTATAAGTAAGTGTGCTATTGCCTGGTGTGGGGTTGGGGTATAATTGCAGATTTTGAATAGATTCCAGTTGGTTTACTTTTGTACTGATTACACTTACACAATTACTTGTGTCGGTACAATTATTTTGAGTGACTATTACCGCATAATTACCCGAATTCTTAGGTGTGTAATCTTTGTTTATTTCTTTAGCTATAACTTGTTGAAGTGTACAATCATACCACTGATATGCTGCGCCTATTGCTGTAGCAGAAAGTGTTTTGTCATTAATTATAATGTCAGCATCAACAGTATTTATGGTAAGGTTTAAGGTGATGATACTATCCTCTTCACATATATTGCTTAGCGTATCTGTGTACACGCCACTAGCAGTTAAAATTCGACTATTAAATACATAGTTATTGCAAGCTACAACATTAATAGACCTGGTGTTAGGAAGGCAAGGCTTTACTTCAAGTAAAGCACCTACACTAGGATTTTTCCCATTAATGCCATTAAAGTCCAATATTTTGGTAAACAAACCTATAGTTGGTTCATATTCAAATAATACGCCATTGTTGGTTGTACCACCATAATAAGTCATTCCATACAGCTTGTCATTGCTAGCTTGCATAAGGCTACCAATAGGATTACTACCTTTAGTTACACCATCAAAATCTATCTTTTTGATAAATAAACCAATAGTTGGTTCATATTCAAATAATATACCCAAGTCATTTAATCCGCCAAGAGCAGTCATTCCATATATCTTGCCATTGTTCGCTTGTATAAGGTTTGCATAAGGATAACTGCCTTTATCTGTACCATCGAAATCTAACTTCTTAGTAAATGTATTTGTAATTAGGTTATACTCAAATAATACACCAACATTGTTTATGCCACCACCATACGTCATTCCATACAATTTGCCATTAGTTGCTTGTATGAGACTACCCAGAGGGTATCGACCGGTATTTATTTTATCAAAATCTATTTTCTTGGTATAAATATTTGTATTAGGGTCATATTCAAATAATACGCCTAAGGCATTTGAGCCACCACTATTGGTCATAGCATATAGTTTGCTATTGTTTGCTTTTACAAAGTTGCCAGGGGGGTTACTGCCAGAAATGGCATCAAAGTCCATCTTCTTGCGGTATATGCCTGTGTTAGAGTTGTATTCATACAATATGCCATAATTGTAAGGGCCACCATCATTTGTCATGCCATACAGCATTCCATTGCTTGCTAATGTGAGACTACCAGTTGGATTGCTACCAGCGAAGCCGCTAAAATCCATTTTTTTGGTATAAATATCCGTGTTAATATTGTATTCAAATAATACACCATAGTCATTAATGCCACCAGCATTAGTCATACCATACAACTTACCATTGCTTGCTTGCATAAAACTACCATAAGGATTACGCCCTTTGGTTTCTCCATCAAAATCCAACTTTTTGATATAAGTATTTGTGCTCAGGTTATATTCAAAAATAACACCATTGTTATTCTTGCCTCCATTTGCCATTCCATACAGCTTGCCATTAGTTGCTTGTATGAGGCTCCCAATAGGATTTCTACCCTTATTTGTGTCATCAAAATCCATTTTCTTCGTATAGGTATCAGTATTTGTGTCATACTCAAATAATACGCCATAGTTTTTTGTGCCGCCACTGTTTGCTAATCCATATAGCTTTCCGTTGCTGACTTGAATAAGATTACCATTTGGATAGCTCCCATTATTTGTTCCATTAAAATCTAACTTTTTGATATATGTGTTCGTATTCGGGTCAAATTCAAATAATACGCCATTGCCATTTGCTCCACCGCTTGCCGTCACTCCATACAATTTACCGTTGTTGGCTTGCAGGAGTGTACCAGTAGGAAAACGTCCTTTGTCCGTGCCATCAAAATCTATTTTTTTTGTATAGATACTTGTATTAAGGTCATATTCAAATAATACACCATAGTATTCTGTTCCTCCACTAAATGTCATTCCATACAGTTTGCCGTTAGTGGCTTCTACTAGGCTACCGTAAGGATTGCATCCAGTTGACTTAGCATCAAAATCAAACTTTTTGGTGTAGGTATTTGCACTAGGGTCATATTCAAATAAGACACCATCGTTTTTTGAACCACCATGAAGTGTCATCCCATACAGCTTGCCATTAGTTGCCTTTATGAGGCTACCATTAGGATTGCTACCCATGGTAGTGTCTTTGAAGTCTATTTTTTTTGTATAGATACTAGTGCTGGGGTCATATTCAAATAATACACCAGTGAAATGTGTACCACAACCACTTGCTAATCCGTATATTTTACCATTATTAGCTTCACAGAGTTGTGTGTATTGTACGTAACAGCCCGTAATATCACTAGTAAAAATAAAGTTATTGGTAATACTAGCAGTAGCAGTAGAAATGCTAAATATATTACCATTGCCATCAGTACCACCTTTGGTGGTTACTCCCCAAAGGGTAGGTGATTGGGCTATTAAGTACTTGCTGCTGCAAAGGATTACTACTAAGATTAAGGTAAAGTAGTTTAAGTTTTTCATAGGATTTTAGTGATCGGCTTAAAATAGTACTAATTTAGAATTAATTATGGTTGCAAGCATGTTATTAATTGATGATAACTCATTAAATATTAAAATTGTCTAAACCCAATTTGGACTATCACAACCGCTTAATATCCGCCCCTAAAGCTTGCAAGCGTACATCAATATCTTGGTAACCTCTATCTATTTGTTCGATATTGTAAATCGTAGATTTTCCTTTGGCACTTAAGGCGGCAATTAGCAAAGAAACCCCTGCACGTATATCTGGAGAGGTCATAGAAATACCTCTTAGCGAGTGAGTTCTGCCCAAGCCAATTACATTGGCGCGGTGAGGGTCGCAAAGAATAATTTGTGCGCCCATATCAATTAATTTATCTACAAAAAATAAACGGCTTTCGAACATTTTTTGGTGAATGAGCACACTGCCTTTGGCCTGTGTAGCAATTACCAATACGATACTCAGTAAATCGGGGGTAAAGCCTGGCCAAGGCGCATCTGCAACAGTAAGGATAGAGCCATCCAAAAAGGTGTCGATTTCATATACCTCTTGTGCAGGTACATAAATATCATCGCCTCGGCGCTCAAATTTGATACCTAAGCGGGCAAATACATCAGGTATAACACCTAACTCATCGTAACACACATTTTTGATTGTAATTTCCGACTGTGTCATGGCTGCTAAGCCAATAAAACTGCCAATTTCAATCATGTCGGGTAGCATGCGGTGTTCTGTTCCCTTTAGTTTATCTACTCCTTCAATCGTTAATAAATTAGAGCCAATGCCGCTAACTTTTGCACCCATGCGGTTTAGCATTTTACATAATTGCTGTAAATAAGGCTCGCAAGCGGCATTGTAAATACTGGTAGTTCCTTCTGCTAATACAGCAGCCATTACGATATTAGCAGTACCAGTTACCGAAGCTTCATCCAATAGCATATATGCGCCTTTCAGTTTACCATTTTTAGGTGCATCAAGGATACCTTCGTTGTAGGTAGCACCTAATTTCTGAAAACCAATAATATGCGTATCTAAACGGCGGCGACCAATTTTATCTCCACCTGGCTTGGGCATAAAAGCTTTACCAAAACGCGATAGCATTGGTCCGGCTACCATTATAGAGCCGCGCAGACTTCCCCCTTTTTGTTTAAATTCTTCCGATTCAAGATAGGGTAAATCGATATGGGTAGCTTGAAAAGTGTACGTGTCTTTAGAAAGACGCTCTACAGCTACGCCCATAGCACGTAATAAATCAATCAGTTTATTTACGTCAATAATATCAGGAATATTGCTGATGGTTACTTTTTCGGCAGTAAGTAATACTGCAGATAGTATTTGTAGAGCTTCGTTTTTAGCACCTTGTGGAGTTATTTCTCCTTTTAGTTGCTTGCCACCTATAATTTCAAATGCATTCATAAATTAGGAATTAAGGGGTTAGGAGTTAGTAATTAGGAGTTAGGAAATTATTTTATTACCCCTTGCTCCTTATCTTTTACTCCTTTCACCTATTTTAATATCTTTTCTTTTTATTTTTTTGGTTGTTTTGCTTAATGTTCTTGTGGTGTTTCGCACGATTTGTGTTGGTGGTATTTCGTGGAGCATCTACTTTATTTAAGCTCAATCCTTCGCTGATAGCTACATCTCTACCCAAATATATCTTTAAGTCAGATATGATGGTTTCATCGCTTACGTGGTCTTTGTTCCAGTTTACATAAGCCATTTTCATAAAATTGGCAATAGTAGCTACAAAAGCCTCCCGTTTTTCAGGGTCGGTTTCTAGTTTTAGTTTTTCAACCAAAAGCTCTACTGTTTTGCCGTAGTGTTTATACTTAATTTTTTTGGCAGGATAGGCAAGTGGTTGCGGTTTGGTTTGAAAATGCTCGCGACCTGGTATAGGGTAGGGGCTATCTACATCCAATTGGAAATCAGATATAATGAATAAGTGATCCCACAGTTTGTGCTTAAAGTCGGCTACGTCGCGTAAATGGGGATTTAAATGCCCCATCAACTCAATTACCGCTTGTGCATATTTATTGCGTTCGTCTCTGTTGGGCAATGTAACGATGTGTTTTACCATCATTTGCACATTACGTCCGTATTCTGATAGAATGAGTTTAGGGCGGGTACTGTTATAGTCCATTAAATGGGTTGTTATTGTTCAATTAAATAGAACACTTAGGTTTTAATAATGCGAAGTTTTGCGAATTTAAGTAAAAGTTGCTTCTCGCCCAATTCTTTAAACAGAATGGTTGCTTTTATATCATCGCCTTTACCGTCCAATGCCGCTACATTTCCAAAACCAAAGCGCTGGTGTTCTACTTCCATGCCTTGTACAATTAAGGAAGAGTCGTCTGCCTGAAAATCAGCAGTTGGCACATGTACTTTTGTGCCTAAAGTTGGTTTTTTAGGAATAACCGTTGTTTTTTGGAAACTATCGGCATAGGTACTCCGTTCGTCGGTAAAACTTTTTACTGGAGCTGTACTGGTTCTATTGGTAAAATTAATGTTTAAGTATTGTTTGTCTATTTCTTCAATAAATCGGCTGGGTTCGCAGTTGGTTAAACTGCCCCAACGGTACCTGCTTAGTGCATAGGATAGGGTTAACTTACTTTCTGCACGTGTTACCGCAACATAAAATAGGCGGCGTTCTTCTTCTAAATCTTGCCTGCTGCCTAACGACATTTGTGAAGGAAATAGATTTTCTTCCAGCCCTACAATGTGCACATGCGGAAACTCCAATCCTTTAGAAGTATGTATCGTCATTAACGAAACCGTATCGGCATCATCTTTATCGGCATTGGTTCCTTCGTTGCCGGTAAGCAGCGCTACGTCTTGCAAAAATGCGCCTAAACTCTTGTCTTCTATGTCGCTACGTTCGCTAAATTGTTTAATACCATTCAGTAATTCTTGAATATTCTCGTACCTGCTTACACCCTCTACTGATTTGTCGTTGTGCAAGTCTTGTAACAAACCGCTTTGTTTGGCAATGTGTGCGGCTAAATCATATGCACTATGCGTTTTTTCCATCACGGCAAAACTCTTAATCATCATGGCAAACAAACTGATGCTTTCACCCGATTTACCCCCAATTAATTGTTGCCCATTTTCGATTACCTGCCACAGAGAAACATCTTTTTCTTCGGTAAGTACAATTAATTTATCGATACTGGTTTTGCCTATTCCTCTTGCTGGGTAATTGATGATACGTTTTATGGCTTCTTCATCATTCGGGTTTACCGTAAGGCGGAAATATGAAATAAGGTCTTTAATCTCTTTGCGTTGGTAAAACGATAAACCGCCATAAATTTTGTACGGAATATTAAGTTTACGCAATGCCTCTTCCATAGAACGGCTTTGGGCATTGGTGCGGTACAAGATGGCAAAGTCATTGTTGCGCAAACTTTTGTTCATACGTTGCTCCAAAATGCTTTCGGCTACCATCTTGCCTTCTTCATTGTCGCTAAAGGCGCGCAATACTTTTATTTTATCTCCAGCTTCTTTTTCCGAAAAAACCGTTTTGTCTAACTGACTTTTGTTATTAGCAATAATGCTGTTAGATACGTTTACGATGTTTTGAGTAGAGCGGTAATTTTGCTCCAGTTTTACCACTTTTACATCAGGGTAATCTTTTTCGAAATTGAGGATGTTTTGGATATTTGCTCCACGAAAAGCATAAATACTTTGGGCATCATCGCCCACCACGCAAATGTTTTCGTTGATGGCAGCCAGTTTTTTTACAATTAAGTATTGAGAGAAGTTGGTATCCTGATACTCATCCACCATCACATATTTAAACTTGTTTTGGTATTTGTAGAGCACATCGGCATGGTCGCGCAGCAGTACGTTGGTTTTGAAGAGCAAATCATCAAAATCCATAGCGCCAGCTTTAAAGCAACGCTTGCTGTAAATTTCGTACAACTCGCCAATTTTGCCTCTTCCGCTCGAAAAATCATCGGCTTGTATTTGACTGTTTTGTTGGTACTCGCTTACAGAAATTAAGTTATTTTTAGAAGAGGAAATACGGTTGTACACATAATTTACATTGTACAATTTATCATCCAACTGTTGCTCTTTAATGATGGTTTTGAGCAAACTCTTACTATCGTCGGTATCGTAAATGGTAAAATTGCTGGTGTAACCAATTTTATCAGCTTCTATGCGTAGTATTTTAGCAAAAATGGAGTGAAAGGTACCCATCCATATGCTTTTAGCTTCGGTTCCTACAATTTTACCAATGCGATCGCGCATTTCTTTGGCTGCTTTATTGGTAAAAGTTAATGCTAAAATATGGAAAGGATCTACTCCTTTTTGAATAAGATGCGCAATGCGGTACATGATTACCCGTGTTTTGCCCGAGCCCGCTCCAGCTATAATCATTAACGGTCCTTCGGTATGCAAGGCAGCTTCGCGCTGCGCAGGGTTTAATGCGGCTAAATATTCCTTTTCTGACATGATAAGCCACAAAGTTAGTATTCCGCCACACTGTGTAACTTGTTTTGCCTGATTAATTTATTCACATAATAGGAATAAGGAGAGATTGATATATTTGCATTCAAATAAAAATTTCATGCAACACATTACAACATACATTGATGCCAATAAACAACGTTTTTTGGACGAGCTTTTCGAGCTATTACGTTTCCCTTCGGTAAGTGCCGATCCTAAGTATAAAGCTGACGTACTTAAAACAGCCGAATTTATCAAAACTAAACTGGTAGAAGCCGGTGCTGATAAGGTAGAAGTTTGCCCTACAGCTGGTTATCCGATTGTTTATGGCGAAAAAATGATTGATCCAAAATTACCTACCATATTGGTATACGGGCATTATGATGTTCAGCCTGCCGATCCGTTGGAGTTGTGGCACTCTGGTCCGTTTGAACCAATTGTAAAACAAACTGAAGAACATCCAGAAGGTGCTATATATGCACGTGGTGCTTGCGACGATAAAGGACAGATGTACATGCATGTAAAAGCATTTGAATTGATGATGAAAACCAATTCGTTGCCGTGTAACGTGAAGTTCATGATTGAAGGAGAAGAAGAAGTGGGTTCTGCCAACTTGGGCATTTTTGTAAAAGCGAATAAAGACCGCTTAAAATCGGATGTGGTATTAATTTCGGATACTTCTATGATTGCCAACGATACTCCGTCTATCGATGTAGGTTTACGCGGATTGGCATATATGGAAGTGGAAGTGGTTGGTCCTAATCGCGATTTGCATAGTGGGGTGTATGGTGGTGCGGTTGCTAATCCAGCTACTATTTTATGCCAAATGATAGCTTCTTGCCACGATGAAAATAATCACATTACAATCTCTGGATTTTACGATAAAGTATTACCAGTAAGTGATAGTGATAGAACAGAAATGGCAAAAGCTCCTTTTAGCTTAGACCATTACAAAAAAGATTTAGCCATTAACGAAGTATGGGGAGAAAAAGGCTACTCTACTGTTGAGCGCACTTCTATTCGTCCAACTTTGGAAGTAAACGGTATTTGGAGCGGCTACATTGGCGAAGGAGCTAAAACGGTATTGCCATCAAAAGCTAATGCCAAAATTTCGATGCGTTTGGTGCCTAATCAAAGTTCAGAAGAGATTAGTGCATTGTTCCAAAAGCATTTCGAGAAAATTGCTCCTGCATACGTAAAAATAAAAGTAACTACACATCACGGTGGCGAGCCAGTGCTTACCCCAACGGATAGTTTACCATTTAAAGCTGCTAGTAAAGCTATGGAGGCTACGTTTGGTAAAAAACCTATTCCTACACGTGGTGGAGGTAGCATTCCTATTGTTGCTTTGTTCGAAAAGGAATTGGGATTAAAATCGGTGCTGTTTGGTTTCGGTTTAGATAGTGATGCACTACACTCACCAAACGAAAAATATGGCTTGTTTAACTTTTACAAAGGCATAGAAACCATCCCTCATTTCTTTGCTAATTTTACAGAAATGAGTAAGTAAGCTCATTTTTTAGTGCTTTTCTTGTCATTCTGAGGGCAGCGAAGAATCTATAAGTTTTTTAGATTCTTCGCTGCCCTCAAAAGATAGTAGGTTTATATTTTAAGTAAACATCAATAAATCTATAATCAATGAAACAACGTGTTCTTATTCTTTGTCTGCTGTTTTTCCAAACAACCACATTCGCTGCTGAATTGGTGATAGATAATGACTCCACCGTAGAAAAACATACATTTTGGAGAATGGATAAAGAAGGATTCGTAGAGAAGTTTGGTTCTGATGATACTACGAGTGCTCTTATCAATATGTATTTCAGAACACGTAATGAGGGTATACTAACTTTTTTACTTTCTACTCCAATGCCATATGTTTTGGGTGGAATAGGAGTGGTATTAGACAGTGGCACTTCTGAAACTGTTATTCCTATTTTTACTGCGACTGGCGTAGTTATAGGAACTTTTATTGGTAGTGTAATGTTTTTTTCTGGGTCAATTCGGTGGATTAGCTATCCCAGAAAAAGGCTATATTTTATTTTAGAAAAGCATAAACAAGGAGAGCCATTGCCTAAATCGTTGACAAAGAGAATAACAAAATCAGACTTCGACTCCCATACTAAAAAGTAATGCCCAATTCTCTCATCCACGAATCTTCCCCGTATTTGTTGCAACATGCACACAATCCAGTAAACTGGTATGCTTGGGGAGAGGAAGCCTTACAAAAAGCCAAAGCAGAAAACAAACTAATACTTATTAGCATAGGCTATTCGGCTTGCCATTGGTGCCATGTAATGGAGCACGAAAGCTTTGAGAATGAAGCGGTAGCAGCCATTATGAATGCACATTATGTGTGCATTAAGGTGGATAGAGAAGAACGTCCCGATATAGATCAGATTTACATGAGTGCCGTTCAACTTATAAACGGACAAGGCGGATGGCCGCTCAATTGTATTGCACTACCCGACCAACGCCCTATTTATGGGGGAACTTATTTCCGTAAAGACGATTGGAAAAATATTCTGCAAACAGTTGCTGCCTTTTACCAAGAAAAACCTGCCGAGGCAGAAGCATATGCTGTTAAACTAACTCAAGGAGTTCAAAATGCAGAAAGTATTGTTCCTAGTGTAAAAAATACGCCTTTCACAAAGTCAGATTTGGAAGTAATTGTTACCACTTGGAAACAGTATTTAGATTTTGTAGAAGGTGGGCATAGCCGTGCACCAAAGTTTCCGTTACCCAATAATTTTTTGTTCTTGCTGCGCTATGCTCATTTGTTTAATGATGAGGCAATAACTGTAAGTGTGCGGTTAACATTAGAAAAGATGGCTTTGGGTGGCATATACGACCAAATTGGTGGAGGATTTGCACGTTATTCGGTAGATGGTAAGTGGTTGGTGCCTCATTTCGAAAAGATGTTGTACGATAATGCCCAACTTACTAGTTTATATGCCGAGGCGTATCAATGTTTTAAGGATCCGTTATATAAGCAAGTTGTAGCACAAACTATAGCGTTTGTAAACAGAGAATTGATTCATACTTCGGGTGGATTTTATTCGGCTTTGGATGCAGATAGCGAAGGGGTAGAAGGGAAGTTTTATACCTGGACATTTGCCGAATTGCAGGCATTGCTTACTGATGAAGAACTGAAAATAACTAAAGCGTATTACCAAATTACCGAAAGTGGCAATTGGCACGAAGAGCATACCAATATTTTACACCGTAAAACTACAGACGATGCGTTTATCGCAACTGATTTAGGTATTTCGGTAACTGATTTACATCAAAAAGTGGTGATACTCAACCAAAAGCTGTTTGATAGTAGAGAAATGCGTATCCGCCCGGGCTTGGATGATAAAATGCTTACTTCTTGGAATGCGTTAATGCTGGCCGCGTTGGTAAAAGCATACACTGTGTTTGGTGAGGATACATACTTGGAACAAGCTATAAAAAACGCTCATTTTTTGTGGGATAATTTGTTTGTGGATGGGCGCTTGTACCGTAACTATAAAAACAATAAAGCAAGCATTCCTGCTTTTTTAGATGACTATGCGTTTTTGATACAGGCGTACACTACACTCTATCAAGCAACTTTTGATGAGCAGTGGATAGAGAAAGCAAACACATTAGCTGCTATTACCAGTAAAAAATTTAGCGACGAGCAAACGGGCTTATTCTTTTATACTTCATCTACCGAACTGATTGCCCGCAAACATGAAATACAAGACAATGTAATACCAAGTGCTAATTCGGCAATAGCTAATGCATTGTTTGAATTGGGCATACTTACGGCAAATACGGAGTGGGTAGAGCGCGCTCAAAAAATGCTTGCTACCATTCATCCACAAATGGCTCGTTATGGCTCAGCGTATTCCAATTGGGCTATTTTGTTGCTGAATACGGTTTTTGAGCTAAAAGAAGTGGTGTTGAGTGGTAATACGGTTGCCGATTTGCACAAAGAGTTAAATAATTACTATCTACCACAAAAAATAGTGCTTGCAGCAGCAGCCAATAGTACATTAGCTTTGGTAAAAGGTAAGGAGAGTAACACGCAAAAGCTATTTGTTTGTAAGCAGGGTATGTGTAGCTTACCTGTAACTACTGTTGCGGAGGCAATTCAACAAATTTAAAATTAAGTGGTTATGGTAAACATCTGCTTAAGAGTATCTAGGGTAACAGGTTTTACAAAATAATTAGATACCTCTGAATACGTTTTTGCTTTTTCGATATCCTCATTGTTGATAGAAGAAGTAATCATATAAATAGTGATTTTTTTACTCAGATTGGCTTCTATTTTTATAAACTCATTCAAAAAATCCCAGCCATCCATTATTGGCATATTTATATCCAATAAAATAATGTCGGGTAATTGATCGGCATTTGCCATAATCGGCTTTAGGTATTTAATGGCTTCTTCGCCATTGTTAAACACCAAAAGGTTTTTGCACAAATCATGTATGGCAACTAATCTTTTTAGTCCGTACACATATATTTCGTCATCATCAACTATAAAAGCTAAGTCTATTTTTTTCATGATAAGTATATTCTGAAAGTTGTTCCAATATCTAATGTACTCTGTACTTCAATTTTTCCTCCCATGGCTTCTACTTGGTTTTTGGTAATAAATAAGCCAATTCCTCTTGCATCTTTGTTGGTGTGAAATACTTTGTACATGCCAAATATCTTTTCTCTGTTCTTTTCAAGGTCAATTCCTATGCCATTATCTGTTATTTCTAAAACGAGGCTGTTTTGTTCGTAATAGGTTTTAAACGTAATAACAGCTAATCTTTTTGGATGGCGATATCTTATCGAATTGGTAAGACAATTGAGCAAAATGCTATCTAAGTAAGATGTTACGTAGTTGATAGTTAAGTTTTCAGGAACGTCAACAATAATGTCAACGCCTTGTTTCTGGATTTGAGCATGCAGGGATTGAATGGTGTCTTCAATAGCCAGTTTTAATGCAATTGACTTACGTTCTTGATTGATATTTACTTGAATAGTAAGCACCTCATTTAAATGACTAATTGCTTCGCTTAGTTTTTCGGAAGCCGTATTGAGCAAACGGATGAGTTCTTGTTTTTCTGTTTCACTGGTTTCGCTGCTATATAAATCTAACAAAATACTAAAGTTGCCCGCATGAGAGCGCAAATTATGTGATACAATATGGGCAAAGTTGATGAGGCGTTTGTTTTGTTCACTTATAATATCAATGGTTTCATGTTGCTGTGTTTCTAGTTTTTTAATTTCCGAAATATCACGTACAAAACTCACATAGCCATCTTGTTTGTTCTCTAAGTTTTTGGTGGTGGAGAGTGTTACCAAGCCAGTAAATAACGAATTGTCTTTACGTAAATAAGTAGCTTCTCCTTTCCATGCTCCAGTACTAGTTATTGACTCAAAAACTTTATTACGCCATTCAGTAGACTCATTTTGGCGTATTAATAATTGGGAAGGCTGCCCAATAGCTTCACTAGCGCTGTATCCAAACAAGGTTTCTGCGGCTGTGTTCCAACTACGTATTACAAATTGATTATCGGTAGAAAAAACGGCATCGTTTACGTCCTTAATCAGTCTGCCTAAATAGGTAATCTCCTCTTCGTCCTTTTTTCGTTTGGTAATGTCTTCTATCTGAGCAATAAAGTAGATAGGCTTATTTTTTTCATCTTTTACCAAGGATACACTTAGCGAAATCCAAATGGTATTTCCGTTTTTATGAAAATACCGTTTCTCCATTTGGTAGGTTTCAATTTCGTTGGCAAGCATTTTATTTACAAATGCCAAATCTGCATTCAAATCATCTGGATGAGTAATGTCTTGAAAAGTTTTACTTAGCAATTCGGTTTCCGAATACCCAACTATTTTAAGTAAACTCTTATTAACCTTGTCGAACTTACCAAGCGGAGAAACAATAGCCATTCCGATAGCTGCATGTTCGAAAGCCAAATGCCAGCGCTGTTCGCTTTCTTTTAGCGAATATTCGAACCGCTTGTTTTCACTTGCATCGGTAGTAATACCCAACATGCCAATAATTTCGTTTGCATCATTTTTAATAGGCGATACGGCTAATTGTACGGGCAATGTAGTGCCATCCTTTCGCCGGTAAGTCCAATATAAATCTTCGTATTTGCCATATTGCAGGTGTTTTTCATATAGCTCAAAACCTGTAATATCAACACCGTGAAGGACTTTTAGTTCTTCAATACGGCGTGTTACTTCTTCTTCTACATGAAACAAGCTGGGTGTTTCTTTGCCAATTACCTCAGTTGCTGTATAGCCCAGCAATTGTTCTGCTCCTTTATTGAAATGAGTAATTATGCCCGTAAGATCTGTTCCAATAATGCATACGTGGGTATTTGAGTTGAATAAACTGCGGAGTTCATTCGATGCTTTATCTGAAGCTAATTCTGCTTGCTTTTTATCGGTAATGTCCCAATTGGTGCCAATTAAGCGAATTGCATTTCCAGCAGTATCTCGTTCTACTACAGCCCGTGCTTTTAGGTAATGAATAGATTTATCTGGCCAAATAACCCTAAATTCTGTATCTATTTCATTTTTGCCAGCAATAACCTGCTGCATAATTTCGTCAATCGAAAATGCATCACCTGGATGAAGTAATGCTTTCCATGTTTCATATGTTTTATAAAAATTAGTATTCTCAATGCCATATAATTTGTATATGGTATCGTTCCAATCTAAGGCATTGGTACTAATGTTATAGTCCCATACACCAATATTTGCAGCCTTAATAGCAATTTCGAGAATACCTTTATCCATTATTGGTGCTGTTTTGTGTGGTTGTATGTGCCTACTTATCTCTTACCAATATTGTGCCATTCATTTCTTTAGGAATGGGTAGATTCATGAGTTGCAATATAGTAGGGGCAATATCGCCCAATTTTCCATTGCTAATGTGTTTGTAATCTGCGTCAATCAATATACAGGGCACTAAATTAGTTGTATGCGCTGTATTAGGGGTGCCGTCGCTATTAATCATAAAGTCGGCATTTCCGTGGTCGGCAATGATAATAAAAGAATATCCATTTTTTGCACCAGTAGTTACTACCTCTCCCATACATGTATCTACTACTTCTACAGCTTTTACTACAGCGTCAAATACTCCAGTATGTCCCACCATGTCGGGGTTGGCAAAATTAAGGCATATAAAATCCGCTTCCTGCTTGTTCAATTCTACACATATAGCATCGGTAATGCCCTTGGCGCTCATTTCGGGTTGTAAGTCGTAGGTGGCTACCTTTGGTGAAGGAATCATAATGCGGCTTTCTCCTTCAAAGGGTGTTTCGCGCCCTCCCGAAAAGAAAAAGGTAACGTGTGGGTACTTCTCGGTTTCGGCAATCCGAATTTGTTTTTTACCATGATGCTGTAGTACTTCGCCCAGTGTTTTTTGCAAATCATCTTTTGTAAAAACAACGTCAATGCCAGTGAAACTATCATCGTAATTGGTTAGCGTTACATAATGCAAGTTCAATTTGTGCATATTGTACTCATGAATATCGCGTTGTGTTAGTGCTTGCGTAATTTCTCTGGCTCTATCCGTCCGGAAATTGAAACATACTACAACATCCCCATCTTTTATCTTTCCATCAATATCTTGTATTGCAATGGGTTTTATAAACTCATCAGTTACACCATCAGCATACGATTGCTGTAGTGCAGTAGCAGCATTTTTAGCCAATTTGCCTTGTCCATGTACTAATAAATCGTAAGCTATTTTTACGCGTTCCCATCTATTGTCGCGGTCCATTGCATAGTAGCGACCAACAATGGTAGCTATCTTGGCGGTAGTGTTTTTTATATCATTTTCTAATTCGGTAATGTATTGCGCTCCTGCTTTTGGGTCGGTATCTCGTCCATCCATAAAGGCATGTATGGCTGTTTTTTGTACACCATAATTTGTTGCTATATGGCACAGTGCTTTTAAATGATTCATGTGCGAATGCACCCCTCCGTCAGAAACCAGTCCGATTAAGTGTAGTGTTTTATTCCCAGATTTAGCTTTTTCAAGAGCTTTTAGAAGGGTAGGGTTTTGAGCTAATTCTCCATCCTTTACCTCTTTGTTGATGCGCGCAAGTTCTTGATATACAATACGCCCTGCGCCTATATTCATATGCCCTACTTCCGAGTTGCCCATTTGTCCTTCAGGCAAACCAACATCTTCACCAGATGTAAGCAAAGTGGCGTGTGGGTAGTTTTTTAGGTAAGCATCAAAATTAGGGGTGTGTGCTTTTTGTATAGCGTCAGCTTGTTTTTGAGTGCCATAGCCCCAGCCATCTAATATCATTAAAACTACTTTTTTGCTCATAAACCAAAAATACTTCTTTTTAAGGGTTCTACTCGTTGCTTTTATGTTATTTTTGACTTTTAAGAAAGTTTAATATAAAAAATCAATGAGCATTAATTGGCATAATTTTAGCGGTATTTGTAAAACTATAGGTGTTGCTATGCTCAAATTACTCGCTATTTTTTCCCTTGTATCTTTTTTTGCACTAAATGTGCCGTACAAACAACCCGATATACGGGACGATGTAACTGCAGCATTTAAAGCAGGAGATGCAGTACAATTAGCTACTTTTTTAAATAGCACTGTAAAAATAACCTTAGTAGATAAGGAGAATGTGTTTAGTAAGGTACAAGCCGAACGCGTGTTGAACGATTTTTTTAGAAAGAATAAAACACAGTCGTTTGAACTGATATACAAATCTAACTCGACACGCATTATATCTTATGCAATAGGCTCTCTCTCTACCGATAAAGGTATTTACCGAACATACTACTCGGTAAATTTTGTAGCCAATCGTGCTTTTATAAAAGAACTCCGAATAGAAAAAAACAATTAATTATATAGTATTAACTTTAAGTTTTACACTTGTAAGTTATATAGTATCACTATGCACCGATTTATTGCAAATGCTTTTATTGAAGATGTAGGCGACGGAGATCATACCTCGCTTGCGTGTATTCCTGGTAATACACAGGGTAGGGCAAAACTGATTATTAAAGAAAATGGCATATTAGCAGGGGTTGCTGTTGCTTTAGAAGTATTCCAGCAGGCAGATGCTACTCTTCATGTAGATAGTTTTTTAAATGATGGAACTGTTGTAAAAACAGGAGATATTGTGTTGGAGGTAACTGGCAGCGTACACTCCATTCTTAAGGCAGAACGCTTGGTGCTTAATATTATGCAGCGTATGAGTGGCATTGCTACGCTTACCAATAAAATGGTACATATACTAAACGATACCAATACCCTATTACTCGATACTAGAAAAACAACTCCAGGATTTAGATATTTCGAGAAAGAAGCAGTGCGCATTGGCGGTGGTACCAATCATCGCTTTGGTTTGTTTGATATGATTTTAATTAAGGATAATCATGTGGATTATGCTGGTGGCATTGCAGCTGCTTTAGCAGCAACAAAAGCATATTTACAAAAAACAGGCAAAAGTTTAAGAGTAGAAATTGAAACACGTAACCTAACAGAAGTAGCGGAAGTGTTGCATATAGGTGGAGCGGATAGGATAATGTTAGATAATTTCGATTTAGAGACACTTAAAAAAGCCTTAAAACTTATTGATAAGAAAATAGAAACGGAAGTATCTGGCGGTATTACCCCCGAAACGTTACCAAATTATCGAGGATTAGGTATAGATTATATATCGATGGGCGCGCTTACGCACTCTTACCACAGCTTAGACATGAGTTTAAAGGCATTCTAACCCAAATTAATGCCTACTATTCATGCTATATTAAATCAATATTGGGGATTTCAGCAATTTCGGCCTTTACAGGAAGAAATTATTCAAGCTGCATTATTGGGTAAAGATACCTTAGCATTACTGCCAACTGGTGGCGGAAAATCCATTTGTTTTCAAGTACCAATATTAGCTCAAGAGGGGATAGGAATTGTAATATCACCGCTTATTGCTTTAATGAAAGATCAGGTAGAAAACCTACATAAAAAAGGTATAAAAGCACTCAGCATCACATCTGGAATGGGCAAACGAGAGATTGATATTGCCTTAGATAATGCTATTTACGGAGATTATAAATTCCTATATCTATCTCCCGAACGTCTTTTGTCCGACTTAGTACAAGAGCGTATCAAGCAAATGAACGTGAATTTGATTGCCGTAGATGAGGCGCATTGCATTTCGCAATGGGGGTATGATTTCCGTCCGGCGTACTTGCAGATTGCTCAATTGCGAGAGTTATTGCCTCACGTGCCTATATTAGCGCTTACAGCTACCGCCACTCAGCGGGTGCAAAAAGACATTCAAGAACGGTTACTATTTAAGCAGGAGCATATTTTTACGAAAAGCTTTGAACGTAAAAATTTGGCTTATATAGTATTGCACCACGAGAATAAGTTGCAAAAATTACTAGACATTGCTACTAAAGTAAAAGGAACAGGCATTGTATATGTGCGCAATAGACGACAAACTCAAGAAGTAGCCAAGTGGTTGCAGCAGCAGCACCAATCAGCTGATTTTTACCATGCGGGGGTGCCTATGCAACAACGAGCGAAAAAACAAGAAGACTGGATTGCTAATAAAACGCGCATTGTAGTAGCTACCAACGCCTTCGGAATGGGCATTGATAAGCCCGATGTTCGTTTTGTAGTGCATTTAGATTTGCCAGAGAGTTTAGAAGCATACTACCAAGAAGCGGGTAGGGCAGGACGTGATGAGCAAAAAGCTTATGCTGTATTGCTGTATACTCCTGCCGATAAATTGATAGCAGAAGAGCGTTTAAAAATGGCTTTTCCTTCCATAGATGAAATTAAACAGGTCTATCAAGCGTTGGCTAACTACTACCAATTAGCAGTTGGTGCAGCCGAAGGGCAAAGTTTCGACTTTGATATTGTAGCTTTTTGTGCAAAGAGCCAGCTTTCGGCAGTGGTGGTACTTAGTGTATTTAAGTTTTTAGAACATGATGGTTATGTTGCTGTATCCGATGAGGTTTATTTGTCGGCACGATTGCAAGTAACGGTTTCGGCGCAATATTTAGCACAGTTTCAAGATAAACATCCCGGTTTTGAACCGCTGCTGAAATTGATGTTGCGTTCTTACACAGGAGTATTTGATAATTATGTAAAAATCAATGAAAACGATTTGGCCAAGCGTAATTCGGTAACGGTAGATATTATAAAACAGCAGCTTGAGCAATTAGATGTACACGGAATTGTTAGTTATTTGCCACAAAAAAATACCCCTCAATTAACTTTTTTACAAGCGCGAGCTAATTCAAATACACTAAAAATTGATACGAATTATTTGGCTGATCGTAAACAAACCCATACCGAAAAAATGCAGGCGGTAGTTCAGTATGCAACATCACTTAATCAATGCAGAAGTAAGGTATTGTTAAGTTATTTTAACGAAAAAGACCTACAACAATGCGGTATTTGTGATGTATGTTTGGCGCTAAATACGGCAGAAATTACGTCCAAAGAACTTGAAAGTTTACAGCAAAAACTACCAACTTTGCTTGTACAACCAAAAACTATGGTCGTATTGTTGTCAGAAATAACATGGCTGCCCGAAAAAAAGAAAATAAAGGGTATCCAGCTATTGCTGGATGAAGGAGTAATAGTGTTACGGGATGAATTGATACGATTACCTTAGTTGCTACTTCTTATCTACGAGCAACGAGTAGCGTACCTAATTTATAGCAATCGAATAAAAACAAGCTTGCATATTTTGTTTGTAACTGTATAATAATTAATGGTTTGAGTATAAAGTATCCACCTAAAATCACCCCGCTTAATTTCAATCTCTTTACCAAATTATAGTACTTTATTAATTTTATGTCATACATAAAATCTTTTTTATCAGGCTGCTGCATTAACTGATGCAAGTTTGCAATGCTCTCATTCGTTTTATGTAGGTAGTCCTTGGTTTCATCTATACCTAAATGAATAACGGGGTTGTTAATATGTGCTATCTTGATGTGCTGCTTTTGCAACTGCATAGCAAAAAGAGTATCCTCATGACCATAACCAGTAAGTGTTTCGTCAAACCTAATCTGCAATAATTGATTCTTATGAATTAAAAAATTGGCCGATCCAAAAGTTAAATGAGGATTTTTAGCACGTTCTATAGCAGATTTGCTCTCCCTATTATTGCCATAATACCAACGTAAGTGCTTGTTTTTAGCAGGAGGTGTTGTTGTATAGCAAATTCCTCCATACACTACTTTGTGTTGGTAAACGAAGGGTAAATAATGCATTAAAAATGAATTTTGTGTTGGTAGCACATCACTATCTAAAAATAGTAATGTATCAAATAAAGCATCTTCTGCCAACTTGTTTCTAAGTTTTGCGCGCCCAATATTTTCAGGTAATTCTAAATAAATCACATTGGTATATTGAGTAATTACCTTGTTCTTTTGTTTTGTCTCAGCATTAGAGCCATCATCGTAACAACGAATTTCTATTGGTAATTTAAAAAAGGTTGCCTCATCTACCAAGCGACTCACTAACTCAGTAATAGTTGTATTATAAATTGGAATAAGAATGGATAACATAAAATTATTTGAAGTCTTGAATAAGTTCTATTAGTTTTTTAGTTTTAAAATCTCTGCTTAATTCATGAATTTCGTTAGGTGTACGTTTGCAAGTAAATGATTGTTTGGTTAAGTGATTGTGATATGCGTTTTTAAGTTCTGAGATAATTTGTTCTTCATTTTTACAAATAATTCCAGCGCCGTGGTATTCCAATATATTCGCTATATCGCCATTATCGGTTTGAGGTAATAGTACTTTCTTTTGTAGCGCTAAATAATCATATACTTTCGAAGTAATAATTCCACCAATTGTGCCATAACGCAAATGCAGAAATATATTAGCAGCATATAAATACTCTAAAACCTGTTGCAAAGGCAAACGAGGAGTAATAGTTGTATATGCGGTAAGCCCACATTTGTCAATAAATTTCTGTAGATATGGATTACTATTTGATCCTAAAAAGATTAGTCTAAACGCATTAGGATTTAGTTTTTCTTGTGCTATAAATTGCGTTAAGGCAGTGAAAAAAGAGGTGTCTTGTAGTTGCACATTATATACAGATCCGCTATACACAATACTGAAAACTTCAGGCTTTTCTACTATACTTGCTACATCTATATGGTTAAGGTTAGCCCCATTTTCTACAACTGCAATTTTATTGGCAAAGGTTTTAGGGTAATAACCTTTTAAACTTTCGGATACCGTGATAATTTTATCGGCTTGCTTTAAATATGCAATTTCTTGCTTACGTATCAATCGTTTTTTTAGCCCAAAAAGAATAGTATCAAAAGGCGGTAAAGAATAACCATAGGTCCATGGATCTCGGTAATCCATTATCCACTTGCAACCAAACTTGGTTTTAAGTATACTTCCAATGGTAAAAATAGCATGAGGTGGCCCACTGGTAATTACGCAATCTTCTGTTGATAACAGACAATCAGCTAAACTAAGTTCACCATTAGTAAAATCAGCTAAGGCAAAACGCTCTCTTGGTTTTAGTAGTGTTACAAAAAAAGAGTAAAACGCATTTATAATAAAATTATTTAGCCGTGTTGTAATAAAATCTCTAACACGATTACGTACCGACGGTTCACTTTTTTTTCCAGAATTAGCATAACAAAAAACCATAGGTGTGTAGCCTGCAACTTCCAATGCATCAACAAACGCTTGTAAGCGATTGGAAGCAGTTTGGCTACTAGTAAGCTGCCAATACGAAATTAGGTACACCTTCATCAAGAGAACACTTTTCTACGCTGCGAAACTAATCAATCAATGTTAATTTTTCTGATAGAGTTATTTTTTTCTACATCCTACAAAATATAGCTATTTTGGCAGCATGGCAAGTTCCTCAAAAAAAGTAATTAATGCTTGGGCAATGTACGATTGGTCCAATTCGGTATATTCTTTGGTTATATCATCGGCCGTGTTCCCTGTATATTACAATGCCGTAACCAGCAGTGCAGGCTCCGATAAAGTTATTTTTTTTGGTGTCGAGTTTGTTAATACTGCGCTGTACTCGTATGCTATATCTTTTGCCTTCTTACTTATTTCTATAGTATCGCCTTTACTGTCGGGTATTGCCGATTATAGCGGACGCAAAATGAGCTTTATGAAATTCTTTTGCTATCTCGGCTCTCTTTCTTGCATTGGGTTGTATTGGTTCGATGCCAATACAGTTACATTAGGACTTATACTGAGCGTAACCGCCCTATTGGGATATGCTGGTAGTATAGTGTTTAATAATGCGTACCTACCCGAAATCGCTACTATTAAAGAACAAGATGCAGTTTCGGCAAAAGGTTTTTCTATGGGTTATATAGGTAGTACCATTATGCTGGTATTTTCTTTGGGGTTAATTACGTTACACGACAAAGTGGGATTAACTGCCGGAGAGGCATCACGACTTACTTTTGTAATGACGGGTTTATGGTGGGCAGGTTTTGCACAAATCACCTTCAATGGGATGCCAAAGCCAGCACATAAAAAGCCTATTACACGTGATATTCTTTTTAAGGGCTACAAAGAACTAAGCAGGGTATGGAAACAACTGGCGAATCATGTAAGCTTAAAACGGTTTTTGCTCGCCTTCTTTTTTTACAATATGAGTGTGCAAACAGTTATGTACGTAGCTACACTATTTGGCACCAAAGAACTTAAAATGGAAGATACCCAGCTAATACTTACCATTCTAATTATTCAAATTGTAGCTATTGGCGGAGCGTATTTTTTCTCAGGACTTTCAGCGCGCATCGGTAATCTTAAAGCATTGTGTGTAGCCGTTATAGTATGGATTGGTATAGGCACATCGGCATATTTTGTGCAAACAGCTGCTCAATTTATGATTTTAGCAGGCGTAGTAGGTTTGGTAATGGGTGGTATACAATCGCTTTCACGTTCTACGTATTCCAAATTATTACCCCAAAATACTACAGATACCGCATCCTTCTTTAGTTTTTACGATGTAGTAGAAAAAACCTCCATTGTTTTAGGAACGTTTATGTATGGATATTTGGAAGTGCTTACAGGGAGTATGCGTTTCTCTACCTTATTTTTTACAGCCATTTTGGGTATAGGATTAGTATTTTTACTGCGATTACGAAAAGTAAATACGGTAAACCTAATAGTTAACAATTAATAAATTTTTAGTGCAGGTAGAATTATTTGTCCCATGTTTTATTGATCAGTTGTTTCCTCAAACAGCATTCAATACCATAAAATTACTCGAAAAAGCAGGCTGTAAGGTAATGTACAATGCCGAGCAAACCTGTTGCGGGCAACCTGCATTTAATGCGGGCTTTTGGGATGAAGCCAAAGAAGTAGCTCAAAAGTTTTTGGACGATTTTTCGGGGCAGCGCTACATAGTTAGTCCATCAGGCTCCTGTACTGGTATGGTAAAGAGCTATTATGGCGAATTATTTACCAATGCAGTAGCACATAATAAGTGCAAAGAGGTACAAGGTAAAATTATCGAACTATCTGATTTTTTAGTTAATGTAATTAAGAAGGATGATTTTGGCGCTACACTCAATGGCAGAGCCGTTTATCACGATGCCTGTGGCGCGCTTAGAGAATGTGGTATTAAGCAAGAACCGCGTCAATTACTAAAAAACGTAGCAGGATTAGAATTGGTTGAAATGGCTGATTGCGAAACCTGTTGTGGTTTTGGCGGCACCTTTGCCGTAAAATTCGAACCTATTTCGGTAGCAATGGCACAACAAAAAGTAGATAATGCCTTGGCAGTAAATGCACAATATATTATTTCTACAGATGTTTCGTGCCTCATGCATTTGCAAGGCTATATCGATAAACAAAACTTGCCACTACAAACGCTACACGTAGCCGATGTATTGACAATGGGCTGGTAAAATCCCCCTTCAAATACTATATTTGCCTATATATTATGAACCTATTTAAAGTTGTATTTTTTAGTGTAATTTCTTGTTTGGTAATATCTTGTGGAAATAACGCTACTAAGAAAGATGCCAATAGTACTGATACTATTGCTAAAATAGAGGAGGATACCCGTCCACAAGAGTTGAGAGAATTAACAAGAAAGATACTTAATTCTCCAGAAAACGCCTCATTTTATAATGATAGAGCAACATATTATCTAAAAAACCAGGCCATTGATAAAGCCTATGAAGATTTAGGTATAGCTTTTAGTATCGATTCGCTCAATCCATTGTTTTATATTACGTTATCAAACTATTACATCGAAAAACAAGAACCTGCCAACGCACGTACAGCATTAGAAGATGGCTTAAAAAAGAATCCAGATCATGTGGCTCTCAATCTGCAGTTAGGAGAGTTTTTAATGATAGCCCGCAAGCATGAATTGTCGTTTAAAGCTATTAATAACGCACTCAGAAAAGATAAATACAACGCACGTGGTTATTTCCTAAAAGGAATGAACTACAAAGAACTGTCAAAGAAGGATAAGGCTATATCCAGTTTTCAAACAGCTATCGAGCAAAATCCAGATTATTATGATGCCTATATGCAATTAGGATTGTTGTATGCTAAAGAGAACAATAAATTAGCACCTCAATATTTTAGCAGTGCTATTAGTGTGCAAGAAAAAAAGGCAGAAGCGTGGTATGCCCGTGCCATGTATTACCAAGAAAACAACACATTGAATAAAGCCATTTCCGATTATAAAGCTATTTTAAAGTTCGATTCTACCTACTTTAATGCTTGGTACAATTTAGGTTATTTGCAATTCAACAAAAGCAATTACGATTCGGCATATTACTATTTTGATAAAGGTGTATTGGCAAATAGCAGCGAACCTCGTGGCTATTACATGCGTGGCTTATGTATGGAGCAATTGGGCGATAAACAAAAGGCCATTATCGATTACGAAAATGTACTAAAACTAAATGCCAATTATACCTTGGCAATACAAGGCTTACAGCGAGTAAAAAATTAATGATTTGCCGTGTTTGTAAACGGTGAGTACAACTAAATAAAAATGATAAAAATTACATTGCCCGATGGTTCGGTGCGGGAGTACGAAAAAGGAACAACAGCGCATCAAGTAGCGCTAAGTATTAGCGAAGGTTTGGCTCGTAATGTGTTAGCAGCCGAAGTAAATGGAGAAGTGTGGGATGCATCACGTGCCATTAATAACGACGCCAGTTTAAAACTATTAACGTGGAACGACACACAAGGTAAAGCTACTTTTTGGCATTCTTCTGCACATATAATGGCAGAGGCCTTAGAAGCATTGTATCCAGGTACTAAATTTGGTATCGGTCCGGCTATCGAAAATGGATTTTATTACGACGTAGATTTTGGTGATAAAGAATTTTCATCAGATGAATTTAAAAAAATAGAGGATAAAATTTTAGAGTTAGCCAAAGCTAAATCCGAATTTTTACGCAGCGAAGTAAGCAAAAGCGATGCTACTAAATATTTTACCGACAAAGGAGATCCTTATAAATTGGATTTAATTAAGGATTTGGAGGATGGTAAAATCACGTTCTATACGCAAGGTAATTTTACCGATTTATGTCGTGGTCCGCACATTCCTAATACTGGTTTTGTAAAAGCGGTAAAGCTGATGAACGTTGCTGGAGCCTACTGGCGTGGCGACGAAAAATCGAAGCAATTGACCCGTATTTATGGCATAACTTTTCCTAAACAAACCGAGTTAACCGATTATCTTACCCTTTTGGAAGAAGCCAAAAAACGTGATCATCGTAAATTGGGTAAAGAATTAGAGTTGTTCGCTTTCTCTGAAAAAGTAGGAATGGGTTTGCCTCTATGGTTGCCAAAAGGCGCAGCATTACGCGAACGATTACAAAATTTCTTACAAAAAGCACAAATAAAAGCTGGGTACGAACCTGTTATTACGCCACATATTGGGCATAAGGACTTGTACGTTACTTCTGGTCACTATGATAAGTATGGGGCGGATAGCTTTCAACCAATCAAAACACCAGCAGAAGGAGAGGAGTTCTTCTTAAAACCGATGAACTGCCCGCATCATTGCGAAATCTATAAGGTAAAACCTCGTTCGTATAAAGATTTGCCTGTTCGCTTTGCCGAATTTGGTACTGTATATCGTTACGAGCAAAGTGGAGAATTACACGGACTAACGCGTGTGCGTGGCTTTACACAAGATGATGCGCATTTATTTTGCCGCCCAGATCAGGTAAGGGATGAGTTTGAAAAAGTAATAGATTTAGTGCTTCTGGTATTTAATAAACTGGGGTTTGAAGACTATACAGCTCAAATTTCTTTGCGTGATCCTGAAAATAAAACCAAATACATCGGTTCGGATGAAAATTGGGCTAAAGCAGAACAATCTATTATTGATGCCGCCAATGCAAAAGGACTAAAAACGGTTGTCGAGTTAGGCGAAGCTGCTTTTTATGGTCCTAAATTGGATTTTATGGTTAAAGATGCCTTAGGTCGTAAATGGCAATTAGGAACGATTCAAGTAGATTACAATTTACCCGAACGTTTCGAGTTAGAATATACTGGCAGTGATAACCAAAAACATCGCCCCGTAATGATACATCGTGCGCCATTTGGTTCTATGGAGCGTTTTATAGCTGTATTGATAGAACATTGCGCCGGTAATTTCCCATTATGGTTATCGCCAGATCAATTTATTATTTTACCAATTAGCGAAAAGTATGCTGATTATGCGAATAAAGTTTTGGATGTGCTGAAAAATTCCGATATTCGCGGGCTCATTGACAACCGAGACGAAAAGATTGGTCGTAAAATACGCGATGCGGAAATGAAGAAAATTCCGTTTATGCTTATTGTTGGTGAAAAAGAGCAAGAAGAAGGTAAAGTGGCCGTTCGTAAGCACGGTGAGGGTGATGTAGGAATATTTACATTGGCAGAGTTTACCAAATTGATAGAAGATAGTCTTTAGATAATAGAAATTATATAGCACAAAGGAAACCGAAAATCGGCAACCAAAATTTATTAAACTAAACCAGGGAGGGTTTAACCAATAGCACAGAATTTTGTACCCAAAAACAACAACTTCAGAACTCGTAGAAACGAGCCAGAGCATAAGATTAATGAATTAATCAGAGCACTTGAAGTTCGTATAGTAGGTGAAAACATTGAAACAGGCATATTTCCATTGCGCAAAGCGTTGGATATAGCCGAAGAGCAAGGTTTAGACTTAGTGGAGATTTCTCCTAATGCCGTACCTCCTGTTTGCCGCGTTATAGACTATAAAAAGTTTCTTTACGAGCAAAAGAAGAAGCAAAAAGAGATTAAAGCTAATGCACAAAAAACGGTTATTAAAGAAATTCGTTTTGGTCCAAATACAGATGAGCATGACTTTGAATTTAAGTTAAAACATGCGCACAAGTTTTTGGAAGAAGGTGCAAAAGTAAAAGCCTACGTTCATTTTAAGGGACGTGCTATTGTATATAAGGAGCAAGGGGAGATTTTGTTACTCAAATTTGCACAAGCATTAGAAGAGCAAGCAAAAGTAGAGCAGTTGCCTAAGTTAGAGGGAAAAAGGATGTTTTTATTCTTAGCTCCAAAAGGTAAAAAGTAATCGGTTTACGTTTATTCGTAAATGAGTAATAATTCGTTATTCGTAACCATAATAAGTAATTCAATAATTTATAATCAATAATTAACAACAGGTAAGATGCCAAAAATGAAGACTAATTCCAGTGCAAAAAAGCGATTTAAGCTTACTGGAACCGGTAAAATTTCTCGCCGCCAAGCATTTAAGCGTCATATTCTTACCAAGAAGACCACAAAACAAAAACGTGCTTTAACAGGTTCGTCTTTGGTACATGAGTCGGATATGGGGAATGTGAAACGTATGCTTTGCATCGGTAAATAAGTAGAACACCGGAAACAAGTTCTATAAAAATTAACAAATTGTTCAACCAGGGATTCAGTTTAAAGTTGGTTTTAATACCACACTGACTACCAAAAAACGTAAAAAATGCCAAGGTCGGTTAACGTAGTAGCGGCTCGTCGTCGTCGTAAAAAAATCCTAAAAGCAGCCAGAGGCTTCTGGGGCTCTAGAAGTAAAGTGTTTACCATTGCGAAAAACACTTTAGAAAAAGGTATGCAATATGCATATCGTGATAGAAAAGTTAAAAAACGTGAATTCCGCGCTTTGTGGATTCAACGTATCAATGCAGCAACACGCATGCACGGTATGTCGTACTCACAATTTATCGGAAAAGTTCATGCAAAAAATATCGGTTTAAACCGTAAGGTATTAGCTGATTTAGCGATGAATAATCCAGTTGCTTTTGAAGCAGTGGTGAAAGCCGTTAAATAGATTAACAATTCATTAATATAAAAAAGGGTAACGCCACAGCGTTACCCTTTTTTTGTTGAAATAAATGGCTAACTGTTGCTAAACATCTATAAGCACTGTTCGATATGTTAGCGTAGCGCATGTCAAACTTGTAAATAAAAAAGGATTAATAATTCGTAACCCTTTATTTTTAATTAACCGCAAAACTTTAATTGATAGGATTACAAAGCTCTCCTATCTACCATTCGACATGCCCGCCTACACACATGCCCTTGCCGGAACATGTCGAACAGCGGTAATCAAACGATTTCCTTTTTTTTGTTTTTTGTAAACTCAACTCCCCATTTCATAAACTGATAAGTATTGTTAAGTATAAATTTACTAAAATTGAGCAATTAATTTAACACCAAAACAATGAAAACAAAAATTTAAAAAAAGAGTACTTTATTGCGGAGCATAGTTATACTTTGCATCTCTATTTTCCCATTATTTTCTTCTGCACTTGAAATTCAGAGCCCCAAAACAGGCATTTATGCACCTGGAAAGAGTTTCAGCTTTAATTGGAATAACTCTGATTTTAAAAACCGAGATCAGTATAGGTACCGTTGGACTTTTGTAGGTACTAAAGTAGATAATAATGGTACTGTAAATCCTACAGAGGTTACCGAAACTTCTGGATGGAAGGAAAATAATGAATCGTGTCCATGTGGAAACCCAAGTACAAGTGGTGGGGAGTTTACAATTCCTTGTAATTGGTATTCGGGGACAATTATATTTGAGGTAGAAGCACGGGAGCAAGTGCCATGTAATGTTTTTAGTAGGTGTTGGGAAGTAAAAGAAACTGCTACACCAACTGTGGTTACTATTGTGCCTCAGGTAGAAATTACACCAGAACCTCAAACATTACTAAACTGTACTCCAAATGCACCTTTTACAGTAACCTCAAAATGTCCTATACAGGGCTACACCACATATTGGTACAATTCAAATAATCAACAAATTTTTATAGGAGATACCTATACGCAGGTTTACGCCGCAAACACTGGTACACAGCTATCTGTACAATGGAAAAAAGATAGTTACGTATGCGGTTATACTTTGGGTATTAAAAGTCCTATACTTGTGCTAACTGTAGATTTATCTCAAAACATAAAAACAGTAACCTTACCAGAAGTGGAACTAAGCCCCGCAGGTGATTTAGAAGCTACTGGTGTTGATGAATGCGGGGTTTTGGCAGCACCAAGAACATCATCTACCAGCCCACCAGTTAAAGGGTCGCACTATATTTACCAGAATCACCAGTATTAAGCACTATAAGTCTAAGTGGAAGTATTCCTCTGAGCATACCTGGTTACTCAGAAGCCTCTATTGAATATGAAAATAAACCTGCAGCTGCTTGGATGCCCGAAGGTGCAGAAGCTGATCCCCCTCCTTATTTTGCTGGTGGAGGCAAGCAGGTTTGTTATGATGATATTTCTGGATATACTGATGCAAATGGACAGCCTAAGTCGTATAGAAATTTTTATTATAATGTTAGTTTAAATACTACTGCTACATTAAAAACTAAAACAACAATACCGCCATCATTTTTGCATCCAACTCCCAGAATAGTAACAAATGAAATACCTGTAGTAATACCTGAAAATTGTTTAACTAATAATGGAACTATTTTTAAACAAGTGATTACACAAAACCAAGAATGTGAACCAAATGAGTTGCTGATACCGCTAATACCTAGGTTTAAGCCACAAGGAGGTAATACAGTACCTATGCCTGGTACTGGAGGGATATTTGGAGAGATATGTGAGATACCTGTATGTCCTAAAAACATTAGAAGTGAGAGTACTTTTAAAAAAAATGTAGGACCAGTAATTAATAATACCCAAAATCCACAATGGAAAAGTAATGCATACCGACAAGAAGTAGGGCCTGATGGTACTGCTATTTGGGTAGAGCGGACTAATAAATTTGAATGGAATACAGAGGATATAGGCTTGGAAAGATATAATACTGCTAGACCAAAGGTTTGCTATGATGAAATGCGACAAGGAGCTAATTTTTGGGAACAGTATAGGCTGACGATAACAACAACTACACGTACTTATCTTGAAAAACCACCTTTTATAGATGAATTTGGTCGTATCATCGATGGGGTGATTGTTGGTGGTGGTGGAGGTATTAAACCCCCAGATTTAACGATTCCTACAGAAGCTATGTGGTACAGTTATATTTACAAATGTCAATATTGTCTTCCACAACAAAGAGAATCAAATCTAGATGAAGAAGAGATACAAGAGGAGGAAAAGATTGTTTCCTTTAGCAATGATTTTCAGAATAATATAACTATTTTTCCAAATCCTGCAAATGAGGTATTGAATATTGCTATTGAAGGAGATAAAATTGGTGGTAAAGTGTTAATTTATGATTATACTGGTAAAGAATACAGTACTATCTACACTACAGCCGAGCAAAATACGCTTTCCTTAGCTTTAGATGATTATGCTAATGGTATATATATATGCCAATTTATAGCTACTAATGGCACTAAATCGGTAAAAAGATTTGTAGTGGCAAAATAATCTGAATACGATTTTTTAAACTAATAGAGTCGGTATTGCACCGACTCTATTTTAATTGACAAGAAGATGATTAAAAAAGTAACACTTTTATTGTTTTTAGTACTGATTGTAACTAAAACAAACGCCCAATTTCAAGACCCACAAACCTATCAGTTGGCTTTTGGTATCAGCACATATCAACCCTTAAGTACAACCGATAGCTTATTGAATAGAATAGATGGTAAACCCTGTATTAACTGCAAGGGTGATTTTTGGAATGATGACGAAGATAATGATACGTCTATGAAAGTCTTTCAATTCAATTTGTATGATTTTGATATCAATTTATATTCACAAACATATAAAACCAAGGAGTTTCCTATTGCAAAAAATTATAGCGGATATGTAACATTCTCAGATTATGTAGAACCATTAAAGACTAACTATTCTAGAATAGTATTTCTTTTTCATCCGCTTAAAGACAGAGGCACTAAAGACCATTCCGTATCACCTATCCGTAAAAAAGTAGAAGGAATAAAGCCCAATCGGATACTAAAAGTAGAGTATAGAAACGCAGGGCTTAAAACAGATGAAACGAATTTAGATTCTATCAATATTCAATTTTGGTATATAGAAGCCGATAGCAGTGTAGAAATACACTGGGGCAAATGTTCAGTAAAAAATCAAGAGTTGGTATTCGATAATGAAGGTAAAGATCATTTTTTCTCTTCTTTTATGACTAGAGAGTCATATCCTGGCTCTACTGAATTTGATGAGATAATAAGACCAGGGGGTAGAGTTGATAGTTTATATGAAGTTACTAGCAATGTAAGGCCGTTTACCTTTGAGGGAGTTCCTTATGATGGGCAATATTTTAGGTTTTCGCGTAAAAAGGTAAGTGCAGGCATCGCCAATAAGCAACTACTGGCAGCAGAGGTATTTCCTAATCCTACTACTGGTTTTGTATATATTAGAGGGATTAACCATCAGCAAACAAGTAGCGTAACAATCTATAATTTAGTTGGGCAGCTAGTTTTGAGCCAAACACTTGCTCCTCTAGAAGATGTAGTAGCTATACAAGCACTGAACAAAGGGTTGTATGTCATGCATATCGAACAAAATAATAAACAGTATACAACTAGAATAGTAAAGCAATAAAGATATAAACCTGAGTTCGATTAATAATATGTTTAAAATAATGCTATAATGCCTTTTTGTCATTCCAACGATAGGAGTAATTCCTAAATTGCTTAAGATTTCTCCTATCGTCGGAATTGATAGCCTTGATTACTGGTACAGCGCTTGTTATTAATCGAACTCAGGTTATTTAATATATTTGGGCAATTAAACTTAAATCAAAAAATAATGAAAACAACTTTTTTAAAATTAACAGCATTTGCATTTTGTGCAACAGTACTTATTTCTTCTTGTGATGATAAACCTAAAGAAAATCCTGTTACTCCTCCATCTACCGACTTTAAGCCTTGTGCCATTACTGCTATTTTCGGTTCGGACACTATCATTTCTGAGTACGATGCCAAATTGAGATTAGTGAGAGAAACCTACAAAGAATTTGGCTTTCCGTCTGAAGTAGAAAACTTTACCTACGGTAATAGTACTTTTGTTGTTGATGGCGACACTGTTGCATTAGATGCCAATGGTAGAGCAACTACTTTTGATGGTGTAATTATAACCTATAATGCCGATGGATTTGTTAGTAAGGTAGAAGTAGATAGTAGTTTTAATATCGTGTGTACGTATGCAAATGGAAATTTAGTAAAACAAGTATTTAATGATGGTGGGGAAAATGAAGAGTTTACTTATGAGTACTATACCGATAAGTTAGATCGCTACCGTTTAAATTCGCTGATAGAGGATGAAGGGTTGGTATTCTTACAACGTTTTACGCCTGTATTTGGCAATGCTAGTAAAAACTTACTTAAAAAAGTAACTGTTAAGGAAGATGGAAGCGAAAATTCAGAAAGCTTTACTTACCAATTTAATGCAGCTGGCTTACCTACAAAAATAACGGCAGTTAGCGACGGTAGCGAAATAGCTAAGTTTTCGTATGCAGCAGATTGTGGTAATTAATAGGTGTCTGAATATTATTTAAGTAAAACAAAGCAGGGAAATCAAATGATTTCCCTGCTTTGTTTTACCACCACCTGCAATGTATTTCTGCTTCGCTGCTCTATCAAAATATCTTTTCCAGCTAAAAACTGAGTAATGTGCGCATCTGTAGC
Source organism: uncultured bacterium (assembly GCA_947085255.1). Taxonomy (GTDB): domain Bacteria; phylum Bacteroidota; class Bacteroidia; order Sphingobacteriales; family Sphingobacteriaceae; genus CAMTVQ01. The sequence goes on along the minus strand of CAMTVQ010000001.1, from coordinate 469,376 downwards.
ATGGCGTAGAGTAAATAATTGTAAACCTTCGTTGTATTTTACCTTAAATTCTTCTTGCAGGGCAGTTATTAATTTAGTCACTTTAGAGCTGTCCTCATCCACACATATCGAAAAACTCAAAGCAGAGTTTTGCATTACATTTATTTTTACTTGATGGTTTGCTACCGCAGCAAGAATACGGCTTAGTTTATCCTCGGTAATAAATGAAAAATCGCGGGTACTAATAGATATCAATACCTGCTGTTGTTTTACAATAATGGTAGGGTGTGAGTATGTTGCTTGATTGACTTCGCCAACTGTAGTGCCTTTTTCTAAAGGAGATAAAAAAGGACGTACGTGCAGCGGAATGTTTTTGTTTTGTAAAGGTTTAATGGTTTTTGGGTGAATAACCGTAGCACCGTAATACGTCATTTCTATTGCCTCGGAATAGGGTAGCTGCTCAAACTTATGGGTTTCTGAAAATAATTTAGGATCGGCATTGAGTACACCGGGTACATCTTTCCAAATCGTTACCGATTGTGCATGGAGGCATGAAGCAAAAATTGCTGCCGAATAATCGGAGCCTTCACGACCTAAGGTAGTGATATAATTTTCGGATGTACTGCCAATAAAACCTTGTGTAATAACAAGTTGTTTTTTTACTAATTGTGGTAAAGCACCACTAATTGCAGCATCTGTTTTAGGCCAATCTATTTTTCCTTCGCGGTAGGTATTGTCTGTATGGATATAACTTCGGGCATCTATCCAAGTGTTTTTTACGCCTAAAGAGGTTAAATAGCCACTTACAATTCTGGTAGAAAGCAGTTCTCCCATAGCTACGATTTGATCGTAAACAAAGGCAAAATCGGTGTGTGGTTCTTCTTCCAAAATCCACTCTATTTCTACAAAAGTATTGGCAATTTCATCTGCCAATTGCTGCTTGTTTTTACCTAAAAGTTCCTCTACTATGGTATAATGGTATTGCTTAATTTCTTCAAATAGGGTATTAGTATCATCTTTTTGGTGATAGTAGGCATCAGCCAATTTTTCAAGAGCATTTGTGGTTTTACCCATAGCAGATAGCACCACCAACAATTGTTCGGTTTGGTACAACTCGAGTATTTTGGCAACGTTTTTTACGCTTTGTGCATCTTTTACCGATGCTCCCCCAAATTTGAATACTTGCATGTTAGTTTTCTGATGAACTTAGTAACTCATTTATTTGTGTGGTGGATAAACTACCATTTATCCATTCAGGATCTAAATGAGCAGTGTATTTTCTGTAGAAATTAATTGCTGGCTCGTTCCACTCTAGTACTTGCCATACCATACCTTGTAGGTTTTTGCGTTTACATTCTTGTAGCAACTTGTCAAATAGCAATTTGCCAATGCCTTGTCCGCGTTTGGTTTCGGTTACCAATATATCCTCTAAATACATGCGGCATCCTTTCCAGGTAGAATACCGAATGTAGTACAGGGCAAATCCATCAATTACGTCATTGCTTTCGGCTACAAAGGCTTTCCAAACAGGGTTGGAGCCAAATCCAGCAGCCTCCATTTCTGTTAGGGTAACTGTTACTTCTTCGGGGGCACGTTCGTACACTGCCAATTCTTGTATCAGCTCTAGCAAGCGTGGGCAATCTTCTTTTTTAGCTTCGCGGATGTTCATATCAGTTTTCGGTTGTCAGTTACCAGTTACCAGTTTTTTCGTAAATTCGTAATGATTAGTTATTAGTAACCTTTAGTTATTCGTAGCCCTCTTCCCAAACAGTAAACTGCCTACCCGAATCATGGTACTGCCTTGTGTTATAGCAACTTCATAATCGGCCGACATACCCATGGATATTTCTTTAAAATGTTCGTCTTTTCTGAAAAAGCTTTGTTTTAATCCATTAAAAATGGTGGACAACTCATAAAATTCTTCTTTGATAAAGTCCATTTTAGGTGTGTTGGTTGCAATGCCCATTACCCCGCAAATACGTACATTTTTCAGTTCGGTATATTCATCCGAACGCAACAATTCAATAGCTTCGGCTAAGTCTAACCCAAATTTGGTATCCTCATCGGCAATGTAAATTTGTAACAAACAATCAATTACACGATTGTTTTTGGCGGCTTGTTTGTTTATTTCTATCAATAATTTAAGGCTATCTACGCCATGAATAAGGCTTACAAATGGAGCAATATACTTTACCTTATTGCTTTGTAAATGACCAATTAAATGCCATTCTATATCCTTTGGCAATTGTTCTTGTTTTTCTACTAATTCTTGCACGATATTTTCGCCAAAAACACGCTGTCCTGCCGTATACAGCGCCATAATGGCTTCGTTAGACTGTGTTTTTGATACAGCAATTAGTTTTACTTTTGCTTTAGAAAGCTCTTTTTTTAACTCTTCGAATGCTTTTAAATTACTCATTAATGGAATATTGATACTTTTACAAAAAATAAAAATGCGAATTTACAGTATAGTTATCGGCTTTTTAGGGTTAGTGCTATTGTTTTTACAAACAGGCTGCAATCAGGTTGAAGAACCACAAGGCATATTACCCACAGATACGCTTAAATTGATTTTGATAGAAACACATTTAGCAGAGGCCAATTTGAATTTGAATGCAGATAGTTTACAGATGAATCGTGCGGCGGATTATTATGCACTAATACTCGACTCTTTTAAAACGGATAGCACTCAATTTGCTGAAAGTATGGAGTATTATATGAGTAAGCCTGATATTATGGAGAAAATGTATCAAGAAATGTTGGAGGAATTGAGTATGCGTGAAAGTAAACTTCCAGTAGTTAAAAATGCACCTCCTGTACCTAGTACTGTTGTGGATTCGGGGGTTCTGAAAAAGTTTAGAAGTTTGGGTTTTAAAAAGAGAAAATAATTGTGCTGTATCCCGAAAATTTACCCGAAAAATTAGGCTTTACCGAAATTAAAGAATGGGTAAAAAAAGAGTGTTTAAGCGATTATGGTAGAGAGTTTGTTGATCGCATTCAATTTATTACCAACTACCAACTGGTAGAGCGCTATTTGCGCCAAACAGCCGAGTTTAAACAACTTTTATCTCACGATGCGCCATTTCCTGCGCACAATTTTTTTGATTTACGCGCATATTTAAAGAAAATCACCATTGAGGGTGCTTGGCTTACCGAAGAGGAGTTTTTTTGGTTATACGGCATGTTGTCGTCTATTTTTCAGTGTATTTCTTATTTCGAGCAACGCAAAGGTTTGTATCCGCATCTTGAGGTGCTTTTTGATGGCTTGCAAACCGATAAATCTATTCTTACACGTATTGAAAAAGTAATTGATGCAAAAGGAAAAATTCGCATCAATGCCTCAACCGAATTACAAAAAATAAGCGACGAGCTTGTATATAGTGAGCGTGAGGCACATAAGCGCTTGCAAGGCATTTTTAACCAAGCGAGCAAAGAAGGCTGGACAGGTGATGGCAACTTAACAATTCGTGAAGGGCGACTGGCAATACCTATTTTGGCAGAATACAAGCGTAAACTAAAAGGGTACATTTTAGACGAATCGGCTACTGGGCAAACGGTGTATATGGAACCTGCAGAGGTTTTTGAGCTCAATAATCGTATTCGGGATTTAGAATTTGAGCGTAAACGCGAAATTATCCGCATACTCACCCAGCTAACTGCCGAAATAGCCCCTTATATTGATCTTATTTTTGCGTGTCAGGCATTGGTGGCTAAGTTCGATTTTATTCGAGCTAAGGCATTGTTTGCTATAAAAATAGAGGCCTCGCTACCTGTTTTGGTAAATGCACCGGTACTTAAATTATACAATGTGTATCATCCATTATTGGTATTGGGTACAAAAAGTAAAGATCACCCCATTGTGCCCTTATCTATACAAATAGATGACACAGATAGGGTAGTGCTTGTTTCTGGACCAAATGCTGGTGGTAAATCGGTTTGTTTAAAATCGGTGGGTTTATTACAACTCATGCTGCAAAGTGGGTTGTTGATTCCTGCGGCAGATTTCTCAGAAATGGGTATTTTCAAAGCTATTTTGGGTGATATTGGAGATGACCAATCTATAGAGAGTGATTTAAGTACCTATAGCGCGCATCTTTCTAAAATGAAATTCTTTTTAGAACAAGCAAAGAGTACTTCTTTGGTATTGATTGATGAATTTGGTACAGGTACCGACCCGCAATTTGGTGGCCCCATAGCCGAAGCGGTACTACAACAACTTAACCATAAAAAAGTAAGAGGAGTAATTACAACCCACTATTCTAATCTTAAGGCTTTTGCTAATAGTACTGAGGGTATTATAAATGCCAGTATGTTGTTCGATAATGCGCAATTAAAGCCGCTGTATGTGTTGGAAATTGGTAAACCAGGTAGTTCTTACGCATTTGAAATTGCACAAAAAATAGGTTTGCCACCACAAGTAATTGAGCTAGCACGGCAAAAAATTGGCGACAATCAGAAAAAAGTAGATACGCTACTTGTTGACCTAGAGCGAGATAAAAAAGATGTGTATACCCTTAAGCTGCAACAGCAAAAAATGCAAGCCAAGTTAAATGAGTTAATTATAGAAAACGAGCAGCAGAAAGCCTATTATTCTGAAAATAAAAAGCACCTACTACGAGAAGCAAAACAGGAAGCAAAAAACATTATTGCTCAATCGAATAAGCTGATAGAAAATGCTATTAATGCTATTAAAGTAAATAAAGCAGATAAAGAAAAAACACAAGAGGTACGGAAAACGCTTACCTACGCTTTGGATAAGCTGATAGATACACCTGAAACCACTGTTGCAGCTAAAACGGAGATAAAATTGCAAGATTGGGTAAAATTCATCGATTCGGATGCTATAGGGCAGGTGATACAACTTACCAAAAAGAATGCAACGGTGGCTATTGGTGAACTTATTTCGGTTGTTGCTATAGGCAGGTTGCAATTAGCAGATTCTAAATCGGTAAAACAACAGGCACGCGCTGCAACGGGCTATGCGTATAAATACGACAGTGATTTTAGCCCAAATATTGATGTACGGGGTATGCGTACCGATGAAGCCTTATTTGCGCTCGAAAAGGCAGTAGATAGGGCACTTATGCTGGGTGTAAGCTCTTTACAAATATTACACGGCAAGGGAGATGGTATTTTACGCAAAATGATACGGGCTTATCTACAAAAGTTTGATGCGGTAGCCAACTTTACTGATGAAGCTTTGGATAGAGGAGGAACTGGCATAACGTTGATTACGCTGAAGTAGTTATCAGTTATCAGTTACCAGTTACCAGTAGTGGTCGGATGACTTGAAGTCATCCGACCACTTGCCTTGACCTCCGACCACTTGCCTTAACATCCCCACCACTGCGCTACAATACCAATGAGGGTGTAAATTTAATTTATTGGTAATCAGTTAACTATATTCATAATAAATATTAATAACCAAATTTGTTTCCAATTGTAATTTAAAATGCAATTTTTGTAGAGATATAGAACATAACCCTCATTTTTTTGTATATGAAAACCAGTGCACTAAAAATCACCTTCATTATAGCTTTAGCAGTAGCTACAACCTCTTGTAATTTATCTTATCAGGTATTTACCGTACAGCCTACTGCTGCTACAAAAGTTTCAGACAGTTTAGTATTTAGCAATGCAGATGTTGAGATTGGATACAGTTTTTGGGCAAATGGTGGCGCAATGGATTACTATATCCACAACAAAACAAACAAGCCGATTTATGTAAACTGGGACAGAAGCCATTTTGTATTGAATGGTTATTCTCGTGATTACTTCGGTAAAAATCAAAACTTTGCCTACAATAATCTTACGGAAGTAGTAAAAACAAAAAAAGCAGCAGCATCTAAGCCAGCTAAAAAAGATAGCGTAGTAGCTATGGTAAGTACTAGTGATACTACTGCAGCGCTTGCTCCAAAAGCAGCAGAACCTGTAAAAGCAGTAAAACCTGCGAAAAAAGGAAAATTGGTATTTACCGGATCTGTACAACAATCTAACCAGTTAAACGGTGGAAGAGCTAAGCAGGTAGTAGAAATACCGCCAAATGCACGTGTAATTTCTACAGATTTTGATATGGTATCTGATGTGCAAAACGATAAGAAACTTAAATTAGGTTTACACCGTAAGCGTAGTCTTACTTACTCCGAAGGAGCTTCTCCATACACGTTCCGTAATTATGTTACTTATTCTTTCTCTAATAACTTTACTGGAGCAAAAGTAATTGATAATGGATTTTACGTATCTGAAATTACCTCGTTAACTCGTAGTAAGTTTTTAGGTCAGCGTGTAAAAGCAAAACGTATTACATCAGAGTTGAACAAGAAACAGTTTTTGTACGACCTGCCGTACTACAATAAAGGAGCGTTTTTTGTACGTAACCCAGCCTATTTCAAATTGCAGAAGTAATTTATTACGCATACAGGTAATAAATAGGTAAAACTTCAAATAATGAAACGAGCATGGCAACAATTTCCACAAACGGGTATGATTATTCCTGCGAGTTCCATCTGACAATTAAAAAACAAAATATAATCAGATGAAAAAGCAAGTATATTATTTTGGTATTTTGTGCATGGCAATTGGTTTGTTAATAACTGGTTGTAAAAAAGATTTTCTGGATTTTTATCCAGCTGTACATCCCGAATTTGTACTGCCTGCTGCCAAAGGACGTATTACCATTGGCGATTATTATAAGGATACCGTTTTAGTTGCCGACCCTATTACCAAATTGTACAAATTTGTACAAGAACAAGATTTACCAATTAACTTCTCATTTGATACCATCGTAAAAATTGACGATGTTACTGGTGATGAGTTTAGCTTTAAGTTTGATGAATTTAAAGTGCCTGATCAAAATCCGAATCCAGCCGAAATTGTTTTGGCAGATTTTGGTATTGGCGCAATAAATGCATTGGATGGCACCATCGCACCAGTGCCAACATTTGGAGATCAAGTGTTACCTGATGCTAAGAAACCAATAATTAGCTTAGGTGATTCGGTTGATTTTGTCAATTTAAGCGACGGAACGTTAAATATAAATATTGCTAATAATTTCACTTTTCCCGTTACGGTTACTATCACCTTAAAGAATAATGTTTCTGGACATACTGAAGTATTAGGAACCGATACAAAAACAATTAATCAAGGGTTAAATGCAAATAATACAATATCATTAGCTGGAAAAACGGTATATAATACACTTGTTTTAGAATCAATTATTAGTTCTGCAGGTACTGGAAGTAATTCTGTTCCTATTAATATTAGTGCAAATAAGCTAATAACTACTTTTAGCCTCACCAATCTCGAAGCACAATCGGGTAGAGCAAAAATAAATACCAGTAATAATAATGTAAATAGAAATGATACTATTCGTATAGGCGGTTTAGGTAATGGTGCCATACTCAAAGAAGTGTTGTTTAATGACGGTAATATTAGCTTTACCCCATCTGGAGATGTTTCGGTATTAAATTTGGCTATTACCTCAGCAGGTATTACCCGAGCAAATAACGCCCCTTTTGTGATTAATGAAGGTGGATTATCGGAGTCACTAAATGGATATAAGTTCTTATTTACTACTGTGCTAAATGATTCTAACTATGTATTAGTAAATACAATAGCGGGTGTAAAAGCAGATGTAGATGGATTTGTAACCTTCGATACTCAAAACGAGATTAAATTTAGTCCTACTATTACTGGAGCGAAATTTAGACGTATTGAAGGGTACTTAGGTAGTCAAAAAATACTATCAACACAAACCATTGGTTTGATTGATAGCACCACCTCGTTTTTGCAGAATATAAATGCGGGTGCTATTTCATTTGATTCGGTAGCAGCGCGTATCGAGATTACATCCAGCATTGGTATTCCTGTAGGAATGACCATTGATTTGCAAGCACGCAGTAATTTTGGTACCAATTATGATGTGCTCGAAAACTTTGATAAAATGATATTACCGGCTACAGAAGCCAATGGCGCACCAATTGAAACGGATGCTACGATTGTGCTGGAATCGGATAAAATGGTGAAGTTGATAAATAGCATACCCAAATCGCTTACAAGTACTGCACTTATAGAAGTAAATAAAGGCGTAATGCCGAATGTAAATGCAGGTAATTTTGTGTACAACGATAGTAAATTAACCGGCAAGCTATATTTAGAAGCACCCCTTTCTATATTTTTTGATAACCTTACTTTTGCAGATACTGTAGCATTTGATCAAACGATAGAAGATATTGCAGAGATAAAAGATGCGAATGGTTTTTTGCAACTCAATCTCAAAAACGGATTTAATATAGCGATGAGCATTATGGTATCTACCTTAGATTCTACCATGACGCCAATTGATACCTTAGCAAGTCCGGCAATTGGTACGATAGCTGCTGGAATTGCGAATAGTGATGGCAGAGTAATAACTGCAACTCCTACAACTCTAAAATTTCCGATAGATCTTAGTACCTATAAAAAACTGCAAAATGCACGTTCTTTACGCATTCAAGCAGTAGTAGATTCAGGTAATGATCAACCTACTAATATTTATTCCGACTCGTATATCGATTTTAATGCGGTAATAGATATATCCCTATTGTATGACAAGGATGAATAATCGCTCAATACGCTATCTATTTACGGCATTGCTGCTATTATGCAGTAGTGTAATTGTTTACGGACAAGAAAAATCTTTATTTGGTACACACGCCCTATACGATGATGTATATAATCCGCAGCGTAGCCATTTTGGTAATTCTGGAAGCTATTTAGGTCTTTCTATATTACCAGTACTTGCGGGTACATCAGTAAATTTAGATTTAAAAGGGCCTTTTTGGCAACTTATAAAAACCAATGCGTTTAAAAATGATTCGATAAATAATCAATACCTTATCGACAACTACGGAGAATTTAATTATTTGCAAACAGAGATAGACATACAATTATTGATGCTTAAAATACGCACCAGTAAGAAGTATAAAGGGGAGTTTTCGTTTGCCGTTAGCAATAATATATTTATTAATACACAGCTAAAAACGGAACTTTTAGCACTTCCTTTTGTTGGTAATGCCAGTTTTGTAGACAAAAGACAAGATGGTTTTTTTGATGGTTCTATCTACGGTACTACAAATGCTCGAGTAAGTGCGGGTTACCGCATGAATATCACCAAGAAATTAGGGATTGGTGCACAAGTATCCGGGTATAAATCAGCTTTTTTATATAACGCAGAATTACAGGATTCTTACTTTCAAATGGGGAAAGTGGAGGATGGAGCACCTATAGAGGCATATTTGAAAGGAAAATTATTGGTAGCAGGTCCTTTGAGTGGGGTCACTCTTGGTGCTACAGGTGGTTTGCCGACAGATAGTTTGACAAAATTGTTAATTAGCAGCGCCACTAAATATGTGAATATTGGATATGGGATATCGTTAGGTGCCGACTTTGATGTAAACCCAAGATTGAACGTAACTGCAGGTGTAAAAAACTTAGGTTGGACGAAATACGACGAAGGAGCTACTATTTATACCTTAGATAAAACCTTAAATTTCGAAGGACTTAGTCAGGATACGGCAAAAAATGATAGTATTATTAAAGCCTTTACTACCCTAACTAATTATGCTATAGATACACAGCATATCAAAAAATTTTACCGCTACTTACCTTCATCGGTTGTAGTAGGGGGTAGCTATAAACTAACAAGTTGGCTAATTGCACGTGGTTTTATTGACTATACGCTTTTCCCAACCCGTCCGGTTAATGATGAAAAGTTAAACTTTTACCGTGATTTTAAATCGTATAACAGCGACCGGTTGATAAACTATACTGCCATTGCCAATTTAAAGTTTGGTCCATTAAATTATATATTTAATTACAGCACTGATAATAAAGGAAATAATACAGCAGGAGCACAATTTTTATACCGTTCTACTCATTACGACTTTTTTGTAGGCTTAGAGCAAATAGGCTTTATTGGAGACGTAGCTAAAGATGTGGTGGTAAAAGATGAGTATGCTCGCTATATTCCTCGCACAAATTCTACAGCAGGAGCAAACTTTAATTTTGGTATTGCCATGCGTTTGGGTTCTAATAGAAAGCCGAAAGCAAAACCAACTGCTATTCCATTAGCAGTAATTGATGAGGAACCTTTGGTGTACGATACCATGTTGGTAGATACCGATGGAGATGAGGTATTAGATCATGTAGACGAGTGCCCAGAAGTAAAAGGAGCTATTGATAACAACGGTTGCCCGAATCCGGATACAGATGGTGATGGCGTAGTAGATAAATTCGATTTATGCCCAGATGTAGTGGGACTAAAAGAACGTGGCGGTTGCCCAGTGCCTGATACGGATGGTGATGGTATTCCAGATGAATTAGATAAATGCCCGAATGATAAAGGATTACCAGAAAATGATGGTTGTCCGTTGGTAAAAGCAGCACCATTAGTAGCTGCTGATAGAGATAATGATGGGGTGGTAGATACGCTTGATAAGTGTATTGATGAGTTCGGTTTGTTGGCTAATCAGGGTTGCCCAGAAGAGAAAAAGATAGCGATACTTACCAAGCAAGAAGCAGCGGTAATTAGCACGGTATTCCAAAACTTAGTATTCAAAACAGGTAAAGCAATTATTGCATCAGTATCATTTAGCTCATTAGACAATTTGGCCACATTGCTTAATGGTAACGATAAGTTCACCATACTGATTGAAGGACATACGGATAATGTAGGTAAGAAAAAAGCGAATAAGAAGTTGTCGGAGGATAGAGCCAACTCAGTAGCAGAATACTTAAAAGCAAAAGGTGTAGCTAGAGAAAGAATTAAAACTGTTGGGTATGGTGATACCAAACCGCTTTATAAAAATAACACAGCTGACAATAAAGCTAAAAACAGAAGGGTAGAGTTTACGGTACTTACCAAGTAATAAAAGGGAATTGTAATAATAAAATGGCCTACACGAATGTGTGGGCTTTTTTATTTGCGACCAGGGCAACTTTTACAGCGCTTGCCGTTCTTGTGTTTTTTACAACATTTTTTAAAACAACCACTACAGGCTAAAAAACAATTTAGCCCTTTAAACGACTCAGGGTCGGTGGGTAAAAGGTTTACAGAAAAGCTTTCGGTTTGTTGTAGCATTATACTACAAAAGTAACAGCTATTTAGATTAAATCCAAATTAAAATTGCAACTATCTATCCGCTTTCTTATACACTAATCTAAAACGGACTTTTCCTTCATAATTACCACTAAAAAAGCTCAAGTAATGTAACGGCTTTGCAGCCAATAAGAGTGTAGATAGTGTAGTTCCTTCCTTGAAAGAGATATTTACCTTTTCGGTATCACCTAAAAATAGATAGGCGTTCACAGGGTTTATACTATCCATTAACTCTACAGAAAGGCTGGTGTAAATAAATTGAGGATCTATATTAGTGTAAATGCTGTTTTTCTTTACATCAAGTTCTATTACTCGCAGTATTTTTCTTTTTTTACTGATAAGCTTTACGTTGCCATCTTGTGCTGTGGCACAAATAGCAGCAAATACAAATGGCAAACAAAAAAGTACTGTTTTTTTGAACATGTGCTAATGTATCAAATAGTTTTTAGGCGTGGTAAAAAAACTTAATTTAGCCAGCCAAATGATTTTAATATGAATAAAGTAGTTGCCAATGCCCAAGAGGCTATTAAAGGAATTAAAGACGGAATGACCCTTGCTGTTGGTGGATTTGGATTGTGTGGTATTCCCGAAAATTGTATCGCTGCATTGGTGCAATCCAATATTAAGGATTTAACCTGTATATCCAATAATGCAGGAGTAGATGATTTTGGCTTGGGGTTATTGCTTCAAAAAAAGCAGGTAAAGAAAATGATTTCCAGCTACGTAGGAGAAAATGCAGAATTTGAACGCCAAATGTTGAGCGGTGAGTTGGAGGTTGATTTAGTGCCACAAGGAACCTTAGCCACACGTTTAATGGCTAAAGGCTATGGTATGCCGGCAATATTTACACCTGCGGGTGTAGGAACTGAAATTGCCATTGGTAAGGAAGTACGCAAGTTTACCTTCAACGGAGAAGAAAAAGAATATCTGATGGAATATGCCTTTGAACCTGATTTTGCCATTGTAAAGGCTTGGAAAGGGGATGCACACGGTAATCTGATGTTCCGCATGACGGCTCGCAACTTTAATCCCTTGGTGGCTATGAGTGGTAAAATAACCATTGTAGAGGTAGAAGAATTGGTGCCTGCGGGTGAGCTTGATCCCCAGTTTATTCATCTGCCAGGTATTTATGTACACCGTGTTTTTCAAGGAACGAATTATGAAAAACGTATAGAACAACGAACTGTCATTAGTTAATCAGTTCAATAGTTAATTGGTAATACGGTATCTGTTAATTATTGCCATATTTAAAACCTATAGATAGAATAGTTTAAATTAAATGCTTGATAAAATTCATTGGTAGCAGTATACCTAATGAACTAATGAATCAATGAACCAATTAGTATGTTAGATAAAATAGGAATAGCCAAACGCATAGCACGCGAAGTGCAAGATGGAATGTATGTAAATTTAGGCATAGGTATCCCCACATTAGTGGCCAATTATATTCCCCAAGGATTAAATGTGGTATTGCAATCCGAAAATGGATTATTAGGCATGGGACCTTTTCCGCACGCAGGAGAAGAAGATGCAGATTTAATTAATGCGGGTAAACAAACGGTAACAACTTTGCCAGGTTCATCAATATTTGATTCGGCAATGAGCTTTGGCATGATACGCGCTCAAAAAGTAGATTTAACCATATTAGGAGCTATGGAAGTATCCGAAAACGGAGATATAGCCAACTGGAAAATTCCGGGTAAAATGGTAAAAGGTATGGGTGGGGCAATGGACTTAGTTGCTTCTGCTAAAAATATTATTGTTGCCATGCAACAGGTAAACAAAGCAGGCGAGAGTAAATTACTGGCTACATGTAGCTTGCCACTTACAGGGGTGCGTTGCATCAAAAAAATTGTTACCGAATTTGGGGTATATGATGTATTGCCACAAGGTGGATTTAAACTACTTGAACGCGCTCCGGGTATTAGTGTTGATGAAATTAAGAATGCAACTGCTGGTAAACTGATTATTGAAGGGGATGTTCCAGAAATGGTAATATAATAGGTTAATGTAATAAAAAGATACGATTTTGTTTAACAAAATAGGCCCTTTCTGCTAACTCAAATAACGGTGCATCTGCATAGCTATCGCTGTAAGCAGATGTTATTCTCACGTTTTCTGGAAAGAATTCAATTAATCGATTGATTTTTTCTTTTCCCTTACAATTTTTACCTCTAATGGTATATTGTTTGTTTTTTAGTTCTAGTTCTGTGCCTATAATTAGTGATAAACTTAATAATGCATATATAGGTTGAAGATAAATAACAGGCGAAGCGGTAATGCATATTACTAAATCGCCTTTGTTTTGATGTTCTTGGAGTCGTTCAATTACTGTAGCATTAAAGTGTTTCGGATACGCATTAGCCCAAAAAGTGTCTGCTAATTGTCTTACCTCTTCTTCGGGGATATTTTTTAAATAGAGCAGAAAAATATTTTTAAACTTTTGAGTATCTATTAGTCTCAATGTGTACAATACAAGTCCAATAACTTGTATCGGAAAATAAATGAGTTGCCTTGGTTTATGTTGATAAACGAATCTGCAGAACATTATTAAGCTATCCTTTGCGTATAAAGTGCCATCGAAATCGAATACAACAATTTCCTTTTTACTATGCATATATTACAACGGCTACATATATTATCCATAGCAAAATACTAAGCTGTATTGCTCGGTCATTAAGTATTAATGTTGTTGGGTCTCCTTCGCCATTGTATTCCTTTCCTTCGCCAAGTTGTATAAACCTGAACATGCCATAGGTAACAAAAAGTAAAGAGTATTTTAAGTAATCGTTGCCAAATACACGTATAGTATTCTCGTCAATGCTATAAAACAAATAGCCAATGAGCGTAATAGTGGTGCATATGAAAATATAGGTATTTAGTAATGATTCGGAATAACCATCGAGTGATTTTCTGTGAGCAGTAGAACTAGTGGTAAGAATTATAAGTTCCGATTTTCGTTTTATAAATACTAAAAATAGAGCAAGAAAAAAGGTAACGATTAATATAAAATCAGATGCTACCACACCTATTGCATAGCAGCCAGCCAGTACGCGTAGTATAAATCCTAAGGCAATGCAAAAACAATCGATTAGGCTAATATTTTTAAGAAAAACGCTGTAAGATATATTCAGTAAAATGTACAGTATCAATATGCCGCTAAAATAAGCAGGCAACTGTAATGCAATAGTAAAACTACCTATCAAGCACATTACCAATAATATACATGCATTGGTGATGCTAATAGTACCACTTGGTAACGGGCGGTACATTTTGCGTGGATGTAGCTTGTCTTTTTCTAAGTCTATAATGTCATTAATAATATACACAGTAGATGCTAATAAACTAAAAGCCAAAAAAGCCAGTATAGCTTGTTTTAGCATCACAATGTTTAATAAATTAACAGAGAAAAGTAAAGGAGCAAATACTAACAGATTTTTAATCCATTGTTGTACACGCATTAATTTAATGTAGTGTAACATATTATTTTAACGTGTAATTAGTTTGATTATAAGTGCTAAATAAATTATTTTCAAGGGTAACAGTAGCTTCTGCTGGTTGATAACGAATTCCAGCTTCCTCCAATCTTCTTTTTGACGAAGACCATACTGTATACAAAAGGACTGTTTTTTCGCTGCTTTTAATTGTGGTAAGTTCGTCGATAACGGCTTTTTTAATAGTGTTTTGATATAGTGTATTTACATATATTATTGCGCCTGCATTATATATAAACAATAAACCAATAATAATTTGCAGTGTATAAAGTGCTTTGCTGCGTACAGCTAAGAAGCTACAGAAGTAAATACAGATAGGAATCAAATAAAATTGAGGTGCATATCGTGCATAATATGCTTCAGGATTAATAAATACACTTATGCATATTACTAATGCTATATATCCTAAAATCCAACGTGCTTTACGTGGTATTTTACCTATAATAAGGAAAAGCAAAATGAGTATTAAGATAAATATTTCAGCATAAAAAGGACCAAATCCACTCATTTCAGAATCAGGTCGTTTAAATTGTGATACATACATTAAATCCATTTTTGTAAAAGGGATTTTAAACGTGCTTTCTAGTGGAGCTCTCGAAAATGTGGGTATAGCAAAGGTGCTCATTGCCATTTTTTCAAATCTATTTTTATCTATAAAATTTGCCGACATGGGTATTCTTGCCACAATGTGGCCAACATTATCGGGTCCCATTACTGGATAAAATGGATGTTGCTTTGTAAGCGTGTTCTTCACAAACGATCCATACCCAACTACAATTATGGCTAACAAAAATGTAGTACATCCTACTTTTAGCGTAAAAAAAGCACTGCTTTTTTGTTGTTTAATATATTGATAAATAAATAATCCTGCCCATAATATAGTGACATATACTGCACTAGTAAATTTTAAATTTATGGCATAAATGCTTATCAAAAAAAGTAATAAGTAATAAAATCGTTGTTGTTGTAGCATTATTAAAATGCATAATGCTACAATAATACTAATACAGCTTGCTACTTGTGTGTCTACATAAAAAGTGCACATTTGGTATATTGTGACAGGATTAAGACCAATTAGTATAGCAAATAACCAAGCAAGACTGTTTTTTATACCCAGTTCTTTTAGTGTTGCTGCAACTATAAAAATGCTGCTTATTAGTAAAATAAAATTGACAGCTTTTCCTTGTTCTATTTTTTCTATAAACGAAACTATGCAGGAAGCAGCATACCATGCGCCTTGTGGATAATGATTAACCCATATCTCGGCATCCGAAATGGAAGCAGAACGTGTTGGTAATGCGCTATTAAATGGATTCCATCCATTTAATAGCTGCAAAACAGCTTCTTGGTGGTACCATTGCCCGTCGAATGATAAATCGTAAAACGAACCTGCACAAAATAGTGCGCCAGTTACGAGTAATAAAGCAGGCGCTGCTATGTGTAAAATATAGTTAATAAATACGTTGTGATTTGTTGTGTAGAAAAAATAAATACCTGTTATACTTAATATACAAGCAATCGGAAAATGAAATTGTGTAATAGGAATGTTTAAAATAAAACATATTGATGTAATGATAACCAGTAGCGAAGGAATAGCTAATAATGCGCCTCCTATCAATAATAGGGGATTAATACAATGTTTGTTTTCTTCCAAGGGATTAAAAAATACAGGTAAACAGTAATAATTTTGGTCAAAAATACATTTTTTACTACATGAAATTAAGCTGTAATAGTTGTTTTGTTGGTAATCATGCAAATCGCATTTTGTATCTTCGCGCCGCATGATTTCTTTAAATAATATTACGTTCGAATTTGGCTCGCGTGCCTTGTATGATGAAGCCAGTTGGCACATAAAACCTAATGAACGCTATGGGTTGATAGGTCCTAATGGTGCCGGAAAGTCAACATTACTCAAAATTTTAGTAGGCGACTATAAAGTTACTTCAGGTACTTTGTCGAGTGCAAAAGACCTCAAAATCGGGTTCCTTAATCAAGATTTATTGTCGTATCAAAGTGATCATAGCATTTTGCATGTGGCGATGGAAGCTTTTGAGCGTCAGAATCAATTACACGATGAAATAGAAGAGTTGCTAAAATTGATGGAAACCGATTATTCAGATGATATTCTGAATAAACTGAGTAATCGTCAAGAAGAGTTTGAAGCGCTCGATGGCTACAATATTCAGTACCGTGCCGAAGAAATTTTGGCAGGTTTGGGTTTTAGCACTGCCGACACGCACCGTCCGTTAAAAGAGTTTTCGGGAGGTTGGCGAATGCGCGTAATGTTGGCAAAAATATTACTACAAAAACCCGATTTACTGTTGTTAGATGAGCCTACCAATCACTTGGATTTACCTTCTATTAAGTGGTTGGAAACGTATCTTTCCAGTTTTGAAGGAGCATATATCATTGTGTCGCATGATCGGTATTTCTTAGACCGTACGGTAAGCAAAATTGTAGAATCTAAAAACGGAGGACTTACCCTTTATCACGGTAATTACTCGTTTTACCTGCAAGAAAAAGAGCTACGCGACGAAATTCAGCGTAATCAATTTAAAAACCAACAGCAGTTTATTAAGCAGGAAGAAAAGCTTATCGATCGTTTTAGGGCAAAAGCATCAAAGGCCAAAATGGCACAATCGCGTATCAAGGCATTGGATCGTATGGATCGTGTTTCGGATGTGGAAAACGATGCAGCGAGTGTATTTTTTAGTTTCAAATTTTCTAAAGTTTCGGGCAGGCATGTTTGTGCGCTTGAAGATATAAACAAATCCTACCCTAGTAATCCGATACTTAGCCAAGCCGAGGGGTTGATAGAAAAAGGAGATAAAATTGCCTTAATTGGTGCCAATGGTAAAGGAAAATCAACCCTGCTGCGCATTATAGCTGGTGTAGAAACATGTGAGGGTAAAATAGCAACAGGCCACAACGTTACGCAAACCTTTTTTGCGCAGCATCAGCTGGAGAGTTTGCATCTCGAAAACGAAATTATAGCCGAGTTGCAGGCATTTGCACCTGCGTATAGCGAAACAGAAATTCGCTCGTTATTGGGTTGTTTTCTATTTGGTGGTGATGATGTATACAAAAAGATAAAAGTGCTTTCAGGTGGTGAAAAATCGCGTGTGGCATTAGCCAAAGCAATTACGTCCGATGCTAACTTGTTGATACTGGATGAGCCTACCAATCACTTGGATATACAATCGGTAAATATTCTTATTCAAGCACTTCAACAGTTTGAAGGTACTTTTATTGCAGTATCCCATGATAGGTACTTTTTAGATAATGTAGCCAATAAAATTTGGTGGATAGAAGATCAAAAAATAAAAGAATATCCAGGCACGTATGCCGAGTATGAAGAATGGATGAGTAAACGGGTAGTAGATAGTAAGCCAAAAGTAGAAAGCAATAAAGAAAAAATACAGCCCGAAACTAAAGCTGTAGCACCTCAAGTGTCAGGCAACCAACAGCAGGCATCGGTAGATTTGAAGAAACTCAATCAGCAATTAGAAAAAATTGAAAATGCTATTGCCGAGTGCGAAACAGAAAAAAGTGAAATAGAGCATCAGTTAGCTCAAGAAGAAATTTATTCAGATGCTAGCAAGCTAAAAGTGGTAAATGAGAGTTATGCAGTGAGTAAAAACAAACTACAACAGTTGCAAACCGAGTGGGATACATTAGCCGAAAAAATAATGGAATTGCAGCAGTAATTAACTGGTAAGGCCTATTATGCGTTTTATACTGATTTTTATTTTGTTTCCGTTATCGGTAGTAGCTCAGCAATTGCGCTACGAAGATTATGTGTACGTGCCCGAGATAAAGGCAGTACAATGCTATAATAGTTCGCAAGAGCAATCTTTTCCGGCCATACCGCTTAATTCGGGTATTGGTTTAAGATTGTCTTTTGATGATATTTCTGGTACTCCACAAAATATTTTTTACAGCATAGAACCCTGTACGCCAGAATGGAAACCAGCCAATTTACAGCAATTAGAGTACATGGAGGGCTTTGCCGAAGATCGTATTGCCAATTATCAGTTTTCTTATAATACGCTTCAAAAATATGTGCATTATGAGCTGCAGTTTCCTAATGAAAACATGCGTCCAACCATTTCAGGCAATTTTTTGCTAAAAGTGTACAAAAACAATGATCCCAATCAGTTGCTGTTTACCCGTCGCTTTTTGATTGTAGAAAACATAGTCCCAATTGGTATTGCACTCGTACAATCGCCTGTTGTAGATGAGCGATTTAAAAAACATAAAATTGATTTCACTATCAATATTCCAAAAAACTATCAAATAAATAATCCTTTTAGCGATTTACGCATTGTGGTAATGCAAAACAACCGCTGGGATAATTGCCAATACACCACTAAGCCATTGTTTATTAGAGACAATCAGCTCATCTACTCGCAAAACGAAAGCAATATTTTTGATGCAGGCAATGAGTTTAGAAAATTCGATATGCGCAGTCTGCGCTACCAATCGGAGCGGGTAGGTAAAATAAAAATAGACACGCTTAATGAAGTTTTTTTGGTGTATGACATTGCCAAAACGTTTGATAGATATGTGTTTCTAAATGATTTTAATGGAAATTATTTTGTGCGGGTACAAGAGTTTAATAACCCACCAGTAGAAGCAGATTATGCTTGGGTGAATTTCACCTTGCGCTATTCGCCTGTTTTTACGGATGGGGATGTGTACATAACTGGAAAGCTAACAGATTGGCAATATACCTCCGCTAATAAAATGCAGTATGATTATGCAGCACAGGCTTATAGGGGTAAATTATACCTAAAACAAGGAGTGTATGATTATCAATATGTGCTGCTTCCAAAAACAAGTAAAAAGCCGGACATCACGATTACTGAAGGTCAGCGATTCGAAACCGAAAACGAGTACACAGTCTATGTGTATCATCAAGCAGTGGGTGCCAATTATTTTAGAATAGTTGGGGTTAATTCACTAAAAAGCAACACTTTAATACGATAGTTTTAGATTGTTTTCAAATAGGAATTAAATTTTGGTAAGATTTTTAATTTTCTTAAGTTTGAAATCTTTGGCTAATTGTGTCTAAACCATGATGAACCGATACAATTAGTATATAAATATTCTGTTGCATGAGATTTTTTAAGCATTTACTTCTACCTATAGCATTGCTCTTTGCAGTACTATGTCCGGTATTGGTAGTTGGCCAGCAAACAGGTGCTCCACAGGGGGTTAAATATCAAGCAGTTGTTCGTGATGAGCAAGGCTTTCCATTAGCAAATAAGCAAATCAATCTTCGGGTAGTTATTACCCCACAAAGTCCACAAAATTTAATTCCTTCTTACGAAGAAGACCATATTAGCAACACCAATAAATTTGGTTTGGTAGATATAGAAATAGGCTCGGGTAAACGTGTGGGTGGTACACTTAGCAAATTTTCAGATATCAAATGGGGCGATTCTCCTCATTTTATTCGTGTGCTGTTTAAAGAACGTACGGCTACTCAGTTTATCGATTTAGGCACGTTTCAATTGCTTTCGGTGCCTTATGCATTGTATGCCAACGAGGCCGGTATCGCCGATTCTGTTAGAAATTTAGATCAAAAGATACAGCAGTACCTCAATGGAGTAAATGGATTAAGCGGTTTTACTGGTAAAGTTGGCCAAAATGGCACTACTGGAGCTACAGGAGCAGGTACTATTGGTAGCACAGGTAATACAGGGCAAGGAGCTACAGGAGCCACAGGTATTGGTTTCGTAGGTGCAACTGGCGAAAAAGGAATTACAGGAAATACAGGAATAGGTAGTACTGGCACAACAGGAACTACTGGTATTGCAGGCGAAAGAGGAATTACAGGAGCGTCTGGTTTACAGGGTATTACTGGCGCAACGGGAGTAGGTAATACAGGAGCAATAGGTATTACTGGTACCACAGGGATAAATGGCACTACTGGAGTTACAGGTTCTGCAGGAATTGATGGGGTGACGGGAATTACTGGAGCTACAGGTTTGGGCATTACCGGAACTACAGGAATTACAGGTAACACGGGCTTAATAGGTATTACCGGAGCAACGGGTAGTGGTGTTACAGGTGCTACCGCATCTACTGGTGTTACTGGGCGCACGAGCAATACAGGTGTTAGTGGTATTACGGGGGTAACAGGAGCAACGGGTAGTGGTGCAACGGGAGCTACTGGAATAAATGGAAATACTGGTACTACTGGACAGAAAGGTACAACAGGAACAACAGGTATTGGGACTACAGGTGCCGTTGGTGCTACAGGAGCAACTGGCGCTGGTTACTTAGCCACCACCGTTATTCGTACTTCGCCATTCCCCAATTTTGGAATAGGAAGTAAGTTTTATGAAACACAAAGAGGTTTAGCTTACGCCGTAAACGACCGCATTCGTATAGCTGTTTCTGCAGCACAGTATATTGAGGGATTTGTTACCTCTTATGATATAAACTCTGGCATATTAGTAGCAAATATTGATAGACTAATTGGTACAGAACCATCAAATGGTACAGTAGTGCGTATTAGTTTAGCTGGTGATTTAGGAACTACAGGTAATACTGGAACTACAGGTTCTACTGCATCAACAGGAACTACTGCTAATACGTCGGCTACAGGTAGTACTGGTCGTACAAGTACTACAGGTGCTACGGGCGCTACAGGTTTAGGCACAACTGGCTCAACGGGAACCACAGCAGCTACAAGTAATACTGGTAGAAGTGGTGTAACAGGAACAACAGGCGCTACGGGTTTAGGTACTACAGGTACAACTGGTAATACAGGTATTACGGGTGTAATTGGTTTTACAGGACCAGGCTATTATGCTAAAACAATTTTATATACAACAGGTGCCAATCAAAACTATAATTTCAATTTAAACTCTTACCAAACACAAACAGGGTTAGCCTATTCACTAAACAATAGGGTAAAAATATCGGTAGCTATTAATCAGTTTTTAGAGGGTAATGTTACGAGCTATGATATAGGGTCTGGAGTAATTACCGTAAATATTGACCGGATAGAAGGATTGCCACCTGATAATGGGGCAGAAGCTCAAATTACGTTGGTTGGTGAGTCGGGGGTTATTGGTGTTACCTCATTTACAGGAGCAACAGGCTCTTCATCTATTACAGGTGCAACAGGTACAACTGCTGTTACAGGCGCAACAGGGACTACAAGTTCAACAGGAAATACGGGTGTATCATCTGTTACTGGTACAACAGGTGCTTCATCTACAACAGGCACAACGGGGAGCACGTCATACACAGGCACAACAGGGAGTACTGGAAATACAGGTGTGTCTTCTATTACAGGTGCAACAGGTGCAAGTTCTACTACAGGCACAACAGGAAGCACGTCTTACACAGGCACAACAGGAAGTACTGGAAATACGGGTGTATCATCTATTACAGGTGCTACAGGTGCATCTTCTATAACTGGAGCAACAGGAAGTACGTCTTACACAGGCACAACAGGAAGTACTGGAAATACAGGTGTATCTTCCATTACGGGATCAACTGGTACAACAGGGGTTGGTGTGTTTTCTATTGCCGATAATGCCAATTTTAACATTTCGGCAGGAACTACCAGTTTTCCTAATCGAACCCTAACAGTTTCTCCTGAGTACAAAGATATTGTTGCGTATCCTTCAGGAAGTCGTATTAGGGCTATACTACAATCTAATCCAAGTGTATATGTAGAAGGTCGTGTATCTACGTATATAAATGGTGTAATTACCTTTACACAAGATTTGGCAAAAGGTTCTGCTGTTGTTAATCCAGCCGATAAATTTTTTGTGAATGTAGCAGGTGAAGTAGGAACAATCGGTATAACAGGAACAACATCAACTTCGGGTGCAAGTGGAACTACAGGATCAACAGGTGCAACTGGTGCAGGATATAATGCCACTACTCAGGTAAGTGATGATGGTATAGGAGGTGGTAATTTTAATTTAAGTAATCAGGTTTTTATTGTTTCGGCACCTCAGCCTTTAAATTACATAGCGGGTAATACGGTAATTATTGCGGTAGATGCAAATAATTATATTGAAGGTATTATTACCAATATCGCTATTGATAATGTAACATATGATATTCGCATTTACAGAAAAGTAGGTACTGCACCTGGAAATCCCACTGCAAAAATGAGTTTAGCAGGATTAAATGGTACAACAGGAAGTACGTCAAGTACAGGTATTACAGGTACAACTGGAACTACAGGTGTTTCTTCAATTACGGGTGCAACCGGACGTACCTCTGCAACTGGAGCAACTGGTTCAACAGCTAACTCGGGTAATACAGGTATAACAAGTCCAACAGGGCCTGGCTACTCTGCAACTACAACTTTATCTGTATTGAATTTTGCACTAGGTGTAAATACCTATCAAACACAAGCATATTTAGCATATTCGCCAGGGATAAGAGCAAGAATAGCGGTAGATGGAGCTAATTTTTTAGAAGGCTTTGTTACGGCATATAACATTAATAATGGGCAGCTAACTTTAGATGTAGATCGTACAGCTGGAGGCGGAGTACTTACACTCCTTCCTACATTGGCCTATATTAACTTAGTTGGCGATATAGGCATGACGGGTACTACTGGCAGTACCGCCGTTACAGGTCGTACTGGTTCTTCGGGAAGCACAGCTGTTACGGGTCGTACTGGATCAACAGGTGCAACAGCAACTACAGGTAGCACATCAAGTACAGGTTATACAGGAGTAACAGGCAGCACATCAAGTACAGGTTACACAGGAGTTACGGGTTCAACTGGTTCAAGTTCAATAACTGGCACAACTGGAAGTACTTCAAGCACAGGTTACACAGGTGCAACAGGAAGTACAGGATCGAGTTCAATTACAGGAAGTACAGGTACAACATCGAGTACTGGATTTACAGGTACAACAGGTACTACAGGGGCAAGCTCAATAACTGGAACAACTGGAACAACTGCTGCTACAAGTTATACAGGTACAACAGGTACAACAGGTTCGAGTTCCATCACCGGAACTACTGGTACAACAAGTAGCACGTCGAACACAGGTTATACAGGAACAACAGGCACAACAAGCACTACCGGAAGTACAGGTTCGAGTTCCATCACCGGAACTACTGGGGCAACAAGTAGCACGTCAAACACAGGCTATACAGGTGCAACAGGTTTTACAGGTACAACAGGAAGTACAGGATCGAGTTCTATAACGGGAACAACTGGAACAACAGCTTCAACAAGTTATACAGGTACAACAGGAAGTACAGGATCGAGTTCTATAACGGGAACAACAGGAACAACGAGTAGTACATCCAATACTGGTTTTACAGGAACAACAGGATCTACAAGCACAACTGGAAGTACAGGTTCAAGTTCTATAACTGGAAGTACAGGTTCAAGTTCAACAACTGGAACAACTGGAAGTACATCATCTACAAGTTATACAGGAAGCACTGGAAGCACGGGTTCAAGTTCTATAACAGGTACAACAGGAACAACAAGTAGTACATCTAATACTGGCTATACAGGAGCAACAGGTTTTACAGGTACAACAGGAAGTACTGGTTCGAGCTCTATAACAGGAACAACAGGAACGACCTCAACAACTGGAACAACAGGTTCAACGTCAAGTACAGGTTTTACAAGTACAACTGGAAGTACAGGGTCTAGTTCTATTACAGGAACAACAGGAAGTACATCATCTACAAGTTATACAGGTACAACTGGAAGTACGGGTTCAAGTTCTATAACAGGAACTACTGGTGCAACTAGCAGCACGTCAAATACAGGTTATACAGGTTATACAGGAACAACAAGCACTACAGGAAGTACGGGATCAAGTTCAATTACAGGTTCAACTGGCGCGAGTTCAACAACTGGAACAACAGGAAGTACATCTTCAACGGGTTATACAAGCACAACTGGAAGTACAGGATCAAGTTCAATTACAGGTTCAACTGGCGCAAGTTCAACAACGGGAACAACAGGAACAACGGGAACAACAAGTTATACTGGAGCAACAGGAAGCACTGGGTCAAGTTCTATAACTGGAACAACAGGCGCAACATCATCTACGGGCTTTACAGGAACAACCGGAAGTACTGGTTCAAGTTCTATCACCGGAACGACTGGTACAACAAGTAGTACCTCCAATACAGGTTATACAGGTGCAACAGGCTTTACAGGTGCAACAGGAAGTACGGGATCAAGTTCTATAACAGGAGCAACGGGAGCAACAAGTAGTACATCCAATACAGGTGATACTGGATCTACAGGTTCTACAAGTACTACTGGAAGTACAGGTTCGAGTTCAGTAACAGGTTCAACTGGTGTAAGTTCAGCAACTGGAACAACAGGTTCAACATCAGCAACAGGATTAACAGGCACAACCGGAAGTACAGGCGCGAGTTCTATTACAGGAGCAACAGGTGCGACTTCAACAACAGGAGCAACAGGTTCAACATCATCTTCAGGTACTACAAGCACTACAGGAAGTACAGGGTCAAGTTCAATTACAGGAGTAACAGGTGCGACCTCAACAACAGGAGTAACAGGTTCAACGTCATCTACTGGTTTTACAAGCACAACAGGAAGTACAGGGTCAAGTTCAATAACTGGAACAACAGGAACTACCTCTTCAACGGGTTATACAGGAACGACAGGAAGTACTGGTTCAAGTTCAATAACTGGAACTACAGGTACAACAAGTAGTACGTCAAATACAGGATATACAGGTACAACAGGTTTTACAGGTACAACAGGAAGTACAGGATCGAGTTCTATAACAGGAACAACTGGATCAACAAGCAGCACGTCAAATACTGGCTATACAGGAGCAACAGGAACTACAAGCACGACAGGTAGTACAGGTTCGAGTTCTATTACCGGAACAACAGGAAGTACAGGATCAACTTCATCTACAGGTTTCACAAGCACAACAGGAAGTACAGGTTCGAGTTCAATAACAGGTTCAACTGGTGTAAGTTCAACAACCGGAGCAACAGGAACTACGTCATCTACAGGTTTTACAAGTACAACCGGAGCAACAGGAACTACGTCATCTACGGGTTCAACTGGTGCAAGCTCAACAACTGGAACAACTGGTTCGACATCATCTACAGGCTTTACTAGTACAACCGGAAGTACAGGTTCGAGTTCTATTACCGGTACAACAGGAACAACGGGTTCAACGTCATCTACAGGTTTCACAAGCACCACAGGAAGTACAGGATCGAGCTCAATAACAGGCTCAACTGGTGTAAGTTCAACAACCGGAGCAACAGGAACTACGTCATCTACAGGTTTTACAAGTACAACCGGAGCAACAGGAACTACGTCATCTACAGGTTCAACTGGCGCAAGCTCAATAACGGGAACAACAGGATCAACGTCAACTACAGGTTTCACAAGCACAACAGGAAGTACAGGGTCGAGTTCTATTACAGGAACAACGGGAGCAACAGGTTCAACATCATCTACAGGTTTCACAAGCACCACTGGAAGTACTGGAAGTACATCAATTACAGGTTCAACTGGTGCAAGTTCTACAACTGGAAGTACAGGTTCAACGTCATTTACAGGTTTTACAGGCACAACGGGAAGTACTGGAGGTACATCAATTACAGGTTCAACTGGTGCAAGTTCTACAACCGGAAGTACAGGTTCAACATCAAGCACAGGTGTAACAAGCACGACAGGTAGCACTGGATCGAGTTCTATTACCGGAACAACTGGAACAACAGGTTCTACATCATCTACAGGATTTACTAGCGCAACTGGAAGTACTGGAGGTACATCTATAACAGGTACAACAGGTACAACAAGTAGTACGTCAAATACGGGCTATACAGGAACAACAGGAACTACAAGCACGACAGGAAGTACTGGTTCGAGTTCGATTACAGGAACTACGGGAGCAACAAGCAGTACGTCGACTACAGGCTATACTGGTTTTACAGGAACAACAGGAACAACAGGAGCAACAAGTAGTACGTCATCAACAGGATTTACAGGTACAACAGCAACTACAGGGTATACTGGTGCAACGGGTACAACTGGAAGTAGCTCAATTACTGGTGCAACAGGTGTAACAAGCACTACCGGGACAACAGGTGCAACAAGTAGTACTTCATCCACAGGATATACAGGTACAACCGCTACAACTGGTAGTACAGGCACTACTTCATATACAGGAAGTACTGGTAGTACGTCGTCTACATCTTATACAGGTGCTACAGGTTTTACGGGAGCTACAGGAAGTACAGGCTCAAGTTCAAGCACAGGAACAACTGGAAGTAGTTCAGCCACAGGTGCAACTGGCGCAACTGCTACATCAGGCACTACAGGGGGTACGGGAGCTGGTTATGCAGCTACAACAATCATTACTGCTATTAATCAAACATCGGCAATTGCAGTAGGTAATATTGTTAATTATGAAACGCAATTGGGATTAGCTTATGCGCCTTCCAATAGGGTACATATTGCTACAGATGAGTCTAATTTTGTAGAAGGTATAGTAGTTAGTTATTCAGGAATTAATCTGAATGTGCGAATTAATAGCATGTCGGGTACTATTAGTACGGGTCAATTAGCCTATATTACTTTAGTAGGAGATAGAGGTTTTACAGGTACTACAGCTAGCACAGGTATGACAGGTGCTGGTTATGCTAGCACATCGGTAACACCTAATACATTAGCACAAGGTGCAATAATAGCTTACACAGTATCACCAGTTTTTGTAGGATATACTACTGGAATGCGGTTGAGAGCTGTAGCAGTAGGCATAAGTCCAATTACGTTTATAGAGGGTACGGTAGTAAGTTATAATACTGTAACAGGTGTATTGACATTACAACAGGATTATGTGAAAGGTGCGGGTACATTTAATAATTGGAGCATTAATATTGCTGGAGATCCTGGATTTACAGGAGTAACGAGCAATACGGGTAATACAGGTATTACAGGCACAACAGCTACCTCTGGTAATACAGGTTCAACAGGAGCAACAGCTAATTCTGGTTACACAGGTACTACGGGTATTACAGGTACAACAGCTACTACTGGTTATACAGGTTCAACAGGTTATACAGGAGCAACAGGTAGTACATCAAACACAGGCTATACAGGAGCAACGGGTACAACAGGTTCAAGCTCTA
This sequence comes from uncultured bacterium, assembly GCA_947085255.1. Classification (GTDB taxonomy): domain Bacteria; phylum Bacteroidota; class Bacteroidia; order Sphingobacteriales; family Sphingobacteriaceae; genus CAMTVQ01. The sequence continues at coordinate 441,623 of CAMTVQ010000001.1, read as the reverse complement.
ATACAGGAACGACAGGTAGTACATCAAACACAGGCTATACCGGAGCAACGGGTACAACAGGTTCAAGTTCTAATACAGGTTATACAGGTGCTACCTCTGCAACAGGCGCAACAGGTAGTACATCAAGCACAAGCTATACAGGGGTAACAGGTACAACAGGTTCAAGTTCTATTACAGGAACGACAGGAACAACTGGAGGTACGTCTGCTACAGGGGTAACAGGAAGTACAGGATCTAGCTCAATTACAGGTTCAACTGGAGCAAGTTCTATGAGTGGCGGAACGGGTACAACAGGTAGAACAGGTACTACTGGAAATACAGGTTTAACCAGTTATACAGGAGCTGGTTATGCGGTTACTATTTCGCCAAAAAATGCCAGCAACAACTCCCCTAGATTATTTGATATTATTTCAGATATTAATTTATTTGCCTACCGTACAGGAGCTAGAGTACGCATTACCCAAAGCACAAATAATTATCTAGAGGGGGTAATAACCTATACTGTAGGAGATAACGACTTTACCGTTGCTATTGATAGAGTTGTAGGCACAATTTCTCTAGGACCTGGAGATCTTCCTACAATGAATATTGCTGGTGACTTTGGTCAGACAGGCGTAACAGGTTTAAGTTCAAATACAGGATTTACAGGAAGTACTTCTGCTACGGGTAATACAGGTGTAACTGGTGTCACAGGCTCAAGTTCTATTACAGGTGCAACAGGTAATACGTCACCTACAGGATTTACAGGCGTAACGGGTGCTACAGGTTCAAGTTCTATTACAGGGTCAACGGGTAGCACGTCAGCTACAGGACTTACAGGTGTAACAGGTGTAACGGGATCAAGTTCAATAACAGGCGCAACAGGTGGAAGTTCAGCAACCGGTACAACTGGTTTTACATCAGCTACAGGATATACAGGAGCAACAGGTAGTACAGGTTCAAGCTCTATCACAGGTGCAACAGGTGGAAGTTCGGCAACTGGAACTACAGGAAGCACGTCGTCAACGGGATATACAGGTGCAACAGGTGTAACGGGTTCAAGTTCAATAACAGGTGCAACAGGTGGAAGTTCGGCAACTGGTGCAACAGGTGTTACATCATCAACGGGCTATACTGGTGCAACTAGCTCAACCGGAAGTACTGGTGCAAGTTCAATAAGTGGCTCAACAGGAGCTACAGCAGCAACAGGTTATACTGGTGCAACAGGAAGTACAGGTGCTTCTTCTATTACAGGAAGTACAGGCGCTACATCTTATACAGGCACAACAGGAAGTACAGGTAGCACAGCGCTTACAGGCAATACGGGTATAACAGGTATAACGGGTTCAAGTTCTATTACAGGAGCAACGGGTAGCACTTCTACCACTGGCAATACAGGGGCAACAGGTTATACAGCTGCAACTGGAACAACAGGTACAACAGGTTCAAGCTCGATTACAGGAACAACAGGGGTTACCTCTAATACAGGGACTACAGGAAGTACCTCTAATACAGCATATACTGGAGCTACCGGTGTAACTGGTTCAAGTTCTATTACTGGAACAACTGGTAGTACATCTGCAACAGGCTATACCGGAACTACTGGAACAACAGGTTCAACTTCCCTTACAGGCAGTACAGGATCAAGTTCCATTACAGGTTCAACTGGAACTACCTCATCAACAGGATATACAGGTTCAACTGGAACTACATCGTCAACTGGATATACGGGTTCAACAAGCACTACTGGTACTACTGGTGCGACATCCAATACGGGTGTAACTGGCTACAGTGGTGTTACTGGAACAACAGGAACATCTTCAGTTACAGGAGTTACCGGAACTACATCTTCAACAGGATATACAGGTACAACTGGAGTTACTGGAAGTACCTCAATGAGTGGAAGTACGGGTAGTACGTCTAATACAGGATACACAGGTACCACTGGTACAACAGGAAGTACTAGCACAACTGGAAGTACAGGCGCATCTTCTACAAGTGGTACTACAGGTGTTACGGGTATTACCGGAATTGGAGTTTATGCCGAAGGTGTTGTAGAAGGAATAAATGGCAGCAATGCCTCTGCTTATACTATTAATCAATCTCTTATTAGTCAAATAGTAAATGTTAGGGTAGATGAAAACTATCGTTTATTGGTAAAATATCCTGTAAATACACGAGTTAGGGTAACTGTTAACGATCCTAATAATATGTATGAAGGAACAGTACTTACCTATAATCAAAGTACTGGTGCACTAGATGTGTTGGTGAGCTTGGTTAGAGGTAATCAGGCTATTGTGGCAGGACTTAAACATTATGTATATGTTGCCGGTGAAGCTGGTCTTACAGGCATTACGGGAACGAGTAGTGCAACTGGAGTTACAGGTATAAGTGGTAGTACAGGAGAAACAGGAGCAGGCTATAGAGCAACAACAGTGGTTAGTCCAGGAACGAATGATAATATTGCCACAGGTCAATCTTTCCAATTTTCTGCTGATAATAGATTAGCATATATTGTTGGTAATCATGTGCTAATTGCACAAAATGAAAATAATTATTTACTAGGAACAATAACTGGTGTTTCGGGAGTAAATTATGTATTAACGATATATAAAAAGGTAGGTAATCCAACAGGAGTATCAGGAGTTAGCCTTGAAGGAGCAAATGGCACAACAGGTGTTACTAGTATTTCAGGAGTAACAGGAACCACAGGTTCAACAGCACAATCAGGTGTTACTGGAACGACAGGAGCAACCTCCAATACTGGTAATACGGGAAGTACTGCTGCTACTGGTTATAGTGGAACAACCGGAACAACAGGTACAACCTCTAATACAGGTAGCACAGGTAGTACAGCAACTACAGGCGTTACAGGTTCAACAAGTAACACGAGCTATACAGGTGCTACCGGGGCAAGTTCTATTACTGGTTCTACTGGTGCTACTTCGGTCACAGGTTATACAGGAACAACAGGTACAACAGGCGGTACGTCTGCTACAGGATACACAGGAGCTACTTCAATTACTGGATCATCTGGTAGTACATCTGCTACAGGTTATACAGGGGTAACAGGTAGTACTGGATCAAGTTCAATAACAGGAAGTACAGGTGCTTCTTCAACAACAGGAACAACAGGAAGTACTTCTACTACTGGATTTACTGGCGTAACGGGTAGTACTGGTTCAAGTTCTATAACAGGAACCACAGGCGCCACAGCAGTAACTGGGGTTACAGGTCCTACTGGAATTACTGGAGGTGCAACTGGTAATACAGGTGTAACAGCAGTTTCTGGTACAACAGGAACGACAGGTGTAACTGGAGCGAGTAGTATAACAGGAACGACAGGTGCATCTAGTACGAGCGGTACAACAGGAAGTACAGGTTCAACTTCAGCTACAGGAATAACTGGAACAACAGGTGCATCATCTATTACTGGAACAACTGGTACTACTGGTGGTACAGGTTCAACAGCTAATACAGGCTACACAGGTGTTACAGGTACTAGCTCAATAACAGGAGCAACAGGAACAACAGGCAGTACATCTCAAACAGGTACAACAGGCACAACAGGTATTACCGGTACTACTGCATTTACAGGAACAACAGGCAGTACGTCGCAAACGGGAGTAACAGGTACAACTGGTTCAACAGCGAATACATCTTATACTGGAGTAACAGGCGCAACAGGTACAACTGGTTCTTCGTCAATAACAGGTATTACGGGAGTTACATCTACTACAGGAACAACTGGAGTTACATCTACTACAGGTAGTACGGGAGCATCATCTATTACAGGAGCAACAGGTGCAAGTTCTACTACCGGAACAACGGGTAGTACAGCAAATACCTCTAACACAGGTGTTACTGGTGTATCTGGTACAACAGGTATATCTTCTACTACTGGAGCAACGGGCAGCACAGCAAATACGTCCAATACAGGTTCTACTGGTGTATCAGGAACTACAGGCGTATCATCGGCAACAGGTAGTACTGGATCTTCATCGGTAACAGGTGTAACTGGCGCCACTTCAGATACGGGTATTACTGGTGCAACTGGTAGTACAGGAGCAAGTTCAACATCGGGTGTTACAGGTGTTACAGGAGCAACAGCTAATACAAGTGTTACAGGAGCAACAGCTAATACAGGTACTTCTGGTACAAGTGGAATAACAGGCGGTACTGCCACTACTGGTTTTACTGGAATGACAGGTAGTACCTCTAATACAGGCTTTACTGGAACAACAGGTACAACGGGTGTAAGTTCAATTACAGGAGCTACAGGTAGTACAGCAGCTACTGGTTCTACCGGAACAACAGGGAGTACGGCTAATACAGGCTTTACGGGTGTAACAGGAACAACAGGCTCAAGTTCAATAACAGGGGGAACAGGAAGTACGGCAAATACAGGCTATACAGGAACGACTGGTTCAACAGGTAGTTCATCTATTACAGGAGGGACTGGTAGCACGGCTGCAACTGGTTATACAGGCACAACAGGTAGCACATCTTCAACAGGCTATACTGGTACAACAGGCTCTACTGGAGCTTCTTCTACAAGTGGAAGTACAGGTTCAACCGCATCAACTGGTACAACAGGCAGCACTAGCTCAACAGGTTTTACGGGTACAACTGGAAGTACTGCCGCAACTGGTTATTCTGGCACAAGTGGAAGTACAGGTATGACAGGAGCTGGGTATTTAGTGACAGCAACTGCTGATGGTCCACCTGCAAGTTTAAAAGTAGCAATATCTAATGATCAGCAATTTATACTTAATCCAAAATTTAATGCATATACAGCTGGAATGTATGTTCGATTAATACCTATTACAAATACAGCAATCTATAAAGAGGGTATTATTGAATCTTATGATTTAATCAGTGGTGTATTAGTAGTTGATATAATTACAATCCAAAATCCAACATCTGATTTGACCGATTATTTAGTTTATAATCTGACTATTGCAGGACTTAAAGGAAATTCAGGTACAACAGGTGTAACCGCTGCAACGGGTGTTACGGCTTCATCTGGTAATACAGGAAGTACAGCTGGCACAGGTACAACAGGTACAACTGCATCAACAAGTAATACAGGTATAACAGGTATAACAGGAAGTACAGGTGCTTCTTCTATCACGGGTACTACAGGTGCAACAGGCACAACAGCAAATACAGGGTATTCAGGAGTTACAGGTACTACTGCTGTTACGGGTACAACTGGAAGTACTGCTACTACAGGTTATACTGGAGTAACAGGAAGTACTTCAAATACAGGTACTACAGGTACTAGTTCTGCTACAGGATTTACGGGTACAACAGGAACAACCGCATCAACGGGTTATACTGGTACAACTGGAAGTACAGGAGCTTCTTCTATTACAGGAGCTACTGGATTAACCGCAACTACAGGTTATACAGGTAGTACTTCGGTAACAGGAACTACGGGTAGTACAGGAAGCAGTTCGAGCACTGGAGGTACAGGTAGCACGGGAAGTACCTCATCTACAGGTTTTACAGGTAGTACTGGAAGTACAGGATCGTCATCCATTACGGGAGCAACAGGTTCAACATCAACTACTGGATTTACAGGCACAACGGGTACTACCTCGACTACAGGCTATACTGGAACTACAGGAAGTACTGCTGCTACGGGATATACAGGTGTTACGGGTTCAACATCCATTACAGGAACAACAGGCAGTACATCAAATACGGGATATACAGGTGTAACTGGAAGTACAGGATCGTCATCTATTACAGGTTATACAGGTAGTACGGCATCAACAGGCTATACAGGTACAACAGGAACAACAGGTGCTTCATCTACTACTGGTACTTCAGGAATAACAGGTGCAACAGCTATTACAGGCTATACAGGAACAACGGGTTCAACTGCATCTACAGGTTATACTGGAACTACAGGAAGCACAGGTGCTTCTTCAATTACTGGCTATACTGGAAGTACTGGTTCAACTGCCGCTACGGGTTATACAGGTGTTACGGGAAGTACGGGTGCTTCATCTACTACAGGAACAACAGGTACCACAGCAGCAACTGGTTATACAGCTACAACAGGAACTACAGGCTCGTCTTCAATTACAGGAACTACAGGCGTTACGGGCACTACCGCTGTTACGGGTTATACTGGTACAACAGCTTCAACTGGTACATCGGGCAGTACGTCAACTACAGGTTATACAGGCAGTACGGGATCAACATCAACTACAGGTTTTACAGGCACAACAGGAAGCACGTCAACTACAGGAACAACAGGTAGTACTTCAGCTTCTGGTTATACTGGAGCTACAGGTACAAGCGCAAATACAGGAACTACGGGTAGTACTTCTAATACTGGTTTTACTGGAAGCACAGGAAGTACAGGCACAACATCTGCAACAGGTTATACAGGGTCAACTGCAGCTAGCGGATTTACAGGTACAAGTGGTAATACAGGTATGACGGGGGCAGGGTATAGAGTAGTAGCAACTGCTTTATTTGGTGTAACTCCTTCGAGTCTAACGGTTAATAGTATGGATGCCCAGAAGTATTCATTAGATCCCGAATTCAATGCGTATTTGCCTGGTTCGTATGTAAGATTAACGCCTACAACTAATGTGAATATATATAAAGAAGGTACAGTAATTTCTTATAATCAAGCTTTAAATATATTTGAAGTAAATATTACTTTTATAAGTAATCCTACTTTAAATGACGCAACTCCGTATATATTATACAACTTGTCTATTGCAGCCAATAGAGGTAATACAGGCTCAAGTGGCACAACGGGTTCTTCTTCAATAACGGGCTATTCAGGTACAACGGGTGCTACAGGAGTTACAGGATATACAGGTAGTACTTCAGCAACCGGTTACACTGGTAGTACATCTGCTACAGGATATACAGGAACTACTGGTACAACAGGAAGCACATCAAATACAGGATATACTGGTAGTACATCTGCTACAGGATATACAGGAACAACAGGTAGTACATCAACCACAGGATTTACGGGAACTACAGGTAGCACATCAACCACAGGATATACAGGTACAACTGGAAGTACAGGTTCTTCATCTATTACAGGCAGTACTGGTGATACTGGCACAACAGGTACAACAGGCACTACGTCTAATACGGGATATACAGGAACTACTGGTAGTACAGGAGCATCATCTATTACAGGTGGAACAGGAACTACTGGTAGTACATCAAATACAGGCTATACCGGAACAACGGGTAGCACCTCCAATACAGGCTATACTGGAAGCACCAGCAGCACTGGAAGCACGGCGTCTACGGGCTTTACTGGAACCACCGGAACGACTGGTTTTACGGGTAGAGGAGTATATGCTGAAGGTATAAGAGCTTATAGAGGTGATGTAGATCAATCCTTTATTTCAGGATTTTTTACAGGTTCACGAGAAGTTGTTATCTCCATCAATAATCCTTATCGCTTACTTGTAGGCTTTACTCCTGGAATGAGAGTACGCATTATTCTTGATGCAAATACTAATATATACGATGAAGGAAAGGTAACGAGCTATACAGAGTCTACAGGTGAGTTAAAAGTAGCTATCAATAGAGGTATAAGTGATTTAGCAATTATTGTAGGAGATAGTTACCCAGTAAAAGTAGTTGCGACTGGTGATCTTGGTTTGACAGGTGTTACAGGTTCTAGTTCAGTTACAGGTACAACAGGAAGTACATCGAATACTGGCTATACAGGTAGTACATCAAACACAGGTTTTACAGGAACTACGGGTACAACAGGAAGTACATCAAATACGGCTTACACAGGAACAACGGGAAGCACATCAAGTACAGGTTATACAGGTGTTACAGGTTCAACGGGTTCTTCATCGGTAACTGGTACAACAGGAAGCACATCTAATACTGGGTATACTGGAAGTACATCCAATACGGGATATACTGGAACTACAGGAACAACAGGCAGTACATCTAATACGGGCTACACAGGAACGACTGGCAGTACATCGAATACAGGTTATACAGGGACAACAGGTAGTACATCGAGTACTGGTTATACTGGTAGTACATCCGCAACGGGTTATACGGGTACGACAGGTAGTACATCTGCTACAGGCTATACTGGTAGTACAGGTGCAACGGGTTCTCAAGGTGTAGGGGCACAGTTTAAGGTTTATACAGCGCAAACCGCTAATTATGCTGATTTTGATGTGCCTACTGATGGAAGTTCAATTAGACAAATTGTTATTGAAGCATGGGGTAGCGGTGGCGGTGGCGGTGGAACTCCAACTGCTACTGGTTTTAGTGCTACTACACCAGGCGGGCATGGAGGAGGTGCTGGGGCATATATAAAAGCTACTTTCTTAGTCCCTGCTGGTGCTAAAATTACTGCAATTAATGTAAATGGTTCACCAACAGCGGCGACAGGTGGTATTGGTGGTGGTGCTCCTGGTAGTGCAGCTGGAGGACTTGGAGGAAGTACACTATTTACATTGCCAACTGGTTCTACTTTTTTAGATGGATTAACAACGGCTGCCGGATCTTGGACATTGAATGGTGGAACTGGTGGTAATAATTCAGCAACAATAGGTACAGGAGGAGTTGTGACATATAACGCAACTAATTATACAATCCCTACTTTAGGTTTTTATCCTGCTAAAGGAAATGATGGTCAGGTGTCATTCTTGTTTAGCACAGCTATAGTAGGAACGGTAGGTACTACATTTTATGTACAAGGAGGTCTAGGTGGACAGAGTGGCAAACAATTAGTTATAAGTAATGGTACCGGAATGGTTGGAAAAGGGGGCGATGGAGGAAGTCTTAATATTCAACGAAATGGAGCGGCCAGTATTAACGGTTCATCTGGAGGACTAGGGCAGTTAATTATTTACTATTAACCTATAACATGAAAACAAAACCATTTTTTATTCTTTTTACAATTAGTACTGCTTTAATCAGTTGTACTCACCAAGAAACACCAAGTGCGGTTTCAAATCCTACCGAAATTGTATACAAGCAAACAAGCGATTCACTAAATGTTGGTGATTTTGTTAAAATTGGTAATGCTGTAGATACATTGACTGTTGAAGATCCTGTAACAGGCTCTTCAGTAACATATGTTATTGAACAAGTTGGAAGAGTGATAGAGAAAAAATAGGTATTTTAAATCATTGTATAAAAAACACCTCTGTTAATTACAACAAAGATGTTTTTTATAGAGCCTATACATCCGTACCTACCTTTTCCTTCCTATCATCTAACCGTATTACTCCATCCGTCATCCAACAACCTTTGTATGGTTGTTCGGTTTGTTTAGAGAGTTGGAATAAATAGTATACCTTTTTATTGTTAGAAGTAATTAGTTCAACTACTTGTTGGGCTTGATTTTCATCAATAATGACTTTAGAAAATTTGCACGACTTGAAATTCAATAAATCACGATAGGCTTCGGTTTTTACCAATAACTTAAAACGGGTTAAGGGTCCAGTTTGCTCTCGATTGGTGGGGGATGAAAAGTTAAAGACAGTTGCTATTCCTTCATCGCTGGCTGTATTGGTTTGTAATGCATGGAGTTGAATTTTTACTACCTGTTTTACAGAGTAGCGAGCGGATGGTTTTCTGTCCTCTTTTTGGATAACTGCTATAGCTTCTTCGCTAAATGCTGGAACTGACTCAAATCTGTAAAATGCGTATAAGGATATAAGCACACCTATTGCACATCCAATGCATGAAAAGAAGACAAAGCGTTTTATAGTCATATTTATCAAGTAATTACCAAAGATGAACGTAATCCATTAGTATATGGTTTGCTGTATAAATTCTTTTAAATTAAAAAGGGTGTGAGATCTAAACCTCACACCCTTTTTAATTGTAACGCTAACTAATAATTAATCTTTTTTTGTAGCTGTACGGTATAAGAATAAGCCCATAAGTACAAAGAAGGCGAAACCTAATAATTGATAGCCTCCATGTCCTAATAGCTCGCTTAGTCCATGCTCTGCATTTAGTTTTGCTAAGCCATTGGAAATACCTTCATCTACCGAAAGTATAGCTACAATTACACCAGCTAAGGCACCACCTGCAACTAAGCCGGTAGCCAATAAATTACCTTTTCCTAAATCAGCATCTTCTTCAACCGCACCTTGTTTTTTACCTTTCCAATCTACTATGCCTTTAATAGCACCACCACAGAAAATAGGTAGGGTAGTAGCTAATGGTAAATATGCACCTACAGCAAATGACAGTGATTTAATACCACATAGTTCCATCGTAATGGCTAAAAACACACCAACTAATACAAACTGCCAATCTAAATTGAATGATAAAATACCTTTTACCAATGTAGCCATTAAGGTTCCTTGTGGTGCAGGGTATTTATCGGTACCAATAGCATGATAAATGCCATCTTTTACCATTTCCGCTGTAGGCGTATCTAAAATCTTTACCGTTAAACCGATAGCGATAGATGATACAATAGCTCCTACAAACAAAGCTAACTGCTGATATTTTGGTGTAGCACCTACAATATAGCCCGTTTTTAAATCCTGAGAAGTAGCTCCTGCATTAGCTGCAGCAATACAAATCATACCACCTACAACTAAGGCCATTGGCTCGTACACTTTGCCTGTCCAGCCTACTGCGATAAATACTAAGCAGGTACCCATTAAGGTAGCAATGGTCATTCCTGAGATAGGGTTGTTACTCGAACCGATAAGTCCTACAATACGACTGGAAACGGTAACGAAAAATGCACCAAAAATTACAACCAGCAATCCAATCAATAATTTATTCATTATGCTATCACCTGGAATTTGAGGTAACACAGCGATTAATAGAATTAGTGCCAAACTACCAAATAACACTACTTTTATAGATAAGTCTTGATCGGTACGCTTAACACTTGCACCGCCTACTTTCTCTTTTAAAGAACCTAAACTTTCACTAAATGATGAAATGATAGTAGGAATCGTTTTTATTAGCGTAATAAAACCACCAGCAGCTACCGCACCTGCACCAATTTGGCGCACATAAGCACGGTAAATGGCCGAAGCTGTATCTGTAAATGAATGCGTATCTGGATTCCATCCCCCTGGACCACCTGCGGTTGCTAAGTCTTTTAGGTAACCTAACTTAATCAATTGCATGGCAATAGTATCGGCAGGGACTAAGGTGGCTAATAGAGGAATTAATCCTAACCACGATAAAACACCACCTGCTACCAATACTCCAGAAATTTTTGGACCAATAATATACCCAACACCCATGTATTCAGGAGTGATTTCACCGCTTACTGCAGCCGAAGGAAAAAATTTGTTGGTTTGTTCTGTTACAAAACGAGGAGTTTCGGCAATTACGTGGAGTACTTTTTGCAATAATGCGTATACCATGGCAAAACCTAAGCCCATAAAGGCAGTTTTGGCAAAATCACCTCCTTTTTCACCTGCTTTTAATACTGAAGCGCAAGCAGTTCCTTCTGGGTAGGGCAGGGTTTCATGTTCTTTAACAATCAATGAACGTCGCAGCGGAATCATCATGAGCGTACCCAATACACCTCCCATGGTAGCTAAGGTAAGGATAGTGATGTACGAAAAATAGATTTCGCCACTACTTACCCCTTGTTCGTTTAGTGATAAAAATAGAAAGCCAGGTAAGGTAAATACCACACCTGCAGCAATAGACTCGCCAGCAGAACCAGTAGTTTGAATGATATTGTTCTCTAAAATGGTGGTTTTGAAAAATTTACGACCAAGTGTAATGGCAATAACGGCAATAGGGATAGATGCCGATACGGTTAAACCGGCTCTTAAAGCTAAATATACGGTGGCAGCACCGAAAATAATGCCGAATAAGGCACCTAAAGCAACAGATTTAATGGTAAATTCTGCTACTTTTTCATCAGCCTTTATATAGGGCTGGAACTCTTTTGGATTTTCTTGCATGGTTTGTGCTTGATGGTTTTAAAGTTGGTCAAGGTATTAATTATTTCTAAAAAACAAAAAAGCAGCCGAAGCTGCTTTCTTAACAAATGTTGTTTGAACGAAAAATTATTCGTGCATCATGGTTTTTAGTTTCTTGGTAAGCACAAAAAGAATAAGTGATGCTACGCCCGACATGGCAACAAATACCATAAAGAATTCATACAAATTGGTGATTTGGAACCCAATTAATGTTGGGAATTTTGTAGGTAATTCTAAAGTAATGAGTTGTTGAATCTGCTCGCTGGTAGCGGCAATTTTTCCTTCTAAAATGCCTTGTAAATTAATGCCCGAATCGGCAGCCTTTTTAAATTCGGCAGGACCAGCAGGATAGAGGGTAGAAAGCGTACCCGCCAATTTATTAGCAGCCGCATTTGCCAAAAACCATACAGCCATTAGCAAGGAAGCGAAACGTACAGGAGCCAATTTATTTACCAAGGATAATCCAATAGGAGATAAGCACAGTTCACCAAAAGAGTGGAAAGCATACATTCCCGTAATCCACAACATACTTACTTTTACGGTAGGGTCAACACCCTTTACGCCAAAAGCAATAATTACGTAGCCCAAACACAATAAAAACAAGCCCATCGCCATTTTGAAAGGTGAGGTAGGTTCCATATTTTTCTTGCCCAGCCATACCCATAGCAAAGCGAAAAGAGGGGCGCAACTTACTACAAAAATAGAATTGAGCGATTGGAAGAAACTGGCAGGAACTTCATTTAAAATAATAGATGTTCCTTCTACACTTATTAAGATGTAATTACCATAAAGAACACCTATACATGTTAATACTAATAATATATTCACGCCAATAAGTAATTTATGGTCAGCTGCACTTAGGTGTACTTTAGCTTTTTTGTATAATACAAATAGGTAATACAAGAAAGCTCCAGAAAATAAATAGGCAAAGTATTTAGGAATAATTAGCCCTAAACTACGATCAGTTTGTTCATCTGCAAAGAAGGTTAATGAGGCTCCAGCTTGTTCAAAAGCAGACCAAAAAAAGATTACAAAGAATGCAACAATAAAGATTACTCCAATTTTTTCTCTTTCTATCTTACTTAAGGATTTATCAGAAAATATCAAGATGATAATTCCAATGGTAGATAAAATTAGTAATGGAAATACAAAACCGAAGATATTGGCATCAACATATAGACAAGAAATAGCTACAAAAGCATAAGTCATTAATCCAAGAGTAATCCATGTATTGGAATATACTTTTGCATTTTGAGGAGGCATTCCCACTGCTTTTCCTTCTGGCGTAACAAGATATTGATCTTTTAACCATCTGAACAGAATAACACTTAACAACATTCCAGTTCCGGCAGCAAGAAAAGCCCATTTAAAATCAGCTGGATTATCTGTTTCTCCAAACAAACCGCATACAATTGGACCAATACCTGCACCTACATTTATACCCATATAAAAAATGGTGTATGCCGCATCGGTACGCTTGTCTCCAGGATTGTACAATTGGCCTACCATGGACGAAATATTTGGCTTAAAAAAACCGTTACCGATAATTATTACCCCTAGACCAGCATAAAAAAACAGGGCGGCGGCAGCAGGATTTGTAGCATACAAGCTGCCACATCCAAACAATAAGAATTGCCCTACTGCCATTAGTAATCCTCCGGTAATAATAGAACGTCTATTGCCCCAATAACGATCGGCTATGTAGCCACCAATAAGAGGGGTGAGGTATACCAAACCAGTATAGCCACCGTATAGATTTGATGCAAATACCTTGTCGAACAATAAGGCTTTGGTCATAAACAGAATGAGAATAGCTCTCATGCCATAGTAACTAAAGCGCTCCCACATTTCGGTGGCAAAAAGTACGTATAAACCCTTAGGGTGTGATGTTTGAGACATTATTTTTTAAGTAAAAAGTAAAAAGTAAAAAGTAAAAAAAGCCATGTGCTTAATTGCCAAATAGACAAATCATCACATCGACAAATTATAAATTAGCTTCAATAAAATCGGTCATCTTAGTGTACAAATGCAAACGAGTATTACCACCAAATATGCCATGATTTTTATCAGGATAATAAGCAGAATCGAATTTCTTATTCTGTTTTACCAACTCCTTTATCATTTCGGTAGCATTTTGGAAATGTACATTATCATCAGCCGTACCGTGAATCAATAAATAAGGTCCTTTCAATTTCTCTACAAAATTTATAGGGGAGTTATCATCGTATCCTTTTTTGTTTTCTTGCGGAGTACGCAAAAAACGCTCTGTATATACGCTGTCATAAAAGCGCCAATTAGTTACAGGAGCTACAGCAATAGCCATTTTAAATACATCAGCTGCTTTGGTAATACATAATGATGACATATATCCGCCAAAACTCCAACCTTGTATGCCAATGCGGGTACCGTCTACATTGGGTTGTGTAGCCAACCATTTAGCAGCTTCGGTTTGGTCTATTACTTCTTTATTACCCAAATCTAAATATGTACAGTTTTTGAATGCGGTGCCTCTTGCACCTGTTCCTCGCCCATCTACCGAAACTACCATATAGCCTTTTGCTGCCAATAAATGGTACCACATATCATTGCTGCCACCCCAACTATCGGTAACTGTTTGGCTGCCTGGCCCACCGTAAACAAACATCAATACCGGATACTTTTTGGTAACATCAAAGTTGGTAGGTTTTATCATCCAGCCGTTTAGTAAGGTATTGTCACTGGTTCTGAAACTAAAAAACTCTTTTTTACTCAAATTATACGTGCTTAGTTTTTCACGCAATGGTGTATTATTTTCTAGGGTTCTGATAAGTTTTCCGCCTCTATCGTGTAGCGTAACCGTTAACGGAACGCCAGCAGCGGTATGATAATTCAAGAAATAGCTAAAATTAGCAGAGAATACAGCGTTATTGGTGCCTTGTTGCGTCGTTAGCTTGCGTTTTCTGCTTCCGTAAAAATCAGCTGAGTATACATTACGTTGTAGTGGCGAACCTTCAGATGTTTGGTAGTATGCTTTGTAGGCATTTTCGTCTACACCGTACACGGCTGTTACATCAAATTTACCTTTGGTAAGTTGCGAAATACGTTGCCCACCAAAATTGAATTGATATAAATGTCGGTAACCGCTACGTTCGCTACCAGTAATAAAGCTATTTGGCAAAAAGAATAAATCGTCATGTATCTCAACATACGTGTCGCTTTTTTCGGTAAGCATTACCGTTACGGCACCTGTGTTGGTATTGGCTAATAAGTAATCCAATTGATTTTGTGCACGGTTCATGCGCAATACACACAATCTATTAGCTGTTTTTGTCCATTTAATACGTGGTATGTACTGATCCGTTTCTTTACCTAGGTCAATAGTAGTCGTCTGTTTAGTTTCGGTAGCGTATACATGTATGCTCACTTTTGCATTCGCTTCGCCTGCTTTTGGGTATTTGTATTGGTAATCTGTTGGGTACAAATTATCATAAATAGGCAGGTGAAAATTCTTTACAGCGGCTTCATCAAACTTGTAATAAGCAATGCGGCTACCATCTAATGACCATGAAAATGCTTGTGCAAATTCAAATTCCTCTTCGTACACCCAGTCAGCACTTCCATTAATGATTTTATTTTTTTCGCCATCTTTGGTAATCTGTATTTCGCGTCCGCTAAACATGTTCTTTATAAAGATGTTATTTTCACGCACAAAAGCTATTTGCGTACCATCTGGCGAAAAGGTTGCATAGCTTTCTTTAGCTGTTTGAGTAGCAGATAGGGGAGTTACTGTGCGCAAAATACGATCGTACACATAGTTATATTCTTTGGTAGAGCGTCGGTAAATAGCCTCTTGCTCGGTAGCTATCAATAACTTGTTTTCGTCTGCGCTAAAGCTATAGTCGGCAAGTTCAAGTACTTTTCCATTGTAGGTTAAATCACTACTTTTTAGCAGCGTGTCTACCAGTTTTCCGGTAACGTAGTTATATTTTAATATGGCGTAGCTGGTAGCCGATTTAGTAGCCAGTGTGGTATATTCTTTACCATTTTTTAAAGAGCTAAAACCATAAACAGATTTTTGACTAAAGGTGCCTTTTTGCCAAATATCTTCGAGTGTAATTTCTTTTTTGGTTGCTTGTTGGGCAACTACTAGGCTGCTTGTAACTAGGAATACTGCCGTAAAAAATAATGACTTACAATTCATTGAATGATTTTTTTGGTGAGTAGAGAGATTAATTTTTTAGAGGGTCGTTGTACAACTTATCTAAAGGATTAGGTGGGTTTTCTAATTTTATATTTTCTATAAGTACCCACTTGCCGTTCTTAAATTTAAACCCATCGTAGCTCAAATCGGGCACATACGCATCGTAAAACCCTTTTGCGCTAATATCAATAGGTACTAAGTGGTCGAATATAATTAATTTTTCCTTTTTCAAATAGCGTAGCAGCATGGTAGCGTCGCCTTTAAATTGGAAAATAATACGGTTTTTGAATACGGGATCACTATCTTTTACTATATCAATAGGGTTTTGAATAATAGGTTTAAAGCCGAATACAGGTTTACCTTCTTTATCAAAAATAAGTGTTTCTACTACTTTTTTGCCTGTGTTAGTCGAGTAGGCTTTCCATCCCAATAAGGTATAAAATTTAGTGCCTTTGCTTTTGTTTTCCAGTAGCGTATAGTAATGTGCACCATACCACCTGTTGTTGGTAAGCACGGTATCGAGCGGACTATCTATCTGATTACTAAAATCGAAGAAAGGATAATACTCGGCTTTTTTAGGATTATTTTTTTGGATAACGCCATAATAGCGGTAGCTATCATCACTTGCTTTATAATGCCAGCTAAAAATGCGGAAGGTATTGTCTTTATCACGTAAAATACCCACCGATTTTAGCGAATCAAACGGATAATAAAAGGCATTCTCCATCTTTATCGTTTTTACCAATAAGCGGATAAGCTTAAAATTAGCGTCTAAACGCACATTTTCATCAGGGTCGTTGATTAAAATAGCGGCAAATTTTTCTAAGGAATCTTCTGCTTGACGGTATGCAGGGGTAAACGTAATGGATTTTTTATTTTTTTTCTGAGCAGTACTTCCTAGATATAAACACATTAGAGGAAGGAGCAACAAAAGTAATTTTCGCATAGTTTAGGTAATATACTTTTAAGAAAAAGCGCACTTATAGCCAGTAGCTATAAGTGCGATAAAATACGTTTATTGACAATTTTCGATTACAATAGCAGAAGCCCCACCACCACCATTACAAATAGTTGCAGCACCATATTTACCCTTGTTTTGTTTCAAAACATGAACAAGCGTAACTAAAATACGAGAGCCCGAAGACCCTAATGGATGTCCTAAAGAAACGGCACCACCATTTACGTTTACTTTTGTGGCATCTAAGCCCATTTCTTTAGTATTTGCCAAACCTACTACAGCAAACGCCTCATTTAATTCAAAATAATCGATATCGCTTACAGTTAGTCCTGCCTTTTTTAGTGCTTTTGGCAATGCTTTTGCTGGAGCAGTGGTAAACCACTCGGGTGCTTGTTGTGCATCTGCATAGCTAATTATTTTTGCTAACGGTTTAATGCCCATAGCATCTGCACGCTCTTTGCTCATCAATACTACAGCCGAAGCGCCATCATTCATGGTAGAAGCATTGGCAGCAGTTACCGTTCCTTCTTTAGAAAATGCAGGGCGTAATTCAGGTACTTTTGCAAAATTTACGTTTTTGTATTCCTCGTCTTCGCTAACAATAAGAGCATCACCTTTACGCTGTGGTACTTCTACGCCTACAATTTCATCGGCAAATTTCCCAGCAGCCCACGCAGCTTGCGAGCGCTTGTACGATTCAATGGCAAATGCATCTTGTTCTTCACGGCTAAAACCACGTTCGCGCGCACACAAATCGGCAGCATTACCCATGGCATAGTTGTGATATACGTCAGTTAAGCCATCTTTGGCCAACCCATCAATCATGGTTACATTGCCATATTTATTACCCCAACGCAAATTTTCGGAATAAAATGGTACTTGGCTCATGCTTTCCATACCTCCAGCTACTACAATATCATTATCTCCTAAGGCTATAGATTGTGCGCCCATCATTATGGCTTTCATGCCCGATGCACATACTTTGTTTACCGTTGTAGAAGCAACCGTATTTGGCAACCCCGCAAAAGTAGCTGCTTGTGTAGCAGGTGCCTGGCCCACGTTGGCTTGCAATACATTACCCATGTACACTTCTTGTACATCAGTTGGTTGAATACCTGCTTTTGCTACAGCTGCTTTTATAGCAGCAGCGCCTAATTTGGTAGCTGAAATACCTGAAAATACACCACCAAAACTGCCCATTGGCGTACGTACTGCAGCAACAATATATACTTCTTTCATCTGTTTGTAATTGATTTTTAGTTGTGATATGGAACTAGCTTTAGTGTTTCATTACCGTATAGTAAATGATTGCCATGCTTGTTTCAGTATGTTATAATTTTTTGCGCAAGTTAGCAGATTAGCGCTAAACAAAAAAACAAAGAGGTTAGGCGAATGCGATTGCTAATAAAAAAGGAGGATACACGTTTGTATCCTCCTTTTTTATACGATTTAATAAGTGCGTTATTTTTTTGCTGCAGTTATTAAACTTACTACTCCTTTTCTTATTATAGGTTTGGAACTTTGTACTCCTCTGCCTTTTACAATAAATACATAAACGCCTTGAGGTGCTATTTCTCCCCCATTTATTCTACCATCCCAGCCTTCCATTGGGTTATTGGTTTTGAAAATAATCTCGCCCCAACGGCTAAATACCTGAAAATCATAGTTTATGATATTATCTGTGTAGGGTATAAATACATCATTTGCATTATCTGCATTTGGGCTAAACGCATTAGGTGGAAATAAAGCAGGTTTTAAAGAGCAATCTTGCGTAGTTACAAGCATAACATCTTCTCCTTCGCATCCCCCCTTATCAGTCACCTTAAGGGTAAGCTCAATAGTTGTATCCATATCTGCAAGAATTAGTTCTTGCACCTTTCCGATATTATTTTTAAACAGTTCTTTTGGCAACCACTCATACGTAGCCAAACTGTTTTTACCACCCAGTCCAATTAATTTAGTGGGTACTCCCGCGCATATAATGGTATCATTACCTGCATTGGCTTTCGATATAGGGTTTACAATAATGGTTATATTTTCTTGCCCCTTACATTTTTGTGAAAAAGCCTCCGCATTCACGGTGTAGGTAGTATTGTCTGTAGGTTGCACCGTAAGCGTTCTTTTCGTTATATCTCCTAAAGCTTCGGTACTATTAGCAGTCCATGTCCATTTGCTTATGTTTAAGTTAGGAGTATTATTATCGCTGGCAGTTAAAGTAAGCGATTCTCCTACGCAAATAGTTGTTTTACTCGATGCGATACTTATAATTGGTAAAGGTCTTACTGTTAAAGATGTTAAACCAGGGTCACTGGTACATCCATCGAAACTTACTGTAAGGGCATAGGTGCCTGCATCTGCCAAGGTGGTTACTTCTATGGTAGGTCTGCTTCTTGTAGAGTCGAAGTTTGCTGCTTTAAGCGGTACACGGTACCAGTTGTAAGTTGGCAAACTATCGCCATTAGCACTTACATTCGATCTAAATTCAACGTCATTACCCATGCATATTGGTCCAAAATTAGTTGGATCTGGTTTTGCTGGTACATTTTTTACCGTTATGCTTTTGGTTTGAAAATTGTCACAACCACTAGCATTGGTAAATGTATACGTAACGTCGTGTTTTCCTAAGCCAGCTACTACAGGAATAAACTGGTTAGTAC
Organism: uncultured bacterium; assembly: GCA_947085255.1. Classification (GTDB taxonomy): domain Bacteria; phylum Bacteroidota; class Bacteroidia; order Sphingobacteriales; family Sphingobacteriaceae; genus CAMTVQ01. The sequence goes on along the minus strand of CAMTVQ010000001.1, from coordinate 421,907 downwards.
TTACACCTTTTCCAGAATAAGTGCCGCCTGCCGGAGTACCAGCTGGTAATTGAATAGCTGATGCATTTAAACAAATAGCATTTAAGTTAGGGAAACTAACAGTAGGTTTTTTAGAAACAGTTACTTTCCTTTTAGCAGTTATAAAGCAACCTTTGTCTGTACGGATGGTAACGGAATATGTGGTAGATAAAGAAGGATTAATGGTGATTTCTGGCGTAGTTTGACCTCCAGGAAGCCAATCATAGAAAGTACCTCCACTTGCTGATAATACACTTATATCACCTTCGCACAGAGTGCTATCGCCCGTAATATCTCCACTAGGTTTTGGGTTTACGGTAATAGTAATGCTAGTATCTGCAAAACAGCCATTCTTTTCAATATCTACGGTATATATAGTAGTTGTAGTAGGAAACTCATCAATTTTGTCAGTTGTTTCACCACTATGAGTCCAATTGTAAGCAGTTCCATTTTTTGCAGTAAGTACCACTCTGTCGCCTGCACAAATTGTATTTGCAGTTGAACTAATGTCTGGTACGGGTACTGCTTTTACAATTACCGATACACTATCTCTGGCTAAACAGCCTACTACATTTGCTACTGCATACTTTATAAAATGAGTACCTACGCCAGCCTTGCTTGGAGTAAAAGTATTACTCGTTATACCTGCGCCAGAAAATAAACCACCAGCAGTAGTAGGGCTAAGGGTTACAGCTGTTGATACATCTACGCAATAGGTGGCAGATAGGCCAGTAAATGCAGCACTTGGGCTAGCATTAATGATGATGTCTTTACTAAATAATGCTTCAGCACAACCTCCTCCTGCCGGAATTCTATTCTGTATTCTATAAGTTCCTGGAGTGCTATTGGTTAAGTCTATTTCTCCGCTAGACGTATTTGCAAAAACTAAACCACTTGCATTTGCAGATATTACCGAGAATGTTCCAGCACTACCGCCAGTAGTAGAAAAATCAGGAAGTTCATTAGGTTCGTTTTCACATAAAGGAGGATAGTCAAAATCGGCTTTAAAGCTACTTGCTATAGTAACAGGCAAGCTGCGCTCATCAAAACAAGTTCCGCTGGTTTTAAATGTTACTTGATACGTGCCTAAAGTGCTTGCAGCTAAGTCTATTGTTCCTGTAGTAGCATTAATAGATAAGCCAGCTGGTGTTGCTGTAAACGTGCCCGTCACAACTTTTGTTGGAGTAGGGTTGCTCCCTGTTTTGCAAAAAGTACCACCTCCATAATTAAATGTGCCATTGTCTTTTGGCGTAATGGCTACGTTTGTGGTGCCAATAGGAGAAGTACAACTCCCCACTTTTACTACCAATGAATAGATGCCCGCTTTTGCAGGCGTTACGTTGGTAATTAGTGGATTTTGTGATGCGGAAGCAAAACCACTTGGACCAGTCCAACTATAGATTGCTCCAGCTGGGTTTGATGGGGTAGAAAGTTGTATATCGCTTCCTTCACATTTTGGACCATCGTTGCTTGTCGGTGGTGGAGTACTTGGGTTTACAAATACTTGTACCGTAGCAGTACCCGTACATCCCGTGTTATCGGTAACAGTAACGGTATATGTAGTAGTAGCTGCTGGTGAAGCTACTGGATTAGCAATAGCAGCATTGCTTAAACCAGTAGCAGGGCTCCAAGAATAACCCGTAATAGTTCCGCCTGCTGTAGAAGGAGAAGCTGTTGCCGTAAGTTGAACATTACCGCCGCTGGCACATATTGTAGCACTAGTAGGTGTAATATTTACTAACGGACCAGAAGTTGTTACTCTTACAGTGCTTTCTACTTTGCATTTTGGGCGTTTAGCATCAGATACCACAACGGTATAGTCGGTAGTTGCAGGTACAGTTGCTACTGGGTTTTTAATTAAACCTCCGCCTGTTAAGCCAGCTGCAGGTGTCCACTTGTAATCCAAAACGGGTACAGGACGGTAACAGATACCTAAACGCATAGTTGGTCGGCTCATATAGCGGGTAGATGAGCCGAGGTCTGAACAACCTCTTGAACCACAAGAATAGGCATGAATAGTGGAATAATTTGTAGTTGTGGTCTTAAAAACATTCCCTTGACGATAACCTGATGTTCCAGTATTTGACCAACAAATCTGAACAACCACATTAGAAATGCCGTCCCAATCGTATGCATTATCAAATTCAATATTGTTCCAACCGCCAAGAAGTGTTTTGTTTTTAGGATTGAATACGGTTACTAATCCTGTAGAGAAGTCGGTATTGTTTGCAAATTCTGTTTTATTAGTACATCCCATCATTACAGAAAAATTGCTATAGACTCCTCCAAGTCCACCGCCCAATACAGTCCCAACAAGGTTCAGTTCCATTCTATTTATTTGTCCTCCTCTAAAATAGGCGAGTAATTCGGAAGCTTGAATAATCATTTGTGTACGGCCAGAATTATCACAATTACCAACAGATGAACCTTGAACAGTACCACAAGTACAAAAAGAGGAACCTTGAGCGGAAAATTGCCGTCCAAAAGGGGAGTAATTAAGGTCATTTACAGTCCCTGTTCCTATGGCTACTGTTTGGGTAACACCTTGGCATCCAGCGCCACTTACTCCACACGAACTAGGCAATGGTGGTATAAAAGATGGGTTAATATTTAATTGTGATGTACCGTTAGCACAAAGTTGGGTAGGGTTGGCTGTGGCAATACCTGTAGGTAGAGCTGTTTTTATTTTTACGCTGTCTATACAGTTTACACCAGTTGTATTGTTCTTCAATCTTACAATATAGGTAGTGTCACTAAAAGGGGCTACTGGATTAGTTGCTCCTGTAATAGAAGGGTCAGTCAAATCATGCTGCCAATCAAATTGAAAATTTGGGTCATTCCTTACAATTAATATGCTATCTAAACCCCAATGGTCAGTATTAATGCCGTCTGAAGCAATTTGTATCCAACGTATTTGAGTATTGGGCTGGCATGCTCCTGCAGGAATAGTGTAGGAAAATCTAGCCCAAGTATAAAAGCTTGGATTTCCACCAACAAAATAATCAATAGTTGTCCATGTACCAATACTTGTTTTATACTGCAGATATATTCCTTCTTCAGGTTTTTCAATTCCTTCACAAGGAGATGCTTCTGCTTGAACAGCATATCTAAAATAAAATGAAATGAATCCGCCAGTTGTTAGGTCAAATGGATTTGACGCAAGTATTCGTTGTACGTCTGCTCTGTCTCCCATCCACATGTAGGTAAGATTTCCTGGAGGAGGGGGACCGCAAGGATTGGTATATGTAGCTGAGGGTGATTGTGACCAATCAGCACCAGGTTGATTACCTGATGGTCCTGGGGTATTAAAATCATTCTTAATTAGAAAATCTCCCGCAGCTGCAATAGCACTTAAAATTACTGTGTCACCACATTGTATATTCGTAACATTAGCTTTAGCTGTTACTGGGCACTGCGCCGTAGAAGTTGCTATTGTGCCAACTATAAGAAGGATAGATAGAAGGCTTTTTAGGGGTGTAAAAGTTGTTATCATGGTTTGCTAATTTTAGTTGATAGGGGTTACAGTTAAATTTTTAAGATTGAAGTTTTTGAGCTCGGTTTTAATATCAAAATCCAACATTTTAGAGAAAATAACCAACTCACGTGGGGTGGTTTCGCTGCAAAAGCCTTCTAATAGGGCGTTAGGCTCTAAAATTAGTGTTTTTTTAAATTCGGCATCTCCATCGCAACCATAGCACTTATCATTGTACCAGTATTCGGCGTTCCATTCCAGTTTTAATTTTACAGGGCTAAGGTTTTTAACTTGCAAATACACATTTTCGTGGTGTGTACCTTGGGTTAATAAATGACATTCGTTGTACTTGTAATTGATGGTAACAGAAGGAGTGGTTACCAATTGTTGCCAAGTAGGGAGTTTTACCTTTTCGGTAAGTTCGCTAAGGTTAGTTACTTGTGCCGAACTGTTTATCGTAAACAAAGAACTGCACAAAAGAAGAATAAGAGTCAAAGTTTTGTTCATATCAATATGGATTTAATTTGGCAATTTACGTATTGTTTACAATATGATAAAATAAAAAATAGAATATTTAGAATTTAATATGTCTAAAGCAGTATTTAGGTTCAAGCAGTTCGGTATTAGGCAAGATAACTGTGCCATGAAAGTAGGTACAGATGGATTCTTGTTGGGGGTATTTGCAGCGGTAGGCAAGCCCGCACGGATATTGGATATTGGTACAGGAACGGGCTTAGTGGCATTGATGCTGGCACAGCAAACTACGGCAACCATAGATGCCTTGGAGATTGATGCACAAGCAGCAGCGCAAGCCAAAGATAATTTTGCTCAATCGCCATGGGCTAATCGTTTACAGGTTTATGAAACAGCTTTTGAGGAGTTTACGGCGATTATTCAATATGATTTAATCGTGTCTAATCCACCGTATTTTGTACAGGCATATTCCTCACCCAATAAACAACGCAATACAGCACGCCATGCAGAAATCGATTTTTTAGGCGATTGGCTGCAACGCATGGCAGGTATGCTCAGTGCTGAAGGAAAAGTGTTTCTGATTTTACCCTATACTGCTACAGAAAAGGTGGTTTTACAAGCAACAGCAGCCAAATTACAGGTGTGTAGTACAGTAACTGTCCGCTCATTTACAGGGCAAGAATCCAAACGAGTAATACTGGGATTTTCAAAAACAGAAGAAGCACATACAACTACTGATTTTGTGATATATGATGCGGTAAATGTATATTCAGCAGCGTATGCTAAAATAGCTGCTCCTTTTTTTCTGCACTTTTAACCTTGTGGTTTGAACGTTGTAAGGTTTCAAAGTTGTAAGGTTGAAAAATTCTATTTAGCAATTTAACAATTAAGCAATTTCTTATTTCCTGCCTCATATCTCCTTTTTATTTCTATCTTTGCCACCCAATTCACTAATTATTAAACTTTAATATTATTAAACGATGTATTTAAGTTCTGAAAAGAAACAAGAAATTTTTAAAGCACACGGTAAGTCTGAAAAAGATACCGGTTCTGCTGAAGGTCAAGTAGCTTTGTTTACTTACCGTATTGCTCATTTAACGGAGCATTTGAAAAAAAATCGTAAAGATTTTTCAACGCAAACGTCACTAACTAAATTGGTAGGTCAACGCCGCGCACAATTGAACTATTTGATGAATACAGATATTACGCGCTATCGTGCCATTATCAAGAAATTAGATTTACGTAGATAATTAATTTACTACAAGCAATTAAAAGCCTTATTCGTTAGCGAGTAAGGCTTTTTTGTTTAGATCCTGAAATAAATTCAGGATGACAAATGCGCATAGTTTGTTGTTTCTCGGTCATGCCGAATTTATTTCGGCATCTTATTGCTAGCAGAGTAAGCGAAACTCTGTGTTAGGATATGAATGATGGTATAAAAAAAGCCCTCTATAATCTATAGAGAGCTTTTTTATAAGTCGGGGTGGCAGTCCCGCTTTAGCGGGATAACCTACCACCTTGGCGCCTAAGCGCCACGCGATACTGAGCTATTGTTTTTCTAAATCAATTAAAAATCGTTTAGCACCCCTTTTCTTAATTTTATTTTCCAGCTGCAGGGCTTCCGTTCGGTTTTGTGTAGTTATTAATTTAACTAATATCCATGGAATACCTGCTTTGGTATATCTACTGTAACCGCCATTGTGTTGGGATAATCTCTCTTGAAAATCTTTACAACTACCAGTATAGTATTTCTCAATAGTTTCACTATAAATAATATAAACGAAATAGAACATGAAATAAAGGTATAAAAAAAGCTCTTTATCAGTAATAAAGAGCTTTTTTATAAGTCGGGGTGGCAGGATTCGAACCTACGACCTCCACATCCCAAATGTGGCGCGATACCGGGCTACGCTACACCCCGAACTGGTATCTTTTGCAAGAGCGGTGAGAGAGGGATTCGAACCCTCGGTACAGTTACCCGTACGACAGTTTAGCAAACTGTTCCTTTCGGCCTCTCAGGCACCTCACCTAAGCGGAGTGCAAATATAGCGTTTTAGGCTACTCTTCAAAAAAAAATGTAACTATTTTTTAATGATTTTTTAAGCGCAAGTTTTTCAGGTAGTTAGCTATTTAATTTCGCCCATAGGATATTCGATACGCACATGATAAATACTGATAAGCATATTTTTAAAGGTTTTGCGTATCGTTTCTATCTCTTTTAAAGTAATATCACTGTCTTTAAGTTGGTTTTGTGTGAGCTTATAGTCTACTATTCGATCTACCAATGCGTTTATCGAAGACTCATTGGGTTCTTTTAGGCTACGTGAAGCTGCTTCTACCGAATCTGCAAGCATGAGCACTGCTTGTTCTTTGGTAAAAGGAATAGGCCCTGGGTAACGAAAAACAGTTTCATCAACGGTTTTACCAGAAATACTTTTTAAGAATGATTGGTAAAAATAATCCACACGAGTATTACCGTGGTGTGTACGTATAAAATCAACTACCATTTCTGGTAATTGGTATTTGCGTGCTAGTTCTACGCCTTTATCTACGTGCTCAATAATAATGCGCGCACTTTCATCATATTTAAGGGCATCATGTGGGTTTTGCCCAGCATTTTGGTTTTCGATAAAGTACTGAGGATTGCGCATTTTGCCAATATCATGGTACAGTGCTCCTGTACGAATAAGCAGTGCGTTACCTCCAATTTGATAGATGACTTCTTCGGCTAAGTTGGCTACTTGTAAAGAGTGCTGGAATGTGCCAGGTGCCTTAAAAGAAAGCTCTCGTAACAGGCGGCTGTTACCACTGCTGAGTTCTAATAGGGTAAAATCGGAAGTAATGCCAAATAGGCGCTCGAACAAATAAATAAGTGGGTATGCCAAAAGCGAGAGTAAACTGCTGGCAGCAAACCAAATAATATTTTGATAATTTATATCGGTAATGTACCCGTTGTTTATTATCACAATGCCGATATAGCCTACCAAATAAGTTAAAAAGATAACAACTGCCGATATAAGAAATTGGGAACGACGGTTTAAATTACGCAAGCTATAAATGGCTACCATTCCGGTGGTAATTTGCAGAAACACAAACTCAAAACCATTTGGTACAAAAAAGGAGGCAATTATTACCACCAATAAGTGAATATTTAGTGCCAAACGCGTATCAAACAAAATGCGAATGATAATTGGGGTAATACAGTAGGGGATTAAATATAAACTGCTTATATGCGATTTTATAGCCCAGGAAAGTACTACCAACATGGTGGTAACAATAAGTAGGATAAGCGAAATTTGTCGATTGTCGTAATAAATATCTTTACGGAATAGGTATAAAAACACCATGAGTAGACTCACGATAATGCTTACCAACAAGAATTGTCCCAAATAAATAAAGTAGCGACTGCTGTTATTACCCGATTTTTGTTCGAAATAAGCACGTAGCGAAACCAGTTTTTGGTATGTACGCTCGTCGATGATATTGCCTTTGAAAATAATTATTTCGCCTTTTTGTACAATTCCATGCGTGAGCGATATTTGTGCTAATGCCTCTTCTTGTATTTTTCCAGTAAACGCCTCATTGTACTCTACATTGGTTGTTAGATGATCCTCCAGCAATTGAAACATAAATGTAGTATCAATGGCATAGTACTTTCGGAGTTTATTCTGGCAATATTTTAAGGCTTTATTAATGGTAAATAAGGTAGCAGTATTTACATCCTCGGCTACGTTCTTGCGAACTAGCGTAAGATTGTAGTCTTTAAAGCTATTACCCGACTTACGAAATGCAATAATGCCTCTTTCGTATACCTGTTCTAATAGTTGTGTGCCTGCTTGGTAATTATTGGTTTTTGCTAGACTGTACTTGCCCTTACTTAACCACTTGCGCTCAAATTCTTTCTTAAAACTTTCTATTTGTAAAGCTCCTATAGTTGGATTAAGTTGGTATACAGGCAAAATACTGATAAGAATATCCGACTTGTTTTTATCTATTTCATGCTCTGTTTTTAGAATAGGAAAAACAGCAGGAGCAACTAAGTCGTCGTGTAGCCATATTTGTCCTTTTTCGAACTCGTACTTAAAACGAACCCCTTTTGGTAAAATAAGTACAATAAGCAGAATGCAAATGGTAAGTAATCCAATGCGAGCCGCCTGGGTTTTGGGGTGAGGGATAGAACGGAAAAAGCCAAACATTAGGCAAGGTAATGAATAATCAACCCACAATGTAATTTGGGCTCAAACCAAGTAGATTTTGGGGGCATTACATCACCATTATCAGCTACGGCTATTAGTTCGGTAATGGAAGTAGGGTATAGGGTAAAAGCAATAGCCATTTCTCCGCTATCTACTTTTTTTACTAATTCTTGACTATTCTTAATACCCCCCATAAAATCAATTCGTTTATCGGTTTTTGCATCTTTTATTCCTAAAATTGGATCGAGAATATAGTATTGCAGTATGCTTACATCCAGCATGTCAACAGGATTGCTGCTGGCAAGGATGTTTTGTTTTGCACTAATCGTGTACCATTTTTTACCAACATACATACCAAATTGATGTGGTTGGCTTGGTTTTACAATTTCGGATTGTGGTGTTACTGTAAAATTAGTGGCTAATTGTTGTAGTAGGGCATCAATACTAAGTCCATTAAGGTCTTTTACCAAACGGTGAAACTCGTATATGAGCAACTCGTCTGCAGCGTAATAAATAGAAGAAAAATAATTATACGCCTCTTTGCCTGTATGTTTTAGATTAAGCTTGCGGCGCTGTATGCCCAATATGGATGCAGCTGCAGCACGATGATGCCCATCTGCAATATATGCGGCTGGTAGCTGAGCAAATTGTTGAGTTAGCTGCTCCACTTCGTTAGGTTGTTGTATTACCCATACTTCATGCAAATTATCTTCGGCGGTAAACTGCATATCGGGTGTAGTAGCTTGTTTGCCTTTAATAAATTGATTAATCAAGGTATCGGTGGGGTAGGCAATAATTACCGGATTGCCATCAATGCCCGTTTGTTCAAAGTAGTCTATTAAACCTTGTTCACGTTCGGAACGGGTATGCTCGTGTTTTTTAATGGTGTTATTTAGGTAATCATCTATAGCCGAACAGGTCCAAACACCAGTATGTGATGTGGTTTTTGTGGTAATACGGTAGATATATACGGCAGCAGTTGTGTCTTCTACTAAAATACCATTGTCCCAAAAGTCATGAAAATTTTCACTGATTGTTTTAAAAATAACATCCTGCACCGAACCTCTCTGGTAGTGATTGTCAATGGTTGGTTCCATGAGGTGCAAAAAAGAATATGGATTTTTTGCCTTTTGTTGCTCGGCCTCTTCGGAGTACATTACTTCAGATGGACGCGCTATTACCTTGCTTATCCAATTGGTGGCAGGTCGAATTCCTTTAAAGGGTTTAATATTTGGCATAATTCAGTTACCCGTTGTGAGTTATCAGTTACCGGCAACCGATAACTGGAAACTATTTTTTAAAATGATCGATTATTAAACTTGCCAATTCTACTCCTATGCGTTCTTGTGCTTCGTTGGTAGCAGCACCTATGTGTGGGGTAAGGGATATTTTAGGATGTTTTAAGATAAAATCAGTGGGGGTTGGCTCGTTATCAAATACATCTAATCCGGCGAAAGCAAGGTGGCCGCTGTCTAAAGCAGCTACCAAAGCGTGTTCATCAATTACACCACCGCGGGCACAATTCACTATTCCTGCCCCTTTTTTCATAATAGATAATTCCTTAGTGCTTATTACTGGTCCATCTGTAGCCGGAATATGTAGGGTAATAAAATCGCTATTGCGGATTACTTCTTCTTTGCTTGCTTTTTTTACAGATAGTTTTAGTGTTGCGCCACCTGCAAATTCGAGTACTACTTCTGGATTAAAATCAAAAATATCAAATGCTAACACTTCCATGCCCAAGCCTAAGGCAATTTTAGCTACCTCGCGACCAATACGCCCAAAACCCATAATACCTAAGGTCTTTCCACGTAGTTCTATGCCTTTGGCGTAGTTCTTTTTTAGTTCATTAAAATTGCCACCCAAAGGCATATTTCTGTTGGCATTATGCAAAAAACGAACGCCGGTAAACAAATGAGCAAATACTAATTCGGCTACCGATAGGGACGAAGAAGCGGGGGTATTTACTACGGCTATGCCTTTACCACGACCGTATTCTACATCAATGTTATCCATGCCTACACCACCACGCCCGATAAGTTTTAGGTTAGGGCAGGCATCTATCAAATCTTTGCGCACTTTGGTAGCGCTACGTACCGTAATAGCATCGTAAGCGTTTAGTTTAGCCGCTAATTCCTCTTGAGGTATGTTAGTAGTATCAACCAAAAAACCTGCTTTTTCAAGCAGGTTTTTTCCTATTGCATCTATGCCATCGTTGGCGAGAATTCTTATCATATTATTTTTGAACTACAATTTTTTGTGTGAGGCGTTCACCGTTTTCAGTTTGCAAATGTAAAAAGTACAAACCTGCTGCAAGTGTAGAAATATTTTTAGTAATTGTAGTACTTCCACTGCCTATTTGTATTTTTTCTGATTGTATGCGCTGTCCCAACATATCAGAAAGTTCTAGTTGTCCGATAAAAGCCTGTTCGGTTTGCACATTTACAGCAATAATATCTGATGTGTTTGGGTTAGGGTAAATGCTTAGTGTAGTGCCATCTAATACCGATTGTTGATTAGTAATAGAAGAGGTAAATGCAGACGCAAATTTCACATACATAATATCGTTTCTTTGTGGTGTGCTACTTGATTGCGAATTGCTTCCCGGTTCATTGTCGGTTTGCCAAATAAGGTGTACACCATCATCTACCAAACGTGCCATACTTGGAAAAACATTTTCTTGCCCAGTCGTTTTAGTTATGTTAATGGGTAGAGACCATGTTTTGCCATATCTACACTTTTGGTAACAAATAAGTTGTGAAACTGCTGCCCCTTCTTAGGCTCAGTTTTTGCAGTATCGCCTTCTACATAACCTGCATAAGCTAAATAAAAATTGCCATTACCATCAATACCAGTGGTAACCTGCCCTGCATATCCTATGTTTCGGTAGCTAAATGCATTGTTTTTTAAAGAGCTATTATCAATTTTACCATTTCCATTAATATCGGGACTACCTGCAATTTCTTTTATTGTGTTATCTATTTCATTCCAATATATTATTTGCTTATTGGCTTTGTTCGAATATATGCTTTGTACAGTAGCAAAACCGGTATCACTATCTTGATAATAGAATACTCTTCCCCAAAACAGGTGAGCTTTTCCATTTTTATCTAATAGTACATCAATTTGTTGGGTTGTTGCTGATAGGGTATCTGCCATACCATCACCATCTACATCACTATGTTTAAAATTAGTTTTATCCCATCCTTGTATAGGAAATCGTTCTACCACTTTTCGGGTAAAGTTTGCACCAAAATCTTCTGACTTCCAAATAGTTAAATCTGAATATAAGCTACTTGTAGCAATTACTACATACTTATCAAAGGCATCAATACTATAGCTATCTGCATTGGTTAGTCCAGAAGGATAATTGACACTATCAGAGTTGGGCAATAGGTTAAAATTGGAGAATGTACTGCCACCATCGGTAGAACGTGAAAAATACAAAGGATTGCTTACGCCATTGTTAGGTGCATTATTCAAAGAGTAAGCAACTAAGTATACATTATCTCCTGAAGAAACAGTTTTATGCCAACCTGCATTTGTGCCTCCAGTGCTAGCGGTTGTATTATTGCTTATTGGTTGCGACTCTATGAAATCTGTTTTACCAGGTCCCGTATTTTTATACAATATGCTGGTAAACGTACCTGTAAATTGATGCGAAAATATAAGTTCTTGATTTGACCCGTTGGTGCATATTGCAGGCCAGCCAGTGTTTGTGCCTCCACTAGGAATAGATCTTGTTGTCCATGTATTATCATGATAATGGCTATATCCTATTTCGCGATTGCTATTACTATGTTCTTTTATTGTCCAAGTTGCAGTTTTTTTTCCGTCGGGATAATTTATTAATCTACGACCTACTGCTGCATTTCTTTGCAAATCATAAAAAGTATATCCTATTTGTGCTATTGATAATTTTTGTGCTTTCATTTCTACACATTCGGTAATAAAAAGGAGTATGAAGATTAGTTTTTTCATGTTTTATAGATTAATTTATGCCAAACTAAAAACAATAAGTCTTATCTGCAAATTTTTCGTTACAGTTAATCAATTTGCTAAAAAAATTACTGCAAAAAAAAACTGCCAAATCACTTGTTAGGTAATTTGGCAGTTTGGTAAGAGGTGCTCTGATTTTTAACCAATCTTTTTCTCAAAGTCCTTCATCACGTCTACTAATACCTGTACACTTTCTATTGGTAAGGCATTGTATAGCGATGCACGGAAACCACCAACACTGCGGTGACCTTTTAATCCGATACATCCGGCTGCTTCGACTGCTTTTAAAAATGCTTTCTCCTGATCGGGGTTGTGCATTACAAAGCATACGTTCATTTGCGAGCGGTCTTCTACAGCACAAGTACCTTTAAATAGGCTATTTCTGTCTATTTCGTTGTATAATAAATCGGCTTTTGCGGTATTAAGTTTCCCCATTTCTGGTAATCCTACCGATTTTATCCAACGCAAGGTTAGTAAAGAAACAAATATGGCAAAAACAGGAGGGGTGTTGTACATCGAACCACCTTCAATATGTATTTGATAGTCGTACATAGAAGGCAACATGCGGGTTACTTTACCCAATAGGCTTTTCTTAACTACCACTAAAGTAGCTCCTGCAGGACCCATGTTTTTTTGTGCTCCTGCATATATCAAATCGAATTTTTTTCCATCTACAGGGCGGCTGAATATATCGCTCGACATATCGCATACCAATGGTACTGGCGATGCTGGGAATTTATGCAATTGCGTTCCGTAAATGGTGTTGTTAGAAGTAACGTGGAAATACTTTGCATCAGCAGGAACGGTATACGTTTTAGGGATATGACTAAAGTTATCTTCTTTTGAAGAAGCTACAACGTTGATGTTACCAAAAGCTTTAGCTTCTTTAATGGCTTTATTCGCCCAAACGCCAGTTTCTAAATAAGCAGCGGTTTCGTTGTCGTTTAGTAAGTTTTGAGGTACTTGAATGAATTGAGTACTAGCACCACCTTGCAAAAACACTACGGCATAGTCGTCTCCAACTCCTAAAAGTTCTTTTACTAAAGCGCATGCTTCGTCAACTACGCCTTCGAACTTTTCTGTACGGTGCGATATTTCTAATATAGATAAACCAATACCGTCCCAATCTAAAACGGCTGCTGCTGCTTGTTTAATAACTTCTTTAGGTAAAATACCAGGACCTGCTCCGAAATTGTGTTGTTGCATGTTTTTTTTGCTTTGTTTCGACTTCAAAAATAGAAAGAAAATTGGGTTACGAAAGGTTACGAATAAAGAATGGAGGTTACGAATAACGAATAATTACAAATTCACGAAAAGCAGGTACGAGTGGTTACTAATTTACGAAAGGTTGATAAGGGGATGTTGTTACAATTTTCACCTGTTTTTTTACAAAAGGATGGTGGTAAGCAACTGCTTTATTACTATTCTTTTTAGGGGTGATGTTGTTCGAAATACTTCTTTTTAGTACACCAGTATTAGTCGTTTTTTTTGCAGAAGATGCAAATGTAGTGGTTGTATTGTTAGAAGAAGTGGTAACACTCGTTGGTGTTTCTGATGACAATGAGCGTACGGTGGTAGTGGTAATAACGGTGCGTTGTTGCGACTTAAAATCTACGGGAATTCCAGTTAAAACACGTACGGGTACATTATTTTGTTTACCTGGAGACCATCTTGGCATATCGCGTAATAGTTGAGTTACGGCTACATTTAATGAAGGATGCGTACTGCGTGAAATGGTAATGTTTGAGAGCGAACCATTTTTTTCTACTACAAACTGTGCATACAGACCTTTTTTCTTAGTATTTACATCATTTAGTACATCTTCAGGCAGTTTAATAGTACTGAGTATGTAGTTCATTATATCTGCTTTGCTTTTACCAAATAGCGGCATTTTATCAGCTAGCATATAAACGGTGGTATCTTCGGCAGAACTGAATGAATTTGCTTTTAAATTACTCGAAAGAATAGTAACCAAGCAAGAAATTATAAGAAATCGTAATCGCATAATAGGGGGTTTAGCGTATTATTAAGTTAATAAAAGTAATTATCAAAATACAAATTAGAAACTAAAACCTCGCCACCAAACGTAAATTCAGTTGCCTACCCGTAAGGTAATTTGGTATAGCGTATTGTGCTTGGTTTACGTCGCGTATCCACAAATACGAAATGGTGTTGGATACTTGCAATAAGTTAAATACCTCGGCATAAGCGGTAAGTGATTTAAAAACCTTGAAGATGCCTGATTTTGCTCGTTTATCTGGGCTGATAAATTCTTTTGAAAAACCAATATCTACACGTTTGTAGGAAGGAATGCGTAAGGTGTCTTTATAACGGTTGAAATCTGGTGGACCGAATGGCAGGCCAGATCCATACGTAAGGGTAAGATGTACCTTAAAACTTGGATTTTTTAGCAATTTATCTTGAAAAAAGATGGAAAAATTGACACGTTGGTCGGTAGGGCGCGGAATAAATCCAGGCTCTACACGGGCTATAACGCTGTCATTTTCGTCTTTTACCTCATAAAAATCACCAATAATATCTTCTTTGGTTTGAAGCAATGAAAGGGAGAACCACGATTCTAACCCTTCTACAAACTCTCCATTTAGCCTAAAATCTACTCCAGTGGCATAGCCTTTAGCATTGTTGTTGGCATAATACCGGATACGCACATTATCTACCTCATACGGAATAAGATTGCTCAATTGCTTGTAATACAATTCGGTAGTAAACTTAAATGTTTTGTTGCCCAGTGCCTTAAAGGTGTAATCTGAGGCGACTACATAATGTATGGAACGTTGTGCTTTAATATTGGGGTTAAGTTTTCCCGTTAAATCTCTAAATTCTCTAAAAAACGGTGGCTGACTATAGATGCCCGAAGAAACACGGAACAAGAAATCACGTTTCCAATTGCGTGGTATAAAAGCAAAAGTAGCACGCGGACTGATGAGTAATTCGTTGTTGTAATCCCAATAATTGCTGCGTATACCCAATGTTAAGTAAGCAATTCCAGAATCTGATAAAGAAATATTGTCCTGAAAATAAGCTGAATATCTGTTGGAGGCTATCGAGTTTTTAGATTTTATTACTTCTTTAAGCAACAGTTGATTAGACGCATCAGGTATGGAATAACCCGCAGAATCAATCAAATTCCATTCGCTCAAATTATCGCGTGTGCTTTCGGTTTGCCATTTGGTGCCCCAGCTTAGGGTGTGTTTTTTACTACTAAAAATACCCTTGTGCTCGGCATTATAAATGTTGGAGTATAGGTAATTACGTGCATGATTCATGTAACTACCAATGCCTCTGTAGGCTTTTATTTGACCAAAATTGGCTTTGCCAAAATCGCTCTCCACATCCGAAAAAAGGTAAGAGCCTTCAATATCAAAGGCTTCGCTTTCGGTAATATCAAATGCCGAGGTAGTCAATTTTAGTTGAAGATTATTGTTGGGTTTGTACGTAGCAATTAATCCACTCATCAAACTCTCAAAACGGTCAATTTCCTGCCCTTCGTAAAACACATCCAAACGCATTACCTGCCCAAAAGTGCCAAATGTGGTGCTGCGATCTTGAGGTACTATGGTGTATTTATTCGAATTAAAATTACTCAATAGCCCTAATTCAAAACTTGGTGAAACAGCAAACGAGATGTACGATTGTGCATCTACAAAAAATGGTGTGTAATCGCCTTTTACATCCAATGTATTTAGTAACGAACGGTTGGTTTTTTGTCGTAATCCTATCAAATAATTTAGGCGATAGTTTTTTGTGGTACCTTCTAGGGTAAAAGCGTTGCCTTGTAAGCCAGCAATTACAGTAGCAGCTGTGCGCTTTGGTTTTTTATAGGTAATATCTAAAACAGAGGATAGTTTATCACCGTATTTTGCATCAAATCCGCCAGAGGAGAATCGAATACCTGATACCATTTCGGAATTGATAAAACTTAATCCCTCTTGTTGTCCAGAACGTACTAATTGAGGTCTGTATATCTCAATATCATTTACATAAACTAAATTTTCATCATAATTGCCCCCTCTAACTGAGTATTGAGAACTTAGTTCATTGTTAGAAGAAACACCTGGTAATGTCTTTAAAATAGCTTCAAAACTACCAGATGCATTAGGTAAGGTACTTGATATTTTTGGATCGATACGGGTAATACCTTCTCCGCGTGTGGCCTTATCTTCAATTATTACGGTACCAATATCTATGGTCGATTTTTTGAGTGTTTCCTTAATCAATTTTACCTCGCCCGCTTTAAGCTTTAAGCGAATAGATTTTGATTGATAACTCAGCGAATTAAAAACGAGTACAAAAGCACTATCTGAAGGTACGCGCAATAAAAATTCACCGGCTATATCGGTTTGGATGCCTATAGAGGTGCCTTTAATACTTACAGCAATATCGGTAATGGGTTTACCTGTATCATCTGTAACAATACCTTTTAAAACAGCATTTTGTGCAAAAGCACTGGTAGAAATAAATAAACTAAGTAGTATGCTACAGCGTAGGAGTAAATGCACGTTTTTATGATATAGTTGAGCTATTTAGCAACGCAATATAGGAACAAAAAGTGTGTACAGCACCGTTGTGCGTTAGGTGTGTTGCAGGTCTATCCGCATTCCCTTCATTTCGGCAATCGTTTCAATAGGATCTTCCGAAGAGAATACCGCATTACCAGCAACCAATACATCAGCACCAGCTTTTAGCAGGGCTAATGAATTGTGATGACTTACACCTCCATCTATCTCTATAAGGGCATGTGCTTCATTCGCTATAATCAATTGTTTTAAGGCTCTTACTTTAGCGTATGTGCCTTCAATGAATTTTTGACCGCCAAAACCAGGGTTTACACTCATTACACACACTAAATCAATATCTTTTATAATGGGTTCTAATGCCTGAATGGGTGTATGTGGGTTAATTGCTACGCCAGCACGCATTCCTAATTCTTTAATGGCATGTATGGTACGGTGTAAATGGGTGCAGGCTTCGTAGTGTACGGTAAGTCCGCGTGCTCCAGCTTCTTTAAAACGCTCCAAATATCTGTCTGGGTCAACAATCATTAAATGTACGTCTAATGGTTTTTTAGCGTGAAACTTAATGGATTGCAAAACTGGAAATCCGAAAGACATATTCGGAACAAACACACCATCCATGATGTCCACATGAATCCAATCGGCTTCGCTAGCATTTAACATTTCTACGCTTTCTTGTAGATTAGCAAAGTCGGCCGATAGGATAGAGGGGGCGATACGGTGGTGTTTCTTTTCCATTTGTCAAAGGTAATTAATTGCAAAAAAAAAGCGGCTGTTTATTTATAAACAACCGCCTTTTAATAACACGTGAAATTTACTTATTTACGTATTTCCATTTCCTGAATTAGGTTAGTAGCACCAGCATATTTATCTACAATAAATAATACGTAGCGAATATCAACACTAATAGTACGTTTAAAGGCTTTATCGAATACTAAATCACCTGTCATTGCTTCCCAGTTACCATCAAAAGCACAGCCTACCAATTCGCCATTACCATTAATAACCGGACTGCCCGAGTTACCGCCAGTAATATCATTATCTGATATAAAAGCTACAGGCAATTTTCCGTTAGGTAATGCGTAAGGACCAAATTCTTTGGCTTTTATGAGGTCGATTAATTTTACAGGAACATCAAATTCTTGGTCACCTGGTTTGTATTTTTCTAAAATACCATCTGTAGTAGTCATAAAAGTATATTCCATGCCATCTTTTGGCGAATATTCTTTGATTTGACCATAGCTTAAACGCATGGTAGAATTGGCATCTGGATACATGTTTTTACCAGTATTCATTTCCATTAATCCAGCAATATAACTACGTTTTTCTTTGGTTAAAGAAGCATTAAATGTTGCTGCCGCCGCCGAATACGTTTTTCTGAATTCATCTAATTTGCTGGCGTAAATGTATAATGGGTCGCTTTCGATTACCGATAGAGTAGGGTTTGCTAAGAAAGCTTCTGTTTTTTCTTTAGATACAAATAACGATTGAGCAAAAGCGTCTTCTGCAAATTGCATAAACGGATTAGTAGCCGTTTGATTGTTAAGCAAGATTTCTTCTAAGTAAGCTGGTTTTTCTGCTTTGCTTAGTTTAGAGTTATAAATGGCTAACAATTCGCCTAATAGTTTTTTATCAGTAGCAGGTGCATAATCCTTAAAATGCTCAGCAACACCTTCTTTTAATGCAGCTGCTGCCTTTGTTATCTCTTCGGGGGCATTATTTTTTAATGCAGTTGCCAATGCAGTAAACTGACCAACATATAAACTGGCGGTGCTGGCAAAGCCAGCTAAGTTTAAATACGCATTGTTTAGTAAGTAAGGCTTATAATCGGCATAGGTTTTGTCAATATTTGCCAATACCATACCGTATTTTTCTTTAAGCTCAGGCGTAGTGTTTACATACTGTGTAAACTTTGCTTCTTCTGCTTTTTTGTAATCAATTACGCCTAGTTTTTGTAAGCCTTCATTTTGTCCAACGTAGTACTTCCAAGTATTGGCTAAACTAGCATACGTATCAGCTAATTTGATACGAACAGCAGCTTCTTTATCCATATCGGCTTTCATGATAGCCAAACGCTTACCAAATAATTCGATTAGCGCAGGGTTTACCTTATCAACAGCATTTTGCAATTCACGTGAAAAAGCATAACGGTTGGTGCGTCCAGGGTAACCCATTACCATTGTGTAATCACCATCTTTTAATCCTTTTATAGAGATAGGAAGAAACTTTTTAGGCTTGTAAGGCACGTTGTCTTTAGAGTAAGCAGCAGGTTTGCCATCTGGCGACATGTAAATACGGAAGATAGAAAAATCACCCGTATGACGTGGCCATACCCAGTTGTCAGTATCTCCACCAAATTTACCTACTGATGATGGAGGAGCACCTACCAAACGTACATCAGTATATTTTTCGTACACAAATAAAAAGTATTGATTACCACCAAACATATCACGTACAGATGCAGTATTGATAGTTCCAGTGGTTGCCTCGTCTGTAATGATTTTTGATACCTCACGTAGTTTTGCAGCGCGCTCAGCCTCTGGCAAACCATTGGTTTCTTTCATTATTCTATCCGTTACATCTTCTATACGTACTAATATAGATGCCGTAACTTCTGATGATGGCAGTTCTTCTGCTTTGGTTTTTGCCCAAAATCCATCGGTAAGGTAATCATGATCTACTGAGCTGTGATATTGTATGCTACCGTATCCACAATGGTGGTTGGTAAGCATTAAACCTTCGGCTGATATAATTTCTCCAGTACAAAAACCTAAAGAAACGATAGCATCTTTTAAACTATTATTATTGATGTCGTACACATCTTGGGCTGTAAGTTTAAACCCTAATTTTTTCATCTCATCGTAATTTTTATTGATGAGAGAAGGAATCCACATCCCTTCGTCGGGAGTGTTGGCTATTGCCGAAAACTGAGTTACAGCCAGTGTAGTAGCAAGTATTAACTGTTTTATGTTCATAATTATTGGAGTTATTAAACTCGAAAGTAGGAATTTTCTTGCAATCGAAAGCAGCAATATTAAGTTTGTTACGAAAACTAAATTTAGATGCGTGCATGCAATACAGAATACCCTCCTATCATACCAAATCCTATAGCCGATAGTAGGTGAAAAGGAATTAATCCATAATCGTGTAGGTAAATACCCAAAGCAATGGCAGCTATAAAGTAGAGACATAGCACTAGCTCGATTAGGGTAGAAGAAGGGAGTTTGTGTGGTAGATACTTGTTGTTTCTGAATTTTTGCCCCAACGTATCCATGCCAAATTTAGGTGTACGCACAAAAGGTGTTTTAAATCCAACCCAACCCGACAGTACTGCTTTTGCGTTGTGGTAGGCCAAACCAGATGAAATTGCCAGAAATAGCGGGAATAGGAGTAGAAATTTTTTGCCAGTAGGCGCACTTTCGCCACTGTTTTTATATGCTTTCCAGTGAAAGTAAATCATACTAAATAGTCCTATTACAAATATAGATGCTACTTGGAAGAAGAGTAAATAAGAAGATGATTGTTGTTTTACCCAAAGTAGCGGAACGCTTAGTACGCTGCTAATAAAAATGGCTAAAAACACAAAGGGATTGAGTAGGTGTAAGGTGGCAAAAAAACACTTTTTAGTTGAAATATTTCCTGTAGTTATTTGGTAGAGTAGTTTTTTGGCAGTTTCTACCGAGCCTTTCGTCCAACGGTATTGTTGTGATTTTATGGCATTCATTTCTACAGGAAGTTCGGCAGGTACGTGTACATCTTTTACGAAAACAAATTTCCAACCCTGCAATTGTGCACGGTAACTCAAATCTAAATCTTCGGTAAGTGTATCGTGTTGCCATCCCCCTGCATCAATAATGCATTGCTTGCGCCAAATACCTGCTGTTCCATTAAAATTCATGTACACATCGGCTGTATTTCTACCTTGCTGCTCTACCGTAAAATGCGCATCCAGTCCAAAAGCCTGAGCGCGGGTTAGTAGCGAAAAATCGGCATTTAAGTGCGACCAAGCTGCCTGCACCATTCCTGTATTTGGATTAGTAAAGTGTGGTAATAAATCGGTTAAAAAGGATGGCTGAGGTACAAAGTCACTATCAAAAATGGCAACAAATTCGCCTTTAGTATGTGTCAATGCATCTTGCAAAGCACCAGCTTTAAATCCAGTATTTTTGGCTCTTCTTATATGTACTATATCCCAGTTTTGTGATTGGTAAGTGGTAATAAGTCGTGCAAGAATTTCGGTAGTTTCATCAGTACTATCGTCTAATACTTGAATGTGTAATTTATCCTTAGGATAATTAAATGCCGTTACTGCAGCTAATAACCGTTCAACAACATATAGCTCGTTGTAAATAGGTAGTTGAATAGTTACTACAGGAAAATTGGATAAAAGAGGAGGGGTAGAAGTTGCAGGCTGTTTATTAAAGTAATATACCAAACACAAACGACCAATGCTGAGCAGCAATATAAAGCAAAGCAAAATGGTGTATACACCTATAAGCAACCAATAAAGCACCATTGGCGCAAAGGTACTATCTGCGGTGCTGTAAACGTAATTTAAAAATAGTAAATAAGATTTTATAGCCTGCCATTAGTGTGCCTTTTACCGTACCCGATACTTTTGATACGCCAATGCGTTTTTGGTAATCTACTGGTATTTCGGAACAGCGCAGCCCTTTTATGGCGGCTTTTACTTGCATTTCTACTGTCCACCCATAGGTTTTGTCTTGCATATTTAAGGCAAGTAATTTTTCTAATGTTATGGCTCTAAATGGACCTAAGTCAGTAAAAGTTACGCCGTAAAATAGTTTTATAAGTTTTGTAGCCAACCAATTGCCAAATACTTGCTGTGGAGTAAGTGCTCCTCTTTCGCGTTTGCCCAATACGCGAGAGCCTATTACTAAATCACTAAAATCGGCTACTATAGGCACAATCAGGCGCTCTATATCTTCTGGATAATCCGAAAAATCTCCATCCATAAATACTATAATAGTCTTTAGTCTCGGGTCTATAGTCTTTAGTAAGCCATCTTTTAAAGTTTTATCGTCCGTTTTTTGACTTTTGACTTTTGACTTTCAATTACATACTCTATTCCCTTCAAACAAGCATAGCCATAGCCTTTGCGGGATTCAGTAAGTACAGTTGCGCCTGCTTTTTTCGCTGCTTTAGCAGTATTGTCGGTAGAGGCATTGTTTACCACAATAATTTCATCTACAAAATGTGGTGGAACAGCCTCAATTACCTTAGCAATCGATTTTTCTTCGTTGTAGGCAGGAATAATTACATAAATGGGTGTAGTTGCTAACATAAAAAAAGGTCACCCAAATGTACGTTCGGATGACCTTAATTTAAGAAACTAAAAGAAAATTAATTAACTACTATTTTTTTAGTGGTGGTAGCGCCCAACGTATTCGTTATTTCAATTACATACATACCTGCCTGTAAATAGTCGGCTGTATTTAAGGTAATGCTGCGCGTGATTAATTGAGTTTGCTCAAATACCTTGTTTCCATTAATACCGTAAATGCGCACCGTTTTTAAATTACCATCATCCGTTGCAATGGTTAGCTGAGCCGTTACTGGATTTGGATACACCTTTACATTACTCGAAGAAAGTGTATTATGTACACTCAAAGTGCCAGCTGGAACAATGTAGCTTTTGTGCGGAACGCGCAACATACGGTTGGAGGTGTATGGAGAAGTTTCATCATACTGATACCCCACGCCGTATATATCCACATTTTTTGGTGGGGTAATGCCGCTGGTTAACTCTTGGTATTTTACCAATATGGTATCCTTTCCGTTGGTAAAACGTGTGCCAAAATTAAGCATGGTTAAATTATTATTCGATTTCCATTCGGCATCATCTACCACGCTACAGTTTTTGAATACTACCAAATCAGACTCGTGTACTTCCGTTACCGAAATAATAGCGGTAACGGTTTTTCTGTTTTTTGCAGGTAATACCACGTAATCTTCAGAAATGATAGTTGTTACGCCATTTAGCTCCGTAACTTTGCCATATACCCATAATTCTATAAAAGCAGATGTATTTGGAAAGTCTATTACCAAAAAGTCACCCGGTTTTACTTTATCCTGAAAGTCTACAGCAATACCACCTGTACCATCTGCAATAGTAATGTTGGTGTTTTTTCTGGTAAAGGCTCCGTAAGCTAAACCCCTAACTGCTACAAATTCATTTAGTTTAAGTGGAGATCCATTTGCATCTACACCATTTACCGTATTGATAGGTTTTGCTTGTGCATATACACCAAATGCTAAGTTGCACCAATCTATAGTCACATCGGGTGTGCTATTTGCCAGTTCTAATTTATAATGTAATACGCGGTATGGTTTGTTGCTCAGTTTACCTGCTACTGCTTCCACTTCAATTTCTTTAGTAATAGGCTCTCCTTTTTTAAAGGTAATGGTGCTCGGGGTAAAAATAGCATCACCTGCAAGCGTACCCTTGCTGTTATCGGGTACTATATTTAAGGTAATATCTTGGGTAGGGGTAGTGTTGAGAGCTACTATTACCGTTTTCTTTTCACCTTCAAAAGCGTAGTTTACCGTATTTTGCCAGTATGCTACCGTTTTTATGTTTGATAAGTCGAAGTTGCTATCAAAAAATTCTTGTTGGGCTTGGCTAACTTCCAATAGTTTTATGAGCGATTCTTCGGATGTGCCACCTTGTACAAAAGGGATACCTATTGTAAAATCGCATACTGCACCTGGTATTAATTTTATAGGCCCCATACTGCCAAGGGCACGTCTATCACCAGGAGTGTTTCCTGCTGTTTTTTCGCTCCATTCGGCACGTCCTTTCGGGTCTTTAGTGCCTGGGAATGCAAAGTCTGCATAATCAGTATTGGAAGATGAATATCCAGTACCTCCATAGCTTAATTTTCTACCATCCTTCCATCCACCATTTAAATAGCGATATAATTCAGTATCAGTCTGAGGGTCACTCGTAGATGAATTGAAACTATTCTCAAAATACATAAATTTAGATAAGCGTACATTGCTCTTGGTATCGTCTTCTATGCCTTCTAAAATTTTCATGCCTAATGCGGGGGTTACAGTACCGTATCCAGTTGCTCCTTCATCATTATCATCTCCATTGTAACAGTAAAATAGATTTTGAGAAGGGTCGCAACCCAAATAATCATCACCAAAGAATCCTAAATCAAAATCGGTGAATATGCCTATAGACGTACTGTCCAGCGTATTAGAACCTCTATATACCAATTTATAGTGTTCGAATAATGTTTGGTCTAAACCGATATGAGGTATATCGAACCCAAAACAACTTTGTTGTACCTCTATTCCAATACGGTCACCATTGTATAAATTATGGATATTGCCGGCATCATTAAAAACCCACCATGCCATGCCATTGCCATTTATTTTAGGATAATCACCTTTAGAGGGGTTATATACACCGTTATTATCGGTATCAATATAAGGAGCTAAAGGTTGATTGTCGGCACGATTTCCAGGCCAATTGGTAATGCTTGCTGTTTGTGTTCCGTTTTTTTAAAGGAGTCGATTTCCGCTTTTGTTACAAAGTAATGTTTGTCGTACTGGGCGCATTGTTGGGTAGTTGTAGAGCCGGTATTGGTAAGCGGGCCAGGCCAGTATTCATCTTGCCTTCCAGATTGATAGGTTTGCCCTGCTGATTTTAAATTTGAACCATTAAATCCTGCTATCCATATAGCGGAGACGTAAATGGCACTTTTGCCACTACCTTTGGGTACTTCGTAATGTACTACACTACTGTTTGTTGGATTGCGCTTAAAAAAGACATCACCACTGCCTTGCAATGTGGTGCGTACTTTGTTTACCGAAAAATCGAATTGTGATGTGGCTGGTGCACAGTTTGCAACTGTTTGCCCCCATGCGGTACTACCAGAATAGCCCACTAATAGGCTTATTCCACAGGATAGAATTTTTAGTTTCATAACTTTTGTGTTTTGTTACACAAATGTTACAATTAAAAGTTATATATCAAAATTATTACAATTATTTTTTATGATGAGCCTACAAAATACTATCTGCGGTGCTGCAATCGCAATTTTAAAATGGTAAATAAAATTTTGTAGCCAGCCATTAGTGTGCCTTTTACCGTACCCGACACTTTTGATACGCCAATACGTTTGCGGTAATTTACAGGTATTTCGGAGCAGCGTATGCCTTGTATAGTGGCTTTTACCTGCATCTCTACTGTCCAACCATAGGTTTTGTCTTGCATGTTTAGCGCAAGCAATTTTTGTAAACTAATTGCTCTAAATGGACCTAGATCAGTAAATCTTACGCCGTAAAATAATTTTATAAGTTTTGTAGCCAGCCAATTACCAAATACTTGTTGTGGGGTAAGTGCTCCTTTTTCGCGCTTGCCCAATACGCGCGAGCCTATTACCAAATCACTACAATCGGTTGCTATGGGCACAATAAGATGCTTTATATCTTCCGGATAATCCGAAAAATCACCATCCATAAATACAACGATAGTTTTTTGAGAATTAACGTTTGATTTTTCACGTTCAGCTACATACGCTATTCCTTTTAAACAAGCATAGCCATAGCCTTTGCGTTGTTCTGTAAGCACGGTGGCGCCTGCTTTTTTTGCTACGCTGGCGGTAGTGTCGGTAGAAGCATTGTTTACTACAATAATCTCTTCAACAAAGTGTAGTGGAATAGCCTCAATTACCTTAGCAATCGATTTTTCTTCGTTGTAGGCAGGTATAATTACATAAACAGGATTGCTCAAAACAAAAAAACCGCTTAGCTTTAATGCTTAACGGTTTTTGTACTCGGGGCGGGAATCGAACCCGCACGACCTGTAAGGGTCACAGGATTTTAAGTCCTGCGTGTCTACCAGTTCCACCACCCGAGCTTCTGGTAATAATAAAAAAAGTTATAAGTTATTACACTTATAACTTTTGGAGCGAAAGACGAGGTTCGAACTCGCGACCTCAACCTTGGCAAGGTTGCGCTCTACCAACTGAGCTACTTTCGCATGTACATCGCTTAGTTTTCCTCCTAATAACTATCTGGAGTGTTGCTTTCGCGTTTGTGGAGTGCAAATATAGCGGTTTTATGCAGCCTGTCAAGAAAAAAAATAAAAAAGTATCAATTGTTTGATTACCAATAAACTATTTTTTGAAAGACTTAGCCATACCATGTGCTATATTAGGATTATTAGGATTAACGACTACCGAAAAAGTTTTTGGATGTACTACTAAATCCATATCTTCCATTGGTACTGCACCCAATAATACACTGTCGCCTAATACCATTGCACCTACAAAACAAACACGATTATCAAAATTTACTTGTATAGGACCAACATATGGAACTTGCCTTATAGAGCCATCTGCCAACGTTACTTCTCTTTTCTGATGTTCTTTTAACTGTAGTTGATAAGCAATATGTTCTGGAATACATAAGTAGGTAGAACCTGTATCTACCAATGCAGATATGGTAATAGATTTTAATTCCTGAATAACAGGGTTTGATAAGGTTAATGATGTATAAACTAAGCCCATATACAAAGATACATTATTTACATATACTCTTCTGGACGTATATAGGCAGCAAAACGATTATCGTCGGCAATGTTCTCTAATTTGAGTACACCGCGTGGGCATACCGCTGAGCATATGCCGCAGCCTACACAAGAAGAGCGAATAATATTCTCTCCTTTTTGGGCATAAGCACGTACGTCTATACCCATTTCGCAATAGGTGCTGCAATTACCGCATGATATGCACTGACCTCCGTTGGTAGTAATACGGAAACGAGATTTAAAGCGTTGAACGAATCCTAAATAAGCAGCTAATGGGCAGCCGAAGCGGCACCACATTCTGTTGCCCATTAGTGGATAGAACCCAGTACCTACTATACCAGAGAAAATAAAACCAATAAAGAAACCATAGTTTTCCCTGATTTTATAAGAATCGAAACCTAATAGCTTGCTCTCTCCCGTAAAATAGGTGTAGAGCACTGCGCCGGTCATTACTACAGCAAATAGTAATACTGAATGTATAATCCAGCGCTCTGCCTTCCATGCTTTTAGCGATTTATCGGATAGTTGACGATATGGATCACCTAAGGTTTCGGCTAAGCCTCCGCAGCCACATACCCACGAGCAATACCAGCGTTTACCAAAAAAGTATACAAATACTGGTACTCCTATTGCAAACAAGGCAATGCCCCAAGCTATCATCCAATAGCCCAACATACCATGAGCAGCTAATTCGTTGATACGGTACTCAAAAAAGAAGGTATAATCTAATGGCCACATGTTTTTTAAATCCATGCTGGGCAAATTGAGTTTATACAGTAAGTTAGGTATCAAAAAGGCAAAGCCCAACTGAAAAAACAGCACTGAGGTAGTACGCACCATTTGGTACATATTATGGCGGTATTTAATGTACATACGCGTACCCATTACCAACATGGCCAAACAATATAATACGCCATACAAAAACCACTGACTAGCTTCGCTGCCGCTTAGGGCATAGCTCAAAGGGTCGACTAACAACACCCAGTTGGTAATGTATTCGGGGAATTTGTACAACAGAATATAAAAAATGATTAATCCGCTACCTACTATAATACCTATCCAACCGCGGTTGGTGGCTGCTTCTTTAAAAATACCGTTATTTTTAATGCCAGCAGAACCAGCAGTTTTTAGGGTGGGCAAAATGTAGAGTAATGCGCCTAAGCAAGTAAATACAAAACTGATGGTAAAAAGTAGCCATAAATTTGCCGTAAGAAATCCAGTGCTGGCATGTTTTACGATAGGGAAGGTGTAGTTGGTGTAAATTACCTTATCCCATTGTTGGTTTTGCTTAAAGGTGTTGTTTACTCCATCAAATACAGCATTAAAATCGTGTATAAAAGCAAATTTTGAGGTATACTCTTTATCTATCATACCCGCTAGTTGGGGTTGCAGTTGGACATAGTGGTTGCTGTCGGTAATGGTTTGTTGCAGTATGGCAGGTGTGAGTTTATAATTACTCATGCTCAAACTGCCAATAAACACCAGCAAACTGATGATAAACGTACCTAAACCTATATTTTGAATAAATTTCATTTTTCTAGTTTTGAGTAACCAAATTTTGTTCCCAAGCTTGTACAATATCTTTGTAATAACTCTTAAAAAACTCTGGATCGAAGAAACCTTCGGCTAAATGCTCCATTACATATACTACCGATTTTTTTTCACGTATAAATGCATCTGCCGTAACTTGACGATAGCGCATCCCGAAAAAATTAAATCCAGTAACGGTTGTTGTTTCGGTGTTGTAGTTTACCCGAAAAGCAATTTCTTTGGTAGAGTGTTGCCAATAAAATGTTTCCTCTCCCTCGCGTAGTTTGGCAAATACGTAGCCATAGGTTTGGTATTCTATATCAAAAAACTTTGCCGAGTTAAACCAAATACCTCTATTGTAAGCTGTAGGCTCGCCGCAAATGGTTTTTGCTAAAGCTTCGGCTTGCATTTTTCCAGTATACCACAATTGTTCTACGGGAGGATGTAGTGCTTTGGGTTCGCTAAACTGGGCACAATCGCCGGCTGCATATATATCGGGTATATTGGTTTCTAAGCGCTCGTTTACCAAAATGCCGCGTTGTGTTTCAATACCGCTATCTTTTAAAAAATCAATATTAGGAGATACACCCGCCGTTAACCCAACCAATTGACACGCTATCTCCTCGCCCTTACCAGTAATTACCGCTCGTACCCTGCCATTTTCATCGGGCAATATTTCTTTTAGTTCTTCGCTGAGGCGCAAATCTATTCCTTGTTTAAGAATATGTTTACCGATTAGCTGTGCCTCTTCTTCGGGCAGAATATTGTTCCAATAACTGCTTTCGCGGACCAAAAAGGTTACGGGAATATGGCGCGAGTGCAACATTTCGGCAAATTCAATACCTATTAGTCCTCCACCCACAATTACCGCTCGTTGTGTGTTTTTGGTGTTTTCTTCTAGTAATTGCAGGTCATTGTAGCTGTACAAACCCTGTGCACCTGCTAAATCTTGCCCTGGCCAACCAAATTTATTGGATTTTGAGCCACTGGCTATTACTAATTTATCATAGGAGATTACGGTACCGTTATCGGCAATTAGTTTTTTATCGGCGGTAAGTACTTGGGTTATTTTACCAAAAAATAAATCGATACGATTTTTTTGCCAAAACCAATCTTCGTAGGGCTTGGTATGCTCGTATTGCATGTGCCCCATGTAAATATACATGAGCGCCGTACGCGAAAAAAAGTGCTCGGTTTCGCCCGAAATTACAGTTATTTTGGCTTCACTATTGCGTTTGCGAATGTGTCGTGCAGTGGTAATACCTGTAATTCCGTTGCCTATTATGGCTATATGGGGTTGGTTCATTAGTTTATTGATTCATTAGTAGGTTCAGAGGTACTTCACAACCAAATGTATAAATTCATCGGCAACTAATTAACCAATCAACTAAATTTATTCGTTTAAATTCCAGTTGTATTCGAAGTAGCTCAATTTAGCTTTTGGATTGAGTTTAGTAATCGCATATTTATTGATGTATCCAATTACCGAGCCACCAACTTTAGTAAAATCGTCTTTGTACCAATCGAATAATTTAGATAACTGAGCTTTATTGGCATCCATGATATTGTTTTTGGTAATATCGTTGATGAAGTTCTTAGCTTGAATTTCTAACTGTTTTTCCAGTTTGGCACCTGTATAGGCTTCGTTGTACAAGCGTGGGCAAGAGAAAGAGGCACACACAATGGCAAAGTGAATACGGGCATCAAAATTTTGTTTCAACAACACCTCTTTTTCCATAGTTTCTAAATCAAGTTGCAAGCCACCCACTTTGTAGCGCAACTTATCTTTAAATACGCCAAACCTGACTGCATTAGCGGCTTTGTTGCTTCCTTTTATATCGCGTACTGTTTTTACAGGATAGTTTTTGATTACTAAATCTACCATAAAGGCATTGTAGGCATTTATCCAAAAAGCCAATCGCTCTTCTTTGCTCAATTCGGCTACATTGGTTTTGCTTAAAATTTGTAGATACTGATCTACCTTGTCTTTATCTTTTACAAAGCCTTTGTAATCTACTTTTCCAGTAGTAGAAACGTGTGTGCGCAATAATTTATCCCAAATATTATGGTCTACATCTGCACTGGCTTTTGTTACGGTAAATGTGCCGATTAGTAAAGCGGCTATAATGGCTATTCTTTTCATCTTGATTATATTTTTAATCACCTACGATAATTGTTACGCAAATAGATTAGTAAAGCTACATTTATACTAAGAAAATGCATGTAAACAATAATGCGGAGGTGGGAATTGTACTAATAGGGGTTTTTAATGTGCCTGGGAGGAGATTCGAACTCCCACGCCCATAAGGCGCCACCCCCTCAAGATGGTGCGTCTGCCAATTTCGCCACCCAGGCAAGGATGCTGCAAATATATATTCTTTATCTGTTTTTGAGTGTGTTTTTACCTGCAAAAAATAGAAATAGCAGTGTGCGCTTTCTTCCAAAGTTTTTATAGTTTTACCCGCGTATGATAAAAGACGAACAGATTGTTTGTGTAACATTTACCAATTGGGAAGCTAACTATGTAAAATCTACTGTAGAGTTAATGACCTATTTTGCACAACAGAACAAGGTGCTTTTTGTCGATTTTCCCTATTCTATTGCCAATGTTTTCCAAGCACTTAAAGGCGATAAAAAAATCCCATTAAAGCGGTTACTTGGTTTCGAAAACCGTGTACGACCGTTTACCACAGCCCAAAATAGTACAGTGTATGTACTCACCACCTTACCTGTGTTGCCCATTAATTGGTTACCAAAAGGTTTTTTATACAATTGTTTGCTTAGGGTAAATAGTTTTATAGTTGCTCTTTCTATCAAAAAGGCAATGAAACAGCTGTCTATTAATCAACCAATAGTGGTAAATGCCTTTAATCCGTATTTGGGGTTGGGTTTGCAAGGAAAATTACACGAAAAATTGCTCCTGTATTACGGGTATGATAATATAAAAGACGTGAGTTGGAGCAGGGGGCATGGAGGGTATTTGGAAGAACGGTTTATAAAGAAAGTTGATGCTGCTGTTTTTTCGTCAGATGCATTGTATCAGGATAAAAAAGACATAGGCGCAAAGGCTTTTGTGGTAAAAAATGGAGTAGACTTTGATTTGTTTTACAAAGCTGGTGAAGTAGTGCCACAAAATGCTCGAAAAAAAATAGGCTATATTGGCTCTATAGATAAAAAACGCATTGATGTGGAGTTATTGCATTATTTGGCTACCCAAGCACCCGATTTAGACTTTGAATTTGTAGGTCGTGATGTGAGTGACGACCATGCTTTTAAGCACTTACCAAATGTGGTTTTTCATGGGGCAAAAGCTCCTACAGAACTACCTGCTTTTATGCAAACGTTTGATGTGGTAATTATCCCTTTTTTACGCACCAGTCTTACTCGCATGATTTATCCCATGAAGATAAACGAATATTTGGCAGCAGCTAAGCCTGTGGTAATGACTAATTTTGCCACATTACCCGAATTTGAAGGAGTGGTGCAGGTAGAAAGTACTCACGAATCCTTTTTGGCAGCTATTAGAAAAGCCATTACCAGCGATACAACCGAACAAAGAACCAAAGGTATTGCCATTGCAAAGAGCAACTCGTGGCAAAAAAGAGCCGAAGCATTTTCGGAAGTGATAGAAAACGTATTAATCAAAAAATGATAGCTAAACTAAAAGCACTTGTTAAGTCGAACGAGACCATAAGAAAGTTAGTGCATTGGAGTATAACACCAGCACGCAATCCTCGTCCACGATTGTGGATACGTTGGTTTGTTAATCCTTTTGTGCACAAGCGGGGCAAAGGCTCGATTATTCGTTTTCGTGCACGGGTAGATGTATTTCCGTGGAATAGATTTGAGATAGGCGAACTAACTACTATAGAAGATTTTACGACTATAAATAATGGCTCAGGACATGTATTATTGGGCGATAGGGTGCGTATCGGTATTGGTTCGGTAGTATTAGGGCCGGTAACAATGGGGCATGGTTCGGGCTTGGGGCAGCATGTATTTGTGGCAGGTTTTAGCCATGGGTATGAAGATGGTACCAAAAACTCGAGTGTGCAGCCACTCATTATTAAACCTACTGTAATAGAAGATGAGGCGCATATTGGCGCAAATGCGGTGCTTGTTGCTGGGGTGCGTATTGGTA
The DNA here is from genome assembly GCA_947085255.1 of uncultured bacterium. Lineage (GTDB taxonomy): Bacteria > Bacteroidota > Bacteroidia > Sphingobacteriales > Sphingobacteriaceae > CAMTVQ01. The sequence goes on along the minus strand of CAMTVQ010000001.1, from coordinate 389,977 downwards.
AACGCAGTCAGGTAGGAGCAGGGAGTGTTGTTACGCGTGATATTCCTCCTTTTTCGATAGCCGTAGGCAATCCGGCGAAGGTAATTAAGCAGTACAATCACATAAATGGATTGTGGGAACGTGTTTAATTGGTTTTAAGCTCGTTTAGAGCGCTCCCAAGCAGCAGATTGTGCACCTCTTATGTATCGTATAAATCCTGCAAAAACGGAGTAGTTCATTATAAAAAAGTAGTACGGAATAAATAGCAATTTCACCTTAATTTCTCTATTGGCTAGGTACCAGCCCAATAATGCCATGCTGTAAAATAGACATTGTGCAACCATAAGTAGGGCATAAAAAGGATTGCTCAGTAAAAAGACATTACTTAGCAAACAAATAACCAAGCATATTGGTGCTATGCTCCAGCGTAATACGCGGTGCGAAATGTATTGAAAAGTAAGTGTAAAATGGTTAAAAGGATTAAGCACAGGCGCTAATCGTACCATTGATTGCCAGCCACCCGCACAAATTCTTATTTTACGTTTCAACTCTTCTTTTACCGATACTGAGGCAGTTTCCATAGCATAAGCAGCTGGTTCATATATTACACGATATCCATTTGCGGCAATACGCATAGTTTGCATAAAATCATCTAAAATAGTATCAGGTTCTAACTCGGTGTATAAGCTTTTGCGTACCGAAAATAGTTCTCCCGCCGCACCTACAATAGTTAACAGCTCCGAATCCCATTTTTTGAGCAGAGATTCGTATTTCCAATAAATGCCTTCGCCAGCAGAACTAGCATTTGCTTTATCACCACTAAACACCCGTTTTTCACCAGAAACAGCTCCCGTTTTTATATCAGCGTAATGTTTTACCATTTCGGCTATGGCATCTTCATTCAAAATGGTGTTTGCGTCGGTAAAAATGATAATTTCATGCTTAGCTTGTAGTATTGCTCTGTTCATTGCTGCAGCTTTTCCGGCACGCAGAGGCTGATGTAGCAATTTTACTTCTGCAAACTCTGCAATTTTTTCAGGTGTGCCATCGTTTGAACCATCACTAATAAAAATGATTTCGAGTTTATCTTTTGGGTAACGTTGTGCAAGGGTATTATTTATTTTTTGCGCTATAATATCCCGTTCGTTATAGCAGGGTACAATAAAAGATACAGGAGGCTGATAATTACCAATAGCCTGTGGTTTTGCTATCAAACGTTTTAGCTTTATGATAGCGAATAGCACCATTCCATAGCCCAAATAGGCATAAAACACGGTAAAAACACTCGCCCATAATAGTAATTCCCAAGTTGATAAAGGCATAGCGCTAATTTTTTAGATAATAATAGTATTAATAATAAGGCTAAAATAGCCAATTTGTCAACTTGTAACTATGAATAGAGAGCAAATAAACGGAATTCTTACACAACAATTTTATAAAGTTACAAATCAGATTACGCTACTTTTTAGAAGAGATTTTAATCTTTTGACATGATTAATTTTTTAAGTTTGTAGCTTAAGCAAATTATGGAAAATTACCTGCAACATACTGATTACCGCGATGAACTTGATTTTAAACGGGTTCGTTTTATTGTAAGCATGCTCGAAAAACATGTAAAACCTAAGTCTAAAATATTAGATATAGGTTGTGGCAATGGCAATATCAGCCGTGCGTTGGGTAGTTTAGGTTATCAAGTTACAGGTATAGATTTTAGCGAAAAAGCAATTGCGTATGCCAAAAGCAAAAACGTATTTGATAATGTGCAGTTTGCCGTAAAAAGTGCTGAAGAAGTACAAGCATCCGAAAACTATGATGCTATAATATGTAGCGAAGTATTAGAACATTTAAGTAAACCAGAGTTGCTTACAGCAGCTATTGCTGGTATCTTGAAACCTGGAGGCTTGCTGATAGCTACCGTGCCTAATGGCTGGGGCCCCCGTGAAGCATTGGTAACGCAACCCGTGCAATGGTTAAACAGAACAGCTGCCAAAAAAGTAATTGCAGGTTTTAAAAGCATGTTGGGCTATAGCAATACTACTTTGCAAAGCCAATCCGACGATTTATCACACATACAATTTTTTACAAAAAAAGCTATTACGGATGTAATTGGTAAAGCGGGATTCAATTTGTTGTATTTCGGGCATGCTGATTTTATACAACACATGTTCCCATACTCGTTGCTTGCACGCCGTGTACGTTTTCTGCAAAAAGCAGACTTAGCAATGGCCGATTATTTGCCATCGGCTTTAGTGAGTGGTTTTTACTCTGCTTGGCTAAAAAAGTAGTGAATGAATTGGCAACAGCGTGATAAACAGGTAATTTGGCATCCATATACACAACATCAAAGTAGCCAATTACCCATTACTATTGTAAGAGGCGAGGGTACTTGTCTTTTCGACGAATATGGCAACAAATACATTGACGCCATATCTTCTTGGTGGGTAAATATACATGGGCACAGTCACCCGTACATTGCACAAAAGGTATACGAGCAGTTTTGTACGCTAGAACACAGTATTTTTGCTGGATTTACGCATCCTCCAGCCATTACCTTGGCAGAGCGTCTGCTGGCTATTTTGCCTAATAACCAGCAAAAGGTATTTTATTCTGACAATGGTTCTACCGCTGTAGAAGTAGCGCTAAAAATGGCGATACAATACTGGGTAAATAGGGGAGAGAAGCGGCCGAAAATTTTGGCACTCAAAAATGCCTATCATGGCGATACGTTTGGTGCTATGGCTGTAAGTGGACGCAGCGCTTTTACCCAAGCTTTTGACGAACTGTTGTTTGATGTAGAATTTATCGACTTGCCCACTGCTGAAAATTTGGAGAGTCTAAAGTCTAAAGTCTATAGTTTAAGGTCTCAACTAGCTGCTTTTATTTTTGAGCCTTTAGTACAAGGTGCCGCTGGTATGGTAATGTATGAAGCCGCTTTGCTGGATGAGCTATTGCAGCACTGTAAACAATGCAATATTATTACCATAGCAGATGAGGTTATGACAGGTTTTGGGCGTACAGGTAAGTTGTTTGCTATGCACCATGTACACCAACAACCCGATATTATGTGCCTATCAAAAGGTATTACTGGTGGTGTAATGGCGTTGGGGGTAACTACGTGCAGCGAGCCGATTTTTGAAGCATTTCTATCAAGTGATTATACAAAAACACTTTTTCACGGACATTCTTTTACCGCCAACCCATTAGCTTGCGCGGCCGCATTGGCGAGTTTAGATTTATTGCTTGCAGATACGTGTACTACACAAATTGCAGGTATTTCCACACGCCATACAGCGTATAAAGCTAAATTAGAAAGCAATAAGGCTGTAGCGCAAGTACGCACTCTGGGTACCATATTGGCTATCGAACTAAAATCAGACGAGACTACGAATTACTTTAATAGTATGCGCGATAAATGCGCTGCTTTTTTTATTCCAAAGGGTATTTTATTACGTCCTTTAGGTAATATTATTTATGTAATACCTCCTTATTGTATTACCGAGCAGGAATTGGATGCGGTTTATACTGCTATTGATGAGTTTATTACCTTTGTAATAGATTAATATGCGTAATATAAATTGGAATATACTTCTTTTAGCTGTACTACTTGTTGGCGCTGCATGCAAAAAAGAGTATGTAGTGGGTCCACAAGAGCCTCCAAAACCTCCTCCAGTAGATAAATTACCAGCCATTACCACTACGGGCAAAAACACATTCGGTTGCTTGGTAAATGATGTAGTTTATATAAGCACGCCTCAGACTATAGCAGGTAAACAAACACTACAAGCAGAACTAGATACAGCCTTTTCAGAAATGTTGCTGTCGTCTATACAAACTAATATGCCAAATGGGGCTATGTGGTTGGGCATTGTAAATTTTACAGGCACGGGTAAATATGATTTACCGTACTCATATGGCTTATACCATCTTTTCACAACAGATAGCTATACCGTGTATCGGCCAAATACTGATACCACCAATATTATAGAAGTTACCAGGTTTGATTCGTTACAAAAAATTGTATCGGGAAAATTTACGTTGAACTTTAAAAACGTGCAAACCAATGAGAAATTGACCATAAAAAGTGGTCGGTTTGATTTAAAATATACGTTCTATAAAAACTAAAGTTGCTGGCCTAAGCTCACTAATAACTCACGTAACTTTTTTAAAGAGTCGATAGTTCGTTGTTTGCTTCTAATAGCGTCATTATTGCTATTTAATTCAGCTTTTGCCCCCTCTAAGGTAAATCCCTTTTCTTTTACAAGATGAAAAATAAGCTTAAAATTCTCTATATCTTCGGGAGTAAATAACCTATTTCCTTTTTTGTTTTTCTTTGGTTGCAGTACATCAAATTCTTTTTCCCAAAAACGTATCAACGATTGATTAACTTGAAATAGCTCGGCTACTTCTCCCATCGTATAGTATAATTTTTTAGGCTCGTGTTCTTTGTACGGCATTGGGTTATTAATTAGCTAATTAACCTAGTCAAATGATTGATTAGAGCGTGAAGATATTTCGAGCATTACCTCATATTCTTCTGGATTTAAATCGTTGTAGTAAAAATTAATAGGATTTATAGGGTTGTTAGATTTGCGTACTTCGTAATGCAAATGTGGTGCAGTAGATGCTCCAGTATTACCTACGTAGCCAATAACTTGCCCTCTTTTTACCTTTTGACCAGGGCGTGCCACAATACGGCTCATGTGGGCATACAGTGTGCTAAATCCAAAACCGTGATTAATTTGCACGTACTTACCATATCCACGCATTTTAGAGTCGGGGGTAATTACTACACCATCTCCTGTTGCATATATTTCGGTACCAATGGAGGCTGTAAAATCCATACCCGTATGCATTTTACTTGTTTTGTAAATAGGATGAATACGATAACCATATCCAGAACCAATGTGACGTAAACTTTTATTAGAAATAGGCTGTATAGCAGGAATAGATGAAAGTAAGTCCGCTTTTCGGTGTACCAGTTTAGTTAGTTCATCGTAAGATTTAGACTGTACATACATTTGACGCGATATTTTATCCAACTTAAGCGTTGTTTCTTTCATAATATCGGTATAAATGTAGCTTTCCAAATCTTTGTATCTATCAACACCACCAAAGCCAGCTTTACGTACATCCAAGGGAATAGGCTCTGCCTCAAAAATTACACGGTAAATATTATCATCGCGGTCTTGCAAATCGGTTAATACCACATCCATTTGCTTCATACGCTTTTTTAAGAAATCGTATTGTTGTATTAACTGACTAATTTCTCGCTTCAACTGTTTCTCTTTAGGCGAATCGAGATAGGTATACGCCATTGCAATAATGATTACTGCAAACACAATAGCCGTAGCTAAAAAACCAAATACGCGCCAGGTTTTTTTCCAAAAACTAATTTCAACACGCTCATATTTAAGAGTATGTGTGTTGTAGAAGTATTTACTCCTCGACATTTTATTGGTATTTTTCAATGTGCAAAATTAATCAAAAACTTTATTCAAGTCAATATTGCAGTAATGATAGTAGTTTTTGTCTTGAATAATTAATTTTGCCTCAAACTAATATTCATGACTTCGCGCCAAGTACGCCAACATTTCCTTGATTTTTTTGCTTCTAAAGGTCATCACATTGTTCCATCAGCACCTATGGTGGTAAAAAATGATCCTACTTTGATGTTCATCAATTCGGGTATGGCTCCTTTTAAAGACATATTTTTAGGCATTAGCCCTGTAAAATATCCACGTATTGCCGATACCCAAAAGTGTTTGCGTGTATCTGGCAAACACAACGACCTGGAAGATGTAGGGCTTGATACCTATCACCATACCTTGTTTGAAATGTTGGGCAATTGGAGTTTTGGTGATTATTTTAAGAAAGAAGCCATTAATTGGGCTTGGGAATTACTTACCGAAGTATATAAATTAGATAAAAACCGCCTATACGTAACCGTATTTGAAGGTGATGCTAAAGAAGGCTTAGCTGCCGATGAGGAAGCGCGCAGTTTGTGGAAACAATACATTGCCGAAGACCGCATTCTAAACGGAAATAAAAAAGATAATTTCTGGGAAATGGGTGATACCGGCCCATGTGGACCTTGCTCCGAAATACATATTGATTTACGTTCAGATGCGGAGCGCAAAGCGGTAGATGGTAAATCATTAGTAAACAACGATCATCCGCAAGTAGTAGAAATTTGGAATAACGTATTCATGGAATTCGAGCGCATGGCAACAGGTGCTTTGCGTCCGTTGCCTAATAAGCATGTGGATACAGGCATGGGGTTTGAGCGTTTGTGTATGGCAATGCAAGGCAAAACATCCAATTACGATACCGATGTTTTTCAGCCATTGATTCAATTTATTGCTCAGAAATCAGGTATTGCATATAGTCATTCCGAGCAAAGCAAGGAATCTACTCCTTCTCCTTTGGAGAGGTCAGACATCGCTATGCGCGTAATTGCCGATCACGTGCGCGCTATCGCCTTTACCATTACCGACGGACAGTTACCATCTAATACAGGCGCAGGCTATGTAATTCGCCGTATTTTGCGTCGTGCGGTGCGCTATGGTTATACATTTCTGAACTTTAAAGAGCCTTTTTTGTACCAGTTGGTAGATATTTTGGCGGTTCAGTTTGATGGGGTATTTACCGAATTGAAAGAACAACAAGATTTTGTAAAAAAGGTGATTTTGGAAGAAGAAACTTCTTTTTTGAGAACTTTAGCAGGAGGTATTCAGCGTTTTGACAAATACATTGCCGAGAGTCCTAAAAAGATACAAGGAGCATTCGCATTCGAACTATATGATACCTATGGTTTTCCAATCGACTTGACCCAATTACTGGCTAAAGAGCAGCAATTGGAAGTAGATATGGAAGGCTTTACCGCTGAATTACAAAAGCAAAAAGAACGCTCGCGTGCAGCAACAGCTATTGATACCGAAGATTGGGTAGAACTAATGACAGGTGTAGATACTGAGTTTGTAGGCTATGATACCTTAGAAACTACTGCACAAATTGTTAAATACCGCAAGGTAAAAGCAAAAGGCAAAGAACAATATCAGTTGGTGTTAGATAAAACACCTTTTTATGCAGAAAGTGGTGGACAAGTAGGCGATACTGGTACACTTACTCCCTCCCTTTCGGGGAGGGTTGGGGAGGTGATTACTATCACCGATACCAAGAAAGAAAACAATCTAATTGTTCATTTGATAGATCAATTGCCTACAGATATGTCGGCAACATTTACGACTAAAGTAGATGCAAGTAAACGCCGTCAAACTACCAATAATCACTCAGCAACACATTTATTGCATGCAGCTCTAAAACAAGTGCTGGGTACGCATGTAAACCAAAAAGGCTCGTTGGTAAATGAGGATAATTTGCGTTTCGACTTTTCGCATTTTGCAAAGGTAACCGATGCCGAAATAGAGCAAATAGAGCAAATTATTAATCAAAAGATACGCGAAAATATAGCATTGAAAGAACAACGCAATGTGCCGTATGATGAAGCCATAAATAGCGGAGTAACAGCGTTGTTTGGAGAAAAATATGGCGATTTTGTACGTGTAATTACATTTGATGATGCTTTTTCTAAAGAATTATGTGGAGGTTGCCATGTGCCAGCAACCGGGCAAATTGGCTTGCTAAAAATCGTTTCTGAAAGTGCCGTAGCAGCAGGGGTTCGTCGCATAGAAGCTATCACAGCAGATAAAGCCGAAACGTATTTTAAAGAACAACTGACGCTTTTAGCAGAGGTAAAAGAAGTTTTGAAGAATCCGGTAGACTTACTAAAAACGGTGCAAAGCTTGGTAGAAGAAAATTCACGGTTGAAAAAAGAAGCGGAACACGCATTAATAGCTAAGGCATTGGCTATTAAAGATGAGTTGAAAGCGCAAATTCAAACCATAAACGGTGTTAATTTTATTGCTGCAAAAGTAGAAATTCCTTCTGCCGATGCGATTAAGAACTTGGCATTTGCATTAAAGGATAGTATGTCGGACTTATTTTTGGTATTAGCTGCCGAAATTGATGAAAAACCGCATTTAACTGTTGTTGTTTCCGAAAACTTGGTGAAAGATAAAAACCTGAATGCGTCTACTATAGTACGTGAATTGGGTAAAGAAATACAAGGCGGTGGTGGTGGGCAACCTTTTTATGCTACGGCAGGTGGCAAAGATGTGAGTGGAATAGAGAGGGCGTTGGAAGCAGCGCGTAAGTTTTTGTAGAAGAGGTAAATGGTTAAAAACTATTTAACTATTCATCTTTCCACAGCAGTTCGAAAGCACCATTGGTTAAATGAACATTTTTAGAGCTATCTGAATTTGTAAGGTAAAAATCAAATGTGCCTTTTACTTGGTTTGCTATCGTATCTATGTATGTAATAGTCACAGAGGCATCAATTGGTTTATAAAAAGTCATAAAATAACCAGTATCATTAATTGAATCATAGCCCACATATGGTTCATTAGAACTTATGGTATAATTACTTTTAATTATAGTTTTTCCAAGAGTTAACGGAATATGATGAAGAACTAGATTTTGATCCGATGGATGTGTTAGATAAAGATTAAACTCTTTAGTTGATTCTAAAATGCTACCACTTGCAATACGGGCCATTTTATACTCCATATCATCAACTTTTATAGAAACTTTTGCATACAGATTTGCAGCGGATGTTTTTGGGACTTTACGAAATCTAATATTCTTAAACGTGCCATTGGTAATCGTAGCTTTTCTGCTTTTATCAAAAGGATAGATAGCCGTATAGTTAAATTTCCCTGATATTAATGAGTCTGTATAGTTGATGTTTTCAATGGTAATCATACCACCTGAAGTAGTATTTACATTAGAATTATAATAGTGAAAAGGGGAACCTTTTAGAGCAATAAATCCAACATCATATGAATTGACATTTAATGGATGTTCTCCAATATCACTATTGATTAGCTCGAAAAAAACGTTATTCTCACCAGAAAATCCTCTTATCTCAAATCTACCAAACTCATCTATTTCTCCATCTGCACTTACTTTGTAATCTACACCATTTAAAGTGTAGTTAAATTCGGAGTTAGCTGTGGGTGGTAGTTGTTCTGGTTTCTTGCACGAGACACCAACAATAAGGAAACAGTATATAATGCGTATAAGTAAATTTTTCATAATAGGGTATAAATTGTTTGACTAATTTCTGATTAAATATTGATTGTGCAAAATTTAATCTTTCATATATAAACTAACTTTTGGAAAGGTTAGAACTTTCAAAAAGTTTTGAAGTAAAACATAGCCAGCAAGCGTTTATAGCACTAAAAAGTGAATTTTATTTATTTACCTTTGTATTAGGCAAGAAAGCATACCAAAATTGCTAAAATGTGCCTTTTAAAATTAGTATCATTATGCAAACACAAAATATTTTTATAGCTCATCCTACCACAACCGACCAAATAGAAGCATTGAAGGCGGTAGTAAAAGCATTTAAAATTAAATTTGAAGTAATGGCTAATGATAAGCCTTACAACCCTGAATTTGTGGCTAAAATTCAGGAAAGTAGAGAGCAGTATGCTAATGGAGAGTATATTGTTGTCAAAACAGATGATTTATGGAAATAGCCTATACCAAAAAAGCTAAAGAGGATATAGCTTTTTGGAAAAATTCGGGCAACAAAAAAATAATGTTAAAAATTTCCAATTTACTTACAGCTACCGCTGAAAATCCTTTTGAAGGTATTGGCAAACCAGAACCGCTGAAACATCAACTTGCAGGTATTTGGTCGCGTAGAATAAATCAAGAGCACCGACTGGTATATGAAGTAGTGAACAATACCATTTTAGTTCTTTCACTTAAAGGACATTATTAGAAACCTTATAACCTTTAAACCTCCAACCGTTCTACCCCTCCAACTGCAATTCGCTCAAATACTTATACAAACCGTTTTCTTGGGCTATTAATTGGGCATGTGTACCACTTTCGAGTACTTTTCCTTTATCAATTACCACAATTCTATCTGCTTCGCGAATGGTAGAAAGGCGGTGAGCAATAATAATGGACGTACGGTTTTTCATCAATTCTTCCAACGCTTCTTGAACCAAACGTTCCGATTCGGAGTCGAGGGAACTGGTAGCTTCATCTAAAATTAAAATAGCTGGATCTTTTAGCAAAGCGCGTGCAATGGCAATACGCTGGCGTTGTCCGCCCGAAAGCTTAATACCACGTTCGCCTACCAAGGTGCTATAACCTTCCGGAAAGCCAGTAATAAATTCGTGCGCATTGGCACGTTGGGCTGCTTGTATCACTTCTGCTTCGGTAGCATCGGTTTTACCGTATTGTATATTTTCTAAAATAGAACCGCCAAACAACAATACATCTTGCGGTACTATAGCTACCTGATTACGAATGTCGTTTAAGTTATAGGCATCCGATGGAATGCCATCAAATAATAACGTGCCTTGTGTAGGCTCATAAAAACGTAAAATAAGCGAAGCAATGGTTGATTTACCAGCACCACTTGGGCCTACTACGGCTACACGTTCGCCGGCATTTGCTTTAAACGACACATCGTTGAGTACTTGCACCTCTTTGCGTGATGGGTAATAGAAACCAACTCCCTGAAAATCGATGGTGCCACTTATCTTGTTTTTTATGGTTCGTGTTTCGGTAAGCGTAATAGCTTCGTTATCCTCGTTCAATAACTCTATAACACGTTCGGTAGCGCCAACTGTTTTTTGCAATTGAGCATACAATTCGGCAAAACTACCCATGGCAGCACCTACAAAAGTAGCGTACAATATAAAAGTGGTTAGTCCGCCTACGGTAATTAGTCCCTGACTTACCAAGTTAGAACCGTACCAAACTACGGCTACAATACTGCCAAATAAGCAGAAGATGATAAAAGAAGCAAAGGCACCCCTGTATTTTGCTCCGCGTAATGCTAGTTTTACTACTTCATCAATACTGCGTTTGTAACGTATTACCTCATAGGCTTCGTTTACAAATGCTTTTACATTGGCAATGCCTTGCAGCGTTTCTTCTACAATGGTGTTAGAGTCGGCTAATTTATCTTGCGCTTGGCGTGATAGCTTACGAATAAAACGACCAAAAACAACTGCTACAACTACCAATACAGGTAATATGCTCAACATCATTAAGGTAAGTTTGCCCGATACCAAACTAAGGGCAATGGTACCGCCAATAAATACCACAATTTGACGAATAATTTCGGCAAGCGTGGTAGTAATACTGTCTTGAATTTGCGATAAGTCGGCAGAAATACGGCTATTTAATTCGCCCACACGACGTTGAGCAAAAAAGCGCATTGGGAGCGTAATAAGCTTAGCATAAGTAGCTTTACGAATATCTGCTAACGTTTTTTCTGCTACTTCTACAAACCACAAAATGCGGAAAAAGGAAAATACAGCTTGTACCAATAATATAGCCATTAAGGCAATGGCAATGCTGTTGATATTATCTAATATACCTTCGGATAGTGTGCCAGTTGCAGCATCTATCAGTTTACCCATAGCCGCAGGAAACGCTAAAGAAGATATACTGGATAATAATAAAAAGAAAAATCCTAAACCAAACTTAACACGATATGGGCGTAAGTAAGAGAGTAATTTTATAAGATTTTGTAAGGACTGACGGTTAATCTTCGCTTTCGGTAATTCTTCTTCAGCGGCATTTCCGCTATTCAATCGGGCACGAGCCATGTATGTGGATTTTAGTAATGGGTATTAGGAGATATAAACGAGTGAGGGAGCACTTTGGTTTTAAAGTGCAAAGATAACAAGCTTTTTGAGCTGCAGCAGCAAACAAAACTTTCTTTTTTTGTATTTTTAACGTGTGGAAAAACGTATTTTTTATCGTACAGCTTTAGTTATTGGTATTGCACTGTTCATCAACGGTTGCAAGCCCGAATGCGATAATTGTTCGGTAGATGCAACAACAACGCTTAATATAGTACCAGAGATAGATGGAAAAGCTATCGAAAAAGGTAAGTTTATATATCAGAATGCGGCAGGAAATACCTTTAGTATCTTAAATGTAGAGTTTTACTTGTCGGATGTATATGCCTTACCCAATTTGCAATTGAGTACTTATCAATACATGAGTAGTACAAACCCTGCCACTTTACAGATTAAGCGAGATGCGGTACGTTTTTCAGCTTCCTCTATAATGGTAGATACAATTGCTTTTGTATTTGGTATTGCTGCCAATATGAATACACATAATGGATTGGATGCAACTGTTGTGAACCAAAACATGGAGTGGCATGATGGTACACAAGATGGAGGGTATCATTTTTTACGTTTTGAAGGTTTGTATAAAGTCATAGATTCTACCGATAAGGCATATGCCATACATTTTGGTAGAACACCAAACCAAGTACTAATAAAATTACCCTTAGACAAACGGTATGAACTAACTAATAACCAATCGCTCACAGTAGATATTGCCTTTAATTTGGCTCAATTGCTGCGCGAACCAGTTACTATTGATTTTTCTAAATTGCCTATTTCAATAATGAGTAACGATAGTATTCAGCAAATTATTAGTAAAAATGCAGCCGATGCATTTAGTATACAACATGTAATGCTACAGTAATGAAGCGTCTCGTAATAGCTGTTTTGGTAGTAGTAATGTGGTTGAGTTTTTTTATAGGATGTAAAAAAACAACCGATACACCTCTTGCAGATACTCCTTATGAGCTGCAATATCCCGATTATTTACCACGTATTGTTATTCCTGCCGATAACCCACTCACCGTAAATGGGGTGGCTTTAGGGCGTAGGCTTTTTTACGACCCGATATTTTCTCAGAATAATACCATTTCTTGCGCCTCTTGCCATAAAATAGCCAATGGTTTTGCCGACAATGTGCAGTTTAGCAAAGGAGTAGATGTTGCGGTTGGTATAACAAATGCTTCTTCTTTAGTGAACATAGCTTGGTACAATCGTTTTTTTTGGGATGGACGGGTCACTTCCTTAGAAGAACAAGTAGAGGAGCCTATACAAAACCCTATAGAAATGCACGAAACGCTTACAAATACGGTGCAAAAAGTACAAAATCATCCAGATTACCCACGTTTATTTAAAGCTGCTTTTGGTAGCGATGGAGTGACCATAGAGCGACTAACTAAAGCCATTGCACAGTTCGAGCGTACTATTATTTCGGCAGGCAATAGCACGTTCGACAAGTTTGAGCAAACAAATAATCCGGGGGTATTTACCAAAGATGAATTTGAAGGGTATAAGATTTTTTTTAGTGAAACAGGCGATTGTTTTCATTGCCATGGAGGAGCATTAAGCACCACTACTGGATTCGAAAACAACGGATTGAACGAAAATATTACGGGTACAGGATACGGTAAAACGGTTAGTAAATCCGATTCGGATGGCATGTTTAGAGTGCCCAGTTTGCGCAATGCGGTATTTAGTGCTCCGTATATGCACGACGGAAGATTTAATACGTTAGAGGAGGTAATAGAACACTACAACTCGGGGTTAAAAGATAGCCCAACACTGCATCCTAAACTTAAACTAAAAGTGGAAGAAGGAGGGCTAAATTTAAGCGAATCACAAAAAAACCAACTTTTAGCCTTTCTAAAAACCTATACAGATACTGCTTTTATTAATCGTACCGATTTAAAGAAGCCATTTTAGTGCTTTTAAGTGGTGCTTTGAGTATCAAAACGTGTTACCGATACAATACCGTGTACATCCTGTAATTTATCTATCAACTCATCTAAATGGTCGGTATCGTTTACATATACCATAATCATCCCCTCAAAAATACCGTCGTTCGTATCTACCGTAATAGAGCGCATGTTTACTTTAAAATCACTCGAAATAATTTTAGTGATATTGTTGATAATACCTACTTCATCTGTTCCGCTTACCCTAAGGCCCGTTAAAAAAGCAATTTGTTGTTGTTTAGTCCACTTAGCTTTTATTACGCGGTAGCCATAGCTCGACATCAGTTTACTCGCATTTGGACAACTGGTACGGTGTATTTTAATGCCTTCGTTTATGGTAACAAAACCAAATACATCATCGCCAGGTATAGGATTACAGCAGGCGGCCAATTGGTAATCAATTTTTTGTAAATCTTCGCCAATTAGCAAGCTATCGGCAGCTTGTTTTTTTACTGCTTTTAGTAATTGGTCAATAGGATTTGCGGTAATATCATCGGCTTTTTCGTATTGCTTGGTGCCAGCCCCCGGATTTTTTTCGGCATGCACATACTCTTTCAATTGAGCTACGTCTATTTTACCAATACCTACCTGATAGAACAATTCTAATGCGCTTGGTAACTTAAAAAAGGTACTTATTTTATTTACCGTTTGTGGATTGAAATCTACTTTTAGCGATTTAAGTTTACGTTCTAATGTTTCTTTTCCTTCGTCGGCTATTTTGCGTTTATCATCTTTTAGCGATGCTTTTATGCGTGATTTGGCTTTGGCCGTTACCACAAAACCCAGCCAATCTTCTTTAGGACTTTGTTTAGAGGAAGTAATAACCTCTACTTGATCTCCATTGCGTAATTTGTGGGCTAATGGAACTAATTTATGATTTACTTTAGCTCCAATACACTTACTACCCAAGTCGGAGTGAATTTCGAAGGCAAAGTCTAAGGTTGTAGCCTGGGCGGGTAGTTTTATCAGTTCTCCTTTTGGGGTAAAAACAAAAATTTCATCCGCAAAAAGATTCATTTTAAAATCATCCAAAAAGTCGAGTGCGCTGGCTTCTGGGTTACTTAAAATTTCGCGTACTTTTTTCAACCAATCGTCTAATCCGCTGTCATTACTCGATTCTTTGTATTTCCAATGTGCTGCAAAACCCTTTTCGGCAATTTCATTCATGCGCTGGGTGCGTATTTGTATTTCAACCCAAGCGCCTTTGCTGCTCATTACAGTAGTATGCAGTGATTCGTACCCATTGCCTTTTGGGGTAGATACCCAGTCGCGTAATCTATCGGGGTTTGGTCGGTAAAAATCGGTTACGATAGAATAAGCTTTCCAACAATCAGCTTTTTCATTTTCTGGCTCGCTATCTAAAATAATACGAATGGCAAATAAATCATACACCTCTTCAAAAGGGATGTTTTTCTTCTTCATCTTGTTCCAGATAGAAGAGATAGATTTTGGTCGTCCAACAATGGTTGCTTTCAAGTCTTGAGCTTCCAATTCGGCCTTTATAGGTTCTACAAAATCACGAATAAAGCGGTTGCGCTCGGCACGTGTTTCATTTAGCTTTTCGGCTACATATTTGTAGGTGGTAGTATCGGTATATTTTATGGCTAAGTCTTCCAATTCTGACTTAACGGTATATAAACCCAAGCGGTGGGCTAATGGTGCATAGAGGTAACTTGTTTCGGAAGCTATTTTTAGCTGCTTATCACGCGGCATAAAATCCATCGTGCGCATGTTGTGCAACCTATCTGCTAGCTTTATTAAAATTACGCGTACATCATCGGCAAGGGTAAGCAACATTTTGCGAAAATTTTCGGCTTGTATGCTACTGGTATGGTCAAAAACCCCCGAAATTTTAGTTAATCCATCGATAATACTGGCGCATTTTTTACCAAATTCACGTTCAATATCTTCTAAGGTAATGCTGGTATCTTCTACTACATCGTGCAATAGTGCACATACAATAGAGGTAGTGCCTAAGCCAATTTCTTCGGCGCAAATTTGAGCAACAGCCAATGGATGATAAATATAAGGCTCGCCAGATTTTCGGCGCATATCTTTATGTGCTTCAACCGACATTTCAAATGCCCTGCGAATCAACCGCTTATCTCCCTTTTGTAAGGTAGCTTTACACGCACGTAAAAGTGTACGATAGCGTTTTAAAATCTCTTTTTTTTCTAAGGCTTCGTCTATTTCGAGTAGGGGCATAGTATGCTGTATGGATTACCTTTATATGGTAAAAATGGATAAAAGGTTTAAGTAAAGCGAATTTTGCTGTATATAAACAACGAAATTAAAAATGCTTACTCAAAAACAGGAATTTCTGCAATAAACTGATATGAGTGTGTGTCGTAATCTATGCTGCAACAGTAATGCTCTAATCCATTGCTTACCACCAAGTATTTTACTTTAAGGGTAGTATTATAGGCTGCTATTTGCTCGAATACGGCTTGAGTAAGTTTTACCGAAGTTGCTTTGCATTCTACCAGTAAAAACGGATTGCCAGTTTTGTCGAACACTACAATATCACTCCGTTTTTGCAGGGTATTTAGGCGTAATCCACCCTCTAACTTGAATAATGCTTTAGGGTATTTTTTTTCGGTTATAAGGTAATGCACCATGTGTTGGCGCACCCACTCTTCGGGTGTTAGTACCAACCATTTTTTGCGCAAAGCATCAAATACCTGCCATTTTTGTTCGGCCTCTTTTATTTTTAATGGGTGGGCTGGTAGGTTTAAAGAAGGGAAAGTATGCATTTGGCGAAAATAATTTTAAAATACCGAATAGTAGTTCGTAATTCGTAATTCGAATGAGTGCACCCGAATTACTTCAATCGCTTCAGAAGAAGCAGTACAAACCTATCTATTTTTTGCATGGGGACGAAAGTTATTATATCGACCTTATCAGTAATTATATAGAACATCAAGTACTAAGCGATGCTGAAAAAAGCTTTAATCAAACCATTTTTTACGGTAAAGACACCGATTTGATAACCATTATTAATGCTGCCAAGCGTTTCCCGATGATGGCGCCTTATCAGGTAATAATCGTAAAAGAAGCACAAAATATTAAAAAATGGGATGATTTAGTGTCCTATGCCGAAAACCCAGCGGCTACTACCATTTTAGTATTTTGTTACAAATATGGCACTTTAGATAAGCGCTTAAAAGTGGCAAAAGCGATTGAAAAATCAGGAGTGTTGTTGGAGAGTAAAAAGCTGTACGAAAATCAATTGCCCCAGTGGATTAGCGATTGGGTTGCAGCAAAAAAACACCGCATCGGACCTAAAGCAACTGCTTTGCTGTCCGAATATTTGGGTAATGATTTAGAAAGAATTGCCAACGAACTTGAAAAGCTATTAATCAACATACCGCAAGGTCAGGAAATAGGTACCAAAGAAATTGAGCAAAATATAGGTATCAGTCGTGAGTACAATGTGTTTGAATTAACTAGTGCCTTGAGTCAAAAAGATCATCTAAAGTGTTTTAAAATAGTTACCTATTTTGCTTCCAATCACAAGGCACACCCTTTTGTATTAACAATAGGTACGTTGGCTACTCATTTTACGCGTATTTTAAATTATCATTACCTAAAAGATAAATCTAAAGGGGCTGTTGCTTCGGCATTAAAAGTAAATCCGTACTTTGTTGGAGAATACGAGATAGCTGCACGACAGTACAGTTACCCAAAAACAATCGAAATTATTAGCCAATTACGCCAATATGATGTAAAAAGCAAAGGGGTAGATAGTACGGGTAATGTGGCAGAAGGGGAGTTGTTGAAAGAATTAATTTACAAAATACTGAACTAATATGTTTTTAGGACTCCGCACCGTTATCTACATGGTAGATGATTTACAACAAGCCAAAGCATGGTACACGGCTTTATTAGGCCAACAACCTTATTTTGATGAGGTATTTTACGTAGGGTACAACGTAGGTGGTTTCGAGCTGGGTTTGCACCCAAGAGAGGCTAAAGAACATTCGGGGCATAGTCCGGTAAGTTATTGGGGAGTTGCTAATATAGAAGTAGCATTCGAAAAGCTGTTAGAACTTGGCGCAACCGTACACCAGTTTGTGCAAGATGTGGGTGGAGGTATAAAAGTAGCCAGTCTTTACGACCCTTTTGGCAATTTAGTGGGTATTATTGAAAATTCGCATTTTGACAAGGACAGTGTAGCGTAGTAGAACCGCTTTTATTTGTAGAATAAGTAACCATTCGTAAGTAGTAAAATGAATTATTGGCTCGTAAAATCAGAACCTGTAAAATACAGTTGGGATAAGTTTGTAAAAGAAGGACACACCTTTTGGGATGGCGTACGTAATTATCAAGCGCGCAATAATCTAAAAGCCATGACAGAGGGTGATTTTGTACTGTTTTACCACAGTAATGAAGGTAAAAATGTAGTGGGTATTGCCAAGGTAGCAAAAACGGCTTATCAAGATCCTACCACTACCGACCCTAATTGGATGGTAGTAGATTTAGTACCTGTGCAGGCGCTGAAAAATCCAGTATCGCTGGCAGTAATAAAAGCCGATGATCAGCTCAAAAATATATCATTAGTACGCCAAGGCAGATTATCGGTAATGCCTTTGCTGAAAAACGAATTTGATAGAATAGTAGCCTTAGGTAGTTAGTCGTGGATAAATAACGCCTTTAATTCAGCCGCATCATCTGGTTTCATTTTACCACCTAAAATCAAGCGCAACTGTCTGCGACGCAAAGCCCCTTCATACAAACGTTTTTCTTCTTCGGTTTCAACAATCACCGCAGGTACCGGAATAGGGCGTCCGCTTTGGTCAACGGCTACAAAAGTATAGTAGGCCTCGTTGCTTTTCACTTTACTACCACTCGGAATGTTTTCGGCCCATACAATTAAATGAACCTCAATAGAGGTAGAAAAAGAGCGCGTAACTTTAGCCTGTAGGGTTACTACATCTCCCAACTTTATGGGTGCGCTAAACGATACATTATCTACCGATGCTGTTACCACAATACGATTGCTGTGTTTTTGTGCTGCAATAGCCGCAGCAATATCCATCCAATGTAATAATCGTCCTCCCATTAAATTATTTAGGGTATTGGTATCGTTGGGTAATACCAATTCATTCATAATAGTAATAGATTCGGTTGCGTTTTTGCCTTTAACGTGCATGGTAATAAGTTTGCTGCAAAATTACTTTTTTTAAACCATCAATAAAGTACAATAACTAAAAATGTATGTGTAATTTTGACACCAAATTGAACCCGTAGTTCAACGCCCGCCCGTGCTGAACGCACGTTCGGACGGGGATAGCATGTGAGATTCTAATTCTCTTATGATAGGGTTACAAAATCTATTAAAGTATATGTAGTTTTGAAATCAAATTGAACCCGTAGTTCAACGCCCGCCCGTGCCGAACGCACGTTCGGACGGGGATAGCATGTGAGATTCCGATTCTCGCGATTACTTTACTACCTAACATCAATTATGTATTACAGCTATTTACTGCAAAGCGACGTTGACAATTCTTTATATAAAGATCATTGTCAAGATTTAGAGCAGCGTTTGCATCAGCATAATTCTGGAGCTACGCAATCCATTAAACACCTTATTCCGTTTAAGATTATTTATTTTGAGCAATTTGAAACACGAGCAGAAGCGATAGCAAGAGAGAAGTATTTTAAATCGGCAGCCGGAAGAAGATATTTAAAAATAAAAACAGTCCAACAATAAGTTATAATTATAAAATGTATGTGTAATTTTGCCGCATTCTTGAACCCGTAGTTCAACGGATAGAATGTGAGATTCCGATTCTCATGATGGGGGTTCGAGTCCCTTCGGGTTCACATAGTTATATAGGATTTAGTCCTATTATTTAGTATAGTAATTTTAAAAATTGATTAGTATTTTCCCATAATGGAACAACCAGTAACCGTAGCAACCGCTAAAGAATTAGGTCTTTTACCCGAAGAGTTTGAGAAAATTAAAGTTATTTTAGGACGTACGCCTAATTTCAACGAACTCAGCATCTTCTCGGTAATGTGGAGCGAACATTGTTCGTACAAAAACTCCATTACTTGGTTAAAAACATTACCCAAAGATAGCCCACGTATGTTGGCAAAAGCGGGTGAAGAAAATGCTGGTATGGTAGATTTAGGGGATGGATACGCCTGCGTATTTAAAATAGAATCTCACAATCACCCTTCGGCATTAGAGCCTTACCAGGGTGCTGCAACAGGAGTTGGTGGTATCAATCGCGATATTTTTACGATGGGTGCCCGTCCAATTGCTCAGTTAAACTCGCTCCGTTTTGGAGACATTGATACCGAGCGCACCAAATGGTTGTTACGCGGTGTAGTAAAAGGTATTGGCGATTATGGCAATGCTTTTGGCATACCTACGGTAGGCGGCGAAGTGTTTTTCGACGACTGTTACAACATTAATCCCTTGGTAAATGCCATGTCGGCAGGTATTGTAAAGGTAGGAGAAACCGTTTCGGCTACTTCTTATGGAGTAGGCAATCCGGTATATATCGTTGGTTCGGCTACTGGTAAAGATGGGATACATGGGGCAGCTTTTGCCTCTAAAGATATTACCGAAGATTCGGTAAACGATTTACCAGCAGTACAAGTAGGCGACCCTTTTCAAGAAAAATTATTACTTGAGGCTACATTAGAAGTAATTGCTTCGGGTGCCGTAATTGGTATGCAAGATATGGGTGCTGCGGGTATCATTTGCTCTAACTCCGAAATGAGCGCCAAAGGCGAGCACGGTATGCGTATTGATTTAGATAAAGTACCTACACGCCAAGCCAACATGAAACCTTGGGAAATTCTGCTTTCCGAATCGCAAGAGCGTATGCTTATTGTGGTAAAAAAAGGTCAAGAAAAAGTAGTAGAGTGCATTTTTGATAAATGGGATTTAAATTGTGCCATTATTGGTGAGGTAACCGATACCAAACGCTTACACTATTATATGCATGGCGAATTAGTAGCCGATGTACCTGCCGATGATTTAGTATTGGGTGGTGGTGCGCCAGTGTACAAGCGCGAGTTTAAAGAGCCTGCGTATTTTGCCGAAAACAATAAGTTTAAGATAGAAAACATTCAAGAGCCTGCAGATTTAAGAGTAGTAGCCAAACACTTGGTAAACCACCCTAATATTGCATCAAAACGTTGGGTAATAAATCAATACGATTCTATGGTAGGTACCGCCACTATGACTACCAACCGCCCATCTGATGCGGCTGTGGTAAACATAAAAGGTACTGATAAAGCCATTGTGCTTACCGTAGATTGCAATTCGCGCTATGTGTGGGCAAATCCCGAAGAGGGCTGCGCAATTGCCGTAGCTGAAGCAGCTCGTAATATTGTATGTGCTGGTGGAGAGCCTGTAGCTGTTACCAATTGCTTAAATTTTGGTAATCCGTATAAGCCAGAAGTGTATTGGCAGTTTGTGGGTGCCATAAAAGGCATGAGCAAAGCTTGTACAAAGTTTGAAACACCCGTGACTGGTGGTAATGTAAGTTTCTATAACCAAAGTTCGGACGAAGGACCTGTATTTCCTACACCTACAATAGGTATGTTAGGCATTATGGATGATGTAAAAAACCTAATGACCTTAGACTTTAAAAACGAAGGCGATTTAGTGTATTTAGTAGGTGCTTCTAAAAACGATATTGCTTCTTCCGAGTATCTTTACTCATATCATAAGGTAAAAAAATCGCCAGCACCTGCATTTGACTTGCAAGAAGAATACGATTTGCAACAAGTAGTAAAATCGGTTATCAAAAATAAGTTGGTAGCATCGGCACATGATGTTTCTGATGGAGGCTTGTTTATTGCCTTATTAGAAGCTGCCATGCCACAAGACAAAGGATTTGCTATCGAAACAGATGATACTATCCGTAAAGATGCATTCTTGTTTGGCGAAGCCCAAAGCAGAGTAGTAGTTACGGTAAAACCAGAAGATCAAGAGGAGTTTGTAGAACTCTTAGCTACGTCTAACGTTGCTTTTGGCTTATTGGGTACTGTTACGGGTAAAGATGTGGTAATAGATGACGAAAATTGGGGTAGTGTTGCCGCTTTTGCCCAACCATATGAAAATGTATTGCATGAAAAGTTAGGGGTGTAAGAAAGGCATAAAGCTATTTTTTAGTGAGTGTGTAGGTAGTAGTTTTTTTGTCTCCTGTTTTTATAAAAAGCCCTAATTCAATTCCTTTTTTTAGGTCTCTACTTGCTGTAGCCGAAGAAATTTCTTTAAATAGACGCATGTAGTCCTTTCTTGTAAATACTGCTTTTCCTTCACTAATAAAGTAATCAATCCTATCTGTATCTTTTAAATGGCGATTATTGGTATCTAATAACGTAGAAAGCGATGTATCTATAATGCGTAGCATATACTCAATAAAAGGAGTTGATTTTCCTTGAGCATCACTTTGTGCTAATGCTTGGTAGTATTTATCTTGGTGCTTGCTGATTAGTGTTTCGAAAGGCAAAAATTCAAAAACAGGATACTTGGCCATTAAAATTACCGTTTGCCATAATCTTCCCATTCTTCCATTGCCGTCTATAAAAGGATGAATAAATTCCATTTCATAATGAAAAACACAGCTTTTAATTAAGGCAATTTCCGTTTCGTCTTTTAAATAACTAAAAAGGTCTTTCATTAAAAAGGGAACCGCATCAAAGGGAGGGGCAACGTGCGCAACTTTCGAACCCTTAATAATTCCAACGCCTTGCATACGGTATTTGCCAGCATTGTTCATAAGATCTTTTAATAATAGTTTATGAGCTGTTAAAAAGCTTTTTTCAGACGTTGCAGTATAGGTTGATAAGTCGTCATAAACGGCTATAGCATTTACCACTTCAAGAATATCTTTTTCGGGACCAACAACTCTTTTGTTTTCTAAAATAGCAGTAATCTGTTGTTCACTCAACGTGTTTCCTTCAATTTGCAAAGAAGAATGGATGGTTTTTATTTTATTCTGCTTTCTTAATGTAGGAGTTTGCTTGTTTAGATATTTAGCATTTATTTCTCCTATTTTTTCGGAAATGGATGTAATATACGTTAAAATGGCAGGCGTAATATCGTAGGGAGGTTTCATAATGATAGTATCATTTGATAGTATCAAAAGTATGATTTATTTGCTGGGTAGCAAAAGAATAGAATGCTTTTTACGAAGACTTCCGTTTGCCCAACTCATCGCGGATGCGCGCTGCTTTTTCGTAGGCTTCTTCTTCTAAAGCTGTTTTGAGTAACTCTTTTAGTTCGTCTTCGGTATAGTTGGTGTAACCAGTAGCCGTGGTGCCAATGGTATTGTCGTCTTTGTTTTCTATGTTTTCAAGAAAAACAAAATCATTCCCCTCCATTACAATACCTGCCGATGCAAGTATAAATTCATAGGTATAAATAAGACAGTTGAAACGTACTGCCAATGCAATGGCATCAGACGTACGCGCATCAATTTCTATGGCCTTTTTACCATCTGTACACAATAGTTTGGCAAAAAAGATACCATCCACTAAGTTGTAGATAATTACCTCTTGTATGGTAATGGCATAAGCATCCGATAAGGATTTAAACAAATCATGTGTTAACGGACGGCTGGGCGTCATTTTTTCAATTTCTATGGCAATTGCTTGTGCCTCAAAACCACCTATTATAATAGGTAACCTACGACGCCCATTTACTTCGCCCAATACCAGTGCATACGCACCCGATTGGGTTTGGCTATAGGAAAGACCAACAATATCTAATTTGATTTTTTTCATCTAACGGGAGCCCGAAACGTGCAAAATAGAGCTTACTATATGCACTATTTCTCGCTTTTTATCCTTGTGCTTTAAATGCTTTTACCGCTGCTATTAGTTGAGGTACAACCTCAAATGCATCACCTATAATACCATAATCGGCAGCTTTAAAAAATGGAGCTTCGGGGTCTTTGTTTATTACCACAATTACTTTTGATGAACTTACACCAGCTAAATGCTGTATAGCTCCAGAAATACCAATAGCTATATATAAATTAGGGCTTACGGCAATACCTGTTTGGCCAACGTGTTCTGAGTGTGGGCGCCAATCTGCATCCGATACGGGTTTAGAACAGGCAGTGGCTGCACCTAATAAATTTGCCAATTCTTCAATCATTCCCCAGTTTTCAGGGCCTTTTAAGCCACGTCCGGCAGATACTACTAATTCAGCATCGGGTAACGATACTTTATCCGCAGCACGTACAATTTCTTTTAATACTACTTTAAAATCATTCTCGGTAGCGGTAGAAGCAAAGGCTTCAATAGTGCCTGCTTGTACGTTTTCTACTACTTTATAAGAATTAGGGTTTAGGGTAATTACTTTACGTGCCGAGCTTAACTCCACAAATGCAAACGCTTTACCCGAAAAAGCAGATTTTTTTACGGTAAGTGTACTGCCGTTTATGGTTGGTAACTCGATAGCGCCATCAGCTAATCCGGCTTCTAATTTTACAGCTACACGTGGTGCTAAGCCTTTGCCCGAAAACGTGTTGCCAATAATAACTACTTGTGCATCTTCCTTTTTAGCGGCATCGGCAATAATAGCTGCGTATGCTTGGTTTACAAATGTTTTTAATTTATCGTTTGATACGTTTAGTGTTTTAGCTGCTCCATAACGACCTAATTGTGCTAGTTCGCTATCGCTTACGTCGCCAATGGATAATGCTGTTACAGTGATGTTTAATTTACTGGCAATGGCTGACGCATAGGATACTGCTTCAAAAGTAGATTTTTTGAATTTTCCTGCTGCATTTTCTACATATACTAATACGCTCATTTTATTTGAATTATATATTATAAATGATTAATTATAAATGGGTAATCTGCACATCGTTAGAGACGTTGCAATTGCACATTTTCTAAATTACTTTCGCTTCGGTGTGTAATAAGTCTACCAATTTGCTTACTTGATCGGCAGCAACCAAGTGTACGGCAGCACGTGGTTTAGGCATTTCGTATGTTTTTACTTCAGTAAGTTTGCTTACTTCTATGGGTTCTACCACTAATAAAGGTTTGGTACGAGCCGACATGATGCCGCGCATATTTGGAATTTTAGGTTCAGACATGCCTTCTGAAGCAGATACTACAAAAGGGAGGGGAGTAGTAATGATTTCTTTTCCGCCTTCAATTTCGCGTTCCAGTGTAGCTGTAGTGCCATCGGTATCTAATTTTTTGCAGATAGAAATAGAAGGAATATCTAATAGTTCGCCTACCATAGCAGCAACTTGTGAACCATTGTAATCAATGCTTTCGCGTCCGCACAATATAATATCGTATTTGCCTTCTTTGGCTATATGTGCAATTTGTTGAGCCACAAACCAAGCATCACGTGGGGCTGCATTTACACGTATCGCATCATCTGCACCAATAGCCAAGGCTTTACGAATGGTAGCTTCGGTACTCACATCGCCTACATTTATTACCGTAGTAGTTCCTTTTCCATTTTCGGTGAGTTCAATGGCGCGCGCCAATGCAATTTCATCATATGGATTAAGAATAAACTGAACTCCTGCGGTATTAAAAGCGCTTAAATCGCTATTGAAGGTAATTTTTGTGGTGGTGTCGGGAACGTTGCTAATACAAACTAATAATTTCATTGATGTTATTGTTTTCGACTATATTGGTTGTTACTGTTTTTATTATTTACTTCGTGCAAAAGTACAAAGAAAAAGGCTCAAAAACCAAACTATGTTATCGCGATTAGAACAATTACGTCAGTTTTTAGAACAAGAGCCAAACGATCCTTTTTTGCAGTATGCCATAGCTACCGAATACCTCAAATTAGGTGATTTGGAGCAAGCATTAGCCTATTATCTTAAAACTATTGAGGTAGATGAAAATTACGTGGGTACGTATTATCATTTAGGTAAATTGTACGAAAAACTAACAGATGCTCCTTCGGCAGAAAAAACCTATAAAAATGGAATGGAAGTGGCGCGAAAAGCAAATCAGCAGCATGCATTTTCCGAGTTGCAGCAGGCCTATAATAAACTAATGGGTTTGGATTACGAAGACGATTGAGGATGATACGTAAACGGCAACTTATTTTTTTACGTGATGTATTGGTATATACCTTAAGTGCTTTTGGCGGACCACAAGCGCATTTGGCATTATTACTCAAAAACTTTGTGCACAAGCGCAACTATGTTACTGAAGAAGAATTATTGGAATTTAGCGCCCTTAGTCAGTTTTTACCTGGCCCATCTTCTACACAAACCTTGGCGGCTATTGCTTACAAGCAAGGTGGCTATAAATTAGCTTGCTTGGCGCTGTTAATTTGGATATTTCCCTCCATGCTTATCATGAGCCTTGCCGCTATCAGCATTTCTTTTTTTACTATTGACACCCAAACTACCCAATATCTGCGCTATATAGCACCTGTAGCAGTGGGTTTTGTGGGCTACTCTGCCATTGGGTTGTCGCGTAAAATTGTGGACGAAGCTTATATGCTGGGCTTCGTAATACTGTCGGTCATTGCCACGGTGTTGTTTCCTTCGGCATATGTATTTCCAGTGGTTATTTTACTGGGTGGATGTGCATCGGCGCTACTCTTGCGTAAGAATAATGAGAAGGAACAGATTGGTCTTAAGGTAAATTGGAAGAAGGTAATAGGGCCTATTCTAATATTGGCAATAGTAGGGATATTAGGCGCAATTATTAATAGAACGTCGTTTATTAGCTTACCTCTTAGGCTGTTTGGTAACTTTTACCGCAACGGTTTCTTGATTTTTGGGGGCGGGCAGGTATTAATTCCCTTAATGTATGCCGAGTTTGTAGAAATGAAACGCTACCTCAGCTCACAAGAGTTTTTATCGGCATGGGCGCTGCAACAAATCGTACCCGGACCAGTTTTTTCGTTTACTTCTTTTATTGGTGCTATTAGTATGCGCATGTACGGCATATTTGGGCAACTTTTGGGTGGTTTTATAGCCGTAATCGGGATTAACTTACCAGGTGTTATATTGCTGCTTTTTGTATTACCCGTTTGGGAAAAACTAAAAAAACTTAATACCATTAAACGTGCCCTCCCCGGCATTAATGCGGTAGCGGTAGGCTTTGTAGTAGCAGCTTTTTTATTGATGATTCAAACATTGGAACATGGCTTAGAAACATCTACCGTTATTTTGCTCACCATTGTGTGTATGCAATACTCCAAAATACCACCAATAGTGTTGGTAGCAGCTGCTTTGTTGGCTGGGGTGATGGTGTAGATATTTAATAAAACTTCGTGTTTTTGTTAGTGAACTACTATACGTTATAAGTCGAATTGAATTATAGTAATCAGGTAAATTTTGGAGTGTAAAAGAATTATTTAATGTTAAGTTTATAAATTACATTTATTTCACAATTACCGTTTTATAATAGTTGTTTCACTGTGATTTTTAACAAAAATTAATGATTAATTTAAATTATCTTTTAATAGCTAATAATCGTGACATGCATGATTATATAGATATTTATTTAGACCCAGTAGTAATTGTATTTACTTTTTTTCTAGGGTATGTAATATCAAATAAAGTAAATATGAATCAAGAAGTTCGACGCATAAATAGAGTTTTTGATTATTTTAAAATATATTTTGAGAATCAAATTCATGCTATAGAAAAACAACTAAGTTTAATGATAGAACAAAAGAATAAAGTGGCTGACCTGAAAAATGCTAGTGGTTTAGGGCTTATTGTAGTTAGTCAACCCTTTTCAATCTTTGAAGCAATTAATAAAGAAGAACTTTTTTCAGCTTGGGTTAGAAATGGAAAAAATAAACAAGAATTAATAAAAATATTTGGTCTTATTGATTTCTTAAAGGTGTCCATTGAAGGATATGTTAATTCTAATAAAGAATTTAATAATAATCACAGAATTATCAGGAATGATTGGAACCAAAAGGTACGTGAATTTCATGAATTGAAAGTAACTCTTCTCAATTTAACTAAACAAGAGATAATTGCTAATAAAGATTTAATCGAACTCAATAGTATATACAATCAGTGGATAAAATCTAATAATACAAGTGATTATGAGACGACCGTTTTAAACTTAATAAACCCTATTGAAACTTATTATAAAGTACGACACAAAGAATCGCCTGAGGATTTTTTGCCCATTCAATTAATCAAAACGGTTCAAGAAATTCAATTCATCTATAACGAATGGAAAAATTCTTTGAAGAGTTATGAGTCATATTTAGCCCAAATAATAGAAGAAATCCAATTAGCAAAAGATGGAATTGATAAAAAACTCTTTCGTGTGGACTCCACTTGTCCTCATTCAACTTAATTGAGTTAATGTGTCATGCTGAGCGTAGTAGAAGCATCTAAATGCACCCTTCGACTACGCTCAGGGTGACAAAAGACCTATTAAAACGGTGGCGGTTCGTCCATATGGTCATCCAAATCATTCATTTTAGAAGGACGTATCATAATACCCGGCTGTCCAAATTGGGTAGAAGGATCAATGTTTTTGAAAGGACTATCGTCTTTGCCCGTGCTAAAATTGTTCAATTCATCCAAATTGGTGAATTTTACAAACTTATCGATGAAGCGTAGAGGTATAGTATCCAATGAACCGTTACGGTGCTTGGCAATAATTACTTCGCCAATACCAAGTGTGCTGTTTCCATCGGCATCTTCTGTAATCTGATAATATTCCGGACGGTACAGGAACATTACCATATCGGCATCCTGCTCAATAGAACCCGATTCACGTAAATCGGATAATTGTGGTTTTTTATCACCCCCACGTGTTTCTACTGCACGACTCAACTGCGATAGGGCAATTACCGGTACATCTAACTCTTTTGCTAAACTTTTTAGGGCACGAGATATAGAGCCAATTTCTTGCTCACGATTCCCGTTTTTACCATCACTATTGGCGGTCATCAACTGCAAATAATCCACTATAATAAGCTGAATATCGTGCTGCGCCTTTAGTCGGCGACACTTAGCACGCATCTCAAAAATATTTAATGCTGGCGTATCGTCTATAAAAATGGGAGCCTCTGCAAGTTTACCAATTTTAGCGTGTAACTGCTTCCATTCGTATTCTGCTAGGTTACCTTTACGCAGTTTTCCCGATTCTAACTCTGCTTCGCCAGATATCAAACGATTTACCAACTGTACCGACGACATCTCTAAGGAGAAAATAGCTACCGGTTTCTTAAAATCTACCGCAGCATTACGTGCAGCACTTAATATAAAAGCGGTTTTACCCATACCTGGGCGGGCAGCTATAATCACCAAATCTGATTTTTGCCAGCCAGAAGTAATATGGTCTAATCGGCCAAAGCCAGAAGGAACTCCAGTTAGTCCGTCTTCTTTATCTTTTAGTTTTTCAATTTGCTCAATCGATTTGCGCAATAAATCGCTCATGCTCTCCGAACTACGGCGTAAGTTATTTTCGGCAATAGAGAATAAATTTTGTTCGGCTTTATCTAAAATATCAAACACGTCGCTCGTATCTTCATAGGCGCTGGTGGTAATTTCGGTAGAAATGCGAATAAGCTCGCGCTGAATATACTTTTGAGTAAGAATACGTGCGTGAAACTCAATATTGGCGGCCGATGCCACTTTGTTGGTAAGCTCGGAAATGTAAAACGGACCACCTGCAAACTCTAATGTTCCTTGTAGGCGCATTTCGGCAGTTACGGTAAGAATATCTACAGGTTGCGACTTTTCGAACAGTTTACGAATGGCCTCAAATATTTTTTGATGCGCCTCGTGGTAGAAAACATCCGTTTTTAGAATGTCGATAACAGCCGTTAGTGCATCTTTTTCGAGCATTAACGCACCCAAAACAGCTTCTTCTAAATCCAACGCCTGTGGCGGTAGCTTACCTAACTGATTAGTCGGCAAATTGTTAGCCGTTAAACGTGTAGGGCGTGTTCTGTTGTTGCGTTGTTGGTCTTGTTCGTTGTACATGGGGCGGCAAATATATTACGGAAAGTGCAGGGTGCTTAAACCGATTTTCAACACGCTTTTTCTGTTAGTACAAGGTAATGAAAAGCTACGTTAAACAGTAAGTATACTTATACACATTTGGTGTTGATAATAGGTGCATAACTAAAATGATAGTCGTTTTAATGATACGTAGGAACAACTATTTAGGTTGTTTTTTTACCTGTTAATAAAAATGAAAATGTGAATAGCGAAAAATAATTACCTGTATTAACATATACTTTACACAAAGTAAACAGTTTTGTTACATTTTTTTCAGTATAACTTTAAGTATCAGCATACTAAAAAATACACCTTGAGTTGCCGAAATGTTGGTTACTTTTGTCGAGCAAATTTAACTCCCAATTAAGGAGCAAATTTTTATCAAATCTGCACATAAATAAATACTAATACACGTATGAATCCGCATTTAGCACGCATAAGAAGCGCTATAGAACCTTTACGCCAACAAATCATCCATCACAAAGTATATCCTGTAATTAAAGATGTACGTGATTTGCAAATTTTTATGCAATACCATGTATATGCCGTATGGGATTTTATGTCGTTGCTAAAAGCCTTACAAAATAATCTTACGTGTACGTCGGTGCCATGGTTTCCAAAAGGATTGGCAACTACGCGTTACCTAATTAATGAAATAGTAGTAGGCGAAGAAGCAGATGTAGATAGTAATGGCGTTAGAAAAAGTCATTTTGAGCTTTATTTAGATGCGATGTATCAGTGTAATGCAGATACTGCACTCATCGAAAAGTTTGTAGCAACTCTACAAGCTTCTGGTAGTTTCGACAAAGCATTTATAGATTCAGAAACACCTACGGCAGCACGTGATTTTGTGAATTTTACCTTTGATGTTATAGGCAGTAATAAAGATTATTTGCAGGCGGCTATTTTTACCTTTGGTCGCGAAGATTTAATACCAGGTATGTTTTTGTCTATCGTAAATGATATGGATAAGAACTTTCCGGATAGTATTTCTACGTTTAAGTATTACCTCGAACGTCATATTGAAGTAGATGGCGACCACCACAGCATACTTGCGCTACAAATGACCGAAAGCTTATGCGGTAACAATGAGGCGTATTGGGAAGAGGCTACGCAAGTGATTATACAGTCGCTGCAAAAACGCATTCACCTATGGGATGGTGTTTACGAAGCAATTATGAGTACTAAAACAGTTGCCATTGGCACAAACTAATAGACTATGCGCACAATATCTGATTATACAAAAACCAGTAACAAACTTGTATTTGGCATTCGTGCTGTAATAGAGGCCGTAGAAGCTGGACAAGAAATGGAAAGTATTTACATACAGAAAGGACTTTCTGGTGGGGTGCTTTTGCAGGAATTGCGTACCGTATTAAAAGAACATGATCTTACCTATCAACAGGTTCCGGTAGAAAAACTGGATCGTCTTACGCCAAAAAATCACCAAGGCGTGGTGGCATATATTTCACCTATTACCTACCATTCTTTAGAGCAAGTTGTTCCTCAGATATTTGAAAGAGGAGAAATTCCCTTGATTATGGTATTGGACAGGATAACCGATGTGCGTAATTTTGGTGCTATTGCACGTACTGCCGAGTGTGCAGGTGTGCATGCTATTGTTATTCCGTTAAAAGGAGCTGCCCAAATTAATCCAGATGCCGTAAAAACGTCGGCAGGGGCTTTGTATTCGGTGCCAGTATGTAGAGAAATCAACCTAAAGAGCACCTTACAGTTTTTAAAGGATAGCGGACTGCAATTGGTGGCATGTACCGAAAAAACAGAAAATACTTATACCGACCCTGATTATACCATGCCTACAGCCATTATTATGGGTTCTGAAGAAGATGGTATTTCATCGGAATATTTGAAACTGTGCGATGCACGTGCAAAAATTCCATTGAAAGGAGAAATAGCTTCCTTAAATGTATCGGTAGCTGCAGGAGTATTGTTATATGAAGTGTTGCGACAACGAGGTTAAATAAATTTTTCGCCGATTTTCGTTTTTACATCTCCCGACATTTGCTTTATCTGTTGCTCTTCCTCTAATTTGCAAATAAGTAGGGTGTTGTCGTATTCGGCTACTATGTAGCCATCTAAGCCTTGTAATACTACGATCTTGTCTTTAGGCACACTTACCATGCAATTAGCAGAATCGTACGCAAAAACGTGCTTAGAGCCAACTACAGCATTGCCTACATAATCTTTTTCAGAGATAGCATGCAAAGAACCCCACGTGCCTAAGTCCGACCAGCCAAAATCAGCAGGTTTTACAAACACATTCTTCGCCTTTTCCATAATGCCAAAATCGATAGAAATATTGGTGCATTGACTGTATATTCTTTTGATAAAATCAGCTTCGGTGGATTTATAATAATGATTTTTACCCTCGGCGAACAATTCTGCTAAGTCTGGTAAATACATTTCAAAAGCCTTTATAGCAGCTTTTACCGACCAAATAAAAATACCCGCGTTCCATACAAAATCGCCGCTTGCTAAAAAGGTTTTGGCTAACTCTATATTCGGTTTTTCGGTAAAGGTTTTTACCTTATAAAAATGATCTTCCTGACTTTCTTTTTGATACTGAATATATCCATAACCTGTATCGGGCCGAGTAGGTAAAATACCTAGCGTAATAAGCGATTGCTGAGCGCTTGCTTCGGCAAAAGCTTGCTCAACTATCTCGGTAAAAGTGGTTTCTTTTAAAATTAAATGATCAGATGGAGCTATAATTGTAATTGCATCTGGATTTTTCTGAGCTATCTTGTAAGATGCATAAGCCACACAGGGAGCAGTATTCTTAGCAGAAGGCTCACCTAAAATTTGCTCGTTTGCTATTTCGGGCAATTGCTCGTTTATAAGACCACGATACAGCTCATTGGTAACGATATAGATGTTCTCTTTCGGACAGCTGTGTAATAAACGCTCGTAGGTTTGTTGTATTAAAGTTTTGCCAGTACCTAAAATGTCTATAAACTGCTTAGGACGAGCGGTTTTACTTACTGGCCAAAAACGGCTACCGATACCTCCAGCCATTATTACGGCGTAATAGTTTTTATTACTCATAGTGGGGGTAAAAATACTGATTTTGTAGTGCTACACAATGCCTTCACGAATCAAATCGTGTAGGTGAATAATACCGATATATTTTTTTTGTTGTACAGCCAGTAACTGGCTAATACTGTGCTCTTGCATAAGTAGCAATGCATCTACTGCCAAAGCATCAGCTTCAATTGTTTTGGGGTGTAAGCCCATAATGTCTTTTGCTGTAAGCCCTTCAATATTGGTTCCTTTTTCGAGCATTCTGCGCAAATCTCCATCAGTTATAACGCCTGCAATTTCTCCTTTGGTAGTTACTACTGCAGTAGCACCCAATCGCTTCGAGGTAATTTCCAAAATAACGGTTTTTAAACTATCGCTTTCTAACACCTTAGGTGCTTCGTGTTGCGTAGCTACATCTAATACACGTAAATACAAGCGTTTGCCTAAGGCTCCGCCAGGGTGGTAACGTGCAAAATCTTCTTTGGTAAATTCTCTGCATTCCAGCAAGCAAACGGCTAAGGCATCACCCATAGCTAACTGAGCAGTTGTGCTGGTGGTAGGGGCTAAGTTATTAGGACAGGCTTCTTTAGCTACTGTGGTGTTTAAAAGATAATCGGCGTTTTTGGCTAAAAACGATTGGTCGTTTCCAGCCATGCCCACTAAAACATTTCCCCCTTTTTTTAATAAAGGTACCAGTACTTTAATTTCGGGAGTATCGCCACTTTTAGAGATACAAATAATAACATCATCTTGTTGTATCATGCCCAAATCGCCATGAATGGCATCGGCAGCATGCATAAAAATAGCAGGTGTGCCTGTAGAATTAAATGTTGCTACTATCTTTTGTGCAATAATGGCACTTTTACCAATACCGCTTACAATCACGCGTCCTTTCGATTGATAAATGCGTTCTACAACGGCTACAAAGTCGGAATTTATGTGCGCTTTTAAGGCTAAAATAGCATCTGCTTCGAGTTGTAAAGTGTGTACTGCGTTGGTTATTATGCTGTTGGGTGTTATCACTTTCAAATATGAGATTTATGTAAGGAATTATGCAAAATTATATTAATTTCGGAGACCGAATTTCAAATCTCTATATTTTTTACTCACAGTTAGTTACGATGGAAGTGCAACAGTTGTTGTTTGATAATTTACAAAGTTTTTTTGGTTTTGATACGTTTAAGGGCGAACAGCAGGCGATTATCACAAATATTTTATCAAAAAACGACACATTTGTAATCATGCCTACAGGTGCTGGCAAGTCTATGTGCTACCAATTACCGGCATTAATGACAGAAGGCACAGCTATTGTTATTTCGCCACTAATTGCCTTGATGAAAAATCAGGTGGATCAAATGAGAGCATTTGGTAGTAGCGACAGTATTGCACACTTTCTTAACTCGTCGTTAAATAAAGCCGAAATAGCAGACGTAAAACTGGATGTATTGGCTGGTAAAACAAAACTATTATACGTAGCTCCAGAATCGTTATCTAAGCAAGAGAACATCGATTTTCTGAATCAAGTAACTATTTCGTTTGTAGCTGTAGATGAGGCGCATTGTATTTCTGAATGGGGGCATGATTTTAGACCAGAATACCGTAAAATTCGTTCGGTGCTTAATATGTTGGGCGAAAATATCCCAATTATAGCTCTTACAGCCACTGCTACTCCAAAAGTACAACAAGATATTGTTAAAAACCTGCAAATGCAGGATGCGATGCTGTTTAAGTCATCGTTTAATAGACCCAATTTATATTACGAAATACGCCCTAAAAAGAACGTGATGAAAGAAATCATCAAGTATGTGAAGGGGCATCACGGAAAATCAGGTATTATTTACTGCTTGAGCCGTAAAAAGGTAGAAGAGGTAGCTGAAGCACTAAACCTAAATGGTATAAAAGCCATTCCTTATCACGCGGGTTTAGATGCCGATGTGCGTGCTAATCATCAGGATATGTTTTTGATGGAAGAGGTGGAAGTAGTGGTAGCTACTATTGCTTTTGGAATGGGTATTGATAAACCAGATGTGCGTTTTGTTATTCACCACGATATTCCAAAAAGTTTAGAAGGATATTACCAAGAAACAGGCAGAGCGGGACGTGATGGTGGAGAAGGAAATTGCATTGCTTTTTATGCCGAAGAGGATGTGATTAAGTTGGCTAAGTTTATGAAAGATAAACCGGTAGCCGAACGCGAAATTGGTACGCAAATTTTGCAAGAAGTAACCGACTATGCCGAATCTTCTGTTTGTCGCCGAAAACAAATACTACATTACTTTGGAGAAGTGTATGACGATTCGGGTTGCAATAGCAATTGCGATAATTGCAAACACCCAACAGATAGGTTTGATGCCAAAGAGGATTTAACGATGTTGCTTACGTTTATTAAAGCGGAAGGTGATAGGTTTAATTCCGATTATATGGTAAACCTAATGATGGGCAAGGAAACACAGCCTATCTTGTCTTATGGGCATCAAAAAACACCTTATTTTGGTCAAGGTAAAGAACGTGGCGAAAAGGTATGGCAATCGGTGCTGCGTCAAGCGCAGTTGTATGGCTACCTCACAAAAGACATAGAAAATTACGGTACACTTAAATTAGTAAAATCTGGAGAGGCGTTCTTGAAAAACCCTACCGATATTCAGTTTGCCATGAATCGTGATTACGAAGCAATGGAAACGGCAGAGGATGAGAACGTACAAGGTGGAGGCGCATTGGATACGGTGTTGTTTGGCATGCTTAAAGAACTGCGTAAAAAGTTAGCTAAGCAAAAAAATATCCCTCCATTTGTTATTTTTCAGGATCCATCGCTGGAGGAAATGTGTACGCAATACCCAATTACACAGGAGGAGTTAAAGCAGGTGAGTGGTGTTGGTTCGGGTAAAGCAATGCGCTATGGGGCACCTTTTGTAGAGCTAATTAAAAAATACGTTGAGGAAAATGATATCGACCGTCCGATTGATATGGTGGTAAAATCTGCCGTAAATAAGTCGGGTTTAAAGGTGTTTATTATCCAAAATATTGATAGACGACTTCCATTAGATGATATTGCCCGTTCTAAAGGCATTTCGTTAAGCCAAATAATACAAGAGGTGGAAGCTATTGTTGCTTCTGGTACAAAGCTAAACTTGGATTACTATATAGACGAAATGTTGGATGAAGATAGACAAGATGAAGTATTTGACTATTTTAGTACAGCCGAGACGGACTCGGTAGATGATGCGCTAAAGGTATTAGGCGAGGATGATTATAGCCGGGAAGACATACAGCTAATGCGTGTAAAGTTTATGTCGGAATTAGGGAATTAGTCATTAGTCATTAGTCATTAGTCATTAGTCATTAGTCATTAGTCATTAGTCATTAGTCATTAGTCATTAGTCATTAGTCATTAAAATATAACAAATCAAGTTAGTAATTATTCCATTAACTAATTAATAAAAAGTGCTTCCAAAAATATCCAATCTTTCCCATCAACAATCTTCCAATTTCTTTTTAATGGCTGGTCCGTGTGCTATAGAAAGTGAAGATATGGCAATGCGTATAGCCGAACAGATTAATACTATTACCAATAAATTAGGTATTCCATTTGTATTTAAAGGTTCGTATCGCAAAGCAAATCGGAGTAAATTAGATTCATTTACAGGTATTGGCGACGAAAAAGCGTTAAAAATTCTTGAAAAAGTAGGCAAAGCATTTGATATACCTACAGTAACTGATATTCACGAAAGTACAGAAGCTGCAATGGCCGCCGATTATGTGGATATATTGCAAATACCTGCTTTTTTATGCCGTCAGACTGATTTGTTAGTTGCTGCTGCAAAAACGGGTAAAGTGGTAAACGTAAAGAAAGGACAGTTCCTTTCTGCCGAATCAATGATATTTGCGGTTGATAAAATTAAAGAATCGGGTAATGATAATGTAGTGCTTACCGATAGGGGCAATACATTTGGTTACCAAGATTTAGTGGTTGATTTTAGGGGTATTCCGGTAATGAAAAGCTTTAATGTGCCAGTAGTAATGGATGTTACGCATTCTCTACAACAACCCAACCAAGCAAGTGGCGTTACGGGTGGTAAGCCTGAACTGATAGAAACTATTGCAAAGGCTGCTATTGCCGTTGGTGCAGATGGCTTGTTTATAGAAACACATCCCGATCCAAAAAATGCAAAATCGGACGGAGCGAATATGCTTCCTTTACATTTATTAGAACCCTTATTGGTAAAATTGTTGCGCATTCGTGCAGCGATAAACGACTAATTTAGCTAATGCGTAGCGAGCACATACACCACTTTAGGCAATTAATAGGGGCAGATGCTGTTTTTGTAGATGCAGAAACCTTAGCGCATTATGCGCATGACGAAACCGAAGACTTACACTTTTTACCAGAGATTGTACTCAAGCCATTTACCGTTGAGCAAATAGCTGCCATAGTGCGCTATTGTAACGAACAGCGTATTGCCATAACACCCCGTGCAGGTGGAACAGGATTGAGCGGAGGTGCGTTGCCTATTAAAGGGGGAGTGCTTCTTTCTGTAGAGCGGTTGAATAAAATACTTCAAATAGATACTAAAAACTTACAAGCTACGGTAGAAACCGGTGTAATTACCGAAGTACTGATGCAAGCGGTGGCCCAACACGATTTATACTATCCTATCGACCCATCGAGCAAAGGTTCGTGTATGTTGGGAGGAAATATTGCACACGGTTCGGGTGGCCCCAGAGTAGTAAAATACGGTACCATTCGCGAGTATATTTTAAATTTAGAAGTGGTATTACCTACTGGCGATATTGTTTGGACAGGAGCCAATACCCTTAAATACGCGTCGGGTTATAACCTTACGCAACTACTAATTGGTAGTGAAGGCACATTGGGTATTGTTACCAAAGCTGTGGTAAAACTGATTCCAGCTCCGAAACAAAACATCCTGTTATTGGCGTCTTTTACAGCAGTAGAGCAAGCCTGTACAGCTGTTTCAGCTATATTTAGTGCGGGTAGTGTTCCTTCGGCTTTAGAGTTTATGGAGCGTGATGCTGTAGCTTGGGTAGTAGCGCATGAGGGCATTGCGTTTGATATTGCACCTACTATTGCAGCCTATTTGCTGATAGAAGTAGATGGAAATGCTATGGATCCGTTGTTAAAAGAGTGCGAATGCATTACCGAAGTACTGTATGAATACAATTGCACAGATGTGTTATTTGCAGATACAGCAACTCAAAAAGAGCAGTTTTGGAAAATTCGTCGAAATATAGCCCACTCGGTAAAAGCACACTCGGTATATAAGGAAGAAGATACCGTAGTGCCGCGCGCGCATTTGCCTCAGCTTATTGCTGGGTTAAAATCAATTGGTAATCAATACGGATTTCAATCGATATGTTATGGGCATGCGGGTGATGGTAATTTGCATATAAACATCCTAAAAGGCAGTATGAGCGAGCAAGCCTGGAAAACAGAATTACCAAAAGGTATTCGCGAGTTATTTGAACTTACGGTTGCCTTAGGCGGAACCATTAGTGGCGAGCACGGAATTGGTTATGTGCAGCGTTCGTATATGCCTATAAAGTATTCAGACATACACTTGGAGTTAATGCGCGGCATTAAAAAAGTATTCGATCCGAATGGAATAATGAATCCAGGAAAGATATTTTAATGAAATTGTATTCGAGTAAAATTGCATAAAAACACACATTATCCCCCTTAAATAACTAAGCGCATGACGAATAAACTATACCCTTGCTTGTGGTTTGATGGACAAGCTAAAGCAGCAGCAGAGTATTACTGTTCTATTTTTAAAGATTCGAAAATTACTGCCGAAAACCCAATGGTGGTAAATTTCGAGTTGAACGGAATGAAATTTATGGGATTAAATGGTGGCCCACAGTATAAGTTCTCTCCTGCAACTTCTTTTGTTATAGAATGCGAAACACAGGAGGAAATAGATTTTTACTGGGAAAAACTAGGTGCAGGCGGAGTGTATAGCCAATGCGGCTGGTTGGATGATAAGTTCGGCGTGTCTTGGCAAATTGTACCTACTATTTTAGGAAAATTAATGTCTGATCCACAAAAAGCGCCCAAAGTAATACAGGCATTTATGCAAATGACCAAATTTGATATTGCAGCATTGGAGAACGCCTAATTACTTCCTTTATTAGCGCTTTTCGGCTTTTTCCATCAATGCTCTCAAATCATCTGGTATAACTACCGATTTGTTGGCTGCGTAATCAAAAAACACCATTACCGTTGTGCCTGTAGCTTTAATAGTCGTATCGTTTACTACAATGGCATATTCTATATCAAAGCTTTTGCTTCCTATGCGTGCAATGCGGGTGTATATTTCTGCTTTTTCTTGGTAAAGAAGAGGAGCTTTAAAATCGATAACGGCCTTTGCTACCAACATTCCCCATTTAGTCCAATCCCAGTGCAATATCTCTTCTAAATAAGCAACGCGTGCTTCCTCAAAGTAGGTGAGGTAATTGGCATTGTTTACATGCCCAATAGCATCGGTATCGCTCCATCGTTGTACCAGTGGTGCTTTAAACTTAAAATCGGGTAATAGAGTATCCATACTGCAAAGAAACTAAAAGGGGCTAAAATAACAGTCAATAAACGAGTTTTTTGACGAAATGTCAGTATAAAAATATCAAATTCGGAATATGTGTCAGTAAAAATGATATTTTTTCATAAAAAAGTGTTTTGGTATGTAGCTTGATAAATGGCACATATAACCTTAAAAAAATAGGAGGAACATAAAATGACACTCGTAAAATTCAAAAACAGCGACCATCGCCCAGTGGGCTATCGTCCATTCTTCGCACCACTTTTCGAAGACTTTTTTAGTGATTCACTGGTTAATGATTCTTTTACCAACAAACTACCCGCAGTAAATGTTGGCGAAAAAGCGGATGCTTTTACCATAGAATTAGCGGCACCAGGACTCGAAAAAGAAGACTTCAAACTCCACTTGGAGGGAGAGCTATTGACTATTAGTGTAGAAAAGCAAGACCAAAAAAGCGAATCTACCGATAGGTACACCCGTAAAGAGTTTAGCTACGCTGCCTTTACACGCAGTTTCGTATTACCCGAAATGGCTAATAAAGAGGAGATAGCTGCAAATTATACCAATGGCGTATTAAGCATTAATATTGCTAAGCAGCCAGAGGCTAAGGTAATGCCTAAAGAGATAAAAATTAGCTAATTGATAGCTTTAAGGGCAACAGATGCGGTTGGATGATTTCATTCAACCGCATTTTTTTGTATTTTTGGTTAATGCGTACACAGGTAATTTCAATAGTGCTGTTGTTGAGTAGTTTATCACTACTTGCTCAAGATACACGTCCGTTTAAAGACCGCTTGTATTTCGGGGGTAACTTTGGTGTAAGCTTTGGTTCAACTGGACGCGAGCGTTTAACGACCTTAGATATATCACCAGTGGTCGGGTATAAGTTTACTGACCGATTTATGGCTGGCCCAGGACTGGTATATCAATATGTTAACTACCAAGATAAATTGTTGAAGATAAATCTCAATTTCAATAATTATGGTGCCAAAGTATTTGGGCGCTACCGTATTACCGAATCATTATTTGCACATACCGAACTGGAGGAATTAAGTCGGGAATTTTTTGAAGATAATACTTCCAAACGTGTAAATGTGTTTTCGTTTTTGGTAGGCGGTGGATACCGACAGATGTTAGGTAGCAACTCGAGTATCGATTTGTTGGTATTGTTTAACCTGAACGATAATAGATTCTCTCCGTATCCTAATCCAATTATTAGAGCAGGTTTTGGTATTGGTTTTTAGTTGAATACTTAACCCCTCACAATTAGTACTTAGCTACGCATATTAATGTATTGAAGCGGTTGCCCAAAGTCATCACCGCGTACAACTGCAATTACAGCTTGTAAATCATCAATTTTTTTGGCATTAACACGTATTTGGTCGTCCATTATCGAAACCTCTACACGCAGTTTACTGTCTTTGATTTTTTTCACCACTTTTTTGGCAGTTTCTTTATCAATTCCTTCTTTTATCTTCAATTCTTTGCGAATCATATTACCCGAAGCATAATGTTCTTTACCCCAATCCAAGCAAGTAGGGTCAAGGTTTTGCTTTAAAAGCCGGCTGATAAGCACATCATTTATAGCTTTTAGCTTCATATCGTCTTCGGTAACGATGGTTAGCTGATTGGTTTTCTTATCGTGATCGATAGTGGTTTTTGAGCCATTAAAATCGTAGCGATTGGTAATCTCTTTTTTAGCGTTGTTGAGTGCGTTGTCTAATGTTTGCGCATCTATTTTACTTACAATGTCGAATGAGGGCATAAAAGGAATTAGTTATAGTTCAAAAATACTAATTAAAGATTGTATGTAATCAATTTGTACAAATGTTATATATTTACTTTTACTGAAACAGATGATATACCTATCTAAAATTATTGCTTTTTGTTTTATAGGAATAATAGTATTTGCAGCTTGCGAAAATTTCACTCCTACTTTGCCTGAAGATAGGCGTTTGCGTTTATCCAATAATCGCAGCATATCACTTACTCATGATACTTCATTTTACAACCCAGCATTAGTGTGGCATAGCCGAAATCACGATTCTTTACGTGCTGTTGCTAAGGCGCAAAATAAAGTATATATTACCTATTTTAATACATATAGCCCCAGTTTGTATTATTCCTATTTAGATGATTTATTAGATGAGGACATTGCCGTAAATATTTTCTTAAATAAATACTGCATTTTATTTGCAGCCAATACAGATTCAATTCAGAAAATAAAGGATGGCAAAAATTTTATGGTTTTGCTTCTACTGAATTTACCATTAAGCAATACCCCACACTTTGGATTGATAGACCTGAGTTAGATACTACCAGTATTGCTGTTGATATAAAAAACCGAGATGCTTTTTTCTATTACTTTCGCTAAAGCATGAAAAAACAATTAACATTATTCTTCTTGTATTTTTTAAGTACCTGTGCTGTTGCCCAAATAGAAAAAGGTAATTTTTTAGTGGGGGCAAATGCCTCTTATAAACAGCAGAGAAGTGCCATTCATGTTAATACTAACTTTTCACTACAGCCTTCTTTATTATATTTTTTTACCAAAAGACTCGCTTTTGGCGGCACTATTCAAATAGTTGCTTCGCAATATAGAGGGTACAATGTATCTAAACAATATGCAGTAGATGTAGTGCCAACAGTGCGTTTTTCGGCAGTACA
Source organism: uncultured bacterium (assembly GCA_947085255.1). Lineage (GTDB taxonomy): Bacteria > Bacteroidota > Bacteroidia > Sphingobacteriales > Sphingobacteriaceae > CAMTVQ01. Next base: position 348,107 of record CAMTVQ010000001.1, on the reverse strand, counting down.
GTATAAAAAGGCGGTAGGCTATCTTCAAGCTGGTTTAGGCTATGGGTCGAGGGTGAGTTATCAATATAATCAAGCAAGTTATTATTATCAGGAAAGTACTAATATTAGCCTATATGATTTATCAATAGCTAATTATGGAATAGGGGTAGATTATTTTATTGCCGATAAACTGGCATTGGGTGTTTTGGCAAATTGGCAAGAGGTGCAGCTTTTTACAGGTAATCAACGAGTTGTTTATGGTAATTATAATCCATTTACTGCCAAAATAGGGCTTAATTATTATTTCTAATATTATGAGAGTTTTATTGCTGTATTTCTTTATCGGGGTTATGGGTTTTGTGCAAGCACAATGCAAAAAAGATTTTTTAGTAGGGATAGATGGTGCTTTTACTAAAACAAACCTTTTTTATACGATAGACAATAGGCTTGAGGATGATAGAGCTAAACAACTATTATTTAATGGTGAAATTTTTGCAGGTTATTTTTTCGCCAATAATCTGCAATTAGGAGCAGTACTAGGTAATAATTTTCTGCGAAATGATTTTTATGGTAATGTACATTCTACCAATCAATTCTATTATGGTGTATTAGCCCGATATTATTTACTGAATCGTGAAAAAAGAATTCGATTTTTTATTCAAGGTACTATTGAAAATTACTTTGTTGCCCATAAGACAGAAAATGAAAAAAAATGGCTCTTAGTCGATATAACAATACTTCCAAGTATAAGTCCCGCTCTAAGTTTGCGCCTAAGCAAACGTGCATTTCTCGAAACTTCTGTACGTTTTACAAGCCTACAGTTTAATATTATTGATTCAGAAGTAACAAGAGGATCAACAAGTACCCTTGCTAAGGTAGGTTTTTCTTACCTATTGCCTTAATTAGTATATTTCCTTTACTGCTTCTTTGCCGAGATTCTGCTTATTCTGTACTTTTGACAATTAATGTTAATTTAACATTTTAGTAACATTAAATAAAGTCTATCATTACACAACAGAAGTACTTTTGCTATTTCACAAACTACAATGTTGAATCAGCAAAAGTCCTTACCCAAAACAAGGGAAGGCATGAGCGAAAAAGTCAAAATACCTATTGTAAACCGAGAGTTGAGCTGGTTATCCTTCAACGATAGGGTATTGCAAGAGGCCTTTGATTTGGCGGTACCACTAATTGAGCGTATTAAGTTTATGGGGATCTTTTCTTCCAATCTTGATGAGTTTTTTAGGGTACGTGTGGCTTCTATTAATCGGCTAGCTGAATTAAACATTAAAGACAAAACACTTTTGGGACAAATACCCAAGCGTTTATTGGTGCAAATACAAAAAGCAGTTATAAAGCAACAACACCGTTTTGATGTGCTATGGAACGAGGTGTTGATTAAAGAACTTGCCGAAGAAAAGATATTCATCATTAATGAAACGCAGCTAAACGTACAGCGTGGACATTTTGTAAAAAGCTATTTTCAGGATAAAGTATTACCCACCTTGGTGCCGGTAATGGTGGATAATTTGAAGGAATTTCCAGTACTACGCGATAAGAGTATCTATTTATTTGTGCGCTTATCAAAGGCGGGTAAACTGGGTAGTTATCGCCATGCGCTTATCGAAATTTCTACTGAAATACATGCGCGTTTTTTGGTATTACCCGATACAAATAATCTTAAATACATCATTCTGTTAGATGATGTAATTCGGTATTGCTTAGAAGATATATTCCCGATTTTTGATTACGATCAGTTTGAAGCATATACTATTAAGATAACACGTGATGCTGAACTGGATTTGGATAGCGACGTGTCTAAAAACTATTTGGAGCTGATTAATAAGATAGTAAAACAACGTAAGAAAGGTAAGCCGGTACGTTTTACCTACGACTCGCAAATGCCGAGTGATATGGTTGCTTATTTGGTGCATCACTTGAGTTTAAAACCTGAAAATTTAACTCCGGGCGGGCGTTATCATAATTTTAAAGACTTTATCAATTTTCCAAACATGGGTAGACCCGATTTGGAATACGCAAAGCACTTACCCATCAAAAGCAAAGGATTAGACCTTTCTAAAAGCCTTTTTGATCAAATAGCAAAAAAAGACCACCTCATTACTTTGCCGTATCAGTCATTTGATTACGTGATACACTTTTTGCGCGAAGCGGCTATTGATTTAAAGGTGCGTGCTATTAAAATTACCTTATACCGCGTAGCCAACCACTCGGCGGTAATTAATGCACTTATAAATGCAGCGCGCAACGGCAAAAAAGTAACGGTATTAATGGAGGTAAAGGCGCGTTTTGATGAACAAAACAATATTAATTACACGCAAAAACTTTTAGAAGAAGGTATTACCGTATTGCATGGGGTACCATCGCTAAAAATACATTCGAAAATGTGTTTAATTACGCGTAAAGAAAAAAATGCGTTGGTACATTATGCCAACTTAGCTACAGGAAACTTTAATGAGCGTACTGCACAAGTATATAGTGATTTTAGCTTATTTACTGCCGATAAGCGCATTGTAGATGAAGTAAGCGATTTGTTTACAGCCTTAGAAAAAGGGCATGCAAAAAGCGGATATAAGCACCTTATTGTGGCGCCCCTTGATATGCGCAAGGAGTTTCTGAAATTGATAGATAAAGAAATAGCCAATGCCAAACAGCATAAGCCAGCATATATTATAGCTAAGGTAAACAGTTTGGTAGATGATGTTTTTGTGCACCGATTATACAAGGCTAGTCAAGCAGGTGTAAAAATAAAATTAATTGTACGTGGTATCTGTTGTATAGTACCTGGCGTACCTGGTGTAAGTGATAATATTGAGGCTATCAGTATTATAGATAAGTACTTAGAACATGCTAGGGTATTTGTTTTTGGTAACAATGGTAAAGAAAAGTATTATCTATCATCTGCAGATTGGATGACTCGTAACCTAGATCATCGTGTAGAGGTGGCTTTTCCGGTTTATGATAAACTGTTACAAACCGAGATTAAAATTATTTTAGATTTACAATGGCACGATAATACCAAGGCGCGTATCATCAACAAACAACAAAATAATAAGTACCGAAGCAATGCCGGAAAACCTAGTCAGCGTGCACAAATAAGTATTTACGATTACATTAAAGAATTAAACACTTAAAACCCAACAACTGTGAGATACGCTGCTATAGATATTGGTTCTAATGCTGTTCGCCTAATGATAGCCGACGTAATAGAACAAGACCAAACTGGTAAAATTGGGTACAAAAAAACTACGCTTATACGCGTGCCCTTGCGTTTGGGTGATAATGCGTTTTTAGACCAGTATATTTCGGATAGAAAAGCAGAAGAATTATTGAAAACCATGCAGGCCTTCAGAAACTTGATGGATGTATATCATGTAACGGATTATCTAGCATGTGGAACTTCTTCATTACGTGAGGCTAAAAATGGTGCAGCTATTGTAAAAAACATAAAGAAAGAAGCCAATATTAATATAGAAATTGTAGCTGGTAGCAAAGAGGCGAGCATTATTTATGCCAACCACATTGCCGAAAGTTTAGATAAAAATAAAACCTACCTATATATTGATGTTGGTGGAGGTAGTACCGAACTTACTGTTTTTGCCAAAGACGAAATTGTGGCATCGCGGTCTTTCGATTTAGGTACCATACGTATGCTTGATAATAAGGATAGAGAAGAAGTGTGGGAAGAGCTTAAAGAGTGGATTAAAGAGCATATTAAGACCTTAAAGCCTATTACTGGTATTGGTACGGGTGGCAATATCAATAAGCTATTTCGATTGTCTAAAGAAAAAGAGGCGATAATGAGTTATACAACGCTTAAAAACATGTACCAGTTTCTAAACTCGTACTCACTAAAAGATCGTATTAAAGTATTGCAACTTAACCAAGATAGGGCAGACGTAATTATACCTGCTTCCGAAATTTATTTAACGGTAATGAAATGGGCAGGTATTAAAGAAATGCACGTACCACAAGTGGGTATGGTAGATGGATTAATTAATCTATTGATAGAGAAACATCATCGAGTTTCCTAAACAGAAATAGTGCTAAATAAAAAAGCCTCCCGCAATTTGCGAGAGGCTTTTTTTATGCTGGCGGAGAGTGAGGGATTACTTCGTGATACCCGATGTGGGAGAGTGCTTCCATCTATGTTTGCTATCACTCGCTACGCTCATGTAGCATTTTGTTTTCTTCATTTCGTCTCCAAAATATTTTAGACGTATTCTGAAAACAAAAATGCCTCCTGCATAAGCAGAAGGCATCATAACATAGTTGGCGGAGAGTGAGGGATTCGAACCCCCGGACCTGTTACAGTCAACGGTTTTCAAGACCGCCGCGTTCGACCGCTCTGCCAACTCTCCGCCGCAAAAGTACGAATTGAAGCCATTTTGCCAAAAAAACAATTGATTTTTTTGAAAATAATAGGAAACTTAGTTAGTATTTGCTTTTAACAAATTGCCCTTGAACGATTTATCTGTTGGGGCTTTTAGCGTACTATTTTTCTTGGACATGACAATACAGGCATTTAATTCAAATCCGATTAGTAAAATAAGCGAACTTAGGTACAACCACAGCATTACCACAATTAAAGTACCGATAGATCCATACAGTTTATTGTAGCTGCTAAATTGATTGATATAGTACGAAAAAGCAAAAGAGGTAATAATAAATAGGGTAGTAGCCAATATAGAACCTGGCGAGAAGAAGCTGAACTTTTTGGGCGTAGATGGCCCGAAATAGTACAACACTGATATAATAGTAAAAAACAAGGTTATGATAATTAGCCACCTAATAACAAATAGTAAGTAATACAGCCACTGATCTTTAATAAAGTCGAAGGCTTTTAAGATTTCAATTACATATTCACCAGCAACAATTACCGATATGCCTACCAATAGTAGAGTAGAAACTAAAAAGGTAAGCGATATGGCCACTAAACGTTGCTTAAATGCCGAGCGTGTTTCTGCCTGTAATGATGACTTATTGAAAGCTCGCATAAGCGAAAAAATGCCATTGGTAGAGAAAAACAATGCAAACCCAAAACCTAATGAGAGCAAATCGCCACGTTGCCTTTTAATAATATCCTCTAAAGTGGCATTAAATGCCTGATAGGCATTTTTTGGTAATATTTGCTTTAATAGCAATAGCAATTGGTCTTGAAAGTCGGCAACGGGTATGTAAGGTATAAGGGTAAATAAAAAGATAGTTGCCGGGAATAGGGCTAGCAAAAAATCGAATGCCAAAGAGCGTGCCTTTGTATTCAGCGATTCTCGTTGCAACTCTGTTATAAAAAATACCGATAGCGTATATAAGGGTACCGTTTCTAAGCCAGGTAAACTAGTGTGTTTACTCCACTTTACCAATGCACGAAATAAGCCTATACGTATAAGTATTTTATTATAAAGCCACTTCATTGTTGCTAAAGTAAGGGTGTAGTTGTAGTAAAAAAGGTTCGGGGGCTTTGCAGGGTCTTTGTGTAAGCATGTTTACAAATACCAATGTTGTTTCGCCAACGTGTATAAGCGTTTGTTGTTCGTTAAATATCTCGTAATAAAAATGAATGCGTGCCGAGGGCATTTCTTTTAATGTAGTACGTATGGTAAGTAGGTCGTCGTATTTTGCTGGACGGATGTACTTGCATTTTAGTTCCAGCACCGGCATCATTACCCCATCTGCTTCAAAGCCTTTATAACTCAGCCCCATGCTGCGTAGCATTTCTACACGTGCTACTTCAAAAAACTCGGCATAGTTACCATAATACACGTATCCCATTTGATCTGTTTCTCCGTAACGTACGCGCAGTTTGGTTTCGTGTATAAACATAGTTCTAATTATATATTTTTCGTTGGCTTAGCGCACGCTGAAACTTGCGTGCATTTGCTTGGTGCTGGGCTAGGGTTACCGCAAAGTTGTGCATGCCCGAAAAGTCTTCTTTGGCACAAAAGTAAATATAATTATGCTGTTGGTAGTTTAATACTGCATCAATAGCCGCCATAGATGGCATGGCGATAGGACCAGGAGGCAATCCGGCATATCTATAGGTGTTGTATGGGGAGTCTTTAGCTAAGTGTTTATTCAATACTCGTCTAATGGTAAAGTCTTTATTGGCAAATACCACTGTTGGATCGGCTTCCAAACGCATACTTTTATTCAATCGGTTGATATATACACCAGCAATTGTAGGCATTTCGCGGTCGCTGGCAGTTTCTTGGTCTACAATAGAAGCTAAAATACTTACTTGTACCGGAGTTAAACCTATTTGTTCGGCACGGTAAATGCGTTTTTCGTTCCAAAACTTTTGGTACTCGTTGTACATTTTATCAAAAAAATCTTCTGCCGATGTATTCCAGTAAATTTGGTAGGTATTTGGTAAAAACAAAGCATATACAATTTCTGGGTTGGTATTATACTTTTTTAAGAATAGCTCATTGTTTAACAACTCGCTAAATTCTGCCGAATCAATCTCTAGTTTGCTGCCTAAATAGCCTGCAAAATCTTCTTTTAGCCTATGGTTATTAAAGGTTAACTGTACCGCTTCCTGATTGCCTGCTTTAAGAATGTTTACCAATGAACGGTTGCTCATTCCTGATTTAATGCGGTACCTGCCAGCTTTTACCTTATTAAACTTCATTAAATCGGCAGCTTTCTTAAACGATTCTAAATTGGCCAAATAGTTCTTTTCGGCCAGTAGGTTTAGCAAATCGTTGTAATTAGAACCGGTAGGGATGTATAAAAACTCTTTTTCATTTTCTTCTACCGAAGTATTGGCTACAAAAATGGTTTTGTAAAAGTAATAACCCACAATACCTGCACCTGCAAGTACTATTGCTCCTATAATTAGTATAAACTTATTGGTAAAAAGTGGTTTCTGTTGTTTCTTTCTCATCACTACAAAATAAAGTGCTAAAGATATTACAAATTGCCTAATACTTGCTTTGCTTGTATGTTTTTAGGGTTTTTGCGAATAATATCCTGCAGTAATTTTTTAGCTTTTTGTGGCTGATTTACATACAAATAGAACCCCACTTTGTTTAATAACAAGGGCTCGTAATCAGGATCGATTGCTAATGCTGCATTATATAGTTTTTCGGCAACAGTTACTTGCCCTAAGGTAAGATTCAGATACCCCAAATTATTTAGTGCGTTTACATGTGTTGGGTTTTGCGCAAGTATAAATTCAAAAACAGACTTTGCCTCAGTAGTATAGCCCATTTTTATAGCGACAATTGCATAGTTATCATTAAAATCTAAATTGTATTTAGCTAATACTACCGCTTGTTTTAAAAACAGATAGGCTTTATCAATAGTATTTTCTGCTTCAAAAGCGCGTCCTATGCGGTATGCTGTCCACGAATCGGTAATGCTTTGGGGTGATAAGTCGGTAGCCAATTTTACTATTTTAGGGTAATCTTCTCTCAAAAAATGCAAGCGTACCCAATTGCCCGTATGCCGCAACGAACGCAGTGTGCTTTTAATCAGGTAGATTTCGGCAGAGTCTAAATAAAAAGGTTTTTTATCATACTTTTCAAAGTAACTAATATAGCCCTCGGCAATAGTTTCGGCATCGGCAATAGGGTTGTTTAGTGCTTTTAGTCCCAAAAACTGCTTAATTGCTTCCTTTTTTTTACCCGATAACGGTATTTGTATGCGGTGGTCGGTAATACGCACATGCGGAATATCAATACTACCCGATTTTGGCATGTGGCACTGCTGGCAATTGTCATTAAGTGCTTTACGAGTATTTAGTTTTTCGGAGCACAGCGGTAAATTATACTTTTTTGCTTCCGAATGGCAGTTTTTGCACGCAGTGTTAAACTGAGCATCGTCGGTAAATTTTACACTCTTGTGCGGATTGTGGCAAGATATGCACGTAAGCGAGCTCACATCTGTGTTGTCGAGTTTACTGTTTACGTATTTTACGTTGTTTACCTGTATGCGCTTTTTGGTGCTCTGTACAAAGCATTGGCTGCTTTTTAAGCGTTCGGCATGCGATGCCATAATAAACTCATCAGAAGTAGTGTATTGGGGTAAAAACACACTCATATATTTACTTAGCTGCATACCAGGTTTAAAGTCGAAAAATGATTTACCAGGAGCCAATACCGTATTGCCTTGTAAATGGCAGCGTTGACATACATCTACCTGCAATTGATAGGGTAGTTTTTTTGGGTTCACAATCGTATAGTCGATATGCGTGGCGGTATCTACTATATTACCCAGTTGCTTTTGTTGCACATGTATACTACCTGGCCCATGGCAACGCTCGCAATCAATACCTTGCGGTACCGAAGCAAACTTGTTTAATGAGCCCTCTACAAAATTAGGGTAGGCGTTGTGGCAACTCATGCACTCCAACTCTATTGTGCGGCCAAAGCGTAAGTTGCCTCCTTTGTCGTAGCCTGGTGGTAAGTCCCAGCGTTGTTTTTGTGTGTAAAAGGTGAGGGGCATTTGGTAGAAATAGCCATTTATCTCCATCATATGCGAGTTGGTATGCTGCCCCGAACCAATAATGTAATTTACTTTTTCGGTACGTGCAAAAACTGTGTCTTTGCCCGCTAATCGATATTCTTTTATATAGAAAGTGCTATCTACCCAGTATGGTTGGTAATAAAAATTACGAAATTTGTCGTACACCACATTATGCCCTGTAAAACGTGCCGCACTTTTTGTGCGAGTAGCCTTGGCAAAAGATTGCCCCATGCCTGTTTGTATAAAACTTTCGTAAATGGCAGAATGACATTGTTTGCAGGTATTGATGCCTACATATTTGGCCGTATCGTGATGATTAAGGTATAGCAAAGAATTCGTTGCAGTGGTGTTGCTGCTATCCGAATGGCAAAAAACTGAAAATGTGATAACAAAACCAACAAGTAGCACAGCTACCGCGCCTGTTTTCGACCACTTTTTCACCACAATTACTTGTTTATTTTCGATTTATCACGGGTAATGAATAAATCGATAGGCTCGCCTTGGTTTATTTTAGTACTATCGCCATTATGAATAGGTAATTGCTTATAAACAAATCCTTTAGCACGCGATGCGGAGTCTTTTATCGTTTCGTCATACGTTACTGTGCCTAAATTAAGCGCAGATGCTTGTATCACAAACATAGCTTCTTCCAAAGAGGTGCCAATAAGATTTGGTACGGTTAGTATGGTGTTGCCGTATCCATCACCTACAATTAAATCTACATTGCTGCCTTTTGGTAAGCTAAATCCTGCACTTACAGGTTGCCCTTTTACGATAATGCCCAATACCGCGTTTTGTGCTAAATCGGGTTTGTAAATAAGATTGCCTACTTTTAATCCGTAGCTTTCTATTATGGCAGTAGCTTCGCGCAGCGATACGTCTACTAAGTCGGGTATTTTTACCTGAGGGGCAATCATCGAAACAATAGACACGTAAATGGTGCGTCCTTCTTTTACTTTTGTTTCGGGATTAGGGTCTTGCTCTAAAATTGTACCTGGTGCTTTATTTACCGAGTATACAGAATCAACTTCAAACTTAAAACCCTTATCGGCTAACAAATCTTGTGCTTGTTGTATGGTCATACCTTTTAGATTAGGTAAGGTAACCGATTCGCCATGGCGGGTATAAAAAGCCAATGTTTGAAATAGAATAAACAGCAATACGCAAAGCGATCCAAATGCAATAAGCAAATGCTTGTGAAAGGTTTTGTTTTTCAGAAACTCAATAAACGTATGCATGAGACGTGCTTTTTTTCAAAAATAACAAAAATAGCTTAACGCTTAAATTTAGCAGCTACTACCAACTCTTTGCCACCGTGGCTGTAATCGTAAAATCCACAACCCGATTTGGCTCCTTTTTGTCCAGCCATTACCATGTTTACCAACAATGGGCAAGGGGCGTACTTCGGATTGCCAAAACCATCGTTCAATACGTTTAGGATTGATAAACACACGTCTAATCCAATAAAATCGGCTAATTGTAATGGACCCATAGGATGTGCCATGCCTAACTTCATTACAGTGTCAATTTCTTCTACTCCAGCAACACCTTCGTACAAGGTATAAATGGCCTCGTTAATCATGGGCATCAAAATACGGTTGGCTACAAAGCCTGGGTAATCGTTTACCTCTACCGGTATTTTGTTAAGCTTTTTGGAGGTTTCCATAATGGTAGCAGTTACAGCATCAGTGGTACTGTAGCCGCGTATAATTTCTACCAATTTCATTACCGGTACTGGGTTCATAAAGTGCATGCCAATAACCTGCTCAGGGCGTTTGGTAACGGCTGCAATTTGCGTGATAGAAATAGAAGAAGTATTGGAAGCTAAAATGGCGTTTGCAGGAGCAAATTCATCCATTTGCTTAAAGATAGATAATTTTAATTCTACATTTTCGGTAGCAGCTTCTACTACTAAATCAGCCTGTTGTACGGCAGCTTTTAAATCGGTAAAGGTGGTGATATTTGCAAGGGTAGCTGTTTTATCGGCTTCGGTAATGCTGCCTTTAGTTACCATACGGTCTAAGTTTTTGGTGATGGTAGCCATGCCTTTGTCTAAAGAGGCTTGTTGTACATCAATCAAATTTACCTTAAACCCAAACTGGGCAAAAGTATGTGCAATGCCGTTTCCCATGGTTCCGGCTCCAATTACGGTTATATTCTTCATGTCGTTTATCAAAAAATTATCCTGCGAAGATAATTTTAAGCATACTAACTACATTATTTTTTTAATAGTTTTACCTGTATGATTATTTATGCCCTGTATAATCTTAAAGGGGGAGTAGGAAAAACCACTTCTTGTGTAAATTTAGCCTATTTTGCTGCTTTAGAGATGAAGCGTGTATTGTTATGGGATTTAGACCCACGGCAGCAGCTTCGTTTTATTATCGTGTAAAACCAAAGGTAAAAGGAGGGGCTAAAAAACTACTTAAAGGCAAACACCCCTTGGCTGAAGCCATAAAAGAAACGGAATATCCATATATCGACTTGCTGCCAGCTGATTTTAGTACCCGTAATATGGATTTATTGTTGGAAGATAAATCGAGTAAGCAGCTAAAAAATCTTGCCGAAGAGTATGATTATGTGTTTATAGATGCTCCGCCGGGTATTTCGTTGCTTTCAGAAAACATTTTCAATGCCGCCGACTTTATATTACTGCCCATGATTCCCTCGCCTTTATCGGTGCGTAGCTATGAAATGGTAAAAACGTATTTTGCTGAGCATGAATTAAAAATGCAGAAAATTATTCCTTTTTTCACATTGATAGATGCCCGTAAAACAATACATAAACAAACAATTATAGCACAGCAAAAAGACAATAAACATATTTTGCAAACAGGTATTCCCTATTCATCAGACATGGAGAAAATGGGCATACACCAAGCTCCGGTAGCTACTTTTGCTCCACAAGGAAAGGCAGCCATGGCATATAGTAATTTGTGGAAAGAGGTAAAGAAAAAATAGTGTAGGTTTAGAACTGTATATTTACCAAAAGCGACTCAACTAAAGTTAAAATATAAATTATTATGATAAGTAAGAAAATGGAAAAGATGCTCAATGAGCAAATCACCAAAGAATTGTATTCAGCGAACCTATACCTCTCTATGTGTTCTTTTTTTAAGGAGCAAGAATTAGATGGTTTTGCCAACTTTTTCAGGGTACAATCTAAAGAGGAGCTTTTTCATGCCGATAAACAATTCGATTACCTACACGAAGTAGGGGGTAAGGCAACGTTAGCTGCCATTGATAAGCCTGAAACAACGTTTAAATCGGTAATTGATGTGTTTAAAACTACTTTAAAGCATGAGGAAAGTGTTACCAAAAGCATTAATGCCTTGGTAAAACAAGCGTTAGAAGAAAGCGATTACGCTACGCATACCTTTTTGCAGTGGTTTATTACCGAACAGGTAGAAGAAGAGGCTCAGATAAATAATCTAGTAAAAAAATTACAAATGATTGGCGATAACAGCAGCGCCATGTATTTATTGAATGCCGAATTAGCACAACGCACGTTTGCGCCTCCTGCTAAAGCATAGCTAGTTTTTTAGCTTGTTGCTGTATAAATGCCTTGTCGAGAGTAGCTGTAAAAGGCACTCGGGCAAGGCATTTTAATTGGCTGTGCGCTAAAATTACCTCTTCGCTATAGGTGTCAGTATCTCCATTAAAAACAATGCCTTTTATAGGAATATTTCGACTTTTTAAAGTAGCGATACTTAGTAGTGTGTGATTAATGCTTCCTAAATAATTGCGCGATACCAAAATGACTTCTGCTTGTAGCTGGGCAATTAAATCTATTACTAAAAAAGTGTCGGTAAGTGGTACCATCAATCCACCCGCACCTTCAACAATGAGGGTATTGTTGGTTTCAGGAAGAATAATTCTTTCTTTTTCTATACGAGTTCCTTCTAAATCTGCTGCTTTGTGTGGCGAGAAAGGATGCTCTAATCGATAGGCCTCTGGATGAAATACACTTTCGGAATTGCTTATCAATCCCTTTATCTTATGGGTATCGCTATTGTCTAAATCGCCACATTGCACGGGTTTCCAATAGTCGGCTTTTAGTGCTTCTACTAATATAGCCGAAATAATGGTTTTGCCCACATCGGTGCCAATGCCTGTAATAAAGTAGTGTTTATGCATGGTTGCTCGTTTTTAATGCGGTGACCAAATCCTTAATTTCTTGTTCGGTATTAAAGTTATGTATGCAAATGCGTAGGCGTTCTTTACCCATAGGCACGGTAGGAGATAGGATAGGGCATACATCAAACCCCGATTGTTGTAGTGCTTTTGCAGCCGCCTTGCATTGGCTATTTCCAGGGATTACAATGCTTTGTATAGGGGCATTGCTCGGCAAAAGCAGACAGGTAGTTTCTTGTTTAATTAAGTGTTTAAATAAGTTTAATAAACTACTGATTTTAATAGTATTATATTCTTCATATGACAACATGTCATAAGCGTTTTTTACGCAAATAAGGCTGTGTAATGGCAATGCTGTAGTGTAAATAAAGGAGCGTGCAAAGTTGATGAGGTAACTGCGTAATTCGGCAGAGCCAAGCACAATAGCGCCATGTGTTCCTAGAGCTTTACCAAAGGTATGTATCCGAGCAAACACTTCTTTTCCCAATCCGTAATGGCTTACTACTCCTTTGCCCACTGCACCGTACCAGCCAGTAGCATGAGCTTCGTCTACAATAAGATTTGCGTTATGTTTTTTACAGAGTATAAGTAATTCATTTAATGGAGCTTCATCTCCATCCATTGAATAAATACTTTCGATAACTACAAAAATGGTTCCCTTTGCTTGTTGTAATTTCTCGGCTAAATCAGCTAAATCATTGTGTTTAAAAATAAGACGTTTGGCCTTGCTTAGTCGTATTCCATCAATAATGCTGGCATGTACCAACTCATCACTAATAATAGTGTCGTTTTGCTGCGCTATACACGACAATAAGCCCACATTGGCATCGTAGCCCGAATTGAACAAAAGGCCAGCTTCTGCGTCATGAAAATGGGCTATACGTGCTTCTAACTCTTCGGCATAAGCGGTATTACCTGTAATTAAACGCGAGCCGGTAGCGCCTAACGTTTTTGTTTCGAGTAAATCCCAATCTTGTTGCACACGCTCTTGCAAAGTTGCAGAACGCGCTATACCTAAATAATCATTGGATGAAAAATCGATTAACTGGGTGCTATTCTGCAAGGTGCGTAATCTGTTTTCGGTTGCGCGTTCGTTTAAGCGTGCTTGCAAAATTTCTTGAATGTGCATGTGTCAAAAATAGAAAAGTCCCGCTACTACTAGCGAGACTTTTCTTTATACTACTGTTGGTATGTTATTAATCGGTTAAATCATCCATGTCATCATCCTTATCTTCTGGTTTTGATGTTTTGGATTTGACTTTACCCTTTTGTTGTTTCCGCTTTTCTTTAGCGTCTTCACGCATTTTTTTATAGCAAGTCATTTGTTCTGGCGTTAATACCTCATTAAACTGACTCATACGTTGCTGCTCTACTGCTTGAAATTGCTTACCCAAGCCTTCCTTTTCGCCAGTTTTGCGTTTGGCACGTAACTCATCTATTTTTTTTGCGGCTTCAAAGTTAATGGCGCTTACTTTTATGGCTTGTTTCTCATCTAAACCACACTGCTTTTTCATCCGATCGGTAGCAAATTTTGCACGTTGTTCAGGTGTTTTTTTAGGTGATTTTCCTTGTGCCTGTACTGCAGTAGCCATCACTATAATAGCCAATGCGCTTAAAATGATTCTTTTCATGTTTGTTTATTTTGGGTTATGAGTGTTATTGTATAAAAAGGTTTAAAAGGCTGTAGTTCTTCCGCCATCTACGGCAATACTTTGCCCATTAATGTATGCAGCGGCAGGAGTAGCTAAAAATGCGGCTAATGCGGCTAATTCATGCGCTTCACCAAAACGCCCTGCGGGTATTTCGTCTAGCATTTCTTGCTCAATGGCAGAAAGATGTTCGCCAGTTTTAGTGGCTTTGCCTTTCATAATGTTATCCAATCGTACGGTACGTGTAGCTCCTGGTAATACATTGTTTACCGTAATACCGAATTTGGCTACTTCAAACGATAGGGTTTTTGCCCAACCTGCCACGGCTGCACGTGTAGTATTGGAAACTCCTAAACCTTTTAAAGGTTGCTTTACAGAAGTAGAAACTACATTGATAATACGCCCGTATATGGCATCTTTCATGCCCTTTAAACAAGCCTGTGCCAATATGTGATTGCAAATTAGGTGACTTGTGTAAGCAGCTAAAAAAGCCTCGCTTGTAGCCTCAGCAATAGCTCCGGCAGGTGGACCTCCAGTATTGTTTACCAAAATATGGATAGGGTGTTGTTGGGTGATTTTTTGCGCAGCTTGTTGTACAGTATCGGGGTGAGCAAAGTCGGCAACGGCGTAGTGGTGCTTTTGTCCCTTGCTGGTATCTAAATCACGGACACTTTCTTGTAATGCTTGTTCATTACGCGCCAGTAACGTAACATTAGCACCTAGTAGAGCTAGTTCTATGGCAATAGCTTTACCAATTCCTTGTGTGCTGCCACATACCAATGCGTTTTTATTGTTGAGTGATAAATCCATTCAGAAGTGCTAATTTTAATGGTCAAATATAGGAGTTATAGGGTATGTTTTGGAGAAATGACTCAAAATTGCAATCTTCGTAAAAATGAAATAAAATGACTGGTGCAGATAATATCAGAAATAGTATAATTGATAAACTACTTACAATCTCCAACAAAGATTATTTAGCTTCCTTGTATCAATTAATCGACAAAAGTACTGTTGGTGAGGATGTTGTTAAATTATCAGAGGCGCAACTACTCATGTTGAATTTAAGCGAAGAGGATCTAAAGAATAATCGTATTGTTTCTCAAGAGGACTTAGATAAACAGGATTTAGAATGGCTAAAAGGTCTGTAATTTGGACTGAAACTGCTATAAAGCAGCGACGTGACGTTTTGAAGTATTGGACAATAAGGAACGGTTCTACAACCTATGCAGAAAAATTAATTAAATTGGTAAAGGAGCGCACCCAACTCATTTCAAGTAATCCATTTCTTGGGAAAGCTACCAATCACCTAGATACGAGAGAAGCGGCTATGGGAAATTTTAGCATTTACTATAAAGTAATGCAGGAAAGTGTTGTTATTACAGCCTTTTGGGATAACCGTCAAGACCCTGAAAGATTACTTGAGATGCTGAAGAAGTAAAAATCATTAACTCTCCAAAATATAAAATGAACACACTCTTTGTCCGTAAGAAATATACATGGAAGCAATATAATGAGGAGATTGAGAATGAATGTAATGAACGAAATTACATTTACAGGGGTGTTAGCAATACTTTAGATGATAATAAAGTAATTCGACATAAGCTTATTTCATCGTATAATAGAATACATCCCAACAGAAGTTTTGATATAGATCTATCACAAATATTTGAAAACCTATTTGAGCACTACTTTGGAGATTATCAGTGGGTAAAGGAAAATGATTTAGCAAATAAAAACCTATTGAGTCGCATTTGTTTTCTTCAACATTATGCAGTACCTACTGCTTTAATTGATTTCAGTTTTGACCCATTGGTCGCATTGTATTTCGCCTTTGCAAATCTAAAATTGAGTTTTATTACCAGCTATGCCAATAATATTAGTATTAGAAGTGATTTTTCTGAAAAATATTTTGTAACGGTTTATAAAATCAATTACAAGGAACTAATGAAAAATCTATCATTAAAGGAAATAACTCTTTCTGAAACAAATTTCAGCTACAATTATTCAGATTATAGCAAATCGTTTTGTTTCGATGGGTTTGAAGCAAAAGTTGCTTTTTTGACGGATTCTGATGCTTTACAACATCATAATAGCTATAATTTGAATCAACAAAAAGGTTGCTTTTTACTTTACGATAACAAAGGCACAGGCTCAGCAAATTATGACTTCATTACATTTCTATGTTATTTTGCTAGAGAAAAAAATATTTTATTCGATACACCTCCCATTACAATTTATGATATAGATGTTTCAACTGCTCTAGCTCAACCGTTACATTCAGCGCAAAGTCCGAGAGGCGTTTATGATTTTTTAAGCAAGAAGGGCAGCACAGGCAGGACACTCTTTAACGATTTTCAGGGTTTTAAAAATGATTTTACCTTTATAAATGAGCTTAGCTAAATGGTCATATATTTAGGTTGTTTATTTTAATAGATTTGATGCATTAATTACAACTATCATGGATTTGTTTATATTTATCTGGGTTTGGACTTTTTCTTGCTTTTTAGTGAGTTTTGTTGGTCTAAATAAAAAAATAGGGTATTGGTGTGTATTTTTATTTAGCGTTTTGCTTAGTCCTTTAGTAGGATTAATTATAGCAATGGTTTCTGAAAAAAACAAGATTAACTATTCAGATAAACGTTATCATCGTAAGCATGAAGAAGGCTTAATTAATCATATTATTCCAAATATTAGTTTTGAAGAGTGGGGTAAGAATAATCCCAATAAATCATTGAATGAATATTATAATGAGGTGAAAATTAAATAAAAAAATCTGAGTACTAATCTCTAAGATAATCTTTATTCCTTCTTAAATGGAAGCTAAATAATAGACTTAACATATCATACAAATATTTTTATATGTCAATAATTCGCCCCTTTAACTTTAAAAAATGGATAGACGATAACCGTCATTTATTAAAGCCTCCTGTTGGTAATCAGTGTGTGTACAAAGAGGCAGAAGATTTTATCATTATGGTGGTTGGTGGCCCCAATGCCCGTAAAGATTTTCATTACAACGAAAGCGAAGAGTTTTACTTTCAGTTGGAAGGAAATATGGTATTGCGTATTATAGAAGACGGTAAACAAGTGGATATTCCTATTAATGAAGGTGATATTTTTCTCTTACCCCCTAAAACACCTCATTCTCCGCAGCGCCCAGCAAATACCGTTGGTTTGGTGGTAGAAAAGGTGCGCAAACCTGAAGAAGTGGATGGTTTTTTATGGTTCTGCGAAAAATGCAACGCCAAGCTATATGACGAATATTTTGCCCTCACCGATATTGTAAAACAATTGCCTCCAGTAATGGAACGCTACTATTCTTCTGAAGAACACCGCACCTGTAATCAGTGTGGAACCGTGATGCAACCGCCAGTGAAGGTTGGTTAGTTGCTGTCATTCTGAGTGTAACGAAGAATCTTCTGGTTAACACAGGAGTTAGATGTTTCGCTACGCTCAACATGACACAACGTAGGCTATTACCCATAACCATTTACCAATTAAACAATATTTTGTGCTTAAAATAGACATCCACACCCATATTATCCCTGAAAAGATGCCAACCTGGTCGGAGAAATTCGGTTACGGGGGATTTATCCATTTAGATCATCATAAACCGTGTTGTGCGCGCATGATGATGGATGATAAGTTTTTTAGAGAGATACAAGACAATTGCTGGGCTGCAGAAGTGCGTATTACAGAATGTAATCATCATAAAGTAGATGTTCAAGTACTCTCTACAATACCTGTGTTATTCAGTTATTCAGCTAAAGCTAAAGACGCTTTAGAGGTGTCTCGGTTTTTGAATGATCATATTGCAGGAATTGTTCAACGCTACCCAAAACGTTTTATCGGCTTGGGTACTGTTCCGTTGCAAAACCCCGACTTAGCCATACAAGAATTAGAGCGTTGCATGAAAGAATTGGGGATGGCGGGTGTTCAAATTGGATCTCATGTAAACGATTGGAATTTGAATGCGCCCGAATTATTTCCATTTTTTGAAGCAGCAGAACGCTTAGGAGCATCTATTTTTGTGCACCCATGGGATATGATGGGTAAAGACAAAATGAGTCGCTATTGGTTGCCTTGGCTGGTGGGTATGCCAGCAGAAACATCTTTGGCTATCTGTTCAATGATTTTTGGCGGGATTTTTGAACGTTTACCCAAACTAAGAGTTGCTTTTGCGCACGGCGGTGGCTCTTTTCCTGCTACTATTGGTCGTATTGAACACGGTTTTAATGTCCGTCCGGATTTAGTAGCTATAGACAATGCGGTAAATCCACGCGAATACTTGGGTAAATTTTGGTTAGACAGTTTAGTGCACGACCCCTTAATGCTCGAGTACTTGGTAAAACTAATAGGAGCAGATAAAGTAGCACTTGGTACCGATTATCCTTTCCCTTTAGGCGAATTACAACCCGGAAAACTTATTGAAACAAGCCATTTTGATGCGGCCACCAAAGAGTTACTCCTGCACGGCAGTGCATTAAATTGGCTTGGGTTAGAAAAAAAGCTGTTTGTGTAGTTAACATTAATTAGAAAGCTTACTACATTTCACTTTAATAATGCAACGTAGTAAGCTTTCGTAAAACTATCTAGTGTTTACCTTCCAATAGCAATAGTTCCAATTTTATTAAATGACTTCTTGCTTGTTTTTAGGTTGATGATGTATACATACAGTCCTTCGGATAGGTCTTGTCCGTTAACTTTTCCGTTCCATGGTTCGCTGTCTTTTGTGCCCGTGTACACCAAAGCGCCCCAACGATCATAAATAGATACATCAGCGCTGATTATGCCCTGCTTGTACACTATCTGCAATACATCGTTTGCATCATCTCCGTTAGGGGTAAACATATCAGGTAGGTACACATCACTTGCATCGCAATCTTCTCCCTTTAGGTACAGCATTGCCGTATCCTCACAGCCCTGAACCGTAGTAATGCGTAAGGTATAAGCAGCAGGTATTTCAGCTAGTGTTATTGCTGCCACATTTAAAAATGCAAACACTTGTCCGTCTTTTAACCACTCGTAGTTGTCTTGCGCATTTAACCCTCCATTGCCCGTAAGGTTAATGAGCTTGTCGTTACACAACACATCTGCTGGTAAGTCAATGCGTGCTGTAGGTAGTTCGTATACATCTATCTGTACATTGGCTGATTGCTTGCAGGTGGTAATAATATCAGTAGCTGTAAGGGTGTATTGCGTTCTTCCTACTTGCTTTGCCCTAAAAGTGGGTTGTGCAAGTGTAGGATTGCTTAGATTAGTTACTGGTTGCCACTGGTAGCTAATGCCTGTTTGTGTTGGTGTACCAAGCTGCGCTTGCTCTTCTTTGCAGATACCAACTGGTATTCCTGCATTTACCGCTGGTAAAGGGTTTACTTGCACCTGTACCGTATCTATTGCAATGCATGCACTGTCTTTTACCACTACATAATAGGTGGAGGTATTTTCGTTGGCAATAGCATCTAATAAGGAATCGGTGCTGATGGTGTCATTCGGCGCGGTGTACCAGCGATAGGTGTCGCCTCCGCTTGCTGTGAGGTTCAACTTATCTCCCGAACAAATGGGGGTATTGCCAGTAATGGCTATTTGTGGCAAAGGATAAATGTTTATCGAGAATGGAGCTAATCCGCTTTTACAATTTCCAAATATAAAATCGGTATAGTAAGTGGTATTGTTAAACAATGGACCAGTTATTAGTGTTTCATCGTTAATAATAATGACACTCCTGTTTTGGTTGGCATACCAAGTAAAACTTGCTGGATTAATACTGGTAGTAGCCACCAATATTGCACCTTCTCCTTTACAGATACGCTGATTACCCGATACTGTTGGTGGGGGTATTGAATCCAATACCAATACTTCAACATCGGTGCTGCTTGTGCAGCCATCCTTTGTGCCTGTTACCATAAATAGGTACTGACCCATACTCAATGTTGCTGTTTGTACTGGCGTGCCTGTTGGGCTTTGCAATGAACTGGCTGGGCTCCATACATAGCTACTTGCTCCGCTGACTTTTAGCGTGGCTGTCGTATTTACGCAGATCGTCGTATCTGGTCCGCCAAATGTATTGCTCGGCGAAGTAACAAGAACGGGAAGGGGTTTTACAGTTACGGTAGCTGATGCTGGGCTACTGGTACAGCCATTTAGCGTTGCGCTACCTGTATAGGTAACCGTAGCTGCTGCTGTGCTTGTATTGCTAAGTGTTTGGCTTATCGTATTTCCAGTCCCATTGCTACTACCCGTGATTCCAAGGTCGGCTGCTGCTGTCCAACTGATGCTGCTGCCTGCAATATCGGTACTCAGCGTGATGGCTGTTTGCTCGCCCGAACACGTCTCGCTCGTAGCTGGTGTTAGCATAACTGTTGGAACTGGATTTACCGTTACCTGTGCTTGCTGCGAACTACTCGGACAGCCGGCTGCAGTAGCGGTAATGGTATAAGTAACCATGGCTACTGCAGTACTTGCATTGCTAAGTGTTTGAGCTATCGTGTTTCCACTACCTGCACTTGCCCCTGTAATGGCAGGGTCAGCTGTTACCGTCCAGCTAAAGCTGCTGCCTGCTATATCCGAGCTTAGGCTTATGGCTGTTTTACCACCCGAGCAGAAGGTAGTGTCGCTTGGGCTTACTGTTAATACGGGTAAATCCTTTACCGTAATGATTTGCTTGGCAGAATCAATGCAGCCATTGCCATCTGTTACGGTTACGCGATAGGTTGTAGTAGAGCCAGGTGTTACGGTAATACTTTGGATGCTTTCTGTGGTGCTCCAGTTGTAGCTTACTGCGGCACTACTGTTTAGTACTGCATTGTCTCCCTTGCATATGGTTGGTTTGGTGGTGCTGATAATCGGTACTGGTGTAGGGTTTACGGTTACGGTTTGACTTTTCTTTGCACTACAACCTTCTTGGTTCAGGGCTGTTACGGTATACATCGTGTTGCTTACTGGGCTTTTAGTAATGCTTGCCATTAGCTCTCCGGTATCCCAGCTATAGGTGATGCCTGTGCCGCCTGTGGCACTAGCCGTAAGTGTGGTAGACTTGCCCTTACATATCACCTTGCTTCCACCGATAGTAATAACAGGGAGGATATCTGTATTGTTAATCGTTACTGTAATCCCATAAAAACAACCGTTGGCATCTTTTACTGATACGGTATGGTTGCCTGTGGCAAGCCCCGTATAATTAGTTGTTGGGGTAAAGGCTCCTCCATCTACAGAGTAGTCATAATTGGGTACTCCTCCCGTTACTCCGGTAATACGAATTTCTCCTTTGCTTTTTCTACAAATATCATTCACCAGTGTGGTGGCAATGGCAGTTGGAGCTCCGTTGTTGTTGATGGTGACGGTAGTGGTATTTTCACAGAGTCCATCGTTTACTTTAGCCATATAATTGCCTGCTGCAAGACCGCTATACGTTGTTGTTCCTGTAAAAGGACTGCCGTTAAAGGAATAGGTAACCCCTCCTGATAGGGTTACTGAACCATTGCTGGTATTGCAATTGGCGTTGGTAGTAACCGCATTTAGCGTAGGTAAGCTACGTACATTTACAGTGACACTTTTCTCTACCTCGCAGCCATTGTCATCCATTACTTTAAGGGTATAGGTGTTAGTGCCTGTGGTAGTAGGGGTTACGGGATGCGGTCCCGCGCCTGATAAACCACTTGCATCGGCACTCCAGGTATACGTTTTTGTGCCATTGCCGCCTGTTGCTGTAGTAGTAAGCGTAATTGGCTCTCCAAGGCAAATAGTTGCTTTGCTGCTGCTAAGGGTTAAAGCCAATGTGCTCACTGCTGGTGTTACTTCTACACTGTCGGTATGGGAGCAGCCTAATACATCTTTTACGGTTAGGTAGTACCTTCCTATACCACGGTCTGGCCAATTCAATGGGGCTGGACCTATCCAGTTGCCGTCTGCTGGGCCTCCTGACCATTGTAAAATATACGGACCTCCAGAGCCTGCTGAACCCCTGCCATGTAGCACCGCTTTGCCTGTACAGGCTATGGCGGTATCTAAACCTGCATTGGCGATAACTATAGGACGTACCGTAATACGGATTGTTTTACTGTATTCACAAACTCCGGTAGTAACCGTGGCTGTGTAGTCTGTAGTTACTGTGGGTTTTACTACAATGCTATTTCCAGTTTGACCCGTACTCCATGTAATGGTACCATTTCCGCTTGTTGTAAGGGTTACAGAATCACCAAAACAGATGCTCGTATCAGAAGCAACAATATCAGCTAATACAGGAATTTTGCAATTATCACAGATTTTTACGATGAAGCCATCATTAGGTGCTCCTGCAGCACCTCCCTTGAAACTTTGCTGATACCCTGGTGGGGTATAGGTGGAATGCACTGTTGCATCATTTGCCTGAGTATAGCCACATGTCGCAATACTGCCTTCTGATGCAATTGTAACACTATTAGCGCCATCAATACCAGAACTGCCATAATAAGTTGCACAGTTAAGCTGCTGTCCATTAGAATTAAACATAGTGATAAAGGCATCAGAGACTCCTTTCCGTAAACTTTGAAAAGCCCCAACTGTTGCAAGTCCATCCCCATTAGTTGACCCTGCTATAGCTAAAACACCATTCCTGACATCAATACCCAAGGCTTCCTCATTACCGGATGTACCGTAATAGGTTGACCATTGTAAGGCTCCCATGACATCGAAGGCTGATACAAAGGCATCCCGGATTCCTCCCGCATGAGTAGCTTGTAATGGAGTTAAAACAGGAAAATTAGTACTGGTAGTATATCCTGTTATATAGGAAACATTATTGGAAGCTACGATCAGTGCTCGTCCCCAATCCTCCCCACTACCTCCATGAAACCTTGCCCAAAGGCGGGAACCAGCAGTACCAATAGCATCGGTCCTGCCTTTGAACTTCAATAAGAAAATATCTCTTGTCCCTCCTCCATAGCTGCCACTAGTAATTGGAAAGCCATTATTGCCTTGATTTTGCCCTGTCACCAATACATTACCATCGCTGTCAAACCCTACACCGTATGCCTCTTCCTGACCCGCCCCTCCATAAAAAGTTGACCATTGTGGAAATCCGTCACTACCGTTCAGTTTGGCAATAAAAGCATCCTCATCGCCAGCATTTTGCAACTGATATGGCAACACGACAGGAAAAGAAGGTGCAGTACTTGTTGTATATCCTGTAATTACAACATCTCCTATATCATCAATAGCAATACTCCTCAATATATCAAAACCCAAGCCACCGAAATGGGTGCCCCATGTGCGTCCACCGGTTGAATTAAATTTAATAATACAACCATTATAACCACTGCCGGTTTCCTGTTTAACTGGTTGATACGCCCCGACAGAAGTGGGAAAATTAGTCGAAGTAGTAGTACCCGCAACAAATACATTACCTTGAAGGTCAACAACCATAGTATAAGCATCGTCTCCATCATCTCCTCCATAATAAGTACTCCACAATATAAGACCACTTGAAGAGAATTTAGCTACAATGATATCTGAGGTTACAGTTGTTTCAAAATTATCTGGCTGATATACTGAATTACCTGGTTGCGCTGAAGCTGGAAAACTCGCAGCAGTACTGGAACTTGAACCCGCAACAAAAACAGCATTATTTGCATCAGTTGTTATTCTGGTTAAGGCATCTCTTTGGTTTCCTCCATAATAGGTACTCCAGGAAGCGACAGGGTCAATAATGAGTGGGAGGGCGGGGTTGTAGGAAGGGATGTTGAAGCTAATAATATCTCCATTTTTGGTATACGTTCCAGAAAGATCGGGAGTTATAGGTTGTGAATTGCCCCCCTCCCTGCCTCCCCCGAAAGGGGAGGAGTTAGATTCTGCTTGTGTTAAAGATTGTTGATATATATGGGGAAGGCTTTCGGTAAAGTCGCCGAGGGGGGTATGGATGGTAAGCCCCCCTCCAGCTCCCCCGCTTGAGGCGGGGGGAGTTAATGCGGCGATGTCTTGGGAGTAATTCAATTTAATATCAGCTGGATTACCGCCCGGGTTAACTACAAAATCGTATTTCAAGCTCTGTTTATCCTTATTAGAAGCATAAAAAACAATGTCAATTTTATTCCATACGTTTTTTAGGGTGACTTTTTCGTAGCTTTTTACATAAGTAATGCCTTGGGGGCAGTGCGAATAATAGTAATTGGTGTAATCGGGTTGGGGGTTTTCGCTAATTACTTCAGGATGGGGGTTGGCATTTATAAATGTCACCTCGAGCAGGCTAAGGTCGATATTTGGTGGCTGAGACCTCACCCCCAACCCCTCTCCCGTGGAGAGGGGAGCTTCTGGCTGTATTTCTGACAAACCCGCCTGATAGTCGGACAGGCGCATGAGCTTGTAACTGATTTTGTTGGAGGAGATATACACATCGGCACCAGGCAGGCTAATATAATGGCTTACCGTAGAAACAGGATTACCTTTATTATCGGCCAACTGACCTTTGTTTTCAGTAAAGGCAGGGCTGTGGGTTGCCAGTTGTTGGTTGTCAGTTGTTGGTTGCGCGAGTGTAGTGTGTAGGTTTGTTGTTAGTGCAATAATGCAGCTAAACAGTGTGTGTAGTAGTTTCTTCATGTATATTTCAGTTTAATGATTCTTCAATTTGGAGATTGGTTGTAAAGTTGTAAGGTTACAAAGTAGTGCCTTGTTATGGCTTCTTACTCTATGGTTCGACTCTGCTCACCATAATTTTTACTTACTCAATAGAACAATTCGCTATCAAGGTATTATATCAAAGTTACAGTATTATTATATAAAAAAATGACATAAATTTAGCAAATACATACAAGCATCACTCCTTTTATTTATACGTTAATGTAATGTTAAACACTACATTAACGTAGTTGAAAGAGCTATTATAGTTAACTGTTGAGTAGTTCTTTCGTTTAAAAGAAATTTCGGGTATCTGTTATTAAGGTCAATTTTTTAAATACACTCTTATCAAAATCTATTCTACTCGCTTTAACCGCAATTGGAAAATAGGCGTTTCCTGTTGAAACCATTTTTAATGTCGCTTTTCCATTAAACGTAAAGTCTAATTTACCATCAGCCACTTTATTTAAGGTGGCAACTAATGCAGCATCTACTGAGAAGTCTGTTTCTATTTCTACAATAAGGTTTTTGGCAAGCACAACTCCTGTGATTACTAGTATATTATTGCGATTGGCATTAAGCAACAGCGCAGGATTAGGATGATTAAAATCGGCTGTAGCTAAATAATCTTGAATATTTCCAATAGCGCATTCTTTTGTAATGGAATTGTCATAGCTGATTGTTACCGTTTTTCCAGATTTTATTTTGGTGGATATTTCAAAAGCAGCAAGCCCAAGTCCTTTTAAAGCTTCTTCTAAAAGTGTAATGCCTATATTAAAGCCATATTCATTTTTGTGTGTCGCATTAATGTTTAAAGCCGTATTCTCAATTTCTGCTATAGCTACAGTATTGCTAAAAGCATTATCGATATGTGAATAATAGAGTTCTGCTTCGTTAATAAACTGTTTGAGCCATAACTGTAGTAGCTTATGATTTCTGATGGGTCCTTCAATTAAATCATATCCTTGGTCGTGTAATATTTTTGTAAGTTTCATGTTTTTTATAGTTCTATTCCTTGTTTATTCCGAAAAGTCGGACTATCGGGAGGTTTAATAAGTTGATTAATTAAGGTATTATTAAAAGGAAATACTGCTTCTATCTTTATAGGTTGACGTTTCTTATATTACTACAAAACCTACTCCCCCGCCTGAGGCGGGAGAGTAGGATTGTAAGAGCAGTAGCTATGCTCTATTGGTTTTGTTTGGTATTTTGGTTTAGCTACTTAATCAACTTTAATAAAGCGTGTTTGAGCATACTCGCCACCTTTTTCAAGACGGATGATGTATACACCACCTTTTAACTCATCAACTGGAATATTACGAGTATTACTACCTGTTGTAGCAGGCATTTCTTTGTTATAAACCATTTTACCAGTTATATCAAATACTTGCACATTCATTCTTCCAGAATAAGCCACATCGAACATTACATCTATATTTTGTGTAGCTGGAACAGGGCTTACTCTGTTGATAGTCAAGCCACCTGATTCTGTTTTGAACTTAGGCTTGATACTTGCTGTTTTTAATGTTGCACAATTATCAGTACCGCAAGCAATAGCTCCTGTAGAGTCAGTGTGACTAATCTCTAGTTCCAAGTTATATTTTGCGACAGTACCACGTTCACCTGTAACCATGATATAATAATCTCCATTGGCAAGGAAACCTTCACCCAATGTGCCTCCACCTGGACGCAAGCAAACGCTTTCGTCGCAAGCCTCAGCAATGCCAAACATTACGGCGTTAGCTGATGCTGCATTTTCGCATAATTCTTCATACACGTTTACATACAGACGACCACCATTTACACCTGCACGACTCAATGGAGTTACCTTTAATTGAACTTGTGACAGACAAGGGAATGCTGGCAAGCAAGCATTGTCAAGCAACGCTCTTACAGTCAACAATACTTCCTGAACAGGAGAAGGTAGCGGAGGGGTGGTCAAGTCATCAATCAACAAGCGAACCTGCTCAATCACAACACCATCTACCACACCCACTAACAGTGTATTCACAATACCTTCAATGATTGCGCAAGTTGCGTCATCAATTACGGGTATAGGACCTGGAGTTGGACCGTTTGGAAGGATGACAACTTGCTCTTCACACAAATCATCTAACAAATCAATAATTGTTTGGATGATTACTGCATTTGGTGTGCATTTTGCTTCCAAGCTATCATTAATAGTAAACTTATAGAATACACTGGTGTTTACATCATCTACAAAGT
This sequence comes from uncultured bacterium, assembly GCA_947085255.1. Classification (GTDB taxonomy): domain Bacteria; phylum Bacteroidota; class Bacteroidia; order Sphingobacteriales; family Sphingobacteriaceae; genus CAMTVQ01. Next base: position 321,042 of record CAMTVQ010000001.1, on the reverse strand, counting down.
CAACAGGAATAAGATTAGTTCCTGTACAATTTTGCTGATAACTTCCAGAATTAGGTGTTCCAGATACGGCTAAAGGTTCAACACCATCAGGAGTGGTTTGAGTATTACCTGAACCAGTAGGGGAGTTTAAATATACGTTACCGTTCGTTCCAGAGTTATTAAGGCCATTCTTGGTAATAAGTCCGCCTTGATTAACAGCGGTACCACTACAGCCGATAGCCTTTGCATCTTGACAAGAATCAGCAGAAAAACCATCACTTGAGTAGGTATGTGCACCAACACCTCTGCCTTGTACAATTACAGTATATACACCTTCGCTTGGTGATGCAGCCGATCCATCGCCCCCATTAACACGTGTTACCTGAAAAATCCGTGCTAAATAGTTTCCTGCACCTAAACTTCCCAAATTATACATTGCATTAAACCCATTGTTTCCTCTTGCGGCATCCTCTCCAGCAGTTCCTTGAGTAAATGCAGGACGGTCACCCGAAGAACATCCCTCAAGTGTTAATCCATCTACATATTCAATTCCTCCAGATAAAGTGGTACTATAGGGTGCACCTGGATCAACATAAATCTGAAGTCCATAAAAATTACCTCCGTTTTGAGGCGCAATCTCCAGCCATGCGTCGACTCCACCCACAGGTATGGCAAAGGAATGCCACACGTCATAAAGCGTATCGTATACTGCGGTTGCACCATTTCCATTACAGTCATTATTGCCTGCATTTGCAGTGGTGCCTCCACCAGTTGTCATGATGCCGATCGTAGGAGCGTCATTCACGATACCATTATCTGGGGCATTGTAGAAATAGTTTTCAGACTTGAATGGAGTTGTGCTACTCAAGCCAGACAACATGCCTGTGATGCTAATTGCTCCGCCAATAAGGTCATGCTTAGGAGCAGCCTCATCATGTAATGTAACACTGATACAGAACTTGCCAGTTGCAGCGCCAAATTGGTCAACCATGATGTAGTAAGTACCCGCTGTTAGTGTGTCTGTAATTACAGCAGCAAAATCGTTACTATTGTCGGGATTCGGCATATCTTCATTACAGATATAGCCAGCTGTTCCAAAAGTAGCGTCAAACACACAGTCGGCAGCTCCCCTACGGAACAATGCCATCTGCATATCTTCGCCAAACTGGTTAATACCATTGTCGGTACTAAAGGTGTATACCCCTGTATTTACAATAGTTACTTTGAACCAGACAGTACTGCTGGGTGCTGTGCCCCAACATGTTGGGTCAATATCCAATACAGAGGTGGCTCCTTCTGTACTGTAGGTGTCTGCACAGCCTAGGCAATGCGTTATTTTACCCTCCACTGAATCAATATCGAGTGCTATTGCTCCTCCACAATTGTCGTTTGCGGGTTGCGCGTACGCTGTTGTGCTCATGAGTGCGAAGCAACTCAGGGCAATTATCCATGAAGCTAACCTAGAGCTCCACGGATGTGATTTGGTAATTTTTTTCATTGTTTTACTTGGTTAAATTGGTTAAAATTAATTGGATATCTAAACAACTATTTATCAATAAACCACGCTTGGGTAATACTTATACAGTAATCAGATGGGATACTCCCTGTGTTTGGTTGCCAAACGTGCTGTTACCCTATTGCGGCTGCTTGATAGGGTAAAGGTATGTGGAGAAGACAGGCTTGTCAAGGTACACTTTGAACAAAAGTGACAGCCATTTTTAGGATAATATATTTATTTATACTATTGATATATAATTAATTAACATGTACAAAGCAGTGTGTTTTTGCTTGACTTTTGAAAAGAAAAAGTTTGATTAATTTAACCCGTTATACATTGGTTTGTCGCCAACATTGTAGAAGGGGGAGCAGCAAGGGCAAGTGGTCGGATGACTTCAAGTCATCCGACCACTATCGGGCAAGCCTATCTAATTGCTTCCTTTTGGGTGGATTGTACTAATTTATCTACCAGCCATTTTTCTACTGTGATTAATTCAAAGGCCATAGGGTCGCGGTAAAAGGCGCCACTTGCTTGTTCGAGTTCGGTAATGAGTACCTGATGTATGCTATACGTTTTAGCATAATTATACTGGTGAGTGCGCAATGAAGCCAATAGTTTATGAACACTGCGGTAACGGTGTAAATTGATAGAATGATTGCGTTTAAAAAACTGCTTAAAGGAATTTAACTTAATGGCTACAAATTCAAAGTCGCCTAATTCTATAAGGCATAGTAACTCTAAAAGCCTAAAGCCCATGTACCAGCCTGTTTTGTCTTTGGCTATTTCGGAGTAGCGTACCAATATTTGTAAACAGTGCTTGTAATCATTCTCTAAAAAGTGCAAGTTAGCTTCATAGTAGCCCCATTTTGCCTTCTGAAAGCTATTGGTAGTAACCATTTTGCTTTTTAGTGCTTTTTGAAGAATATCTTTTGCTTCTGGTAACTTGCGCTCGGCAATGTACACCGCAAATAAGAGGTTGAGTGTAACAAGCCAATTAATACTTTGATCCGTAGTAGTTTTTAATGTTTTTAACGCATTATCTGTGGCCTCTTTATACTGCTTAAGTTCTAAGTAAGATATTCCAATAAGTATGCTAGCAGTAGAAAGTCGTTGTAATGAATAAACACCAGGGCTGTTTTGTACTAAATCCAATAGTTTTTTGGATAGTGATAATGCTTGAGCAAAGTTTTGATTAATGAGTTCATTATTAATACTTGCTCGATAATAAAAATAAGAGATATTGGATGATTGAGTTTCACTAGATAGCTTTGAAAGAATCTCAATAAATGGTTGATGTTGACTCGCAAAAAGATGTTCTTGATTTTTCTTTACCATATGAGGTATAGTAATATCGTAATAGGCATCAAATGCCAATAGTTCCCTCTCTAAAACCTTTATTTTTTCTTCTTTCCATGTTTTATATTTCTTGAACTTATTGCCATTCGGCGTAATTATTTGCAATAATCCATTGATCAGCAGTGCATCTTGCGTAAATTCATATTTTTCGGCTATACTCAACGCCTCTTGAAGTGTATCATTAGCCGCACTTAAGGCATTGCGTGTATACAAATTGTACCCAACGGTAGACAGCTTACGACATTGGTACAATACCTCTTGAAAATTGGTTTTACTGCCTACACTATGCGTTGTGGTAAGGAGCACATTGTGTACATCCTTTTTTAATTGATTGCGGAGTTCTCGATAAGTGCTATTGGGTGGTTTATTGTACAGTAATGTTGCTGCTTCTGTATCTGTAGTAATTTTTTTAGCACGAATTGCCAGTGCCAATTGCAGCTTCTTACCCTCATTTTGAGCTGTTTTGTTAAGCTTATAGCCATTACACAACATCAAAAATTCTTTTTGGGTTAGGGCAAGTATCAACGCTATAATTCCTTCCATTTTTGGCAGTTTTAGGTTACACATTTAATTGGTGTGTATAAGCAGGTAGTTCTCCAACTAATTACCGTCAATTATACACAATTAATACACTATTAAATAATTGATTATAAAAATACTAACGAAAATAAAAACTCAGAAAATAGCAAGCAGAAAATGAAAAAGTGTACCCTTGAAATATAAAAAAAAATAACTTATTTGTACAGTCAATTCACATTATTTATTAAATTAAATTATTGATTATGAATATATTAATAGGTTTTCTCATTTGGTTTAATGGTGCTTGGGTAAGCAATACCGCAGATGTAAACATTTATCTCAACCCGGATAATGGCTCGTTTAAGGTGACTGTTATTGGAAATTGGGCAGGCGATTGTGGAAAATTAGAAATTAAAGTTAATGATCGCGGGGAGGTTAGTTATTGCTGTCCAGAATTACCTCCAGAATAGCTAATTAAGAGATAATTGTGAGCAAACTACTTAGACTTTGTTTATTAACCACCCCTCAATGGTAATCAATTCAAACGCCAAGGGGTCGCGGTAATATTCTCCTTTGGCGGTGGTTAACAGCTTTAGAAGTATTTCATGCTTTTTAGTTATCAGTTGATAGTCTAGCTTAGTATGTAATAGGTCTTTTAAGATAATTTGCACAGTTTTATACCGCTGCAAATTAGCAGATGGGTTGCGCTCGAAAAATAATTTAAACGAGCGCAACTTCAATGCGGCTACTTCTAAGTTATCCAGCTCTATATGACACAATACTTCCATTAGTTTAAAACCCATTAGCCAACCTGTTTTGTCTTTTGCCAGATCGGAGTTTTGGCTAAGTATTTTTAAGGCAGAGGCAAATTTTTTATCAGCAAATAACATAATTGCTTCGTAATACTTCCATTTGGCTTTTTGTTTCTGATCATTGCTATTAGCTATTTTGCTTTGTACTTTTTGCAAGATAGCTTTTGCATTTAGTACGTCGTTTTGGGCAATGTAAGAGGCAAATAAAACAATGGAGGCATTGTAAAATGCATACGGCATTTTTAGTGCTTTTTGTGCAAATTGCTGCGCCCGTGCATGATTATCCAACTCTAAATAACATATTGCCAGCAAAACAAAAGAAAGACCTAAACTGTTTTTGGTAGATACCGCTTGGTTCGTATTTAAAAGTTTATTTAGTTGTTCTGCATAGCATAGTGCTTTTTCAAAATCCTGATTCATTAATGCAGCATTCACCCCAATTCTATATTCCCAATGATAAATAGTGGGTGACTTGGTTTGTTTGCTTAACTCCTGTATTAATGCTACATTTTTTGTTGCTTTTTCCGCATACAGGTATTCTTTATTTTTTTGGTCTACATTAGGCAGTGTAACTTCGTTGTAATAATCACTGGCTAATAACTCTTGCTGTAGTAAAATTATTTTTTCTTTTTGTTGAGTACTAAAATGCACATATTGACGTAATCGACTATTGGCATTGTTTATATCCAATATACCTATCATCTGCAAACAACCTATTGCTTCATAGGTAAGTTCATACCTTTTGGCTATTACAAGGGCCTCTTTAAATACCCTAATTGCAAGTTCAAAAGCTAATCTGCTGGTTAGGGTATGACCTACCAGTAGTAATTTATAGCACTCTTTTTTTGCCTCATTCACATCCATTTTTGTATCCTCACTTACCGTGTCTGATAAGGATAAAAACTTATATAAATCTCGTGTAAAACGTGTTTTTAATTTTTGATATGCTTGGCAATTATCCGTTTCGTACAGCAATTGGCAAACTTCGCTGTCTGTTGTTACCTTTCCCTTCAACAGCACATTTAATAACTCTAATCTACGTACGGTTTCTATCTGTTTTTCCAGATTTTTGTAATACGCTTTTAGTAACAGAAGCTCCGTTTTGGTAAGTGTTTGTATCAGTTTACTCAGTTTTTCCATCGTTTTAGTTAAAACAAGGATATGGAATGATTATTAACTAAAATACAATTCAATGGGTACAAAGTGCCTTTTTATTTACAATGTATGAATTTAAATTTACTAAAAAAATATAGTTTAACTGTTTATTATAAGGTAGTTAATTTGTTAATTTTAATAGAAATACCTGTACTATTTGGGTGCATTTTTGCAAAAATGCAAACGAAACAAAGGGCAAGTGGTCGGATGACTTGGAGTCATCCGACCACTATCGCGCATGACGGGAAGGTTTGAGATGCTGAAATAAACCCGTCTGCCTCAGGCAGGTTTAGTATGAGGAAAAAATATAGAAATGGTGGCAGCGCTATGGAAAATTACTTGTTACAACTGAGAACTAAGCCTGTTTTCGGTTGAGATAAGACTGTACCCCGCAAAAGAGACTATAAAAATACACAGGGCAGGAAATACAATGAGCCACCAAGCAGCAAGATTTTCTTTGCCGCTATGCATCAATGTGCCCCAACTGGTTGCAGTTGCAGGAATACCCGTGCCTAAATATGACAAAGAGGATTCGGCTACAATAGCGGCAATGCCGGTAAATAATAAACTGGTGAAAAGTATAGTCTTACAGTTTGGCAGCAGGTGTTTAAATACTATACGCAAACCCGAAAAGCCCATACCTTTTAGTGCAAGTACATATTCTTGTTGCTGTTGCTTAATTAACTCGGCTCGAGTAAGACGTGCAATGGTAGGCCAACTAATACAGCCAATAATTACTGTAAGTAAGCCAACAGAAGGTCTGAAGATAGCCGCAACTATAAGTATGATAGCTAATTTAGGTACTGCTACCATGGCTTCAGTAAGGTAGATGATGCCCGTATCAATAGGTAGAGTTATCTTTTTGTTCAGAACCAATAGCTGTTTGCATATTTTATCTCCAATTAACTTCATTAGATAAGCAAAAAGCAAAAACACGAAGCTGCATTTAAAAAGTACCCAGCCAAATAGCAAAAAATTAGTTTTTAAGGCATCTATCAGATTATATATATGTAATTGAAAGCCATAAAACCAACCTAAAACTATTCCTATTAAAAGTACTATTGCGGTTCCTCTATATATAGCCAGTGGATTGCTGTGAAACCATCCACCTACAACACCTAAACCAATTCCTATAGCTGCAGCAATAAACATAGCCCCGCTACTTATCAATAGTGCCGTACGGGCGCCATATATTAATGCGGAAAGGGTGTCTTCTCCTCTTTTTCCAGTTCCCAACCAATGCCGATAGTGTAATGAGGGTATTTGTTGCGGCTCAAAAGGGGAAACATAGTTCGCATTACTTAAATCAGATTTTGTAGGATGATATGGTATAGGTGCGGAGAGTATAAATGAGGCTCCTTCGTTTCTCCACGTGGTTGCAGTTTTTGAGGCAATTACTGGTGAGCCAAAAAATGCAGGACAAAACCAGTTACTCTTGTCTTTTACCAATAATGGTGTATCATTTGCAATAAATGCGGACAATACTGCTATTGTTATCCAAATACTTAGCACAAAAATTGCCAGTTTTTTTGGAATGGAAAGTTGGTTTATCCGTTTTTTTAGCATCATTACACAGTTTGTTTAATTCTTAGACGAGGATCAGTACATATATACAACACGTTTGCAATAAAAGTACCTGTTGCCGTAGCTATGCCAATTAATACAAAACAGGCTATCAATACTGGAAAATCATGGTTATTGCATGCCATAAATAGTTCGTTCCCCATTCCGGGTATAGAAAATACCGTTTCGATAATAACCGACCCACTAATGAGGTACGGAAAGCTAAGCCCCACAATACTAATTAATGGAAAAAGTGCATTCTTTAGTGCATGACGATAGATTCGTTGCTTTTGACTAAGTCCTTTAGCCGTTGCTGTTCGAATATAATAGGATTGCATGGCAGACGAAATGGCTGTTTTTACGTGTAAGGTGATATATATAAACAAGTTGTAGCTAAATGCAATAAAGGGTAATACTAAGTAGGGCAAGGCACTTAAAAGATTTATTTCTGCACCAAAAGTACTTGTTGATTGCAACCCTGCGGAAGGGAAAATATTTAGGTAGTCAGGATTGGCAAATAGCAGGAGCAGCAAAACAGCTACTACAAATACAGGTAGCGCATACAATAGATATAAGGTCGCTGTTAGCATATTTGCCCACCAACTATTAGGATTAGCAGCTAAGTACACACCCATACAAATGCCTGTAATTAATGCTACAACTAAGGCCGAACAGGTAAAAAGCAGTGTCCATCCTGCTTTTTGGTAAATAATTTCGGTAACAGGTTGTCGGCTAATGAGCGACTGCCCGAAATCTCCTCTTATAATCCCTTTAGAGGTAATAGCCCCTTTACCCGTCAACCAATTGCCATCGCCAAAAAACCAGTTATGGTATTGATTTCTTTCGTGAACTACAATACTGGGCACAACTATTTTCCAGCGTATGGTATGTTCCAGCATTGCTGCTGCATTTTTTTCGAGTAGCAAGCAGGCTAATTTTTCATGTGTAGTAATGCATAGCTTCTTCAATTTTGCTATTTGCTCATGAATACTAACGGCGTCTGCTGTATTTAGAAGAGCATGCAATACAGGCAATGCCTGATGAGTACTTTGCTGGCTGCCTAGAATAATATTATTTACCGCATAAAACGAATGCATATATGCTTCAATAAGTGACCAATTGCCGTATTCATACAGCAATCGTTCTGCCTGTTCGCGATTGGTTTTTGCATTCAACCTGTATATTGTATCTGGAAATGCCAGCGGCTGGATAGAAAAATAGAACAACGGAAGATTTAAGCCCGATTGTTGTATCCAATAGCTTTGTGCTGCTTGTAATTGTGTTTCTTCAGAAATAGTAGCCTCATCTTCTTTTACGGTGTAATGGGCGAGTGTATTACTTAAAATAAACGCCAAAAGCGTGATGCCCAAACAGGTTATACAAAACTCTATACAACGTTTTAGTGCAAATTTCAGCATATTAATGGGTGTTTAAATGGGCTAAAGAATCACGCAATTGCCATTTATTAAGTAGCAAATAAGGCCGATGATCGAATAAGGCTACCTGCCCAAACCGCTTGTGAACCGCAGCATAGGTTTTATTCCTAAAAAGAAAGATAAGAGGTTGTTCATCATAAATAATACGCTGGAGTTTTCGGGAGGGTGCTATGCGTTCGTTTATAGTTGACAGGCTATTAATCGTATCTATCAAGGCATCCGACTGTGCATTTCCAAACCCAGAGTAATTAACACCACCGTTGCGCCACGATTGAGTATGCCATAGTTCGGCAAAGTCTTGCGGTAAAAAATCTTCGGAACAACCTGAAAAAAGCATGTCAAATTGGTGTTTTCTAGCTCTTTCTTCCAATAATCCCATTGAAACAGGCAGTAGGTTTGCCTTTATTCCAACACGTTCGTAGCTTTCGGCAATGAGTAACAACAGATTTTTTAAATCTACCCTGCTCGCAAAATACAGTAAATCAAAGCTAAATGGTATTTTTTTACCGCTATAACTTTTATCTCTTATCCCATCTCCATCCGTATCTTTCCAGCCTGCGGCATCTAATAATGCAATTGCTTGTTGTACATTATAAGGTATAGGGGTAAGACTGTCATTGTACTCAATATTCTCGGGGTAAACAGGACCTACCATGCGTTTTCCGTATTGCATCAACTCAATAAGTGTGTCTATGGGTGTTAGTAACGCCATTGCTTTTCGCACTCTCTTATCGGTAAAAAAAGGCAATCTCCCTGATTCTTCGGCACGAGTATTCATAGCCAAATAATAATACAACCAGGTGTTTAAACAGGCAAAATTGTAGGAATTGGTCATTTTTTCATCTGCGGAAAGATCTTTAAATACCGACTCTAAAAGCAGTATGGAGGCATCTATATTTTGTTGTTTAAATGCCAATGTAAGTGCGTTGGGCTCTTTTATTACTTGAAAAATAAGTGTGTTGATGGACGCATTTTTCACCTCCCGTTTCTTTTTTTCTAACACCAAAAACTGACCAGCGTGCCACTTTTTTAGCTGATAAGCTCCTAATCCCCGTATATATTCAGGATTACGCCCGTAATTACCCGAATTAAACGTTTTAGCCCATGCTTGTAGTGCTGGGTACTTAACTGCTTGAAATTTCTTGTCTCTAAATTGTGTGATTGTAAATGCGGCAAATATATTCTCAGGGTCAAAATACCTGCGTTGTAAAACAGGAAACCCAGTAGTAAAGCCAATATTCCGGACAGAAGTCCCCTTCATCTTAAATACACACTTTCGGTTATCCGTTTTATCTATACTAATCTCATCAAGCGCTTCTAAATATGTTTTTGCATGAAAATTTTCTACCAAGGGGCAACTATTTACCAAAAAAGTAAAATAGACATCCTCAGCAGTAACAGCCGTACCATCATCCCAGAAAATGCTATCTTTAAGTTGGTACGCAATAAATTTCGGATTTGCTGTAGCAATAGGTACTGCTTTTAGTAAATCCGGAATCAGTTTTTTTTCTTGTGCATCATAGGTAATTAATGTGCGGTGGATGTATTGATTAATTAAGGTACGCATGTACGAACTGGAATTGGTAGGATGTAGCGTGGCAGGTTCGTTGTTTATATGCACAATAATGCTATTTTCTTTCTTCCAATCGGGTGCTATAGTACCAGTATCCGGAAAAACAACTGTAGATAATGGCAATAAATCTGAATGGACAGAAGACGGTTCTCGTGTTGTACACGCAGAAAGCGTAAACAGCACTATAGAGAAAACAATATAAGCACATAGTTTCATTGTTTTAAATCTGTATTGCTTAAAAATAGTTAAATGGGAATGCATATTAGCTTAGTGCTTTAAATATTGGCTAATATATAAATTAATAAAAATGAGCAAAGGCATAAAAAGCTATATATTTGATACCTTCAAATCAATATGACGTATCAAAATACTTTATCCTTTGCTCAAGAATTAGATGCCAAAGACCCGCTTAAACACTTTCGCGACGAATTTATTATCCCTACCGAAAATGGCAAAGAAATTATATACCTATGTGGTAATTCCTTGGGCTTACAGCCAAAATCAGTTCAAGCAACGCTACAGCAACAATTAGCTCATTGGGCAAACTTTGCAGTGGAGGGGCATTTTAAAGGGGATTCGCCTTGGATGACTTACCATAAAGAAGTACGTGATAGTTTAGCAAAAATAGTAGGAGCAAAGCCCATAGAAGTATCGGCTATGAATAGCCTTACGGTAAACCTGCACTTGCTTATGGTTTCCTTTTATCGCCCTACAAAAACACGGTACAAAATTTTGGTAGAAGCTTCGGCATTTCCGTCCGACCAGTATGCATTTGAAACACAAGTACAGCATCATGGCTTTGATCCCGAAACCACTATTATTGAAGTAGCACCACGTGCAGGAGAATATACCCTACGTACCGAAGATATTTTAGCCACTATAAACGAACATAAAGACTCGTTAGCATTAGTTCTTATGGGCGGGGTAAATTATCTTAGCGGACAGTTTTTCGATTTACCGACCATTACTAAAGCAGCCCATGCAGCAGGTGCTTTCTGCGGATTCGATTTGGCGCATACTGCTGGTAATATCCCGTTAAAACTACACGAATGGAATGTGGATTTTGCAACATGGTGTTCGTATAAGTATCTAAACTCTAGCCCAGGCGGAGTAAGTGGTATTTATGTGCACGAAAAACACAGTACCAATGCAGCTACACCACGTTTTGCAGGCTGGTGGGGATATGAAGAAAAAACACGTTTTAAAATGAATAAGGGCTTTAAGCCAGAGCCTGGTGCAGACGGTTGGGCATTGAGCAATGCTCCCGTATTACTTATTGCTGCACATAAAGCAGCCTTGCAATTGTTTGATAAAGCAGGTATGGAACCATTGCGTGCTAAAAGCGAGTTGCTTACCGGATATTTAGAGTTTATCATCAACGAGGCAAATACAAAGTTGGGACATGAGCGTTACCGCATTATCACCCCAAAAAATAAAGCAGAGCGTGGGTGTCAGTTATCTATTATTTGTGCAGAAAACGGTAAAGCAATTTTTGATACATTAACCAAAAATGGCGTAATGGGTGATTGGCGCGAACCTAATGTGATGCGTTTTTCGCCTGTACCTATGTATAATTCCTTCACGGATATCTATAATTTAGAGAAAATTCTATCTTCGCTGTCGTAAATGACTACGAAGAATAACATTACCATAGTTGGTGCAGGTTTGGTGGGGAGCTTATTAGCTATTTTTTTGGCTAAAAAAGGTGCACGCGTTTCGGTTTACGAACGCCGTTCGGATATGCGCCAAGCTACTTTAAACGCTGGTAAATCTATTAACTTAGCCTTAAGCGAGCGCGGATGGAGTGCATTACGTGCAGTGGGGTTAGAAAAAAGCATTTCTCGTATTGTTATTCCCATGCACGGCAGGCATATCCATATGGCTGATGGTACGGAAGCATTTCAGCCTTACGGACGAGATGGACAATGCATTTACTCTGTATCACGCGCCCAGCTGAATATAGAGTTAATGAATCTTGCCGAAGAAATGCAGGAAGTAAGCCTGCATTTTGACCAAAAGTGTGTAGACGTAGATTTGGAGAATACCGTTGTAACGATGGAAAACGCCCAAACGCATACACAAGAGCAGATACAATCGGACTTAGTTATTGGTTCGGATGGGGCTTTTTCGGCTGTTCGCCGCACCATGCAACATTTAGATCGCTTTAATTATTCGCAACATTACATAGAACACGCATACAAGGAGTTATCCATTCCGCCTACAGCCGAAGGGCTTTGGAAAATGGATAAGCATGCCTTACATATATGGCCGCGCAACAACTTTATGATGATTGCCTTGCCTAATTTAGATGGAAGCTTTACCTGCACCTTGTTTTTCGATTATTCGGGCGAATATTCTTTTGAGCAGTTGAAAGACGAAGCAAGCGTACATACATTCTTTAAAAAAGAATTTCCAGATATGTTGCAACTGATTCCAAACTTAATGGAACAGTTTTTTGCTAATCCAACGGCATCATTAGTAACCACAAAATGCTACCCTTGGCGCTACAAAACAAATGTATTGCTTATTGGTGATGCTGCCCATGCCATTATTCCTTTTTTTGGACAAGGCATGAACGCCGGATTTGAAGATTGTACCGTATTAGATAGATTACTAAACGAGCACAAAGGAAATTGGGAACAAGTATTACCAGCGTTTGAGCAAGAACGCAAACCCAATGCGGATGCTATAGCCGATTTAGCCTACGAGAATTTTATAGAGATGCGCTTTAAAGTGTCGGAACCAAAGTTTTTGTTGCGCAAGAAAATTGAAAAAATGATTAGCGAAATGTATCCTGATCAGTATGTGCCTAAATACTCTATGGTAAGTTTTACTACCATACCTTATGCGGAGGCAATGGAGGCGGGTAAAAAACAAGATGCTTTTTTTGAACGCATCATGACCTTAGAAAATATTGAAGAAAACTGGAACAGCACCGAAGTGGTTACGTTAATTGATATCTGGTTGAAAGAGGCTAATTTTTTTAGGGGATAGCTGAGGGTTATGGAAATAGTTGAATCAAATCAATTATTATAATGACTTGTGAAAAGCTAAGAATAATAAAGAATAAAGTAGTGGATATTAGACTCAAGGGTTTGATGATTTCAAAATCTATACCCCAAGTCTTAGGGTATTTTGTACCATTAAAATCTCCCCAATTAGTATAATTTTCAGGTTTATTTATGTAGTGACTACTTAGAGTTTTTTGTGTGACGTGTTTATTGAAATCACTTAAATATTTATTTCTCCATATTTTTCTTTTAATGTAGCTAATAGGATTTGAAATAGCTATAACCACAAAAATTATTAATGATATCAATGTTATTAATAGGAAGAAAACATAGATAACTTTTTTTGCTGGTTTTCCTAACTTACTTGTTATTAATTCTTTTTCTTTATTCTGAAAGCTTCTAAGAAAGTTAATATCACCATCTATTATTTGTCGATCTTTAGGTTGATAAAAAATATCAATATCTGGACTCTTAAGAGCTTTATCTGTTGTAATATAAAATGAATATTCAATTATTTCATTAGTTCTCCATTGCCCAAAATAAAGTTGTATTGTATCATTAGATAAAACAGAAAGGTCATGACTAAAATCAGAGTTAATTAGTTTTTTATCAATGATTTGATATTCATCCTTAACTAAAAAAATTAGATTATCGGACAGGATATTTTTTAATTGACCACTTCCAACTATGGTTTTTTCAGATACATTCTTTAATATGATATTAACTCTCCAAAGTTTCGAAATTTTCTTGCCTTTATACTCAAATTGAGCCTTTATTTCAGGCTCGCTTATACTGTTGAAAACTGTTAAATTATCACAAGACGATACAATTAAGTCTAATTTAATTGTATCGTCTTTTATGGGATAAAATATATATATTAATCCAATTAAAGACGCAAAGGTTCCTATAATAGAAAACCAGTCATTAACCCTAAATTTTTTAAAATCCATACTAAATATTTTTTACGTTTAAATAGATATAAATCAGTAAATAGTTTGAATAACTAGATTTAAACTATTTACACAAAAGTACATTCCCCTTAAGGGTGCATTAGTATTGGGTTTTAAACAGAATGGAATAAATTTGTATGATTAATAAATATACAAGATGTAAATATCTGTTTTACAGATAGTTAAAGTGTTGAAAAGTATCTTGCGTTTTGCTATTCAATGTGTTCCTGAAATAGCCTGGTATTGGTAGGCATATCGAACTCACGAATAAGAGTTTTGAAATCCTAAACTTGGTTGAAAAAGGCTAATTTCTTTAGAAACGTATAAACACAAAAAAGCCATCTGATAATTCAAATGGCTTTTTTTATTCATTAAATTAGTGAAGTCGACTTTTAGCTTTGCTTACCAGCCGCTTTTGCATGGTCGGCTAAAAAGGTAGCCAATCCGCTATCGGTTAGTGGGTGTTTTAGTAAGGCTAATATGGCAGATAAAGGTCCTGTCATTACATCGGCACCTAATTTTGCACACTGTATAATGTGCATAGGGTGGCGTACCGAAGCAGCTAAAATTTGTGTTTCGTAACCGTAATTATCAAAAATGATGCGGATATCATCTATCAATAACATACCATCCGTAGAAATATCATCTAATCTGCCTACAAATGGCGACACATAGGTAGCACCTGCTTTGGCAGCTAATAGAGCCTGCCCTGGAGAAAATATCAAAGTACAATTGGTACGAATTCCTTTTTTAGAAAAATATTTTAGTGCTTTTATACCATCTTTTATCATCGGTATTTTTACTACAATTTTTTTATCAATGGCTGCCAATTTTTCTCCCTCGGCAATCATTTCTTCATACGTAGTGCTAATTACTTCGGCACTTACTTTGTCATCAACAATCGCGCATATAGCCTTGTAATGGGCCATTACATTAGCCTCGCCAGTAATACCTTCTTTTGCCATCAACGATGGATTAGTAGTTACACCGTCTAATACGCCTAAATCTTGGGCTTCTTTAATTTGGGCTAGGTTGGCTGTGTCGATGAAAAATTGCATATGTTTTTTAATTTGTTGATTAGTTAATTTGACGATTTGTCAATTGGTTTTTGGAATTCTCTTTAAGTCGTCCATAGGTAACAGACAAATTTAAAAAAATGGGTAAGCCCCTTATATCGCACCGCTACAACTCTTTACCCTTGCTTCCTTCCGAACCTGGGGGAGTTCAAGAGGAGCTGGTCGTATAAGACTTACCCACCGCAAAAGTAGTATTTTTTGTTAATTTTTGGTGAAGTAATTTACGCATTCTCAATTTTTTATTGAGCTAATAAACTGGTCTTACTTACCACATCCCACAGTACTATTGCAGCCGTTACCGATACATTAAAAGAATGTTTGGTGCCAAATTGTGGTATTTCTATACAACCATCTACCAAGGGTAAAATCTCTTCACTTATACCATTTACCTCATTACCAAAAACAAAGGCATATTTGTTGGTTGGGCTAGGCTTAAAATGCAACAGATTAATACTCGTACTTACCTGCTCTATAGCCAATACAGTATATCCCTGAGCTTGTAATTCCTTTATTGCGGTAGTAATTTGGGCGGTATACTGCCAGTGTACAGATTGTGTAGCTCCTAAGGCTGCTTTTTCTATATCTCTGTGCGGTGGTTGTGCAGTTATGCCACACAAGTACAAGGTATCTATAGCAAAGGCATCACAGGTACGAAATACCGAGCCCACATTGTGCATGCTGCGCACATTATCTAATACCACACATATGGGTAATTTATCAGCAGTTTTAAATTCTTGTACGGTTGCCCTATTTAGTTCGTCTAATTTAAGTTTTTGCATTAGGCTTGCTCCGTAATCTTTTTAAAATTATCTAAAATAGCTTGCCAGCCACCTTTTTGTAGCTCACGTGAGTTGATATTCTCTGGATCAAATTCTTCTGTTACGGTTGTTTTAGCACCTTCAGCCAAAAATGTAATTTTTACTTTTCTACCATCAGCTAATGTGTACTCAATCCGCTTATGTTCATCTACAGCGGTATAAACGCCTTCAAAATCAAAACTCATGCTTCCGTCTTTTGCGGCCATTGTGGATTTAAATGTGCCGTTTACACGCAAGTCATTTTCTGCATAAGGGCAGTGCCAGTCGTCAGAAGCATGATTCCATTGAGTAATGTATTCGGGCAGTGTCCAGCATTTCCAAACGGTTGCCACTGGTGCATGTACCGTTGTTGCTACGGTAATGCTTGTTTGTTCTGTTATTTGCATCGTTTTATGGGTTTTAATACTACTATTAGTGCTTTTCGGGAGTTGATGTAGGTTCCTTCCATCTTGTTTCTGCCCATTTCTGTTGCTGTTCTTTATTCAAAAAAGTCCACGCAACCACTCTGCTCGATTTATTTCCTTGCCCCATTGGAATCGTTTTTACCTCCACTGCCGCTGCTATATGCAAGGCATCGTGCACGCGTTTTACATGCGCTTGTTTTGATATTAGGGTAGAAAACCAGCAACAAGAGTGTGCAAACTGCATACTTTGACGAACCATTTCGGCCACAAATTGCTCCTCGCCACCCTCGCACCACAACTCGGTATTTTGTCCACCAAAATTCAATACAGGTTTAGCAGTATTTTGCGCATTCAGGTTTGATACTTTTCGCAGTGTTCCTTCTTGTGCAGCCTCCATTGACATGTGAAAAGGGGGATTGCATATAGTTAAGTCAATAAACTCATCTTTTTTAATAATACCCACAAAAATATCTTTTGGATTGTTTTGCAAGCGCAACTCAATCTTACCACCTAAAGTGGCATTTGCTGCGACTGTTTTAGTAGCAGCAGCTATAGAAACAGGGTCTATATCGCTGCCAATAAACGACCACCCGTATTCTTTAGTCCCTATTATGGGGTAAATACAATTGGCACCTACGCCAATATCTAAGCACTTTATGTGTGCGCCTGTTGGTATTTGTCCAGCATTGTTATTGCGCAGTATATCTGCAATATGATGTATGTAATCTGCTCTGCCTGGTACAGGTGGGCATAAATAATGAGCAGGAATATCCCAATCAGTAATGTCGTAATAGTGTTGTAGTAGTGCTTTGTTTAGCATTTTTACAGCCTGCGGATTCGAAAAATCAATCGACTCGTCGTCGTAAGCAGTTAGTATAACAAATGGGCGCAATTCCTTACAACTTGCAATAAGTTGGTTAAAATCATAGCGCTCACGGTGCTTACTTCGTGGATGTAATTTTGTTTTTTCTTTAGGGTGCTCTTTCTTTTTGGCAAGCATAAATTAGTATCTATGATGCAAAGTACACCATTTTACCCGTGATTTAATTATTCAAAAACAGTACAATAGGGGCATAGCTATCAATAGATTCTTAATCTGCTGTAGATTAACTATCTTTGCGCCGTAAAATAATAATAAAAAGCGATGTCAAAAATTGGAATTACTAAGTCGTTTGACTTAGGAGATGGAAGAATGATTTCCATCGAAACCGGCAAATTAGCTAAACAAGCTGATGGTTCGGTAGTGGTACGTATGGGCGACTGTATGATTTTAGCCACAGTAGTATCTAACAAGGATGCAAAAGAAGGAATTGATTTTCTTCCTTTGTCAGTAGATTATCAAGAAAAATATGCGTCTAATGGACGTATTCCAGGAGGTTTCTTACGCCGCGAAGCGCGTTTGTCAGATTACGAAGTACTAATCAGTCGTTTGGTGGATCGTGCGTTACGTCCATTGTTCAACGACGATTATCATGCTGATACACAAGTAATGCTTACGCTAATTTCTGCTGATAAAGAAATTATGCCTGATTGCTTAGTAGCATTAGCTGCTTCTGCTGCCATTGCAGTAAGTGATATTCCTTTCAACGGGCCTATCTCTGAAGTACGTATTGCTAAAATTGATGGTAAATACATCATCAACCCAACTATTTCTGATTTAGAGCGTGCTGATATTGATTTAATCATTGCAGCTACAGCTAAAGACATTATGATGGTGGAAGGTGAAGCCAACGAATGTTCTGAAGAAGAAATGGTAGAAGCATTGAAACTTGCTCACGAAGCCATTAAAATACAAATTAAAGCACAGTTAGAATTAGCTGAAATGGTTGGTGCTACGGTAAAACGTACGTACAACCACGAAACTAACGACTGGGATTTAAAAGAAGCAATTAAAAAAGCAACTTACGATAAAGTATATGCAGTAGCTAAATCAGGCTTAAGCAAAGACGATCGTGGTGCTGGATTTAAAGCTATCAAAGAAGAATACATTGCTACTATGGGCGAAGAGCTAGATAGCAATACTAAATTCTTAGTAAGTAAATACTACCATGATGTAGAAAAAGAGGCGATGCGTAATATGATTTTAGACGAAAGCATTCGTTTAGATGGTCGTAAAACTACTGAAGTTCGTCCTATCTGGACAGAAGCAGGTTATTTGCCTTCTGCACACGGTTCTGCGGTATTTACACGTGGCGAAACACAATCATTAACAACAGTAACTTTAGGTGCTAAAACCGATGAGCAAATTATCGATGGTGCTGTATTCTTTGGTTACAACAAATTCTTATTGCATTACAATTTCCCTGGCTTTTCAACGGGTGAGGTTCGTCCTAACCGCGGAGCAGGTCGTAGAGAAATTGGTCATGGTAACTTAGCTATGCGTGCCTTACGTAAAGTAATGCCAGCTGTTGAGGTTTGTCCGTACACAGTGCGTATCGTTTCTGATATTTTAGAATCAAACGGTTCATCATCAATGGCTACGGTATGTGCCGGAACATTGGCACTGATGGATGCTGGTATCAAAATCAAAGCACCAGTATCTGGTATCGCAATGGGATTGATTACCGATACAAAATCAGGTAAATATGCTATCCTTTCGGATATTTTAGGTGACGAAGATCATTTAGGAGATATGGACTTTAAAGTAACGGGTACTACCAAAGGTATTACTGCTTGCCAAATGGACATTAAAGTAGATGGTTTATCGTATGAAGTAATGTCGAAAGCATTACACCAAGCAAAAGAAGGTCGTTTACATATTTTAGGTGAGATGGGCAAAACACTTGCTGCACCTCGTGAAGATTACAAACCAAATGCACCTCGTATGGTAACATTATCTATCGAGCGTGAGTTTATTGGTGCCATTATCGGACCTGGTGGAAAAATCATCCAAGAAATGCAACGTGAAACGGGTGCTACCATTAATATCGAAGAAGTTGATAATAAAGGAGTAATCCAAGTATTTGCGGTGGATAAAAATTCGGTAGATGCTGCTTTAGCGCGTATCCGTGCCATTGTTGCTATACCTGAAGTAGGTGAAGTATACGAAGGAAAAGTAAAATCAATTATGCCTTTTGGTGCATTTGTTGAGTTTATGCCAGGTAAAGACGGTTTATTACACATCTCTGAAATCGATCACAAACGTATCGAAACCATGGATGGTGTTTTAGAAGTTGGCGAAGTAGTAAAAGTGAAATTAGTAGAGGTAGATAAGAAAACTGGTAAATTCCGTTTATCACGTAAAATATTATTACCTAAACCAGAAATGGCAGAATAATTTTAATATTTTCTTTTAATAGAAAAGCCCTCTTGTATAATACAAGAGGGCTTTTCTATTGGAGTATATTGCTCATTTGCTCGATTTAAACGGAGCGTAATCTGCATTTAGTGTTACCTCTACCGATTCAGCAATTTTTTGTGCTACAACGGTAGGTATTTCAATATTGTGTTCTTTGCAAGCTACTGTAAATTTGGTATTTACATTTATGGTGCCATTGCTTACTTTAATAACACCTGGAATGGTACGGTCTTTACTTACACCGTGCATAGTCAACTTTCCGGTAACGGTTACTTTATATTCACCATCTTTAGTAAGATCTACATCTTCATTGATTTTACCTTTAAAAGTAGCCGATGGATACTTATCGCTTTCCATGTAATTTTCGTTAAAGTGTTCTTGCATTAATTCTTTGTCAAACACAAACGACTTTATTTGTACTGTAAATAATATATCCTTTTTAGATAGTGTGAGTACAGATACTCCGTTACCTGATTTTGCTTCAATATCTTCCAGCGGGGTAGAAGAGAAGAAAGAAATATTGCCTTTTTTAGTAGAGAAAACATCTTGGGCTTGGCCAAATGATGCAGTAACAAGGATTACACTAAGGATGATGAACTTTTTCATTTTGTTTAAATTTATTTACGATTAAAACTACGTATTATTTTAACTAACAGATGATGACTTAGTTTACCAAATTGCTAATTTTTGTTGATTTCTTTGATTATTTGCTCCTTGTACCTCCAATATGTACATTCCTTTTGCAAAATGGGTAGGTATCAAATGGCTGATATATTTTGTTTTAGCTACAATCGATTCGGTATATACTACCTGTCCCACCGCATTAAAAAGACGTAGCTGATAATTTTGTGGTGTTAATTCATTTAACTGTAAGGTTGCAAAAGTTATATTGCACGGATTAGGATATACTTCCATCATCACAGATTGGGTATTACTTGCAATGCCAGTAGGGGTATTAAGTGTTATTATTTTTGTTGCTGGACTACTTTCGCAGCTATCTTTGGCGACTACACGAACGGTTCCTTGAGGCGTATTGTCCCACTTTACGATAATACTATCACTTGTACCTCCACTTAGCTGTGTGCCATTGGTAATCGTCCAAATATAAGATGCAGCACCGGCATTGTTTATCGAAAACGTATCAATAGCTTGTTTAAAGGAAGAATTTACTCCGTTGATAGCCGGTGTAGTTGGATTATTTACAACATTAACAAATAGTTGAGCCGTATCGCTTTTGCAAAGACCTTTTGACGTTATTACTAGTTTTACGGGATAATTGCCAGCATTGGTATAGCTGTGAGTTGGATTTTCAAGAGTGGAAAAACTATTGTCGCCAAAACTCCAGTTAAATGTTTTTGGATTTTCTCCATTTGATTGAGCTGCAAACAAAAAGTTATTGTTTTGCTTGCACTGATTTGCATTGTTAGTAGCTAAAATAATAGTGGGCTTTCCAACTATTGTCAGTTGTTTAATAATCGTACTTCTACAAGCACCTGTCGTTGTTACGTTTAGAGATACTGTTTTAGTACCAGCAGTATTGAATACTATTGTAGGGGTAGGAATAGCATTTCCTGTAGATGATGCATCGCCAAAATCCCAAGAATAGGATATTGGGTCGTTGGTAAAATTGGTTACTTGTGCTGCTAAATAAATGCTATCATTTACACAAGCAGTTTGTTTTGACATAGTAAAATCAACCTCTATACACCCAGTAAACAAACGCCACAATTCATTTCCAGTAGTAGATGTACTGGCTGTGAAGTATAAATTTTCTCCAATTAATTTGAAATTTTTGGGTGAAGAGGATGCCCCTTTTAAGGCAAGGTCACTAAGCAATTTTGTGCCTATTGGAGTGCCATCACTGCGCCAGGCTTCTCTTCCTGTACTGTCGTCGATAGCAGAAAAATACAGATAATCGGCGGTAGCATATAGTTCAGTTGGATAACTATCGGTTCTGCCGACACGAATATCTTTAAATAAAGCAGTTCCGGTACTTGTGCCATCGCTGCTCCATAATTCTATTCCTGCAAGGCTATCTATCATCGCAAAATAGAATTTGTTTTTAAAACTTGCTGGTTTTACATCGGTATAGGTATAACTTGGAAATGATTTTACCAACACTGTGCCATTAGTTGTACCATTGCTTTTCCATAAATTAAAGCCTAAGGTATTGTCGTACGTAAAATAAAATAGCTCACCGTTTACAACTGTCAGTGTTTGTTTTATGGCAGGGGTAGCTTTTATAAATTGTGTGCCAGCAGAGGTGCCATTGCTTTTCCACAATCCATATTGCCCATTTTGGTCGGTAGCGTTAAAATATAGCTCATTGTTCATTACTATCAATGTGTCTATAAATGAATCACCTACAGTATTGATGTCTCTTACTAATGTTGTACCAGCATCTGTTCCGTTGCTTTTCCATAGCTCGTTCCCTTTTATATTGTCATTAGCTACAAAATATAAAGTACCATTTAAGTTTGTTAAATAACGTGGATTGCTTTCATTAGATTTTGCGGCAATATCTTTTACTTGTACTGTACCTGCAGCGGTACCGTCTGTTTTCCATAATTCAAAACCGCGTAGGGTATCTTTTACACTTCCTGCTCCATTAAAATACAAGGTATTGCCAATAGCTGTGAGATAAGTAGGATCATCTGCTTTAAAAATAGTACTCAATGATATCGTTCCAGCGGTAGTACCATCTGTTTTCCAGAGTTCTTGGTCGGCATTAAAATAAGCGGTAGAATCTATCGCTGTTAGCCAAGTTGGGTTGCTACTTGCAGTACCACTCACAATGTTTTTGAGTAAAGAAGTACCCTCTGGTTTGCCAGTACTTATCCAAGGCTCATTTCCATTCAGACTATCGCGTGCGGCTAAGAGTATTTTACCTGCAAATGGTATAATGCTGCTAATACCCGATCCTTTCGATTGCTGTACAATGGTTAATGCTTGTGTGCCATTTATAGTTCCATCGGTATTGTACAATGCTTTTCCATTTATACCATCATCTGCCGAGAATATTAATTTGTTTTGATAGGCATGTAATAGCGATGGGAAGGAGGAATTACTGCCCGTACGTATATCAATTACGCGTACAGTGCTGGCTTCGGTACCATTGGTTTTCCACAACTCGTAATCGCCATTGGTGCCATTATTGCCCACAAAAAACACCGTATTGCCTACTTCAGTCATTACACTTGGTCCATTCAATGTGCCATTGCCAAGTGTTTTAATAAGTACAGTTCCGGTATCGGTACCATTGCTTTTATACAGCGTATTGCCGCCACTAAAATAAATAAGAGTTCCTATTTTGGTAATATTATTAGGAATAACCCCACTTACCTTTTGAGTATTTACGGCTAGTCCGTCTGTTCTCCAAAGCCCTCTATTACCAAAAGAATCTAAGGCAGTAAATAGCAGGATATTGTTGAGTGTGATAAAATTTCGTGGACTGCTGCTTGTACCGTTGAATGTATTTGTTTTCAAATCTTTTACCAATAGGGTGCCAGCTGCTGTGCCATCGCTTCGCCATAATTCATGTCCTACGGTATCATTATTAGCAGAAAAATATATCTGATTGCCATAAGCCGTAATGGCTGTAGGTTCTGATGCTCCGGGTCCGGTAAATATATCTTTTACCATTACTGTTCCTGAGGGCGCACCATTGCTTTTCCATAATTCAATGCCAAAAGTGGATGAAATGCCGGCTGAAAAGAATAAGGTATTATTGGTAAAACATAAATTAGCAGGCGGAGTAAAGCTTTGGTTGTTCTGATCGAAAGAAGTGAGTTTAATGGTACCAGCATTTGTTCCATCGGTTACCCATAATTCTCTGCGAGTAAGGCTTTTATTTCCGGCTGTAAAATATACGTAAGGGGCATTCCCTGGAATAATATTGGTTGGCTCACTCCCCTCAAATCCGCTCAATATGTCTTTTACAAGTTGTGTGCCTGCTGCTGTTCCGTCAGATTTGAATAACTCAAACCCCGTAGCAGCAGTATAAGCTACAAAATACAATATGCCATTACAGTTGGTAAGTCGGAAAGGGAATAGATTATTGGTTATTTGTACCGTACCAGCAGAAGTTCCATTTGTTTTCCAAAGATCTTTGAAGCGGGTATCTGGATTGGTAGCCGTAAAGTATACGATACCGTTGATTGTAATAATTTCCTCCGGATTAGCAATACTGCCGCTAAATGTACCAGTTTCTATGTTTTTTACTAATTGAGGTGTTTGGGCTAAGCTTACTTGAATAGATAAACTTACTGCTACAACTGCTATTGCTAATTTTTGCATGTACTATTGATTTGATTTTGATAAAAATAAAATAAAAAAACCGTATGCGAAAAATGCGTACGGTTTTTTTGTATAGAATAGATTTGTTGCCTATTTCTTTTTGGTAGGTGCTTTGTAGCCTCTAGCTTTAGCCATATCTTCCAATTTCTGTTGAAAACTGGACTTTTTCTCTACCTGTGGTTTTTTCTTATTGTCCTGAATTTGCTTGTGCAAAGCCGCTTCGTTTACTGTTCTACGAATCAACCACTGTTGCGCAAACGTAATCATGTTGGCACAAAAGTAATAATAAGTTAAACCTGATGAGTTGCTATTTAATACACCTAAGAATACGATAGGCATTAAATATCCCATCCATTTCATTTGCCCCGTAGCACCCGAAATTTGATTGTTCAAACTGGTGTATAACAGGGTAGAAGCCGTCATTAACAAACAAAACAAACTTACGTGATCACCATAAATAGTATCGATGATAGGCAGTTTACCAAAATCCCAAATAGAATCATAGGTTGATAAATCGGGTGCCCATAAGAAGGCT
This sequence comes from uncultured bacterium, assembly GCA_947085255.1. GTDB lineage: Bacteria > Bacteroidota > Bacteroidia > Sphingobacteriales > Sphingobacteriaceae > CAMTVQ01. The sequence continues at coordinate 296,763 of CAMTVQ010000001.1, read as the reverse complement.
TGTTGCCGCAATTCAAAGGAGGTAGGGAAGAAGAAGAAGAATGCAAACAAAATAGGCATTTGTAATAATAAGGGCAAGCAGCCTCCTAATGGATTTACGCCAGCCTTTTTATAGAGCTTCATGTATTCTTGTTGCAACTTACCTGGGTCACTTTCGCCAATCTTCTCTTTAATTTCATCCATCTCTGGCTTAAGAATGCGCATTTTGGAGGTAGACAGGTAAGAACTGTACGTAAGTGGGAACAATAATATCTTCAAAAGTATCGTGAGGATAAGAATGATGATACCGTAGTTTAAATTAAAATCATCTAAAAAGTTGAATACTGGAATTACCGCCCAACGGTTAATCCACTTTAGTGGCCCCCAACCTAAGTTTACCAAACGCTCTAAATCTAAGTTGTAGGCTTTAAGTGTTTGAAAATGGTTAGGCCCAAAGTAAAACTGCATACCAAATGATTCGTTGGTATTATGGTTGTACGGAATGGTGAGATGCGCCCCTGTTGTGGTTACCTGTGGCGCCGAAAGGTCGGTTGCTTTATTGATTGTTCCGTCATCAAATTTGTCTTTTGCAATTAATACCGACGAAAAGAAATGCTGTTTAAATGCCACCCACTGTAATGCGGTAGTGAGTTTTTCTTCCTCATCTTTAGCTGGGTTCATGTAATCTACCTCTGCATCTTGCGTATATTTATAGTAAACCGTGCTGTACTGACGTTCAATTTTAACATCCTTCTCCAACTGCAACAAGTTACTTTTCCACTGTAAGTCGAAATAGCTAACGTTTTTGTTAATTACTCCTTGTAAACCAGTTGTTTTAATATCAAAATCAAGCAAATGTGTTTGTTCACTCAGCGTGTACACATAATCTATATACTGAAATTCATCATATTTCAAACGCATGGTAAACGACTTCGTAAGCGGGCCATCTACCACAAACGACTCGCCCATTGGGGTAAAATACAAGTCGTTGGTACTGATACTCTTGTTTTCGGCAAAAAAGTTGATGCCAAATTCGTTCTTATCTCCATTAAATAATACCAATGGTTTGCCGTCCCATGTTTTTTGCCCTTTTATTTCAACCGAATAAATACGTCCACCACGTGTACTTAATGTGGCTTTTATCAATTGGTTTTCGATGGTAAAAAACTGGTTTTCACCAGTTGAGGCTCCTGCAAAAGGACCTGTATTGGCAACCGTATCAAGGGCATCATCAGCTATTGCTTCATTCGAATTGGCTGTGGTTAATGCACCAGCAGTAGTATCTGGCAACTGCTTTTTTACGGTAGCTACAGAATCTTGCTTGCGTTGCAATTCTTTAATTTCGTTTTGCGATGGGCTCATCCAAAAGCTAAACCCAATAACGATGGCTCCAATTAATAAAAGCCCTGTTAAACTATTTCTATCCATTATAACTTACTTAATCTTCTTTTTATCTTGTACTAAATCTTTTCTATCAATTGCCGCCTGTACAAATTTCACAAATAATGGATGCGGATTATCCACCGTGCTTTTTAATTCGGGGTGAAACTGCCCAGCAACAAACCACGGATGATTTTTTAGTTCAATAATTTCCACCAAGCCATTATCAGGGTTTATGCCTGAAGTAATCATGCCAGCAGTATTATACTCGTCTAAAAACTTATTATTAAACTCGTAACGATGACGGTGGCGCTCCGATATTTTTGATTTATTATAAACAGCCGCTGCCTTTGTGCCTTTTTTAATTTCGCAAGGGTAGGCCCCTAAACGCATAGTGCCTCCTTTTTGGGTAACTTTCTTTTGGTCTTCCATCATACTGATTACCGGATGCTTCGATTTATCATCCATTTCGGTAGAATTAGCATCCTTAAAACCTAATACATTGCGTCCAAACTCAATTACAGCACATTGCATACCCAAGCAAATGCCCAAAAACGGAATATCATTTTCGCGTACGTACTTAATGGCGGTAATTTTACCTTCAATACCTCTGCTGCCAAATCCAGGAGCTACTAATACACCATCCAATGCTCCTAATTTTTCTTTTACATTAGCTTCTGTAATGTATTCAGAGTGAATATACTGTACATTTACTTTGCACTCGTTTAACGAACCTGCATGTATAAATGCTTCTGATATAGATTTATAGGCATCTGGCAATTCTACGTATTTACCTACCACACCTATATTTACTTCCGATGTAGGGTTTTTTAATTTACCCAAAAACTCTTTCCATTTTTCTAAATGGGGTTCATTTTTTAGGGACATTTTAAATTTGCTCAACACTACCTTGTCTAACTGCTCTTTTAGCATCAACAAAGGCACATCGTAAATGGTAGAAGCATCGATTGATTCGATTACTGCATTGGCATTTACGTTACAAAACAAAGCTAGTTTTTTGCGAATATCTGGCGTAAGATGACGCTCCGTGCGACACACCAATATATCAGGTTGCAACCCCGATTCTAAAAGCATTTTTACCGAGTGTTGGGTTGGTTTGGTTTTTAACTCACCAGCAGCAGCCAAATAAGGCACTAAAGTAAGATGTATCACCATGGCGTTGTTGCCACCCACTTCCCATTTAAACTGGCGTACTGCCTCTATAAAAGGCAACGACTCAATATCGCCAACAGTACCACCTAATTCGGTAATTACAATATCATATTTACCTGTTTCACCCAGTAGTTTTATGTTACGTTTTATCTCATCGGTAATATGCGGAATTACCTGTACAGTTTTGCCCAAATAAGCACCATCGCGCTCATTATTAATTACATTTTGGTAAATACGACCAGTAGTAACGTTGTTGGCTTGCGAAGTAGGCACATTCAAAAAACGTTCATAATGTCCTAAATCTAAATCCGTTTCGGCACCATCTTCGGTTACATAACATTCGCCATGCTCATAAGGGTTTAGCGTGCCTGGATCTACGTTTATATAAGGGTCGAATTTTTGTATGGTAACGGTATAGCCCCTTGCCTGTAAAAGTTTAGCTAACGACGCAGAGATAATTCCCTTACCTAATGAAGAGGTTACGCCTCCCGTAACAAATATATATTTGGTCATAATTTTTTAGTTTGCAATTGCTGATTTACAGGTAACATGTTTAATAAATTGCTGATTATAAAAACGATAAATAATCAATTGTAACCTGTAAATGCAAAGTTGTTACGGGGTTCAAAAGTAGAAAAAATAATGAGTACGTAACCTATATATAAGTAGATATTTTTGAACGAAAGTGAATAGTATATTGCAGCAATATGCTTATTTTGCTTTTTCAAATGCGCCAATGAATACCGCCATCTTACATCTTGATTTAGATACCTTTTTCGTTTCGGTAGAGCGGTTGAAAGACCCCTCGCTAAACGGAAAACCCATATTGGTAGGTGGTTATTCTGAGCGTTCGGTGGTAGCATCTTGTAGCTACGAGGCACGCAAGTTTGGCGTACATGCAGGTATGCCTATATATAAGGCCAAAAGTTTATGTCCCGATGCGCTCTTTGTTCCCTGTGATATGGATGCGTATAGCGAGTACTCGGCAAAGGTTACCCAAATTATTAAAGCACACGTTCCTGTATTCGAAAAAGCATCGGTAGATGAGTTTTATTGCGACTTAACGGGTATGGAAAAATACATTGGCGCCTGGAAAGTAGCCCAACAATTGCGCCAAACCATATTACAGCAAACCCAATTGCCTATATCTATGGCATTGGCAAATACCAAAACAACGGCCAAAATTGGTACAGGACAAGCCAAACCCAGTGGCGAGTTGTGGATTAAAGAAGGGGAGGAGCGCGCATTTTTAGCACCATTGCCCATAGGCAAAATACCAATGGCCGGCGAGGCAATGGGTGATTTTTTGACTAAAAGAGGTGTAAAGACTATTGGAGAATTGGCAGCTATACCCCGCCAAACACTGCTAAAACTATTGGGTAAAAATGGGGAGGCGCTGTGGCTCAAAGCCAATGGCATTTACCATACTTCGGTAACTCCTTACCGCGACCCTAAATCTATTTCTACCGAAACCACTTTTGAACACGATATTTCCGAAAACGGGGAATTACTGCTTTCCATAATGAAAGGCATGGCAGAAAAACTCTGTTACCGCATACGCAAGCAAGATTTTTTGTGTAACTGTGTTACAATAAAAATAAGGTATCACGATTTTGTAACTAAAACACAGCAATTGCACATTCTACTTACCAATAACGATCAAACTATTATTGATGTGATAAAGCGCTTGTTTCATGCACTGTATAGCCCTCATTGCAAAGTGAGATTAATAGGCGTACGTTTAAGCGGGCTTACCCACGGCAATGCTCAACCCGATTTATTTATGAATGCCGAAAGGGATAACAAACTGCATCAATCCGTAGATAAACTACGCAACCGCTACGGTTGGAAGGTAATAGCTTTGGCAGATTCTAAAGTAAATTTTAGGTAATATGGAATTTGGACGTTTGCCCACCGTAGATGGATTAGATTTTAGTTTGCCACCCGATCATCGACAAACTTCGCGTATCCTTCAACAAACCCCACCCAATACACCCACCGATTGGGTAATTGGTTGCGCCAAATGGGGCAGACCCGACTGGGTGGGTAAATTATACCCAAAAGGCACAAAAAACAAGGATTACTTAGCGGCATATGCCAAGCAGTTTAGCGCAATAGAACTGAATGCCACGCATTATTCTCGTTTTACAGCAGATGCCCTGCAAAAGTGGGATGAAGATACGCCCACCTATTTTCGGTTCTTTCCAAAATTTCATCAAAGTATTAGTCATTGGAAACGATTACAAGATGCGGAAGCCGAAACGCGGCAGTTTTTCGAATCCTTACAACCTATAGAGCATAAAATAGGGGGCTATTTTTTACAACTCAACGAAAATTTTGGCTCCAAAAGCAGCGACACCATTCTGCGTTATTTAGCCGCATTACCCGAACGCGAACAGGTATATTTAGAACTACGTCACCCTGATTTTTTTAAAGAAACAGCTGCCTTGGAAACGTTTTACGAAGAACTAACCCAATTAAAAGTAGGTTTATTAATAACCGATGCCGCTGGCAAAAGAGATTGTGTACACATGCGCCTCACCACCCCAAAAGCATTTATTCGTTTTGTAGGCAACGGATTACACCCCAGCGACTATACACGCATGAACGATTGGGTAATTCGTTTAAAGGAATGGAGCGAGAGTGGACTTGAAAATGCATACTTCTTTATGCATCAGCATGACGAATTGTACTCTCCAGAAGCAGTTGATTATTTTGTAAAAGAACTAAACAGTGCATGTAAACTTACGTTGCGTGGCCCTCAATTAATAGGTAAAGAGCAGGGTTTGTTGTTCTAAAGTCAGTTATTTTATTTAGATTGAGTGTTATAATAAAAAGGCACCCATTTAAACAGAATAATTACCTATGCAAGACCCTAAAATATGGGAACTTCTATCCAAGCATTTGGCAGGAGAGGAATCCAAAGAAGATACCGAATTATTCTTAAATTGGCTTAATGAAAGTGAAGATAATAAAGCATATTTCTATAAAGTAAAAGAGCTCTGGGAACAATCAGGTAGCGTACATAAAGCTGCTTTTACAGGGCAAACACCCTCTGCTTTTCGTCAAAAAATTACCTTTTCAACTATTAAGGACTTTATTCTTAAACAAGCGATGGGTAACCTCGTTGGTTTTATTGTGGGTATGTGGGTGGTAAGCACCTTTTCTCATACAGTTTTGGAGAAAAAAAGCTTTAAAAATCTTTTTGGCTTAGCTGGCAGAAAACGCATTGTAGTAAACGAGATCCCAGAATGGTTGCAAGATACGCTAGCTATTCTAATTGGATTTATTGTGCTCGAATTGATCAATTACTTCTTTCAAACTAAGAAGCACCTGCTCTTGTGGACCTATATCAGGAGAGCTGTTAAAAATAATTTCCAACGGTAAATACTTTTCCTGCTTCCGTTTAACTTGCTACCAACACAAAATTCCACTGCCGCAAGCGTCCCGCTTGTGGTATTCTCTAATAGTATTATTTTTGCCTAATTAGGCAGAAGCAATAGATTGAATAATGCAGTGGGTAGGTGTTATTATGCTTTGCTATAGTTTTAAAACCACAAGCGAGACGCTTGCGGCAGCAATGAGAGCAAATGGAAAACGAAACTGCAAGTAGTTCACAAATAACTAAATAACACCCTATAAGCCTGACAATAAATACTAGACGTCTTTATTCTGGAATTAGTTGATATTGTTTGTCGGGATAGTGTATTCTAATAAATCCAAAACCTTTTGCATACCAAGCATTGCATTTATAGCCATATTCATAAGCATAAACATCTTTATACAATCTCCCCAACACATTTAATGTATCTAGTTGTAATGAATCAAAAATAAGAGCCCCCGAATATTCAGTTGATTGCTTAAAGTAATAGATTCCTATAGTACTATCTACTTTATATACTTTAAATCCAGCTTTCACTTCTTCATTTTCCCCATAATAACATTCTGCATACTGCTTTAATGTATCACGAATAAATCGCACCAATACATCAAACGTATCTGTTGGCACAAACTCCCCGTCTTTCATTTTACTGTATAAAAAATGTTGTGTGCTATCTGATAGATTTATCCAAGAACGTTGCTTTACAGTAAGTCGCTTTTTTTCACCACCAGTGTGTTGACAATACTCACATCCCAAACTAGTTGAAACGACTACAAGCACTAAAACAAAAATTAGGTTCCTCATGGCATTAACTCATAAAGATTATTATCTTCTTTCAAACTAATCAATCCGATTCCCTTTACAAACCAAAGTTCACCTTGAGTAAATTCATTATTTGATTGATAATACACCTTGTAATACTTCTTCCCTAATACACTAACCGAATCATCCAGTAACCTAAAAAATTGAGGGATATACTTTTCCCCTATTTGTTCTTCGCTTGTTATCCTCTCATTAGTCAAAAAAATAGATGAATAGAGTCTTTGGGGCTGTCCATAGTTCTGCAAATATGACTCCTCATCGCTATAAAAATTCAACTTCCCATTATGTATTCGGGTACCACCACAATTACTAAAATTCATCATCACGCCACTAGAAGTATCCCAACGATATTCAATATTTAATGTATCATAAGGGTTTACAAAGCCAAACTCATCTACAGTTGAAGCTTTAAATTCTCTAGTTTTTTGATCAGTCTTAAGAAACTCCATTTGAAACTGAGATAGTACCAAACCATCTTTTATTTTATCATCGCAAGAAGGTTTCTTGCAAGCAAGATAGAAGATAAAGATACAGAAAATTACTAAAAGGATTCTAATCATAGATATAAACTAATTTAGTAAAATTCTATATATTATGGCACTAAATATAGTATTTTTTACTAAAAGTATCTCCTTGCAGAAGTTGAGTGTAAGTGGGACATTTTTGCTAGCAGTGTCTTCGTAATACGGACTATGCGTAGGCGGGGTCACATCGCCTATATTAATACAGTAAAGATAAAAATACTATTATCATCCGCAGCGTCCCGCCCTTGCACACATACCCACTGGAGGAGACACTGCTGACAAAAAACCTAAAAACTTCATCCTTTTACCTCCCCATTTTCTATATTCCATTAACCCTTTTCTTTTTTCCTCCTCCTGTTGAAAACTTAATCCCCCGCATCTGCCCAAATCCATAGGCATTTATTAACTTCGCACATTGCTCTAAATAGGGTAATAAATCAAACCAATTTTTAGTAGAAAAGATGGCAGAAGGCGAAAAAATTATCCGTATTAATATTGAGGAAGAAATGAAATCAGCCTACATCGATTATTCGATGTCGGTAATTGTTTCACGTGCATTGCCCGATGTTCGGGATGGGTTTAAGCCCGTGCACCGTCGCGTATTATACGGTATGTTGGATTTAGGTGTAGGCAGCGGCAAACCATATAAAAAATCAGCCCGTATTGTGGGGGAGGTGTTGGGTAAGTATCACCCACATGGTGATACATCAGTATACGATACCATGGTGCGTATGGCACAACCGTGGTCGTTGCGTTACCCAATGGTAGACGGGCAAGGAAACTACGGTTCTATGGACGGAGATAGCCCTGCAGCTATGCGTTATACCGAAGCTCGTTTTCAGAAAATTGCCGAAGAAATGTTGGCCGATATCAACAAAGATACGGTTGATTACCAACTCAACTTTGATGATTCCTTAGAAGAGCCAACGGTGTTGCCTGCAAAAATTCCAAATCTGTTGGTAAACGGTACCTCAGGTATTGCGGTAGGTATGGCCACTAATATGGCTCCGCATAATCTTACAGAAGCTATTTCGGCCATTATGGCTTATATCGATAATCGGGACATTACCATTCCCGAATTGATGCAGTTTATCAAAGCACCTGATTTTCCTACAGGTGGTATTATATATGGTTACGAAGGGGTAAAAGATGCTTTTGAGACCGGTAGGGGACGTGTAGTAATACGTGCAAAAGCCGAAATAGAATCTTTAGCCAATGGCAAAGAACGTATTATCGTTACCGAAATACCATATCAGGTAAATAAAGCGCTCATGATTGAGCGTACTGCCGATTTGGTAAACGACAAAAAATTAGAAGGCATTTCTGACATACGCGATGAGTCGGATAGAGACGGAGTACGTGTGGTGTATGAAATAAAGCGCGATGCCAATGCAGGGGTAGTATTAAACAACCTGTACAAATACACACAGCTACAAACTTCATTTTCAGTTAATAGTATTGCCTTGGTAAAAGGCCGCCCAATGATGTTGAACTTAAAAGACATCATTGTGTACTTTGTAGAACACCGTCATGAAGTAGTAATACGCCGTACCAAGTACGAATTAGGGGAAGCAGAAAAACGTGCACATATTTTAGAAGGCTTAATTATTGCCTTAGACAACTTAGATGCGGTAATTAAGTTAATACGTGAATCTAAAAACCCAGATGAAGCGAAGGAAGGCTTAATACAACAATTTGGTTTGAGCGATATTCAAGCAAAAGCCATTTTAGAAATGCGTTTGCAACGTTTAACTGGACTGGAACGCGATAAAATAAAAGAAGAATACAATGAATTAATGGCATTGATTACTCGTTTGAAAGAAATTTTGGATAATGAGTCTATTCGTATGCAAATCATTAAGGATGAGCTGACCGAGATAAAAGATAAATACGGTGACGAACGCCGTACAGAAATTGTATATGCCGGTGGCGATTTCAGCATGGAAGACATGATAGAAGCGGAAGAAGTGGTAATTACCATTTCTCATGCGGGTTATATCAAACGTACTGCACTTTCAGAATTCCGCGTACAAAGCCGTGGAGGAAGGGGCTCTATGGGTTCAAACTCTCGTGAAGAAGACTTTATCGAACACATTTTTATTGCCAATACACACAATTACCTGTTGCTGTTTACCGAAAACGGACAATGTTATTGGTTAAAAGTGTACGAAATACCAGAAGGGGTACGTACCTCAAAAGGTAGGGCTATTCAAAACATCATTCAAATAGATAAGGATGATAAGATAAAGGCCTATATTAATGTACAAAACCTAAAAGACGAAGAGTACCTAAATAATAACTACATTATTATGTGTACCAAAAGGGGAGTAATTAAAAAAACCACCCTAGAAGCCTATTCTCGTCCACGTGCCAATGGTATTAATGCCATAACTGTACGCGAAGGAGATCAATTACTCGAAGCACGTCTTACCAATGGTACTTCTGAAATCGTAATGGCATTACGTTCTGGTAGAGCTATTCGCTTTAATGAATCTACCGTGCGCCCAATGGGCCGTACTGCTGCGGGTGTGCGTGGTATTAGTTTAGATACCGCTAAAGACGAAGTAATAGGTATGATTACTGTAAACGACCCAGCAACTACCGTATTAGTAGTTTCGGAAAAAGGATACGGAAAACGTACAGATATTGACGACTATCGCGTAACCAATAGAGGCGGAAAAGGGGTAAAAACACTAAATGTTACCGACAAAACCGGACAATTGATTGGACTGAAAGATGTACAAGACGGTGATGATTTAATGATTATCAATAAATCGGGTATTACCATCCGTATGAATGTGGCCGATTTGCGCACAATGGGTAGAGCTACGCAGGGTGTACGTTTAATTAACCTCAAAGAAACCGACGAGATTGCCTCTATTGCTAAAATAGATGATATGGGCGAAGGGGAAGAAGAAACAGGAGCAGAGGAAACCGTAATTGTAGAAGAATAGTTTTATTAATTTTAGCCAATCAACAAAAACATAAAATGAAGAAGTTTATTTTAACACTAACGATACTGGCAGGTGTTTCTACCAGTTGGGCGCAAGGGATAGAGGTATTAAATGCCTATAACTATCAACGTGCGGGAGAATTAGATAAAGCCAAAACAGCTATTGATAGAGCCGCATTAGATACCAAAACAAGTATAGAACCAAAAACCTGGTTTTATAGAGGTAATATCTACTTACAAATAGCCTCTGATGAAAAGTTTAAAGACCTTTCTAATAATCCACTAGAAGTAGCTGCAGAAGCCTATGCCAAAGCCAAGGAATACGATGTGAAAGGCAAGTACACCGAAGAAATAAAACAAAACAATGCCCAAATAACGGCCTTATTGTTTAATAAAGGGGTAAAGGAGTATAGCGATCAAAATTTCAAAAATGCCATTGCTACCTTCAGTGTAATATTAAAGTATAATCCAAACGATACCTTGGCAATGTTCAACATGGCGTTAAGTGCCGAAAAAGGTAAAGATACCGCTATGGCAAAACAATCTTTTGGCAGATTAGTAGAAATGAACTACCCAGAAGCCGAAATATATCGTTCTTTGGCAGGCATTTACAAAGCTGAAAAAGATACTACAAAAGCCTTAGCACTGATTGAAGCAGCGCGTGTACGTTTCCCAGAAAATGTAAACCTGATTATTGATGAGCTAAATATCTATTTGGCGCGTAAAAAAACCAGTGAAGTAATTGACAAGCTAGAATTGGCTTGCAGTAAAGACCCAAGCAACAAAACCTTATTTTTTGCATTAGGAACAGCGCAGGATAGACTTAAAAACTACGAGAAAGCCGAAGCTGCCTACAAAAGAGCCATTGAACTGGATCCGAAATATTTTGATGCCATATACAACATGGGAGCAATGTGGTACAATTGGGGGGTAGAAACCTTTAATAAAACGGTAAACTTACCAGCAAGCAAGCAAAAGGAATACGACGAAGGTGTACGTAAGTACCAAATTGAGTTTAAAGCTGCTGCACCATATTTAGAAAATGCGTTGACAATAGATCCCAAAGACCGCAACACGATGATTTCTTTAAAAGAGATCTACGCTAAACTTGGCGAGTACGATAAGTCGAATGCGATGAAGAAGAAGTTGGAAGCTAAATAGATAACAAGTGGAAGGGAAGTTTATATATGCTTCCCTTTACTTATGATTAAACTATTTAACATAATATAAATTATATAACAATTACTTATAAGTTTAAGTAAGGTAAGAACAATTATTTAAGCCCTGTTATTATCAGAGGCTGTCATTCTGAGCAAAGCGAAGAATCTCACTTTATATAGATATGCTTCCTTCTTTAGCATGCCAGCTAAATAATAAGTTATCCAACTTATTTCACCATTCACCGACAAAATCCAGCACTTCACCTAATATCACTTGGCGCAGCACTCTACACAAAGTATGTTTGTCTATCATTAAAAACTAAACAACCACAAAATGGAAACTATTAACGAAAATGATTTAAAAACAATTCCCTCTAATACAAGCGGACGTGTATTCGGTGGACTAATTATCGTAGCCGTTGGCGTAATATTACTAGTGCATAAAATGGGCTATTATATGCCTAGCTGGGTATTTAGCTGGCAAATGCTACTCATCGCTATTGGTATGTATGTAGGTGCTAAACACCGTTTTAGAGGTATAGGATGGCTCATCCCAATAGTAATCGGACTTATTTTTATGATTGGGCATTTTGTTCCCGAATTATACTTCCGTCCATATTTTTGGCCCATCATCATCATTACCATCGGTTTAATTATGGTTTTTAAGCCGCGCAGCAGGTATAACGAACGTAAATGGGCACACTATTCACAAGCAACAGCATCCACCGCTTCGGGAGATATAATTGATGCGGTAGCTATTTTTGGTGGTGTTACCCGAAATATTATCAGCAAAGATTTTAAAGGAGGCGAAATTGTAAGCATTTTTGGCGGAACGGATGTAAATTTGATGCAAGCTGATATTCATGGTACAGTAATTCTTGAGGCTAATCAAGTGTTTGGTGGTACAAAGCTCATTGTGCCGGCTCATTGGAAAGTTCAAACAGAAGATACGGTAGCTATTTTTGGCGGTATTGAAGATAAAAGAGTGCAACAAGCAGTTACTGTAGACGAAAGTAAAATATTGATTATTAAAGGGGTAACTATTTTTGCTGGTTTAGAAATCAAAAATTTCTAATTCCTTTTGCTAAACTTACTGCAGTAAACTTGTTTTTTGATGCTCAATTCCATTGTATCTACACCCAAAACCGTACTTATTTACCTTATTTGGGTAAGTGTATGGATTGCCATACATGTATTGGTGGTGTTAAATACTGGATTTAGCCTAAAAATAGCCTTAATAGATAGTTTGGTGAGCAATGCATTATTAGTAGCAGCGTGTTATGCTATTGGTAATGCATTGCGTTATTATACACCCACAACCACCCGTTCGTTCAACCTGTTTATTTGGGCATTGCTCATTACCGCAGGATGGCTGTATGCTGTAAATAGCATTTTGGTGTATGCACTGGCGAGCCAGACCGATTTTTTGACGTTTTTAAACCAATCGCTCGCGTTGCGCTACGGCATTGCCTTTTTAAGTATCGGTTGTTTTATTCTACTTAATTGGACGGCAGCTATTATTCAACAAAAACAAGCCGAAGAACAGCGCAAAACTACTACTGAGCAATTGGCAAAAGATGCCGAACTTGCCTTGTTGCGCCAGCAATTGCACCCACACTTTTTGTTCAATAGCCTTAATTCCATTAGCGCGCTTATTGTATTACGACCAGATGAAGCACGTAAAATGATTCAGCAATTGTCTGATTTTTTGCGTGGCACTATTAAAAAGGAAGAAGCACAACTGGTAACACTCGCCGAAGAATGGGCACATGTAGAACTGTACCTAACCATCGAAAAAATGCGTTTTGGCAACCGCTTACATACCGAAACCACCTTTACCGAAGCCAGTAAAAATGCCGTTTTACCCCCTCTCCTCTTACAACCATTGGTAGAAAATGCCATAAAGTTTGGTTTGTACGATACCTTAGATGCCGTAATAATTACAGCAAGCAGCACACTCGAAAACGGATATTTAGTACTAATAATCACCAATCCCTATGATGCAAGAACAACGGATGCGGTAAAGGGAACGGGGTTTGGGTTGTCTTCTATTGCACGTAGATTGTATTTATTGTACGGCAGGAAAGATTTATTGCATACTCAAACTACTTCGGATACATTTATCACCACCGTAAAAATCCCTCAAAACACCCTGTTATGAAGGTAATTATTATCGACGACGAACCACTGGCTGTAGCATTGGTGCAAGAATATTTACAGTCGCACACGGCTATTGAGGTAGTAGCTATTTGCCATAATGGGTTCGATGGTTTAAAAGCCATTATAGCGCATACCCCCGATCTTATCTTTTTGGATGTGCAAATGCCTAAAGTAACTGGTTTTGAATTGTTAGAATTACTCGAAAACCCTCCTGCTGTTATTTTCACTACTGCCTTTGATCAATTTGCGCTAAAAGCATTTGAAGCACATGCCGTTGATTACTTACTCAAACCATTTAGTAAAGAACGCTTTGATGCCGCCGTAGACAAATTTATGCAGCAACAATACCGAACTACCGCCAAATCGAATACCAGTCAGTTACTTCAAACAACCACTATTGCTCAACCCGAAGAACAAAACAGAGTGGTGGTAAAGTCTGGAAACAGCATTTGCATTATTCCTGTACCTACTATTCGGTATATTGAAGCATACGACGATTACACAAAAATTTATACCGAAGAAGGCTGTTTTTTGAAAAAGAAAACCATGCAGTTTTTCGATCAAACACTTCCTGCTGCACAGTTTGTGCGAGTGCACCGTTCGTATATTATTCAGCTTAATCACCTTACACGAATTGAGCCGATGGGTAAAGAACAATACATCGCCCTGCTACAATCGGGAGATAAAATCCCCTTGAGCAAAACAGGGTATGCCAGGTTAAAAGAAGTATTGAGTTGGTAATCTGACATACGAGCCCTTTTTGTCACCCTGAGCGAAGTCGAAGGGTCTATAGCGTACTTGCTGAAGAGTGTTGCGATGCGCCACTATTCCCAAGAGAACATCGTAAGCGCTCTATTTAACATATAAAAAACTATTACAACACCTCCAATAGTTGTAAATCCTGGTTATTTATCGTTACGGTATCTCCAACCCTTTTACCCAATATGGCTTTTCCTAAAGGAGAGGCTAAAGATATAGCTGTAAAAAACTCCTCTCCTACAACCAATTTTCCGGCGGCAACGGCAATGTAAAAATTACCTTTTGTAGTTCTCACTACACTGCCCAATAGTACGGTATCGCTGTTGTCTTCGGTAGTTATTTTGCTAAATGTTGCGTTTAATTGCCGAGCATCTTGCAACTGGTAGGCATTTTTCTCTTGCTCTAATTGTGCCATAGCACGCCCTGTTTCGTGTTTATCGCCCGCTGTACTTTTAGTTTCGTCATTGCCAGCAGCAGTAGCCTCGGCAAGAGCTTTCTCTAGCATAACTATGCGGTTGTGTATAAATAAAGCGCATTGAGCATGCAGCTGAGCTTTTAGAGTCATAAGGCAAAGGTATTAAAACAAAAAGGAGCAGTAACTGCTCCTTTTTTTAGATATTCAGATTATCCTCAGCAAAGTCGAGGAAAGAATTTATTCTTTAAAATTACCCTTAAATTTTGCTTTAAACCGTTCGAAACGTGGTACAGAAACGCTTTGTACGTAGGGATTTTCGGGATTACGTACAATATAATCCTGATGATACTCCTCGGCAGGATAAAAGCTGGTAAACGCTGCTATTTCGGTAATAATGGGATTAGCAAATGCTTTTATGTTCATCAAACTATCTATTTGATTGGCAATAGCCGTTTTCTCGTCTTCGGTACGGTAAAAAGCTACCGAACGGTATTGCGTACCCTCATCTGGCCCTTGACGGTTTAATGTAGTAGGATCATGACTGGCAAAAAATGCTTTCACCAATGTTTCATAACTAATTTGTTTGGGGTTGTAATAGATTTGTACCGCCTCAGCATGACTTGTAGCACCGCTTCCTACTTGTTCGTAAGTAGGGTTTACTTCACTTTCTTTACCACCAGCATAGCCCGAAATTACTTCGCGTACACCTACAAGGCTTTCAAATACTTCTTCTACACACCAAAAACAACCCGATGCAAAGGTAGCAACCGCCTCTCCTTCTTGAGCTGTAAGTACAATGGGCTTGGTTACGTAGGCTTTCTTCTCTTGCTTGGGCGTTGATGATTGGCAAGAAGCACCTAACACACAGGTGGCCATTACGGCGATTTGGATAAATACTGATTTCATGACTTGTTATTTTTAATGATTTATGACAAACATACTATACTGGCAAGTACATAGTTTGTCGGTTAGCATACATTAGCGTTTTTTGTTGCTAAAATTCTTTTTAAAGTGGGTCTCACGCTTTTTTTGTGGCTCATATACAGGTGCTT
Source organism: uncultured bacterium (assembly GCA_947085255.1). Lineage (GTDB taxonomy): Bacteria > Bacteroidota > Bacteroidia > Sphingobacteriales > Sphingobacteriaceae > CAMTVQ01. The sequence goes on along the minus strand of CAMTVQ010000001.1, from coordinate 281,005 downwards.
CACCCATAGATTCAGGCAATGCAGTTTTGGGTAATACCCTATCTATCAACTGCTCTATTTTACCAAAACGGAATTGATCTTTTTCGTTGATAAACGTAATAGCTGTACCCGTAGTGGCAGCGCGTGCAGTACGCCCTATACGGTGAATGTAATCTTCAGCATCTGGAGGTACATCATAGTTTACCACCAAACTAATGCCTTCAATATCAATACCGCGTGATAATACATCGGTGCCAATAAGTACATTGAGTTTACGATTTTTAAAATCACGCATAATTTCTTCGCGAGTATCTTGCTCTAAATCAGAGTGAAATGCTTTTACGCCCAATGGTAGTTTTTGCAACTCTCTATCCAGCTGCTTTACGTGATCTTTAGTTGAAGCAAAAATGATTACTGATGAAAATTGGGCATCGGCTAAAATATGCTTTAGTAAAGGTAATTTTTGGTTATCGAACGTATTGTAAGCTATTTGATTAACCCCTGCTGCTGGTTTAGATAAAGCCAAATTGATTTCTACCGGATGGTGCAATATCTGTTTAGCCAAACTTCTTATTTTAGGCGGCATAGTGGCCGAAAACATCAAGGTTTGGCGCTTCTTTGGCAAATAGGAAATAATACGTACAATATCATCGTAAAAGCCCATATCCAGCATGCGATCGGCTTCATCGAGTATTAAATGTTGTAGGTGATCAATGTTTACTTTTTTAGATTGTAACTGCGAAAGCAATCTGCCTGGAGTTGCAATAATAATATCAGCCCCTTGCTCCATTGCCTTTTTTTGCTGTTCCCATGCAAATCCATCTCCACCACCATATACTGGAATGGAACTAATACCTGCAAAATAGGATAAGCCTTCTGCTTGTTGATCTATTTGTTGAGCTAGCTCACGTGTTGGTGCTAATATTAAGGCATTTAAGTGTCTACTTTTACTGCTCAAAATTTGATGCATAGTAGGTAAAAGGTATGCTGCTGTTTTACCTGTACCCGTTTGAGCACAGGCAATAAGGTCTTTTCCCTCTAAGATTATTGGAATACTTTGCTCTTGTATGGGGGTGGCTTTGGAATATCCCATGGCACTAATGCCATCGAGTACTAATGGGTGTAAATTAAAATCGGTGAAAGTCAAATTGAGTGTATTTTTTAGTGTGGTAATTGAGTTTCTTTTTTACACCCAATTTATGCCTTTTTTAAGGTTAGCTAAGGTACGGCTTTCTTTTGTATTCGGCTGAGGTTGCACATTATAATCCCAATGCACGATGGGTGGCAAACTCATCAATATCGATTCGGTACGCCCACCGCTATTAAACCCAAAATGAGTACCCCTATCGTACGCCAAATTAAACTCTACATAGCGTCCACGACGTAGGTATTGCCATTTTTTTTCGGCATCAGTAAAGGGTAGTTCTTTGTTTTTACTCATAAAATGGGTGTAAATTGGAGCGAATTTCTCCCCTATTGCCTGTACAAATGCAAAACGCTGTTCCAATGTATGTGTCTCATCGGCTATTAATCTATCGAAGAAAATACCGCCAATGCCACGCATTTCATCGCGATGCTTGATGTAAAAATAATCATCTGCCCACGGTTTAAATTTTGGGTAATAAGCCATATCGTACGCATCACAAGTAGCTTTAAGTTGTTGATGAAAATACTGGGCATCATCTTCTAACACATAGTGTGGAGTAAGGTCAATACCTCCACCAAACCATTTTTCTCCTCCATCTACCTCAAAATAGCGCACATTCATGTGTATAATAGGCACCATGGGGCTATATGGATGAATTACAATAGAAACCCCAGTAGCAAAGAAGTTCGACTTTCCAGTCAACTGAAGCGCATCGGCAATATCCTTAGATAATTCTCCATGAACTGCCGAAAAAGCCACTCCGCCTTTTTCTATAACTGCTCCGTTAGTGATGATGCGTGTTTTACCACCACCACCTGCTTCGCGCTGCCATTTGTCTTCTATAAACTTACCTTTTCCATCCACTTCTTCTAACGATTTGCAAATGTTATCTTGTAGACTTTGAAAGTATTGAGCTATTGTATCTTTAGTAATCATTTAGTTATTCTTCTATATAATCTAACTCCTTGGCAAAAGTTTCTTCTACTTGCCATGTAGCATAAGCTGCCAAACCTATACATACCAAGCCTACTATTAAAGCACTGTATATAGGTCCTACTGGTTGTTCTAATGCTTTATAACTGGCGGTAATGGGTATTACGGCACCTCTAACAAAATTAGGGACTGTAGTAGTTACCGTAGAACGAATATTGGTACCAAACTGTTCGGATGCCATGGTAACAAATAAAGCCCAATAGCCAGTGGATATACCTGCTAAAAAACATAAGGTGTAAAAATAAGTAGCAGATTGCCCTTGTGTAGTAAATAGAAAAGCAATCGTAACAAGTACCGAAAATACTAAATATGCCAATACTACTCTTTTACGGCTACGCAATAGCTGGCTGGCTAAACCGCTTATTAAATCGCCAATGGATAAGCCCAAATAAGCAAACATAACAGCCGTTCCAGTAATTACCCCCGTTACATTTAAGTAGGCTGGTTTTGTAAATTCTTCGCAAAGGGCAATAAGAATACCTATAACGTACCAAATGGGTAACCCTATCAGGATACAGTTGAGGTATTTGCTAAATGTGGCTCTGTTTTTAAACAAGTCTAAAAAAACTCCTTTTTTTACCTTAGCATGTGCTACAGCATGAAACATTTCGGATTCGATAGTGCCAAAACGCAAAATCAACAGCAGTAAACCTAGTACTCCTCCTATAATATATGCCAATTGCCAATTAGCTAATTGAATACCTGTAACGTAAGCTACACTGTTCCCAATTAATTCTCCTTGAGCGCCTACAAAAGCAGCTAATACAGCACCTAATGCGCCAAAGGTTACAATAATCATGGTGCCGTAACCTCGCTTTTCTTTACTCATTACCTCGGCTACCAACGTAATACCTGCACCTAACTCTCCGGCAAGCCCTACTCCTGCTATAAAACGCACTACCGCATACCAGGTAACATCCGTAACAAAGGCATTGGCAATGTTAGCTGCTGAATAGAGTAAGATAGAGCCAAAAAGCACCTTTAAACGCCCCTTTTTATCACCCAAAATACCCCACACCAAGCCACCAATAAGCATGCCTGCCATTTGAAAATTGAACAACAAAATACCTGTATCCTTTAATACCGAAGCGTCGGTAATGCCTATTCCCAATAAGCTTTCTTTTTTGATAACGTTAAAGAGGATAAGGTCATAAATATCTACAAAATAGCCTAAGGCGGCTACTACTATCAGCAGGTTTACTTTACGTGGTGAAATCATATCGACAACAATTTTAGGATATTTTTTTAATTATCCGATGGCAACCCTACCTTAGTAATTAAATATATACAGTATGATACTTAAAAATGCTTCTTTTATAGGCTTATTTGTGCTTTTGGCTGCTGCTGAACCTACTTGCAATCCGAAAGCAACGGCAGACAACCCCTTGGTGGGCGAATGGAAATGGGTAAAAAGAAGTTGCTGTTTTAAACAGCCAAAAATAACCACCCCAGAAACGTGTAATTGTACAAAAACCTTGTTTATTGGCGCAGATAGCACTTATAGTTTATTAATGCCCAATGGTGAGTACCAGAACTATACCTATACCTTACGCAAAGGGTTAGATGTAATGAATGATAAAGACCAAACGCCATTAATTGTTATTGGTTCAGAGGCTCCTGCTATCTATACGTTCAATCAGGATACATTAATCATTAGCAGAGGATATATCGACTTAGAAACCGACTATTATATTCCGAATAAAAAATAAGCAATTGTTTTTTGATACCTTTATTTAGACTTAAATCTTAATTTATGGAAACTGTTTCACAATTTTTGCACGAAAAGAAAAATAAGGATCTCAATGTTATAAGCCCCGATGCTACCGTTTACGATGCGCTATTGCTCATGGCAGACAAAAACATAGGTGCCGTATTAGTAATAGAGTCGGGTAAGCTTTTAGGCTTGTTTTCTGAAAGAGATTATGCCCGTAAGGTGGTTATTGTGGGTAAATCGTCTCAAAAAACATTGGTAAAAGAGATTATGACTACCGATGTGCAATGTGTTACTCCTACCCAAACCATTGAGCAATGTATGGTAATGATGACCACTAAATACATTCGCCACCTTCCAGTAATAGAAAATGAAAAGATAATCGGTATTATTTCTATTGGTGATGTGGTAAGAGTAATTATAGAAGACCAAAAGTATGTAATCAATCAATTGGAGCATTTTATTACCCGATAAGTACACCAATAGTATCTAAACAAAAAAACCTCTCGCATTACGCAAGAGGTTTTTTTATAAAAATGAAAAAAGTAATTAGCTTATTTTTTAGCAGCTGGTACCAATACTTTATTGATAACGTGAGTAACACCATTGCTAGAAATTACATCAGCGATAGTAACTTCAGCATCATTGATCATTACTTTACCTTCTTTGATTGTTACTTTTAAGTCAGCACCGTTTACTGTTTTCAACACCTGACCATCTTTCAATGAATCAGCAGTTAAAGCACCAGCAACTACGTGATACGTTAAAACACCTACTAAATCTTTTTTAGCTTCTGGTTTCAACAATGCATCAACTGTAGATTGGATAGCAGCAAAAGCTTCGTTTGTTGGAGCAAATACTGTAAAAGGACCTGCACTTTTCAAAGTTTCTACTAAACCACCAGCTTGTACAGCAGCTACTAATGTAGTGTGATCAGCAGAACCTACTGCATTGTCAACGATGTCTTTAGAAGGAACCATCATTGCCCCACCTACCATAACACCTTCTTCTGTAGCCATAGTATCTACAGTTGTAGAATCTGTTGTTCCTTCAGCTTTTTTTTCTGAACCACCACAACTTACAAGGGTAGCACTAACGATTGCAACAAAAGCAACCAATGATAAAAATGATTTTTTCATGTTAATTTTTAAATTGAATTTTTGAATGTTTGCGCAAATGTACGTCAAGTTTTACCATTGAGTTTTAATTATTACGCTTTTTTTTTAAAAATTAATCTTAATTTAACAATCGCAGACCAAATAGGTCTCGTAATTTCGACACTCATCCAAACAAAAAAGCAGGATGCAGGTTTAGCAAACATGGAGAATTTTTCGTACTACAATCCCACACGTATTGTTTTTGGTAAAGATGTTGTCAATCAATTAGGTGATGAAACAGCTAAAATTGGTAAAAATGCCTTATTAGTAATTGGCAAAAATTCTGTTAAAAAATCTGGGCTGTATGCACGTGTTATATCCATACTTAATATGAGCAATATTAAGCATACCACGTATGAAGGTGTAAAATCGAACCCTATTTACCAACATGCCGATGATGCCGTAAAACTAGCAAAGGATTTTGGAGCAGATGTGGTAATTGCCATAGGCGGCGGTTCGGTAATCGATTCAGCAAAAGCCATTGCAATGGGCTATTACCATGATGGTTCAGTATGGGACTTTTTTAATCGTAAAGCTACCCCAAAACAAGCATTACCACTTATAAACATACTTACCCTTGCCGCTACAGGCACTGAAATGAATTCATCTACCGTTATACAGGACACGGAAAATGGCATGAAAAAAGGATTTAGCCATCCATTACTATATCCAAGAATCTCTTTTTTAGACCCAACCCTCACCTATTCTGTTCCAGCAGATTATACCGCTTATGGTGTAACTGATTTGATGGCACATGCTATGGAGGTGTATTTTAGTAAAGGCGAAAACAAACTTACCAGCCATTACATAGCAGATATATTAAAACTGGCTATGGAGTATGGTCCAAAAGCACTACAAAACCCAACCGATTACGAAGCCCGTGCACATATTTTATGGTTATCTACTAATGCCCTAAATGGCACTCTGAGTGTTGGGCGTGGCAGTGGCGACTGGGGCGTACATGGTTTTGAGCATAGTTTAAGCGTATTGTACGACATTCCACACGGTGCGGGGTTATCTATTGTATATCCGGCTTGGCTCAAGCATTTTAAAGCGGTGCTATTAGATAGATTGGCATTTTTAGCTACCGAAGTATTTGATGCAGATAAGACCCTGTCTAAAAATGAATTATCCGACTTATTTATAGCAAAAATAGAGGATTTTTACACGAGCATTAATACTCCCACTCGTCTGCAACAATACAACGTAAACAGTGCCGATAAGCAGTTAATTATTGACAATCTTTTACTAAACAGGGTACGTGGCGCAAATCACGATATGAAAGAACCTGATTATTCAGCTATGATCGACTTAATGTTTTCATAAATATCAGGTGTAATTACTACTTTCTGCGCTATTAAACGCTAATTTAGTGGTATGATTATATCAGAGTTTACTGGCAAATTGATGCTTAATTTGTTTCCTCCTCTACTATTCAACCGCATTCAAGTGATTCGGTTCGAAAAGGGTTACATGCAAGCGTGGGTACGTATCAACAAAAGCATACTAAACAGAAACTTAAATGGAACCATTTTTGGTGGTACCATATTTAGTGCCGCCGATCCATTTTATGCCTTGCTTTTTTGGCAGATATTTGCTCGCAGAGGGGTAAAAGTGCAAACTTGGCTTAAATCGGCAACCATCGATTACAAAAAACCAGGTGCTACTTCCCTGTATTTACACTTTAAACTTACCGAGCAAGATATTGCAGATGCACAGCAAAGTTTAGATGATATCGGTAAATTTGTACGACCTTATACCATTGAAATCACTAACAAGCAGGGCGAAATTTGTGCTATTGCCACTACCGAAGTATATATCCGCAAGATTTCCACAGCAGGGCAAAAAGAATTATCGGGTTTTTAACACTTATTTAATGTGTGTTTGTTAAACTTGAGTAGTTAAAGTTGAACTGCCATGAATATAAAAAAGCTTATTTCTGAAGGTGAAAATGCAGTTATCGACTTTAAAAAAACAATAAAAAGTCCCGAAAAAATTGCAAAAACATTAGTGGCATTTGCCAATAATAAAGGTGGCAAATTATTAATTGGCGTACTCGACGATGGCACTATAACTGGTGTAAAAGAAGAAGACGAAGAAAAATACACCCTCGAGCAAGCGGCTCAATTTTGCAGTAAGCCCCCACTTGAAATTACATTCGAAGAATTTTATGTGGATGAAAAGCTGGTATTGGTTGCCGAAGTAAAAGCCAGCAAACAAAAACCACACTATGCCTTAGGCGAAGATGGTAAATGGTGGGTATATATTCGGGTAAAAGATAAAAGTCTGCTTGCCAGCAAAATAGTGGTCGATGTTCTCAAAAAGGAGCAAACAGAAGAAGCCATTATCATCGAGTTTTCCTCTAAAGAAAAAGCCTTACTCGAGTATTTAGATACCAACGAAAAAATTACCTTACACGAGTATTGTAAAATTCTCAACCTCTCCCGACGCAGGGCTTCACGTATTTTAGTAAGTTTGGTGATTAGTGGTGTTATTCGTTTGCATACCACCGAAAAACTCGAATATTACACCGCTTGTTAATCCCTTCTTTTTGTGCTGCGTAGATTTTTAGTCCATTACAAACAAACATTATTATTAGCCTATCCTGTTGTAATCTCGCAATTGGGGCACGTATTGGTATCTGTTGCCGATAGCCTTATGGTGGGGCACTTGGGCAGTATTCCCTTAGCTGCTTGCAGCTTAGGCATCAGTATTTTTGCGGTGTTTATGGTATTGGGAATTGGCATCTCTTATGGACTTACCCCACTAGTAGCCCAAGAAAGTGGTAAAAAAAATGCCAGTGCCATAGCGGCTATCTATAAAAATGGATTATTTGTCAATCTACTTATTGGCGCTATACTATCTGTAGTTATCTATTTCAGCACTTTGCTATTACCTTACCTAAAACAAGATGCCGAAGTGGTAAAGCAAACCATTCCATTTCTGCGGGTTTTGGGTATTTCTATGCTGCCTTTTATGATATTTTTAGGGTTTAAGCAATTTGCCGAAGGATTAGCGTATACCAAAATAGCCATGGTCATCAGTATTGTAGCCAATGTGCTAAATGTGGGGCTTAATTATGCGTTGATAAATGGTCATTGGGGCAGTGCAGGATTGGGGCTTACAGGTGCTGGTATAGCTAATTTTACCGCACGCTCCGTGATGGCACTTGCTATGGGCTATTATGTGCTTACCTCCAGCCATTTTACCGAATACGTACAACTCAGCAAGAAACTGGCTATTACCAAGGCGTATTGTTTAAAAGTGCTTAAAATAGGTATTCCTGTAGGTATGCAATACATTTTTGAGATTGGTGCATTTAGTGGAGCCGTTATCCTAATAGGGCAAATGGGTGCCAATGCATTAGCTGCACACCAAGTTGCTATCAACTTAGCCTCCATTACCTATATGATGGCAAGCGGTATAGCAGCAGCAGCTACCGTACGAGTAGGAAATGCTTTTGGTAGAAAAAATTATAGCGAATTGCGCATAGCAGGCTTTAGTGCCTACCATTTAATTGTGGTATTTATGGGCATATGTGCTTTGTTGTTTATTACCCAACGTGCAAGTCTTGCTTTGCTGTACATACAGGATATAGAAGTGGTAACTATTGCCACCTCGCTTGTTTTTATTGCTGGCTTATTCCAGCTATCTGACGGTGTACAGGTAATTGGTTTAGGTGCCTTACGCGGTATCGGAGATGTGAAATTACCTACCCTCTTCACCTTTTTGGCTTATTGGGTAATTGGTTTACCAGTGGGTTATTATATGGCCACTACTTTTCATTTAGGGCCACAAGGCATCTGGTACGGATTACTCATTGGATTGAGCATTGCCGCCGTAGCTTTGTTGTGGCGGTTTCATTATCTTTCTAAAAAGATGAAAGCGTATTTTTAATTAACATAATAACGTTTATTAAAACACTACTTCATTTCACATACCCTTCTTCGTGGTAGATATCTTCTGCATCGTACCAGTACAGCATTACCTCTGCCCTATTGTATGCTTTATGCGTTGCAATGCCATAGAGTTCCATAGTTCTTTTAATCGATTCATTTGCATTTAACGTACCCATATCCACACCCGTTCTACCAACAATCTCATTACTCATCTTAAATTCTACAAAGCAGGAAACCTTAAATGCACTTGGTCCTGGTCCATTATTTTCTACATGAATGTTAATACGTGGCATATCGCCAAGTTTCTCCCCTTTTTCTACATTAGTGTAACTAATAAACCTGCATTTAGGCGATTCTACCCATAAGTTTGCTGGGGAATCTTCTTCGCAAGAAACTAATAAGCTCACAAAGAGTATTAGTATATATGTTTTTTCATTGTACTTCAATTTGGAATAACAGATGACAACCTGCACAAATCAACTTCATCTCCATCTATTTGCTTTTCAAAATACTATGCATAAAATAAAATCGTTTTTATATAACTTTATCTATTCTATTAGAAGTATATTTGAATTCAAAAAATAATTATCATGAACGTAAGCTTAAAAAAATTATTACAATTAGGAATACTAGGTATTTTATTAATTGGTGTTGCACTCACCCAATCTTGTAAAGAGGATGCTGCAAGTGCCGCGTACTCTCGGGTAAAGTTTTTCTTAACAGATGCTCCAGCTATGTACGATGCTGTTTTTATCGACATTAAAGAAGTACAAGTAAATAGCGGCTCGGATAGTAGCTCTGGGTGGGTAAGTTTGGGATTAATTAGACCAGGAATTTACAACTTATTGGACTTTTCGAATGGTATAGATACCCTTTTAGCCGATGCAAGAATTCCATCGGGTAAATTATCTCAAGTGCGTTTAATTTTAGGTACAAACAACAGCGTGGTGATTGATAGTGTATCGTATGAACTAAAAACACCTTCCGCACAAACTTCTGGTTTAAAATTGAAGGTAAATGAAACCCTACAACCTGATATAGAATACACTTTCCATCTCGATTTTGATGCAGCACGTTCTATTGTATCAACAGGTAGTGGCAAGTACAACCTAAAACCGGTTATTAGAGTATTTACCGAAGCTATTTCGGGTGCTGTAAGTGGTGTTGTACGTCCGCAAGAGGCTCGTCCTTTTGTGTTTTTAGTAGCGGGTTCCGATACCATTTTAAGTATTGCCGATACAAATGGCAACTTTAAGTTAATGGGTGTTCCTGCAGGTTCGTATGCCGTTAAATTTGAACCAACCAATGGATTAGCCACTAAAACCGTTACGGGTGTTACTGTTACCAATGGACAAGTTACTAAAATGGATACTGTTCGTTTGAATTAATATAGAAGTTATGTAGCGTAAAATGCTTGCTGAGTTATCCTTAGCAAGCATTTTTTTTGTATTCTTGTTATATATCTGTAAATATGTTGTCGCCACACATAAAAAGCTATTTAGAAAAATATTGGAGGAAAATGGGCATTTGGGCATTTTTATTCTTTTTTATTAAAGGTATTGCGTGGTTGGTGATTGGATATCTTCTTATCAAGTAATACAATTCGTATTATTGCAACACGATGCAATTACGCAACTATATCAACAATCAATTAGTCGCTCCTATTGGTGGGCAATACCTCGATAATATCGATCCATCAACTGGTGCGGTGTACAGTTATATTCCTGATAGCGACGAAAAAGATGTTGATATGGCCGTTCAGGCTGCAAAGGCAGCTTTTCCGGCTTGGTCGGCTTTGAGCACTGAAATACGGGCAGATTATTTAGACAAGCTGGCAGCAGGTATTGAAAAACGCTTAGAAGCTTTTGCAAAAGCCGAAAGCATAGACAATGGCAAACCCATAAAACTGGCAAGAATAGTAGATATTCCGCGCTCGGTAAGCAATTTTAGGTTTTTTGCTTCTGCTGTACGCCAATTTAGTACCGATACCCACGATATGGGCAACGAGGGATTTAATTACACGTTGCGCCAACCCATTGGCGTGGTGGCTTGTATTTCTCCTTGGAATTTACCTTTATACCTCTTTACCTGGAAAATTGCGCCGGCATTAGCTGCGGGTAATTGCGTAATTGCCAAACCATCGGAAATTACACCCATGACGGCTTATTTACTTTCTGAAGTAGCTATAGAAGTTGGATTACCTGCCGGAGTACTCAATATCATACATGGCTTGGGCGGTAAGGTAGGTAATGCCTTATCACACCATCCAGATATTAAAGCCATTTCGTTTACTGGAGGCACCGCAACCGGACGCATTATTGCAGGTATAGCAGCACCACAATTCAAAAAACTATCCTTAGAGCTGGGTGGTAAAAACCCCAATATTATATTTGCCGATTGCAATTTGGAGGCAGCCGTAGCAACCAGTGTACGCTCTTCTTTTCAAAATCAAGGACAAATTTGCCTGTGTGGCTCGCGTATTTTGGTAGAGCGTAGTGTCTATGAAGTCTTTAAAACTGCTTTTTTAGCTAAAGCTGCTCAACTAACCAACGGAGATCCCTTGGAAGAAACTACCCAACAGGGTGCTATTGTATCGGCGGCACATTACCAAAAAGTACTCGATTGTATCGCTTTGGCTAAACAAGAAGGCGGAAAAATACTATTGGGTGGTAACGCCATAACGGTAAAAGGACGTTGCGAAAAAGGCTATTTTATTGCCCCTACCGTAATTGAAGGTCTCCCCCACAATTGCCGCACCAATATGGAAGAAATTTTTGGTCCGGTTGTAACGCTTACTCCTTTTGATACTGAAGAAGAAGCGCTAATGCTTGCCAATGCCACCGAATATGGATTATCTGCCACTATATGGACAGAAAACTTACGTAAGGCACACCGTGTAGCAGCTAAAGTACAAGCAGGTGTAGTGTGGATTAATTGTTGGTTGGTACGCGACTTACGTACGCCTTTTGGCGGAGTAAAAAACTCAGGGGTTGGTAGAGAAGGGGGTGCAGAGGCTTTGCGCTTCTTTACCGAAGCTAAGAATGTGTGTGTAGTTTACTAGTTGATTAGTTCATTAGTTTACTGTTAGCACAATTATTATGGAGAAAAATGCGATAATTGAATTTTTAGGAGATAATGGTTTTGACAGTGCGAAACTCGAACTTATAAAAGACGAAAATAAAATGCTTTTAAGCTTGGTTAGGGCTATTTCTTGGTCGAGACAATTTGAGTTTATACAGGGTTTATACTTTGATACATTTATCCCTGCAGCGGAGAAACTCGATGAAGAAGTTGAGACCGATATTTCACAACTCGGAAAAGAGTATGAAGTAGAGATTAATTATGATTCACATGTGATTAATGAGACTATCCGATTTGGATATTTGGCTTTGTATCATAAGTTAGAAAATTGCAGAAAAGAGCTCTTGAAAATCATACTGCCAATCTTTGAAATTGATGAAAATTTATTTCTCATAGAGTTTAAAAACAAATTTGGTTATGACTTTAATAAGCCAAGTAGTGGAATTGTATATAAATTTTCATGGATTGCGAACTGTACAAAGCATCAAAATGCAATCGCTTCTGAAAGGGATAATCCACCAATTGAGTTTAGAAACTACCCAATTGGTAAACAACTTTCGATAAGTAAGAGTACTTTTATTTCAGACTCAGTATTATTAAGAGAAACATTTAAAGAATTGTGCTTGCAAGCAGTATTTGTTTGTGTAATGAATGAGTTAAAAGATTTATAACTATAGCTAACATCGGTTTACCGCAAATCGGTAATTAGTGGCAAAGCAGCCCTTCAATTTTCAATTTTCAACTTTTAACTTTCAATTATAAGGTATGTCCATCATCAATTCATCCAAAGCACCCGAACCTGTTGGTATGTATCCACATGCACGCAAGGTGGGCAATTTATTGTTTCTATCAGGAGTTGGTCCGCGTGAACGGGGCACTAAAAAGATACCAGGCGTAGAACTTGATGAAAAAGGCACCATTGTTTCTTACGATATAGAAACCCAATGCCACTCGGTGTTTACCAACGTAAAACTGATTTTGGAAGAAGCCGGCAGTTCTTGGGAAAATTTGATTGATGTAACTGTATTTCTTACCAATATGAAAGCTGATTTTGCTACCTATAACCGTATTTACGCCGAATATTTTAAAGATAATTTGCCTTGCCGCACTACGGTAGAGATTAATTGCTTGCCTACTCCTATTGCTATTGAACTAAAGTGTATTGCCACTATATAATATGTACAAATACGTTATAAAACCTGTTTTTTTTCTTTTTGCCCCCGAAACCATACATCACTATGTATTTGCCCTACTACGTTTAGTATATAAAATACCTGGTTACTCCGCGCTCTATAATCTGTTGTTTGTTGTAAAGAGTCCTGCACTATCCCGCACATTAATGGGACTTACCTTTAAAAATCCAGTTGGTTTAGCGGCAGGTTTTGACAAAGATGCAGTGCTGTACAAAGAATTAGGAAACTTAGGCTTTGGCTTTGTAGAAATTGGTACCATTACTCCATTACCACAAGACGGTAACCCTAAACCACGTATGTTTAGATTGCCAGCCGACGAAGCATTGATAAACCGTATGGGGTTTAATAACAAAGGGGTAGATGCAGCAGTAGAGCAATTAAAGAAACGGGACAAAAATCTTATTATTGGCGGAAACATTGGCAAAAACAAACTTACTTCTAATGAAGATGCTGTAAAAGATTACGAAATCTGTTTCGTAAAACTATTCGATTACGTAGATTATTTTGTGGTAAATGTAAGTTCGCCCAATACCCCTAACCTACGTGCTTTACAAGATAAAGAACCATTAAAACACATTTTGAATAGTCTTCAAAAAATCAATCACCAAAAAAGTACACCCAAACCCATTTTGCTAAAAATTGCTCCAGACTTAACCAACGAACAGCTGGATGATATTGTAGAGATTGTAAGTGAAACAAAAATAGCTGGTGTAATTGCTACAAACACTACCATTTCTCGCGATGATTTAATTACTCCTGCAGCAAATATATCAGCTATTGGCATGGGTGGACTAAGCGGAAAACCGCTAACAAAACGAAGTACTGAAGTTATCCGCTACTTGGCCAAAAAATCACAAAATTCTTTTGTTATTATAGGTGTAGGTGGCATACATTCTGCTACTGATGCTCAAGAAAAACTAGATGCAGGAGCCGCATTGATACAGTTATATACCGGGTTCATTTACGAAGGCCCTGCACTTATTAACCGTATCAATAAAAAATTACTTAAAAAATAATAGTCATGAATCAAGACGCGCCCATACCCAAAAATGAATTAGAACGCATTATACACTTATCGGAATTTGATTTAGACTATACCGATATCAATGAGAATTTTAAAGATCTAACCAAATTGGCGGCTAAGGTAGCAGGAACGGATATTTCCCTCATTAATCTTATTGATACGTACACACAGTGGACAATTGCAAACTATGGTCTTGAGGCAGAGCAAACACCCAGAGAAGACACGGTATGCCAATATACCATACTTGGTGATACCCCTTTTGAGGTAAGAAATCTTAGAAATGACGACCGCTTTAAGGATAAAGATTACGTTCAAAACGACCCTCATTTTAAATACTACTTAGGCATACCGCTAAGTACTAAACAGGGATTTAATTTAGGGGCACTGTGTGTAGTTGATAAGGTAGAACGGATTATAGACCCCGAAAAAATTGAACTGCTGCAAATAATTGCCTATGAAATAGTTAATAGATTAAATACACTTAAAGTAATTAATGAGCTAAAAAGCAAGGTAAAAGACGCTACGGATACCAAAAACAGAGTAGCACACGATATTAGAGGTCCATTGGGTGGTATTATTTCCCTTGCTCAGATTATTAGCGAGCAAGGTGATGAAAACAAAATGGACGAAGTATTGGAATTTGTGAACCTTATTCAAAAAAGCGGACGCTCTATATTAGAACTGGCAGATGAAATTTTAAGTGGGCACGTTGCCAAAAAAGTTACAGAAAACGATTATACCTTGCTATCGTTCAAAGAAAAGTTAGAAAAACTCTATCAACTGCAAGCGCTAAACAAAAACATAACCTTGCGCATTACTACCACCCAAGCAACGCAGCACATCCCTTTTGCCAAAAATAAATTGGTACAAATAATAGGTAATCTTATCTCTAATGCCTTAAAATTTACTCCCGACAATGGCACTGTAAGCGTATATCTCAATTTAATTGAAAAACCAGAGGCAAATTCTCTACAATTTATTGTGCAAGATTCGGGAATTGGCATTGATAAAGCAGCTATACAAGCTATTTTAGAAGGTACGGGCGTATCTACATCTGGTACTGGTGGCGAACAAGGCTACGGTTTCGGATTGGTATTGGTAAAACATTTAATAGACGGTTTATCGGGGCAGCTTAAAATCACCTCTACCGAAACTAAGGGTACTACCTTTGAAGTGCTTTTACCTCAGCCTAAAAAATAGGTTGTGATGTTGGTAATCTCTTCTCCCTTGTTGGTGTTGTCACCAACAAGCCTGCTCTATTATTTTTTCTCCCTCGTTGGTGTTGTCACTAACGATATTTTTCCATTCTTATCAAGAATCTTATTCCTTGTAATGGGTAAGCATTTGCCACTCATCTATTCCAGTTTCGTAAAAAGAAGCGGAAGAAAACAGGTACTGTTCAGAGCATGTAGCTAATTTCCATTTTTCCTGTAATGGATTAAGGTGTATGTAATCAAGCTTTTGCTCAAATACTCTTTCATCCCATATTTCTGTACTTAAGGCATTGCGTTCCCAAAATTGATAAGCGCGGTCGGAAGCATTTACCCGATAGTTGAGCAAACTGTTATCATTAGCATCTAATAGTTTAAATTTAAACTGTTGTGCCGTATATTTCAAGAAGTTCTGTTGCACTTTTGCCTTATCATAACCCAGTTGTATTTGCCATAATAAGTGGATATGATTAGGCATGATGACAAAAGCATATAGTTTTATTCGTTTTTCAAACACGAGAAAACGAAGACTTTTCAATACAATTTCTTTATACTCATTGCCTAACAATAGTGATTGCCAATTTAAAATAGTGGCTGTAAAAAAGATGGATGGTGTTCTATCACAGTAGTATGTATGGCAAGATGATGCTAAGTTACTTGTTACTGAGAACACTAACAAGTGAGAAAAACCTACACCCTCATTGGTGTTATCACCAACGAGCAAAAGTTTCATATCTAAAAACTTGTTGGTGACAACACCAACAAGGGAGAAATAGTTCATTAGCGCTACCGCAAGCCTGTTGGCTTGTAGTCCTTTCAGTTTACATTTCCACAAGCAGGACGCTGCGGGAGCTCTGAGTATGTAGAATTAATATTTTTTTACTATAGCCCCACTAAAACTTGTACCATAACATCTCTTGCACCTCCAGCTAAAGCTGTACCTCCTACTGTTGCTGAAACTCTTAACTTATCTCCAGCCACAAAAGTTTGAGGACTTGAAAATAGCATAAAACCAGAATCTTTTCCACCTGCTGATAAGTCTAACACGAAAGTTCCAACATTAGTGGATGTATTTTTAAAAACATTAAATGTAACTTGTTTTCCTGCTCCAGCAGCAACTACTGTTTGTAGCATTACACTAATACCCAATACCGTTCCATTGTCAGGCATCACAATATCTTGTATTGATCTTCCGTTTAAGTCATCATCATTTAAATAAAAAACCCAAACTGAACTTGCGGCTGCAGCTGCATCAAATGATATATAAGGGCCTAAAATAGTTTTAGTCACTCCAGTCGGTCCAGTAGCACCCGTTATACTTGTACTACCTGTAAGTCCAGTAATACCCGTATTACCCGAGTTGGCAGTATAACCTGTCGCACCTGTCGCACCCGTTCTACCCGTACTACCTGTTGGCGTAGTAGCACCCGTAATACCCGTATTACCCGAGTTGGCAGTATAACCTGTAGCACCTGTTGTTGAAGTAGCGCCCGTTGTACCACTCGTACCCGTAAACGAGGTAGCACCTGTTGCACCTGTAGTACCTGTAAAGCCTGTATTACTAGTGCTTCCAGTACCACCTGTTGGAGTGGTAGCACCTGTAATACCTGTATTGCCTGTATTGGTGGTTGAGCCTGTAACACCTGTCATAGCAGTATTACCTGTTTGTCCGGTATTTCCGGTATTTCCGGTATTTCCAGTATTGGTACTAGATCCAGTAATACCAGTAGCACCTGTTATAGCAGTATTGCCGGTTTGCCCACTAGCACCTGTATTTCCAGTATTGCCCGTATTTGTGCTAGCTCCAGTTATACCTGTAGTACCCGTTATAGAAGTATTACCCGTTTGCCCACTTGGGCTAGTAATACCTGTATTACCAGAGTTAGCTGTAGTACCTGTTGTGCCTGTAACAGCTGTTGTACCTGTAAATCCAGTATTGCTTGTTGAGCCTGTAGCGCCAGTATTGCTTGTTGAGCCTGTAGCGCCAGTATTGCTTGTTGAGCCTGTATTTGCCGTAAATCCTGTTTTACCCGTAATGCCTGTATTGCCTGTATTTCCTATGCTCCCTGTTGGACTGGTAATACCCGTAATACCTGTATTGGCAGTTGCTCCTGTTGCTCCAGTGCCGCCTGTATAGCCCGTAATACCTGTATTGCCCGAATTTGCCGTAAAACCAGTTGTTCCTGTATTTGATGTATTGCCTGTTTGCCCAGAATTTCCAGAGTTACCTCTGTCTCCAGTAGGACTGGTAATACCTGTATTGCCTGTAATACCCGTAACTGCCGTATTACCCGTTTGTCCAGAATTACCTGTATTTCCCTTGGCTCCAGTTGGGGAAGTTGCTCCCGTAAAGCCAGTGGTTCCTGTACGTCCACTATTGCCTGTGGCACCTGTGCTACCAATAGTACCCGTTTTTCCTGTTGATCCTTTTAAATTCGGCTCTGTTTGTAATATGTCTTTTATTACATCGCGTACATTGCTTTTTTTAATATCAATATTAACAGCAGTATCTGCTAAAAATGCGCGTGCTGCATAAAACGCATACGGAACAGCATTAAGTGGCCCAGAACCGAGTACGGTTGTTTCTGAACCTATTTTATACGAAACGGTGATAAAGTACTTTTTTTTATCGAATGCCAAATCTTCCAATTTTACTGTAGAACTGGGAGTTCCATCTCCAATAGCAAAATTTACTAAACCAAACGTATTAGTAACAATTTTATGAACTTCCTCATAACTAATGCCCGTACCACCACCCTGCTCATATATTGATACCGTTATATCTACTTTTTTAACAGATAATGGCACATTGTCTTTGCTCTTAATAACCGCTTGGTAGTTTATTTTATATGGGATTTCTTGAGAATAAGCATTATTTATACATAATGCGCTAAAAAAAATAACCAGTAAGGGTAGTAATGTGTGTTTTTTATACTTCATAGCAATAAATAGGGGGATTTATTAATCGCTAAAGTAAACTAAATATTAACTTATAATCAAGATTATATTCAAATTCTTACTGCAATTGTTCGTTTAAGTATTGGTACAAAACAAAAATAGTCACCAGCCTTAGGCTGGTGACTATTTTTTCAAAATAAATAGGTTTAAAAACTATGCTAAAGCAGCTTTAATTTTAGCAATAATTACATTATTTGCTTTTTTCTGCTTATCAATATTGGTAGGAGTTGCAGCTCTGCTACCGATAGATTTATCTGTATTTTTTTTGATCATTTGGTTCCACAAACGTGAAACTGTTTTATTCATGCGATCTTTTCTTTTTAAACGAGTAACGCCCATCTTAGTAAGTTTTATTTTTTAAATGTTTATCCTTTAGAGGTCGGGAGCGGATTCGAACCGCTGTAGCAGCTTTTGCAGAGCTGAGCCTAGCCACTCGGCCACCCGACCAGTATTATTTAAGGATGGCAAAATTAGTAATTATTTACAAGTTATGGTAATAAAAATTTATTTTAATGCTAAATTAGTTCGCATAAACTCGCTACATATAATTGCCGTGGCCAAGGCAACATTCAGCGATTCGGCTTTGCCCACTGCTGGAATATGAATTGCTTTTGTAATATAGCCCCACAGTACTGGAGATATTCCATGCGATTCGCTACCCATTAAAAGGTATCCTTTTGGGTGTAGTTCTTGTTTGTATACATTATCCCCTTCTAATAATGCACCATATACAGGTACGTTTGCCTGCTTTTTGCTCAATAATGTTTCTAATTCGGTGTATACCACATTTACCCTACCAATAGAACCCATAGTAGCTTGTATCGTTTTGGGGTTATATAAATCTACTGTATTAGGAGAGCAAACAAGATTTTTGATGCCAAACCAATCGGCAAGGCGGATGATCGTACCTAAATTTCCTGGGTCTTTTACTTCATCTATTACCAGTACCAACTCATCAAAATTTGTATAGAAATAGGCTAAATCATTTTCTTGTGGTATTTCTACCAGTAATAATACAGCAGATGCGGTATTAAATGCCGAAATACGTTCCATATCGGTACTACTTACCTCGCTGATTTGGTCATTTTTCAATACTTTTGCAGCCAATTGCTGGATATTTTCTGGCAAAACACCCGTATAGTACACTGCCTGAATAGTAAAGTTAGATTGTAAGAGTTCTTCTACTACCTTTACTCCTTCGGCAATAAATAATTTATGCTCATTGCGCTGTTTTTTTTGCTGCAACGACCGAATAAAACTAATTTGTGATTTTGAAAGCATTTCGCTATTCTTTTGGTACAATAATAGGCATTTTACTTGCTTGTTTGCTATGGACTTCGTGTTCTACACAGCATTTGGGTCCAAATCAATCACTGGTAAAAAAAGTAAAAATAACAGGTACAAAAAATAGCACCCAAAAAGATGAACTATACAGCTATGTGCGCCAAAAACCTAACCGCAAGTTCTTTTTCTTCTTTAGGGTAAACTTATATCTGTATAATTTGGCCAATACGGGCAAGCAAACAAAGTACAAGGAACGTATAAAAAACAATATTGGAGAAGCACCTGTAATTACCGATTCTGCATTAAGTAAATTTTCGGCACAACAAATAAGTCAGTATTTATTTAATGATGGATACTTTAAAAATAAGGTAACAGTTGATACCCGCATTAAGCGCAAAAAAGCAACCGTTACCTACAACGTTATTCGTAATATTCCTTACGTAATCGATAGTATTTCGTATGATATTACCGATACGAACGTGTATAAAATCTATAAAAATGCCCCAACAGAGACCCTACTCAAAGAAGGAGATAACTACTCTGAAAAAAAAATGAAAGCCGAGCAAGAGCGCATTTATGCTTTGATGCGCAACAATGGCTACTATAAATTTTTGAGGCAATATGTTACCTATAACATTGATACCAATTTACAGAAAAATGCCCTTAATATTGATTTAAGAATTGGTAATCCAGAAGATATGCCGAATCAACTGTACACCATTGGAGACATAAGCATCAAGATAAATAATACCAATATTTATACTACAAAAACACCTACCAAGGATACCTTGAAAAATGATAATTTTAATTACATAGACCCTTACGAGCAGTTTAATATGAAAACGTTTAACAAATTTCTTTTTGTGAAAAAGGGAGATGTTTACGCACAACGTAATGTAGATGTAACCTATAATAGATTAGGAGAGCTGGGGGTGTTTAAGTTTTCGAACATTAGCTTTTCAGAAGATACCCTAAACAAGGTTTTAAATACGTTTATTGCCCTTACTCCTACTAAACAATATACCATTCGTCCAGAAATTGAGGGTACACTTAACTCTGGAAACTTGGGAGCCAACGGAAGCATAGGTTTTAGTGATAAAAATGCCTTTAAAGGTGCCGAGCTTTTTGAATTGGGGGTAAAGGGCGGCTTTGAAACACAACGAGCATTATTTGAAACACGTGATGTAACATTAATTTCTCGTAGACAAATTTCCATCTACAGTAATTTGTATTTCCCAAAATTGATTATTCCTGCGTTACAACCAAATTACCGATTGGCAAACCCTCGTACTTTTGTTTCATTCAATTATGGATTCGAAAAACGAGAAGATTTTTTCTTTAGAAGATCTGTAAATACTGCTTATGGTTACGAATGGCGTGACACGCGTACCCGTAGTCATTACATTAAGCTTGTAGATATTAACATTGTAAATTCTGCTTTATCCAGCACCTTAACACAAACATTAAGCGAGCAGGGTAATTTTTATTTATTGCGCAGCTTTATCCCCTATTTTTCGTTGGGCAGCCAATACCGCTATACCGAAAACCAACAAGACCCTAAACGACCGCTAAAAGATTACCTATATTTTAGATTAAATTTAGATGTAGCAGGCAATACGCTCCATTTGCTTAGAAATACGTTACAGCTACCCAAAGACACTACGGGCACCTATAAGGTCTTTAATCTTATTTATTATCAATACGTTAGGCCCGACTTCGACTTGCGGTTTTACAATATTATTGATGGCAGAAATACCATCGTTTTTCGCTTTAATCCGGGTGTGGGATTTGCTTTTGGTAACTCTAAAATATTACCTTACGAAAAGCAATTTTTTGTAGGTGGATCCAACAGTTTACGTGCATGGCGTACACGACAATTAGGTCCAGGTTCGTACCAACCAGTTTTAGATAGTTTGGTTTCAAACAACTTCTTTGAACTCGACCGTACTGGTGATGTAAAATTGGAAGCCAACGTGGAGTACCGTTTCTTGATTTTGCGCAGCTTTTTGCGTGCCAAACTAAATGGTGCAACTTTTATAGACGCAGGTAACGTATGGTACCTAAAAAATGATCCTCCATTACCAGGTGCAAAACTAAAACTGAACAAACTGTTTAGCGATATGGCTATTGGTACAGGCGTAGGTATTCGGTTAGATTATACCTTTTTCCTGTTCCGTTTTGACGTTGGACTTAAGCTAAAAGACCCTGTATATGCTGCTGGAGAAGACTGGGTGATAGAACGATTTAGTGATAAAGCTTTTAAAGAAGCCAACAATTACAGTTTTGTGAATTACACCTTTGGTATAGGTTATCCGTTCTAAAAAAAATACGCAAAAGCATCTTTTAGCATACCTGTAATGGTGCTAATATTTAGCCCATTAATTAACAAGAAGCCAATAAATAACGCAAGTACTCCCAGTACAACCAGTTTGCGAATAATAGCTATAGTTACAATAATAATGAGTGGTATAATTAACAATGCCCACAACGGGATATAAAAAAACGTTACCTCATTACTATTTTTCTTAGCATAGTATAGCTTTTGAATCTCCTCCCCTTTTTTATTGGCATGTTTGATATAAAAAAGACTCGTATTGGTAAAATCAACAGGTATAGTGGCCACTCCTTCCTTAAACTTAAGCTGTTCTACATACCCGTTTATGGTAAATGAATATGTACCATTTAGTTTAGATGTAAATTTTTCTTCTTTGGCGGCAGCAACTAGTAGTATGTTTTGCTTTGCTGGATAATCCGAACGAAGGTCGAAATCGGTAATTTGAAACAAGTCTTTAAAATCAAACGCAATAGGTTGCGAGTAATCTATTTGTGCAAAAGCACTTCCAAAAATTAGTAGAAGTATAGCCGTAATCTTAATGCGCATATTTTATGTAAATTTGTGTTATGCCAAAAATACAACGAAAAAATAACTTGTTGTGGGTGATAAAAGGCACATTTTTACACCTACTCATAAGTTGTTTGCAACCTGCATCTGCCCAATTCTATTTCGAACGTTTTGATGATATTTCATTAACAGAAAACACTACAAATTACCAAAATGCGTGGGTTGGCGGCTTAAATGCTCCGCAATTTTCGGTAATCGATTTAAATAACGACGGCATAAAAGACCTTTTTGTATTTGATAGAAGCGGAAACAAATCGCTTACCTTTCTGAACGGTGGCACGCCCAATACTATTGATTATACGTATGCCCCCCAATATGAACGTTACTTCCCTGCAATACGCTCGTGGTGTTTATTGCGCGACTTTAATGCTGATGGTAAAGAAGATATTTTCACATCTGTTCCTGGTGGTATAAAGGTGTACCTAAACACCTCTACAGCAACACAGCTTCGTTTTGAAGAATTAACTCCTTTACTCGAATCGTTTTACACCTCTTTTAGCAGCTCTATATTTGTAAGCAGTGCCGATATTCCGTCTATTATAGATGCCGATAACGATGGTGATTTGGATATATTGACGTTTGAACTAGGTACTGGCAATGGTGATGCGGTATATTATTTCAAAAATCGGAGTATAGAAAAATACGGCACCCGCGATTCGCTTGATTTTATATTAGAACAAAGATGCTGGGGCAAATTTAGAGAAGATGGCACTAGCTGTACTGTACAACTAAATGCGTGTATAGGCAAACTAACTAACGACACCCTTACACTTGCAAAAAACAATTTGCACGCTGGTTCTACACTTACTGTATTTGATGTTACTGGAGATGGCTTAATAGATGCCCTAATAGGCGACATCGGGTGCAGCACCATGTACTTATTGACTAATGCAGGCAGTACGAGCGATGCAAATATGGGAAGCATCAATACCCAGTTTCCTGCAAGTAAACCCATAGACATGGCTATTTTTCCGGCAGCATACTATTTAGATGTAAATAATGATGCAAAAAACGACATTGTTATTGCACCAAACGTAACTACAGCTGCCGAAAATTTTACTAATTGTATTGTTTACCTACAAACGGGTACGGCGCAAAACCCTGTATTTACCTACCAAAGCACTCCTTTTTTGGTAAACACCTTGCTCGATTTAGGCGAAGGAGCCTACCCTGCCGTAGTTGATGTAAATGCAGATGGGCTGAAAGACCTCATTATCGGTAATTTTGGATATTATGCTGGTAATGGTAATTACACAGGAAAATTAGCTTATCTCAAAAACACAGGCACAACTACCCAACCTGCTTTTGATCTTAATACCAGAGATTTTGCAGCAATTTCCACTACAAACTTAAAAGCGTTGTTCCCAACATTTGCCGATATGGATAGCGATGGCGATGCTGATTTGGTACTGGGCGATAGCGAAGGTTTTTTGAATCTTTTTACGAATACGGCAGGATTGGACAATACGATTGACATATCGTCGCAAACGGCTTCTTTTAAGTACCAAAATATTGATGTGGGTGCTTATGCTACACCTGTTTTAGTCGATTTAGATAAAGATGGTATTTTGGATATAGTTACAGGTGAAAAGAGCACTAATATTTCTTTCTACAAAAACACCAGTAGCAGCACTCCTAATTTTGTATTACAGACTGATAGTTTGGGTAGATTGAAAACAGAATCGGCTGGAGTAGCTGTAAATGGATATAGCACTACTTGGATTGGTGATTTTGACAACAATGGCGATACCGAATTGCTCATTACTAAAGCAGATGGCACTATAAACCGCTTTGATAATGTAGATAATAACCTACAAGGAGCATTTATACATACCGATACATTTAACCCAAATATGGGTGGACGCATCAGTTTTACCATAAGTGATTTAGATAATGATGGTGAAAAAGAATTGATTGTGGGTGCTTACAGAGGAGGTATCTCTTTTTTTAAACAAGCCGAACCATCAGGTGTAACTGAAAAACAAGCACTTGCAGGTATTAAGATTTACCCCAACCCCGCAAATGCCGAAATATACCTGCATGTATATCCCTATACATCCCCACAAGAGGTATACATAACAGATATTGCTGGAAAAATAGTGCTGACTAAAACAATAGACAGTTCTACTACAACGTGTAATATAGCCGCATTACCAAATGGAATGTATATTGTAAAAGTAGGACTGGCTGTAGGAAAACTACTTATTAATAGGTGATGATTTAAAAAAAGCCTTTTCTGCAAATTACAGAAAAGGCTTTTCGTTAATATTCGTCTTCGTTAAAAAAGAAGTCATCTTTTGTGGGATAATCCGGCCAAATTTCTTCGATGTTTTCATAGGGTTCACCATCATCTTCCAATGCCTGCAAGTTTTCAATCACTTCTACAGGTGCTCCAGAGCGGATTGCATAATCTATTAATTCATCTTTTGTTGCCGGCCAAGGTGCGTCTTCTAAGTGCGATGCTAATTCGAGTGTCCAGTACATAGTGTGCTTTAAATATTTAAATTTCCGCGAAGTTAAAAACATAACGGAATATCACAATAAAAAGTTTTGAACCCATGCCGCTTACACGCGCGGAATCCAATTGTTTTCTTGTCCGTTGGTGTCTTGGGTAAGTTTACGTGCCAACACAAAAATATAATCGGACAACCTATTCAGATACATAGTTACTTTTTCATCTACAAAGCTATCTTCTGCTAAATGCACCACCAATCGCTCTGCCCTGCGGCAAACACAACGGGCAATATGGCAGTACGATGCTGTAGTATTGCCACCTGGTAAAATAAAGTGCTTTAATTCGGGTAACACCTCGTTCATCGCATCCATTTCTTTTTCTAACAACTCTATATCGTGCAGGTGCAAATCTGGAATTTTCATTTTGGAGCGTTCGGGGTCTGCCGCCAACGAAGAGCCAACGGTAAATAACCGATCCTGAATTTCTTTTAACAGCTGCTTTTGATGCTGACTTATTGCTTGATCGCTAATGAGCCCGATATACGAGTTGAGTTCATCTACCGTACCATACGCCTCAATACGCAAATGGTGCTTGGGTACACGTGTACCACCTATTAATGAAGTAAGCCCCTTATCGCCTGTTTTGGTGTAAATTTTCACGTTGTTTATTTAAGCTTATAGCGATATAAATTGCCATTAGATGTGCCAATGATAAAATCTTTTTCAGTAAAAAGCCAAGATGTATTTACAATTCCTGAAAGACCTGCATTAGGAACTAAAATAGGTGTTTCTGTTTTAAAATCAGTTGTACTAATATACGCAATACTACTTTTGCAATAAATAGCTGTATTATTATTGAGTACATCAATATTCATGAATACAGTACCTGAATCAGCTATTTTCAATGTGTCAAACAATTGGTTTCCAGGACTTTTTTTCAAAATATAGGACAGATTGTAATTTTCTGAACTATAGCCTAATGCATATATTGTTCCATCAGTCTGAATATTCTCAGGCTTTAAAAAATCAGGTATATTTAATCGCTTTTCTTGCCAAGTAATACCGTTATCCACTGATTCAATAAGTATGTTTTTATACTTATTGAAATCGATAAGTATACGCCCAGCAACTAAAATAGATGAAGCTGAAGTTTGTATTATATCATTTAAATAAATAGGATGATAACCAGAACTTATTTTATAGGCATATACCCTATTCCAGCTAACACCACCATTAATTGTTTTAAAAATAAGTCCTAAAGAATCATTTTGAAATGTTGGTTGCTCATATCCAATTAAAAAACCTTCCTGTTCATTTAACATCAGTACATCACCGATTAGTATATTTTCTATACCAGATTCTGATTTTGATAAATCATACTGTTGCCAATTTTTACCTAAATCGGTAGAAGAGCAAAAGAAAGTTTCATTATTGCTTTTGCTAGTTAGTAAAGCGTATATGTAACCTTTATTCAAAACCTTGAATGCACTAAAATAGGTATAGTTGGGTAACGTATGGTCTTGCCAAGTTTTCATCGAATCATTAGTAACATATAATCTATTTGCCATTGAATCACTGCCTATTACAAAACCTGTTTTTTTATCGATAAATTTAATATCCGCAATATTTATACCTGCAAATGTTGATACAAGTACGCCTCCATCAATACCCGAAGGTGTAGGTCCATTTACTATAGGATCTGGCTTACACGCTGAAAATAATAGCACGCCTGTAGTGGCAAGAAGAATGATTAGTTTGTTTTTCATGGTATGTATGGTTTAGTTAATCGAAGGTAATTGTTTTTATAAAAAGTTACACGCTTGTAGACGTTTTTACATTGGGATTTTTAAAATCATCTTCTACAACGCCATCGCGCAAGCGAATAATGCGGTGAGCATGCAGGGCAATATCTTCTTCGTGGGTTACCAAAATAATGGTATTCCCCTCTTTATGAATATCTTCCAACAAACCCATAATTTCTATAGAGGTTTTGGTATCTAAGTTACCCGTAGGCTCATCTGCCAGAATAATAGAGGGATTGTTTACCAAAGCACGTGCAACGGCTACGCGTTGGCGTTGCCCGCCCGAAAGCTCATTGGGCTTATGTTTTACCCTGTCCTGCAAACCTACATCGCTCAATACTTTTAGCGCACGTTCTTCGCGCTGGGCTTTAGCTTTACCTGCATATACTAAGGGCAATGCCACATTATCTAAAGCCGTAGAGCGTGGCAATAAATTAAAGGTTTGGAATACAAATCCTATTTCTTTGTTGCGCACTTCGGCTAATTCATTGTCCGTCATGTTGCTTACATCCGTACCATTCAGAATATAGCTACCCTTGCTGGGCGTATCCAAACAGCCCAAAATATTCATCAAGGTAGATTTTCCAGAACCCGAAGGCCCCATTAATGCCACAAATTCGCCTTTTTTAATTTGCATGCTTACCGAACGCAACGCATGAATTTCTTCGGTGCCTATGCGGTATTCTTTGCCAATATTGGTAATGTTAATAAGCATCCTTTTTTGAATTATAAATTATAAATGGTTAATGATAGATATAATACAGATAACTGGCAACAGGCAACTGATAACTCAGAACTATTGCTCCATCACCTTAGGCACCCTAAAATAATCTGAGTCTTTTTTAGGTGCGTTTTTAAGTGCTTCTTGTTTGGTAATGGTTGTTTTTGCTTCATCCGCACGGAGTACGTTTACCTCATCCGATAAATAAATCAACGGTTCTACTCCATCGGTATTTACGGTTTGCAATTGTGCCACAAAACCTAAAATACGATCAAGGTCTTTTATAATGTGTTGTTTTTCTTCTCCATTAAACTCTAAACGAGCCAAATGTGCCAGTTTATCTACCAATTGTTCGTCTACTTGCATGATTCAAAAATCTAAAAAATAAGGTGATTAAGAAAGTAATATTTCTGCCGGTATGCCTAATTTTTGATGAAACACCCTCATTATATCTGCCGTAAGGCTTTTTTTTCTATTCAACAGTTGCGATACATAACCCTTGCTGCCAATTAAAGGAACCAAATCTTTATTTTTCAATCCTCTTTCTTTCATCGTCATCTTTATAGAGTCAATGGCATCTGGCAATGGTATAGCATAGTGCTTATCCTCATAATCTTTTAGAATTAATAAGAGTAATTGCAGTTGATTGCCCTTATCAGAATCGGGTGCAACCCTTTCATCCAATAGCGAGTCAATGAGTATTAATGCCTCATTATATTCTTGTTCCGTCTTAATTATTTTTAACATAATCTACTGTTTTAACATCAATCTTATCGTATTCCTTATGCGTTCCAAACCATTTTATCTGAATCACTTTATACGCGAAAACCATACGTACTACTAATCTGTATTTATTACCAGCAATATTAAAAATCACTCTATCATCACCAATTATACTTGCATTGGTATATACCTTTTTTAACTCGTTGTAATTAGAAAAATTGGCTTTAAGTAATTCATAATACCACTTTTGAAGCGCCACTTTAGCATCAGGGTACATTTCCATGTATGCCAAAAGCGTTCTTCTAGTAATAATGTTGAACATTAATCAAAGGTATAAAGTTTTCTATTAGTAAACAAATAGATTAATTTTATTTCAATCCAAATTCAATTATACTAAAAACTTCGTTTCTCAGCTTATCAGCATCTTCGCTCGTAAGTCCAATAGTAGGTATTGGCTCGTGTACGGTAATATGTAACATACCCGGTCGAGAACCATACTTTAATCCATCGTCGTACAATATGCGCCAGTTATTATGAAAAGTAACAGGCACAATGGGTACTTGTTGCTTAATAGCTAATTTGAATGCACCCGATTTAAACTCCAATAATTGTGGGGGATAATTACCATCCTCTATACCGCCTTCGGGGAAAATAATCAGCGTTCTGCCTGCTGCAACATTTTCGGAAGCTTTTTTAAACGACCTAAACGCACTCATTTTACTATCCCTATTCACCGTAATATCTATAGTTTCGAAAAAAATACGCAGCAAGGGGTTGTGCTTCAATTCTTCTTTACCCATAAAATGGAAGGTTCCTTTTGCAAATAAGATAGTAGCTGCAATATCAATAAACGATGTGTGGTTGGCACAGATTACGTACGTTTGGTTTTTATCCAAGGGCATTTCGTACCGAATACGGTAAAAAATGCCCGAACAAAAAAACAAAGAGTTGGCCCAAATTTTGCGTACTCCATTCAATGTTTTGTACCTGCTTGGCTTACGCGAAAAATAATATGTTGCTGGAAATAGTAACAGGTAAAAAAGTACGTTGAAAAACATGAAAAGTACGAAATGTGCTTTTCTCAGAAATAAAATCATCGTGCCAAAAATAGTATTTATTTTTCCTAATTTCGGCGCATGGAAACAGTAGTGAGCGGCATTCGTTCTACCGGAAATTTACACCTTGGCAATTACTTTGGAGCTATTCAAAACTTCTTGAAAATGCAGCACCAATACAACTGCTACTTTTTTATTGCCGATTATCACTCGCTTACTACTCACCCTACTCCTGGCAATTTACACGAAAGCGTAAAGCAGGTGCTAATAGAATATTTAGCCGCTGGTATCGACCCTGAAAAAGCTACTATTTACATACAATCCGACTTACCCGAAATACCCGAGCTGTATTTGCTACTAAATATGAATGCTTACATGGGTGAGCTGGAGCGTTGCACTTCTTTTAAAGACAAAATACGCAGTCAGCCTGAAAATGTAAATGCAGGTTTATTGACCTACCCAGTGCTTATGGCTGCCGATATTTTGATACATCGTGCTACAAAAGTACCTGTAGGTAAAGACCAGGAGCAGCATTTAGAAATGGCACGTACCTTTGGTAATCGATTTAATAGATTATATGCTAATGAGTACTTTCCAGAGCCATTTGCTTTTAATTTTGGAGAAACACTAGTAAAAATTCCTGGCTTGGACGGTAAAGGAAAAATGGGGAAATCGGAAGGAGAAGGCAATGCGCTTTTCTTGGCCGATAGTCCAGATAGTATTCGTAAAAAAATGGCTAAAGCCGTTACCGATGGCGGTCCAACCCAAACCAATCAAGAAAAACCAGAAGCTATACAAAACCTATTTACCATACTAAAAGCTGTAGGTAAACCAGATGTATATACTTTTTTTGATGATGCCTATAACAACATGACCATTCGTTATGGTGATTTTAAAAAAGCATTAGCCGAAGAAATCATTACTTTTAATGCTCCTATTTATGAACGAATTGAAGGCATTAAAAACGATAGTGCTTATTTGCAAAAGATAGCCAATTTAGGTGCCGAAAAGGCGCGAGAAAGTGCAGGAAAAACAATTAGAGAGATACGTGAGCTAATAGGTTTTAGACGATTTTAATTCGTTAATCTGATATTTAACGAATTAGCTAATTGAAAAATTGACAATTAAAAATATGCATATAGCAGTAGCCGGAAACATTGGCGCAGGGAAAACATCCTTAGTAGAGTTGTTGTGTAAGCACTATAACTGGGAACCAAGCTACGAATCGGTAGATGACAACCCCTATTTGAACGATTTTTATCAGGATATGCAACGTTGGTCTTTCAACTTGCAGATTTATTTCCTCAATAGCCGTTTTCAGCAAAGTTTGCAAATTGCACAATCAAAAAAGTCGATTATTCAAGACCGTACTATTTACGAAGATTGCTACATTTTTGCCGACAATTTGCACGACATGAACTTGTTAACCACACGTGACTATGATAATTATTTAGCATTTTTTGAGAGTATTAAACCTTTTGTAAAGCCCCCCGATTTATTAATTTACTTAAAAGCTTCGGTACCTACCCTCGTTAATCAAATACAAAAACGAGGTAGAGAGTACGAAAGCGGCATTCGATTGGATTATCTGCAACGCCTTAATGAAAAATACGATAGCTGGATTGGTAATTATAAAGAAGGAAAATTACTTACCATACACATAGACAAACTCAATTTTGTAGATAATCCCGAAGATTTAGGCATTATCGTAACCAGTATCGAAAAGGAACTGCACGGGTTATTCAAATAATAGTATCGAAATGAACATACTCGGTATTATTCCAGCTCGCTATGCTTCTACTCGTTTTCCGGGTAAACCCTTAATTGATATTGCGGGTAAAAGCATGATACAACGAGTGTATGAACAAGCTACAAAAGCAGTCTCATTACATAAGGTAATTATTGCTACCGACGACGAGCGTATTTTAGATCACGTACAAGCATTTGGTGGCAATGCGCAATTAACTGCCACACATCACCCAAGCGGTACTGATCGTTGTGCAGAGGTAGCCCAGCAACACCCAGAATTTGATGTAATTATTAATATACAAGGTGATGAACCTTTTATTAATCCATCTCAAATTGATTTATTGGCAAGTTGCTTTACCAATACCGAAGTGCAAATAGCTACATTGGTAAAAAAAATAAGCACTACTGCCGATTTAGATAACCCTAATTTACCAAAAGTAGTACTGTCACATAATAACCGCGCTATTTATTTTAGTCGTTCGCCTGTGCCTTATTTGCGTGGAGTAGCTAAAGAAAATTGGTTGAATACCCATGCTTTTCACAAACACATTGGTATGTATGGCTACAACAGGGGCACGTTACTTATGCTGGCTCAACTGCAAGCCACTTTGCTTGAAGAAACAGAATCGTTGGAGCAATTGCGTTGGATAGACAATGGATACGCTATATATACCGCCAAAACCGATATAGAAACAGTAGCCATTGATACTCCAGAAGATTTGGAGAAAGCATTACAATTGTTAGGTAATACATAATAGTAGTGCTTTTTGCCTAATTATCTGCCATTTTAGAAATAAAATGACAATGACTAATTGCCAAGTCTTTTTTAGCTATCCCAACAAATTTCTCTGCTAATGGAATCGTTTCCAATTCGGCTAAATTCCCTTCCCTAAAAGTGTGTTCGGTAATAGGGATGTGTAAATCGGCAAATAATTGCTCGTACTCATACATCCTTAATCTGCTTTGTGGCTGCACCGAATTATCTATTAATTGCCATTTTTTATCTGAAAATCGTAGAAAATGATAAATTGTAATGGATTTATCGAAATGTGCAAAATGATCAGACATATCAATAAAATGCGACATTACCCCCTCTTGCTTTTTTATTATTCTCTTAAATTCTTTTAGTATTGGCACCAAAATATTGGGATAGATATGCTCAAACGTATTGTTTGAATTTACTAAATCAACACTATTATCGGCTATAGATAAATTGCGGGCATCTTCTATTAAATAATTGATGTGCAATTTTTCGAGTAACTGTTTCAACGATAGTTGCTCGTATTGAGCAGCAATTTGTTGCAACTCAGTAATACGCTCTGGTAAATACTTTACATAGGCATTTAACTCTCCTGATTCGTAACAGGTTAGTATTTTTTGTATAATAGTATAAATCCTTTTTTTGGAGGTAAGAAAAGAGATGTCAACAGAATAAATTCGTTCTGAACCGACCAAAAACAAGCTTATTGGTACAATAGGATACCAACCTGTGCCTATTTCTAAACAGGTATGAGGAAACGCGGCAGTTGAATACTTATTAAAACTATTTAAATGATCTCGCGCATGACCTAGCCTATCAAAAAAATAGTCGTCAGAAAGATTTACTCCCTTGGTTATGTACTTTTGAAACAGAAAATTAATATTATTACTAAATGGTAAATACGCAATGATTTTTTGTACTACCGCCTTTTGCACCCACTTTTTCATTGCCAATACTGTATGTTTCTAATATGTAGAAATCTATGCTTTAAAAATTGAACTACGCGATGTTGGTATACACAACGTTTACATCATCATCCTCTTCAAACTTATCAATCAGCTTATTTATTTCTGCTTCTTGCTCTTCTGTTACTTCTACTGTACTAAGCGGAAATCGCTGAAATTCAGAACTAATTACATTGATTTTGCGATCTTCTAATGCTTTTTGTAGGGTACCAAAATCTTCGAATTCGGTATAAATAATTACCTCATTATCGTCTTCAAAAATATCAGTAGCACCAAAATCTATTAGTTCCAATTCTAATTCTTCAATATTTAGCCCCTCAGGATGAATTCTAAATACCGCCTTACGTTCAAATATAAAACTTAGCGAACCAGAGGTACCCAAGCTGCCTGAACCACGCATAAAATAGCTGCGCACATTGGCAACCGTACGGTTAATATTGTCGGTTGATGTTTCTACCAAAATAGCCACGCCGTATGGGCCATATCCTTCATACACTACTTCTTCATAGCTAGAGGTATCCTTATCCGAAGCACGTTTTATAGCTGCTTCTACCCTATCTTTAGGCATGTTTGCCCCTTTGGCATTTTGCATTACTACACGTAGGCGTGCATTACCATCTGGATTAGGTCCTCCCTGCTTTACAGCAATAGCTATATCTTTACCAATACGGGTAAAAAGCTTAGCCATTTTACCCCAACGTTTAAATTTTGCTTGCTTGCGAGCTTCAAATGCGCGTCCCATGGTGTATTATATACTTTTAGTGAATGAAATGGCTAATTAAGCACGATGATTATCGGCTTTCCAATTACGAATAGCTTTCTTTATTTCAGTTTGCGATAATTTCTCACGTACCGCTTTTTCTAATAATGGCAAGTATTCTTCATCAGAAGCAAAACGCAAAGCAATTATTTGTGCCATGGTTAGTTCGTTAGGAGCATCTTTACCTGTTATGCGGTAGTATCTAAAATTTTCTTCGGCACGTATGGCTCTATCTTGTGCACGCAAGGCGAACCCGCGTTGAAAAAAGAAATTGGCTATTGCTATTACAAAAATAAGCGTAATAAGCGATGCGCTGTAAAGCGTTTCGTGAGTAGCATGAAATAAGTTCACGAATGAACCTACTGCACCTAAAAGTAAAGCCGCAAAAACTACTCCATGATATGAAGGAATAAGGCGACGGTGATTGGCGTAATTTTGCATATGTTGTGTTATATTTTGAGGTACAAAAGTATTTATAATATTTTCATTTCGGTGCGTCTGTTTTTAGCGCGCCCTTCTTCTGTGTCGTTTTCGGCAATTGGTTGCGATTTTCCATAACCTTTATACACCAATCGAGTATCATCAATCCCTGCTTTTACTACATAATCGTACACCGATTTTGCCCTATTTTGCGAAAGTGCATTATTTAGCTGCTCATTGCCTGTATTGTCTGAATGACCACTTAATTCAATTTTTACAGCTTCATTTAATTGCATAAACGCCACAATTTTATCTAATTCTACTTTAGATTCGCTGCTCAGTTCTGCCGAGTTTAGTTTGTAAAATATATTACGCAACACCATAGTTTGTCCTACAGTAATTTTCTGCAAGGGCACATCCAATAAGAAAGGTTTTAGCACCGTAGTTGGATTATCCAATGCAAAATTGTCGGAGTAAAATAGATATCCTTCAGAAGATACATTGAGCGCATAATTTTGCCCTACAGGCAAGCAGGCAATAAATTCGCCCGTAAGCGTATTGCTTTTTTCTGTATATACTAGCTTATTATCTCTCAAACTTATCACTTCTATTTTTGCAGCTATCTTTCTTTTATCAATTTTATCGAACACGGTACCTTTTACAAAGGTGGTTGGTTGTGGTTTTAAACTCTGAGGTATTTTAAAATAATAAATATCGAAGCCACCGAAGCTTCCTTCGGCATTAGAGGAGACAAAACCATACATACCATCGGTAGATACAATAAGGCTGCGCTCCTCGTTAATGGTATTGATTGGATAGCCTGCATTTACAGGAATAGCAAAAGTACCATCAGCTTGTTTTTTGCTGTAAAATAAATCTTGTAAGCCCATTCCTGGCCACCCGTCGGAAGAAAAATAGAGTGTTTGATTATCGGGATGTATAAATGGCGATTGCTCTGTTCCTGATGAATTTACCGTAGCTCCTAAATTTTTTGGAGCAGCCCATTTACCATCTGTTAAATAAGTGCTCATCCAAATATCTTCGCCACCCACTCCACCTGGACGATTGCTAATAAAATATAAGGTATTACCATCTGCCGAAATTGCTGGCTGCCGCTCTTGATACGGTGTATTAATGCTATTACCTAAATTTAAAGGTGGTGTCCAATTGTTCTCTCTTTTTTGTGATAAGTACAAATCGCAGCCTCCTTGCCCATCTGGCTTACCACAAATGGTTATGAATAAATATTTCCCATCTGGTGAAAGACTTTGTGCTCCTTCATTAAAATTAGGGGTATTTACTTGTGCACTTAAACTAATAGCTGGTTGCCATACACTATCCTTTTGTATGCTGGTGTAAAAATCTTCTTGATTCATTACTTGCCGCGTAAAAATAAGGGTGGTATTATCTGCTGTAATAGCGGGTGTATATTCGGCGTTTCTACTATTTACACCAAAGCCCATATTTATGGGTTTATAATCAACTGGAGTTTTAATGGCTTCTGCCGCAAAAGCTGCATCACGTAGGTATTTTTCTAATTCCTTCTTTGTTTTAGGACTATTATCAGTATACCCAGCTAATTTTGTAAAACTTATTAAAGCATCAGCAAATTTTTGCGTTTCGAACTCTATTTTACCTTTAGATAGATAAGTAATTTTACTTAACTCTGGTTTTAGTTCTATTTGCTTGTTAAATGCTGCAATGGCGGCTTCTTTATCACCCAATAGAGCTTGTGCATTACCCAAAAGTATATATGCATCGGCAAAGGCAGGATCTATTAAAAGTGCTTTTTTTACTGCATCCCGCGCGCTTACTATAGTACGTGCATTGAAATACTGCACTGCCTTTTCGTATTGCTCAATGGCTCTTTTATTGGTGCTGCTATACTGTTGCTGTGCATAAGTACCAGAAAAAAAAGCAGTAAAAAGCAGTATATAGAATAGTATTTTGTTCATTATCTTACTAGTAACATCCTAATTATTATGGAATGTGCATGTATTTATGTGTTTGTAACGAAATTTCCCAGCGCGGATTGTCTTTTACATAGTCAATTATTTGTGGTAACATTTGCTCTACCTTGCTCCACTCGGGTTGCAAATACAATTTACACACATCGTTTACGTGTAATGCATATTTTTCGGCCCACTCAAAATCACTGGCATTAAACACGATTACTTTGAGTTCTCCAGCTAATGGAGTTATAGAAGGGCTTGGTGCCTTAAACTTTTTGGGCGATAAACAAATCCAGTCCCATGTACCAGACAATGGATATGCGCCAGAGGTTTCTATAAATGTTTTGATGCCCTTAGCCTGCAATTGGGCGCAAAGCTTGTCTAAATTGTACAATAGCGGCTCTCCACCTGTTATTACCACCGTTTTTGCTGGATACTGTTCTGCATTGGCAACAATGGTTTCTATTGAGGTTAGCGGATGTAATTCTGCATTCCAGCTTTCTTTTACATCGCACCAATGGCAGCCTACATCGCAGCCACCTAAGCGAATAAAATAAGCAGCCTTACCACTATGAAAGCCTTCGCCTTGTATCGTGTAAAACTCTTCCATCAACGGAAGTAAAGAGCCATCTTCGGGAACCGTCATCATTAGCTATAAATTTCTTTTTTAGCTGCTTTCAAGGTGTTTTTCAACAGTCCTACTATCGTCATTAACCCCACCCCGCCTGGTACAGGAGTAATGTAGCTGCATTTTGGTGCTACAGCTTCAAAATCCACATCACCATATAATTTGTACCCCGATTTTGTTAATGTAGATTTTTCTCTGTTCATGCCCACATCAATTACCACCGCACCTTCTTTAATCATATTGGCTTTTAAAAAATGTTTTTTACCAATAGCTACAATTACAATATCGGCCATACGAGTAAACTGTTCAATATTTTGTGTTTGACTATGGCAAATAGTAACCGTACAATTACCCGTATGATTATTTAAACCCATTAAAATACTCATGGGCGAGCCTACAATATTACTGCGCCCTACTACCACACAATGCTTTCCGGTTGTTTTAATACCGTAGGCATCGAGCAACGTAAGAATACCGTAAGGAGTAGCCGAAATATAGCACGGCAGGTTTTTATTCATGCGCCCAATATTTACCGGATGAAATCCGTCCACATCTTTTGCAGGTGATATTTTTTCGGTTACTTTTTGTACCGATATATGCTTTGGTAAAGGCAATTGCACCAAAATGCCATCCACACCCACGTCATTATTTATCTCCTCAATTTTGGTAAGCAATGCTTCTTCCGTAACGTTTGGCTCAAACCGATAGAGGGAAGATTTAAAACCTACCGCCTCGCAACTCCTAATTTTACTGGCTACATAGGTTTCGCT
Source organism: uncultured bacterium (assembly GCA_947085255.1). Classification (GTDB taxonomy): domain Bacteria; phylum Bacteroidota; class Bacteroidia; order Sphingobacteriales; family Sphingobacteriaceae; genus CAMTVQ01. Next base: position 243,707 of record CAMTVQ010000001.1, on the reverse strand, counting down.
GGCACCATCATGACCAACCAAAATGGCTACCAAATGAGGAATCTTACCAGTTTGTGATTTCAACACTGCTGTTTCGGCAGCAATTTCTTGCTTTAGCTTTTCCGAAAGCAGTTTCCCGTCTAAAAGTTGCATGGGCAAAAATAAAAATATAAAACTAAAGATGGTGAACCGCTGTAATTATAAAACCACGCTAATTTGTGTACGATAACAACAGTATTATGCGCGCTCTATTACCAATAATACGTATTTCTTTTGCTGCGCAAAAGTTACCGGATTTACCGTTTCCAGGTTTTTGACCAAACCCGCATCAATGCTTTCAAGGGCGTGCTCAAGTGCATAATAAAAACCTGGTTGTTTGGTTTTTAGCTTACTAAAAATGTATTCTTTTAATGGCAACGCAATACGCTGTCCCCACATATGCGCATACGCAATGGTGGGCAATATGTGTGGGGTAATATCTTCTTGAAATGTAATCTTAAACCCAGCATCGGTAATGCTTTTTTCAAAATATGCCCAGTTATGACCCGAACGCTCCGTTGCCTCTCCTACTCTAAAATAATCACACGCTATCCATTTTCCACCTTGCATTAATAAGGTATCCATTAATGGTAAAGCTTTATCTAACTGTAGATATTGCAATGATTCGGACGTGATGAGTGTACCAAACTGCTTTTCGTATCCTTTAGTATCCATATCCTCAAACTTACACGCAAGTGCTTTTACCAATGGGTATTTTTCGGTAATGTGCTTAATTTGATTTTTATCAGGTGATAACGCTACAGGTACAAGTCCTTTATCTTGTAATACCTTTACCAAACCACCCATTCCGCAACCAATATCCAGTACGGGATGCGCAGTATCAGTAATTAAATCGGTTAGTTTTAGCGCATAATCCAACTGTGCTTGCTCCAGCATATTTAAACTAATATCTTCTGGCTCAATAGCTGCATTTTTAAAATAACCATAATGCAAAAAACCCGACGGAAGCATTTGTGCATACAACTTTAGCTGTGCATCATCATACGCACGTCCCACATTTTTTCGATTACGTTGTAGCGAAATAACCTTCCAAAGCTGATTGGGATAGATAAAGCGTTTGATAATACTTTTGAGCACTTGCTTGTTTTTAGCCATTTTATAGAATTAAACTCGCCAAAGCTAAAAAATTCGCTTTGTTTTTTACTTTTGTTGATGCTCAAAAACAAACTTACTCGCAATATATTCATCGCCTTAGTACTGGGTATCGGTATTGGCGTTATTTGCAATAATAATAGCCAAGTACCTTTTGTTATTGGTTTTGTAGACTACATACCCTTGCTTAGCGACATCTTTTTGAATTTGGTAAAAATGATTATTGCTCCCTTGGTATTATCTACACTTATTGTTGGTGTAGCAAAACTAGGCGATATTAGTGCTGTAGGACGTATTGGTGGCAAAACTATGTTGTGGTTTATTTCGGCAACCTTTGTTTCGCTTTTTTTAGGCATGATATTGGTAAATTGGTTCGAACCAGGCAGCATGATGCAACTTAACTTACCGGCCCAAACAGAAGTTACGGGTATCGAAAAATCGGCATTATCGGTAAAAGAGTTTATTAAACACGTCTTTCCTAAAAGCATGATAGATGCCATGGCAAAGAATGAGATACTTCAGATTATTGTATTTGCAGTATTTTTCGGTATTGCCTGTGCTGCCATTGGCGAAAAAAGCGCTCCTATTATTAAGGCCTTAGATGCACTAGGACATGTAATGCTTAAAGTAACTGGGTATGTAATGAACTTCGCTCCTTTAGCTGTTTTTGGTGCTATGGCAGCTATAATAGCTAAACAAGGAGCTTCCGTACTACTTAATTACGGCATCTTTATATTAGAGTTTTATGGAGGGCTGCTTATCCTATGGGGAATTATTATCTGTGCGGGTGCTTTAGTGCTAAGAAAACGCATCATTTCGTTACTAAACCATATTTTAGACCCTATTCTTATTGCATTTTCTACATCAAGTAGCGAAGCAGCTTTACCTAAAACGATACAACAATTAGAACGCTTTGGCTGTAGCAACAAAATTGTAAGCTTTGTACTACCACTGGGCTATTCTTTTAATCTAGATGGCTCTATGATGTACATGACTTTCGCCTCGTTGTTTATAGCCCAATGCTATGGCATACACCTATCTATACAAGAGCAAATAAGTATGTTGTTGGTATTAATGATTACTAGCAAAGGTATTGCAGGAGTTCCACGTGCATCTCTAGTAGTAATTGCAGGCACTTTGGCTATGTTTAATATCCCAGAGGCTGGGTTGCTTTTATTAATAGGAATAGACCCTATATTAGATATGGCACGCTCTGCCACCAATGTGGTGGGCAATAGTATTGCTACTGCCGTAGTAAGTAAGTGGGAAGGCGAATTGAGTAATTAATAATAGGCAGATAAGGAGTTTACTACTCGCCTATCTGCCTAAGTATTTTTACTTTACCTTAACGGTATCGATAATAACTTTTTCTACATTGTGCATGCTATCCATTTCACAATGCTCTGTAGTAGCGCAACCTTTATTGCATCCGCCACCACAAAAATGGCATGCAATGCAACACAACAAGCAAATTAATGATGCTGTAATAACAAAGTAAGAAATTACCTTAAAAAACATTCCTAAAGAAGCCTTTTGAGTTTTGGCTAATAAAAACATACCGGCAACTAATGCAAGAAGTGCCAAGCAAAAAGAGATACAAATCATCATAAAATGAAGGGGTTAAGTTATTTCCCAAATGTATTCATTTTCTATTATTCAACAACACCGCTACCCAATTAACTTCTCCACGTATGATTTTTATTTTTCAATTTTTACTTTTCGATTTAATTGATACCTTTGCGGTTCAAATTTTTTAACCAAAAAAACAATAACCCACATGTACGCAATAGTAGATATAGCCGGGCAACAGTTTAAAGTTGCAAAAGACCAGCAACTCTTTGTACACAGACTACAAGGAGATGAGGGCGCTACAATCGAATTTGACAATGTATTATTGGTTGATAACAATGGAAAAATTACAGTAGGCATGCCTACTATAAAAGGTTCTGCTGTTTCTGCCAAAATTTTGTCTCATTTGAAAGGTGACAAAGTAATCGTTTTCAAAAAGAAACGTAGAAAAGGATACAAAAAGAGAAACGGGCATCGCCAATATTTCACTAAAATCCAAATTACAGATATTAAGTAATAATTTAATTTACTGAACGAGAGAATGTATCTTATTTCTTGAGTTCTAAAATTGTAAAAGAAAATGGCACATAAAAAAGGCGCCGGTAGTTCAAAGAACGGACGCGAATCACATAGTAAACGATTAGGTGTAAAAATATATGGTGGACAATTAGCTATTGCTGGTAACATCATTATTCGCCAACGTGGAACAAAACATCATCCTGATAAGAATGTAGGTATGGGAAAAGACCATACTTTATTTGCATTGGTTGATGGAACGGTTTTGTTTCGTAAAAAGAGAGATGATAAATCATATGTTTCTATTATCCCTTTTGGAGCAGAAGATCAGTTAGAAGTAACTCCAAAAGTAAAGAAGGTAGCTGCTCCTAAAGCTGAAAAGCCGACAGCAGAAGCAAAACCTAAGAAAGCTCCAGCTAAAAAAGCTGCTGCTGAAACAGGTGAAGCAAAACCTAAAAAAGCTCCAGCTAAAAAGGCTGCTAAAGCAGAATAACAGGAATTATATTTAGCTTTTTATACAAAAGAGGGTTACTTAATTAAGTAACCCTCTTTTTTTATGCGCATTTCTTTCTGATAATCTATTAGTTATAGTAAGTGAAAAAATATTTAATTTTTTTTTCACTTTTCAAAAACCGTGTCATAGTTCTGTCACGTAGGTTATGACAATTCCATGACAATAGATTGATGACAATTAAAACAAAGAAAATACTTTTAATAAGCTTTAGTACAGCAATAGTGCTTATTGGAGCATTAGTTTCGCACATCTATGTTTCTACAGAAACAGTTCAAAACGATTTACGTGTTCGTCAAATGAGCCGCATTGATTTTAAAGAACCTATCGATTCTTTGGAAGCACAAACAATAAAAAATACAGTAAATTCTCTTCCTGGTGTTGAAAATAGTTTTTTCAATATTAAGGATGGCATTTTCGTTTATGGCTTTGAGCCTGCAAAACAAACTGATGAGAATGTAATGAATAAAATAATGTCTATTCGCAAGTTTAAGGCAGAACGTTATCTGCCTTCCGCAGAAAATTTAGCTTCGGGTTGCCCAGTTGTAGGTGATAAAAAATCATTCACCTATCGCTCTTATGTATATTTCTCTAATCTTTTTTAAATCAATTAATAATTAAACAACAACATAATAATTTAAATTAAACAAACATGAAAAAAAATCTATTAATCCTTGCTATGGGTTTCACAGCCTCAGCATTACTTTTCACAGGCTGTAAAGAAGATCCAAAAGCGGTTGAACCTGCAGCTCCTTACGTATCTGACGGTACTATATATGGCGACTTAGGTGGAAATCAAATGATGGCTGACCCTAAAAATGGTGGTGCTATGATTGAAACTGGTCGTTATACATTACGTGCGGTAGTTGACAGTACTATTTTTGTAATTGCTGCTGATCAAGAATTAAGTCCTTTCTTTGAAGTACTATTAGCTGAATTAGGTGCTGGTAAAACTACTGGTCTATCAAATCTAAGTGAAAATCTAACCGATTTTTTCTGTGTTGCTACTGGTTCTAAAAACACTGCTTATGCATATTCTGGTTTGAATATGATAGATGCTCATGATCCTGCTAAGAACTCTCGTATGGCTAAATTTGCAACTAATAATGATATGACTAAATTCATAAATGATGTAGTTGCTGGTGCTGGTAAAAACGGTGTTCCTGCAAATGCTCCTATCATTGCTAGAATTGGTGCTTTATTAGAAACATTACGTAATGATGTTGTACAAGCAACTACAATTTACGAAGATTTAGGTGGTAACACATTAATGGCTGATCCTAAAAACTCTGGTCAAATGATTGAAACTGGTCGTTTTACATTACGTGCTGTAGTTGACAGTACTATTTTTGTAATTGCTGCTGATAATCGTTTGAATGGCTACTTCGAAATTTTGTTAAATGAAGTTGGTGGTGGAAACACTACTGGTTTTGCAACATTGAGCGAAAACTTAGTAGATTTCTTCTGTGTAGCTACTGGTTCTAAAAACTCTGCTTATGCATACACTGGCTTAAATATGACAGCTGCTCACAATAGAGCTACTAACCCACGTATGGGTAAAGTTGCTAGCAACCCTAACTTCGACAAAGCAGACAATGCAGCATTTGATGCATTTATTGATGATGTTGTTAAAGGTGCCGGTAAAAATGGTGTTCCTGCTACTGCTCCAGTAATTGGAAGAGTTGGTGCACTATTAGAAACATTGCGTACAACTGTAGTTCAACGATAATCTAGTTAGTATTAAATGTAAAAACCTCCTTCGAAATTTCGAAGGAGGTTTTTTATGTTAAAAATGTACCGCAATATTAATTCATCGGTACATCTACAATCAATAGTTCTGTAGCTGTTAATGCCTTGATAGTAGCACTGTCAAATTCCCATAAGCCGATAGCATCTCGTTTTAGCAATGTTTCGCCAGCTACTTCTATCGAACCTTCAATAACAAAGATATAGGCGCCGTTGCCTTCCTTTTTAGACGTATAGGCTATTTCATTATCCTTCTCGAAAGAACCTAAAGAAAACCAAGCATCTTGATTAATCCACAAACTATCCGTAGCATTTTTATCAGGTGATACTACTGTATCAAATCTATTTATGCGGTTTTCGGGTTTATACGTTTTTTGATCATAGCGTGGTGGTATGTTCCGTTTTTTTGGAAACACCCATAATTGTAGTAAATTAATATCCTTATCGGCATTCGGATTAAATTCAGAATGTTGCACCCCTGTTCCGGCCGACATGATTTGCACATCGTATTGCCTGATTATAGCAGAGTTACCCATGCTATCCTTATGCTGCAAATCGCCACGCAAAGGAATCGTCACAATTTCCATGTTATCATGCGGATGCGTTCCAAAACCCATTCCTGCTGCAACAATATCATCGTTTAATACACGCAACATTCCAAAATGTACTTTTTCGGGGTCGTGGTATGATGCAAAACTAAAAGAGTGGTGCGCGTTTAGCCAACCGTGGTCGGCATGGCCCCTATCGGCTGCTCTGTGAATAATTTGTTTCATTTTATCCTCTAATTTTATCTAATAACTCGTTTAGTTGCTGTGCTTCTTCTTTGGTAATGTGATTGGTAGATTGGTAATAGGTTTTATTTTCTTCGTCTATAATAGCTAATAATGCTAAGCCTTTATCAGTAATTATAACATCCACTTGGCGGCGATCCATACTACATTCTCTTCGCTCTAATAATTCTTTTTGGCGTAGTTTTTCTACCAAACGCGAAGCATTCGACATTTTGTCTAACATTCTATCAATTAATAAGTTTACTGTTGCCGGATTTGGAAATTGACCACGTAAAATGCGTAGTATATTATATTGCTGAATGCTAATACCATGCGGTTTTAGCTGCTGGGTACTTTGCGCACTTACCCACCCGGATGTAAATAAAATATTAACTACTGCTTTTTGAAACTCGTTTTCAAATTTTTTCTGCTTTATTGCATCCTCTAATCTCATAAAACAAATATAGGTATATACATTTAATTTTATTGTATATAAATCTACAAACCAGTATTATTCGTTTATTGCTATAACTAAACTAAAAAGGAAATGAAAAAAATATCACTAATAGCTCTTTGCTTATACATAACAGTAACGGCTTGTGGGCAAAATACTGCTAAAAAAAGCACTCAAAAGAATATAAAAGCTACACCTTCAACAGCTGTTACCCCAATTAAAAAAACAGATGCCGAATGGAAAAAACAACTCAACAACGAGCAATACGAAGTACTGCGCAACAAAGGCACAGAGCGTGCTTTTACAGGAGCATATTGGGACAACCACGAAACAGGCGTATACAAATGTGCTGGATGCCAATTACCACTATTTAGTTCTGCTACAAAGTTCGAATCAGGTACAGGTTGGCCTAGTTACTGGCAGCCAATTGCCCCAAAAAATGTAAGCGTTGGTAAAGATGATAGCTATGGTATGAGTCGCGATGAAGTAGTGTGCGCACGTTGTGGTGGGCATTTAGGTCATGTATTTAATGATGGCCCAGAGCCTACAGGTCAGCGTTATTGCATCAACTCAGTTTCTTTACTTTTTGATAAGAAGAAATAATGGATATTAAAGACAACGCATACTGGAAAGATAAATTAAGTCCCGAACAATACCGCGTAATGCGCGAAAAAGGGACAGAGCGAGCCTTTACAGGTGCTTTTTATGAGAACCACGAAAACGGTACATATACCTGCGGCTGTTGCGGAATAGAACTTTTTGCATCGGATACCAAATTTGATTCGGGTACAGGCTGGCCTAGTTTTTACGATGTGGTAAATGCCAAGAATGTAAAAACGAAGGAAGATTATAGTCACTTTATGAGCCGAATAGAAGTGCTTTGTGGTAATTGTGATGCACATTTAGGCCATCTCTTTCCAGATGGGCCACAACCTACTAATATGCGTTATTGCATTAATTCCATATCCTTAGGTTTCGAAAAAAACAAATAGATATCCCCTTTCCTCGCAATATAAGTACTTAAATGAAAGATATGTTCCTCATTTTAAGTACTTAATTACTGAGTTGCTTTAAATCCGTTTATTTATACTTGAAACACGCCTATTTATTTATAATATTTGTTGTTGTTTGTGATAGATGAAGGATAAGATTTTAAACTGGTTGAAATATTTTTTTATCGCCCTTACACTGTATGTGGTAGCGGTTGATGTGAATTTTTTGTGGCTATTTGGCTACTCTCCAGGTGTGTACGACCTTAAAAATCCACCCATTGCAATTGCTTCTGAACTATATACTGCCGATGGGAAACTTATTGGCAAGTATTACCGCGAAAACCGCGTTCCCGTAGAATTTGAAGAGATATCACCCTTATTAATTAAGGCACTTATTGCTACCGAAGATGTACGATTTTATCGACACATGGGTATCGACTCATGGGCAGTAGTTTCCAGTGTGTTTTCTACCGCTACTGGCGACCAACGCGGCGGCAGCACCATTACCCAACAATTGGTAAAAAACCTATTTAATACCCGTAAAAAATCATCACAAGGGCTATTTCATTATATTCCAGGGGTGCGAACCATTGTTTTTAAATCAAAAGAGTGGATTAATGCCTTTAAAATCGAAACGTTCTACAACAAGGAAGACATTATTACCCTATACCTAAATACTGTTGGTTTTGGCAACAACACCTTTGGTATAAAAACAGCCTGTAAATCATATTTCAATATCACCCCCGATAAACTAAAGCCACATCAAGCTGCCCTGCTGATTGGCATGCTTAAGGGCACTTCCTTATACAATCCTATAAGCAAACCCGAAAATGCTTTAGAGCGGCGCAATATTGTATTAAAACAGATGGTAAAAGATGAGGTATTGACCGAAGAAGAGTATCAAAAACTAAAGTCGTTGCCATTGGGGCTTAACTTGAATGCCCGAAGCAGCGATGCCGAACAAGATTCGTATTTACGATCGGCTGTAAAAAACTGGGTAAACGAGTGGTGCACAGCTAATAATTATGATATTTATGAAGATGGTTTAAAAATATATACCACCATTGATACGCGCTTGCAGCAATATGCAGAAGAGGCCATGGAAGAAAAAATGGCTGCTTTGCAACGTAGATTTGCTAATCATTGGGGAGATACAAATCCATGGACGGATGAAAAAGGGGACGAACTGCCTAATTACCTAACCAAGTTGATGGAACGAACAGATGCTTACAAGATAGCTAATAAGCGTTTTGATGGTAATAAGGATTCTATAACACTGGCATTAAATACCCCTAAACGCATGCGTGTATTTAGTTGGAAATACACCGAAAACGATACCACGTTTTCTTCTTACGACTCGTTGCGCTACTATGTAAGTTTGCTACAAACGGGTATGATGACCTTAGATCCATTTACAGGACATATTAAAACATGGGTGGGCGGTATTAATCCCAAGTATTTCAAGTTCGATCACGTCAACCAATCAAAGCGCCAACCGGGCTCTACCTTTAAACCGTTTGTGTATTTGACTGCATTAGAAAAAGGCTTCTGCCCTTGTGATACGTTTGTAGATAGACCTGTTACCATAAAATATGAAGAGAATGGAGAACAAAAAAGCTGGTCGCCACAAAATAGCGACTTTGCCTTTAGCGGGTTAACGATGACCTTACGATGGGCAATGGGACGCTCCTGCAACTCTATTACCGCACAAGTAACCGAAAAAGTAGGTTGGGATAATGTGGTAAAATCTGCTCAAAAGTTAGGGATTACCTCACCCCTTCAAAATGTTCCATCTATTGGCTTAGGTCCTAGTGATGTATCGTTGTTTGAAATGGTGAGAGCATACGGTACGTTTTTGAATAAGGGCGAAAAAACAGAACCATTATTGGTAACCAAAATTACCGACAGAAACGGAACGTTACTTGCCAGCTTTGAACCTAAAAGAGAAAAAGTACTAAGCGAAGAATTAGCATGGCTGATGCTGTACATGTTTAAAGGCGGTATAGAAGAACCATTGGGTACCTCGCAAGCCTTGTGGGAATACAATATATTTAAGGAAAGAAACGAAATTGGTGGTAAAACAGGTACTTCTTCTAACTACGTAGATGGATGGTATATTGGGATTAATAAAGATTTAATTACAGGAGTATGGGTAGGTTGCGATGATAGAAATATTCATTTTAAAACTTCGGCAACTGGAGAAGGGTCTAAAACAGCCTTACCTATTTATGGACGTTTTATGGAAAAAGTATATGCCGATCCGCAAACAGGCATTACGCTTGGTAAATTCCCTAAAGCTATAGGTGATATTAGTTGCAAGTACTATTGTCCTAATTTTTTACCAAAAATAGACACCACACTTTCGGATAGTTTAGGCAGAGATAGCCTATTGCTACTCAGAGATGATGATATTATTATCCATTAAGATACTAACTACTTGCGTACCAAGCGCTGTATCTCATCTAATTTCATCAATGCTTCTACTGGTGTAAGGGTATTTACATCCAAATTGGTTAACGCATCACGTATGCTGATGAGTATAGGATCGTCTAACGAAAACATTTGCAGCTGAAATTCATTCTTTTGTATCTTCTTTGCCGTTTGTTTTCCCTCACCTGAACGGGTATCTTCTAGTTGCTTTAAAATTTGATTAGCACGTGACAATACTGTTTTGGGCATACCCGCCATTTTAGCTACATGTATCCCAAAACTATGTTCGCTACCACCAGGAATAAGTTTACGCAAAAAAATCACCCGATTATCTACTTCTTTAATCGATACATTAAAGTTTTTGATACGCGGCAAGGTGGTTGCCATTTCATTCAATTCATGATAATGCGTGGCAAACAACGTTTTAGGCTTAGCCGTAGGGTGCTCGTGCAGATACTCGGCAATACTCCAAGCAATAGAAATACCATCGTAAGTACTTGTACCTCTACCAATTTCATCTAATAATATAAGGCTTCTATCTGAAAAGTTATTTAAAATACTGGCAGTTTCATTCATTTCCACCATAAAGGTCGACTCGCCGGTAGAAAGATTATCCGAAGCGCCTACGCGGGTAAACACCTTATCTACCAACCCTATACGAGCTGCCTGTGCGGGTACAAAACAGCCCATTTGTGCCATTAGTACAATTAAACCTGTTTGTCGTAAAATAGCAGATTTACCCGACATGTTCGGTCCTGTAATAATGATGATTTGCTGTGTTTCGGTATCTAAATAGATATTATTCGGAATATATTCTTCGCCAACAGGCAAGCGTTTTTCTATTACAGGATGTCGTGCTGCTGTAATATCCAATACATTGTCGTTGGTAATTTCTGGCTTTACATACTTATTGGCAATAGCTACCGTAGCAAAAGATTGCAACACATCCAACTGTGCCAACAGCGCACTGTTTAGCTGTATAGGTTGTATATATTCGGCTGCAGCAGCCACCAAACCAGCATATAACGTATTTTCAATTGCGTAAATACGTTCTTCGGCACCAACTATTTTCTCTTCGTATACCTTTAGTTCGGGCGTAATATAGCGCTCGGCATTTACCAAGGTTTGCTTACGTATCCAATCGGCAGGTACTTTGTCTTTGTGTATATGAGTTACCTCTAAATAATAGCCAAAAACGTTATTAAAGGCTACTTTTAGTGACGATATACCCGTATTTTCCACCTCGCGCTTTTGTATTTGCAGTAAATAATCTTTACCGCTATAAGCAATGGCACGCAACTCGTCTAACTCTTCAGAAACACCCGCTGCAATAACTCCTCCTTTTGATACAAGTACAGGAGGTTCTGTCTGTAGTTCAGTAGCAATTTTTTCACGTATTAGTAGGCAGGGATTCAATTGTTCGGCAATGCGTTGCAATTGCCAATGTTTGGTGGCGGTACAAATTTCTTTAGTATGCTCAATAGCCGTAAGTGCGCGTGTTACCTGCAACAGCTCACGTGGATTGGCTTTTTGTAAGGCTATTTTCGCGATTAGTCGCTCTAAATCTCCACACTGCTTTAACTGCTCCTGTATTTTCTGGTGGATATCAGGATGATTAACTAGATAATCTACTACATCCAGCCGCTCTTCAATTTTAATTTTTTCTTTTAGCGGCATTACCATCCATTTGTGCAGCAATCTAGCTCCCATCGGCGACGCCGTTTGATCTAATATAGCAATAAGCGGAATGGCCCCATCTTGTGTGGTATATACCAATTCTAAATTACGGATGGTAAAACGATCTAGCCACACGTATTTTTCTTCCTCTATTCGACTAATAGACTGTATATGCGGAATTCTTGTATGTTGCGCATCATGTACGTAATGCAAACAGGCACCAGCAGCTACTATACCTTGTTGTAAGTTTTCTATTCCAAATCCTTTTAAGGAAATTGTTTCAAAATGCTTTACAAGTAACTCTTGTGTATAATCTGCACCAAATACCCAATCTTCTACTCCATAGGTGTAAAATTTATCACCAAAAAGTTGTACAAAATCTTTACCGTTTTGCTTCGAAAAAATAACTTCAGATGGTTTAAAACTTTGCAGCAGCTTGTCTATATAATCGGCATTGCCTTGAGCAGTTAAAAACTCTCCAGTAGAAATATCTAAAAAAGCAATACCTATATTCTCTTTTGCAAAATGCACCGCTGCCAAATAATTATTCGACTTGTGCTGCAATATATTGTCGTTGTAAGAAACACCTGGGGTAACCAACTCCGTAACGCCTCGCTTTACGATAGTTTTGGTGAGTTTTGGGTCTTCCAGCTGATCGCAAATAGCCACACGCTGACCAGCACGTACCAATTTTGGCAAATAGGTTTCTATAGAATGATGTGGAAAGCCTGCCAACTCTATATGCGAGGCTGACCCATTGGCTCTTTTGGTAAGCGTAATGCCTAATATACGCGAAGTCGTAATGGCATCTTCGCCAAACGTTTCGTAAAAATCACCCACCCTAAATAATAATAATGCGCCTGGATACTTGGCTTTTAAGCCATTGTACTGCTGCATTAGGGGTGTTTCTTTTATTTCTGTTGTTTTTGCCAAGTGCTTATTGCTGCGTAATTGAATGTACCAAAATTACTAACCTACTTAGCATTACGGCTTTTTGTTGAAATGTTAAAAACCTACTTGGCGCGTATCGCCTCTACAGGATCTAAGCGAGAGGCGGTATAGGCAGGTGTAAAGCCAGAAATAACGCCAATTATAGCAGATACTACCAAGCCTAAGATAATATTACCAAGTGTAAGCGCCACTGTAAAATCAAACAACACATCGGCGATTACTGTACCTATAAATACCATCAGCAACCCGATAATACCACCAATGATTGACAATACAACAGATTCTACCAAAAATTGCAGCAAAATAAAGTAGTTCTTTGCCCCCAACGATTTTTGAATACCTATAATATTGGTACGTTCCTTTACCGATACGAACATAATGTTTGCAATACCAAAACCGCCTACCAGTATCGAAAATCCACCTATTATCCATCCAGCAATATTAATAATGCCAAAAAGAGATTCCATTTGTACGCTGATTAAACTCGATTTATTGAGCGCAAAATCATCTTCTTCACGTGGGCTAAGTCTACGAATACTGCGCATTGCCCCTTTTAGTTCGTTGGCAAGTTCATCTAAACTGGTAGTGCTTTTTGCTTTTACCATAATGGTAGGTCCAAAATTATCTTTTCGGATATCTACCAGATTACGCACGTAATTGATAGGCATAAACACCGAATTATCCGACGTGTTATTCAGTATATCATCCCCTTCCTTTTTCACCACGCCAATTATTACCAATTTTCTGCCCTTTACTTTAATTACTTTACCAATGGCATCTCCATCTGGAAAAAGTCCTTCGGCAATATCATAACCCACCACTACATAATTGCGCCCACTACGCGAATCGGATGGAGAAAAATAACGTCCCTCAGCAAAATCTAACGCTCGTACCTTATCAAAATCGTGCGAAACGGCCGAAATTTCTACATTTTCGATACTATTATTGCGATATTTTACTACCTGATTACTAATATTAATGGTAAATGTAAGTGCTTGAGCATTTGTGGTACGCCTTTCTAATGCCTCAAAATCTTTTACCGTTGGTGATGGTCGCTGAAAATATTTCCACCAAGGATAATCGCTACCAAAAGCCCATGGCCATTTTTGAATATATACAATATCATTACCCAGTTTTTGCACACTACCGCGCAGGTTTCCTTCCAAAGCATCTACCACCGTAAATACTGTTATAATAGTAAAAATACCAATAGAGATACCCAATAAAGAGAGCAGAGTACGTAGCTTGTTTACAACCAACGCATTGATAGCGAAAATAAAACTTTCTTTAAACAGCCTCAGAAAAAGCATCATGGGGTACGTAAATAATACGTGGTAAATGTATTAAAATACCCGTAAACTTGCCCCAAAATGGTAATTAAAAAAATACTATCTTTGCGCCTCTCGCAAAAAATATAATCATATTACACAGATGAAACAGTCATGCAATAATCTTGCACAAAAGGGAATGAAAAGACCTGTGACTGTTCCATGTGTCTATTAAAAAAACAAATTATTTCACATGAAATTATCACAATTTAAGTTCAATTTACCCGATTCTTTAATAGCTGCACACCCTTCTCCTAATCGCGATGAAAGCAAGTTGATGGTACTCGATCGTAAAACGGGCACAATAGAACATAAAATATTTAAAGACGTTTTGGGCTATTTTGATGACCAAGATGTGATGATACTAAACAATACAAAGGTGTTTCCAGCACGTATGTATGGTAATAAAGAAAAAACAGGCGCTCAAATAGAAGTATTTTTATTGAGAGAACTGAACAAAGAAATGCGTCTTTGGGATGTATTGGTTGATCCTGCCCGTAAAATTCGCGTAGGTAATAAACTTTATTTTGGTGATGATGATTTACTCGTAGCCGAAGTTGTAGATAATACCACTTCTCGTGGTCGCACTATCCGCTTTTTGTTTGATGGTACCGACGAAGAGTTTCGCAGTGCAGTAGAAATTTTAGGAGAAACACCACTACCTAAATATATTAAACGCAAAACAGTTCCAGAAGATAAAGAACGTTACCAAACCATATTTGCTAAGCACGAAGGTGCGGTGGCTGCCCCAACAGCTGGTTTACATTTTAGCCGCGAGTTAATGAAACGCCTAGAACTAAAAGGTGTTGATTTTGCAGAAGTAACATTACACGTAGGCTTAGGAACATTCCGTGCGGTGGAGGTTGAAGATTTGACCAAACACAAAATGGATTCTGAACAATACCTTATCGATCAAAAAGCAGCCGACCGTATAAACAAAGCACTTATTGATAAAAAACGTATTTGTGCAGTGGGTACTACATCTATGCGTGCTATCGAATCTTCAGTTTCGGCAAATCGTATGCTCAACGCCTCAACGGAGTGGACGAGTAAATTTATATTTCCTCCATACGAATTCAGTATTGCAAATAGCATGATTACCAATTTCCACACACCAGAATCTACCTTATTAATGATGGTAGCTGCATTTGGCGGGTACGATTTGGTAATGAAAGCCTACAAAGAAGCCTTAGATAAAAAATACCGTTTTTACAGTTACGGTGATGCTATGCTGATTCTATAATCGAGTAATCATCTAGCTATTATGCATTATCAGGCTATTATTGTTGGCGGAGGTAGTGGCAGCCGTTTTAATGCCGAACTTCCAAAACAATTTCATTTGTTGGCGGGCAAACCTGTGCTCATGCATACTATTTCTGCTTTTGTTACAGCTATTCCTACTATTCAGATTATCGTAGTGCTCAATGTGCATTTTCATTCTCTTTGGGAAGAATTATGCCGCACCCATAACTTTACCCAACCACACCAATTGGTAAAAGGTGGACAAACTCGGTTTGATTCGGTAAAAAATGGGTTAAAAAACGTTCCCGCAAAAAGCATAGTGGCTATACACGATGCTGTGCGTCCGCTTATATCTCCTTCAACTATTGTAAAAGCATTTGCAGTAGCGCAAGAAAAAGGAAGTGCTGTAGTAGCCATACCTGCCAACGAATCGTTACGCAGAGTAAGTACCAAAGCTACCGAGGCAGTAAACAGAGCTGATTATTGGATGGTACAAACACCCCAGATATTTCCGATTAGCACCTTAAAGAAAGCATACACCCAACCCTACCGAAATGAATTTACCGACGATGCTTCGGTTGTAGAACGCACAGGAACACTTATACACTTAGTAGAAGGTGATGCAACAAACATAAAAATTACCTATCCGCAAGACTTAGCAATAGCCGAACTATTATTGAATAACGCTTAGTAAAGGAAGTAAAGACGTATTGCTATCTACCTTTATGGGCTGCACACCCGCCTTTTTACCAGCCACTACATCTCTATCTGCATCTCCAATAAAATAGGAATTAGCGGGGTCTATATCAAAACGTGCCAGTGCTTTTTCGAGTAAAATAGAATCTGGTTTTCTGCTCAACGAATTGCCCGAAATATCTGGATGATGCGGAGAATAATAAATTTCGGTAAGGGTAATACCCGCAGCCGTAAAGGTATTAAGCATTTTTTGGTGAATAGCACTCAGCGTTTCATGTGTATATAGCCCCTTGGCAATACCTCCTTGGTTGGTAATAACAATAAGCAAATACTTTCGCGCCTGCAGTTCCTGCAAAAAAGGAATTACATCTGGCAGTATATCAAAATCTGCCACATTGGTTACGTAATCACCAATTTCTCGATTTAGCACCCCATCTCTATCTAAAAAAACTGCTTTTTGCATGTGTACTCTTTTTACACCGCCAAAGTTCGTATTTCGCCGCTCATATTCCATATTTTTTACTTAGCACATTAAAAATTTTATCTTCGTTGATTATATGTCAGAGCTATTAGTCATTATACCTACTTACAACGAGAAAGAGAACGTTGAAAAAATGATACACAAGGTATTTTCATTACCAGACGTATTTCATCTATTGATAGTAGATGATGGCTCTCCTGATGGTACTGCCGCAATTATAAAGTCGCTAATGCCTACCTACGCAGGAAAGTTATTTATAGAAGAGCGTGCTGGCAAAAGTGGATTAGGTACCGCCTACATACACGGCTTTAAATGGGCATTACAACGCAACTATAAATATATTTTTGAAATGGATTGTGATTTTTCACACAACCCTGATGATTTAATCCGCTTACAAAATGCGTGTGTCACTCAAAATGCACAACTAGTTGTAGGATCGCGCTATGTTTCTGGTGTAAACGTAGTAAACTGGCCCATGCAACGTGTGCTACTCTCCTACTTTGCTTCAAAGTATGTGAGCTTTATTACTGGTATGAAAATAAGCGATGCAACAGCAGGTTTTAAGTGCTATGCTCGTAACGTACTAGAAAAAATACCTTTAGATAAGGTGCGCTTTGTGGGCTATGCTTTTCAGATAGAAATGAAATTTACCGCCTGGAAATATGGGTTTAAAATAGTGGAAGTGCCTATTATTTTTACCGACCGTACAGAAGGAGAATCAAAAATGTCGGCTGGAATTATAAAGGAAGCTGTATTTGGAGTAATTAGTTTAAAATGGCGTAGTTTTTTCAAAAGATACGTGTAACCTGCCATGAGAGAAGATTATTTAAACTCCGATGCCGATAGTTTATCGTCCAACGAAAAGGAAATAGAACGTGTATTACGCCCGTCGGCATTCGATGATTTTACAGGGCAGTACAAAGTAGTAGAAAACCTTAAAATATTTGTTGAAGCCGCCAAACGCCGCAAAGAAGCACTTGACCATGTATTACTACATGGCCCTCCAGGACTCGGAAAAACAACATTATCCTACATTATTGCCAACGAATTAGGCGTGGGTGTTAAAACCACTTCTGGTCCTGTACTGGATAAACCAGGCGACTTAGCCGGATTACTTACCAGCTTACAAGAAGGAGATATCTTATTTATTGATGAGATACATCGTTTAAGTCCGGTAGTGGAAGAATATTTGTATTCGGCAATGGAAGATTACAAAATTGACATTATGCTAGAAACAGGCCCTAATGCCCGTTCAGTACAAATTTCACTTAATCCATTTACCTTAATTGGCGCTACTACCCGCTCGGGCTTACTTACCGCTCCGCTACGTGCTCGTTTTGGTATTAATGCCCGTTTAGAATACTATGACGCTAAACTACTTACAACAATTGTATTACGTTCATCTGAAATACTAAAAACGCAGATAAACGACGAGGGTGCTTTTGAAATAGCACGCAGAAGCCGAGGTACACCTCGTATAGCTAATGCATTGTTGCGCCGCACACGCGATTTTGCTCAAATTAAGGGAACTGGTAATATTGATACTGCCATTGCTAATTATGCACTTAATGCCTTAAATGTAGACGAAAACGGGTTAGACGAGATGGATAATCGTATTCTATCTGCTATTATCGATAAATTTAACGGTGGTCCAGTAGGGCTCAAAACAATTGCTACTGCCGTAGGCGAAGATGAAGGAACGATTGAGGAAGTGTACGAACCGTTTTTGATACAAGAAGGTTATTTAAAACGAACACCAAGAGGCAGAGAGGCTACCGAATTCGCTTTCAAACATTTGGGTAAAAGACCGCCTGCTAGCGGAAATACTCTATTTTAATAGCAAATTCACTCCTTGTGAATATCAAACTACAACACACAAATTTGATTAAAGCTGAAGCTAAACGCTTGGGCTTTGCTTTTTGTGGTATTTCTGAGGCTACATTTTTAGCTGAAGAAGCACCTCGGTTAGAAACATGGTTAAAAAAAGGAATGCAGGGTGAAATGCATTACATGGAAAATCATTTCGACATGCGGTTAGACCCACGAAAATTGGTAGATGACGCCAAGTCGGTTATTTCTTTAGCATTTAATTACTATCCCGCACAAGAACAAATCGACGTCAATGCACCAAAAATTTCTAAATACGCTTACGGAGAAGATTATCACACAGTATTAAAAGATAAGCTCAAAGAATTGCTTGCCTATATCAATACCACTATTGGTGAAGTAGCTGGAAGAGGGTTTGTAGATTCGGCACCCGTATTAGATAAAGCATGGGCAGCTAAAAGCGGGTTGGGCTGGGTAGGTAAAAACGGCAATTTGATTAATAAAAATGCTGGTTCTTATTTCTTTTTAGCCGAATTAATTGTTGATTTAACACTCATTGCAGATACGGCTACCGCCGACCATTGTGGTACTTGCACCAAATGTATAGATGCTTGCCCTACCGATGCTATCGTTAATCAATACGTGGTAGATGGCAGTAAATGCATTTCATATTTTACGATTGAGCTAAAAGAAGCTATACCCACAGAGATGAAGGGCAAATGGAACGATTGGGCATTTGGTTGTGATATCTGTCAGGATGTGTGTCCTTGGAACCGTTTTTCGGTACCTCATACAGAGCCACGCTTTGAACCTACATCACAATTGCTCAAAATGAGCAAAAATGATTGGGAGGAGATCACTCAGGATATTTTTAACGACCTTTTTAAGAAATCGGCTGTAAAACGTACAGGTTATGAAGGATTAAAAAGAAATATTGCTTTTATAACGCCCTAATTTAGTTGGTGCTACCCCATCTAAATCCATCATTCGGCAAATCTGCCAAGTCGAGCACACGGTTCACTACTGTTGCAGCTACCTCTTCAATCGTTTTTGGTTTTGGTTTTGCGTAAAAAGAAGGAACAGCTGGACAAATAATACCACCAGCCTCGGTAATTGTACGCATATTATTAATATGAATAAGGCTCAAAGGCATATCTCGGGCAACTAAAATCAATTTTCCACGCTCTTTTAACATTACATCAGCCGCTCTGGTTATCAAATCATTGGATATACCCGAGGCAATGCGCCCCAAAGTACCCATAGAGCACGGACAAACAATCATGGTGCGATATTTGGCCGAGCCTGATGCAAAAGGAGCAGAAAAATCTGTTTTGCTATAAAAGGTTATATTTTTAAATGTAGCTGTCGAAAAATCACTCTCTAACTCATATTTCCATACCTCTTTTGCATTATCAGACAGTACTACCCCTACTTCATAACCCGCCATTGGTAGATTATTTAAGTATTTCAACAACAATTGAGCATATATAGCTCCACTGGCTCCTGTAATACCTACTACAATTTTATGTATTGCGCCCATGTGCTAAAAATTTAGTTACCAGCAAATTAAAAATATATCTATAAAAAAAAGAGCCAGTTACTTGCGTAACCAGCCCTACATCTACCTATGAAAAACATGTCCTTTGTGAGGACATAACAAATATACACAAGGAAATATCATTTACAAATTATTTCTAATAAAAAATATGCGCAAAAAAAAAGAGCCAGTTACTTGCGTAACCGGCCCTACATCTACCTATGAAAAACATGTCCTTTGTGAGGACACAACAAAGATACGGAAGAAAATAAAACGTACAAGTTTTTTTTTAAAAAAATAATGCACTAAAAAAGGGTTAGTTACTTGCGTAACCAACCCTACATCTACCTATGAAAAACATATCCCTTTGGTGGGATATTTGCAATGAAACAATAGTTATGCCAAACCTTATTTTTTCACAAAAGAGAAAGGGGCAAAAAACAACTTCATTTTTTTTGCGTATATTCGTATATATAAATTAATGAACACAATGAAACTTCGTTATACTATAGGACTTTGCTCGATACTATTAATGAGCACTCTTACCTCTTTCAAACCCGACCCTACTCCTCTTCAATCGCGTGTAAAGTGGTACACGTTTGAAGAAGCTGTTCAGCTTTCTCAAGCAAACCCGAAAAAACTATTTATAGATGTGTATACCGATTGGTGCGGTTGGTGCAAACGCATGGATAAAGACACCTTTAATGATTCGGTGACGGCAGCCTACTTAAATGCCAATTTTTATCCGGTTAAGTTAAATGCCGAACAAAAAGAGGCCATCAAATTTGCTGGGAAGGATTTTCAGTTTAAGACTGAGTATAAAGCAAATGAATTAGCAATGTCTTTATTACAAGGACAAATGTCTTATCCCTCTGTAGTTTTTTTAGATGAAAAATTTAACCTGCTAACCGTAGTGCCTGGATATCAAACACCAGATGGTTTTAAACCTATTTTAAAATATTTTGGAGAAAATATTTATCTCACCAAGAAATGGGATGAATACCAAAAAGGTAACTAAATAAAAAAACTCTCCTACTAATGTAAGAGAGTTTTTTTATTTGGGTGGAATATCGGGCTCGAACCGACGACCTCTAGAATCACAATCTAGCGCTCTAACCAACTGAGCTAAAACCACCGTTTTAAGGAGTGCAAATATAAAATTGTTTAGCACCTTTTGCAAAATTATTTAGCCTTATCGTATTTTTATCTTATCATTAGACCAATCCTTATTCCTTTTTATAGTGATAGAAATATATACAGACGGCGCTTCGCGTGGCAATCCAGGTCCTGGCGGATATGGAGTAGTACTAAAATCGGGTACGCATTACAAAGAACTTTCGGGCGGATACAAATACACTACCAACAATAGAATGGAGCTATTGGCCGTAATTAAGGGCTTAGAGGCGTTGAAAAACCTGCGTCAACAGGTAACTGTATTTTCCGACAGTAAGTATGTAGTAGATGCAGTAGAGAAAAAATGGGTGTTTGGTTGGGTAAAAAAAGGTTTTAAGGATAAAAAAAATAGTGACTTATGGTTGCGTTTTTTAGAATTCTATAAATTACACACCATTAAATTTGTATGGGTACGTGGTCACGCAGGCCATATTGAAAACGAACGATGTGATGTGTTGGCAGTAGCAGCGAGCTTACAGCCCGAATCGACATTGCTTATTGATAATTTTTAAGAAAATACATACAGCGTATCATTTGTAGATGCCGAAAAAAGTTCGGCATGACATATTGGTCGCGTTTTTTTGGTCATACCGAACTTGTTTCGGTATCTATTTTCTATAGTGTACTACACAGCAAAGACTACTTAAATTTAAGCCTCATGTGGCGAATATAAAAGCATCATTTCTTCTGCTTTTTTTACCATTTCTTCTGAACCAATAAAAACAGGTGTACGTTGATGCAGCCCTGTTACGTCTAACTCCATAATACGTTTAAAACCGTTGGTAGCTCTTCCTCCTGCTTGCTCGGCAATAAATGCCAACGGATTACATTCGTACACCAAACGTAATTTTCCTTTCGGTGCACCACTTGATGAAGGATAAACAAACAAGCCTCCCTTTAATAGATTACGGTGAAAATCTGCCACCATAGAACCTATATAGCGAGATGAATAAGGTCTGCTTGTACTTTTATCTTCTTCTTGACAATATTTTAAATACTTTTTAACACCGTCTGGAAAGTGTAGATAATTCCCTTCATTTACTGAGTAAAATTTACCTGTTTTTGGCGTTTTCATATTGGGGTGAGATAAACAAAACTCCCCAATTGAAGGATCTAAGGTAAATCCATTTACTCCACTACCTGTGGTAAACACCAACATGGTAGAAGAACCATAAATTACGTATCCGGCGGCTACTTGCTCAACTCCTTTTTGCAAAGCATCTTCCACACTGGCCAAACCATCGGTTGTGCAGCGCTGATAAATAGAAAATATAGTTCCCACAGAAACATTTACATCTATATTCGAAGAACCATCTAAGGGGTCCATTGCCACAATGTATTGCGCATTTTTGGATACTGGTGAATCGATTACAATTACGTCCTCATTTTCTTCAGAAGCGATTAAACAACACTCCCCTCCCGATTGCAATGCTGCTATAAACTGATCATTTGCAAAAACATCTAATTTTTTTACCGATTCGCCCTGAATATTGGTAGTACCTGCTTCACCTAAAATATCTACCAAACCAGCCTTATTTACCTCACGGTTCACAATTTTTGCAGCAATACCAATATCATGCAATAAACGCGAAAACAAAAAGGGTTGGTTAGGTTTTTCGTTTTGTCTTTCAATTAAAAACTGACCAAGTGTGGTGTATGTATTCATATTACTACTTTATAGTTAATAGGTTATATATTCTACTAGTGATTATCTTTTTCCGAGTTCTATTACTTCTAAATCATGTATGCGTGTTTCGGTAATACTAAAACGCAACAGCGTACGCACTTGATGAAACCCCTCTCTACCTGCCGCACCTGGATTTAGATGCAACAAATGTAACTTTTTATCATAAATAACCTTTAGGATATGCGAGTGACCGCAAATAAACAATTTTGGTGGGTTATTTTTTAATTCGTTGCTAATTTTTGGATTGTATTTATCGGGATAGCCTCCAATATGTGTCATCCACACATCAGTTTGCTCGCACATAAAACGGTTGTGTAATGGAAACTGTTGACGCAGTTCGTGCCCATCTATATTGCCCCATACTCCACGTAAAGGTTTATATGATGCCAACTGCTCAGCTAATTCAAAATTTCCAAAATCACCTGCATGCCATATCTCATTACATTCGTCTGTATATTTAAATATGGCATCATCCAAAAAAGAATGGGTATCTGATAGCAAAAGAATGCGTTGCATGGGTGTAAAATAAAAAATCCTCCCGTAAACGAGAGGATTTTTGTTTTTTAAACAATTTGGGTAAAAGTGTTATACTCTTTTTACGTTAATTGCATTCAAACCTTTTTTGCCGTTTGAAACTTCAAACTCAACATTGTCATCTTTGTTAATCTTGTCGATTAAACCAGAAACGTGAACAAAATATTCTTTGCCTGTGTCTGTGTCATTAATAAATCCGTATCCTTTAGACTCATTAAAAAATTTTACTGTACCTTGATTCATAAAAATTTAAATAAATAATGTTATAAAGGTAGGGATAGTTTTGATATTTGCAACATTTATTTAATTCCGTTATCTATTTTAGTTGTTATTCCTATCATTTCCCTATATTTGAGTTCTAAAAAGTGATATTCAAGGCTTCAAGCTTTAATATAAATGTGTGTGATACCCTCTAGATTAATAATTTAGAGGGTTTTTTTATGAAAGAACAAGCGATACAATTACATACTACTGCCGATGGCTCCTTTACTTTTTTTAACGACAAGGTAGGCGAACATTATCATTCTGTGCATGGCGCACTACAAGAATCTTTGCACGTATTTATTGATGCTGGCCTAAAAAAAGGAATCTCGGAAGCAAGTACGTCTACCATTCGCATTCTGGAAATTGGCTTTGGTACAGGACTAAATTTTTTACTAAGTTCTGATTATTGCTGCCAGCATCAGGTACAACTATACTACACAGCTATAGAACCTTTTGCGCTTAGTGTGCATCAATTAGCTGCAACTAATTATGTGCAGCACCTACAGCATCCTGCTATTTGGCGTAATTTATTAACTCAGTACCCACTATTACTTCAAAAAGAAGAGTACCAATCCATTGAAAAAAACATCTTTTTACGCATTGCGCCTACAAAATTACAAGAGTACAGCTCTGCTGAGTTGGTAGATGTGCTTTATTATGATGCCTTTTCAGCAAGACATCAATCCGAAATGTGGACAGCGGAAACAATAATACATGCCTGTAACTTCTTAAAACCTGGGGGTGTTTTTGTTACCTATAGCATTACGGGTGATCTAAAAAGAATATTAAAAAACTTAGGTTTTGTGATTGAGAAATTGCCAGGAGCTGCCCGTAAACGCGAAATGTTGCGTGCTACAAAAGAGAAATAATTTTACTCGTTATAAAACTCGCGGCGGCGGATGAGTTTTAAGTCCTGTAATACGCGTGCTTTTACCTTTAAGTTTACGGTATAACTCTGTCGCGTACCAAATGGTATCCACGCAAAGGTTAAGTCCCAACAATGCAAATCACGAATAATATCTAGCGATGTTGGGGTGAATTTCTTTAACTGTACATCATAACCCGAGTTAAACCCAATTTTCCACTTAGTTGTAACGCTTACATCACCATTAAACAATAATGACTGTGTATAACGATTTACACCTGGACGAGCGTCTGCATTAAAGTCCATACGATAGGTTACATACAACGACCATGGCACAGAAAAATCAACATAATCATCCAAGTTATTATTGATGTACTCCAAAAACTCTTCATCTGCAGGATTAGTGGTTGTTTTACGCTCTTGCTTTTGTTGTGGATTAAGATTACCCGATAGCGCAAATGAGCCAGAACTAAAACGAACCAAGCGTTTATTCTGCTTTAATTCGAATTGATTGCGGCGAATGCCTGTTGTTCTATTATAGGTATAGGCATCATAGTTAGCTCCAAAATCTACATTTAT
Organism: uncultured bacterium; assembly: GCA_947085255.1. Taxonomy (GTDB): domain Bacteria; phylum Bacteroidota; class Bacteroidia; order Sphingobacteriales; family Sphingobacteriaceae; genus CAMTVQ01. The sequence goes on along the minus strand of CAMTVQ010000001.1, from coordinate 218,747 downwards.
TCTGTTAAACACTACTGTGCGGCCATTTATGGTAATAGCTCCTAAATTGAACGAATCGGCAGCCATATTGTACGAGCTTCTGATATCAAATGCTTGCAACAATAGTATTTTTTTAGTACCTGTAATGGTATCCTTTTTAGATTTTGTTTTTAGTTCTACAAGGTTACCAAAACCAAAATTAAGTGCTGACGATTTACCTGCTCCTGGTGGTCCAAAAATGCTTTGTTCTACTACCGAGTACTTTTTGGTACGTCCCAAAGAATCGTACACATAGGTTTTGTAATATCCATACTGTGGTTCACTAAAATCGGGCCTAAAAGAATATCCTACGGATGGTTTTAACACATGGCGTAAGGCCACAATACCTGCTCTATTTATAGGATACATACCAAAAACAGTGGTAGAAGCACTCACATTGGTACTATACTCGCGTGTAGCTTTAAACCCGTAAAGGGTATCAATAATTTCCTTATTGTTTTCAAATCGTTTTTCGATGGTGCTAAGCACCCATTTTTCGGTGTAATTAAACGATGGAGATATATTGAGATATTTTAACGCTGTAAAGGAAGTAGTAACCGGAATAGAGTGCTGAATACCATTCCTGAAATTTTTGAGGCTATTGGTTTTAAACAATAGGGTATCTATAGTGCTTATTCTGTTTTGCAAATTGGCTGTGTATCCTGTACGTATTTTTTGATACCACAATTGCTTACCCACTCTTTTTTTAGAGTCGAACACGTTAAAGCTTTGCACATTAAAAGTTGCTGATGGCAAACCCAAAGAAATAGCACCTGTTTGCACATTTTGGTTGTGCGTTAAGCCTACCGATAAATTATACGGTGTGCCTTGCCAATTTTTAGAATAGTTTATAGACGACGATAAATCGTTTTGAATCAAGTTAGTTACATTATACGAAGTATTGCGTAAAAACTGGCTGGTACCTGCATTTACATTTGCCGAAAATCGACTGCTTGGGTTGGCTTTTTCATCTTGGTTATGATTCCAACGTATAAAAAAATCTTTAGTAACTAAATACTGCGGTGTTTCTGGTTCTCCAAGTTTACGTTCGTTATAGTTTACATCTACGCCACCATTAAATTTGTAGCGTTTCTTGTAGTTCATAAACGAGCCCAAACCATAACTGGTATTTGTATAAAAAGAACCACGCACAGCTAAGTCTACATAATCATTTACTGCAAAATAATAACCTCCTTCACGCAAAAAGAAGCCCAATGATCTATCTTCTCCATACTTTGGAAAAATAACACCCGATGCGCGGTCGTTCTTTTTCGGGAAAAAACCAAAAGGTACCGCTAATGGTAAAGGCACATCTTCTACCACCAAAAATGCTGGGCCTGTAATTATGCGTTTAGGCGTAACTTTTGCTTTATTAATATTGATAAAAAAATGTGGATGATCTAGATTACAGGTACTGTAAATTCCGTTTTTAATAAAAAGCTCATCGTTAGGGTTTTTCTTTACATTTTTACCTTGCAAATACCCCTCTCCTTCTTCTGTTTTTATCTCTCGTATTTTGCCTTTTTTAGTCTTAAAATTGTAGGCTATATAATCTGCTTTATAGGTTTTATCCCCTTCCTTAAATACTGGCTTACCTTTAATTTTGCCAGTACTATCTGGCACACCTTCGGCATACAATTGGTAGGTAGCTTGATCTAATCGTATGTAATCGGCCTTTAGATTAATGTCTTGATAGGTAACCTCCGCATCACCATACAAAAACACTTCCTTGCCCGATACCGAATACCGAATACTATCACGTGCCGAATATTTTACGGGTGCTTTTAAAGTGCTTTCTTTTTTTAATGTGTCCGTTCTTAACGAATCAGTGGCTAAACTATCCACTATCAAAGAATCATTTAGGAGTGAATCTGCGGCAAAAACAGATTGCCGAACCGAAGAATCTGCATTATTTGCAAAAGATTTTAAACCAATGTGGAATAAAACAAGTATTAAAAGCAGATGCTGGGATTTCAATTTGTTGTATTGTGTCGTAAATTTGCAGAAACTCAGCCAAAAGTAATTAATTTTATAGTAGTGAAAAGTGAATTTAAACTTGTACTGTTTGTTTTATTAACGCTAACCCTTACCGCGTTTACCACAAACACTTCTTATACAAAACGCTATGCGCTAAAAACCATCGTAATAGATGCTGGTCATGGAGGACATGACAACGGATGTAAAGGCGTAGAATCTTTAGAAAAAGATGTAGCCTTATCTATTGCCCTAAAAGCAGGTAAGTATATTGAAGAGAATTTTCCGGATATTAAGGTTATTTACACCCGTAAAGACGATACGTTTATAGAACTTGTTGAACGTGCACGTATAGCCAACGATGCCAAAGCCGATTTATTTATATCGGTACACTGCAACGCAAACGAAAGTACCAAACCATTTGGCACCGAAACGTACGCCATGGGATTACACCGAAGCGATGCCAACTTAGCAGTAGCCCAACGCGAAAACTCCGTAATTTTATTAGAAGAAGATTACCAGCAAAACTATGAGGGCTTTGATCCAAACTCACCCGAAGCGTATATCATTTTCTCTTTATACCAAAGCGCCAATTTGGATAAGAGCCTAAGTATAGCCGCCAAAGTGCAAGATCAGTTTGAAACTCGCTTGCAACGTACAAATCGTGGTGTAAAACAAGCTGGTTTTTTAGTACTATATAAAACAACCATGCCTGCTATATTAATCGAGACTGGTTTTTTAACCAACCGAGAAGAAGAAAAATACATGGTAAAAGAAGAAAGTCAGTACTATTTGGCTTCTTCTATTTTTAGGGCCTTTAGAGATTATAAAGAAGAATTAGAAGGCAGCAACTAATATAAATAAATTAGTACTTTTAGTGTGTGAAGATAAGCAACGAAACCAAAGTGGGGGTACTTACCACCATAGCTGTAACTGTTTTAGTATTAGGTTATAATTTTTTAAACGGCAGAGAAGTATTTACACATCGCCGTGAACTTATAGTACAATACCCATACATAAATGGCATTAAAGAGGGCAACCCACTAATTATAAATGGCTATAATATTGGTCGTGTAACCAATATTGAATTAAGTAATAACGGAAAGTTAAACATCACATACGGTATAAACGAAGATATCCCCATTCCATCAGATAGTAAAATCAGAATTAAGAGCATCGATTTATTAGGGGCAAAAGGTGCTGAATTAATGCTTGGAAGTTCTGAAAAATACTCCGAAGACGGCGACACAATATCTGGAGACTTAGAATTAAGTCTTTCCGAATCGGTAAATGAGCAAGTAGCCCCCGTAAAAGCAAAAGCCGAAAAATTATTGGGCTCTATGGATTCATTAATCCTATCGCTACAAGCTGTGCTCACTCCAGAGTTTAGAAAAAACATTAGCCAAAGCATGGTAAGTATCAACCATTCGCTTGCCGAATTTGATCAAAATATTGGTAAGCTAAATGGTATAGTACAAAATGTAGAAAGCATTACCAATAACTTAAGCAACAATAATCAACGCATTAGTAATATACTTAGCAATGCCAATAAAATAACCGATTCTTTGGCTACATCTAACTTGAAAGAAGCTGTAAACAATGCTAATAAATCATTGCGAGAAGTAGCCTTCATCACCAATAAAATCAATAATGGAGAAGGCTCTTTAGGTATGCTGGTAAACGATAAAAAGTTATACGATAATCTGAATAGTGCAGCGCTTAACCTTGATAAGTTAATGATTGATTTAAAAAGCAATCCTAAACGTTATGTGTCTTTTTCTGTATTTGGTGGTTCAAAAAAGGAAAAGAAGAAAAATTAACCTAGCGCAATCTTAGCCATTCGATTATCATTTTAATATTACAATGCACGCATTGTAATTAAAAACTATTTTGTATTTTTGATTAACTAATTCAAAAATCATGGCACTTTCTGGCGCATCATTCTTAACGTCCTCTACCCCATTTAATACTGTTTTTATTCCCGAAGAATGGAATGAAGAACAATTGATGATCAAAGAAACCATCAACGATTTTGTGGTAAAAGAAATACACAGTCTCGACCACGAGCCTGATGCCTCTAAGGATCAAGCACTAATTATTAATTTGCTCGAAAAAGCTGCAGAGTTAGGTTTATGCGGATTGTCTATTGCTCCCGAATACGGTGGTATGGGCTTAGATTTTAATACTGGATTGTTATTTGGCGAGGCCGTTGCCCCAGGATTTTCATTTGCCACTACCATTGGTGCACAAACATCCATAGGTTCGTTGCCCATTGTATATTATGGTAACGACGCCCAAAAACAAAAGTATTTACCCAAAATAGCTACTGCCGAGTACAAAGCTGCTTATGCACTTACCGAACCCGATGCTGGCTCTGACGCTAACGCAGGAAAAACAAAGGCCGTACTAAACGCCGAAGGCACACATTACCTGCTAAACGGGCAAAAAATGTGGATTACCAACGGTGGCTTTGCCGATATTTTTATTGTATTTGCCAAAATAGATAATGACGAAAACCTATCTGCATTTATTGTAGAAAAAGCTTTTGGCGGTATTAGCTTAGGTTCCGAAGAAAAAAAACTGGGAATAAAAGGTTCATCTACCGTGCAGGTATTTTTTAACGATTGCCCTGTACCTGTAGAAAATTTATTAGCCGCTCGTGGCGATGGATTTAAAATAGCTTTGAATATTTTAAACTCCGGACGCATCAAATTAGCAGCTGGCTCTATTGGTGGAGCAAAGTTTGCCCTCAATAAATCTATTACCTATGCCAAAGAACGCAAGCAATTTGGTAAAGCCATTGCCGAATTTGGTGCTATTAAACACAAATTAGCCGAAATTGCCCGTCTTACATTTGCTACAGAATCAGCTATTTACCGTGCGGGGAAAAACATCGATGAAAAAGAGCAAGAGTTTTTAGCTGCAGGAGTAGATAAGAACGAAGTAAAGCTAAAAGCCTTGCGCGAGTACGCCATAGAGTGTGCTATATTAAAAGTGTACGGCTCAGAAGCCCTTGCTTATGCAGTAGACGAAGCCGTACAAATTTATGGCGGTATGGGCTACAGTGTAGAAGCTGGTGTAGAAATGGGCTATCGCGATGCGCGCATTACCCGAATATATGAAGGCACCAATGAGATAAACCGCATGTTATCATTTGGCGAATTGATGAAGCGTGCTTTCCAAACCAAAGAAGTAGATTTAAAGAAAGCAGCCAAAAAAATGCCTTGGTTTTTTGCCAAACGCATTATTAGCAGTCCAGCTACCCCCGAGCATACCATAGAAAATTTTAAAGCCTTGTTTTTGATAATTGCAGGCGCTGCTGGCGATAAATTGAAACTAAAACTGGTAGATGAACAAGAGATAATTATGGATTTAGCCGATATTTTGGGTGAAATATACGTTTGCGAATCGTTGTTGCTACGCCTACAAAAACTAAGTGCCAAAAACGATGCGCATTTAGCGGTAAAAAAAGAATTGTTAAACATCCATTTTTACGAAGCTATTGCTAAAGTGCGCAAAAAAGCTCTAAACGCTATTGATAGCTTGCCGAGTGGTAGCAGTCAGCCATTTTTAAAATGGGCTACCAAACGTCTTACACCACAATTTGCTATCAACCCAAAAGATACACGTCGTGCCATTGCCGATTATTTAATTGGGCAAGGGGCGTATACCCTGTAGATTTTTGTCATATTAGTGTTCGGATGACTCAAAGTCATCTGAACACTTGGTTTATTTTTGCTGCGCATTAAACACACTCACCACAATAGGAATTCGATCCATCACCTCAAAAAATAGTTTCACTTTTTCCTCCCCTATTTCCGCATGCAGCAGTGTTTCAAAAGCACTAAAACGCTCCAAGGATAAGTCGCGCATTTGCTTGCCGTAGTCTGTAAGGCAGATGTATACTTTACGTTTATCTTTTTTGTCCTTCCGCTTATAAATGGAGCCCTTCTTTTCCATAGATTTGAGTATGCGCGACAAACTATTGGGTTCCATGCCCATGCGTGGAGCTATTTTAGTTACCGGAGTACCGTATTCTTCATTGATAGCCAACAAAACAAACGCCATTGACAGCGTTCCATCCTGTTCTTCTGCCATATCGCCAAACATTTTAGCCACTTCCAACCACCGTGTACGCAGCTTATAGGTAATTACCTGTTCGGCTATCTGCTCAAATCTATCCATATTCAAATGTACAATAGTTACGAAATTACAGGTTACGAATTATAACTAATTTACTAATAAACTACCCTTTCCAATGCACGCATTTATTTTATACATTTGAGTTACTAATTGTATATTTAGCCATGAGCGAAAAAATAGTATTAATAGACGGTTGTCGTACTCCTTTCCTGCGTTCGGGAACGGATTATATGAATTTAATGTCGTATCAATTGGGGCAGTTTGCCATAAAGGGATTGCTTACCAAAACAGGGCTCTCGCCAGAAAAGGTAGACAGTGTAATTATGGGTACCGTGGTATCAAATGTAAAAACCAGTAATGTAGCTCGTGAGGCAGCTATTACAGCAGGAATACCCGCTACTACCCCTTGCCATACCGTTACGCAGGCATGTATATCGGCCAACCGAGCCATTGCTACTGCAGTTGCCGAGCTTAAAACTGGACAAGCTCACGTAGTAATTGCTGGAGGGGTGGATAACCTTTCGGACACTCCTATTGGATTTAGTAAAAAAATGCGTGTAAAACTCTTTAATGCGCAGAAAATAAAAACGTTTGGCGACCAACTAAAATTTATTTTTTCGTTACGTATCAGTGATTTTTTTCCGGAGCGACCACAAGTAGCGGAATTTATTACCAGTCGTACTATGGGGCAAGATTGCGATATTTTGGCCGCCAACTTTAAGGTAAGTCGTGAAGATCAGGATGCATTTGCTTTACGCTCGCATCAACTGGCAGAAAAAGCCTGGAACGACGGACATTTAGCTAAAGAGGTAGTTACCGTAAGTTTGCCGCCTGCATTTAAAGCCATTACAAAAGATAACGGTATACGCGTTTCTACTATTGATAAATTAGCCAAACTCAACCCTGCTTTTGATAAAAAGCACGGTACGCTTACTGCTGCCAACTCTTCTTTCTTAACCGATGGCGGTGCTGCAGTATTGCTTACTACCGAAAGTAAAGCCAAAGAATTGGGACTTACCCCAAAGGCCGAAATTATTGACTACTGTTTTACAGGTCAACAACTGGATGATGAACTGTTACTGGGTCCTGCATATGCTATTAGTAAATTATTGGCAAAGCAAAACATGAACTTAGCGGATATAGATGTATTGGAAATACACGAAGCATTTGCTGGTCAGGTTTTGGCTAATATTAATGCCTTAGCTTCTGATGATTTTGCTCAGCAAAAATTAGGTCGCGATAAAGCAGTAGGCAAAGTAAATTGGGATAAACTGAATTTATGGGGCGGCTCCTTGTCTATTGGTCATCCATTTGGAGCTACTGGTGCACGTATGATTAATACAGCTGCTAACCGCTTGCATCACGAAAAAGGAACTTACGCCATACTGGCTGCTTGTGCTGCTGGAGCACACGGACACGCTATGTTGATTAAAAGGATGTGAGAATGTGCGGATATGCAGATAACCCAATGAATTACTAAACTATTATGACTAGAGAAGATTTTTTTACCATAAACATACACGAAGGCATTGCCACCATTACTATTCTTATCAAAAACGAGAAGATAAATGTGGTATCACCAGCGATGACCCAATTTTTTGAAGAAACATTTGCCCAAATCAATCAAAATCCGGAAGTAAAGGGCGTTGTTTTGATAAGCGGAAGACCTGATTTTATAGCTGGGGCAGATATTAATGCCTTTAAAGCCGAAAAGCCAGGCGATTTCCAACCCATTAGCAAAAAAGGGCATGCAATGCTTAATGCCCTCGAAAACAGCAAAAAGCCTGTAGTATCAGCCATTTCAGGCACTTGTTATGGATTAGGAGTAGAAATGTCGTTGGCTTGCCATGGTCGTGTAGCCAGCGATGATAAACGCACAAAATTAGCGTTACCCGAAGTGAAATTAGGTTTATTGCCAGGCGCTGGTGGCACACAACGTCTTCCACAACTAGTAGGATTACAGGCGGCGTTAGATATGATGCTTACTGGTAAAAATATTTTTGCCCGTCAAGCATTAAAAATGGGTTTGGTTGATGAATTGGTAAATAAACACAAACTGCATACCGCAGCTACTACCCTCGTAAAAAAAATTATTGCCAATGGTCCGCTACAACGAAAACGCACTAAAACACTTATTCAACGTTTTTTAGACGATACTTCTATCGGCAGAAATATTGTACTGAGCAAAGCACGTAGCATGACGGCTAAACTTACGCAGGGCAATTACCCTGCTGTGCCTGAGATTATCAATTGTGTGGAAATTGGACTCAAGCAAGGCAGAGTTGCTGGATTAGCAGCCGAAGTAGAAAAGTTTGAAGCCCTTATTCTATCACCAGAAAGCAAAGCCTTACGCGCACTCTTTTTTGGACTTACCGATAAAAAGAAGAACCCTTGGAAAGGGAAAGAATGCAAAATTGAACGTTTTGGCGTATTGGGTGCTGGATTTATGGGCGCAGGTATTACGGAGGTATCCATTACTAGCGATATAGATGTATTGCTTAAAGATTTAAAGCAAGAGGTGATTACCGAAGCAAAGAAAACAATTTGGAAATCGCTGAGTAGTAAAATAAGACGTAGACAAATTACTAAAGTAGAAGCCGAAGATACAATAGAACGCCTGCGTGGCATGTTGGGTTATGATGGTTTTGAAAAAGTAGATTTGGTAATTGAGGCTGTGGTAGAAAACATGGAGGTAAAGAAAAAAATCATTACTGAGTTGGAAAACACCTGTAAAGAAGGCTTTATTTTTGCATCCAACACTTCTTCGCTTTCGCTTACAGAAATGGCAAAGCATGCCAAAAAGCCCGAAAATGTAATTGGTATGCATTACTTTTCGCCGGTACCTAAAATGCAATTGCTCGAAATTGTAAAAACACCTTTTACCAGTGAAGAAACCTTAGCCACTTGCTACGAATTAGGAACCCGTCAAGGAAAAACCTGCGTGGTGGTAAACGATTGCCCTGGTTTTTATATCAACCGTATTTTGGCTCCTTACCTTAACGAGGTAATGCTGCTGATTGAAGAAGGTGCCGAAATAGATGCTATAGACCGTGCCATAAAGAAAAAAGGGATGCCTGTAGGGCCTGTTGCCTTAATGGATGAGGTAGGGATAGATATTGGTGCGCATGTGATGGGTAGTGATATTACTGCCGTGGCCAAAGCACGTGAGGGAGTGGTGATTAGCGAGGGTTTATTAAAACTATACGCAGCGGGTTACTTGGGCAAGAAAAACAAAAAAGGCTATTATAAATATGAGGGTAAAAACGGTAAAAAAAGTGGTGTAAATACTGATGTATATGCCTTTTTTGGCAATGCGCCGCGTAAATCCTTTTCTGCCGAAGAAATATGTGATAGGAGTATTTTATTGCTTCTTAATGAGGCGGTAATGTGTTTAGAAGAAGGCATTATTGCCAACCCAACCGATGGCGATTTAGCTGCTGTATTTGGTATTGGGTTTTTACCTTTTACAGGAGGTCCTTTCCGTTATATTGATACGGTTGGTATTGAATCTGTTGTGAAACTGATGCAAACATACAGTGCCCGTTTTGGTGCAAAATTTGCCCCACGCCCACTATTGGTAGAAATGGCAAAAACGGAAAAACGGTTTTATGACATGGTATAGCTAGGTGCCGAAATAAATTCGGCATGACGTTCAGCAAGTTCGTCTAGTCATGCCGAATTTATTTCGGCATCTTTTTTTAGCAGCTTAAAGAAGCTATAGTTACACGGTAAACCGCAACCCCTCTATCGCCAAGTAACTATTGTCGAATGCTGTTTTAGACTCTTCTAACAACGTATTTAATTCTTTATACCTTGCCGAAAAATGCCCAATAATGAGCTTGCCTACTTCTGCTTTTTGGGCTAATTGTCCCGCTTGCAAGGCAGTGGTATGAAAGGTTTCTTCGGCACGGGGCAGCAATTCGTGCAAAAAAGTAGCCTCATGATATAGGATACTTACTCCCTTAATTTGATGTAAAAAACTTTCGTTGTACAAGGTATCCGAGCAATACGCAAAACTGCGTGGAGGAATAGGACTAGAAGTAAGTTCAGCATTCGAAATAACACGTTGTTGCTTCACATCCTCATAATCATTACCCAATTTTAATAAGGGAATATATTCGGCTGGAATACCATACTCCGCTACTTTTTCCATGTTTACCTTACGTTTGCGTGGCTTTTCGGTAAATAAAAATCCAGTGCAGGGTATGCGGTGATTGAGAATAATGGTATTTACCGTAATGTCGTTATTTTCATAAATCAATGCTGATTGGGTAGCATCGATAGCATGAAATAGCAACTCGAAACGTAAAGTAGTTTGAGAATACTTGAGTTGGATATTGATAATTTCGAGTAACTCAGGCGGACCAAATACATCTAATGGTTTTTCTCTACCTGCCAAATGTAAAGAAGAAAGTAGTCCAATTAACCCCAAATAATGATCGCCGTGTAAATGGGTAATAAAAATATGGTCGATACGATGAGAACGTATCCTAAATCTATTTAATTGATTTTGAGTGGCTTCTCCACAATCAATTAAGTAATATTTTTCGTTGATATTTAATAGTTGGGCACTTGGGTTGCGGTTAAAGGCCGGAGTGGCCGAACTGCTGCCCAAAATGGTCAGTTCAAAAGTCATGCACTAAAAACGGTAGCGTGTGTAATTAGTTGCCTTTTAGTTCTTTCTCTATTTCTTCCATAAATATCAAGTCGATACACTCCTCTACGGTTGGTATAATGATAAGTACTTCTTGTAATTGAGAAATAGTAATAAGCTTATCTACAGCAGGTTGCAAGCCAGTAAGAATGAAAGAACCATCTGACCCTTTGCATAAACGATTACCAACTAAAAGAGAACTTAACCCCGAAGAATCGCAGTATTTAACGGCCGATAAATCGACAATAATATTACGGATCCCCTCGGCATTAATTAAAATTAACTCCGACTTAAGCATAGGTGCTATTATAGAATTTAATTTTTCCTCATTTAAGGTAATGAGTACGTATTTTTCGTGTTTATCTACTGAGAATTTCATTTGCTTATAATTTAATTTTTAATTGTCAAATGGAACAGCCACGGGTATTTTCATCCCATTTACGCATGCTTATTGCATGACTGTTTCATTTACTTTATCGTTTAAAGATGGAATCGACCATCTGAGTATAAATATACTTAACAAATATCCGCATTTGTACTATAACTTTTGCAATGCTTGCAGAATATTTGTTTCTACTCGGTGCAAAATTTCTTCATCTGAAGTTTTTTCGAACTTTTCTCCCGTTACTTGTTCGTATAATTCTATATAGCGTTCAGAAATTCCAGCAACTACTTTGGGGGTCATTTCTGGTACTTTTTGTCCATCCTTACCTTGAAACCCATTCTCTATCAACCATTGGCGTACAAATTCTTTAGAAAGCTGCTTTTGCATTTCGCCTTTTTGCTGGCGTTCAGTGTAGCCTTCGGCATAAAAATACCGCGAAGAATCGGGCGTATGTATTTCGTCTATTAAGTAAATAGTGTCTCCTACTTTTCCGAACTCATACTTAGTATCTACCAAAATAAGTCCGCGCTGGGCAGCCAATTCGGTACCACGCTTAAACAAAGCTTGCGTATATTTCTCTAACTGCACATAATCTGCTTCGGTTACAATTCCTTTTTTCAGTATCTCATCACGCGAAATATCTTCATCGTGACCTTCGTGTGCTTTAGTTGTTGGCGTAATAATGGGTTGCGGCAAACGGTCGTTTTCATATAAACCTTCGGGAAATGTTACCCCGCAAACAGTACGCCTACCCGCTTTGTATTCGCGCCAAGCATGCCCAGCTAAATAGCCGCGTATTACCATTTCAACTGCAAAGGGTACGCATGCTTTACCAATTGTTACGCTGGCGTCGGGTACGGTTATTACCCAATTAGGTACAATATCGGCCGTAGCAGCCAAGGCTTTAGCAGCAATTTGGTTGAGTATTTGCCCTTTATAGGGTATGGCTTCGGGTAATACTACATCAAATGCCGAAATACGATCGCTGGCAACCATTACCAATAAATTATCGGCAATAGTGTACACGTCGCGTACTTTGCCGCGGTAGAAATTGGTTTGCTTAGGAAACTGAAAATTAGTTTGAGTGATGGGCACTATATGAATTATTGAGTTGAAAGGTTATAAAGTTGAAAAGTTACTAACGACTTATGATGACTATATAAATTACTGACTATCTCCGTAGGCTTCTAATATTTTGCGTACTAGCTTATGACGCACCACATCTTCACCAGTAAGGTAGATAATATCGATGCCTTGTATTTCTGGTAATATTTTGAGTGCTGTAAACAAGCCCGACATTTGCTTTTTGGGTAAATCTATTTGGGTAACATCACCTGTAACGATAAATTTAGCACTAGGCCCCATGCGCGTTAAAAACATTTTTAACTGCATATCGGTAGCATTTTGGGCTTCATCCAATATCACATACGCATTATCGAGCGTACGACCACGCATAAACGCTAATGGAGCAATTTCTATCGTACGATTTTCTAAATAGGTTTTTAGCTTATCCGGTGGAATCATGTCATCCAAGGCATCGTACAGTGGACGTAAATATGGATCGATTTTTTCTTTTAAATCACCTGGTAAAAACCCCAAGTTTTCTCCTGCTTCTACCGCTGGACGTGTAAGAATGATACGCTTTATCTCTTTGTTTTTAAGCGCTCGTACGGCTAAAGCTACAGCCGTGTACGTTTTTCCGGTACCAGCAGGTCCAATAGCAAAAATGATATCGTTTTTATCTGAACTTTCTACCATGCGGCGCTGGTTGGCTGTTCGGGCTTTTACAATATTACCATTGGGTCCAAAAACAATGGCATCGCCACCAGTACCTGTGCTTTCGGTTGTTGTTTTATCTGTAGATACCTGTTCTCCTTTTACCCCTACTAACTTAAAAAAGTCGGATTCGTTAACAGCATTAGTTCTTTCTGAATGATCAATAAGCGTTCTCATTTTATCAGCAAACAACTGAAGTTCAAGATCTTCTCCTATTGCCTTTAATTCGGCGCCACGAGCTACCAGTTTTAGCTTTGGAAAAGCTTTCTTTAAAATTTCGAAGTGATTATTGTTCGCGCCCCAAAATACTTGTGGAGCGATGTTTTCTAAAAAAATGGATAATTCGTTCAAACGATTGTTGCTTTAGTTTTTTATGGGATAAAAATTGAATATTTACGCTAAAATTGCAAGGTAAAATTAGGGAATAAAATAGGAATGGCAATATTAACTTTAACAACAGATTTAGGCTTCAAGGATTTTTATCTGGCGGCTGTTAAAGGAAGCATTTTGCGCAAAATGCCCGATGCACAAATTGTAGATATCTCCCATCAAATTCCTTCTTTTAATATACTACAAGGTGCTTTTATTTTACGAAACAGTTTTAAACATTTTCCAGAAGGCACTATTCATTTAGTAAGTATTGATACGGGTTACCAACAGCAGCCAACGTATATTGCCTTTAAATGCGAGGGGCATTATTTTATTGGTCCTGATAACGGATTATTCTCTTTGGTATTTGATTTTTACCCCGATGAAATAGTAAATCTCGATTACATTAAACCCGAAACTACTGTTGCTCATTTTCCGATGGCCGATGTATTTATTCAGGCAGCGGCTTTATTGGCTGACGGAGCTGCTTTAAGTGTGCTGGGTAGTAAAATGGACGATATGCAACGTAGGGGTATTTTACAGCCCGTAGTACAAGAAAATATAATTAGAGGCAGTGTGGTGTATATCGACTCCTTCCAAAATGTAATTACTAATATCAGCAAAAAGCTATTTGATGAAGTGCGGCGTGGGCGCAAATTTGATATTGTGTTTAGAAGCAAAGAAAGTATTAGCGAAATATCGGCACATTACAACGCCGTACCCGAAGGCGAACGTTTGTGTATTGTAGGCAGCAGCAATTACCTCGAAATTGCCATTAACAAAGGTAAAGCTGGTGGTTTATTAGGGCTTAATGTTGGCGAGAGCATTATTATAGAATTTAGATGATTACACGTATTGTAAAAATGACTTTTGATGCGGCTAAAGTAGCCGACTTTATCACCGTTTTTGAGGCTACTAAGAAACATATTAGAGGGTTTGAAGGTTGCCAAAAACTGTTTTTATTGCGTGATGTACAACACCCACATATCTTCTTTACGTACAGCCATTGGCAAAGCGAGGCACACTTGAACGCATACCGAGATTCGGCTCTTTTTGCGGATGTATGGAGTAAAACTAAAGTACTATTTGCTGCTAAGCCCGAGGCGTGGAGCACTTCTGTGGAGCACGAATTGTAATTACTCCAACGCTCGTTTGTTGTAAATCAAAAATCCAATATGGAAGAGTGCGCTAAATTCTCGCAGGTTTAATTTGGGCTGACGATCATCATAGTAATTTCCGCTTACCGCTATTGGTCCTAAAGGTGTATTATACACCAATGTAGCACAAGCAGTAAAAAAACGGCGCTCTAAACGCTTACCTAACCCAGCTTCTTGTTCTGCATTTTCGGTAATGGTTTTATAGGGTTGAAATACAAAACCTTCTAAACGCAAGTCGATATTTTTACGGATAGAGATAATATTCTTTAATCCAACTACACCGTAGTTAAAGGCACGTAAATTATCTAAAAACAGCGATTTAGAATCTTGTAAAGGGTAAAAAGCTGGGGCACGTAGTAGCGTAGCTTTATATGTGGTAAAAAATGGCTGATTGGAGGCTACAACTTCTACTAAAAAGCCTTGCTTGTATATTCCACGTGTACGGAAATACTTTTCCCAAGAAAATTGTGCTTTAAACCAAGCTAATTCGTTACGCTCTTTTACTTTTATCAAAGCGGTGCTGCCCGGCAAATAGCGTTCTACCCCATCGGTATAGCGTACGCCCACGCTATACAACTCACCTTGATTGGCATATTGTTTTCGATTAAGCGTATTACGCTCGTAATTAATGGTATACGTAAGCGCATTAAACGTAGTAACATCTAATGTATCCTTCGATTTAAACGCATTATTATTACTGTAATCATCAAATGTATTGGCAACAGCAAACTTGCCCACCAATTTTGCCCCTTGTGCAAGCGGAATACCAATACTAAGACCAAAATTCCTGTCACTTTGATCGATAAAAACGGGTGAAATATCTTCCAAGAATATTTGACTACTTTTAAAGTAATCCCAATGATTATAGGTAAAATCTAACTCGGCAAATACTGGCAAGCGTGTCGGAAAATCTGTCCTTAAACGTAGTTGAGCAGCCTCGTAAAATCTTCCCGAATAAAAATTGGCCGAAAGCGTGTAGGCATTAAGTCTAAAAAAGTTGTATTGCAAGCCTATATATGCATTTGCAATTGGGCGTGAGGCAACGTTTCCGCCTATATCTAACTTAAAATTACGATCGGGTTTTACCAGTAACTTAAAGTAATAGCCTCTTTCTGTACTATCGTAATTAAACGTGGGGTAAACGGTTTCAAAATTATCATCGGCTACCAGTTTATAATACGAAGCCTTAATGGTACGTAGCGAAATAGGAATTTCCTTGTATCTAAACACACGATTTACATACTTTTTCTGATGTCGGTTAATACCTGTTACTTCTATTCCTTCAAAATTAACAGGTCCTTTTTTGGTTTCGAATTTCGTACGCTTTGCATCCAACTCTGGTTTACTTATTCTACGCTCTATTTTTTGCTTAATTTCTGGCATTTTTACCAGTGTAGCCTTATATCCTCTTTCTATAAGTGTATCTACTGGTTCAAAATCAGTGGCGCTAAATCCTTTTAAATTGGGCTGTATATACACTCCTTTTCGGCTAAGTAAGTTAGAGTCTGATTTTGATACAAGTATGTTTAGATACAACTGCCCTATTAATCGGTCGTCACTATCAAATGGATAATCGGTAAACGTTTTATTAGATACGTTGCTCCCAATAATAATATCTGGTTTAAATTCTTTCTCAATAAAACTCACCGGAAAGTTGTCATACAAACCGCCATCAAATAAATAACGTCCGTTGTTTTTTACTGGCGGATAAATGTATGGAACAGAAAGTGTACTGCGTACTGCCTCATTTAATGGCCCTTTTTTTAATGAAATAGCCCGTTGCGAAAACACATCAGACACCACGCAACGAAACGGAATCATTAAACTATCGTAATTATTGCCCGAATTGGCTGATGCCTGTGCATACAATTGCATCATGGCAAAGTTTATCGGAATATCATTAATCAGATTGGTACGAATACGCGTTTGAAAGTTGGTATCCAGCGTAAGTTTGAGCGTAAGCAAAGAAGCATTGACATCTTTCTTTTTAAAGAACAAACTATAATCACTTGTAAACCTACCATTTACCCATTCTTGAAAATCGGGACTCATGGCAATGTATTCAATTTCGGACGGCGAATAACCCGCAGCATACAGAGCACCTACTACGCCTCCCATAGAGGTGCCTACAATATAATCAATAGGTATATTATTGGCTTCTAGTGCTTTTAACACACCAATATGCGCCAATCCCTTTGCACCACCACCACTTAATACCAACCCTACTTTTTGAGCTTGTGCAGAAAAAGTAAGGATAAATAGTACTGTAAAAAAGGCTAACAGACGCATGATGAAAAGAATAGGATTTGCTGCTGCAATATATAAAAAAGCTACTTAGCTATTCATATTTACCAATATTCATGCTACTTTTTGTGATATTCTTAAAAAAATTTGCATATTCAATATTAATCCCTAACATTGTGCTGTTATCTCAATATAACGCTGCCTCTTCAGGCTCGTAACAATACATAACATTTCAAGCAACATATCTTTTTAATAAATTTCATTTAGTATTTGTTGATGTACGACATCCTGCAACTTAACGACATGCTGGTTTCTCAATTGAGAAGCGTAGCTCAAGAACTAACCATTATTGGTGCCGAAGACCTGAAAAAGCAGGATTTGATTTCTAAAATCTTAGAACAGCAACAGACCTCTTCTCCTACAACTGGTAAAGAAATACCTGCTGCTGACAATCAGGATAAGGCAAAAAGAACAAAACGCCCAAGGGTGGATAAGGTATTGGACGAGGAAACGGCCACTCAGCCGTCGGTTGCTGAAGAAGCAATGACTACTTTATTTGATGAAGTACGACCTACTGAAGTGATAAAAGCTGCTGCAGAAATTACCAATGTTGAAATTCCTGTTGAAAAACCTGCCGTTACCGAAACTCCAAATGCAGATAGCTCTGCAGAGATAGAAAAACGTGCAAATAATGAGCGTAGAAACCCTAATAACAATAATTCTAACCAGCAGAATCAAGCTAACCGTACTAACAAAAACGAATACCAGTATCTCAATCAGGTAGATTTTGATGGCATAGTGGTAAATGAAGGTGTATTAGAAATTATGCCCGATGGGTATGGTTTTTTACGTTCTTCCGATTATAATTACCTCAACTCTCCCGATGATATATATGTATCTCAATCGCAAATAAAATTATTTGGATTAAAAACAGGAGATACGGTACGTGGTAGTGTACGTCCGCCAAAAGAAGGCGAAAAATACTTCCCATTAGTACGTGTAGATAGCATTAATGGTCGTGTGCCTGCCGAAGTACGCGATAGAGTACCTTTTGATTATCTAACACCTCTATTCCCTTACGAAAAATTTAACCTTTTTTCGGAAGCCAGCAATTACTCTACCCGCATTATGGATTTATTTACCCCAATAGGTAAAGGTCAGCGTGGGTTAATTGTAGCGCAACCAAAAACGGGTAAAACCATATTATTGAAAGATGTAGCTAATGCCATTGCTGCAAACCATCCGGAAGTGTATTTAATTATTTTATTAATTGATGAGCGACCAGAAGAGGTAACCGATATGGCGCGTAGCGTACGCGCAGAAGTTGTTTCATCTACTTTTGATGAACCTGCCGAACGACACGTAAAAATTGCCAATATTGTATTAGAGAAAGCTAAACGCATGGTAGAATGCGGACACGATGTGGTTATTCTTTTAGATAGCATCACTCGTTTGGCACGTGCCTACAATACGGTACAACCGGCTTCTGGTAAAATTTTATCGGGTGGTGTGGATGCTAACGCCTTACACAAACCAAAACGCTTTTTTGGTGCAGCCCGTAAGATTGAAGATGGAGGATCACTTACTATTTTAGCCACTGCTTTAATTGATACTGGATCTAAAATGGACGAGGTGATTTTTGAAGAATTTAAAGGAACTGGTAATATGGAATTACAGTTGGATAGAAAACTATCTAACAAACGTATTTTCCCAGCTATTGACATTACTGCTTCGAGTACACGTCGTGATGATTTATTACAAGATAAGGACGTATTGCAACGTATGTGGATTTTGCGTAACCATTTTGCAGATATGAACTCGCAAGAAGCGATGGAGTTTTTGATTCGCCACATGAAAGACACTAAATCAAACGAAGAGTTTTTGATTACGATGAACAAATAAAAATTAGTTCATTGGTTTATTAGTTTATTAGTCATTAGTTACATTGCAATTCAATAACTTCTGGTAACAATAAACCAATGACTAATGAACCAATAAACATCATAATATGATCAAGAAACACATTCCAAACTTCATTACCTGCCTCAACCTTTTTTTGGGCTGTATTGCTATTACCTTTGCTTTTAAAGGTGAATTAGAACTTGCTGGATACTTCATTTTTGCTGCTGCACTTGCTGATTTTTTAGATGGATTGGCTGCACGTGTATTACACGCGTACTCTCCTATTGGTAAAGACTTAGACAGCTTGGCCGATGTAGTAAGTTTCGGAGTAGCGCCAGCCGCAATTGCCTACCAACTGCTTACGGTGGCTACCCCCAATCAGTATCTGCCTTATGCTGCCTTTTTATTACCCATATTTGGAGCATTACGCTTAGCTCGATTTAATATTGATACACGCCAAAGCGAAAATTTTATTGGCTTACCCATTCCATCAGCTGGGTTGTTTATAGCGGCTATTCCAATGGCGTACGAGTTTCCGAATGTGTATACTTTATTGGTAATGATTATTGGTTTATCTGCGCTAATGGTAAGCACCATCACCCTGTTTTCTTTAAAGTTTAAGAACTTTACGTGGGGTGATAATCAGTTTAAGTATTATTTACTAATAGCTGCCTTAGTATTATTGCCTTTTTTTAAATTTGCAGCCATACCAACCATTATAGGTTTGTATATCGGATTATCCGTTTTAAAAAATACCGTAACCACCAATTAATAGAACAAGATGAAATTTTCTGCTTCCATCAACGTAATGCCATTAAAAGAAATACTTGACCCTCAAGGAAAAGCGGTAACCTCCAGCATGAAAAACTTAGGTTTATCGGGTATAGAAAATGTACGTATTGGCAAACATATTACCTTAGAAATAGAAGCTGCTGATAAAGGAACAGCTGAAGCACACGTAGATACTGCTTGTAAAAAACTATTGGCCAACCTAATTATGGAAAGCTACGAGTTTACCGTAACTGCGCTGTAAAAGCCTCTTTAGATTAAATCAAACAAATTATTTACTCCAGGTAAACGTTCTACCGTATAACCTTCGGCAAAGCGCACCCCAATAATTTTGCCCAACTCTCGCTGGCGTGCTGTTATTGTCTCTAAAAAATCTGCTGAAGCAATGTATGTTGCAGGTTCGTCTGAATTTGGATCGTAAAATTGTGTTTTATACGCTTTTATAGCTTCCATTTTTGTTTGGGCAAATTCGGTAATATCTACTACAAAATCTGGTTTTATGTATCGGTCTTGTATATAATGATATACTACTTTTGGACGCCAAGCAGCTTGCAGCTTATCATTTTCTGAGGTTTCAATCTTTTGTAATCCTGCTAAAAAACAAGCATCCGAAATTAGTTTAGCTGCCTTTCCATGATCCGGATGACGATCTTCGGTGGCATTACATAACACTATTTGTGGGCGGTATTTGCGAATGGCGTAGATTACACGCAATTGGTGTTCCTGACTGTTTTCTAAAAAACAATCGGGTAATCCTAAATTTTCGCGAGCCGAGACACCTAAAATGGCACTGGCTGCGGCAGCTTCCTCTTTTCGGGTTTCAATAGTTCCGCGTGTACCGCGTTCTCCTTGTGTTAAATCTACTATAGCTACTTTATACCCTAAATCTATCTGTTTAAGTATAGTACCCGAACAAGCGAGTTCTGCATCGTCGGGGTGTGCTGCTAGTACCAGAATATCTACTTGCATATATTATTTAGTAACATTGGCTCTATCCCTAGCCTCCAATTGTTGTACAATGCCTTCTATTTCTCTTTCCTCTAATGGATTGTACTGCGTTTTAAGATTATGCCCAAAAATTCGAGCGAAACCTTGCCACACAAATGCCGAAACATCACTTTTTAAATCTTGCAACAAAATATAACCCGATTCTCCCGTTTGTCTGTCGAGCAATTTTATAAGTATAGCACCTTGTGTTACCGTAAGTTTTTTCAAATCCTTCTCAAAGTTGCCTTTTATATCGTTCTCTGCAGTTTCGATTAAGCGTTTGCGCTCCTTCTTTTTGGTGGTAACGGCTAGATCTTTTTGTAACTGATTGTATTTATCACCAGCCAACCGAGCGTATGGCCATACTTTGGTAACATCACGCACTAACTTTTGATACCGAGCGGCATCGGCAGCGTTACTGAATAAGCGCTTATCCGTTACCTGTACAGTTTTAAGATAGATAAAGGGCAGCGTATCATTATTCACTATAATTGCACGCACTCTAATGGTATCATTAGTAGTGGTTTGTGCACTTGCTGTGCGGCAAACCAAGCAGACTAAAAGTAGAAGCAGGTACTTGTACATTCTTATTTAAGTGATACTGTTTAACTCAGTTGTGCTATACTTTGTTCTAATAATGCAATCTTCCCTTCGGCATCTGCTTGTTTTTTACGCTCGGCAGCTACTACTTCGGGGTTGGCGTTGGCCACAAATTTTTCGTTACCGAGTTTTGCCATTACCGATTTTAAGAAACCTTTGGCATAGTTTAACTCTAGCAACATTCTTTCGCGCTCGGCAGCAACGTCTATATTATTTCCTAAATCAACAAAAAACTCATCTTTATCAATAATGAAGCCAGCAGCATTTTCTACCTTTTCATCCACAAATACGATAGCTTGTGTATTGGCTAACTTGGTAATAGTGTGCGTAAATCGTTCGTAAATTGATCTATCAGCAGTTTTTACTGCCAAAGGCAACACTTCTTTTGGCGATAATTGCTTGGTATTTCTGATAGTACGTATTTGAGCAATTAGTTCGAATATTGTGTTTGTATCTGCTATTATAGCAGTATTTACCTCATTTGCCACAGGATAATTGGCAACAATAATACACTCTTTCTCTGTACGCTCGCGTAATTCATGCCACAACTCTTCGGTAATAAAGGGCATAAATGGATGAAGTATTTTAAGTAACTTTTCGAAATACCCGATAGTTGCTTCGTAGGTTTTCGCATCAATAGGTTCTCCAAAAGGAGGTTTAATCCACTCGAGATACCACGAACAAAAATCGTCCCATACCAATTTATAAACCGACATGAGTGCCTCAGATAAGCGATATTGTTCAAACTGCTCTTCTAATTGTACTAAAACTTGATTTAATCGTGCATCGAACCATTCAATAGCAAGCGCATTATCAGTTTGGGCTGTATTTTCTGTTACTTCCCATCCTTTTACCAACCTAAAAGCATTCCAAATTTTATTGGCAAAGTTTCTTCCTTGCTCACAATAGCTTTCATCAAACGGTAAATCGTTGCCAGCAGGTGCTGCTAATAGCATACCCATACGCACGCCATCAGCCCCAAATTTTTCTATCAATTCTATTGGGTCGGGAGAGTTGCCCAACGATTTAGACATTTTTCTACCTTGTTTATCGCGCACAATACCAGTGAGGTACACATTTTTAAACGGTACTTGTCCTCTAAATTCTTTGCCAGCCATAATCATACGGGCTACCCAAAAGAATAAAATTTCGGGTGCCGTAACCAAATCATTGGTAGGATAATAATAAGCCAAATCTTCATTTGAAGGCTGATTTACTCCCTTGCATACCGATGGATCGAACACAGAAATAGGCCACAACCAAGACGAAAACCACGTATCCATCACGTCTTCATCTTGCTTTAGATTATTGCTTTTAAAATTTTGAATTTTGAATTTTTCAACCGCTTCTGCTTCAGTTTTGGCTACAACAAATTGCCCGTCTTCATTATACCATGCCGGAATACGCTGTCCCCACCACAATTGACGCGAAATGCACCAATCCTTACAGTTTTCCATCCAATGGCGGTAGGTATTGGTAAATTTTTCGGGAATAAGTTTTACCTCGCCATCAAGCACCACCTCTAATGCTGGTTTTGCCAACTCTTTCATATTCACAAACCACTGTACCGAAAGTTTGGGCTCTATTACCGCATTGGTTCGTTCCGAAAGTCCGTTTTTATTTTTTATTTCTTCGGTCTTCACCAAAAAGCCTTTTTCTTCTAAATCAATAGCTATTTGCTTGCGACAGGCAAAACGATCCATGCCTATATAAAACTGAGCAGCAGGGCTCATTTTACCATCTTCGTCAATGGTGTCAATTACCTGCAGGTTGTGTTTTAAACCCAGTTCATAGTCGTTAATATCATGTGCTGGTGTTACTTTTAGGGCTCCAGTACCAAATTCTTTATCAATGTAGGTATCGGCAATAATGGGCACTACCCTATTTACAAAGGGGATAATCACATTTTTACCTATCAAATGTTCGTAACGTTCATCATGAGGATGTACGCACACGGCAGTATCACCCAAAATAGTTTCGGGGCGTGTGGTAGCAATCGTAATCCAGTCCTCAGACATGCGTTCGGCATTTTCTTCCTCACTGGCAATACGGTACTTTACATAATACAATTTAGAGTTTACCTCTTTGTAAATAACCTCTTCGTCAGATACGGCAGTTTTACCTTGAGGATCCCAGTTTACCATGCGCACACCGCGGTAAATAAGACCTTTATTATATAGATGTACAAAAGTATCTATAACCGCTTCGCTCATATCGGCATCCATGGTAAAACGCGTACGATCCCAATCGCAAGAAGCACCTATTTTTTTGAGCTGTTCGAGTATAATACCGCCATACTTTTCTTTCCACTCCCAGGCATAGCCCAAAAATTCTTCGCGGGTAATATCTTTTTTATTGATGCCTTTTTCCTTGAGCATAGCCACCACTTTTGCTTCGGTAGCAATACTAGCATGGTCGGTACCAGGTACCCAGCAGGCATTGTAGCCACGCATACGTGCCCTGCGAATAAGTACATCTTGTATGGTATTATTAAGCATATGCCCCATGTGTAATACACCGGTAACATTTGGTGGAGGTATTACAATGGTATAAGGCTCGCGGTGGTCGGGGGTTGATTTAAAAAATTGTTTATCTAACCAGTATTGGTACCACTTATCTTCTACTTCGCGGGGATTATAGGTTTTGGAGAGCATCATATTGGTACAAAAATAGAAAAATCGGAGGCTCTTTAAACCTTTATTACACGATAATGTCAGAACAATCGTTTACGAAACAAAAAAGAAAATATATTTGACTTTAAATTAAATGATAACAAATATGAAAACCACCCATTATGTATTTTTTATTGCAGCTGCTACACTTACCATTGCAAGTTGTACCCCACGAAAAACGGTAAAACGTATTGATCCTTCGGAACAAACAGACTTAAGCGGCAGATGGAATGATACCGATAGTCGTTTAGTAGCGAATGAGATGATTACCGATGCCATAGCACGTGCTTGGCGAACCGATTTTGCTATGCAAAAACAACGCAAACCAGGTGTAATTGTAGGTATGGTACGCAACAAATCGCATGAAATTATTGAGCCAGAAACATTTATTAAGGATATAGAGCGTTCGTTTATTAACTCTGGATTAGTAGGTGTGGTACAAGGTGGCGATGCACGTAAAGAAATGCGTGATGAAAAAGCCGATCAACAAACCAATGCATCGGAAGAAACCATGAAGAAATTTGGCAGAGAAAAAGGTGCTGATTTTATTTTGCAAGGAGTTATTACTTCTATTGTTGATCAAAATGGTAAAAACAAGGTAGTATACTATCAAATAGATTTAGAGTTGACCAATATTGAAACCAACGAAAAAGTATGGATTGGTGATAAAAAAATCAAAAAAGCGGTGACTAACTAATGTGCGTATTATTCTACCGAAAAGCATGAAAAAACACTTAACTATCATTTTCTTAATAGTCTTGAGCATAAACTATACTTATGCTCAAGACTATGGTATACTCAGTATGGAAATGTATCCTAGTGGGAATAATGGCCCTATTACTAGTAATGACACTATTGAGATCTATTATGATTTGCAATACACCGAATCTCCATGTGACCCCCTCAGTAGAACCTATACTATTGCAAAGGATTCGATTTTTATTAATCTACTACATGGAGACAGCAAGAATCAAGGCGGAAATTTTTCTTTTTGTAGGTGCAAAAGCTATATACGAATCAATCCCTTACCTAAAGGAAATTATATCTTGGTAAGTTATATGAATCACAGGTTTCGCAACGACAAGGGAAAAGATACCATTGCAACAGTAGATACGAGTTATACTAACCTTACTATTAAGCAAGGACTAAGTACCAGTATTAGTAATGAGAAAGTGGACCCTGATTTTAGATATGATGTGAATAGTGGTTATGTGTTTATTGAAAATGCAACAGCGCAAACATTGAGCATATTTGATTTGATGGGAAGAAAAATAATAGAAACTACTATTAATGAGCAACAAACAAGTGTGCCTGTACTTTTAACCACTGGTATTTATATTCTGAAGCTAACTGATAAAAGAGGAAGTCAATGGATTAAAAAAATATATGTTTCTTCCTTTTAATACAAACCACGCTAACGTGAGCAATTACTTTTCATTAAAGAGCATTTCAAAATTTATGAAGCAGAACATTCGCACATTTTCTGCTTTCATTACTATTCTGTTTTTGGTTTCCTGCGCTACGTACTACCAACGCCAAGAAAGCTTTAATGCGCTGCTCTTAAAAGGTGATTTAGAGCAAGCTGATGCCACGATGGCAAAAGACAAAAAAGCGCCTAATGGACGTAATAGGTTGCTTTACAACCTAAACCGAGGCAGTGTAAATTGGATGTTGGGCAAAAGTGTAGAGAGTAATACGTTTTTTAACCAAGCAGATATAATTGCCGAAGATTACCAAAAAACGGCAGCATCTACTGCATTAACCTATATCAGCAACCCTATGATGGCTGAGTATAAACCCGAAGACTTTGAGGTGGTGCTTATTCATTATTATAAGGCTATTAATTGGCTTAATTTGGGTAATTACGAAAATGCATTAGTAGAATGTAGACGATTGAATATTCGCCTAAATGCCTTGAACGATAAATACCCTACCCGAAGGAACCGCTACAAGGTAGATGCATTTGGCCTAAATTTAATGGGAATGGTGTACGATGCGTCGGGAGATTACAACAATGCGTTTATCAGTTACCGAAATGCAGTAGAGGCCTACGAAACCAATTACGATACCTTATTTAATGTTAAAGCTCCAATACAACTTAAAAAAGATTTGATTCGTGCTGCTTATCGTACGGGTTTTAGACAAGAAGCTGAAGGTTACGAGAAAAAATACAATCTAAAATACGAGGCTACAGAAGCAACTAAAGGCGAATTGGTGTTTTTTTGGAACAATGGCTTAGGTCCCATTAAAGGAGAAAACAGCATCAACTTTACCATATTACCCGGGCAGCAGGGTCTGGTTACGTTTGTCAACCAAGAGTACGGTATTAATTTTCCATTCTATTTGCCACCAAGCGAAAAGAACAACCAATCGGCGTTGGCTGAACTAAAATTTATGCGTGTAGCTTTTCCTAAATACATCGAACGACCTACGTATTATCGTTCGGCTGCTATTACAACTAATGGAGCAGAATATACCTTAGAAAAAGCAGAAGACATCAATCAAATTGCCTTTAAGTGCCTGCGCGATAGAATGCTGCGCGAGTTGGGGCAATCTATTTTACGTTTAGCCACCAAAAAAGCAGCTGAGTATGCCGTAAGGAGAGAAAATCAGGATTTGGGTGCTGTGGTAGGTATTGTAAATGCTATTACCGAAAAAGCTGATACCCGCAACTGGCAAACGCTACCCTACTCTATTAGCTATACTCGTGTGACTTTGCCAGAGGGGCAACAAAATATTACCCTTAAAACTAAAGCTTTTGATAACCGCACACAGCGCGAGTATCCATTTCAGTTTGCTATAAAAAGAGGAAAAACGGTATTTCAGGCTTTTCAGAGTTTAGAAAGCCTACCAGCGGTGTACTAAATTTCTTTAAAACTATTTCTACGAGTAATTTTAAAGTAATTGCGAATATCCAGCACAAAAGCCGCTAAAAAGTAAAATATAATAGGAAATCCAACCGCCAAAAAGCTGGAATAGATAAAGAACAAACGGATGCGTGTGGTAGATACATTGCATTTATCGCCAATGTAGGTACATACTCCAAATGCCTGTTGCTCAAAAAAGGTGATTACACGTTGTATCATGGCTGCTTAATACGGTAAAGTTAATACTTTGTTGCCTATAGCACAATTTAGGCACAATTTTTTAGCACAATAGTTTGGTTTTAAATGCAATACGGCTTGACTGTGTAATGCCGAAGCTATTTTCAACCCACTTTCTGTAAACTGTCGGGTAATTACATTCTTTTCGGCAGGCAAATCATCCAGCAAGCCTAAGGCCTTGTCCATTTGCTCTTGATTATTAGTATGCTTACCATATGCAAATAGAAAAACAGCTACGGCATTTATTAAAATAACCTGCAAACTATCTGTACCCATTTTAGGGGTATTTTCAGCAAAATACGTGCTTTTGTAAGGCTTTAAGGTAAATAGTTGTTGTAATTCTTTTATAGTACTGGCAGCTGCTACTTTAGAGAATAAGTGATGCGAATGATGCACCAAACCGATAAGTTGAGCAATACGCACATCGGGGAAGTTTTGTGGACGTGTACGGTGGAATTTCCACAAATGGGTGTGCATTGGTTTTAGATTATGCTTGACTGCTAAAAATTGATATTCGGTTTGTAAAACAGCCTGTTGATTCGTTAATAAACCCGCCTGACCAAAAAATAAGGCCTCCAATTGCAGCAAATTGTCTTTATACTTAGCCAACAGCTTGTTAGGTAATGTTTGCGCCAGCATTTCAAAAGGCAGTGCATTTACCCTAAAGCCAAAGGTATAGGCCAAAAATTGGTAAAAACTTTCTTCCCAATCATGCGTATTGCGTTGCAAAATATGCTGTATGGCACTATATTTTTGTTCTAATCGCGCCAATGCCATACGTTCGAGCCAGTTGGTAGTAATAAGGGCATCTATCTCGGTCAATTTATAGGCACAGGCAATAGCGTGCGGCTCATTATTTAAGTGTTGATAGTGTTTGATTACCGTATCTGGCACGTATTGCTCGAGTACCAGCGTTGGAATTTGTGAACCATTGCTCCGCACAATTGGTGCTGCATCATTTTTGTACACTACGTGCAGTATTACCGAATCGTAAGCTGCGTCTTTGGTATGTTTATGTAGTTTCCAGTCGGAAGCATGTGTGTGTATTTCTACATTTCCCACCCATTGTGTGGTGCCTATTTTGAGTTTAGCAACAGAAAAATCTGGACCCGAATCAGCATTACGCTGACCGGTATGTATTACTTCAATGGGTTCTCCATTAGTGGTAAATAGCGGCTTTATTCCCCATAATTTGTGCTGCCAAATGCGGTAGAGCAATTCTTCAGTCATAGGTAGGTAAGTATTTAGATTACTAAAAATACTTAAAAGCCACTATTATCCAAAAGTTGTTCCATTTCTTGTTGTACTTTTTTGGCTTCTGCGCGTGCTTTTTCGGCAAAATCTTCCCCAACCGATGCATACAATATAGCGCGTGATGAATTCACAATTAGTCCACAATCGGCATTCATACCATACTTTACCACTTCAGCTAAACTGCCGCCTTGCGCACCAACACCCGGGACTAACAAAAAATGGTTTGGTACAATTTTTCGAATTTCGGCAAATGCCGCTCCTTGGGTAGCTCCTACTACATACATGGTATTATCTGCCGTACATCCCCAATCGAAACTTGTTTTTAGTACTTTTTCTACCAATGTTTCGCCAGTAGCCAATCGCATTACCTGAAAATCTTTACTGCCTTCATTAGAGGTTAGTGCCAATACAATTGCCCACTTATCCGTAAAACCTAAAAATGGTTGTACGCTATCTGCTCCCATATAAGGAGCAATTGTTACCGAATCGAAGGACATGTTTTGAAAAAAAGCACGCGCATACATGGCAGAAGTATTACCTATATCGCCGCGTTTAGCATCGGCTATGGTAAACACATTATCAGGAATGGCTGTCATGGTTTTTTCCAGACTTAACCAACCTGCTGCTCCAACACTTTCGTAAAAAGCAATATTGGGTTTGTATGCGATGCACAGATCGGCAGTATGTTCAATTATCGCTTTATTAAACGCATAAATTGGGTCTTCGGTAGCCAATAAGTGTTTCGGTATTTTGGTAATATCGGTATCTAGGCCAATACACAAAAAGCTTCTTTTGTGTCTGATTTGCGTAATAAGTTGCTGACGATTCATTACACAAATGAAAACATTAAATACATAGGTACAAAATGGATTGTGATTTAATGAACGATAAAGCCCAACTGTTGCAAATCTTCCCAAAAAGCAGGATATGATTTTTCTACAACAACAGCATTCTCTATACCTATTTTACCCAGTATTACTGCCAACGGAGCAAATGCCATAGCCATTCTGTGATCATCATAGGTAGTAATAATAGGTGTATCTTTTAACGGCAAATTAGGGGCAATTAAAATATCATTAGCATCATTAATGGCAATATTATAGCCCATTTTGCACAATTCAGTCACTAAGGCTTGTACTCTATCTGTTTCTTTTATCCGCAATGATGCTAATCCGCTTAGTTTGCTGGATATACCCTTTGCAGCAAGCACTACAGCCACTGTTTGTGCTAAATCTGGGCAGTGCGTAAAATCATATTCAAACTCATTAATGATTGTATTTTTTGATTGAATACGAATTCCTGTAGGTGTAAATGCAGTAGTTACCCCTAAATCAGCAAACAAGGTGGGCAATATGCTATCTCCTTGCAAACTATTTGCTTGCAATCCATCAATATACATATCAGTATCGTTGGTTAGTGCAGCAATAGCGTACCAGTAAGAAACACTGCTCCAATCAGCCTCTACTACGGTTTGTTTAGCAGTTGGCGTATAAGATGTAGGTGCTACAACAATCACATTATCTACCCAAGTATATTTTGCATCTAATTGCTCCATTAGCATTAATGTAAGCTGAATATAGGGCTTAGATACTAAATTGCCTATCAATTTTAGCTGTAAGCCCTGAGGAAGAAGGGGGGCAATCATCAGCAATGCTGAAATAAACTGACTGCTTATGGAAGCATCTATATTTAACGCTCCACCCATTAACGATTTACCCTGAATAACAACGGGCGGAAAGCCTTCGTTTTCTGTATAGCGTATATCTGCCCCTAACGAACGTAAAGCTGTTACCAATGGTGCAATAGGTCGCTCTTTCATACGAGCAGAACCTGTAAGTAGCCACTCTCCTGTTGGTTGTATTGCTAAAAATGCTGTTAGAAATCGAAATGCGGTACCTGCCGCTCCTACATCTACTACTTTTTGGGTGGTATACGTACCAAGTATTTGAGTTAAAACCTGCGAATCGGAAGCTGCGGCACTATTTTCTATCTCTAAAGACCTTTTACTTAATGCTTGCAGGATTAATAACCGATTCGTAATACTTTTAGATGCAGTGAGCGTAATACGCCCTACAATAGGTGCAGTAGGTTTACTTAGAAACAGCACGTTAGCATCCATACGCTTGCTTATAATATAGAAATGCTGCGTGTATTGCTTCTGGCGTATAGATAGCCGTTGTAGTAGCCTTACCAATAGCTTGCAGCGCAACAATGTGTACTTCTCCCGATTTATTCTTTTTATCGTGCTTAAGCAAGGCTATTACCGCATCTTCATTAATGGCAACGTAGCTATAAATGCGGGTAATTACAGCAGCTATATGGATAAGTTCTTGCTCGCTAATACCTGCATTTTGATAAGATAAATGTGCCTCTATCAACATCCCTGCAGCTATTGCTTCCCCATGCAATAAAGCAGTCTCTCCTACAGTACGTATAGCATCACTCTCTATAGCGTGCCCAATGGTATGCCCAAAGTTGAGAATTTTTCGCAGCCCCTTTTCGGTAGGATCTTGCTGTACAATATGCTGTTTTATAGCAATAGAACGCTTTATGTGTTGTATGGTAACTTGTTGCGGTGTTATTAACGCCAATTCCTCAAAATAAGCAGCGTCTGCTATGAGTCCATGTTTAAGCATTTCTGCAAAGCCCGAAACAAGTTGTCGCTGTGGTAAGGTTTGCAAAAAAGCAGGTTCAATAATTACTTTTTGCGCTAAAGCAAAAGTACCTATCTCATTTTTTAGTCCTTCAAAATCTATACCTGTTTTGCCACCATGTGCCGCATCCACCATAGCCAAAAGCGTAGTGGGAATATTTACAAAAGCTATACCCCGTTTAAAGGTACTTGCCACAAAACCTCCTAAATCGGCAATTACTCCTCCACCCAGATTGATAAGTAATGAATGTCTATCGGCATTGCCCACCAATTTGTTCCATACAGCTATGCAGGTGTTTAGTTGCTTGTGCTTTTCGCCAGATTGAAGGACAATGACATTTGAAGCAGTCAACTGCGGCACGTGCTGAATAAGTATATCCAAACAATGTTGATGAGTATTTTTATCTACCAAAATATGTACCGAACTGTACTGCTTATTTGCTATCCAACGGGCTAATTCTGGTAGCGAATCTGCGATTTGTGTGCTCTCCATATCTATTCAAATATACTTGAATAGGGCTAATAATTAGCTATTTTTTGCAACTTGCCTATTTGCACTTTATTACCCGAAACAGCTTTTACATAATACAAGCCATCTGCTACAGTCGTTAAATCAACTATCGTTTCGGCTGTGTTGCTTTGCACTGTTTCAAATATCAGTTTGCCCATAGCATCCATAACGGTAATAGTAGTAGGTGTATTTAACTGTTCGGTAATAAGTGTAAAAACACCTGTTGTAGGATTAGGATATAGCTTAATTTGATCTTTGGCTCTGGTATATACTGTAGAAGTCGTTTTATCTTTTACCACAAGTGGACCTTGGGTAAGTGTATCAGCACAACCTGTTTCGGTAACAGTAAGTGAAATCATAAAAGCACCCACTTTATCGAATTTATGAGACGCATTTTTCGTAAACACCAATGAACTACCATCACCAAAATTCCACTTATAATTGGGCGAGCTGCCCATCGTGCCCGAAAACGTAAAAGCTACTGTACTTCCTTTAATAAGCGTATCCGTAAGCGCAGGGCTTGCTGTAAAAGCAGCTATAGGTGCTGCTATAATTGTTACAGCTAATTTCTGACGTCCACTTTCGCAGCCATTTACTGTTTGGCTTACATAATAATTAATAGTACCTATTGTGCTCGTATTAGGTATAGGTGCGGTTGTACTTCCTGTGCCACCCGTTGCTTCGGTGTACCACTTCAAGTTGGTTCCATTTGCTGTAAGAGCAGTTGCTGCTGCGTCTTTGCATAAGCTACGTGCTGTAGTCCCTGGCAAAGAAGTTGTGCTTATTTGCACATCTACTCTTTCACGTGCACTTTCGCAACTATCTATGGTTTGGCTTACATAATAACTTGTTGTTCCAACAACAGTGGTATTGGGTGTAGGCGCAGTTGTATTACCAGTACCACCAGTAGCGGTAGTGTACCAGCGTAATTTTTCTCCAGTTGCCGTAAGGGGAGTTGCTACTGCATCCTTACAGTATTTTACTGGTGAAACAGCTGTTGGTGCAGAAACTATTGCTCCTATTGTGATAGTCGTATCAAATGCCACAGCTATACATCCACCTTGTGCAGCTACACTATTTGTAACAGTATAGGTACGAGGTTGACTATTGGCTATATTAACAACACCAGTAGTAGCAGTAATAGATAAGCCCGAAGGTTGCGCACTAAAGCTACCCGATTTTCCATTTCTTATAAAAACAGGTGCAGGATTGGCATCACATTTACGATACGTTGCTTTTGTATACTTAAAGTCGGCCTTATTTCCATCGGTAATAACTATTTGCTGTGTGGCTGTTTTTGGGCATATTCCATTAGTTGTATAACTAACCGTGTATGTATTTAATTGACTGGATGCCAAAGTAATTTTACCACTAATTGAATTTAACGTAAGTCCGTTGGGAGTTGATGAGAATACACCACCAGCAGTGCCCATAATAGTAGGTACCGGATTAGTACTGCCCGATACACAAAAAGTAGTACCCGAATACGAAAAAGAAGGATTATCCGCAGGATTTACTTTCATAGTAATCGTATCAGATTCGGTAACCGAATTGGATACGAACGACAAACTTGAAGTCATTTTGCAATTTACCTTATCCGCATTTGCTAAGGTAGTGCTGGTAAAAACAGAGTCGGTGGCGCCTTGTACTGCTGTTCCGTTTATTTTCCACTGATAGCTAGGTGTACTTCCTCCGTTAGTTGGTTTAACTTTAAAGGTAACAGAACTACCCTGACAAATGGTATCATTACCCGCAGTTATGCTTATTTTAGCAGATGCAGGTGGCCCTAATAAATTCATTAACTTAATATCGTCGATATACAGGTTTTTACCAAAACGATTGATGGCAATCAATTTTAGCTTTACTGTTTTGTCTTTATATGCCCCTAGAGAAATGGTGTCTTTTACCCATTCTGTAGCAACGGTTGGCTCATATGGTGTAGATGTAAAATGACTTTTATTGCGCGATAATGCTACTCCTGACTTATTAAATATAGGGGTACTAAACGTAACTCCGCAATCATCAGAAACCACTATTTTAAGTGTATCGTAATTATTTTGATCTGGAAAGTATCTATAAGCACTGTTAAATACCAGAACAGGACTAGTTAGCCCAGCAAGACTTACAGCTTCCGACACTAAATTATCTACTTGATTGAGCGGAGCTATACCATATTCGGAGAATGGCATTTTTGCACAAATAGTGCTGGTGCCATTTATACCAATTACGGTATCGGTAGTCCATGTTACAGCATCTTGTGGCGAAGCAGTTAAACTCCACTTATTCGGTGGAAACAATGCTGTTTCAAAGTTTTGCGTATACGGTGCTTGTACATTACCAATACTTATATAGTTTGTTTTTATTACCGTATCTAATCCTGCATTGTTCGTTACGATTAGCCTTACGCTATAATCACCTGCCATACTATAGGTATATGTTGGATTTTGAGTAGTAGCATCTGTTGTGCCATTGTTATCAAAGTCCCATTTCCAGGTGGTTGGTAACCCCGAAGAAAGATCGGTAAAGGCAACTGTTGCCGAATTAGCACAAGAAGTAGTGGGCGTACCCGAAAAATTGGCTTCGGGAGCATTAACAACACAATTAGCCGTATTCAATTTTATCATTAAGGGTTTACTACATATTTGTGGCGCTACGGTACTTCTGCCCATTACCGTATTACCAGCATTAATATTATTTGTAGTAAGTGAACGCTTTGTAACACCATTGGCTATATTGAACGACATTACATCACTAGTGCTATTTACATGCCCCCATTGGTGCCCATGCCCTAATTCGTGTAGCATTACCGATTCGAAATCGTATTGTTGAAACGCAGGATTAGATGGTCCAAAGTGCCAATTCTGTCCATCGTCAAAATTTACGTCCATTTCTTTTACCTGCACGCGAGTGCTGCCAAAACAATCGTAATAACTTTGGCAAGTGCCTAATACCCCAGGTAACAATTCGGCACCATTATCAAAACGTACAATATTAATTCCATCATCTACAGCAGCATCTACAGTTGAGGTAACAGTACTTGCTTTCCAATTTATGAATGTACCACAGCGTAAGGTTTGCACAGCTCGTTTAAAAGCCTCTACAGCAGGAGTATTTTGAAAATACTCGGTAAAAAACTGAAAGGTATAGCCCCCTTGCCCATCATCATCATAATGCTGAGTAACCTTATTACTAATGTTAAGTAACGCAAATGGCACAGTAATAGTCGACGTACTGGTAACAGTAACACCATTTACCACTACTTGTACCATACCTGTACCTGCTCCTGATGGCACTTTTATACGTATTTGTCCATCTGCCCATGATACAGTACTGGCTGTTGGAGCAGCCGTATAAGTTGAACCACCATTATCAGCTGTAGCAAATTTTACAGTACTTGTACCTTGCGAAGCACCGAAAGAAGAACCTGTAATAGTTAGTATTTCGTCATTACCCGCATTGATAGTAAGTGGAGATAAGGAATTAATAACAGGATCTGCTGAAGTTTTTTGTTGTGAAGGAGCTGGATAAGATTTAACAAGTTTAATACTTGAGTTTTTTTGCTGGGTAATGGGTTTATATACCTGATTTGCAATATTGGTATAGGTATTAAATATATCGGTAGCAGTTGTTCTGTTTACATCTAAAAAACGAATAAACCCTTGCTGATCAGCATATACCCTAAATTGATTGTTGGTAGCTACCCTTGCTAACTTAATAGCGGCTGGTGCTAGTTCCAGCATAAAAACACCGCCATCACCTATTTGTAGTTGTAAACTGGGAGTTACTTCATGATAATCTTCGCCTACTTGCCCACCTTGTGTAATAACAATAATTTGATTGGATACAGCTTTAGCACCACTCAGTATTTTATATACTTCTACCGTGTTGGCAGTATGAATAAGATTGTGTGCCTCGTTCCAAAAAGACTCTTTTGCTGTTACTTTTCCCTCAACAATTACTGTTGCATTGTTGATACGCTCTGTAAGTGATACAGGATACAACATACATTGAGAAAAAGCATAATCGGATATTAATAGAGATACAATTAGAAGTAAGGTTTTTTTCATGCAACGCTTTTATAACAGAAGAAACAATGTGCAATTTACTTATTTTTTTGAAGAATATAGATAGCTATTACTGCTCTCTATCAATAAGCTGGAGAGCAAAATCAGCTAATTGTTGTTTCCTTATTGGGTGCACCACATTTACTGCTGCTAGGGCTGCTAAAGCAGTTTGGCAATAGGTATCCATTACTTGTTTTACCAGTTTATCAATTCCTATTTGGGTGTATATAGCCGTTACCGCCGCTACTTTTTCGGTTGCATCAAATTGCTTTGCTGCCAACCAATAATTCAATGTCTCGGCAGTTTTTCCATCAGCTATTTCGATGGCTTTGATTAGTAAATAGGTTTTTTTATTGGCGATAATATCACCCCCTACTTGCTTTCCAAATTTTTCGGGGTCGCCATACACATCCAACAAATCGTCTTGCAACTGAAAAGCAATACCCATATTACGCCCAAATTCGTACAAATGCTGTGCATCGGCAGCGGTAGCGCCTGCTGCCATAGCTCCCATTTTTAGACTCGCAGCCAACAATACGGCTGTTTTTTCTTCTATCATGGTAGTATATTCGGCAATGGTTACGGCTGGTTGGGTTTCAAAATTCATGTCCCATTGCTGCCCTTCGCATACTTTTACGGCGGTATCGTTAAACACATGAAGTACTTCTGCCAAAACTGCTTTATCTAACTGCATGAGCCATTTATAGGCTTCCACCAACATTACATCACCCGAAAGTATTGCAATATTGGTATTCCACTTTTCGTGAACCGTAGCATTACCGCGACGTAATGGGGCATTATCCATAATATCGTCGTGCATGAGCGTAAAATTATGGAAGGTTTCTACCGCCAATGCTACTGGTATTGCTTTTTCTACATCTTCTTTAAACAATTGATACCCCATAAGTGCCAATAATGGACGCATACGTTTGCCGCCTAAACTCATTAAATAACGAATGGGTTCGTACAATTCTTTAGGACTTGCCGGATACGTGGTTTCGGCTATGGCTGTGGTAATAAGTTGGTGTAAGTTGGTCATTCGTTTATTAGTTAATTAGTCATTGGATAATTAAATCTTGGCTCTTGTATCTCAATACTAATTCGTTATCAACTTAAAATCTATTTGTCGTTTTACTAATTCTACTTTTTTAACTTCAATGGTTACCTCATCGCCAAGTTGATACCTGTTTTTGTTGCGCTGCCCAATAATGCAGTAGTTTTCGGGATCGAGCACATAAAAATCATCGGTAATGTCACGCAAACGTACCATACCCTCGCATTTATTCTCTATAATTTCTACATAAATACCCCATTCGGTTACTCCAGAAATAAGGCCTTTAAACTGTTTACCAATATGATCTTGCAAAAATTCGGCTTGCTTGTATTTTATAGAAGCGCGTTCGGCATCTGCTGCACGCTTTTCCATTTGCGAGGTATGTAAACATTGTTTTTCAATTTCCTCGGCATCCGGACTTTTACCCCCATCTAAATAGTGTTGCAATAAACGATGCGCCATTACATCGGGATAACGACGAATAGGCGAAGTAAAATGCGTGTAATAATCAAACGCTAAACCGTAATGACTTGACTTTTTGGTAGTGTACACCGCTTTTGCCATAGCACGAATGGCTAATTGAGTAAGCACATTTTGTTCTTTTTTGCCTTCTACATCGGTCATCATGGCATTTAGCGATGTGGTAATATCTTTTTGGCTTTTGGTGTTTATCTTATAACCAAAGCGCGCTGCAAACCGAGCAAAATTACCAATTACCGCCTCATCGGGTTCGTCGTGTACGCGGTACACAAACGTAAGTTTATCCTTCTTTTTACCTTTAACAGCTATAAATTCGGCCACTTTTCGGTTGGCGAGTAGCATAAAATCTTCGATAAGTTTGTGGGCATCTTTTCGCTCTTTTACATACACGCCAATAGGTCGCCCATCGGGTCCGAGTTTAAATTTTACTTCGGTAGTTTCAAAGCTAATAGCTCCTTTTTTGAAGCGTTCGGCACGCAGTTTATACGCTAAATTATTCAAAATGAGTAATTCTTTGCTGTATTCGCCTGTTTTTTCTTCTAAAATTTGCTGCGCATCCTCGTACGAAAAGCGTTTATCCGAATGGATAATGGTACGTCCAAACCATTCGTTAACAATATTTGCCTCATTATCTAACTCAAACACTGCCGAAAAAGTAAGTTTATCTTCGTTAGGACGCAAAGAACACAATCCGTTAGACAATTTTTCGGGCAACATCGGTATTACTCTATCTACCAAATACACCGAAGTAGCTCTATCAAAAGCCTCTTCGTTTAAATCCGTTTGTGGCAAAACATAGTGCGATACATCGGCAATGTGTACCCCAATTTCATAATTACCGTTGGGTAAAAACTGAAACGAAATGGCATCGTCAAAATCTTTGGCATCGGCAGGGTCAATCGTAAAAGTGAGGATGTCCCTAAAATCACGGCGTTTTTTAATTTCTGCTGGGGTAATTTCTTCCGATATCACTTCCGACTCTCTAATTACACTTTCTGGAAAATGAAGCGGGAAACCATAGTCGGCTAAAATGGCATTCATCTCCGTTTCGTTTTCACCCTGCTTACCCAGTACTTTCAATACCTCGCCTATCGGATTTTTTGCTCCTTCAGGCCATTCAACCATTTTCACTATCACCTTATCTCCATCTTTTGCACCGTTCAAGCTCTCTAATGGAACAAAAATATCGTGTTGCATTTTGCGGTTATCGGGTATCAAAAATGCAAAGCGTGCCGATATTTTGATAATGCCCGTAAAGTCCGTTTTGGCACGTTCAATAATCTCTAACACCTCTCCTTCCATGTGCTTGCCGTTGCGTTTGGCGTACACATATACCTTTACGGTATCGCCATTTAGGGCATTGCGTACCTTGCGTGGAGCGATGAAAATATCTTCTTCTTGCCCCTCAACAACTAAATATGCCGAACCGCTTTGAGCCATATCAATTACCCCTACTAAATAATTTTTGGGAGCATGCGCTTGATATTTGCCCGTAGCTACTTCTTTTAGTAAGCCCTTTTTTACATTTTCGATAATAATTTGTAAAATAAGCTGACGGGTACTATTATCGTCGATATTCAGTTTGGCAGCTATTTGCTTGTAATTGAGCGTAGTTTGTGCTTGTTGGGCAAAAACATCCAATACCAATTCGGTGAGTATGTTTTTAAATGCAGAATTGTTCTTTTGGCTCATTGTAAATTTTGAGTTTAGTTTTATTAGTTTTTACCCACTACCACTTCAAAAAAGCTATTTTCCTGCAAGTGTGTATTGGCTAACTCTTGTAATTGTTTTGGCGTAATGGTTTTAATGGTATGCACTAAATTATCGTAATAGGTATAATCCAATCCGCTAAAGTAAATGCCCTTAAACTTATCGGCGTACGAAAATGCATTTTCTAAATCGCCTAAAAGCATACCCAGCATATAATTACGTACTAATTCTAATTCTTGAGCAGGTATAGGTTCTTCTCGCAACTGTTTTATTTCCTTATAAATTTCTTTAATGGCAGCGGCACACACTTCTGCACCCACTTCGGTACTAATGTAGAAATACGAAGCATGTTGCATAGAAAGAATATTTGAGCCAATGCCATACGTATAACCCTTTTCTTCGCGAATATTACTCATTAAACGAGAACCAAAATACCCACCCAAAACAGTATTCAGCACTCGCATGCCCACATAATCGGGGTGTTTTTTATCAATAGACAACTTACCAATACGAATGGCACTTTGCAAGGCATCTTCACGATGTACTAACTTGCATTTTTCGTTGGCTGATTGTGGTAATTGTAGCATTAGCGGCACTTCCTCTCCCAGCCAATCAGTTTCACCAAATGTTGTGGTTACTAATTTAACTGCATCATCTGTTAGTAATCCAGAGGCAATAATGGTGCAGTTATTAGCTGTATAAATTTGCTGATAGGCTTTTAGTAAATCAGTGCGTGTAAGTGCGTCGTAATGTTGCGACTGCACAAAACACCCGTAAGCAGTATCGGCTCCAAACAACTGTTCGTTAAAGGTTTTACGCGCCAAAAAATCATTCTTTTGCATATTAACCTGCAATTTTTGCTGCTGTGTTTTTTGATAGGTAATCAATTCTTTTTCAGGAAACGTAGCAGCTACCAATATTTCTTTTACCAAGGGCAATACCACTGTTAAGTTTTTGGAAAGACAGTACAACGTAACCGAAGACTGATCGAAACTGGATTCAGTTTGCAGAAAAGCACCGTAGAAATCAACAAAATCGGCAATTTCTGCCGAACTGTGCTTAGTTGTACCATTCAAAAGCATCGCATTACATGCTGCTGTAAGTAAAGGCGCTGCTTGGCTCCATTGCTTGTGCTCAAAAATCCATTCTATTTTCACCAAAGGTTCTTTGCCTACATTGAGCACAAAAAGTGGCGTACCATTTGGTAATACCTGTTTTTCGGGCTGTAATAAGTGAATTGCATCTATGGTATTAAAAGATGGTGCTTGGGTGCGGTTGAGCATGTTTAATTTGGTGATTTGGTGATTCGATAATTTGGTAATTGGTATTAATTAGCACAATAATATAGTGTCGAACAATTTTCGGGCACAAAAACCTCTTGAGCAATGGCTTGCAAATCAGCAGCAGTTACGGCCAAATACTTGTCGAGTTCGGTATTGGCTAAGTTGGCGTCACCCAACAATTCAAAATAAGCCAAATTCATTGCTTTGTTCAATAGGTTTATCTCTGCAAACACCGCTGTGCTTTCTAGCTTATTTTTTACCTTTTGTAATTCGGTAACTGCTACCTGCTCAGTCTGCAGTAATTGTAGTTCGGTATTTATAGCCTGTTCTGCTTGTTCCATGCTTACCCCTTTGCTCAATTTGCCTTCAACTACAATCAGTCCATTGTCTATATCTCCACTCATGTAGGCGTTTATATCGCTAAATAAGTTTTGTTCTTTTAGCAAACGTTGGTACAACCGCGAAGAGTAACCCCTCGATAAAATATCGGTAAGCATATCGGTAGCGTGGTAACGTTTATCATTGCGATTGCACACATGATATGCTTTGTAAATAGCATCTAATGGCACATTTGCTTTAATAGTTTGTGTGCGAGCAGCAATCTGTTTAGGCTCTTGCGGCAAACTACGAACGTATTTTTCGCCAGCTGGAATAGTACCAAACCATTTTTCGGCCAATTGCAGTACTTCTTCATACTTTACAGCTCCGGCAATTACCAAAACCGCATTACTCGGACGATAATGTTTAAAGAAAAAGGCCTTTACATCTTCTAGAGTAGCATTTTCTATGTGTGATAGCTCTTTACCTATGGTTGCCCATTGGTACGGATGTTTTTTATAGGCTAATGGACGTAAATTGAGCCATACATCGCCATACGGCTGATTTAAGTAACGTTGTTTAAACTCTTCGCACACTACATTGCGTTGCACCTCTAAACTTTGTTCAGAAAAAGCCAAACTCAACATTCTATCGCTCTCCAACCAAAAGGCTGTTTCTAAATTATTGGCTGGCAATTGTATGTAATAGTTGGTAATATCGTTGCTGGTAAAAGCGTTGTTTTCGCCACCTACACGCTGTAAAGGTTCGTCATAACTCGGAATATTTACCGAACCACCAAACATTAAATGCTCAAATAAATGTGCAAATCCTGTTTTATCAGCCTGTTCGTCGCGTGCACCTACATCGTACAAAATGTTCATTACCGCCATAGGCGTAGTAGCATCTTCATGCACCAATACCCTTAAGCCATTGGAAAGGGTGGTTTTCTTGAAATCAATCATCTAAAAAATTAAGTGCTAAAAGTAAAAATTGTAGCTTTGGAACGTGGTTTTTAATTATCCACAAAGGGTTAAACAAAATAAACCTGAAAAAGTTATTGGATGATGAAGATTGATGCTTTACTACAACGCGCCCTCAACCTCGAATTTTTGAGTAGTGAAGAAGGCGTATTTTTATACCACAACGCTCCCACCGCACAATTAATGTGGGTAGGTAATCAATTACGCCAGCACCATCAGCCCGGCAATAACGTTACTTGGATTATTGACCGCAACGTAAATACCACCAATGTATGCATTGCTAATTGCAAGTTTTGCAACTTTTTTCGCCGCCCTGGGCATGAGGAAAGCTATATTACCGATATAGCAACCTATAAAACAAAAATTGAGGAAACCTTTAAATACGGTGGCGACCAATTACTATTACAAGGCGGCCATCACCCCGATTTGGGCTTGGCTTTTTACGTAGATTTATTTAAGGAATTAAAAAGCCTTTACCCTACCCTAAAACTACATTCATTAGGTCCACCAGAAATTGCACACATTGCTAAATTAGAGCAATTGAGCCACACAGAGGTATTATCGGCATTAAAAGAAGCTGGATTAGATAGTTTGCCCGGTGCTGGTGCCGAAATACTAAACGACCGCGTACGCCGCCTAATTTCTAAGGGAAAATGCAGTGGTAAAGAATGGTTAGATGTCATGCGTGCCGCTCATCAGCTACACCTTACAAGTTCGGCAACCATGATGTTTGGTCATGTAGAAACCATTGAAGAACGCTTTGAACATTTGGTATGGCTGCGCGAAGTGCAAGCAGAAAAACCAGCAGATGCCAAAGGATTTATTGCATTTATACCTTGGCCTTTTCAGGATGATGGCACGTTATTAAAACGTATAAGGGGCATAAAAAACACGGTTACGGGTGATGAATATATCCGTATGATTGCATTGAGCCGCATTATGCTGCCCAATATCCAAAACATCCAAGCAAGTTGGCTTACCATAGGCAAACAAGTGGCGCAGGTATGCTTACACGCTGGTGCCAATGATTTTGGTTCGATAATGATAGAAGAAAATGTGGTTTCGGCTGCTGGTGCGCCCCATCGTTTTACGGCAAAAGGTATACAAGAAGCCATACGTAAGGCTGGGTTTGAGCCTCGTTTACGCAATCAGCAGTATCAATTCCGCGAAATGCCGCAAATGGAAGAACAAGTAATTGATTATTAGATGTTAGAAGTTAGATATTAGACGATAGATATTAGTTAGCAGTAATTCTATGAAAAGACAAGTTTACATATTGATTTTAATTATTTTAGCTACTGGCTGTCGAAAAGATTGTGCAAGAAGAGTAGAAAATATGCAAATGTTTCCTGTTGTAAATTCTTCAACAACAGAACCCTCTCAAATTAAGGGATGGTATTACTCTGAATTTCAAAATGATAAAGTGAATTTTACGTTAGAGTTTGACCACTATGGAGCAGGTGAATTGTGTGACTACTATTGGGAAAATTACCCCAACCAAAATTCAATCAAAATATATTGCAACAAAGACCTTTATAATAATAATGACACTTTGAAAGCAGGGCAAGTATTAAACAAGTTATTTGAAATCCAAAAACATGAACCTGGGGACTTTTTTATTAGCTTTTTGATTTCTGAGAAAGAAAGTAGTGAAATCCATTATCCAGACAAATTCTACACATTTTCCGCAAGTATTAACACAAGTAAGAACGAATTTTTTAACGATTCTTGTATTATAAGGAAATTCTAAAATGAAACCAATCACCTTGATATTTCTATTTTGTTGTCTTTTCGCATGTAGCAAGGACGAAGAAGAACCGAAATACTTTAATAGCAAGTTTTATGCTGTACACAAAACCACATATAGCTGGGAGGAAGGTTATTTTTTCACAAACCAACCAATTACCGCCAAATTAGAAAGCAGAATAGATTTTGAAGACAAATCAAAACAAGGACGTTTCGAGCCACTTATAGAAAATACAGTTCAAGTATATTTAGATAGAGATTTGTTCGTTAATAATGATACAATTTTAAGTGGCAGTAATCTTTTGTCGAGCGACGTTGCGGAAATTGAATTGCAAAAAGTATCGCTTAATAACGAAATGATTCCTGACAGCTATATTATTTGGATTAACCGACAAAATCAATTTAATTATAGCTTAAACAAAGGATATTACACGGTTTATGTAAATGCGATGACGAAAAATCAAAACCAAATTCAGGACTCGACAACTGTTTTTGTTCAATGAAAAGAAGAACTACCGCTAACAACGGCTTATAGCAATTTGGGGCGACGAATGAACTTGAATATTATTCCCCATTTAGTACTTTTATCTTGGTGGACAAGCGATTACTACCCTATTTTAAAATCGATTTAAGCCCAAAAACTATTTAGCTAACGACTTATGCCTTACGACTTACGACTAATTTAAAAATGAACCTACAACAACACATAGAAGCCTTAATTTTTGTTTCGGAAGAAAGCCTAAGCCTACAAGACATTACCGAATGTTTGCAAAACACGCTGAGCCCCGAAATACGTGAAAAAGATGTATTGGCAGAAATTGAGGGCATTTATGAAAAATACCGTGCAGAAACCTTTGCTTTTGAGTTAAAATTCATCAACGAGGGGTATCAGTTTTTGAGTAAAAAAGCATACGCCACTACCATTAGTACCCTGTTGCAGCAAAAAGCGCGCAAAAAATTATCTACCGCTGCTATGGAAACATTGGCTATTATTGCCTACAAACAACCAATTACCAAAACAGAAGTAGAACAAATACGTGGGGTAAATTGCGATTATAGCGTTCAGAAACTGCTCGAAAAAGAACTAATAATAATAAAAGGTAAAAGCGAAGGGCCCGGAAGACCTATATTATATGGTACAAGCACCTTGTTTATGGACTATTTCGGGTTAAACTCCGAAAAAGATTTACCCCGACTAAAAGACATTGTTCAGGCTGAAAATGAAATAGGTAGCCAGCAGAATTAATTAAACCGAAGGGGTATTTTTAAAAAAAATGCACTTTTATTTCTAAAATCGAAAACGAATAATTTACTTAGATGCCTAAAGCAAAAGCAGGACTATTTAATTTTAACACTATTTTTATTCCTAATTTTTAACCTAATATAAAAATCAAACAATTATCTTTATTCCGTAATGAGTCGGCTAATTGTGCTCCCTCTTCAAAAAAAAGAAAAAGTATATTCAGATGAAAACCCCTAAGAAGCCTGTTAAAAAGGTAACAACTGAGTCAAAAAACGACACTAAAAAGCCTAAATTAAAGCCGCTTAGCTCTAAAGACACTAAAAACTGGAAAAACAAACTCGATAATGAGGATGATGATTTGGACATGGATTTAGAAAATATCGACGAGTTTGAAAACGATAGTTTGGATGATGACGATGACGACGAAAACTTTTAATCTATTATATTCTCTATAATTTATTTAAGCACCCCTTTAAGGTGCTTTTTTATTTGCCACACGCCACCC
Source organism: uncultured bacterium (assembly GCA_947085255.1). Taxonomy (GTDB): domain Bacteria; phylum Bacteroidota; class Bacteroidia; order Sphingobacteriales; family Sphingobacteriaceae; genus CAMTVQ01. Next base: position 174,172 of record CAMTVQ010000001.1, on the reverse strand, counting down.
CACTATGCATCTTATTGAAGTAACAAACGCCAGCACCCGCCAGCAATTTTTAGATACGGCACGTATTATCTACCAAAACGATTCGTTTTGGGTATGCCCCATTGATGCAGAAATTGACGGAATATTTGATCCTTATAAAAATAACTTTCACCAACATGGTGAGGCTACACGCTGGATTTTAAAAAGCGACGATGGTGCCCTTATTGGTCGCGTTGCTGCATTTATTAATCACAAAAAAGCTACTAATTTTGAGCAACCTACGGGCGGTATGGGCTTTTTTGAATGTATAAATGATAAAAAAGCAGCCTTTTTATTGATGGATGCTTGCCGCGAGTGGCTAAGTGCACGTGGCATGGAGGCCATGGATGGCCCCATTAACTTTGGAGAAAACGATAATTTTTGGGGATTACTGGTAGATGGTTTTATGCAACCTGCTATTGGTATGCCGTACAATCATAGCTATTATCAAGCTTTTTTTGAGGAGTATGGCTTTAAAAAGTACTTCGAACAAATATCTAATCACGTAGATATTACCAAACCTTTGCCCGAGCGTTTTGCAAAAATTGCAGATTGGGTGGCTCAAAAAGAAGGGTATCGTTTCGAACACTTAAAATTAAATGAGTTTGAAAAATACGCCAACGATTTTATAGACATATACAATGAGGGCTGGAAGTTTCACGAAAACTTTGTGCCTATGAACAAACAAACCATTATGGAAAGCTTGGAAAAGATGAAACCCATTATTGACGAGCAGTTTATTTGGTATGCGTATGTAAATAACAATCCGGCGGGGTTTGTAGTAGCATTACCAGATGCCAACCAAGTACTAAAACACCTAAATGGAAAAATGGATACATGGGCAAAAATCAAGTTTTTGTATTACAAATGGAGTGGATCAGTTAACCGCTTGCGTGTGGTAATTATGGGGGTAAAACCAGAATACCAAAAATCAGGTTTAGAGTCGGCTTTGATTATGAACGTGTATAGAATATTGGTAAAGAAAAAGTATAAGGAGGTAGAGCTATCATGGGTGGGTGATTTTAATCCCAAAATGCGTGCCCTGCACGAATCTGTTGGGGCTACTTTTGCTAAGATGCATTACACCTATCGTTGCTTGTTTAATGAAACTGCCGAGTTTAAACGCTCTACAATTATAGCTCGCGACACTAAAGAAAAAGCAATAGCCGAAAAAAAACAGGCATCAACAACCTGATTGTGAAGCCATAAGTAGTAAATCTGAAAATAGTTTGTTATTCTATTTGTTTTAACGCTTTTGCCTTGTATATTTGCAAACCTTTTAAAAAAAGGAGTATTGATCTCGTAGCTCAGCCGGTAGAGCATAACACTTTTAATGTTGGGGTCCTGGGTTCGAGTCCCAGCGGGATCACACCCAACAAACCAAAAAAGGTAAGCCGAAAGCTTACCTTTTTTATTTCTACCTCGTTTTACTTACAAATTTATTGCCCTGTACCCAAAAACGCCACGGAATCGTTTTAAAGGGCCCATCAAAATTCATCCCAATGCGCGGTCCAGCGGCAATCTGCTCTTGTGCAAATGCAATACCCCTATCTTCAATCCATACTTCGTCGCCCAATAAATTAGCTTTATTCAGTTCCTTTGTAATGCCTAAGGCTTTACCCATAGCACCCGGACCAGCAGTTACCTGAGGTTTTTGCACAGTTAAATTGCGTCGGTACAGCATGGTATCGATACCCGTTACAGGCTCAATAGCACGAATTAAAACAGCGTGCGAACTACCGCTTCACCAGTTACCACATTAAACAAATCGTGAATGCCGTAGCAGATGTACACGTACGCCACTCCGCCTGCTTCGTACATTACGCGATTGCGCTCGGTAAGTTTATTATTGTGGGCATGCGAACCCCTATCTTCTGGTCCTTTGTACGCTTCTGTTTCTACAATCATGCCTCCCGTAAGCACATTACCCACATTGGTAAAAAGGAATTTGCCCAATAAATCTTGCGCAATTTGTACTAAGTCGCTGCGCTGATAAAAGGATAAGGGGAGTTTATTCACAACACTACATATTAGCTACTAACTGTGTTATCAATTCTTCCAAATACTGCTTATCTACCTCATCAAAATCATTCAATTCAGCACTATCCACGTCCAATACACCTATTACCGCTCCATTTTTGCGTAAAGGCACCACAATTTCTGATTTAGACAAAGAACTACAGGCAATATGTCCCGGAAAAGCATCCACGTCGGGCACAATTAGGGTTTCATTTTGTGCCCAACTGGCGCCACATACTCCTTTTCCTTTACGAATACGCGTACAAGCCACTGGTCCTTGAAAGGGTCCGAGCACTAACTCATCTGCTTTTACCAAATAAAAACCTACCCAAAAAAAGCCAAAAGCCTCCTTAAGTGCTGCGCTTACGTTCGCCAAGTTGGCGGTAACATCTGTTTCTCCGGTAATGAGTGCCGTTATTTGGGGTAACAACGAGCGGTATTGTTCTGCCTTGTTGGTGGTGCTAAGTATCTTTAAATCTTCTGCCATTGTGTAAAACTTTGTACAAAAGTAACCAAAGTTTTGCTGCAAAGGTTTTGAGGCTCCTTGCCAAAACAATACTTTTGATGTTCAATCAATTGTACTATGCGTAAAATCCTTTGTTCCATAATAACCTGCCTATTATTAGCCAATACAATAGTTGCTGCACCCGACGAGGGAATGTACCCCTTAAGTGAGCTTAAAAAAGTAGACCTAAAAAAAGCAGGGCTAAAAATTTCGCAAACAGATCTGTATAATCCTAATGGCAAAAGCTTAATTGATGCCTTGGTAAACGTAGGCGGCTGCACAGGTTCTTTTGTTTCTTCAGAAGGACTGATTATTACCAACCACCATTGTGCGTTTGGTGCAGTGCAGTTAGCCAGCACACCCGAAAAAGATTACCTCACCAATGGTTTTGTAGCGCGCAGCCGTGAGCAAGAAATTGAAGCCAAAGGACTTACCTGCCGCATTACCGAGAGCTATGAAGACGTATCAGCTAAAATTGCAGCAGCCGTAGCGGCCAACAGCAACCCTGCCGAGCGTATTAATTTGATTAATGCTAAGATTACCGAACTGGTAAAAGAAGCCGAAGCTAAAGAAAAGGGTATTAAAGCCGAAGTTTCTGAAATGTTTATTGGGCGTACGTATGTGCTGTTTCGTTACCGTATTATACAAGATGTGCGTTTGGTATATATCCCACAGCGTAGTATTGGCGAGTTTGGCGGCGAAAGCGATAATTGGGTATGGCCACGCCATACAGGCGATTTTTCGTTTATGCGTGCCTATGTAGCACCAGATGGCTCTTCTGCTAAGTTTGCTAAAAACAATGTGCCCTATACCCCTAAAAAGTTCTTAAAAATAAACCCAAAAGGCATCAATGAGAATGACTTTGTATTTATTTTGGGCTATCCCGGCAGAACTTTTCGCAACCGCCCTGCTGCGTATGTAGACTATCAACAGCAACAGTTATTACCCTACATTTCTTCGCTTTTTGAGTGGCAAAACCAGCAAATGGAAGAAACGGGCATGCTCAACAAAGCAGATGCACTAAAACAAGCCAGCCGTATAAAGGGCAAAGCCAACGTGCTGAAGAACTACAAAGGGAAGATACAAGGCTTGCAACGCACCGATTTAGTGAATGAAAAGCGTAAAGAAGATAACGAAATTGCTGCATTTATTGGCTCCAATGCTGCTATGGATTTAAATTACAGCACGCTATTACAAGACATTGAGGCGCTATATGCCGAAACAAACACCGAAGCCCGACGCGATTTGGTGCTTACTCAGCTAATTCAAAGTGCGCATTTGCTCAATATTGCCTATCAGGTAACAGGTTTCAAGAAAAAACTGGCAGCACTTGAAGGCGATGCTAAAGAAAAATATTACCGAGAAAATGGGGCAAAATTAGCCGAATCTGCTAAAAACTTATACGCCTCCTACGTAGCCGAAACAGACTTTCGCTTACTAAAACGCATGCTCGAAGATGCCGCCGCATTACCAGATAGCCAACAAATAACGGCTGTAACTGCATTGGGTAGTGTAAACTGGAATAGCTGGACACGCACACTTTTGCAAAGCTCTGCGCTAAATAATCCCGATTTTTTGAGCAGTGAACTACAAAAACCACTCAACGAATTTTATATACAGAATGATGCGCTGCTCTATTTTGCACTGGCATTGGCACAACAAGCCGACGTATTAAACACCGCCAAACAAACCCGAGAAGGCAAACTAAACAAGTTAATGGCCGATTATGTAGAGGTAAAAATGGCGTACAAACAAACCAATTTTATACCCGATGCCAACAGCACCTTGCGCCTTACTTACGGTTATGTACGTGGTGCTACCCCTGCAGATGCCACTTATTACAAACCCTTTACTGGTCTAAAAGGCATTATTGATAAGGGACAAAAAGAAGGTGATTACGTGTACCCTGAAAAAATTGAGGAATTATATGCCGCAAAAGACTTCGGTAAATTTGCTAAAGCCGATATGAATGATGTTCCAGTGGCTTTTTTATACAATTTAGATACTTCTGGAGGTAATTCTGGTAGCCCAGTAATGAATGCAAAAGGCGAATTGGTAGGCGTAAATTTTGACCGTACGTTTGAGGCCACTATTAATGATTTTGCGTGGAATGAAAGCTACAGCCGCTCCATTGGAGTAGATATTCGGTACGTGTTGTGGGTAGCTCAGAAAATTGACAATGCCGATTTTATTCTGAAAGAACTTGGTGTATCTGTAAAATAATGAACCTAAAAGACCGCGTATTTTGGCTTACTGGAGCGTCATCGGGTATTGGTGAAGCATTGGCTTACGAGCTTAATACGCAGGGTGTAAAACTGATTATTTCGGCACGTAATACGGCGGCATTACACCGCGTAAAACAGAACTGTGCTGTGCCCGAAAACATTGCTGTATTAACCTTAGATTTAAGTGAGCAGGATACGTTGCCTGCTAAAGCCAATGAGGCTATGCTGCTTTTTGGCGCTTTAGACGGCATGATACATTGTGCAGGAATTAGCCAACGCTCTTTGGCAAAAGAAACGCTAGTTGCAGTAGACAGGCGCCTGATGGAGGTAAATTATTTTGCCCCCATTACCCTTACAAAAGCTCTATTGCCCTACTTTTTACAACAGAAAAAGGGACATTTAGTAGTAATAACCAGTGTGGTTGGTAAATACGGAACCCCACTGCGTTCGGGCTATGCGGGTTCTAAACACGCACTGCATGGCTTTTTTGATTCGCTGCGTGCCGAAAATGCAAAAGATGGACTAAAGGTAACACTGGTGTGCCCAGGTTTTATACGTACTAATTTGACCATGAATGCCCTTACTGCCGATGGTAGTCCACAACAGAAGATGGATAGCACCACCGAGAATGGCATTTTACCAGCCCATTGCGCCAAAAGAATTGTACGAGCAATGGCACAAGAACGTGAAGAAATAATCATAGCGGGATTTAAAGAAAAGCTCGGAGTATATGCCAAACGCTTTATTCCACGTGTGTTTTCTAAGGTGATACCTCATATAAAAGTAGCTTAATGATTGCGCCTGCCGATTTACCAGTACTGGCAAAAAAAGCCGAAAAGGAGCATAAAAAGCTGTTTGAAAAGCTTAAGAAGAAAAAACCAAGCGATTTAGATGCTACCGTACACCGCTTACACGATGAAGCGTTTGAAGAAATTGACTGCCTTACCTGCGCAAATTGCTGCAAAACGATTAGTCCTATTGTTACCCAACGTGATATAGAGCGTTTGGCAAAGCATTTTAGATTACGTCCCGCCGAATTGATTGAGAAGCATTTATTGCTGGATGAAGACCGCGATTATGTAATGAACAGCACCCCCTGCCCCTTTTTAGGCGCAGATAATTATTGCTCGGTGTACGAAGCACGGCCAGATGCTTGTCGAGAATACCCACATACCAACCGCCGAAAATTTTACCAGATTACCGCTATTACCGCAAAAAATACGGCTGTTTGTCCTGCCGTTTACCGCATTGTTGAACACCTAAAAAGCTTGTATTAATATGAGAATTATCGCCGAAATTCCGCACCAAAAATGCCGCATCAGTATCTTCCACATGAACCAAAAATACTTGATAAAATTGGAGCAAGGCAGCCTCGAACAAACCTACAAAGTATCCGAAATGGATGTGATTAATTTGAACGAATTGAAGGCACTCGTAGACGAACAATTTTTAGAAAGTTGCTTGCAGCGGTTTGAAGAAATGCGGCAAACCTTAGCCGATGCACTCCAGCGAATTGCTTAAACGCAATCTCGCAAAACTCCCTCACTTGAATTATTTCGTGTAAAAAGACAGTTCTTTTTTACGGATGTGCAGTGCCCTCTTATTACATAAACTATTACTTTTTATACTATACATATACTATTAATTATAAATTAGTTATAATTAATAATTATCGCAAACAGAATTATATTTTCCACAAAGCAAAAACAAGACGTCAAAAATAGATTACATAAAAACTATTACTTAAAATAAGTACATTTAATAAACTGATTAGTTGATTTTTATAATTTGTTAAAAAATAAAATTTGGCGGACTATAATGCCCCATTTTGTACGGCTTGTGCATTATTTTTACAATCATTGCTCCTATTTTTATATCTTTGATTTCTCGAAAAAACGAACAAAAAACATGAAGACTTTTTCACCCCGCTTCTACTCTATCACTGCTTTAATTTTTGCTGGCGCACTCACACGTTTGTTGCCACATCCCGCCAACTTTGCTGCCGTTGCTGGCATTGCATTATTCGCTGGTGCGCAGTTTACCGACAAGCGCTGGGCGTTTGTTATTCCTATAGCCGCGCTGCTTTTTTCTAACTTGTTTTTGCCAGGTGGCGGACTGCAAGAAACACCCGTTTTTGTGTGCATGCTTGTAGCTACTGCCATAGGAATTTTGGTAGGCAAAAACATTACTGTACTCAATGTTGTGGGAGGCTCATTAGCGTCGTCGTTGATTTTTTACCTGATTACCAATTTGCCATTTTGGTATGGCAACTTAGGGTTGTATAGCAACGACATGAATGGTCTGTTGCAATCTTATACAGCAGCCTTGCCTTTCTTTAGAAACTCTCTTATAGGCGACCTGTTCTATTCGGGCGCTTGTTTTGGTGTCTTTTATGCTTTAGAAAAAAGATTCCCTGTACTGGCTTTAAAATAGGCTCAAATCAAATACATAAAAAATCCGGCTCTCCTTGAGGTAAGCCGGATTTCTTGTTTTACTACAATTTTCGTTTTTTAGGCATTCGCCAACAACCGTTCTGTCAACTCGGGGAGTTTCTCGGTGGCTTTACCCAGCATGGTAATACAGTTTTGATACCGATGCACAGGCGGCGCTACGGGGTCGATGATATATTTAGGCACATCATTATCAATAAAATCAATGAGACCAGCAGCGGGGTACACATTGAGCGAAGTACCCACTAGTATAAAAATAGCTGCCTGCGCGCACAAAGCGGCAGCGGGCTCAATCATCGGCACCTCTTCACCAAACCACACGATGTGCGGACGTAGCTGACTTCCTTTTTCGCACCTATCACCCATTTTTAATTCCCAATCCACTATGTCGTACACCAACTTTGGGTGGAGGCTACTTTGTGCTTTGGTAATAATGCCGTGCAAATGCATTACCCGAGTACTCCCTGCCCGTTCGTGTAAATTATCTATATTTTGGGTAATGATGTGCACTTCAAACTGCTCTTCCAATTTTGCCAAGGCATAGTGCGCCACGTTTGGGGTAGTTTCTAAAACTGCTTTTCGGCGCTGATTGTAAAACTCCTGAACCAATTCAGGGTTACGCTGCCAAGCATCTAGTGTAGCTACGTCTTCTATGCGGTGATTTTCCCAAAGTCCATCGCTATCTCTAAATGTTTTCAATCCACTTTCGGCACTAATACCCGCGCCAGTAAGTACTACTATTTTTTGCATAAATTTTAATACTTTCGAAGATAATATATTGCTGTAAAATGTATGAACTAAACTTAATAATGCACTTATACTACATTATTAAACGCCTTTGAACTTGACACCTACTGACATGACAAAACACAAACTAATAAACTACTTCATAGCGACTATTTGGATTGCTAACGGACTTTTCTGCAAGGTGCTTAATCTTGTGCCTCGACATCAACAAATTGTTGGACAAATTTTAGGCGATAACTACTCACGACCTTTGACAATTTTAATTGGTCTTTCAGAGATCGGTATGGCAATATGGATTTTAAGTGGGTTATGGACACGCCTTAATGCTATGACACAAATTCTTATCATTGCGACAATGAATGTTTTGGAGTTTGTGCTTGTGCCAGACTTATTAATGTGGGGTAAAGCAAATTCAATTTTTGCTTTACTGTTTATCCTTTTAATTTATTACAACGAATTTCACCTCAATAAAAAGTCTTAGATGCTTTCATTTTTAAAGGACCATCCGTTTGCAGTTGAAGCGTTTTTTGAAAGTTCGCTTGTGTTCACTTTTGCAATTCCAAAAGAACAGATTCAACATTTAATACCAGAGTGTTTGGAGTTAGACACTTTTAACGACAAATGGGCTTTTATTGCCGTTGCTATGGTTCAAACAAAAGCATTGCGACCAAAAGGTTTTCCAAAAGTGTTAGGGAACGACTTTTTCCTAATTGGTTATCGTGTTTTTGTGCGGTTCACCAACAACGCAGGAAAAAATTTAAGAGGTTTGTATATTCTAAAATCGGAAACAGACAAAAAGAAAATGGAGCTTTTAGGTAACATTTTCACTCATTACAATTATACAACTACCGACATCAATCAACACATACAGAACGAAACAACAGAAATAAATTCAACCAAATCAGGTTTCAAAATACTAATTGACAATTCAGACAATGAAAACATTTCGTTGCCCTACGGTTCGCCATTTACCGATTGGAAAGAAGCAAGAAGATTTTCGGGACCATTGCCTTTTACATTCACTTACAACCAAGTTGACAAAGAAATTCTAATCATTGAAGGCGTTAGAGACAACTGGAAGCCAATGCCTGTAAAAGTTATTGACTACAATTTTTCATTCATAGATAACATGAAACTGACGGATGCTAAACTGGCAAATGCTTTCATCATTAAAAACATTCCTTATTACTGGAAAAAAGGTAAAATTGAACAATGGAAAAAATGAGAAAACCATTTCAAGGAGTTTGGAACATCATTCGTTTTAACTGGCAATTCTATGTTTTGGCAATCACATCAATTGTATTTTTCTTTTGCTTCGCAACAATTTCAATGCGACACTTCGTACCGCTTCTGATATTTTGGTGGTTGTAATTATTGGTTCAACTTTAATTTCGTTGGTGGTTTCATTTTACATCTACGACTTCTCTAACCTTTACAAACTTTCGTGGTTAGACAATCTTTCAATGAATGGAAACGGAAAAATTGTAAATATTAACGCTGGCTTTGACGAAACAAGTAACTTACTTAGAAGCAAGTTTGCCAATTCAGAATTAGTAGTATTTGATTTTTACGATCCTGCAAAACATACAGAGGTTTCAATCAAGAGAGCAAGAAAAGCGTATCCCCCATTTCCCAATACACAACAGGTAAAAACAAATCACTTGCCTTTACAAGACAATTCAACTGAAAAGGTTTTTGCAATACTTTCTGCACATGAAATACGAAACGATGATGAGAGAAATTCATTTTTTAAGGAACTTCGCAGAGCATTAACAGCGACAGGACAAATAATTGTAACCGAACATTTAAGGGACACAGCAAATTTTTTAGCTTACAATATCGGAGCTTTTCATTTTCACTCAAAAGCAAGTTGGCTTAAAGCATTTCAATCATCGGGACTGCGAGTTGTAGAAGAAATAAAAATCACTCCTTTTATCACAACCTTTATCCTTGACAAAAATGGAGTTACATCTTAAAATAATAGGTTTATGTTTAATTCTGCTGGGCTTAGTTCACGCAATCTTTCCTAGACAATTCAATTGGAAGCAAGAACTAACTACATTGAGCATAGTGAATAGAGAAATGATGTATGTGCATACTTTCTTTATTGCATTTACGCTGTTTCTTGTAGGACTTTTGTGTCTTACATCAGCCACCGACCTTGTCAGCACGACACTTGGAAAACGAATTTCTTTAGGACTTGGAATATTCTTTTTATTTAGGCTTCTCGTCCAGTTTTTTGGCTACTCATCAAAAACTTGGAAAGGGAAACCATTAGAAACAACCATTCATGTTTTGTTCTCAATATTCTGGACTTACATAACAGCAATATTCATCTTGATTTACTTATCATGACAGAGCGGGATTCTGGGCATTTCGAAGCAAAATGATTACCGAATCGATAGCATATATCGGGAAAAATATAAAGACTAAGCGTTGCCCTCTATTTCCAACAAACACCCCCTACACAAACATTCGTCTGCATAGGTGCTTTTCAGAGCGTCTTTCTGTGCATCGCTAAGCACAATACCATTGCATTGGCAGGTAAGTATGGTACCCGCTTTACATTCAAAGGCAGCACCACAATTGGGGCATATTTTAGCTTCGTGCTGGGGCATATTAGTTGGTAAAGTAAAAATCACCCGGAATAATGCCTGCCTTAAAGCTACGCAACAGCTTACCTTGGGAAGTATACACCAATACTAATCCTTTTTGCACATAATCAACCGCATCCGAAACGTAAATATCACTCGTGGCTGGGTTTATACCCAAGCCATATAAATTGCGTCCTGAAGCAGCAATTAAAGGCGTAGTGGGCAAACTTTGGGCAGCAATGGGCAATTGCATCACCCCATTATTTAAAAAATACAGTGTATCGTTGCTGCCATTTATGCGCAAGCGCGATGTAGCTGCGGTGGCGGCAAAAGAAAATGTTTGTTCTACTGCTTTTGTCAATGGTTCTATTTTGTATAAGCTGGCAGGTATTTTTTTGGCATTGTCGCCAATGCACAGCACCCATAATTTTCCAAACTTATCTGCACAAATGCTTGCAGCACCATATCCTATTGCAATGCTATCTTCCAATACATCCGTAGCTATATTTACAATATAGAGCTTATCGCGTTGTACATTGGTAATGTAAGCTTTGTTATGGGCAATCAGCAGTTCTTCTGTCCAACCAGGGCAAGTAATACTACCCGTTTTGCTCAATGTGTTTAAATTAATTACGGCAATACTGTTGCTGTATAAATCTGTAACATACGCTTTGGCATTGCTTACTGGTAAAAAGTAACGCGGCGAGGTAAGCCCTTTTATGGTTCCGGTACTGGTAAAGGTTTTTGCATCTACCACTTCTATTTTACCCGAATTGTTGACTACGATGTAGGCTTTTTTGTTGAAAAAACACATACTTTGGCATACATCACCTAATGGGCGATTATTTACCGTTTTAAATATATTTTCGGCAAAGGAGCTATCCAGCGTATTGAAATAACTTACAGCGGCATTACCAAACTGAAAATTACCCTCGTTGGTAATATACACGCCTCCTGTATCCACCAATGTAACAGGCTGAGGGGCGATTATTTCGGGTTTATCGCTAATACACGAAACCAAGAAAAAAGAAAAAAGTATTAACCGATAACTGATAACCGATAACTGACAACTGATAACTGATAACCGATAACCCATAGTCCTATTTTTATTGTTTTATAAATAGTGTTTGATACACGCCATCTGAGTAAATATAACGTAGCGCGTAGTAACCAGCATGTAGCGCCGATACATCTACTAAAAAAGCAGTATCGAGTTGCGTTTCTATTACCCGCTTTCCTGTAATATCTATTATTTGCACAGTACCACTTAATGCTTTGGTAAAATTGATTTGGTGCTGTACAGGGTTTGGGTATATCGCTACGTTTTGCGCAGATACATCTACCATGCCAGTAGTAGCTTGATGCAATACGGCAACGGCGTCCAAATCAAATCCGCTGGATGGGAAGTTGGTTGGCCAAGGGTCGTTAATGGCATTTCCTTGGCTATCGTACCTTGCGTACTGCGGGTTAATACTACCTACCACATCTATAATTTTCACATGGGTAACAGCATTAATATTTAACCCTGAGGTATTAGCCAGCTCTGCCAAATCGAATGGTACGCCAAAGCCTGCGCGGTATTTACCCGCTAAATTATTGATATGCGTAGGTTCTATATAATCGAATGGACCAATTTGTACGCTATCTTGCGTAAGTGATGTTGCCGCAAAACGATAGAAATTTTGCCCATCAGAGCTTACTTCTACAAATGCCAGTTCTAAAAAGCGTTCATCAAAACTATTTTCAAATACTGCAAAATCAAATCCTTGTCCATCAGTTATAGGGCTTTCGAATTGCAAAACAGCTGCACCTCCATCACCCAAACTAATTACCCCATTTTCTCCTGCTTTGCCAATAGCAGCGGCTTCTGTACCTACGTTTGTATAGCCACTATCAGGGGTACTTATATCACGAAATCCTCTGGTTACTGTACACGATGTAGCCCATGCGCCTATCAAATTACTATCCTGTGCAATAGCTGTGCTACCTGGTTGCCCAGCCGCAGGAGCAAATTGCGCCTGTGTAGCTATGCTATGGGTAAGTAAAAAGAGAATCAGAAGAAATTGCTTTTGCATGATTGGTGTAAATAAATGGGGTGTAGCCCTTCGACTTCGCTCAGGGCGACACCCCATTTGTACCTAAATTATTGTTTGATTAGTTTTTGGGTAAACAATGCATCAGCTGTTTGTAAGCTAAGCACATATACTCCTGTAGGCAATGCGGCAATATCAAGCGTATTAGCACCTTGCGTAATTATAGTGCTTAGTACTTCTTTACCTGTAATATCACGAATGATTGCTTGTGCTTGTGCAACCGGAAGTACAACATTTACCACGTTAGTAGCTGGATTAGGCCATACCTGAGCCGCAAATGTAGCACGGTTACGTACCGATGCAGTTGCTGCTGAGTTAAAATTATCTAAGGCAAAATAAGCAGGTGTATTCATGCCAAAAGCACCAATATCACTTGAAGTAAGCGTAAATTGTAAGCTATCCGCAGCTCCTAAGCTCGAAAGATCTACAAACGTCCAATCTTTTACGATATAATCTTGGTTGTTATCTATAGAACGGTAATCTGCTAAATAGAAGGTTACAACAGGACTTGCCAATGTACCCAACTTGCGGATGGTTAATAAAAAGAAATCGGGATCGTTACCCGTACTACCGCCAAATTTTTTGGCAAAACTATCGCCATTTTTCATGCTCAAAGCTGCGTACGTGCTATTGGTAATAAATACTCCTTTTAAGGGTAACGAACGTACTGCCGAATCAATTTTAATTACCGCATTTTGCTGACCGATTACATAATTGGCAGAATTTAGTCCGGTTGCCGTAATTGCACTGTACTGATTTAAAAAACCCGCACTAGTACTGTCTTTTTTGTTGCTTAAAGCAAAACCTGCTGCCCAATATCCACCAAAAGCGGTATCGTATTTACATTCAAAATGGGCATCTCCGCTTTTAAATGCTCCTTTTTGGTCTTGTCCGTTGTAAAACGAATCTGCTGGTAATACTAAATCATCAAAGGTAGAAACACGTTGTGCGTAGGTTGCTGAAGCTAAACAAGCTACTGCAGAGAGTAAAATAATTGATTTTTTCATTGTTTTTGGGGTTAATTTAAGTGATAAGAAATTCCGAATTGATAATTGCGCAAAGGCATAGCCCTATTTACCAATACTTGATAGCGCGTATTAAATGCATTGTTTACTGCTGCAAAAGCAGCGAGGGTTTGTTTTTTTACTGCAAAACGTTTGGTTAATCGTGCATTTACCAAATAATATGGCAGCAAATACGCCGAATGATCGGTTGCCGAGTAGGTATAGCCCGTATAGGTATGGTTGTACAGCAAACTCCAAGTGGCATACTGAAGCGTAAACGTGGCTTGCGCACTGTATATAGGCACATAAATAAGTTGCTTGCCCAAGGATGCATCGCCTATTGTTTTCAATCGACTATTGGTAGAGCGCACATAATTGGTAAATACTTGCACCTTTAGTAGCCATTTTTTGTGCAGGTAGCTAAAGGCCGATTTTGTTTCTACACCCCTGCTCCATACCTGCATAATATTGGTTGGCGACCAATAAAACGTTTCGGGCAGCCAAATAATCCAGTTGTTTACATTTCGATTGAACACCGTAGGTTCAAAGCTGAGTGCTGTTTTAGCGGTATTTATAAGCATGATTTTCATACCCACATCTTCGCTAAAACCATCCTCAGGCACTAAGTTGGGGTTGCCGCCTGGTGTCCAATACAAATCGTTGAACGTAGGCACACGATACACTTTAGCTATATTACCCTTTATGGTAATTGTTTTTGCCAAAGCATACTCGGCACCCGCAGCATACGTAAATGCACCTTGTTGCTGGGTAATCCATTCTTTACGTGCGGATACACTAGCTTTTAATCTATTGGTAAAGGCTATAAGTGTATAGGCTGCGAATACCGCCGCACGTTGCTGATGTTGCTGCGCTGCAAATCCATTTGATATAGCTTGTGCATAGGTATAATTTATACCAGCCGTAACCGTATGATTTGTTGCAATACTGTAGCGTAACTCCGTTTCGCCAATAGTTGTGTATGCCCTATTATCCGAATAGATAGCGCTGGCACTATCTGTAAAATTCAACAATTCGCTAAAATAGGCCGAGCGCACAAAAACAATACTGCGCCGTGCCGTATGCTTATAGGTAGCAAATACCCGATGAAAAACATCTTGCTGCTTGGCTTGGCTTATTAATTGTGCCATTGTTGGTGGTAAATTACGGTCGGCTTGCTGGTACCAATAGGTTACGCCCACTTGTTGCTTCGCCGAAAGTTGCATATCTGCCTGTTGCATGAATCCCAGCACCTGAGATTGGGCATGTATTTGCCGCTGCAAAGGCGTACTTTCTTTAGCTGTATTGTAAAAGGTAAAATCATTTTCGGCGTATTGGCGGTATCCTTTGGTGCTTAAACTCACTTTAGCAGTACCATAACTTAGTTGTACACTTTGTTGCTGCCGCCCAAAACTACCTCCCGAAAGCTGTACTCCCGCCCGCAAACCCTTATTAAATGTTGTTTGGTTTTGTAAATGAATAACACCTCCCACAGCACCACTACCCCACAAAGCGCCCGTACCTCCATATTGTAGGGTAATATTATCGGCAGCTGTTACTGGAAGTAAAGAAAAATCAATTTGCCCATTTAACGGACTCTGCAAATTAAAGCCATTCCACACTACGGCGGTATGCCCTGCACCTGCACCTCTAAACGAGCTAGTTGCCAAACCACCCGAACCATAGTTTTTTACAAAAACAGGACTTTGTTCCGCCAGTAAATCGGTGAGAGTACTATTTTGATAGGTCGCTATAATTGCAGAGTCTATTACTTCGGTTTTTATACCCGACGAAAATTGATTGATACGATTGGATTGCACGGTTACTTCTTGCAACGTAACAGATTGCGCCAAAGCAGCTACAGGCAAACTAATTGCCAGCAATAAGCTACTATAATGGTGCAAGTATTTCATGCCTTCTCTTTATTTGTATTACCGTTATTGAGTTACTATTTTGGTTACCAACTGCCCTTTTACTGTTGTAAAATGAATAATATACAATCCGCTATGCGGCAAAATAAGTTGCCCACAGGTACTATTTACAGCATTTGAGGTAAGTAATTTACCGTCCAATGTGTACACCTGCATTTGTAAGCAAGTCTCATTTAAACAATAAAAAACCTCATTGCCTTGCACATCTATTTTAGCATGTATAGGGTAAGTATTGGTAATACCCGCTGTCGTATTATCACCTACTTGCCAAATAGCGGCAATAGCATCTAAATCTGCCGATCCTTCCGAAAATTGGTACTGGGTAGCATCTGTTACCCGAATGTATTTTGCACTATCTAAGCCTATCACCGATAAATCAAAAGCATCTCCACCACTCTTAGCAGCATCTTTGTAGGTAGTAGTGCTGCCATTGGTACATTTTCTGCCGGCAAAACCTTCACCGCTAAGGGTATCAAATGGAAAATCGAACCACGTAATACCATCATTACTGGCAGATACACTCATCCACTCTTGATACAATATGGTATCGCTGCCATTTACTACGCGTAATACATTTTCGAATACCGTAAAATCAAAACCCGGACCATTTAAAATGGGTGGATTAAATCCTAAGGAAATATATCCCTTATCGCCACCTATTGAAGCAAGATCTGTTTGCATGTAGCTGGGATTATCAGGAGAAGCATCTGTTGGTGGTTTACTAAATACATTTTGAGGAAAAACAACAGGCAATTGTCCAGCAGTTTGATTATCACCAAATTGATAGTCTAATACTGATGATGCCCACATAGATTTGCCAGTAGGCAAAGGAGGTAATTGCGCCAACGACACGAATGGAATAGCTACGAGTGCTAAAAAGAGTAAAGATTTGCTGTACATATATTTAGTTTTAAAAAGTTTTTACCACTAAATAGCTTGGAAACAACAGGGGCAGCAGAAAACACAAAAGTGTATCAACCATCTCAGCTTTTTTGTCCCGAAAGCTATTCGACTTAATTGTGCGTGTGGCAGGTCTTCTGACTTACTCCCTGTTTTCTACCTTCCCGCTCGCCTAAGGCAGAGCAGTGGTTGTTGAATTGAAAACAGCTTTTAAGGAGCTTACAGCAGCGGGAACTGTTGCCGATTTACACGGCATTCCCTTTTAATCTTTTCTGCCCGAAGGCAAGAATAAGAACCAAATGCAAGGCAAAGGTAATATAATTTTTGAAATTTGATATGCGTGTCCTGTTGGCTGGGGACCAAGAAAGGCGGGGAACGGCAAGTGGTCGGATGACTCCAAGTCATCCGACCACTATCGGGCATAGTAGTTGGCCTTACTTTTTGATAATGATATTTACTTCAGGCACAATAAACAATAGTTTTTTTCCTAAATAAACCGAAGCATTGTAAAACCATTTCCAGTTTTCGAGCGGTAGTTTTTTTCTGGATGATATAATTCGGAAACCTCTTTTATCTACAATCGCTTTTTGGGTTAAGTTTAATGCTTTTAGTATCAAACGCTCTAAGCTATTGTGCGTAAATGCTTGTTGAGTATCTCCCGTATTTCTACTGCTTAGGCGGTGATATAAACTATCCAAATCGGCTATTACTGGTGGTTTTGTAGGCGTAGCAATTAGTAATATGCCTCCTTTTTTAAGCACTCTACCCATTTCTGCTACAATTTCTTGAGGATTTGGTAAATGCTCAATCACGTGCGATGCTAAAACAACATCAAATGATTCGTCTTCATACGGCAATTTACCAGCCTCTAATGTTCTATCGTCTATCTGATACCCTACGTGTCTGCAAAATTCAGCTCTTTCTTTCCACACCTCTACTCCATGCCATTCTATCTTTTCTGTGGTCATTGCATCAAAGAAAAACTTAAAGAATGCCTCTCCACTACCAATATCTAAAATTTTTACACCGTCTTTAAGAATGCCTGTTTCTTTAATAATATCCACGCCACTTTTGTATCGCTCATAAAAAAGGTCATAATTTTTAAAGCCTGGTATGATACCAAAAGACAACTTTTTGTGTTTTTCTGTATTAAAGGGTCTTATTGGGTTTTTGCTGGTTTTTGCCTGCACATCGTAGAACTCTTGTATCTGGTACTTCTTGTAAAAATCGCTGATAGTGGTCATTGTTTTTTCTTTAAAAACGTTTATTAATAGGCGATAAAAGTATAAAAAATAATTAAACTGTATTTAGCTTGGCAACAGGGTAAAAAACAGGTTCAGTTTTTTTACTATTTACAAAAAAAGCTTAATTTTAAGTTACCTTAATGCAAGCTTCTACCTTTTCATTATGCAAAAACATATCGTCCTATCTCTTTTTTTGGGATATTCTCCTCTTTGTGCAATTGCCCAAACCACCTTTTATGCCCGTAATTCAGCCTTGGCAGGTGCTACGGTAGCTCTTGCAGATGTTCGATCGGTAAATGATAATCAAGCTGGTTTAGGACTAACAACTAAAAAATGGATTACCGCTGGGTATATTACCCATGCCTTATTGCCCGAACTCAGTACACAATACGGCGCATTTGTAATACCATTAAAAAACAATGTATTTGGCGTTGATATAAATGCCTATGGCAATGGCATCTACAAACTGCAGCGTATTGGCTTAGCTTACGGACGCTCCTTTGGCCCTATTTCTTTTGGTTTTCGGGTTAATTACCACCAAATCAGTATTACCGAATATGGATCTGAAGGAACAGTATCAATCAATATGGGTGCACAATTTAAGCTTACTCCAAAAACAACCATTGGCAGCCAGCTTATTAACCCTACGGGTGCAGCATTTAGCAGCATTGCAGAGTCTGCCCAAGCCCAACAAATACGTTTGGGTGTAGCGCATACTTTTTCCGACAAATTAATTGCACTTGTAGAAGTAGATAAAACTGCCGGAACAGATTTAACGGTGTTGGGAGGATTAGAATACCGTATTATAAAATTACTTGCTTTAAGAGGTGGTTTTGATGTAAATACCGGAAGCTATTATGGGGGATTAGGTTTTAGTCTACTAAAAAGTGCTACTATAGATTTTGCAACACGGGTACACCCTGTTTTGGGGCTTTCGCCACAAATTGACCTCGCTTATGAGTTTTAGTAGAGTTATAGCTTTGCTAATCGGGTGTTTTTTGCACCTGTGTGTAGCTGCACAAACAGAAAATGAAATTCAGGGTATTGAGAACAATATCGAGAACATATCAGAGTCGGTAGATTATACCACCCTTACCGACCAATACGATTATTACCGTAAAAATCCAATTAGCATTAATAGTGCAACCACAGAAGAACTCGCTTCGCTGCATATTCTATCTCCACTACAAATAGAAGCCCTATTTGAGCATATACGTACTGCCGGAAAATTAACCGATTTGTACGAATTACAAAGCATAGAATACTTTGATGTAAGCACTGTACAACAATTATTACCCTTTATCACGCTAAAAGAAGATGAAAACATTGAACGATTGAAGCGTATCTCGTTTTTGGGTAACAACCAATTTATTACCCGTATACAACGTATTACCGAACAACAAAAAGGATATGCACCCGATGGAGATTATGTAGGCGATCCATTAAAAATATACAGCCGTTACTCCTACAACTTTAAAAATATATTGAGTGCCAATATTACTGCCGAACGCGATGCTGGTGAGGCTTTTTTTACCAGAAATAATAAACAAGGATTCGATTTTTATTCGGCACATTTAGCTATAAGCAATATTCGCAGCATAAAAAAGATTGTTGTTGGTGATTATGAAGCACAATTTGGGCAGGGTTTGGCATTTTACAACGGCTTGGGCTTTGGCAAAAGCTCGGAAGTGCTTAATATTAGCAAAAATGCCCAAGGTATACGTCCATTCCGTTCGGCGAACGAAGCCCTATTTTTACGAGGGGCCGCCACTACCCTACAATTCAAAAAAATACAAGTAACCGTTTTTGGCTCATACCAAAAAATAAATGCGGCTGTAAGAACGGTTAGCGACAGTACGGCTGTTGATAATTTTGTGATTCAATCGACTGATTTATCGGGATTTTACCGTACACCAGCCGAAATAGCTAAGAAAAATACGTTGCTGCAACAAATTGTAGGCGCTAACGCACAGTATCAATTAAAAAAGTTTAAAGTAGGCATTACCGGAGCTAATATTTTGTTTCCTAAGCAAAACAATACGCATGTTGATTTTTTCGAGACAGGAAGTCCTAATAGCCAAATAGTTGCCGCTATTGATTATACGCTAAATATGGGTAATATGTATGCCTTTGGTGAGCTTGCCTATACCACACAAGCTGTGGCAGTGCTAAACGGTATAGTAGCCGGATTAAGCCCTAAACTATCTATCAGTTTGCTACACAGATATTTCGATAAAAACTACAATGCCTTGTACACCAATGCTTTTGCAGAAAGCAGCAAGCCTAAAAACGAAAATGGTTTATATACGGGTATATCTATAAGCCCCAATAAACGTTGGAAATGGAATACATACGTAGATGTGTTTTCTTTCCCTGCACCCAAATATTTAGCAGATGCCCCATCAAAAGGTACCGATATATTAACACAGGTAAATTATGCACCATCGCGCACTGTTAATATGTATGCTCGTTTTAGGAACCAACGCAAGCAACAAAACTCAAGTGGTAGTGATGTAATTGATTATCTTATAAATAACAATCGCGACAGTTACCGATTTCACATAGAATATAAGGTAAGCGATGCACTTTCTATGCGTAGCCGTGCGGAAGTTGTGAACTTTAAAAAGGAATTTGCAAAAACTGAAACTGGAGCTATGTTGTACCAAGATATTAGCTACAAAGTACCTTTTATAGACGTAACGTTAGACGCTAGGTATGCCCTTTTCGACGTACAATCGTATAATGCACGTATTTATGCCTTCGAAAAAGATGTATTGTATGCCTATAGCATTAGTTTATTGCAAGATGAAGGAGTACGTTGGTATATATTGGCGCGCAAAACAATTACCAATGGGATTGATGTATGGATACGCTACGCTCGTTTTACTTACGCTGATAAAACTACTATAGGCAACGGCAACGAGTTAATTGATGGAAATACTCGCTCCGAAGTTAAGGTACAACTACGATTATTGTTCTAGCTAACTTTCATTAGTTTTTCGGCGGCCTGTTCTCACTAGCTAATAATTAGCTATTGATTGTAAATATAGATATAAGTAGATTTGATTAAAATCTAACCCGATGAAACTGCTACTTATACCTCTGCTGTTTTTAAGTGTACTTGTTAACGGTGTTTATGCACAAGATTGGGCGTTATTTCCGCTACACCAAAAAAGCCTATACTCTATTACGGTTGATAACAAAACGTATGCCCATTCTATTAATTTAGACGGTGAAAAACAGACGAGTACTGGAAAGGTTCAGTATTTCGATTCTACTTACAAAAGTACAGTACCTTGTTACTACGAAATAAAGAATCAGTTGAATTTTTTTATTCCTAGCTCTTTATTTGAAAAACCTGATTCATTAGTAATCAATACTGATTCTACACTTATTTATACAAACTATTTATCCTATACAACAAATGAGTTTGTAAAAGACACATTGCTATTTATAACAAAAGCTAAGGTAGGTGAAACTTGGCAGGCAAATAGCTACACTACAATTAGTTGTATAGACATAGCCTATCAAACGCTATTTGATACTGTAAAAGACTCTGTAAAAACATGGAAAATAGAAAGTTCTTATTGTGATGATTTTTTAATTACGTTGAGCAAAAACTATGGATTAGTTACTATGCATTCATTTAATGCACTGTTTAATGCAAAAGAGGAAAATTCGTTCATAGAAATCACTGACATATATACACTATCAGGCTTTGAGAATAGCCAACAGAAAGAAGGGCTAATTAAACCTAAATTTAATGACTACTTTCGGTTGCAAACTGGAGATATACTCTTCTTAAGAGATTATTATTATTACACTAATGTAATAACACAATATTATTGGCTATATTTTTATAAAGATTCGATAGTAAGTAGTTTTCATTCACCGGATTCTGTGCATTATCTGATACACAGAAGCACCTATTCTGAAAATGGCACTCTTTTATCCCAAAGAAACTACACTCAATTTCATCTAAAGTCGCAAATTGGCACATTCCTTTCTGCACCTACTAATTCTTTAGGAGTAGATGATAACAGCGTATTTATTACTAATTCATTAAGTATTATTACAAAAGACAGAATAGATTATCCTTATAATTATAGTATTGCTTATTTAACCGATTCTTGTCAGATAAATTTTTATCATGATTTCACTGGGTCTAGAACGTATTCCTCTTTAGAAGGATTTAAACATTTAAACACATATCAAGGTGGAGGTGCAGGAGAAACTAATACCAATTATTCAGTTATGGGTTCTATTATAAACGGCAAAAAATACGGAAACACTACCCTACCTACTCAAGTTGGAATAAATGCGAAATCATTAGCTGCTGTAAAACTATTCCCAAACCCAGTTAGTAACCAACTTCATGTAGATTTTGGAGATATACCAACAAATTACATACAACAAATTGTATTTACTGATATTTTAGGACGCACCTGCTTAATTAGCGAAGCCTCAACCACTATTGATATGAGCTATTTAGCAAAGGGTTTATACTTTGTTAAACTAATCGACACTGCAAATAATAGCATGGTTAGTACTGTAGTAAAAGAATAATTACGGTTAAAACATAGTGTTCTAACTCACTTTCATCAGCTTTTCGGCAGCTAAAGTGAGGGTCTCTTCCGTCTTTGCAAAGCAAAAACGCAACGTTTTATGATCTGTTTTGTGGTTGTAAAAAGCCGAATTAGGTATGCCGACCACCCCATATTCTGTAGTAAGGCGACGCGCAAACTCCATATCGCTCTCTGAAGATAAATGAGCAAAACTCACGTTTTGAAAATACGAACCAACACAAGGCAATAATTTGAAGGCTGTTTTTTGAAGTAAGTTCCTAAAAAAATCGCGCTTTTGCTGGTAAAAAGCTGGTAATTGTAAATAAGTAGACTCGTCACGTAAAAAATCAGCACAGGCATGTTGCAAAGGCGTATTTGCCGAAAACACATTAAACTGGTGTACTTTTCTAAATTCTTTCATTAGGTACTCAGGGGCAAAACAATAACCTAATTTCCAGCCTGTAGTATGAAATGTTTTACCAAAAGATGATACAATAACGCTACGCTGTGCCAATTCAGGGTATTTTGCCATACTCAAATGTGGCTTGCCATCAAAAATAATATGCTCATATACCTCATCACTCAAAATAATTAAATCGGTGTTGTGGGTAAGTCGTTGCAATTCTTTTATGTCGTTTTCATCCAATACCGAACCTGTGGGATTGTGCGGCGAGTTGAGGATAATCATGCGTGTATGCCCCGTTACGGCTTTGCGCACTTCTGTCCAATCTATGTGGTAATTAGGATGCTTTAACGAAATATATTTTGCCAGGCCTCCCTGCATTTTTATAGCGGGTGTATAACTATCGTAAGCAGGTTCAAATACCAAAACCTCGTCTCCTGGATGAATAAATGCAGCAATTGCGGTGTATAATGCTTGCGTACCTCCTGCCGTTACGGTAATCTCTGTATCGGGATTATAATTAGCCCCATATAATTTTTCTATTTTCTCTGATATAGCTTCGCGTAAGGAAAGTATTCCTGGCATGGGCGCATACTGGTTAAATCCTTTTTTCATGTATTTGTTTACCAGCGCTATTAATTCTGGCGAACACTCAAAATCAGGAAAACCTTGCGACAGGTTAATGGCATTGTGCTCATTAGCCAATGCCGACATAATCGCAAAAATAGTAGTGCCTACATGTGGCAACTTACTTTTTATAGCAACTTCTTTCTCTATTAACATCTAAAACAAAATGATTAATTTGCGATTATAGTTAAATATATGGTAATCCTTAAAAGTAAAGAAAATCTTTTATTTCTGTTGTTGGGCTGTTTCTTTATTGCAAATGCTGTAATCGCCGAATTTATTGGTGTAAAAATATTTTCGGTAGAAGCAAGTTTGGGCATAGAACCGCTAAACTTATCGTTTTTTGGCAGCAGCAACTTATCGTTCAACATGACAGCTGGTGTGCTGCTTTGGCCCGTAGTATTTATTATGACGGATATTATCAACGAGTATTACGGTCCAAAAGGCGTTCGATTATTATCCTACATTGGTGTTGGGCTTATTTCCTATGCTTTTGTAATCGTGTATGCGTCTATACACCTTACTGCAGCCGATTTTTGGGTAATGAAACCTACCGCTACAGGCACACTAAATATGAACGAAGCATACAATGGCATTTTCGGACAAGGTTTGTGGATTATAGTGGGTTCAATTACTGCTTTTTTAGTGGGGCAATTAATTGATGTAAACGTATTTCACCGTATAAAACGCATTACTGGCGAAAAAAACTTGTGGTTGCGTGCCACAGGTTCTACCCTTATATCGCAGTTGATAGACAGCTTTGTAGTGCTATTTATCGCCTTTTATATTGGTGGCAATTGGACAATTGCACAGGTTTTAGCAATTGGCTCGATAGGTTACTTGTATAAGTTTATAGTAGCCGTACTGCTTACTCCGCTATTGTATGTAATACACAGTATTATCGATGCTTTTTTGGGTAAAGAAACCGCCCAACGCTTACTTACCGAAGCAGCACGCGATAATAATGATAAACGAATTGTATAAATTGTTGTAAAGTATAGTGTAATCTTTACGAAGCCGAAATATGGATGCTTCGACTACGCTCAGCATGACACATTCCAAGCATTTTATTGACACTTTATTAAAAAAAACTGTCATCTTGAGCGTAGTCGAAAGATAACAGTTTAGGAGCATTCAGCCTCGCTCAGAGTAATAGCCTAATTTATACCCTTCCACCATTCATTATAGATATTACTATTATCCACCAAGGTAACCGATAATTTTAAAAGTTTTGTTGCAAGGCAGGTTGTGTTTTTAAGTTGTAAAAAGCCGCCTTACTGGTCTGCGCCCATTCTTCCAACTGCCGCACAAAATGGCTGGGCAAAGTTGCAGAGGCAACAATCGTCGTAGGTGCTACGTGTGTTTTAATCGAGTTAATATTTAGCAAGGTATCCACCAATACATAATCTACTACTAGTTGCTCCTTGTATACCATTTCTTTACGAGGTACGAGTATAGTTGCGGCTCCAACTTGTAGCAACCCTTTTTGGGTAAATAATGTAGTGCTTGCATACCTACCCTTTAATGATACAATTACGCTGTGCACAATACCATTATGTTGCATATCAGGAGCTATTTTTTTGTATAAAAGTGCTGTATCTACCCTATCGTTAGCAAACAACCACAAACTGTCTTGTTGTTTTACACCAATTATGGTCTCTCTACCTATTTTGTAAAAAGTAAGTGTGCGTTGGTTATAAGAGTTATAATACTGCCCTATAGCACCTATGCTCCATACGCAACCTATAAACAATATACACCGCAACAATACTGCTCGAGGTACAATACAATAGCTTATCAGCAAGGCTACTAAATTGCAGAGAAATAGCAAATCAAACGAAGACAAATAGATACCTGTGATGGTTGTATAAGGCAGTTCTTGTAGTAAATGTAACGAAGCATTCATTGCCCACACTACTTTGGTCAACATCCAACCTGTAGCCTGCGCCAAACCCGATAATGGCGCGACTAACAATAGCAAAACACCGCCATATAACAATATGGTAGATAAAGGAATAACCACCAAATTGGCAAGTAAAAAGTAATTTGGAAATTGATGAAAGTAGTATAACGTTACGGGCAAAGTTGCCACCTGTGCCGCTAAAGACACACTACACAACATCCATATTTGTTTGGTAATATACTTTTCGGGTAAAAACCAATTGTAAATTTTAGGTTGTAAGTAAATAATCCCCGTAAGTGCTAAGTACGACAGTTGGAAGCCCACATCGGTAAGTAAAAACGGATCGATAAGCAGCAACAACAATGCCGAGCAAGCTATTAAATTATAGGTGTTTATTTGCTTGTTACCCGCTTTACCAATTACAATAAAACTAATCATTACGGCAGCACGGCATATGCATGGCGATAGACCAGTAAGCAATGCATATACCCATATTAATGTAAAAATGAGTGCTGCCTTTATGATAGCACCATTAGGAATACGCTGCGCAAAAAACCCTAAAAACACGTTCAATACATAATAAATAATACCTACATGTAAACCCGACACCGATAGTACGTGTGTGGTACCTGTATCGGTAAAGGCGGAAACTATCTCCTTGCTTAAATCGCTACGGTAGCCCAGTACTAATGCTACAAGCAAGTTTTGTGCATCCACATCGGGGATGTATTGTGCGTATAATAACACAAAATAATCGCGCAGGGCATATGCCCACTTAAATAGTGCATTACCCGAATTAGTTGGTAAAACCAGATATTGGTTTGGATACAAAAATGCCTGATGCACAATATGTTTGTAATACAAATACCGCTTATAATTAAACTCATGTGGATTATCGGGCGGTTTTACCTCATTATAATTGGCAGGTATCAATATATCTTGCCCATATTTTAGGGTAACATTCGAATCTGTTTTGATAAATACTGCCATTTTTCCACTTAATGATAGCGTGTTACCAAGAGAATCTACCCCGCTTAACACTTTGGCTTGCGCTTGTATATGCGTGGGTTTTACTTTATTAATTTCGGTAATACTAATACGCAATGCAACTACTTGGTGCTTGCTAAATTGACTGGAATCTAACAACGGATATGCCGCTTGCCAACTGTAAAAGCCCAATATCAGCCACCACATGCTGATGGTGGCATTTTTAAGCCTAAAAAAACGAAGTTGATTGAATAGAGCGGCACTATTAATAATGACGATGATTATTGCACCAATGACCAACAAAACTGCTATAAGCGATAATTCTGCCGTGATAGGAACAACAACAGCAAGAAGTAGGCCCATTACAAAAAACAGCAATAGACGCACAAATGGTGTTTCTCTGAGGTAAATGGAATTCATAATAGTAGTTTTGTATTACCAAGTTATAAAAAATGGATGATTTAACCATCAGTTTAATACAAGCCAACCTTGTTTGGGAAAATGCAGATGAGAACCGAACTGCCTTTACCCATAAAATAGCTGCCATTACCCAAAAAACAGATTTGATACTACTGCCCGAAATGTTTAGCACTGGTTTTAGTATAAATGCCGCTGCCTTAGCCGAAACAATGGATGGGAAAACAGTGCAGTGGATGGCAGCTACAGCCAAACAAAAGGATGCCGTAATAGCGGGTAGTTTGATGATAAAAGAAGCTGGTAAATATTATAACAGGTTAATATGGATGTGTCCAGATGGCAGTTATGAAACCTATGATAAACGTCACCTTTTTGGCATGGGAGAAGAAGATAAAACCTTTACTGCCGGAGTTGATAGGCTTATTGTAACGTTAAATGGTTGGAAAATTTGCCCCATGATTTGTTATGATTTGCGATTTCCGGTATGGAGCAGAAATACAGCACCTTATTACGATGTATTGCTATATACTGCCAATTGGCCACAAAAACGTATTCACCATTGGGAGATATTGTTGCCTGCTCGTGCGGTAGAAAATCAGTGTTATGTAATAGGACTTAACCGTTGGGGTACCGATGGAAACGATATGTACCACAATGGCAGCAGTATGGTCATAAATCCCGATAGCGAAATGCTTTGGAAAGGAAAAGATGCCGAAGATGCGATAACCATTACGCTTAGTGCAGCAGATTTAGCTCTTAAACGACGTCAGTTTCCGTTTTTGAAAGATGCCGATGGGTTTAAATTAGTTTAATAGTTAATTTGCAATTACCGTATTTTTTGGTCTCCCTGCCTTAAAAGCCTCGCGAGGTTTCAAACCTAATAGTTCAAACATCTCCATATCCTGATTAAACTCCGGATTAGGCGTAGTAAGCAACTTATCACCAGCAAAAATAGAATTAGCTCCTGCCATAAAGCACATAGCTTGGTCAGTAAGGCTCATTTCGGTACGCCCTGCCGATAAACGCACTACCGTTTTAGGCATAATAATACGTGTAGTAGCAATCATGCGCAGCATATCCCAAATAGGAACACGTGGTTGATCTGCTAACGGTGTGCCTTCTATTGGTACCAGAGCATTAATAGGCACACTTTCGGGGTGCTGAGCCATATTAGCCAAGGTGCGTAACATGGCAATGCGGTCTTCATTTTTTTCACCCAAACCAATAATGCCCCCACTACATACAGTAACGCCCGCTTTGCGCACATTATCAATGGTTTTTAATCGATCATCGTAAGTACGCGTAGTGATAATGCGGCTATAATCTTCTTCTGAAGTATCTAAGTTATGGTTGTAAGCATACAAACCAGCATCTGCCAATTTTTGCGCCTGACTTTCGGTAAGCATACCCAACGTGCAGCATACTTCCATCTCCATACTGTTTACGGCTTTTACCATATCCAATACCTTATCAAAATCGCGGTTATCACGCACCTCACGCCAAGCGGCACCCATACACAAACGCGATGCTCCCCCATCTTTAGCCTTTTGCGCAGCCAAAACCACTTCATCCAAGCCCATTAACGCTTGTACATCTACATCAGTATGGTAACGAGCTGCTTGTGGGCAATACCCACAATCTTCTGGGCAACCGCCCGTTTTTATCGACAACAAACTGCTTACTTGTACTTCAGCGTAATCTTTATTTTCGCGGTGTATAGTAGCTGCACGGTATATTAAATCCAATAATGGAGCATAGTAAATCTCCGAAATTTCTTCTTTAGTCCAGTTGTGTTTGGTGGTGGTCATGTGCAAAATTTGCTATGCATTAAATCTCAAAAGTACTTATTTTACTGTTATTGCGAGGAAGGAATACTGTGTTTTTACAGCAACAAATTACTGGCTAATCCCAACAGCAATAAAAACCCAATAATATCTGTAAAAGCGGTAATAAAAATAGAAGAAGCTACTGCAGGGTCGAAACCCAGGCGTTCGAGTATTACCGGAACCGAAGAACCAGCCAAACCAGCAATGGTAAAATTACCAGCCATCGCTAAAAATACCACCAAGCCCAACATGGGATTATTATTGCTTAACCAGGCGATAAGCGCTACAATAGTACCAACCATTAATCCATTTAGCGCTCCTACAATAAGTTCTTTAGAAACAGCACCCAATACTTTTTCGTCGGGCAGTGTGCTTAATGATAAGCGCCGTACGGTTACTGCTAATGCCTGCGTGCCTGCATTGCCACCCATACCTGCAATTATGGGCATAAAAACTGCTAGGATAGATACCTTGCTTATGGTTGGTTCGAAATATAATACGACAAAACTTGCCATTGAAGCCGTGATGAGATTAATCATAATCCACGGGAAGCGTAAGCGTAAGGCTTCCTGCCAATTACCGCTTAACTGCTCATCTACCGATACCCCCGAAATTTTTAAAATATCTTCTGTAGTCTCTTCCTCCAACACATCCATCGCATCATCAAAAGTTACTCTTCCAAGCAACAACATATTTTCGTCTACCACAGGTATGCCCGGCAAATTGTATTGCGAAAGCAATTTTGCTACTTCCTCTTGATCTGTTCTTGCTTCAACATATACCACATCTTCGTGCATAATGTCTGCTATACGGGCTGCTGGCTTAGCTTTTACTAAATCCTTTAACGATACAAACCCAATCAAACGTTCGGCATCATCGGTTACGTAAATGGTATAAAATTCCTCCATTTCTTCCGACTGCTCAATTACCTCATCTAATGCTTGTTTTTTAGTTAGCCCGTAATGAATTTTGATAACTTCACGCGTCATCAATCCTCCTGCCGAATCTTCGGGATAGGTCATTAACTGACGTATATCTAGCGCATCTTCGGCATCCATCTCATCCAAAATTAGCTCTCGCTTATCCGCCGACATCTCATTCAATAAATCTACCGCATCATCATCGTCCAATTCGTCTAAAATATCTCCAGCTAATTCGGGATGCAAATTAGCCAATAATGTTTCTGGATGTGATTCTGGATCCATCTCCGAAATAGCTTCGGAGGCTATTTCTACAGAAAGTACACTTATTATTTTTTCGCGTGATTTTTGAGGTAATACATCTAATATTCGCGCAATTTCGGATGGATGGCACTCTGCTAAGATGAATTTTAACCCATCGCTATTGCCGGCATCGAGGGCATCTTGCACACGCTCAAGGTCGAAAAGAATATCATCACGTTCTTTCATAAAGGCTAAAAATAAGAGTTTTTACGTGTAGGAAGGAATTAAAAACAAAAAACCCTCTCGCCATTGGCAAGAGGGTTTTTTCATCTAACAGCGCGAGGCTTGTTGGATATTATTTTTTGTAGGTAAACGTAATATTATCTGTGTTATCAGAAGATGTTTCGTTTACTGCTGTAATTTTTATTACAACATGACCATTGGAAAAACGTGAATTTTTAGCAATATACACATCACCAACAGCTAACACAGCAGTTGACGCAGAAGCAGAACCTGCACCAAATTCAGAAGCAGCAGAAGTATTAGTTGCTGTTGCGTAGCTGAATGAAGAACCTGCTTTTACAAATGTTGTTCCATTACCTGAACCAAATGTTTTAGTATAAACAACGCCGTTAGGACTTACTGTACTTTGATCTAATAAATCTTTTATTGACGCAGACCCGCTAGAAGAAACTCTAGCTTCTCCTACTAAGTCGAATGCACCTTGGTTTGGACCTTGTACATTGCTTACAATACCATTTACTTTTTCAGTTAAGGCAATAGCAGCAGCAATAACATCTACTTTAATTGTATCAGAAGCAGTGTTATCTTTTTTGTCTGTTACTGTGAAAATGTAAGTTTCAATAGAACCAACAGAACCAGTTACCTGAAAAGATCCATTGTAAGTAAAGTTTGTTCCACTTACTGCCAAATCATTTCCTGTAGCAGTACCATTCAAATCTAATGCTGTACCGTTTTTAGTAATTGACAATGTTTTTAATTCTTTGTCAGAACCTAATACATATTGTACAGTTAATGAATCACCTGTTACGATAGGAACTACATCAGCTGTTGGAGATTTACGAGTAATAGTAGCTGTAGCACCTGCATCAGTAGCATCATCAGGAGTACATGAGGCGAAAAATAATGAACCAGCAAATGCTGATAACATTAAGATTGAATTTAATTTTTTCATTTTTTTGAGTTTTAAGTTTTTATTAAATGTTGCGGCAAATGTATACATGGGTTTCCACATATCAAAATGGAATATGTTAAATTAGTATTAATTTACTCGTAGCCGGACCTAAATTAAATAATGCATCTAACACACTCAGGTTAGGTAAAAACCCGTGTTTGTCTGCAAAAATTTGATAATAAGACGTTTGTGAAAGAACAGTTCTATATGGGTTATACAAACGAAAATCGATTACCGATTCGGAATAAAATTTTTGATAATCAGTAGTATAGCCATACTGCATATCTATTTTAAGACACTTTAAAATTGTATGCAGCATCTGCTCATTAAAATCAAATAAAAAGTTAATTTTTTGATTATAAAACGGCGCAAAGGCGTCTTCGTAAAACTCAAAATACGCCGAACGACGATAGGCAGACGTTAAACTCAACCAATGTACACGCTGCCAAGGGTTATCATAACTAATTTTTACATCCTTATATAGCGTATGCTCGCCTCTACCTTTTTGCACCGGAATAATTAAATCGAGTTTTCCATTGGCACCATATATAAACATTCGATTACGATGTGTTTGTTTCGGAAAATTTTCCTGTTTTTCAATCAGAATTTCTGCATTGGGAGCCAGTAGCTCCTTAAAATACCCTATTGAGCCTGCATAAAATAAAGGAAGAATATGTAGTTGAGACATGGCGAAAAAATACTTGGCAAAGGTGTGCAAAAAGTGTATTTTTACCTATATATTTTACATGAAAATTAAACTTACCTTCTTTCTCGCGCTAGCATTTGGCACACAAGTACATGGGCAACAACTGCAAACACTGTTTTCGTGGTCGGTGTTTAATAACCCAACAGACAAGCCATACGTAGAGGTATATCTTACTATAGGTGGCCAATCGGTAACCTACGCTCCTATTTCTGCAAGCACAACCAAACAAGCATCGGTAAAAGCTCTATTAAGTGTAACGTTAGGCGAAAAACTAATTTATGCCGATAAATACAATATACTGAGTCCTACCATTACAGACAGCAGCCAAAAGAAAGATTTTATTAACCAGCACCGTTTCCCGATTGCCAACGGCACGTACAGCATTAGCTTAGAGCTCGAAGATAATAACGACAGCACAAACAACCTGATTATTGCCGATAAATTAGTGGTTAACTACACTGATTCGGTGGCTATTTCTGACATTACTTTTTTAGAATCGTACAAAAAAACGGAGGCCGAAAATCAGTTTACCAAAAACGGGATAGAATTAATCCCTTACAACAACAACGTGTACCTTACCGAACAAAATACATTACGTTTTTACACAGAAGTTTACAATGCCGATAAAAGATTGAATGGAGAGCCCTTTATTATCAGCTACTCGGTACAAAATTTCGAAAACGAAAACAAAGTAAGCACGCTAAGTCGTTTTTCTCGTCAGCAAGCTAAAAACATAGCCGTTATTATATCCGAATTTCCACTTACCGAGCTACCATCTGGTAATTACAATTTGTTGATAGAAGTATTGAGCAAAAACAATGAGTTAATAGCCAGCAAAACGGCTTTTTTTCAGCGGGTAAATAAAAACTACACACCTAAATTAGAAGACATAACTACCACCAATACGCAAAACACTTTTGTATCTACACTTAACGAACAGGAATTGACAGAATATATTAAATCGCTCTTTCCTATTTCCTCTCAAGCCGAAATACAGTATCAAAAAACAATATTAGCCGATAAAAACACCGCTCGCATGCAGCAGTTCTTTTTATATTTTTGGCAAAAACGTAATCCGCAAAACCCCGAAGAGGCTTGGGCAAAATACCTTGTACGTGTAAAAGATGCACAACAACAATTTGGCACACAGCTAAACAGAGGCTACGAAACCGACAGAGGGCGTGTATTCTTGCAATACGGTGCACCTAGTTTTATAAACAAAAGCGAATTCGACCGTAATACTTGGCCGTATGAGATATGGCAATACAATATTACAGGGCGGCAAAACAACCGCACTTTTGTGTTCTCTTTAGCCGACAAAGGACTTTCTACCGACGATTATGAACTCATACACTCGGATGCCTTTGGTGAAATAAACAACCCTCGTTGGCAAAATGATTTGCAGAAACGCCGACAAACTACCCAACAGTTAGATAGAAATGACCCAAATTCCACTCGCAAACAATACTTTGGAGAGGATAACCTAAAGCGAGATTCTGATTTTTAATGAGCCAATACCCTCACGTAGCAGTAGTAATTCTCAATTACAACGGGCAACACTATTTAGAACAATTTTTACCTACAGTAACTGCAAGTACTTACCCAAATTTATCAATAATAGTAGGCGATAATGCTTCTACAGATGGTTCTATTGCATTTTTAACGCAACATTATCCACAAATTGCTATTATTCGTAATACCGAAAACTATGGCTTTGCTGGTGGTTACAATAAAATATTGGAACAGGTAAAAGCCGATTACTTTGTACTGCTCAACTCGGATGTAGCCGTTACCCCAAATTGGATAAACCCCGTAATCGAGTTGATGGAAAGCGACAAACAGATTGCAGCCTGCCAACCAAAAATTAGGTCGTTTGCTAATACAACCTTATTTGAATACGCTGGGGCTGCAGGTGGCTTTATCGATGCCTATGGATTTGCATTTTGCAGAGGTCGTATTTTTGATACCGTAGAAACCGACAACGAACAATACAACACCCCAACCGAAGTTTTTTGGGCATCTGGAGCTGCTTTATTTATCAGGGCAGATGTGTACACACAAGCCGGCGGATTAGATGCAGATTTTTTTGCACACATGGAAGAAATAGATCTATGCTGGCGCCTAAAAAACAAAGGATATAAAATTATGTATTGCCCCTACTCTACGGTGTACCATGTAGGTGGCGGAACCCTAGATTACGATAATCCCCGTAAGGTTTACCTTAATTTTAGGAATAACTTATTTATGATGATGAAAAATATTCCAGGAGCTTGGAATGCTTTTTTTATCTTATTTAGTCGATTTTTATTCGATTTTACCGCTTTATTACAATTTGCAGTACAAGGAAAATGGCAACATGTATTTGCAATTAACAAAGCACACACGCATTTTTTAGCACAATTCCAAAAACTTATTAACAAACGTTTAAAAGTGCAAAAAGAACTACACACGCCAAATTATACAGGTAAATATACTGGTAGTATTGTATATGACTACTTCATCAAAAAGACACGCCTTTTTTCGCAGTTGTTACCTACTAAATTCCAATCCAACGAAGCATGATTACCTGGCAAATTAGCTTAAAAGGATTCAAAACCTATCTGCAATTAGAGCGCTCTCTTTCTCCAAATTCGGTGAGTGCCTATTTGAGCGATATGGACAAATTTGTTCAGTTTTTGGCAAGCATACAATCTACCGCATTACCAACTGCAATAACCACTACAACCATTCGTGATTTTTTGATGTGGGTAAACGGATTAGGTATGAGCGCCACCACTCAAGCACGTGTACTATCGGGAATAAAGGCGTTTTACACCTATTTGATGATGGAAGATTACATCAGCATCAACCCTACCGAGCAAATAGAAGCCCCAAAAACCCGACGCAAACTACCCGATACGCTAAGCATACATGAAATAAACCTATTGATTGATGCTATTGATGTGAGCAAACCAGAAGGACAACGCAATAAAGCCCTGCTTGAGACACTATACGGAAGCGGTTTGCGCGTAACCGAGTTGGTTGACTTAAAGCTGTCGAATATTTTTACAGATATTGAATTTTTAAAAGTAATAGGCAAGGGAAATAAAGAACGGTTGGTGCCTATGAGCAGTGCTGCCATTAAGTATATTACCATTTACCGCAATCAAGTGCGCAATCATATTTCCATTAAACCTGGGCACGAAGACACCTTGTTTTTGAACCGAAGAGGAGCAAAATTATCACGGGTAATGATTTTTTTGGTAATTAAGGGCTTGGCAGAAAAGATTAACCTGAAGAAAAAAATCAGTCCACATACATTTAGGCATTCTTTTGCCACACACCTTATAGAAGGCGGCGCCGATTTGCGTGCTGTACAGGAAATGCTGGGCCATGAAAGCATAACCACTACCGAAATTTACACCCACTTGGATAAAGACTTTTTACGTAGTACTATTATGCAATACCACCCAAGGAGTTAGGTTAGTGAACGATTAAACCTGATTTATGTAGTTCAATAAAATTATTTTGTTCAAATAATTGCGCTATTGCTTTTGCCTGATTACGAATAGTATCGAACAATTGCTTGTTCTTGATATTTCCAATAGTTATAAGCAATAGTTTTTTAGGTACACCATATAACATATGAGAGTAGAAAAAATCGGCATCCTTGGTAATAACTATATAGCCGCTCTCATCCGCATAAATAGCAACTTCTTTATCTGATGTTTCGTCGCTATTTGGCAACTGATTTACGTGGATAGCAGATATTCCCTTTTTATCGAGCACCTCACACAATAAAGGTGGTAGCTGTGCATCAACCAAAAACCTCATGCTGCGGGGAGGTAGGTCTTTGTTTTGGTTAATTTTGTAGCATAAGCTAAACAGGCATGTATATCGTCCTGTTCCAAAGTAGGATATTCTTGCAGTATTTCTTCTGATGTTTCACCTGCACTCAATAAATCAAGAATCACCTCAACCATAATGCGCTTATTACGAATGGTTGGTTTGCCATGACAAATTTCAGGATTGAGCGTAATGCGTTGTAATAAATTATCCATAATCAAATTTAACGATAAATAATTAAAAATCGATGGGTTAGCTAGACTTCCGTGCTCGTATCATCCTGTCTTTACCAAAATGGTCTTGCGCCAAACTCACCTCTATAAACCCCTGCTGGGTAAGATATGTTACCAATTCGTTGCCAAAAGATTCATTAATCTCAAAGAATAACCAACCATTTGGCTTCAGATTTTTCTGGGCATATTCGGTTATGGCACGGTAAAAAACAAGCACATCGGTATCGGGTACAAACAATGCCGTATGTGGTTCAAATTGAAGGACGTTTTTACGCATTTCGGCTTGCTCGCTAAAACCTATATACGGTGGATTACTTACCACTATATCAAATAGCTGTGTGGTTTGTTTGGCAAAATTTGTACTCAAAACATCCACTTCCTCAAATTGTACTTGTACCTCGTTGGTATGTGCATTTTTTGCAGCTACTTTTAATGCCTCGGCAGATACATCTATCCCTTGTACATGGGCATTGGTAATAAGTTTAGCTAAAGCAATTGCAATACAGCCACTGCCGGTACCAATATCAAGTATGCGTGGGCTATGTAGCGCATTTTCTTTACAAGTTGTTGTAATCCATTGCACCAATTCTTCGGTTTCGGGACGTGGAATAAGCACATGTTCGTTCACTTTAAATACAAAACCCATAAAATAGGCTTTACCAAAAACATATTGCACAGGTTTGTACTGTAATAGTTGGTGCAATATAAAATCCAATTGCTCCGAAATTGTAGCCGGAAACATATCCGTCCAACTGGCATGCATTTTTGCTTTTGTGTAACCCAACGTTTCTTCTAACACCCAATAAGTAATACTTTTTGCTTCTGGCTCAGGATAAATCTGTTGCAGCGCAGTAGCTAATCGGGTATAAATCTCTTTCAGTGTATGGATACGAGCGTACATACAGCAAATTAAGGGAATTTATAGCAGAGTACCAGCTATCATGCGGCAGAAGAGGCATCGTGCAAGTGCACATCTTCCATGATTTCCAACAACACTTGTTGATCATGCAAATGATAAATACTTTGCTGTCTAGGTGCAATGGCATATAAATCAGCTTGATGTTCCCTTACCCAATGCACCAGTCTTAGGAAAGCAGTAGCTGGAATATTGTTGAAATTACTTTGCAAGAACAAAGCCATGGCATAACGTTTATCAGTAATCCCTGAAGCTTGCATTACATGAATACGATGATTTAAATATTTACGCACACGATCATAAAGAGCCACTGCCATCATTTTATTAAGCGCAGAGCTTGCTGAATCTATGGTAGGATGAGCTTTAGCCTGTGTTTTTTCCTTGCCTGCATCTTTAAATAGCAGTACAGATACATATCTATTACCTGCTTGGTGAATGAATCCTTGCATCATGGTTATGTCTCCTTCTCTATTTTATGGTGAATATTTAAAACTTATGCTCCTTCTACGACTATAAAAAAAAGTGGATGACTTTGCTTCTCCACATCCCTTGATAAAATAAGAAAACCATGGAGCAAGTCACAATAAGTTAAGCAGCTCCAACAATTTGTTACTTTTGCAGCGTGAATGCCGAATATTACATACAACGTTGTTTAGAGCTCGCTCAATTAGGATTTGGTGCTGTTGCTCCTAATCCAATGGTTGGTTGTGTAATTGTACATAACAACTTAATTATTGGCGAAGGTTGGCATCAAGTATATGGCGGACCGCATGCAGAGGTGAATGCTATTAACCAAGTACTTGAGCAGCATAGCAATGCCGCTGAACTCCTGCAACAGGCTACTTTATATGTGAGCTTAGAACCCTGCGCTCATACAGGAAAAACACCACCCTGTGCCGATTTAATCATTACACATAAAATACCAAAAGTAGTTATTGGCATTACCGACCCTTTTGCTAAGGTAAATGGCGCAGGTACACAAAAATTGCGAAATGCAGGTATCGAAGTGCATACTGATGTATTACCCGAAGCCTGCAAAACAGCAAACAAACGCTTTTTTACTTTTCATCAAGAAAAAAGACCTTATATTATTTTAAAGTGGGCACAAACTGCAGATAAGTATATAGCTCCAATCCCCTCGCAGCCATTACGTATTTCATCCACTTTGAGCGAGCAACTGGTACACCAATGGCGTACACAAGAATCGGCTATTTTGGTGGGTAAAAACACAGCACTTATTGATAATCCACAACTTACGGCTCGTTTATGGCAGGGTAAAAACCCTACGCGTATTGTAATAGACGAACGCTTGGAACTACCTGTCACGCATCATCTCTTTAACAACGAAGTCAAAACCATTGTATTCAATGGTGTTAAAACAGCTATCGAAAACACTACTACTTTTGTGCAACTTGATTTTGACGAGTTTTTACCTCATTACATTCTCTATCAACTGTATTTACAAGATATACAATCGGTACTTATTGAAGGCGGAGCTGCCACGCTAAATACGTTTATACAAGCAGGTTTGTGGGACGAAGCACGCATTTTTACTTCGCAATCGGTACTTAAAACAGGATTAGCAACACCTATCCTTTCGGGTAATTTAGTTTCTGAGAGTACTATTGATACGGATAGACTGTGTATTTGGCTCAATAACAACTTTGCACAGCGTATTAATTCTTAAAAAAACATGCTTTATATTATTGGCAGCATATTTTCGGCAGCGGCACTCGTTATTCTTTTCAAGGTATTTGAGCGTTATCAAGTAAATATATTTCAAACTATTGTATTTAATTACATTACAGCCTCAATAATTGCTTTACTGGCAAACCCTACACATGCCATATCTCCCATAAGTACTGGTTTTGCTATTAGCATGATTATAATCGGGGTACTTTTTATCGCCATATTTAATCTAATTGGCTATGCGGTAAGCACAGTAGGCGTTGCTCCTGTATCGGTAGCACAAAAAATGTCGCTGGTAATTCCAGTAGTATATGGTCTCGTTTTTTTACACGAAACGGCAAGTATTTTTAAACTAATTGGTTTATTAATGGCGCTCATTGCTATTTATTTAACTACCAAAACAAATGAACCCAAGGGCAAGTACAACATGCAAAAAATACTATTTCCATTACTTATTTTTATAGGTAGCGGTGTGGTAGATAGCATTATTAAATACACACAAAGTCGGTTTATTACCCCAGCTAATGAGCAAACATTTATAGCTGGAACTTATGCCGTATGTGCACTAACTGGGGTAATTTTTGGCGCTTTTTTGTTCTTTACAAAACAACTAACTTTTGCTTGGAAAAACGTATGGGCAGGCATTGCATTAGGCATACCTAACTATTTTTCGATGCTCTTTTTCATCAAAGCCTTAGCACTTCCGTGGTTATCAGTATCGGTATTTTTTCCAGTAAATAATTTAGGCATTATCTGTGTTTCGGTACTTACCGCCACTGTACTATTTAAAGAAAAAATGACTAAACAGCAGCTATTAGGTATGTTTGTTGCCATGACTGCCATTGTGCTAATTGCTGTGTAATATGCTATTCGACGATACCTACCAAACAATAGCCCAAGCTACGAACAGCAAATTTACCGATAGAGGGAGCAAATTTTTAGGGTATGCATTTCCAATAAACACCGAAACCGATGTAAAAGAAAAGCTTCTTCTGGTAAAAAAGGAACATCCATCGGCTACGCACCATTGCTATGCTTACCGTTTGGGATTAGATAAAACAGCTTTTCGGGTAAACGATGATGGAGAACCTACTGGCTCGGCAGGCAGACCAATACTCAACCAATTGCTCTCAAAAAATATCACTAATGTATTGGTAATTGTAGTGCGTTATTATGGTGGCACCATGTTGGGCATACCTGGATTAATAAATGCCTACAAAACAGCCACGCAAGAAGCTTTAGAACAAGCTACTATTAGTACCAATACCGTGAATGATACGTATAAGTTAACCTTTGATTATATACACATGAACGATGTGATGCGTGTACTAAAAGAAGAGAATTTGACACCGCAACAACAACAATTTGATACTCATTGTGCTATTGTAATTGCCATACGCCAAAGTGCTGTAAACAGAAGCATGGCTAAACTAACTGCTATTACTTCTATAAAAGCTACTTATATAGGTACTCCCTAATAAGGCATTACAAAATGTGCTTCTTTTTCTTTTGGTCGTATAGAAAGTACTGGAATTGCTGACTGATTAATCATTTGCTGTGCATATGGACCCATAAAAAAGCCAGTTGGGTTTATTTCCTGCTCAGTCATAATCACAATTAAATCGGCATCAATTTTTTTGGCGTAATCAAGCGTAAGGTTGGTGATATTTTCGCCATGAAAGAAATTGTGCGTACAAGGCACGTTATCTTCTTTAATGTATTTTTCTACCTGCTCGCATACTTTATTCACGTAATAATGATCTTTAGGATCTTCTGATACCGTAACTCCTACAACGTGTATTGTAGACCCAAAAAAGCGTGCAAACACAATGGCTTCATCTACCTTTTGACGTGTTTCTTTTGAGTTATCTAACGGTAATACAATATCTTTTATTCCTTTTGAACCTGAATGAGAAAGCACCGATATAACTGGGCAATTTGCACTAGCCACTACATTAAAGGTATTAGAGCCTCCCATAAAATTTTCGATACCTGAAGCACCGTGGGTACCCATTACAATTAAATTGCAATCCAAATCAGCAGCAGCCTTTATTATTTGGGTAGCAATGCTGCCCTTAGCAGTATGTGTTTTTACAATAACACTTGTTTTGCTTTGTACTTCGGCTGCCAACTCATTTAGCTTGTCTGTTACAGACTTGTCTAAAATCACCTCATCAGAAGGGTGCGCAAACATAAGTTTACGAATAGTTGAACTAATATTTTGTGCTTCGTGTATGTATAAAAGCGTTACGTCTATTTTTAAATGTTTTGCCAAAAATACTCCATGCTCTAAAGCAATCAACGAGTTTTCTGAGAAATCAATTGGTATTAATATATTTTGAAATTTTTCAATCCTCATAACTTTTAGGTTGGCTGCACTAAAATAATAACTCTTTTCTTAAATCAAGCATTTTTAGTGCATTAACTACTAAGATAGCATTTTATTACTAAAACTGTTTAATCGTTCCTGTATCTTTTCGAGGTTTAGGTTGAATACTACATACAGGTATAGGCGATTGATTAATAATTTTTTGCGACTGTGAACTGATGAAATAGTTAGCAATGCTTTCATCATTGGTCATAATCATAATTAAATCGCCATTGTGCTTCTTACTGTAATTAATAATCGTTTCTACCTCATCCTCGTTTTCTTCTTTAATAATTTGTGCAGTACATTTCACATTTACTTCTTTGATGTAGTTTACAACCTGTTTCAGTTGTATATTGAGCTTATTTATAAGCGCAGGATCTTCGGTATTTTGAATTTCAATCACGTCTATAGACGCATTAAAATTAAGTGCCAATTGAATAGCAGCATCAACTTTTTCGCGTGTTTCGCGGCTCAAATCTAACGGCAAAATTATTTTATCTAAACCTGGATTAGTTGGATTTTCGGCAAACGTGATTACTGGGCATTTGGCATTGCTAATTACTCTATTGGCGTTACTACCCAACAATAATTTATCAAATCCAGATACACCGTGTGTGCTCATTACAATAATATCGGCACCTATTTCTTCTGCTTTATCAACAATAGCGGCATGTATACGACCCGATGCCGTTATGGTATGTATCGTAATACCGCTTTTCTTTTTTACAGCAGCGGCAATTTCTTTAAACTGATGCACAATTGCCTCATTTAAAGCCGTATCTCTATTTCTGCTTAACATCAATACCTTTTCGATGGTAGAGTTAAAAGACGAGTTTTCTAAAATATGAAGGAGGTAAATTTCGGCATTTAGCTTTTTTGCCATAAAAACAGCACCATCTAAAGCGTCTAAAGAAAGGTCAGAAAAATCGGTAGGAACAAGAATTTTTTTAATGGCTAGTTTCATGTAAAACAGGAGTTTTAGGGCTTACGTAAATGTAGTTGCATAGTACACCTACCATAAATTTAGGCTAAAATAACTAAAAATCTATACACGCGTAAAATTTTCAGATAACTGGCGGTAATTCGGCACTTGCTGCCAGGAATTGTTGAAGTGCTTTGCGCTTTTGTTCATCCAATTCGTAGCTAATCTTGTTTAGCAAGTAATCGGTTACATCAAAATTATTATGTACTGGTAGGGTTGCAATACAATCTGCCCTGTGCTGTATACCATAAGCTAATGCCTCATTAAAAGTTGCCTTAAAAGCAGCATCTATCGGCTTATTAGCGACCCAAACTGCAAATACAAACGGTAAACCGGTAAAATTTTTCCATTCTTCGGCAAGGTCGTAGGCGTAGACAAAATCTTCGCTTTTTCCAAAAGCACGGTCACCAATTTCCACAAAAGCATCTGCTGACACTGTATCATCTTTTGTAAACTCTGGTGTAATTTTCCAATAATTTTTAGCCAATAGCTGTGTTAGCAGGTTCGATGTGCGCGATTGAAGGTCTAGCCGAATTACAGCTACCTTATTGATGGGTTTATTGCTAAATAAAAAAACCGAATTCACAGCTCCATTCGCTCCTATACAATAATCACTTATAATTTCAGCATGAGGAATAAAGGGCAAGGTGGCAACAGGTACCAAACCGATATCTGATTGACCGGTAATTAGTTTTTCGGCACATACTGCCGGATTATCTTTTGTTAAGATGATTTTTTTATCAAATCCTGTAGCCTCAATACCCCATATAAATGGCAAAGAGTTGGTGTATTCTACAATGGATACGCGTGGCTTGTCTGGTAACATCAAATGTATTTGTTCGGCAGTCAATTACAATAAGTGATCGGTATTGTTAAAATCCAAAAGTTCAAACTGTCCATCGGCGTATTTTACCCTATACAATGACAAATTGGAATGCGGGAAAGTATCCATTTCCTTTAAATCTTTACTGAGCAACAAGCACAAAAACAAGCGCATAGCCCTGCCGTGCATGCACACCAATACCTGCTTTTCTTCCTGCTTAGATAATATATAATCGAGTGCCTCTTTTTGCCGAAGATGCACCTCATTGGGGCTTTCTCCCCCATCAAAAGCGATATCTAACTTGCCATTGCACCAATGGGTAATAATTTCGTAAAAAGCGGCTTTGGTTTCGGTAGTAGGTAGTTGTCCTTCAAATTTTCCCCAATCTAATTCATCCAAGCCCACTACCTGTTCCCAGTTTTGTGCATGCCCATTTGCCACAAAAGGGGCTATTGTTTGATGCGTACGTTTTAGGGTAGAACTGTATATTTTATCGAATTTTATATGCCTATATGCATTGTAAAATGCTTGAGCTTGGCGTATGCCCTCTTCATTCAAATCAGAATTTACTCCCCTACCCTGTACAATACCTTGCTTATTAAAATCGGTTTCGCCATGGCGTATAATGTAAAGTTCTTTCATTAATTAGGAATAAGAGATAAGGTTATACGAATGACTAATAAACTAATGAACCACTGGCAAAGGTATATAGGTTTCTTCAGCTGCAAAATCATGGTTTTGGTAATCGTTAATAATGGTGTACAAAGTGTCGCGCTCTACTGGGTGACGGCCTACTTCTTTAATTAAGTTTACCAATTCTTTGGTACTCAAAGTAGGGTTTTGCTCCTCTGCACCTGCCATACTGTATATTTTTGTGGTATCATCTATCGTTCCGTCAATATCATCTACTCCAAAGTTCATGGCTAGCTGAGCAGTAGAACGACCAATCATAGGCCAGTACGCCTTTATATGCTCAAAATTATCCATGTAAATACGCGCAACCGCATAGTTCTTTAAATCTTCTATGGTGGTTACTTCGGGTATATGGCTCATTTCGTTGTCGCCATTACGGAACTTTAGGGGAATGAACGTATTAAATCCACCGGTGCGGTCTTGCAATTCGCGCAAGCGGTTCATATGGTCAATACGGTGTGCGTATGTTTCTATATGCCCATACAACATAGTAGCATTAGATTTTAATCCTAAGTTGTGCGCAATTTCATGTATTTCGAGCCATTCGGCAGCGGTACACTTATCTCCACAAATCTCAGCACGTAGGGTTTCGTCAAAAATTTCGGCACCACCACCTGGTATA
This sequence comes from uncultured bacterium, assembly GCA_947085255.1. Taxonomy (GTDB): domain Bacteria; phylum Bacteroidota; class Bacteroidia; order Sphingobacteriales; family Sphingobacteriaceae; genus CAMTVQ01. The sequence goes on along the minus strand of CAMTVQ010000001.1, from coordinate 130,499 downwards.
GAACCCAACCCTGCCTTAATCAAACGCTCCATACCTTCTTTATACGATACTTTAGCTTTACGAAACATATACTCGTATTCTACAGCCGTAAATCCTTTTATATGCAAATCGGGTCGATGCGCACGGATACTGCTCAATACCTCTTCAAAAAACTCTAACGTAAGTTTTGGATGTACTCCGCCTACAATGTGTACTTCGGTTACGGGTTTACCATCGTATTTTTTTACGATATCGAGCATTTGTTCTTTACTCAACACCCAGCCTTCTTCGGCTTGTTTAAGTAAACGCGAATACGAGCAAAATTTACAGGTAAACACACATAAATTGGTAGGCTCTATATGAAAATTACGATTAAAGTAGGTGTAATTACCATTCTTCTTTTCGCGCACAAGAGTAGCTAAGGCACCCAGAAAACCTAGTTCGCCTTGTTCGTACAACAAAACTCCCTCTTGTGGGCTAATACGGGTATTGCTGATTACTTTTTGAGCTATTGCTCGTAATTGTGGAGATGTGGTAGTGGAAGATAAAAAAGAGAGCTGCTGCATACGGCTATTTACGGATGCAAATATAACAACAGGAATGGCTTTTAGTTGGGTTAATGTATGCGATAAATACGCTGGATTTGTACAACTTTTCGTATCAACCAACGCCATCGCTTAAAGCGATGGCGTTGGTAAAACCTAATCATACTCCATTACAAAATCTTCCATGTTCATTACTCCTTCCTGTTGAACAAGATGGAAATTGATATACCCTTGTTTATTACCAAACCAGCCTAATACTTCTTCCTTATTTAATCTCGTTTTTTTTTCTACCAAAAAATTGTGATAACTTGAATGCGAGTAATCTCTAAAATCAGTTACAAAACCATGTTTTTGTGGGTTATAATGTATATACCAAATCAACCACGAAAAATATGCTTCATCTTTTACTGCAATTCTATGAAACGGCTCTTCAAAAAATGCCCCAGTGCGACTGTACTTTTTATTAATGGCTTGTGCATAGCTCTGAAACAAACTAGCAAACACATTACTAAAATGCCACGAAACACTTTTATCCTCTTTTCTTCCACCTAATAGTTGCCTAACTCCTTCTTCTGATTTGGTTCTAATTAATAAATGAAAGTGGTTTTTGAGTAAACAATATGCAAAAGTATCTACGAATGGGGATACATATTGAGCATACTTTAAGAGAAAATAAGTGTAATTTCTCTCTTCTAAAAATATGTTTTGCCCATTTATACCTCTGTTGTAAATGTGGTAATAAGTATTGGGCTCGAGTTGTGTTCTTCTTGTTTCCATAGGTAGGCTATTAAACACCAACGCCATCGCTTTAAGCGATGGCGTTGGTTGAATAACTATAGCTGGGTATTAATATCCCAAGCTTCTAAGTAATCGGCCACGCGGCGTACAAAACTGCCACCCAAAGCACCATCTACTACCCTGTGGTCGTAAGAATGCGATAGGAACATCATGTGGCGAATAGCAATTACATCACCCATTTCGGTTTCCATTACCGCTGGTTTCTTTTTAATAGCTCCTACAGCCAAAATAGCTACCTGTGGTTGGTTTATAATTGGTGTACCTAACACGTTACCAAAAGTACCTACGTTGCTGATGGTATAAGTACCCCCTTGAATCTCATCAGGACTTAATTTATTGATACGAGCACGGTTAGCAAAATCGTTTACAGCTTTTGTTAAGCCCAATAAACTTAATTGATCGGCGCGCTTAATTACTGGTACAATTAAATTACCCGATGGCAATGCAGCAGCCATACCTATATTAATATCCTTTTTAATAATGATTTGTGTACCGTTTACCTGTACGTTTATCATTGGGAAATCTTTAATGGCTTTTGCCACTGCCCACATAAATATTGGTGTGAATGTTAGGTTTTCGCCTTCGCGTTTTTTGAAACCATCCTTCATTTTATCGCGCCAGCGTACTACATTGGTTACATCTGCTTCTACAAAAGAGGTAACATGTGGCGAGGTTTGCACACTCATCACCATGTGGTCGGCAATAAGTTTGCGCATTCTGTCCATTTCCACTATCTCATCACTACCATTCATAGAAACTGGTGCAGGCGCTGCTTTTGGTACAGGTACAGCAGGAGTTGCTACAGGAGCACTTACTGGCGCAACAGGCGCGGCAGCAGCTGGTGCTGGTGTCGCTGCTTTTGCAACCCCACCCGAGGCATTGTTGGCATTGGCTACGTACGCTAAAATATCGTTTTTGGTAACACGGCCTTCTAAACCTGTACCAGGAATAGTATCTAATACTGCTTGGCTAATACCTTCGCTGGCAGCAATATTGCGTACTAACGGAGAGTAAAAACGACCTTCGCCAGATACAACAGCCGCAGGCTGTGCATGATTGGCTGTTGCCTCTACCTGAGCAATACCTGGAATATCAGCGGCAGCGGCTTCTGCAACTGGTGCAGCAACTGCTGGAGTGCTTTCTACAGCAGCATTTACATCCGTTTCTATATGCGCAATAATAGCACCTACTTGTACTACATCTCCTTCTTTAAATAGTAGGCTTATTATTTTTCCACCCGCAGGGGTTGGCACTTCCGAATCTACCTTATCTGTGGCAATTTCCAACACCGACTCATCCACTTCTACTACATCTCCCACATTCTTTACCCATTTGATGATGGTAGCTTCTGCTACGCTCTCCCCCATTTTGGGCATTATTAAGTCAAATTTAGCCATACGTTAATTTATATAATGATGAGCAAAAATAGTGGAATATTTGATTTTTCTCAATAAAAGAAATTCTATATACTTTTGGCACAACAGAATTACTCTACTCTATTTTATATGAAAAGCACTCGTTTTACATCTATCTATTTTTTGTTAATGCTTACGTTCATTTCTTGCACCAAGAAAGACACCCCAACTCCCAATACACCATCCTCTATCTGCAGTATTGTAGTTACGGCTAATAATGGAAAAGGCAATCCGCTATTATTTCAATATGATACGCTTGGCAGAATTTTAAGAATTACCCAACATCTTATTGAAATAGATCCAGAAAGAAATGACGAGTTTGTTCATTTTTATCGGTATCAATACTTAAACGATAAAGTTATAGTACGCTACTACGAAGACGGGAAAAAAAGTCCAGAAACGGAATTAGTGCAATATAGAGACACCTTATTATTAGATGCATCGGGTAGATGTACAAACTACAACAATGCACCCGTTTATTACAATGCCGAAGGCCATGTAAGTAACATAAAGGTGAATAAATGGCAAGATGAAACGATATGCACCTACAATCAAGGTAATTTAGTTCTCGAACAACGTACCAACAGCCGACTTACATATGATTACTATACAGACAAACCCGATTATTACCGACTGAGCAGTACATACCATGATTTATCTATTTCTGCGTTGCGGCTTCAATTATTTGCTCCTCCATTAGGGAAAGCTAACGCTAATTTACTTAAAAGTATAAATGGCATTGTAAAACTTAGCTATCAATTTGATAACGAAAACAGACCAATACGTGCAATTGCAGTTAGCAATGCTTATACCGATACCCTAATTATAACATATACCAATTGCAAGTAATCAAGCATCTTGTTAATAATACGTTAATCCACTTCCATGCTTCAACACATCCACTATATTTGTGAAGTATGTCTGTTAGCAAGTTTACACGTTTTACATCCGAGTTTAGGGTACGTCCTGATGATATAGATATGAATCAACATGTGCACAATAGCACGTATTTGGACTATGTATTGGCTGCCCGCTACGATCAAATGGAACGTTGCTATGGTATGAGCATGGACGAGTTTATCGCAATGGGCTTTGGTTGGGTACAAACTAAGGCCTATATTGAGTACAAACGCGCCTTAAAAATGGGTGATTATTTTACGGTAACAACAGGGATTACTACTTTTATGTCCAAAGGCGTAAATGTGCAGTTTGAGATTAAAAACAAAACAACTGGAAAAACCTGCTGTTTGGGAGAAATGGAGTACACCATTATTGATACTAAAAGTGGGAAAGCGGTTCCATTACCACAATCCATCGTACAGAAATACAGCGTATAATTAGAATAAGATATATTTACACCATTAATAACAAACAACACATGAAACTGTCATGCAATAATCTTGCATAAATGGCGATTAAAAAACCTATGACTGTTCCATGTTTACACTTAAAACAAATTAATATAAGATGAAATATAAAATTTTACCCTTACTTCTGTTGATTCATTTTTGGGGTTTACTGGCTGTTGCTGCCGATACCCCAGCAGGTTATAAAATTAAAGTAACCATTACAGGACTAAAAGATAGCGTATGCTTTTTGGCCAATTATTATGGCGATAAACAATACTTGCAAGATACTGCCAAGGTAAATAGCAAAGGCGAATTTACCTTTGACAACCCCAGCAAAACGCTTGAAAAAGGCATGTACATTATTGTTGGCGAAGCCAAAGTGCGTTACTTCGATTTTATTATCAACAAGGAGCAAAATTTTACCATAAAAACTAATTACACAACCATGGATTCGAGCATGGTGTTTACTGGTTCTGAAGAAAACAGTCTTTTTTACAAATACATTATGTTTTTACGTAATAAACGTAAAGAAGCCGAACCGCTACAAGCAGCTTACAAAGCCGCTAAAGACAATGTAACTGAAAAGGAAGTTATTGAGAAAAAGATTGCAGCCTTAGATGAGGAAGTAAAAGCCTTTAAAAAGGATATTTTTACAAAGAACCCTACTTCATTTGTTACAAGCTTTTTGCGCATGATGGAAGAACCGGAAATTCCAGAAGCACCTGTTTTGGCAGATGGTAAAAAGGACTCTACATTTGCGTACTACTACTACAAAAATCATTATTTCGACAACATTAATTTGCAAGATGATGGCTTGGTGCGCACTCCTATTTTCCATCAAAAATTGCAACGCTTTTTTACTGAAGTGCTTCCCCAATTGCCAGATACCATTTCTGCCGAAGCTGATAAGGTAATAGCCAAAGCAAAAGGCACGCAAGAAAATTTTAAATACTTAGTGTTTTACATTACCAATACTACCGAAACCTCAAAGGTAATGGGCATGGATGCTGCTTTTGTACACATGGTAGATAAATACTATGCTACCAAACAAGCGTATTGGGTAGATGAAGACCAGTTGCTAAAGATAACTGAACGGGCAAAACTTATAAAACCTATTACTTTGGGTAAACCAGCGCCAGAAATGAGTCTTACCGACACATTTGGTAGAGTACAGGTATTAAGCAAAATTCAAGCTAAATATACTATCCTGTGTTTTTGGGATCCAGATTGCAGCCATTGCAAAAAAGAAGTGCCCGAATTGTATAATACCTATAGAGACTTAGTAAAAAAAGGATTTGATATAAAGGTATATGCTATTGGTTGTACTGTTGAGGACGATAAATGGCGCAAGTTCATTAAAGAGAAAAACTTGAACTGGATAAACGTAATAGACCTTCCAGGCTCACGTGCACGTTACGATATTTACAGCACACCCGTAATTTACTTATTGGATAAAGACAAAAAAATTGTTGCAAAACGTATTGGTCACGATAACTTAGAAGAAATAATTACCCGCACCGATAAAGGACAAAAGGTAATTGTTACCCAAAAAGAAGAAAGCAAAGACGAAGCTCATTAATTGATATTTTCGATTTACTATCGTATCAAGCATACTATGTCGTAAATGTCATTCCGAATTTATTTCGGAATCCCGCCTAATCTGGGAGAGATGCTGAAATAAATTCAACATGACGACCGATAAAATAAACTTGGCTTGACACTACAAAAAACCACCTACGCAAATAGGTGGTTTTTTTATGCAATAATAAATTAATTAGATTTGAGGTAACAACCACTCCACATTAAACCCTATAAAACAGCAATATGAAGAACCAACTACTTTTACCCTTATTTATTTTAATACTGTTATCGTCTTGTATCGGGTACAAGAATAATCCCAATACGCATGTAAGCATTGAAAATGGAAAGCAACTTATTGAAAACAAGAAAGAGAATATCTCTCTACGTTATTATGGTGATTATTGGTTCCACTCATTAAACAAGCAGAATACATTAAACTGGGATAAACATTTTATAAAATCGCTACAACAAAGTGGTGCAAAAGAAACATTTTTGTACGCTGGACATACTACCATTGAGTCCTATTGCAGCACAATTGGTGTTTTGTATGAAAGCACTGCTATGGCAAGTAAATTAGCAGATATAAGCGCCTACCTAAAAAAGAGCTTGAAAGCTGAAAATATGAGTAACTCAACCATAGTGATTGGGGAGCAAAACTATCAAGTATTATCTTACCAACTTCGCAATACAGCTTTAAGAGTAAGTAGTAAATATATTGAATATTACTTACTGAGAAAAAAGGACTTTGTACGTATTATATTTTGGACCAATGACATGAGTGATGGTTGGTTGCAAAGAGAGTCTGAAGCAATAATTGCCAAAAAAGAAGATAACATATAAGTTGTCATACCGAGCGTAGTCGAGGTATATTATACACTCATTTAGCTCCCCTTCGACTACGCTCAGGGTGGCAGTGTCCGTTTTTTAGCCCCTCTTTTACTTCCTCAAACTTTCCTCAATCAACTCTGCGTAAAAAGTTTCCATGGTTTTGCCAGTAGCTCGCACCTGCTGCGGAATAATACTATTTTCGGATTGACCGGGTACTGTATTGATTTCTAAAAAATAAAAATCGGTTGTAGTGTGTGGTAAAATAAAATCGATACGCACCACTCCTTTGCAATTAAGTGTTAGGTAAACTTGCTCTACAATAGCTGCAATTTCTGCTACTTTTGATGAAGGCAATACGGCAGGTGTAATTTCTTCGGATATGCCAGGTGTGTATTTAGCTTCGTAATCGAAAAAGGTTTTTGATGACTTTATTTCGGTAATAGGCAACACCTCAATCTTTCCATTAATGCGCACTACTCCTACCGTAAACTCTCTGCCTTCTATAAATTCCTCCACCAAAATTTGTTCATCTTCGGCAAAAGCTTTTTCCAATGCTGCGGGTAACTCATTCACCTCTTCTACTTTGCTCATTCCTATACTACTGCCACCGTTGTTGGGTTTTACAAATAGCGGATAGCGCAAGCCTGTTTCATGGATATCTGCAGACGTATGAACATTTCGGAATAATTGTCGAGATTGTGCGGTATGTAAGCCTGCTACTTTTCTTACTAAGTGTTTGGTCCAAGCCTTATTCATGGTAATAGCCGATGTAACGGCATCACATGTGGTATAGGAAAGTCCCAACATATCAAAATAGCCTTGTAGCTTACCATCTTCGCCAGGTGTGCCGTGCACGATGATAAATACACCATCAAACGTGATTTTTTTACCACTTATGGTAAGCGAAAAATCATTTTTGTCTATTTCATTACCCCGTTCATCTGCCCACTTATCTTTGGTAATGATAATTTTGTAAACGTTGAATTTACTTTTATCTAAGTGCTGGTACACTACAGCGGCACTCTTCATAGAAATTACCGACTCGCCAGTATATCCTCCGGCTACCAATGCTATATTTTTCATATTCTTATTCTGTTGCCAGTTATTAGTTTTTTGTTGTCCAACTCAAGACTAAAGACTTCCTACTCAAGACTATTCTACATTCTCTCCGGTACTTCAATACCTAACAATTGCATACCCCGAGCAAGCACTTTGCCTACAGCTGCCGAAAGGTACAACCGAAACTGTTTTAATTGTTCATCATCTAACTTTAGTATTGGCTCATCGTGGTAAAATTTATTGTACGCCTTAGCCAGCTCATATAAGTAGTTTGCCATTAACGCCGGGCTATACTCTGCAGCGGCATGAGCTATAACCTCTTCAAATTTGATATATAAAATAACAATCTCACGTTCTATAGGAGTTAGTGTATTTACCGTTTTAAAGCTTTCGGAATTAAACACATAGGCCGCTTTGCGCAACACCGATTGAATACGTGCATAACTATACTGAATGAACGGACCAGTATGCCCCTGCAAATCAATAGACTCCGCAGGGTCGAATAACAAACGTTTTTTAGGATCAACTTTTAGTAGATGATACTTTAATGCTCCCAACCCTATGTTTCGGTATAATTCCGTTTTCTCTTCTTCTGTAAAATCATTTGTTTTACCTAAAGCCTCGGTATTTTCTTTGGCAGTGGCAATCATTTCTGCTATCAAATCATCGGCATCTACTACCGTACCCTCACGCGATTTCATTTTACCATTTGGTAAATCTACCATGCCGTACGATAAATGATATAAGCCCTTAGCCCACGATTTACCCAGCTTTTCGAGAATCAGAAACAATACTTTAAAATGATAATCTTGCTCATTTCCTACTACATAAATCGATTTTTCTACCTTAAAATCATCATATTTCAATTGTGCAGTGCCTACATCTTGGGTCATGTAAACCGAAGTGCCATCCGAACGCAATAACAGTTTTTGATCTAAGCCATCGGCGGTTAAATCTATCCATACCGAACCATCGTCTTTAGCAAAAAATACCCCTTTAGTTAAGCCTTCTTCTACTAACTCCTTACCCAATAAATAGGTATTACTCTCGTAATAATAGGTGTCAAAATCTACCCCCAACGACTTATATGTTACATCGAAACCAGCATACACCCAACCATTCATCATTGTCCACAAGGCAATTGTTTCGGCATCTTTTTCTTCCCATTTCAGCAACATTGCCTGAGCAGCTTTTATTAGTGGTGCTTCTTTTTCGGCTATATCCTTATTTATGCCTTTTTCCTCCAGTTCTTTTACTTCTGCACGATATGCCTTATCAAAAGCCACATAGTATTTACCTACCAGCTTATCCCCCTTTAAACCCGATGATGCAGGTGTTTCTCCGTTACCAAAACGTTGCCAAGCCAACATCGACTTACAAATATGTATGCCTCTATCATTTACTAAATTAGCTTTAACCACTTCATAGCCTGCCGCTTTTAGCAATTCGGCTACCGAATAACCTAATAAATTATTACGCACATGCCCCAAATGCAACGGTTTATTGGTGTTAGGCGACGAATACTCCACCATTACCTTTTTATTTTTGGCAGGCAACTGCCCGTAATTGGGTTGAGCCAAATGCAGCAATTGTTGTAGCCAATAGGTATCGGCTATTTCCAAATTAAGAAAGCCCTTTACCACATTAAAACCAGTAATTTCTGGTACATGAGCTTGTAAATATTGCCCTAAAACGTTGCCTGTTTCTTCGGGGCTAAGTTTACTTAATTTGGTAAAAGCAAAAGTCACTAAGGTAATATCGCCTTTAAACTCCTTTCGGGTTTCTTGCAATACCACGGCATCAGGTGTAATATCTTGTTGATAATTATCCAAAATAGCCTGTTTTACAGCTATTTGTATTTTAGTAGCAATTTGCATGATGATTAAAAAGTCGTACTACAATATTAAAGAAGTATGAGCAATAAATAGTAATTTTCGCACATGGATTTTTTTAATAGCGAGTTTTGGGTGTATTTAACCATCGGTTGGCGACACATTATCGATATCCGCGCATATGATCATTTACTATTTATCATTACGTTATGCGCTTTATTTGAGGTAAAGGAGTGGAAAAAACTAGGGGTTATTATCACTGCTTTTACAATAGGACATTCTGTTACTTTGGCATTATCTACCCTACATATTATCCCATTTTCGTCTTATTGGGTAGAACTGCTTATTCCAGTAACGATTATGCTTACTGCAATATTCAATGTTGCTCAAAAAAAGACCTACAGCAATACCTTTGATAAACGCATTTTACGCAATTATATCCTTGCAATGGTATTTGGCTGTATACATGGTATGGGCTTTGCCAATAGCTTTCAGTTATTAGCAAGTGAAGGCGAAAGTATCGTGAAACAATTATTGGCTTTCAATATCGGGTTAGAACTGGGACAAATAGCCATTATAAGCCTATTTATGTTGCTGTTCTTTGCACTCACTCAACTAACACACATCGCTCAGCGTAACTGGACGTTGTTTGTATCAGGTGCAGGGTTCGGGGTGGCGCTAACCTTATTTATTGAGATTTTGTTGGGTTAAAACCGAACAAACTGATAAGCAGCCCCAACCATGATACTTAACTGATTTAGATGGTTATTAACATCAAATTTTGTAAGACTAATACGTTTATATTCTTGATATGGTGCTACAAAAAACCGAAGTCTTTCATTAGGTTTATATGAAAATCGCACACCTATTTGTTCATATACTCTATTAATTTCAATGCCTTTAACTACTTTGTACCTAAAAGTACCAAAACCTATAGTTGGTTGCAATTCAAAAGCAGATGTATTAATAACAGTGTATCCTATACGAAACCCGTACTTATTAAAAACAGATTTACCTGAAATGCCTGAATTTACATCGGATATATTATTGATCTCTCTACCAAAAAGCAATCCTGCACTCAGTCTATTAATTACATAATTAACTCCAACTACTACAGGAATACTGGTAGTTGCAGTGGCACTATAAATATTAATTCCTTCGGCATCTTTACCTAGGTCAACTATCCAAGATGTTAGCCCTAAGCCAGAGTTTAGTTCCACTTCCAAACCATTTTTATTTCGATTTCTATATTGTGCCGAAGTAATTTCTGTAACACAAAAGAGCAAACAACAAATTGCAACTAGTTGCTTATTAATAAAATGTGGGTATTTCATAGGGTAAAAATAAAATAGGTTAATCGTTAATCAACTGATTGGTAGCACGTACTAAAATTTCAAAGGCATTTTCTGCCATCAAATTCTCTTTATCCAAAGTAGGATTTATTTCTACCATTTCAAAACAACATATTTTTTCGCTTGCCATAAGGCGCGCTACTAGATTACCTGCCTCACGCTCAGTCATGCCATTGGGTACAGGTGTTCCTGTGCCTTTAGAGATAGAGGCATCCATAGAATCTACATCAAATGATACATATATCAAATCGCAATGCTCCAACAATGCAAGTGCCTCAATAGCTACTTTCTCTACTCCTTTTCGTCTAATTTCGGCAGTGGTAAAGTTTTTTATTCCGTTTTTCTTTATCAAATAATCTTCTGGAGTTTCTGTATCGCGCACATTAATGTATACCAAATCTTTGTAGGTAATTTTTGGTGATATGCCGCCCACATTTTTTAATTGAAACCAATAGTTAATCGTTTCTTGGTCGGGCTTATTTATTTTAGATTCGGTATTATCCTCAGCCAATGATACCGCAATGGGCATTCCGTGCAAATTGCCCGATGGCGTAGTATAAGGCGAGTGGATATCGGCATGAGCATCAATCCATATAACTCCCAACTTTAGCTTAGGAAAAGCTACTTTTATACCAGCAATAGTACCTCCTGCTGTACTGTGGTCGCCCGCCAATACAATTGGAAACTCGTCTTCCTTCAATGTTTTAGCCACCTCTTCGCTTACGCGTTCGTACATGGTAAGTACACCCGAAATACGTTTTGCCTGCGCACTTCCTACAGATTCTAGTAACAAATGATTTTCATTGGGTACTTCTACCGACTTATATTGTTTAAAATAGCGACTTCCAAAATCGAGTGCCGCAATTTTAATGGCATCAACACCCATACTTGCCCCACGTGTACCTGCACCTAACTCTGATTTTACTTCAATTATTTTCAGCTTTTTCATAAATTCAGTATCTCCATCTTTTTTTACGCAAAACGCACGCGGCTTTTATATCTTTGCGCAAAATTTAATTCATGCAAACTTACCAAGAATTTCTTGATTTGAATGTCGGCTTACCTCAAGAGGGCTTTGATGTCATTGACGATGAGTTGTACTTTCACGACATCAATTTAATGGAATTGATAGAAACATATGGCACTCCACTAAAGTTTACCTATGTACCTATTATCTCTAAGAAAATCCAACAGGCTAAATTATGGTTTCAAACGGCCATTATAAAGAACAATTACAGAGGTGCTTACACGTATTGCTATTGCACCAAAAGTTCGCACTTTAAGCACGTAATAGAAGAAGCACTTAAAAACGGGATACACTTGGAAACGTCATCGGCGTTTGATATGCCTATGATCGATGCCTTAGAGAAACGTGGCAACGTAAGCAAAGATATTTATGTGATTTGCAACGGCTTTAAAACTCAAACTTACAAGCAGTATATCGTAGATATGTTGCATGATGGCTACACTAATATTATTCCGGTTTTGGATAACAAAGAAGAGTTCAACTTTTACGATGACGAGATAGATATCCCTTGTAATTTGGGTATCCGTATTGCATCTGAAGAGCAACCTGACTCGCAATTTTACACCAGCCGCTTGGGTATACGTGCCGAAGATGTAATTGATTTTTACTACAACAAAATAGAGAAACACCCTAATTTTAAGGTAAAACTATTGCATTTCTTTATCAATTCGGGCATTAGCGATACTCCATATTATTGGAACGAATTAGAGAAATACGTAGAGTTGTACTGTAAGTTTAAGAAAGAAAACCCAGATCTTACTACCTTAGATATTGGTGGAGGTATGCCTTTTAAAGATTCGTTGGTATTCGATTTTGATTACGAATACATGGTAAACGAAATTGTAAAACGTATAAAAGATATTTGCGCCGAACATGATGTAATGGAACCCGATATTATTACCGAATTTGGTAAATATACCGTGGCAGAAGCATCGGGTATTTTATACAAGGTATTGGGACGCAAGCAACAAAACGACCGCGAAAAATGGTTGATGTTGGACGGTAGCTTTATTACCAACCTACCCGATGTATGGGCATTGAACCAAAAGTATATTTTACTGCCTATCAACAATTGGGATTCGGAGTACGAACGCGTAAACTTAGGCGGCATTACTTGCGATGGGCAGGATTATTACAATCAGGAAGCACATACAAACTCTGTTTACGCACCAAAAACACGTAAAGTACAATATATGGGCTTTTTCCATACTGGTGCATATCAAGAGAGCTTAGGTGGCTATGGTGGCATTCACCATTGCTTATTACCTACTCCTAAGCATATTCTTATTCGTCGTAATAGAGATGAGACGTTTAACTTCGAGGTATTTGGTGAAGAACAAAATAGCAAGCAAGTGCTGAAGTTGTTAGGTTATCAATAGACCTTACTCTACAACCAAACAAAAAAGCCTTCCGATACTATATCGGAAGGCTTTTTTACTATATAACAGTGTGTTAATTACCGTGTAAAGGTTGCAACAGCTTCTGGAGAATTTACAAGATGACTTCTTACTGGAGTTGCATCTCCTTTATCAGAAAGTTTAAATACCAAAATAGCATTGTTTGCTTTTTCGGCAACGAATAACAATCCTTGATTTGGAAGTTTATCATCAATAGCTACATCAACAGGATTTCCCAATTGTGTATTTACACCAATAATTGTACGACTTGGAGTTAAATTACCAGATGCTTTTTTAGAGAAATTTTCGAACAGGTAAATAGCACCATCTGTGGTATGGCTTAAATCGCCCGAACTAGCTTGACCAATTTCAGTAACTGCCAACAAATCGCTATTAGCTGAGTAGGTAACACCGTGTAAACGTGCATTGCTATCAATAGCCGCATTGGTAACGATATTAAATACCTTAGAAGGCGTAATAGCACCTTCTATAAGTACTTGCACATTTGTAAATACTTCTACCCTGCGTGCCTCTTTATCCATAGCAACGATTAGTTGATTTGAACCAGCAACAAATGTTAATCCCCAAGGCTCGGCAGTAAGTTTGTATTTTTTGCGTTGTACATTTACTCCACGAGTAGAATCAGCATCTGCATAGGCATAAATAGCACTGTCTTTACTTACTGATACGTACAATACATCATTAAAGCTATCATAAGCTAAATCCTGTGCACCAACCAAATCAGCATCTACAATGCTTCTATCTGGTACTGAAGTAGCTGTTAATGAATCAGCATTTGTATAAATAAAAATTTCTTTCTTAGCTCTGCTTAATTGAAAAAGCAGCTTTTTACCCGCATCATACACAACCCCATTAGCATCTGTAGCGCCATTGGCAAATTGCTGGCTTGGAGCAAGCACTGTGCTATCTGCTTTATAAAATACCAACAGATTGTTTACTGAAGTTGTACCCGAAATAGAAGCAAATAAGTTTGATACTCTTGAAATAGAGGGACCCGTAAAATTATCATCTCTGCAAGATGCAATAAGTACAGTAGAAATAGCAATTAATGCTCCTGATAGTATTAGTAGTTGTTTTTTCATTTGATTATAATGGTAATTTAGGAAGCGAATATACGACTTATGAATACTACAAATCAAACTTTTCGAGCATTTTTATGAAAGTAGCAAAATCTTTAGGGTAAGGTGCTTCTACGGTTAACAAGGTATCATCTAAATCTTTAAATGAAATTTGACGGGCGTGCAAGGCAAACCTACGCATGAGCGGCTGTTCTACTTCATTTTTAGATAATCTATACCCTTTTTTGATTGTTGAGAGGTAAGGAAATACACCTCCATACAATTCATCTCCTGCGATAACTGCTTTTTGGGATGCCAAATGGATACGTATTTGGTGCATACGTCCGGTAATAGGCTTGCACGCAACTAATGTGTAATGCTTAAAATAGGTAACAGATTGAAATATGGTAACGGCCTTTTTGCCTTCTTTTCTATCAATGGCTACATTAGATTTACCCAAATTGAGTATAGGTAAATCAATCTTCTTATCCTCAAAATGATGGATTCCTTGAATAATGGCGTGGTACAGTTTATCTACCGTTCGTTTTTCGAACTGCATAGATATATGCCTATACGTTTCTGGATTTTTAGCTATGACAATAGCGCCCGAAGTTTCTTTATCTAAACGGTGGCAAATTTGAGCATCTGGCAAGGCGTCTTTTACCAACTTAATCAAACTCAATCCCATACCGCTACGTTCATCTAAGGTAGATAACAGTGGTGGTTTGTTTATTACCAACACATTATCTGTTTCGAAGAGTAATAAATCGGATAGGGTAATATTTTTAGCCATGCACAAAGATAGAAAAGGATATTAGTTGATTGGCTCATTAGCTCATTCGTAAATGAACTTTAAATCTTCCTACGCTTTGGTAAGCGTAAAACCAAACGTGGTACCTACATCAATAGCACTACGTACATTAATGGTTTGGTGATGTGCTTCTATAATGTGTTTTACGATAGATAAACCTAATCCCGTACCGCCTTCATCACGCGAACGACTTTTATCTACACGGTAAAAACGTTCGAATAGGCGTGGTAAATGTTCTTCGGGTACGCCTATTCCGTTATCGGTTATTTCTATCAAAATATTTTCGTCCATATCATACAAACCTACTTTGGTGTAGCCCCCTTCGTTGCCATACTTTATAGAATTAACAATTAGGTTGAGTATTACTTGACGAATGCGATTTTTGTCGGCTTCTACAATAAAAGGTCGATCACAACCTTCTTTAAAACTAAAGGTGATTTTCTTTTCGGCAGCACGGCTTTCTAAAGAGTCGAACACATCACTAATGGTATCGTGTATATCAAAAATATCAACCTGCATGGTTAGTTCTCCACTTTCGAGTTGCGATATGTTTTCTAAATCTTGAATAAGCATAGAGAGCCGATCGCCATTTAGCGCTGCCTTCTTTAAAAAATGTTGAACAAACTCTTTATCCTCTACATCTCCTTCTAAAATAGTATCTATATAACCTTGAATAGCAAACAAAGGTGTTTTTAACTCATGCGAAACATTACCCAAAAACTCTTTACGATATGTTTCCATCTTGCGTAACTGTTCAATTTCTGTACGCTGATCCTTTGCCCATTCTACCACTTCGTCGTTTACACCCGATATAGGATCTAAATTTTGAATGAGATTTGAGACAGAGGCTCCTTTTTGGGTTTTAAGTTGGTGTATATTTTTATACACCAACTTAATTTTGCGGTAAATAAAAAACTCTAGTGCATAATAAAAAACAAAAAAGCCAAAACAAAAACTTACCAGAGCAATAAGCAGGGCTGAAAGAATATCTGGATGAGATACATAAGATAGTATCCCAATAAATAATGAGAGTAATAATGATGTAAAAAAGGCAATACCACGCGGGGTGGGATTTTTTAGCATATTAGTCGTTGTTTCGCTGTGAGTCGAATTTGTAACCTACACCTTTTACGGTAGCTACCAAATCGTCTCCTAATTTTTCGCGTAGTTTACGTATGTGCACGTCAATAGTGCGGTTGGTTACTACTACTGAGTCTTCCCAAATATTTTTTAGAATAGTTTCGCGGGTAAATACTTTGCCTGGTTTTGATGCCAAAAGATACAATAATTCGAACTCTTTTTTAGCTAAAACAACCTTTGCTCCCTTTTGATACACTAAATACGTTTCTCTATCAATTACCAAGTCGGCAATTTCAATTTTATTATCCGCATACTCTTCGGTACCTGAGGTACGGCGCAGTATAGCATTAATACGACTAATAAGTGCGCGTGGCTTAATTGGTTTAGCTATATAATCATCTGCTCCTACATTAAAACCAGCAATTTCAGAATACTCTTCGCTACGAGCAGTTAAAAACACCATAAACGTATTTTTAAACTCAGGTAACTGACGCAGCATACGGCAGGTTTCGATACCATCTAATTTAGGCATCATTATATCTAACACAATCAAATCTGGAAGGTGTTTTTTAGCAGCTAAAATAGCCTCCTGACCATTTGTAGCTAAATAAACTTGATACCCCTCTTTCTTTAAATTATATTCTACCAGCTCTAAAATATCTGGTTCGTCATCTACGATTAAAACTTTTTGCTTAATAAGATTCATGTGTTCTAAATTTTGCATAAAAGTATAGCCTTAATGACAGGATAATATTATTACAATATTAATAAATTGTAAACAGTTAAAGATTTACTGCTAATTATTTTTTATTCGCTAAACAATTTGTTTAAGTATTCTTCAAGTTCGGTACCCTTTAAATCTTTTTTCAGAATTACTCCATTTTTATCAAGTAAGTAATTAGAAGGTATTGCATTGATATTGTATATTTTAGCTGCTTCACTATCCCAATATTTTAAATCGCTTACGTGTACCCATGTTAATTTATCCTGCTCAATAGCAGCCAACCACGATTCTTTTTCTTTATCCAAAGATACAGCGTATATCTCTAACCCTTTCTCTTTAAACTTATTATATATTTTTACTAAATTAGGATTCTCTTTACGGCAAGGGCCGCACCAAGATGCCCAAAAATCTACCAATACATACTGTCCTTTTAATGAACTTAGTGTAATAGTAGTACCTGTAGTATTAGGCAATACAATTTCGGGAGCAATTTTGCCAATGGTCAGGCTTTTATATACTCCTACCTGTTTCAAAAACTGAACAGCCATCGGATGGGTATTATTTGTACTCTTTGCCAACTTATCAGCACAGGCAATCATAAAATCGCCGTGTTGATTCGGGTCTAAGTAGTTAAAAGCGTATATCGCTGCCAATGATTGTTCGTTGCTGGTGATAAACGTTTTCATTTTATCAATCATTTGTACCGAAAAAGCAGCCTCCTTTTTATCCAAACCAGCTATTAGGCTATCGATATTTACTGCCTTGTCTTTTATGCCTTCTTGGTACTCGTTATTCAAATCTTGCAGCTTTTGAGTGTAAGCTATATAAATAGTATTCAGTTCTTGTAGTTTTTGAGACGTAACAGAACCTGAAATTTTATACGGTTGGTATATAGCTGCGGCATCTCCTTCAAACGTTAATTTTTCGCCATTTTTTACAGCTATATCAAACGAATACTCGCGGTTGCTGATACGGTAAAAACGCTCAATAGAAGCAGTATCTTCAAACTCAAAGTTACCTTCTCCATCTATAGTTAAAGTATCTATCACTTTAAATGTGCCATTTTCGGGCGTTACAACGTACAACGTACTGTCTGTTGCATTAAGCAATTTTCCTTCTACCGTAAATGTGTTGTTGTTGCATGCTGCCAAAAAGGTAGCAGAAATAATAGCCGCGAAGGCAATGTACTTGTTCATATTAATTATCTAATGCTTTTATTACTAACTGACTTGTTGTTTTTGGATCTAACTTTCCGCCAGATAACTTCATTACTTCTCCCATAAACAAGCCTAATAATCCTTTTTTACCAGCCTTGTATTCGGCTACCTTTTCGGGATACATAGCTAAGGCTTGATCTATAAAGCCCTGCAAATCATCACCAGCAGTAGCTTCTATAAGTATATTTAACTGTTCGGCTAAATATAACGGCAATTGAGTAGGTTGCTGCAACACCGCAGGGAATAGTTTTTGTGTGGCAGAACTATTATTTATTTTACCCGTGTCTATCAACTCGATAATTTGAGCAATTGTTTTGGCAGGTAGCGTAAAGGCAGTAATATCAATAGCCTGCTCATTTAAATACGATTTTATCGTACCCATTAGCCAATTGGCTGCAGCTTTATAATTACTGGTATGTACAATGATAGCCTCAAAATATTGCGCCATTTCTTTGTTTTCGGTAATTACATGGGCATCGTACTCGGTAAGTTTGTATTGCTGCGTATATTTTTCGAACAATTGCTCGGGCAATAATGGTAAACCCTCCTTAATCGTATTAATATAGCTATCTGTTAAAATTACAGGTGGTAAATCTGGCTCAGGAAAATAACGATAATCATTTGCCATTTCTTTACTACGCAATACCGAAGTTTCTCCTGTAGTAGCATTAAAATTGAGCGTATTTTGGTCAATGGTTCCGCCTGCTTCAATTACATCAATTTGGCGCTTAAACTCAAATTCAATAGCACGTTGCACATTTCTAAAAGAGTTTAAATTTTTCACTTCGCAACGCTTACCTAAAGTAGTGCTGCCTTTTAAGCGTACCGATATATTGGCATCGCAACGCAAACTGCCTTCTTCCATATTCCCATCACAAATAGCTAGGTAGCGTAAAATTTTGCGTATTTCGGCAAGGTATAATCCTGCTTCTTCGGCACTACGAATATCGGGTTCCGATACAATTTCAATTAACGGAACACCTGCCCTATTCAAATCAATTAGCGAATCGAATACATCTTGGTCGTGCATGCTTTTTCCGGCATCTTCTTCCATGTGTATACGGGTAATGCCAATACGCTTTTGGGGCACCTCTTTAGACTTTACCTCTAAAAACCCGTTGGTGCATATTGGAGTAGTATCTTGGGTAATCTGATAGCCTTTAGGTAAATCGGCATAAAAGTAGTTTTTACGCGCATACTGATTCTCGTGCCTAATCGTACAATTGGTAGCCAAACCCATTTTTACGGCATACTCTACTACCTTTTCGTTTACCATAGGTAAGGTACCAGGATGCCCCAATGTGATTACACTAATATGCGTATTAGGTAAACCGCCAAATTCTGCAGAGTCGGATGCGTAAGCTTTACTATGTGTTGCCAACTGGGCATGCACCTCTAAACCTACTACCAACTCATATTTATCGTAAATGCTCATTAAAATTTTGTGTACTTGGGCAAAAATAGGAATTTTAGCAGCACATTTTTAGCGTAACAAAAAAATAAACAATGGATATACGAACCGCATTACTGCAAGAACACTCTAAAGCCCAAGCCTTGCGTATTGCCGATTATATTGGTACCGATGATGAAAAATTCGATACGTTAATGCAACTATTTTTACACGACGAATGGCTTATTAATCAACGCGCGGCAGGTTTATTGACATACTATGTAGATAAGCACCCGCATCTTATTAGTAAATACTTGCCTGTAATGGTAGAAAATTTACGTCGCCCAGTACACGATGCTGTAATTCGTAATACCGTTCGTGTATTTGAAACTATAGACTTACCCGAAATGCTTTTGGGCGATATAGCCGATATTTGCTTTGAACTACTTAGCCAGCAACAACCTGTAGCCATTAAAGCACATGCCATGACCGTATTAGCAAACATTGCACAACGAGAACCCGAATTAGCACCCGAACTTATACTATTGATAGAGGATCAGTTACCATACGCAAAAGCAGCATACATTGCCCGAGCCAAAAAGGTACTTAAGCAATTAAAATCCTATTTGTAACTGAAAATAGCCACCAGATAACCCAACCTCTGGTCCATCAGCTAATTTTGAATCATCTTGACGCCAATTGGCACTTGTGGCATATTTTGCACCTACTTTTAGCGTGATATATCTAAAAAAGGAACGTGGTATTTTAAACTGAAGATTAGCACTTGCATCAGCCAAAAAACTACCGTGCTCTATACGACTACCAGTTGACGGATTTGCCAAAACACCATTAAAATTAGGACTGCTAATGGTATCTATTTGCAACGTCATAGTACTACCTCCCATACCTAATAATGGATAAAACCTAAAATTTTTCTTCTGGTACACCACATAACCAATATCAAACACTCCGTATCCAGCACTTAAACGCGTTTCGTGTCGCCCTCTAACTTCTCTTTGTCGGATATACCCATGCATTTCTCCTCCTACTACCGTTCTATCATTAATCAAAAGCCCACCTCCTCCTATAGTAAGAAACCCTGGTTGAAATTTTTGCAATCCATTACTAACCAATCTATTGTTTAGTGCCACAATATCCACATTAGCCCCACCAATACTAATAAAACCAATAGAAAAATTAGTTTTCTCCACTTCTTTAGCAGCATCTTGTGCATACACATTACCAGAAATAACGCAGCAATACATTGCCAAAATCAGATAAACAGACAATACATTTCCCATGTTCATTTTTTTATAATTTGGTTAAATGTAAGTAGCTATTTCGAATAATAAAAAAACTAATTTTGCCGCATGTGGAAAAATAACATTCTCGAAACCATTGGCAACACGCCCTTAGTAAAACTGAATAGCATTACTAAAGATATTCCGGCTACCGTTTTAGCAAAAATAGAAACTACCAATCCAGGTAACTCTATAAAAGACCGCATGGCTCTTAAAATGATTGAAGATGCTGAACGTGATGGTCGTTTAAAACCAGGCGGAACTATTATAGAAGGCACTTCGGGCAATACGGGTATGGGCTTGGCTATTGCTGCTGTAATAAAAGGCTATAAATGTATTTTCACCACTACCGACAAGCAATCGAAAGAAAAAGTAGATGCCCTACGCGCTTTTGGTGCCGAGGTAATTGTATGCCCCACCAACGTAGAACCCGAAGACCCACGCTCGTATTACTCGGTATCTTCTCGCTTGGTAAACGAAATACCCAATGCGTGGAAACCCAACCAGTACGACAACCTATCGAACTCGCAGGCACATTACGAGCAAACTGGTCCCGAAATATGGGCACAAACAGAAGGCAAAATCACCCACTTAGTAGTAGGCGTAGGTACTGGAGGTACCATTTGCGGTACGGGTAAATATTTGAAAGAGAAAAATCCAAATATTCAGATTTTAGGGATAGATACCTACGGTTCGGTATTCAAAAAATATAAGGAAACCGGCATTTTTGATAAAAATGAAATCTACCCTTACATCACCGAAGGGATAGGCGAAGACTTTTTGCCACAAAACGTAGATTTTTCCATTATCGACCATTTTGAAAAAGTAACGGATAAAGACGCCGCCATCATGACCCGCGAAATACCGCGTAAAGAAGGCATTTTTGTGGGTAACTCGGCAGGCTCAGCCATGGCAGGAATCATACAAATGAAGGACAAATTCAAAAAAGGCGATGTAGTAGTGGTTATTTTTCATGACCACGGCACGCGTTACTTAGGCAAAATGTTTAACGACGATTGGATGCGCGACCGTGGTTTTATTGAAGAAAAGAAAGCCAAACATGCTATTGATCTAATTAAAAACCATAGCAACCTAAAACTGGTAACCATCAATGCAAACGATTTGATTGCGGATGCTTATGCCAAAATGACTAAATACGATATTTCACAAATTCCGGTAACCAATGATAAAGGCGAATTTGTAGGCTCGCTTAATGACAACCATTTATTTAGCTGTATCTTAAAAGATCATGAAATTAAACAGCATAAAGTAGCGAGCATTATGCAAGCAGCATTCCCTTTTGCAGCAGCTAACGATAGTATAGAATCGGTTTCTAAGAAAATAACCCGCGAAAATCCGGCTGTATTGGTACAAGATATGGGCGGCAATATGCACATTATTACCAAACACGATATTATTGAGGCAATTGCGGAGTAAGGGGTGGGGAAGGTGTGAGGTTAGAAGGTTTTAATCTCTATTTAGATTATGCGTATTTTTGTATTACCATCTCCAAGAGATACAAAAAGTTAAATTTAAAACATTATGTATACAACATATCATTTAACATCCGCTCAAGAGGTAAATTCAGATATTTTAGATGCCATAAAAGCTACTTTTAAATCAAAACCCATTACCATTACGGTAGAAGAAGACGAAAACAGTTTCGAGCTCACTACAGAAATGAAAACTATTTTAGAGAATCGTTTACAGGAGGATGAAAAAATATATCTTACTGCCGAAGACTCCATAAAGCAGCTCCATAAAAAGCATGGCCTATAGAATTATTATTTCTCCTCGGGCGCAAAAAGAAATTGAACATGCAATAGAATTTTATGCTTCCTATAGTTCTAATGTGCCACAAAGATTCATAAAGCTATTAAAAGACATATACACTACCCTAGAAAACAATCCTTTTTTCGAAGTTCAATACAAAAACATCCGATCCCTAAAAATTAAGAAATTTCCTTATTCTCTCTATTTTGTAATCAACGAGACGCAAAATACCGTGCGTATACTTGCTTGTTTTCACCATAAAAGAAATCCGAATAAAAGAGCTAACCTATAAAATTGTGCTTATAAATCTTTAATAGTAATTTGTAAATCAGCTAACTACACTTGCAGATAACACAAATCTAAATTATATCACTATTAAAGTACCAGGATTTTATTAACACAAAAACCTTTTGACCTTTCACCTAAAAACCTAATACCCTCTCCCCCTTCTTGTAGGTCTATTGCGCAAAGACTTACGGCGGGCTTCTTTTTTTGCTCTATTCATGTTTTTTTGCATGCGCCTACGTACTTTTTTATCCTGTAAGCGTTTGCTCTTTTTAAACTCGGGTATTCTAGCTTGACGTTTTTTATACTTTTCTTCACGCTTGGCATCTTTCTTAGCCATTTTAGCACGCTTCTTCTGTATGTTCACCGCCTTTTGTTGCGGGTCCTTTTTAGATTGTGCCACAACCCATACAGGTGCTGCAAGCAATACAAGTGCAAGAATATTTCTTATTACAAAGCGCATGGCTAATACATACTTTTTTGCTAATATAGCGGTTATAAAACACAAGCTACCTCATTGCTTACATTAAATCCACTCAAAATGAAATACCTTATTACCACGCTATTAGTAGCCCTGTGCAACCTTTGTTATGCAAGCAACGAGGTACGCACCACCGATAAAATTACTGCTGCTACCATTTTTTTAAGCGGGGCACAAGTATTTAGTACCGTACAAGCACAAACAGATGCTGGTATCAACGATATTGTCGTTACGGGCATTCCGAGTAACGTCAACGAACAAAGCATACAAGTTACTGGATATGGCAATTTTACAGTACTCTCGGTAAGCACCCGTAAAAACTTTTTGGGTAATGAGCAGGTACGTCCCGAAACAAAAGGACTAAAGGATTCTATCGAAGTGGTAAGTACGCGTTTAGAAGAAGACCAAAACCGTAAATTCGCCTTAGAACAAGAAGAATCGTTGTTGCTTACCAACAAAAGCATAGGCGGTGCAAATAATGGGGTTATTATTGCCGATTTAGAAGAAGCTGCTGATTTTATGCGCAATCGTTTGGCCGATATTCGTAATAAAGCCATGGTGGTAAATAAACGCATCCGCCAAAATCAAGAAAAACTGAGCCGTTTGCAAAATCAGCTCAATCAAGCCAACTTATTGGTAGGTCTTACCCAAACAGAAATTGTGGTTACCATTACCGCTGGTGCAAGAGGCTTAATAGGCATGGAACTCAACTATGTGGTAAACGATGCTGGCTGGGAACCTTTTTACGACATTAAATCTAAAGGCAACAACAGCCCTATCGACTTGTATTACAAAGCTAAAGTATATCAAAATACAGGGGTAAAATGGGAAAACATCAAACTAACCCTCTCCTCTGGCGACCCAAACAGCAACGGCATAAAGCCCGAAATTGAACCTTGGAGATTAAATTTTGCCGAACCTATACAGATACAAAGTCGCTACTTACAAAAATCAGCCGCGCCACAAATGGAAAGCATACAAAGCATGGATAATTTATCCGTTGCCGCTGGCACTACTGCCAATCTTACCACAGTTGCCCGTAGCGAGTTTGCCGAAAACTTTGAAATAAACCTACCCTACAGTGTAGAAACAGGCGGTCGCCCTGCTTATGTAGACTTACAAGTTTACACCATAAAAGCCGTATACAAGCAAGCTACCGTACCTAAAATAGAAGAAAGCGCTTACATTGTTGCACACATTTACGATTGGGAAAAATTGAGCTTAATACCTGCGCAAGCCAATGTGTTTTTCGAAGGATCTTTTGTAGGTGAAACCTATCTCAATACCCTTTCCGGAACTGATACCTTAGCAATTTCGCTAGGTAGAGATAAAGGACTTATTGTAAAACGCGAAAAAATAAAGGATTTAAGGGCCGAAAAAATGATAGGTGGCAGCAAAAAAATCACTTATACCTATAAAATAACGGTACGGAATACAAAAACCAACGCTGTTGATATAGAGGTAGAAGACCAATTGCCCATTTCTGAACAAGCCAGTATAGAGGTAAAAGCACTCGATTTGCAAAGCGCACAATACGATGCCACTACTGGTAAACTTAAGTGGAAATTGAACATTCCATCAGGCTCAGCAAAAACGATACAGTTTTCGTACGAGGTAAAACATCCAAAAGATAAAATTGTACCCGGCTTATAGCAATTGAAGGATAAAGCCGTAGCAGCTTCAAAAAAAATACTACTTTTACCCGATTTTAATTTGGCTTAACTTTTTAATTATCAATTTTAATATATGAACTACGATTTAATAGTGATAGGTAGCGGTCCAGGCGGATACGTGGCAGCCATTAGAGCTTCTCAGTTAGGACTCAAAATCGCCATTGTAGAAAAGGAATCTTTAGGTGGTGTATGCCTCAATTGGGGTTGTATTCCAACCAAAGCTTTATTAAAAAGCGCACAAGTATTTGATTACGTAAACCATGCAGCAGATTATGGCATTACCGTAAGCGAATCGAAACTAAACTTTGATGCCGTAATAAAACGTA
Source organism: uncultured bacterium (assembly GCA_947085255.1). Taxonomy (GTDB): domain Bacteria; phylum Bacteroidota; class Bacteroidia; order Sphingobacteriales; family Sphingobacteriaceae; genus CAMTVQ01. Next base: position 105,197 of record CAMTVQ010000001.1, on the reverse strand, counting down.
GCCGCGAAGTAGCCGATGGCATGAGCAAAGGCATACAGTTTTTGATGAAAAAAAACAAAATTGACGTAATTAACGGTTACGGAAAAATTAAAGCTGGCGGCAAAGTAATCGTAAAAAGCGAAGACGGAAAAGAAACAGAATACACAGCTAAGCATACTATTTTGGCTACAGGTGCGCGCTCACGCGAGTTGCCTAACCTAAAACAAGATGGTCGCAAAGTAATTGGCTACCGCGATGCAATGGTATTGCCTAAGCAACCAAAATCAATGGTGGTGGTAGGCTCAGGAGCTATAGGCGTTGAGTTTGCTTATTTTTACGCCACATTAGGCACTAAAGTAACCATTGTAGAATTTTTAGACCAAATTGTACCAGTAGAAGACGAAGAGATTTCGAAACAACTTACCCGTAGTTTCAAGAAAATGGGCATCGAAATTATGACTTCTTCTTCGGTAGAGAGCGTAGATGCCAGTGGTGATCTATGCAAAGTACAAGTAAAAACGGCTAAAGGTATCGAAACCATCGAAACCGAAATTGTACTTTCTGCTGTAGGTATTGCACCAAACATTGAAAACATTGGATTAGAAGAAACGGGAGTACAAGTAGATAAAGGCCGCGTAGTAGTAGATGCTTTTTACCAAACTACTGTACCAGGTGTATATGCTATCGGCGATATTGTAGCCGGACAAGCTTTGGCACACGTAGCCTCTGCCGAAGGTATTATCTGTGTGGAGAAAATTGCAGACCATCACCCAGAACCATTAAATTACGAAAATATACCAGGCTGTACCTATTGCCAACCTGAAATAGCATCAGTAGGCATGACCGAAAAAGCGGCAAAAGCAGCTGGTTATGAAATTAAAGTAGGTAAATTCCCATTCTCTGCATCGGGCAAAGCCAGTGCTGCGGGTACTAAAGATGGTTTTGTAAAAGTGATTTTTGATGCTAAATACGGTGAATGGTTAGGTGCACATTTTATTGGTGCCAACGTTACCGAACTTATTGCCGAGGCTGTAGTAGCACGTAAATTAGAAGCAACAGGACACGAAATAATGAAAGCAGTACATCCTCACCCTACTATGAGCGAAGCTGTTATGGAAGCCGTTGCCGATGCTTACGGCGAGGTAATCCACATGTAATTAGCACTAACAATACGTAATACATCTAAAAAGCGGTAGGGATTTTCCCTACCGCTTTTTTATTTAACTATCAACCCAAAATTCATGCGCACAAAAAAGGGGCTTAGTAATAAGCCCCTTTTTCTATATACTATCGACTATACTTAGTCTTTCTTTACTAAATTAATCACTTTAGCATCAGTAGCTGTTTGTACAGTACATATGTACATACCATTGCTCAGTTTAGTAGCATCAATTGGTAACGTATGCTCTCCTGCAGCTAATGCAAGTTGCTGTACGCTATACATTACTCTACCCAACATATCAGTAATAGTTACATTCACTACACTTTCTGCACTAAGTGCAATTTGTAAAGCAATGCTTTCTGTAAACGGATTTGGATAAGCAGCTATTTTAGTAACCGATGGTGTATTTTGTACAGTTACTCCATTTTCAGTTCTTAATAATCCTCCTATTGTACCAATAGGATCTGTTAATAAACTATCTAATGGTCCTGGTAACGGAGGTAAACCATCTACAATACTGTCGGTTGGTAAACCACCACCAAGTGGATCTGGCAGGCTATCTGTTGGAAGCACTGGTATACTATCTACTGGAGGCACTGGTAATCCCGTAATATCACACGCACCTAAACAAGCGCCAGATGGTGCACCTTGAATATATGCTCTTACTTGACCAGCGGCTACTTCAGTAGTAATACCTGTAGCTTCTGGTGATGAGTTTTTCTCTCCACCGTTACATACAGCTACAAAGCCAGCTACTTGTCCATTTACATCTAGTACATCTATTGCCTGTGTAGCAACATTAGACTGGCAACCTAAACCACCAGCTACTACTTCTGTAATTGTTACTGTGTAATTTTCGGTAGCTGTAGGAGCTACTGTAACTACTGGAGTAGTACCATTGCTTACATTAGAACCTGTCCATACGTAAGTAAACTGAGTTGCACCAGTTGAAGATACAGGAACAGCTGTAATAGTAGACGTAGTTTCTAAACCTATAAATATTTCAGTTCCTTGTTTACAAGCTAAATCATCAAATGATGATACTGGTGTCGAAACCGTAACTGTAGGAATAGCTTTTACACTTACAGCTACTACATCTGATGTAGATGAGCAACTAATAGATGGGTGTATTTGAGTTACGACTACCGTGTAATTGCCAGCTGTTGTAGCAGTGTACATTACTTGATTGTCTACACCACCCGCAGCAGCGCCATTTTTCATCCAATTATAGCTATCAGCGGTAGGGCTATTAGCTGTTAAATCTGTAGTATTATTAGCATTGCTCGCACAAATTTCGTTTCTACCAGTAATCGTTGCTACTGGTGTTGCATTTTCTACAGCTGCTTGATTTACTTCTACCGAAGTACATCCTTTTGCATCTACTACAATTACTTTATTATCTCCGTTTATTGTAGTAAATGTTTCTGACAATGCTACACCATTCCAGATATAATTAAACGCTGGTGTTCCCGCAGCAACAACAGCTGTTAAAAGAGGAGCTTGGTTCTGACAGAAATGAACAGTTCCACCTACTACTATAACATTATTAGGAACTGCAATTGTTACTACTGGAGCAGGAAATGCAGTTACTGTATATGGAGTAGACGTTACTGCACAAGCTAAATCGCCACCTGAGTAAGTATATGTTTTGGTAACAACTACACTGTATGAACCACCTTCAGTAGCTGTATAATCTTTTGCAGTTGAAGTTCCACTTGCATCAGCAGTAGCTAATTTCCACTGATACGTTACTGGTGTGGCTATACCTTCTGTAACAGTAAGTACTGTGCTGTTTTTAGTAGTACCACCTGTACAAATTTCATTAGTACCAGTAACTACTGGATTGGCAACAGCATTGCTATTAACAAGGATGTTTTTTGGATCAGATGCACAATTGTTATCCATTACTACAAGCGTATTTGTACCTACAATTGCGGTGAAGCTATCATTTGCATCAAAACCATTTGCATTCCACTTGTATGTTACTGTACCTGTTGCGTTTGTAGCCGAACCAGTTAAAGTAGCAACTGAATTTGCACAAATCTCATATTGATTTGTTCCATCTACACCACCTGTTGCTGCAATAGCTGCAACTGGCTTTCCATTAATAGTTACTGCTTGCGCTGCTGTTGAAACACACATATCAGTATTAGTACCTGTTACTGTATATGTTCGTGTACCTGTAGCACCTTGGGTTCCATGATTTGCAACTGCAATACCTGCTGTTGTGCTCATTGCATCATTATCCCAAACAAATGTTACACCTACATTTGATGCTGCAGTAAGCGTTACCGAAGTACCTTGGCAAAAAGTAGTAGCACCTGAAGGAGTAATACTTACTACTGGATTATCTTTTACATCAATAACCTGTGCTGCTGATTTTGCAGATTCACATGTATTAGCATCCGTTTCAGTTACGGTATAATTTGCTGCACCTAAATCAGTAGCAGTAAATTCATATGGCGTTCCAGTAAATACTGGGGTTGAATTGGCATTTTTGTACCAATTGTACACACCACCAGCACCTGTAACCGAAAGGCTTACTGTAGTTCCTTTACAAGGAGTTGCATCACCTGTAAATGCTATAGATGGAGCTGTTGGGCGTCCGTTTATTAGTATATCTTGAGTTGCAGTACCAGAAGGACAACTTACTGCATCTTCTGTTGCTGTATAAAATAAGGTAACTGTAGTTGTACCTGCAGTTGTTGTTGGTACAGTATATGTATCAGCAGTACTTACTGTGTTACCTGCTACTTTCCATACATTATTAGTGTTTGATGATGATGCTAGTGTTACCAATACTCCCGTACAAACGGTATCATTTCCTGCATTAAATAAAACTGTAGGAGCATCAAAAGAAATAGCATTTACAACTTTAGCTGTAGATAAAGAAGAACCACAATTATTAGCAGCAGTATGCATTACTTGGTAAGAACCATCAGTATCTGCAATATATGATTGATCTGTTCCACCTGTTTCAATTGCTTCTCCATTTAAGAACCACTGGTTGCCAGTAGCAAAACTTGAAGTTAGTGTAACACTACCTCCAGCACAAAAACTAAGTGGACCGTTTGCAGTTACGCTAGGCTGTCCAGGACTTTGATTAACAACTACTGCTTTGTTAGCTGTAGTTTGGCAATTATTTACATCCTTTACAATTACAGTATGGGTAAAGTTACCTGCTGTTGCAGTAGGAACTGTAAATGATGATTGAGTAGCAAAAGCAGCATTGTTCCAGCTAAATTGAAATGGTGTTGTACCGCCTGTAGCTACTACATCTAAATCTCCACCAGCTCCCGTGCAGTATGTATCTGCTCCAGTAATCTCTTGTACTGTAGGCGTTGGATTTACGGTAATTGTTTTAGCAGCCGATTCTGGAGAACCACTTACTGGGCAGTAACTTGATTTTGCTACTACTGTGTAATTTCCAGCTTGCGTAACTACTAATGTGTTAGCTGCTGAAGATTGAACCTCTACCCCATCTCTTTTCCAAATATATTGTGTAGCACTTAAATAAGCAGTTTTCAATGTAATACTTTGTCCATTACAAAAAGTAGTGCTTGCATTATCCTGAACAGTAATAACAGGTGCTACGCACTGTGCTTTAAAGCTCATTACAATATCATCTACTCTAAACTGTACGCTGCTGCTTGTTTGACGGAAGCGAATGTTTATTAAACCTGGCTGAGCAGGAATATTTACCGACGACTCACGAAAGCGCCAAACATTGCTACCCGTACCACCAATAATAAGTGGCATAGTAATATTATTCCATACGGCTGGGTCTGCACCTTGTTGTTGCCATTCTACTTTTAGTTCGGCAGCATTAGATAATGTGCTACTCTTAAGCACACCATGACCAATTTTTAGTTCAGAAACACCTGCTTCAATTGCTATATTTTTGATTGTAAAAGAAACGCCTGGTATGTTATTAAAAAAAACATTCTCTCCCGCACTTGGGTTTCTGGCAGTATCTAATAAGGTATACGTATAATTTGTACTGTTTAGCACATTACGCACATCGCATACACCAGTACTGCTGTATACATACCCCTTATCTAAATTGCTGAAAAATTGATAATCAGCAACGGCAACCGAAGCGCCCGGAGTGATGCGTTGCGTTGTTCCATTGTTGAATTTTTCTACAAAAACAGGAACACGCGTTTGCGCGAATGCTGTGCTACTAATAAGTAAAACAGCTAAGAGTAAATTTTTTTTCATGTTACTACTCGTTATTTATTTGTTTGTAATAATACGCTAAAGAGATTGTAATTTGCAAGCGCTTTCAGCTATTATGCTATTTTAAAACTCTCAAAGATAATAATCCAGTCTTCATATAAAATAATTAAATATTAAAAATACCTTTTTTATGACCTTGCATACCATTGATACAGGCCTTTTTAAACTTGACGGAGGCGCCATGTTTGGCGTAGTACCCTACGCAATGTGGAGCAAACTAAATGTGCCAGATAGCAACAATATGTGCAACTGGGCTATGCGTTGCCTATTAATTGAGGATGGAAACAAACTTATACTAATTGATAACGGCATAGGTAATAAACAAGATGATAAGTTTTTTGGTCATTACTATTTACACGGAAATGATACATTACACAACAGTTTGAAACGCAAAGGATTTACCGTTGATGACATTACTGATGTGTTTTTAACGCATCTGCATTTCGACCATTGCGGCGGCAGCATACAGTGGAATAGCGATAGAACAAAATTTGAACCTGTTTTCAAAAACGCCACTTATTGGAGCAATGCCGCACATTGGCAATGGGCTACCCAACCCAACATGCGCGAAAAAGCTTCTTTTTTAAAAGATAATATTTTGCCTATTGAGCAAAGTGGTCAGTTGAAATTTATTGCCGAAGGGGCAGCTTTTTCGGATACTATTGGTATTTATTATTGCAGTGGACATACAGACAGTATGATGCTCCCTACGATATGCTACAAAGAACAAACGATAGTTTTTTGTGCCGATTTGTTTCCCTCTGTAGCACATCTTCCGATACCTTATGTAATGGCGTATGACACACGTCCACTACTTACGCTTAACGAGCGAGAACATTTTCTGAATACCGCCGTTGATAATAATTATACATTATTTTTCGAGCATGATCCAACAATTGAATGCGCTACACTTACACGCACGGAGAAAGGAATACGCGCTGATAAAACATTTTTATTAGCAGAGTGGGTATAAAATTGGAAACTCTTTTTGCCTGAACTGATTTAACTTAAATACACTTGAGGGAACATTTCCTTTATTTTAACGTTTTAATATAAGTATATTAATTTCAAAATACATACCTTTGCAAATTCTGTTTACAAGCCCAAAATACTCTTAAAAACAACATGAGGCAACTAAAAATAACGCAATCTATTACCAATCGCGAAAGTCAATCGTTAGATAAGTACTTACACGAAATAGGCAAAGTAGATTTAATTACGGCTGATGAAGAAGTTATTTTAGCCCGCAAGATACGTGAAGGCGACCAAGCAGCTTTGGAACGCTTAACAAAAACCAACCTTCGTTTTGTGGTTTCGGTTGCAAAACAATATCAAAATCAAGGTTTAACACTTGGCGATTTAATTAACGAAGGAAACTTAGGATTAATTAAAGCTGCAAAGCGTTTTGATGAAACAAAAGGTTTTAAGTTTATCTCTTACGCCGTTTGGTGGATTCGTCAGTCAATATTACAAGCTATTGCAGAACAAAGCCGTATTGTACGTTTACCTCTCAATCAGGTAGGTTCGCTAAGTAAAATTAGCAAAGCTTTTTCTAAATTAGAGCAAGAGTTTGAACGTGAGCCTTCGCCAGAAGAACTTGCTATCATGTTGGAAACAACAGTAGATAAAATTTCGGATACCTTGAGTAATTCAGGTCGCCACGTATCTATGGATGCTCCTTTTGTGCAAGGTGAAGAAAACACGCTATTAGATGTATTGGAAAATAATGATATTCCGTATACTGATAGTTTGTTGATCAACGAATCGTTGAGCGAAGAGATAAAACGCTCGCTTACTACACTTACCGAACGCGAACGCGAGATTATTATCTTGTTTTTTGGATTAAGCACCAATCACCCATTATCGTTAGAAGAAATTGGAGAAAAGTTTAATCTTACCAGAGAGCGTGTAAGACAAATTAAAGACAAAGCACTACAACGCTTACGTCATACATCTCGCAGTAAAATACTAAAAAGCTATTTGGGATAATTTTTCCAAATATTGGAATATTGTCATTCCTGTAAATTCTTATTCTATTGATTGCCAGCTTCAAAAAAGGCTGGCAATTTTTTTGCAGTCAGTTTTAGGAGATATTCTTACTTTTGCACACCTTAATAGTTAAACTTAATATAAAAAATATGTTATCAAAATACGAAGCCGATTTAAAAGAATGGATAGGTAAAGAAAAACAAGCTATCGAGCTAATTAGCGTAGTGGGTCAACTATGGTACGATCGTTCGGTAGAACTGGTTATCTTTCGTAAACAATTAGTAGATACTGGTGCCAGCGAAATTTTAAATCATCATTTGTATGCTCGTAATATTATTGGCAAACAAATTACTATTGATGAAACATTAGCTTTATCACAAGCTATCGCAAGTTTAGACTTCGCTCCTTCTCGTATTGATATTGGTCGTTTAAGTGCCGAATGGTTAGAGGAAAAAGGAAAATACAATAACAATACAGTTGATTTTGTAAAAGGCAAATTAGCTGCTCATATTGGTTCTGATAAAATCACGTTGAAACCTAAAGACGTTGTATTATACGGCTTTGGACGTATCGGACGTATTTCAGCAAAAGAATTAATTACGCAAGCTGGTAAAGGTGAACAATTACGTTTACGTGCTATCGTTACCCGTTCGTATAGCGATAAAGATTTGATTAAACGCGCTGATTTATTGCGTAACGACTCTATACACGGTGCGTTTGCTGGTACCATTGTAGAAGATTTTGCTAATCAATCATTAATCATCAACGGGCAAACCATCCGCATGATTGCCGCAAAAGATCCTGCTACTATCGACTATACACAATATGGTATTGAAGATGCGTTAATTATTGATAACACGGGTGTATTAAGAGACCGCGAAGAATTAAGCTTACACTTAAAATCTAAAGGAGTTCACAAAGTATTATTAACTGCTCCAGGTGGTGGTGTACCAAATATTGTTCATGGTGTAAATCATGAAAGTCCGGATGCAGACGAAACTATTTTCTCTGCTGCTTCTTGTACTACAAATGCTATTGTACCAGTACTGAAAATTATTGAAGATACATTTGGTATCGAGAAGGGTCATATAGAAACTGTACACTCTTATACCAATGATCAAAACCTATTAGACAATCACCACGATAAATACCGCCGTGGACGTGCAGCTGCACTAAACATGGTAATTACCGAAACTGGTGCCGATAAAGCAGTGTCTAAAGCATTACCACATTTAGCTGGTAAGTTAACTGGAAATGCAGTTCGTGTTCCCACTCCTGATGTTTCTTTGGCTATTCTAAATCTTTCGTTAAAAAAAGAAGTAAGCGTAGCATCTATTAATGAAGCATTAAAAAACGCCTCTTTATTTAGCGATTTGGTAGAACAAATTGAATACTCTATCTCTAACGAATTGGTATCCAGCGATATTATTGGCAACTCACATGCTTCTATTGTAGATGGACCAGCAACAATTGTTGCTAAAGACAACAGAGGTTGTGTATTATATGTATGGTATGATAACGAATACGGATATACCCGTCAGGTAATACGTTTGGCTAAGCATTTGGCCGGAGTAGTACGTTTGAGATACTATTAATAGTAATAAATCACTCGAAAAAACCTGAACGGCAGCGTTCAGGTTTTTTTTTTACTTTTTAATGTAACTTTAGGTAAAAGCCTGCGTTCTTAAATGTAATTGATTAGCAAAAAAGCATATGGATAAAAAAGCTACATTTCTTGCGATTGCAATTATGGCAGCCATTTCCTTAATTGTGTTGATTATATCGTAAATGGTAAAAAATTAAAAAGACTCTATACAGAGTAATTGGTTTTATGTTTTGTTTGGTTCATTCCGGCTGATGGTTTTCTGCCGGAATGTTTTTTTAAGCAAACTTTCGCTCTAAAATAACGGATTTGATTATGGCATCACGTAAATCAAAGTGAGCATATTCCGATACCATTTCCTCCTCTTCCTGCACGTGTATACCGTGCTTATGTTTTTGATGAATAGCCCTATTCATTGCCACTTCTGCAGCCATGGGCTCTACAGCAACTGGCGCAACTCGCTCTTCTCTTATTGGGCGCTCTACCCGCATAGGCTGATAAACAGGTTCTTTTACAGGAACTTGTGCCTTCGCCTCTGGAACTACTTTTTCGTAGCTTGTTTCTTGAAAAACAGGCTCATCTACCAAATCTTTTAATAACTCTTCAAGCGAATATTTTTTATTCGCAGGCAACTCTGTGGTCTGTTGTTGGCTATTTTCCATCATTGGCTTACCAAGCTGACGTTCAGAATTTTCTGCCTGCTGTTTTTGGTAATTTTGCCACGTGCGGTACAGAAATAAACCTACAATGGCAAGGAAATAAAGGATGTTTTGAATATCCATAGTTGTGGATAAAACGGATTTGATTGAGAACCGTTTTGTAAAGATATTTAAAATTCCTTCGCAGCAAAATACGGCAAAGGTAACGCAATGAGATTAACCCGATTAGAAATAAAAGGCTTCAAAAGTTTTGGTGACAAAACACTTATACACTTTGACGAGGGTATTACCGCCATTGTTGGACCTAATGGTTGTGGTAAATCGAATGTGGTAGATGCTATACGTTGGGTATTGGGCGAGCAAAGCACGCGTACACTACGCTCGGAGAAGATGGAGAATATCATTTTTAATGGTTCTAAAAATCGTAAACCCTCCAACTTAGCCGAAGTTTCGTTAACGTTTGATAACACTAAAAACATTCTGCCTACCGAGTACAGCACCGTTACCATTACCCGAAAACTATACCGTAGTGGCGAAAGCGAATACCGACTGAACGACATTCAGTGCCGCTTAAAAGATATTACCGACTTATTTTTAGATACGGGCATTGGTACAAACTCCTACTCCATCATTGAGTTGAAAATGATAGAGGAAATACTAAGCAATCGTGAAAATTCGCGACGTAATTTGTTTGAAGAAGCCGCAGGTATATCTAAGTACAAGATCCGTAAAAAACAAACCTTACACAAGCTTAAAGAAACCGAAACTGACTTATCACGGGTAGATGATTTGTTGTTTGAGATAGAAAAAAACTTAAAAACGTTAGAGGCGCAAGCAAAAAAAACAGAACGCTATTACAAGCTAAAAGAGAACTATAAAGAGTTAAGCACTCAATTAGCTGCATTTAAACTGCAATCTTTTAATAGCACTTTAACCTCGTTAGAACAACAGGAAAAAGAGCACGAGGATGTAAAATTGGGTATCAATACCAAAGCAGATGCATTGGAAGCATTATTGCAAAAAGAAAAATTGGAAGTGCTTACCAAAGAGAAAAACTTAGCCATACAGCAAAAAGCCACTAATGATTTTGTAGCCTCAATACGAGAGTACGAAAGCAATAAAAAGTTAAAAAACGAGCAATTGCGCTTTGCTCAAGAAAAAGCCGCTCGCTTAAGCCAAGAATTAGAAATAGATAAAAATTCGGCGATAACTATTACAGAAAATCTACAAACACTTGAGCAGCAAAAACTTGACGAAGAAGCAGTACTTAGCCTTTCCGAAAAGAATTTACATGCCCTAAAAGAAGCATTAGATAGCTTACAAACAGCCTATACCACTACAAAAAATGAAGTAGATGTACTCTCTCACCAAAATCGCAGCGTACAAGAAACGATTTATAAAACGGAGAAAGAGTTAGACATAAACCGTATACAAAAGGATAGTTTGGTACAGGAACAACAACGCAACCAAAGCGATGCCAACCTTAAAAAAGAAGAACTAAATGAGTTTAATAAAGCTATAAGTACTTTTGAAAGCACACTAAAGGAAAAGGAAAGTGAGCAAGATAAATTGGTGTTGTTTGAGGATTATTTAGCAGAACAACAAGCACGTAACGAAGAAGAACTACAAGAAAATAAAGACACGTTAGCCACACAACATCGTTTGTTGGATGCAAAACAGAACGAGTATAACCTTACCAAAAGTTTAGTTGATAATTTAGAAGGCTTTCCGGAATCAATAAAGTTTTTGCGCAAAAATGCAGCTTGGACAAAAAATGCGCCCTTGCTATCCGATGTATTGTTTTGTAAAGAAGAATACCGAATTACCATCGAAAACTTTTTAGAGCCCTACATGAATCATTATGTAGTGCAAAATGGCAGCGAGGCCATACAGGCCATCAATTTATTAAGCGATGCCGCCAAAGGTCGCGCTCACTTTTTTGTATTAGATGCCTTTGATCAAACGACTAAAGCCGATACCAGCTTATTCAATATTCAAGATAGTAAATACATTGCTGCAATAGATATTGTAGAATGCGAAGAAAAATACCGCAAGTTGTGCAGTTACCTATTGCAAAATGTATATATCGTAATTAGCGATGAAGAGCAAAGCATTGCCAACCACTACGATAGTTCGGTAGTTTTACTAAGCAAATCAGGAAAATACGCACGCACTACTTTTTCGATGGCGGGCGGATCGGTAGGATTATTTGAGGGAAAACGTATTGGTAGAGCAAAAAATTTAGAGTTGCTAGGTAAAGAGATTAAAACTAGCGAAGAAAAAATAGTACAGCTAAAAACAAAAATTGATACGCTACAAAATGCTCTTGTAAAACTAAAGGATAGTTCGAAAGCACCGCAACTTGCCGCATTAAAAGAAGAAATAAATCGTCTGAAAAATGATTATGCGGCGCTAAAAGCACGACAAGAGCAATATCAAACTTTTATAAATAGCAGCACTACTCGTGCCGAAGATATTGAGCAAAAAATCACCTACTATACCGAGCAGTTAACTCAACTAAGCCCTACTCTTGTACAACTGCAAGTAGATAAACAAATTGCTGCCGACCAGTTAGAGAGCAAACAAAAAAGTTTGCAAGAATTGAGCGAACTACTTAGTGCCCAATCAGGACAGTACAACCAACAAAATATTGCCTTCCACCAGCAACAAAACAAAGTGGCGGCTATATTAAAAGATGTGGAGTATAAACAAGCGCATCAAAAAAGCATTACCCAGCGCATTGATAACAATACAGCAGAATTAGTAAAAACCAATGCGGATATTCAAGAAATTGTAGCCCATACCGATACCAATGATGAGGATTTGCTGGCCATGTACGAGCAAAAGCAAGATATGGAAAAGGCACTTCAAGAAGCGGAGGAGAACTATTTTAAATTACGTGGCAGCATTACCGAGTTAGAAAACACGCTATCTGATATACGCCGCAACCGCGACCAATCGGACATGTTGGTAACTGCTATAAAAGATAAAAAAACAACCCTTATAATTGAGCTTAACTCGCTAAAGGAACGTCTTTCGGTAGAGTTTAATGTCCACTTAGAAGATTTGCTCGAAACAGCCCCACCTGAAAACGAAACCGAAGCAAGTATTAAAGATAAAAACGATAAGGTAAAACAAAGTCTTGATACGTTTGGTGCTATTAACCCGATGGCGGTAGAGGCTTACAAAGAAATTGAGGAGCGCTACACTTTTATTATTACCCAAAAGAACGATTTATTGAGCGCCAAAGCCTCATTAAACGACACCATAAGTGAGATTGACGAAACTGCAAAAACGCAGTTTATGGATGCTTTTGTGTTGGTGCGCGAAAACTTTGTAAAGGTATTTCGTTCCTTATTTAACGAAGAGGATAGCTGTGATATTTACCTCACCAATCCCGAAGATCCGTTAGAAAGCGACATTGATATTATTGCCAAACCAAAAGGCAAACGTCCGCTTACCATTAATCAATTATCTGGCGGTGAAAAAACACTTACGGCAACAGCTATTTTGTTCTCCTTGTATTTACTAAAACCTGCCCCTTTCTGTATTTTTGATGAGGTAGATGCTCCGTTAGATGATACCAATATTGATAAATTCAACAGCATTATTCGTAAATTCTCTGACGAATCGCAGTTTATTGTAGTTACACACAACAAACGCACCATAGCCAGCACCGACATCATATATGGCGTAACGATGGTAGAGCAAGGCGTATCGCGTGTGGTACCAGTAGATTTGCGCGCAGTGCCTAATGCTGCTTAACGTATTGCAAGCATTCACTAAATTACTTTATTATTGTACCATATTATGAAGCAGTTTTACGGCGAACTTACCTTAGGGATTTTAGGTGGCGGACAATTAGGTCGCATGCTTATTCAATCGGCTATTAATTACAACGTAACTACCCACATATTAGACCCCGATGCCGAAGCCCCTTGCAAGCATTTGTGTAATAGCTTTACGGTAGGTTCTTTAGCGGATTACGATACCGTGTACAATTTTGGTAAAAAAGTGGATGTACTTACCATCGAAATTGAAAAGGTGAATGTGGATGCGCTGGAACAATTAGAAAAAGAAGGCGTGCTGGTATTTCCACAACCACGAGTAATCCGATTGATACAAGACAAAGGCACTCAAAAACAGTTTTTTAAGGATAATAATATCCCTACTTCCGATTTTGCATTAGTTGCCAACGGGCTGGGTAACTATTTAAAAGAGGAACAAGCATTCGACTTTCCGTTTGTACAAAAACTACGCAGAGATGGCTATGACGGAAAAGGGGTACATATTATACACGATGCCGCAGGCGTAAAAAACGCTTTTACGGAACCCAGTTTGGTAGAGCGAAAAGTAGATTTTGAAAAGGAAATAGCGGTTATAGTTGCGCGTAATGTACATGGCGAATGCACCACATTCCCAGCTGTAGAAATGGAGTTTCACCCAGAAGCTAACCTGGTAGAATTTTTAGTCTCACCAGCCAACATTTCGCCTTTTTTACAGCTAAAAGCAGAAAACCTAGCTGAAGAAATAGCCGAAGCGCTGGAGATAGTAGGATTATTAGCTGTAGAACTATTTGTTACCAAAGATGGGCAGTTATTGGTAAACGAATTAGCACCTCGTCCGCACAATAGTGGGCACCAAACTATTGAAGGCAATGTTACCTCACAATTCGACCAGCATTTGCGCTGTATTTTTGGCTTACCTTTGGGTGATACAGCGGCAAAAAACACCTCGGTAATGATTAATGTATTGGGTGAAGAAGGTTTTGAGGGAATTGCGCATTATGAAGGATTGACCGAAATTTTGAACGAAAGCGGAACATACATTCATTTGTATGGCAAAAAAACAACCAAGCCTTTTCGTAAAATGGGACATATTACCGTAGTAGATGCGGATAGAGAAAAGGCCATTGCAAAAGCACGGATGGTAAAGGAATTGATAAAAGTGAAGTCATAAGGCATTTTCGTACCTTAGATTAAAATTTCAAACAATGACACGAGAATCATTAATTGATAAAACCCTTTTAACATTAGCACAACTACCTGAATCAAAAATTACGGAGGTTGCTGATTTTGCTGACTTTATCTTCAAAAAATACGAAGATGAAATGCTACAAAAGGGCATAGAAAAAATGGTTAGTACTTCTAAAACGTTTAGTTATTTACAAAACGAGGAGGTTATCTACACATTTGAAGACTTGAAAGAAAGTTATAAATGATAAAGGGGGATATTGTTCTTGTTCCTTTCCCATTTACCGATTTGTCTGGCAATAAATTAAGACCAGCCATTGTACTTATTCATTCAGAAAACGATGTAGCTGTGGCATTCATTACCACACAATTACAATGGAAAGAGGAAACAGACATTATCTTACAACCGGATAGTATTAATGGTTTAAAAAAGGAATCATTAATCCGATTGTCCAAATTAGCAAGCATTGATAAAGAATTAATTGTTGGAAAACTTGGTGCTGTAAACACTACTGCTCTACAATTAATCAATCAAAAATTGATACAGTTATTCCAACTCTAAAAATATAAATATGGTAGGCATCATCATGGGGAGCCAAAGCGACCTCAACGTAATGGACGAAGCAGCAAAAGTACTAACCGAGCTACAAGTACCTTTTGAATTGACTGTAGTTTCGGCGCATCGTACGCCAGAACGTATGTTTAAATATGCCCAAACAGCTTCAGAAAGAGGTGTCAAAGTAATTATTGCGGGTGCCGGTGGTGCTGCTCATTTACCTGGTATGGTGGCATCTATTACCACATTACCCGTAATAGGTGTTCCTGTAAAATCGAGTAATTCTATTGATGGTTGGGACAGTGTACTATCTATCTTGCAAATGCCATCTGGTATTCCAGTAGCTACTGTAGCCCTAAATGGCGCACGTAATGCAGGTATTTTAGCAGCACAAATTATAGGCATTGCAGATACTGCATTAACTAAAAGATTGCTTTCTTTTAAGCAAGAACTGCAAGAAAAGATTGAAAAATCAGCCGAAGATGTAGCTAAATTAGGCTATAAAAGCACTTTTTAATTCCAAATAGGCTCTTCTGGAAAATTAGCAATATGTCGGTATCTATTACCCATGTTACGTACAGTATGCTTCCATAAATCTCCCAACTCATTACTAAAAATGTGTGTTGCGTCGGTTATGCTTACCAGCCACGTGTTTTCTTCTAACTCTTTATCCAACTGACCGCTATCCCAACCCGAATACCCTATAAAAAAACGTATTTGCTCTTTAGCAATTGCGTTGTCGGTTATCAGTACTTTAAGGCTCTCTAAATCTCCACCCAAAAATACGCCCTCCATTATCTCATTACTCCCAGTTAGCTGTTTTCCTAAGCTATGTACATAATGCAAGGTATCTTGCCCTACGGGACCTCCAACATACAAGTCGGCTGCAAATTTTGGAAAATCAGGAGGCATCACATCATTCAGTTGTAATTGCATAGGTTGGTTCAATACAAAACCAATACTTCCTTCTTCATCGTGTTCAGCCAAAAAAACGACTGAGCGCTTAAAATTAGGATCGAGCATAAATGGTTCGGATACCAATAATTTTCCTTTTGATGGTGCAATTTGCGTAAGCATATACCTAAGGTAATAGTTATATTTGATACTCCTATTATTTTTTTTGATGAGCGATTCATTAAGCACTTTTGAGTATCAGGATATAGATGAGAATTTGGGCATTGCCCTTACCCATCAATTATCTTACGATGAGCTGAAACAACAATTGGCGCAAGCCTTAATTCCATTGTTGCAACACAATACTCAGCGCCTGTTTGCTTATTTATACCGTATAGATGTAGCTGAATCAAAAGTAAAGGACATTATTTTCGACCCTGATGTCGCCGAAAAACTGGCCGACCTGATTCTACAAAAGCTTATTGAGAAAACCTATTGGAGAAATAAATACAGCAGCAACTCCAACAATGATGCATATTAAGTACTTTTGGCATTATGATTATTTCAAACGATTTACTCCAAAATATGCGCCAAGAGTACATGGCGAAATCATTAACAGAAAAAGAAGTTTCGCCTGATCCGTATAAACAGTTTGGTAAATGGTTTGACGAAGTGCTAAAAGCCGAAATACATGAACCAAATGCTATGACTTTGGCTACGGTTGGACCTAACAATCGTCCTTCTGCACGTGTTGTTTTGCTAAAAGGATTTGACGAACAAGGCTTTTGTTTTTACAGCAATTATTTAAGCAGAAAAGGAAAAGAATTGAATAAAAACCCTTTTGCTTCTATTGTATTTTATTGGGGAGATTTAGAGCGCCAAGTGCGTATAGAGGGAAAAATAGAAAAACTGAGTAAAGAACGCTCCGAGGCATACTTTCATACACGTCCGGTAAGTAGCCAGTTAGGCACATTGGTTTCTATGCAAAGTCAATTGATTCCGAATAGGGCTTTTTTAGAAGAAAAATTAACCTTAGCCGAACAAGAATATGAAGGAAAGGTAATTCCAAAACCTGCACATTGGGGTGGATACCGCGTAATGCCTTTTTCGATTGAGTTTTGGCAAGGACGCCCTAGCCGCTTGCACGACCGCTTAGAATATGTGTTGATGGAAAAGGGAAAATGGAAAATTCAGCGTTTGGCACCATAGTTATTGGTTCATTAGTTGATTAGTTCATTGGTATATTAGAAACCGTATGATAGATAAGATAAAACAGCTATTAACTGCACATTTAGGCGAAGATTGCATTGTTGCGGAAGATAGCGCAGTAAAACAACCTTATTTGGTAATACATACTGCAAAAATTGCTGAGACTTGTACCCTACTGCATGGTACCGAAGGTTTTTACTTTGATTTTTTATCCAGCATTTCGGGAGTAGATTTGGGTGTAGAATCTGGTAAAATGCAAGTAGTGTATCATTTAGCATCCATTCCGTACAATCAACAACTTACCTTAAAAGTTGAATTAGATAGAATTAATCCTACAGTACCAACAGTTTCTGGAGTATGGCGCGCTGCCGACTGGCACGAACGTGAGGCGTTCGACTTTTACGGAATTGTATTTGAAGGGCATCCAGATTTACGTCGCATTTTATTACCCGATGATTGGGAAGGAAACCCCTTGCGCAAAGATTATGCAGCCGCAGAAACCTATAAAGGAATAAAAATCAGTTATTAAAAAAGGCAAAAGTAAAAACATACAACGTCATTTTTACTTTTACCATTTTACTTTTTGCTTATAATGACCAATTACAAAACCGACCCCAGCACACTCAAAAAAGAAGAAATGATCCTCAATATGGGGCCTCAGCATCCTTCTACACATGGGGTTTTGCGTTTGGAACTGGTTACCGATGGAGAAATTGTTCGAGAATGCATTCCGCATATTGGATACCTGCACCGTTGCTTCGAAAAACATGCCGAAGCCCTTACCTATGCCCAAATTATCCCCTATACCGATAGGATGGATTATTTGGCAAGCATGAACAACAACCATGCTTTTGTAATGGGTGTGGAGCGCATGATGGGCATCGAAAACGATATTCCTAAACGGGTAGAATACATTCGCGTGCTGGTGTGCGAACTGAACCGTATTGCTTCTCATTTAATAGCCGTAGGTACATACGGATTAGATATTGGTGCGGTAACACCCTTCTTTTGGGCTTTTCGCGACCGTGAACACATTATGGCCATGCTCGAGTGGGCATCTGGTGCACGTATGTTGTATAACTATATTTGGGTAGGTGGCTTGTTTTATGATTTGCCAGTAGGTTTTGAGGAACGTTGCCAAGAATTTATTACCTATTTTAAACCTAAAATGGTTGAGCTAAATGAATTGCTCACCAACAACAGCATATTTATTAATCGTACCGCAAATGTGGGCGTATTGCCTATGGATGTGGCTATTAATTACGGCATTTCTGGCCCTATGCTACGTGCTTCGGGATTAAAATGGGATTTGCGCCGTGTAGATGGTTATTCTGCTTATCCTGAATTAGAATTTGATATTCCGATTGGTACCGGAGCTATGGGTACTGTAGGCGATTGCTGGGATAGGTATTGGGTGCGTGTAGAAGAAATTAATCAATCGGTACATATTATAGAACAATGTTTGGCACGTTTAACCAAAGAACTAAAACGCACACCCGATTTTGACCCACGTGCTAAACTGCCAAAAAAAGCTATCCCTAAAGAAAAGGAATTTTACATACGTGCCGAAAATCCCAAAGGCGAATTAGGCTTTTATTTTATTGCACAAGAACGTTCCGAGATTCCTTTCCGCTGCAAAGCACGTGGGCCAAGTTTTTGTAATTTATCTGTACTACCCGAGTTGGCACGTGGTGTAATGATTGCCGATTTAGTAGCCATTATTGGTTCCTTAGATTTTGTTTTGGGCGAGGTAGACAGGTAAGTGTTTAACTAAAAAATTACTTAAAATTCGATTAAATTTAACCTTGCTAGTTTAACTTTACCATAAACAAAAACAATTTTTATGACAAAATTAAGCGAAAACACCAATGCATTAAATTGGTTTGAAATTGCAATTGCCGATGTAGCACGTGCGCAAAAGTTTTACGAAACGATACTTGATATTAACCTGTTTCCTATGGATATGATGGGTATGAATATGTTAATGTTTCCATCGCAAGCACCACATTCTGGCGGTGCATTGGTAAAAAGCGAGCAACACGTTCCGGCTACTACTGGTTCGATTATTTATTTGAATGCCAATCCTGATTTACAATTTGTTTTGGATAGAGTTGAAGCTGCCGGAGGTAAGGTGGTAATGCCAAAAATGCTTATTGACGATAATAATGGAAACATGGCTTTTTTTATTGACAGCGAAGGCAATAAAGTAGGACTACATTCAAATAACTAACCTAAATAAATTTTCACACCTCAGAAGCCGACTAAATCAGTCGGCTTTTTTTGTTTATACTAAAGCTAGTAACCAAACATCTCGAAGGCACAGACGAACCTTTGCTCGTCCTGATAGCCACCTACACTTATTTTAGTAAATTGCTGCACAAAAAAACACCTTCTAATTACACATGACACACATAACCGATACCCGCCTAATAGCATTTGAGCGTTTGCTCGTAATTATGGACGAACTACGCGCCCAGTGCCCTTGGGATAAAAAACAAACTTTGGAAAGCTTGCGTCATCTTACAATAGAAGAAGTGTATGAATTATCTGACGCTATTTTAGAAGGTGATAAACAAGAAATAAAGAAGGAATTGGGAGATATTATGCTGCATTTGGTCTTTTATGCAAAAATAGGCTCCGAAACCAACGATTTTACAATTACAGAAGTGCTAGATAGCATTTGTGATAAACTAATATCTCGTCATCCGCATATTTATGGCGACGTAAAAGTAGCCGATGAAGAGGAAGTAAAACGCAATTGGGAACAGCTAAAGCTAAAAGAAGGAAACAAATCGGTATTGGGCGGCGTGCCTGTATCGTTACCGGCTTTGGTAAAAGCCCAGCGCATACAAGAAAAAGCACGCGGCATTGGTTTTGATTGGGAACACAAAGAGCAAGTTTGGGAAAAGGTGCAAGAAGAATTACACGAGTTTAAAGAAGAAGTAGCTAATTTACCAAAAGATGCCAACCAAGAAGAAAAAGCATTGGCAGAAGGCGAGTTTGGCGATTTACTTTTTTCCCTTATCAATTACGCTCGGTTTATGGGTATTAACCCCGAAGATGCTTTAGAAAAAACGAATCGAAAATTTATTAAACGCTTTCAGCACCTCGAAAAAAGGGCCGCCGAAAACAACCAACTATTGCAAAATATGAGTTTGGCAGAAATGGATGTGTATTGGAATGAGGCGAAAAAGATATAGTAAGAGCCCTACTTAAACCGTATCGCCTTAATGGGCAAAATACGCGCTACCAACATAGAGGGCAGCAATAGCATCAGCACACATACTACCAATGTGCCTAAATTGAGCAGCAGCAAATGCATGACATCCAGTTGTATGGGGGCATACGCCATGTAGTACGATTGCTGGTCAAGCGTAATCAGTTGATACTGTTGCTGTAAAAAACACAAGCCCACACCCAACACATTACCAATCAACATCCCCACACCTATTAGCCAAGCGGCGTTATACAAAAAGATGGCCCGCAGCGTGTTATTGTTGCAGCCCAATGCTTTTAGCAAGCCTATCATATTGGTGCGCTCTAATATCATAATCAGCAATGCCGATATCATATTTATACCAGCTACCAATAGCATCAGCACAATAATTACCTCGCTATTTACGTCCAACAAAGCCATCCATTCAAACAACATAGGGTACAGTTCGGTTGCCGATTGTGCTACCAATGTTTCGGGCAGATACTCATTTATATAGCTGGTTTGTTGTGCCATTTGTTCAACATCGTGCAGCTCTATTTCAAATCCACCAATTTGGGTATTCGTCCAATTATTCAGTTTTTGTACCTGCTGTATATCACCAATTACAAATAGTTTATCCAGTTCTTGCACGCCAAAATCGTAAATACCCACCACTTCAAAACGGCGTTTTCGTATGGGGTAATCCATAAAATACATCAGCAGTTTATCGTGCAATTTTACGTTCAACCTATTGGCGATAAAAGCAGATACCACTATTTTGGTAGATGCTGAATCGTTGCTATACCGTGGCACCACACCTGCTGTAAGCTGATTTTCAATATATTGCCAATTGTAACTACTATCTACCCCCTTCAATACTACCCCTTCTATCTCCTGATTGGCGCTAATAATACCTGCTTTACAGGCATAAGGCTGCACATTTTTTACCGCTACACTTTCGGTAATAAACCGTTTAATACCTTCTACAGAATCAATAGGAGCCGATTCGTAGGTATTTGTTACCTGCAAAGCTGCTACCTGAATGTGGCCGGCAAAACCAGTAATTTTATGCTGTATCTCGGTTTTAAAACCCGTAACAACAGCCATAGACACAATCATTACCGCTACGCCCAAGGCAATACCTGCTACGGCAATACCAATAACAAGCCGCGAAAAACTGCGTTTGCTTTGTAGGGTAATCCGTTTGGCAATAAATAAAGCGATACTCATTGGTGGTATAGTATGGCTACAAATGTGCAAAATTTATACTGTACATCTTTTATCTGTATTTTCGCGCACCTAATATTTACACAAACTTTTAATTAAGTTAATGACAAGAAGATATACTATAATCATTATCAGCACAATACTGTTTTTTGCAGGAATAAAGACAGGCGTAGCTGCTACCAATACTGATAGTATTATAGTGGGGGCAGCACAAATACCTGTGTATTTGCCGCTACTACAGCAAAAAAACATTGCCCTTGTCGTCAACCAAACTTCTGTGGTAGCAAACAGCCATTTGGTAGATACTTTAAAGAAATTGGGATGCAACATACAGCTTATTTTTGCATTGGAACATGGTTTTAGAGGCGATGCCGATGCTGGTGAAGAACTGGGGAATAGCGTTGATGCAAAAACAGGGATTCCTATTTTTTCTTTGTATGGGAAGTCCAAAAAACCAAGTCCAGAAAGCCTTCAAAATATAGATATTGTATTATTTGATATTCAGGATGTTGGAGCACGGTTTTATACCTACTTAACCACCCTCCATTATGTAATGGAAGCCTGTGCCGAACAAAAAAAGCCTTTGCTATTGCTGGATCGTCCAAACCCCAACGGTTTTTATATAGATGGTCCTGTGTTAGATACCGCTTTTAGTTCGTTTGTGGGGCTACACCCAGTACCTATAGTGTACGGAATGACCATTGGTGAATATGCCACCATGATTAATGGTGAACGTTGGCTTAGGGATAGTGTACAATGCAATTTGCAAGTAATACGGATGCAAAAGTACACCCACAAAAGCAGGTATGTTTTGCCCATAAAACCCTCACCAAATCTAAATAGCCAGCAAGCTATTTACCTATACCCTTCTTTGTGCTTATTTGAGGGTACGGTAATTAGTATGGGAAGAGGTACAACTACTCCATTTCAACTCATTGGTCATCCAAAGTTCGATTCGCTATATGCTTTTTCATTTACCCCAAAAAGTATTCCGGGTATGAGTAAAAATCCGCCCTATGAAGATAAAGCCTGCCATGGAATAAACCTACAACGTTTTAATGCCGATTACTTTTACATCAACAAGCAACTCAACCTAAATTGGCTGATAGAATTGTACAATCAATACCCTGATAAAGAACGCTTTTTTAATCCTTTTTTTGATAATTTGGCAGGTACCAACCAATTAAGAAAGCAGCTAAAAGAGGGGTATACAGCCGCTCAAATACGTGAGAATTGGCAACCACAACTTAACAAATTCAAGAAAGTACGTAGTTACTATTTATTATACCCTTAAGTATGCGAATCGTTTTTATGGGCACCCCTGCATTTGCAGTACCAGCCTTAGATATATTGGTAAAAAATGGATACACCATTGCTGGGGTAATAACTGCACCAGATAAGCCAGCCGGCAGAGGACAAAAGCTTTTACAATCGGCAGTAAAAGAATATGCCGTAGCCAATAATTTACCACTACTTCAACCCGAAAAACTTAAGAATGAGGCATTTTTGTCAGAGCTTAAAGCACTAAATGCCGATTTACAAATAGTAGTAGCCTTTCGTATGCTGCCCGAAGTAGTTTGGAATATGCCACCCTTAGGTACTTTAAATCTGCACGCTTCTTTACTACCCCAATACAGAGGTGCAGCTCCTATAAATTGGGCACTCATTAATGGCGAAACAGAAACAGGTGTAAGTACCTTTTTTCTGAAACAGGAGATAGATACTGGCAATATTATTTTTAGTGAAAAAGTAGCTATCCACCAACAAGACACAGCGGGCACACTACACGATAAATTAATGGAAACAGGTTCAGGTTTGATACTAAAAACAGTTAAAGCCATTGAAAACAAAACAGCACCTGCAGTGCCTCAAGTTGCCACAACTGAACTAAAAATAGCTCCAAAATTATTTAAACCTGATTGCGAAATAAATTGGAAACGTGATTGTAGCGAACTCTACAATTTTGTACGTGGATTAAGTCCCTACCCTGCGGCTTTTACTACACTAAACGGGTTGGGGCTAAAAATATACAGTTGCACTATCGAAGAGCAAAAACATAATTTGGTGGTAGGAACCCCAGTTTCGGATAATAAAACATATCTAAAATTTGCGTGTAACAATGGCTTTATAGCTGTAACCGAACTGCAACTGGAAGGAAAAAAGCGGATGCCTGTTGCTGCTTTTTTAATGGGCTATAAAATAGCAGAGTAGTCTTATAGCTAAATGCTTAGCACACAAACCCTACATTAGCTTTTTACGATTAAAATTTTTAAATTTGTAATTAATGCTACTGAAAAAACAACTACTTTTTTTCATTGTCTTTTTTTTACCTCTGTACAGTTTAGCACAGGTGGTAAATAACGATTGCCTAACCCCTAATCTTGTTACAGCTATTCCTTATACCGATTCGGCTAGCAGCTGTGGTAAGGGCAACGATTTTGCAACGATGACGGGCTGCGATGCTGGACTAAATAATTTAGAAGATGTAGTATATGCTTTTAAACCTCCTCGTGCTGGACATTATGAATTTTATTTTCAATTCTATCCTGAACCTGGTGTTACTCATACGACAATTATTCGGTCCGATTGTAACTTTGATGCCAATACCCCTTGTAAATATTATGATGAAGCTATTGGATTTGGAACTGGAGGTAGGATAGAAAGTATTGCCAGCTTATTTCTTGTCCCTGATACTACTTATTACATAAAAATTGATGGATTTGCAGTACCACTCCCAGCACCTTTGCCTAGCACTACTTGTGTAAATAAGTACCGAATAGATATTCGAGAGCCACCAAGAAATAGTAATGGATGTATTTATGACGATACGCCCGTATTACCAATAGGCACCACACGCATAAATACAGGACAAATGGGTTTGTATAATGATTTTATTTATACAAGATCAACTACATTTCCAGCTTGCACACAAGGTACTGCACCTGTTTTAACCAAAAATAGCAGGTCGGATATTTTTAAAGTAAAAAACGAACGCGGTTTGGTGGTAGCCATTAGTGATGCCGAATACGTAATGACGGTACATCTGCTCGACAAAACAGGGTGTAAGCTGTTGGGCTGCTTTACCGAACGCTGCGCAGGAGTAGGCTGCGCTACACTAACTGGACCTACCTATCCACGTGGAACAGGTAATACTTTTCATTCCTTACCTGCTTTTAACCCTACGGAATTTGGCGTAGCCCTAGACGATAGTTTTACCATTGCTATATTTGCCGAAGTACCTATTACACTAGCAAATTTAAATAAAGAAGTTAGTACTACAGACGCCAATCAGTATTACGACATTACAGTTGCCATTAAACCCGATAATACCTGCGCTACCGCACCCAAAGCTGCTAATTGCGCTACGTATTCTATTAGCAATAATTTCGACAGTGGGTATGAAGCTCCCGTATTTGGCAGCTGCCCTAACTTTTCAATAGAAAACAGCGTTTTTTACCAGTTTTGCACCAATGCTACCAGCAATATCGTTACACTTTCGCTTGATAATATTAGGTTTTTGAACGATAGCTCGATTTACAAATCGGTAGAATTTGCCTTATTGGAAGGTGCATGCGGACAACCAATGAATGTCTTATTTTGCCAACAAAACATTACGGCAAATACAAAATTAGATTTTACAACACTTAACCCAAATTCTTGCTATTGGCTGATGTTTGACGGCGCTAATGGCGGACGATTTAATTTAGATTTTAACATCTGTCAACCCAAAACCTATATTAATTTAAAGGCATTAAAAGTTAATCGTCCTTGCATGGGCGATAGCAGTGGATATATAAACGTATTGGGCACCGCTGTAACTAATACCCCTCAAATACCCGTAAATGCAACTGTTACGTGGAATACTAACCCTGTACAAACTGGCTATACTGCAACAGGACTTACAGACGGAACCTATCGCATTACGGCTACTACCAAAGACTCTACAACTTTTTTAGATTTCACACTCAAATCATCTAAACAGGTTATAATTGATAAGGTAGAAGTTTCAGGAGCAAAATGCGATGACAAAACAATAAAAGTACTCGTATTTGCACAACCAGAGGTTTTTAATGAATCCGTAGCATTTTTAAACGACACAATAAAGAGTATTAAGCTAACCAATAATGGTGCTACTTTTTATTGGCAATTTGATAGCATATCACCCGGAAGTTATAACCTAAAAGTAGTACGCCAAGATGCCGACAACTGCCGCTTTGATTCGCTATTACAAATTGCCAATAGTGCTATACCTAAGGCTACTGTAAAAATTACCGATGTAAGTTGTTTTGGGGGTAATGATGGTAGAGCTACAATCATTGTAAACGGCGGAACTCCTCCATACACCTTTAATATAGGAGGATCTCAGCCTGTAGGAACTGACACCCTACTTAAATTAAAAAACTTACAAGCACGCAGTACTTTTTTGATTATTTCTGACCAAAATGATTGTAAGGTAAGACCATTTCCATCGTTAATAATAAAGCAACCCCCTAGAATTATCACTAAAGTAGTGGATGATTTTAGGCCTTTTTGTAGTTTAAGCAATGGGCGTATAAGTGTGGTTACCAGCGGAAAAACAGCTCCGTATCAGTATGCAATTGATGATAAACCTCTTATAGCGGGCACTGATAGCTTTAATTATGTATATGATCATTTGGCAGAGGGAAAGCACTTTATTACGGTAAAAGATAATAACGAGTGTGTAGATACTTTTTCGTACAAATTAGCAAGCGCAGTACCCAATATTACCAGTAAAAGCGTAACCAGCAGTCCAGCTACCTGCGAAGAAGATTTAGGAAAGAACGTGTTCTTAGTAAATGGAGGATTTAAACCCTACAAATACCAATTAGATAACGATTCAACACTTTGGTCAACAACAGATACTGTTTCATTTAACTTATTAGCGCCTGGAGAGCACCGCTACAAGCTAACGGATAGCCTTGGTTGTGAGTATTTCGAAAAGTTTACCGTAAAAAAAGTGAGTACAATAACCGATATTGCCATTAGTAGTACAGCAGTAAACTGCGAGCAAAAAAATGGAACGATTAGTATTGATAGTCTAAAAGGTGGCATGGCTCCATTTACTTACAGGTTGGCACCTCTTTACGATAATTTTTCGACTCAAAAAACATATACCAACTTAGATTCGGGTACCTACAAAGTAGTGATTTTGTATAAAGATGATTGCATAGATAGCTCGAAAATAGTACGCTTAAATCCTAAACCCATACCCACTGCCAATTTTAGGTATGAACCCGATGGAAAATTGGTACTGGTAAATAATTATGGACTAATCGAATTTATCCCCGATACATCGGCTGATATTACCTCTTATACTTGGGATTTTGGCAACAATAGTACAGATTCGTCAACAAATCCTACAAGTGTATACACACAGCCGGGAACGTACACCATTTCACTTACTGTTGAAAATGCAGATGGATGCATTGACACCTTTAGCAAGAAACTTGCTACCGAAGATAAAGCGACAATTTATGCACCAGATGCATTTTCACCAAATGGAGATACTAAAAACGATACGTGGGAACTACGTGGCATTAATATTGTAAAGTTGGATGTAAAAGTATTTAATCGTTGGGGCGAATATGTATTTAATTCGGATAGTTTTGACATACAATGGAATGGAAAAGCTGGCGACAATATTGATTATCCACAAGGCACTTATGTGTACCTAATAGAAGCCGCTACCATTACTGGTGAGGTAATTAAGAAAAAAGGAACGGTGAGTATTACTCGTTAATACAACTGTGGTATAGCTGCAATTAAATCGGCTGTATATTTTTCCTTTGGCTGAGTAAATAACTCTTCGGGATATCCTTCTTCTACTATTTTGCCTTTCTGCATCACCAATATCCTATCGCAAAAATGTTTAATTACTGCCAAGTCGTGAGATATAAATAAATAGGTTAATCCCATTTCGTCGCGCAAATCGGCTAATAAATTAAGCACTTGTGCTTGTACCGAAACATCTAATGCCGATACCGATTCATCACAAATAATAAATTGAGGTTCCAATGCCAAAGCTCGTGCAATACACACCCGTTGGCGCTGCCCACCGGAAAACTCATGCGGATACCGTTGATAATGCTCGGGCAATAACCCTACTTTTTCTAATAGATAAATGGCTTTTTCTTTTCGTTGCGCATCATTTTTACCCAAACTATGTACCCACATTGGTTCCGTAATGGCCTCGCCAATACGCATACGTGGATTTAATGACGAATAAGGATCTTGAAATATAATTTGTATTTGCTTACGAATACTACGCATTTCTGCACTTGAAAGGGTTGTTAGTTCCGTTCCATTAAACAAAACGCTGCCTGTATTTGGAGGTATTAATTGCAATATACTACGCCCTAAAGTCGTTTTTCCGCAGCCCGACTCTCCTACCAAACCAACTGTTTCGCCAGGATATATAGCTAAACTCACCTCGTTTACCGCATTTACAAATGCAGTGGGCTTACCTATAAAATTTTTGGAGGTAATAAATTGAGTAGTAAGCTTATTTACTTGTACCAATGGTTCTTGTGCATACAATTTTGCATGCCTAGCTACAACATCTTGCTGGGTAATAGTATTATTAATAAGCGGAGCTGCTGTTTCCAGAAAATGTGCAATGGTTGGCAATCTGCGTAAATGTTGCTTTACATTTGGTCTACTGGCTACTAAGCCTTTGGTATATGCTTGTTGAGGATGATGAAAAACGGCATCAGCTGTGCCCATTTCTACTATTTCGCCTTTGTGCATAACCGCCACATTATCGGCAATGGAGGCAACCAAACCTAAATCGTGCGAGATAAACAACAAACTCATTCCACGATTGGCTATTATGGTTTGTAGTAGTTCAATAATTGATTGCTGCACCGTTACATCCAATGCTGTTGTAGGTTCGTCGGCAATTAGTAATTGAGGGTTACAAGCTAGTGCCATAGCAATCATAATACGCTGGCGTTGCCCACCTGATAACTGATGCGGATAGGCATCAAATAATTGATTGGCACGTGGCAATTGTACCTCTTCAAAAAGTTCGATGCTACGTTTGCGTGCTGCTTGCTTGCTTAATTTGTGATGGACAATTAACCCCTCTGCCACTTGATGTCCGCAGGTATATACCGGATTGAGCGAAGTCATGGGCTCCTGAAAGATCATGGCAATTTGCGTGCCTCTATACCGCTGCATTTCTTGTTGCGGTAGCAACAGCAGGTCTTTATCATTATACAAAATAGAACCAGTAACTGTTGCGCTTTTTTCATCGAGCAACCGCATAATGGCCAACGATGTAATAGATTTACCCGAGCCTGATTCGCCCACCAAGCCCATTACCTCACCTTTGCCAATGGCAAAACTAACATTGCTTAATACCTGTTTATTGCCAAAACGAATACTAAGATTTTGAACGTTTAATAGCTCCTTCACTAAGCAATAGTAACAAAAAAAATCGGCAAGATTTTTACAACCTTGCCGATTTTTTGCTGCATTTGCAGCAGCTAATTACTTAGCCGGAGCTAAATCTGTATTGTAAATATCATATCCAATTCTCCACTTATCATCATCTCCTTTTTGCCAAATACATAGGTATTTGCCTCTATCTATAAATGATTCTGTAGCACCTGGCAATTGTACTGTTACGGTATAGCTACCTGTTTCTATGGCTGTTTTTTCTTCTATTACTATTTTGGTAGTCGACGAAAAATAATCGCTATAAATTTGCGCATTGGCTTTGTAATACTCTTTTATAGCAGCTCTACCAGTAATTTTTTGTTGGTTAGGTGGCATTAGTAAAGCTGTATTTCCGTAATAAAAAGCTGTTTTAATAGGATCATCCGCATTATACGCCTTTAGGTATTCGGCACGAGCAGCAGTAATAGCAGCTTTGGCTTCATCTATATTTTTTTGAGCAAAACTTATGCTACAGCCAAATAATAGCACAAAAAAAAGAGCAAGGGGTGCAAAACGTGTCATCATAAAATTGTTATTTCTATCAAACATAAGTAATTTTATTTTCTTCCAACAACGGCATTCCTTTAAACTTTCGTATCAATTGAGTGAGGGTAATTACATCTTTTTGGCAATACACCCTAATTCGCTCCAAATCATGCTCTTGCCAATATACATGCCCAACCATACTCCCATCAATATCATCTTTTGGTGATGGAATACCAAAAACAGCCGCCAAAAGAGTTAAGGAAGTATAGCTTTTGTAATCACCAAATTTCCATAATTCTAAGGTATCTAAATGATTAATCTCCCAAGGCTTTTTACCTGCATTATCCAACAAATTGGGTAATGCAATGCCTTGAATAAGCATACGGCGTGATAGGTAAGGGAAATCAAACTCTTTGCCATTGTGCGCGCACAGCAATGTGTTGGCTTTTAATGAATTTAGCAACTCGGCAAATTGCTGCAACACGACTAGTTCATTTTCGTCGTAAAAAGATTTTACACGCAGCACACCATCATGAAACATGGCAAAGGAGATACATACTACTTGACCAAATTCGGCATAAATACCCGCTCTGTTATAGATGTTTTCTGGTGTTTCATCTATTTGATTGCTTAAATTCTTTGCTTTTTTAGCCCATAGCTCTCGTATATCTTCGGGCAATTGATTAAAGGCTGGCGCTTGCGGCACAGTCTCAATATCTAAAAACAAAATCTGGTTTAAGGCAATGTTATTGAGCATGGTTATTAGATATAAATACTCTGCTGATTACTAATAAACCACTATTTTTTGCTGTACACTACCTGCATCACTTTTAATACAATAAATACCTGCTGGCAAATTGCTTACAGTAATTACACTGTTTTGTTCCAAATCTATTCTTTGTATTACTTGCCCTAACTGGTTACAAATTTGGTAGATACCACTAACTGTACTATTGATTGTACAAGTACCTGAGTTGGGATTGGGATATACTGTAAAAGGGATTGCATGAACCGTTTGATTAAATAAACCAGCATCTGGCAGTATTACTTCTATTAAACTTCCTTTTGGTCTGGCTCCATCAGTAAAATCTATTTGGTTGATAAAGCTATTGGTAGCTATATCATACTCAAAGAGTACACCACTATTATTTGCTCCGCCAACTGCAGTCATTCCATATAATTTACCATTATTAGACTGTAATAAACTACCATAAGGGAGACCTCCTTTATCAGCACCATCAAAATCTATTTTTTTGGTAAGTAAATTAGTAGCGATATCATATTCAAAGAGTACACCTTTACTATATAATCCTCCGGAAAGAGTCATCCCATATAACTTACCATTGTTAGCTTGTACTAAATCACCATAAGGATATGCTCCTCTATCATCTCCATCAAAATCTATTTTTTTGGTAAGTACATTAGTAACGATATCATATTCAAATAGCACACCAGCATCATTAGCACCCCCAGCAAATGTCATTCCGTATAACCTACCATTATTGGCTTGTAGTAAACTACCATGTGGATAACGTCCCCTACCAACACTATCAAAATCAATTTTTTTGACAAACGCATTGTTCGTTATATTGTATTCAAACAATATTCCGCTGTCATGTAATCCTCCCTCTCCAGTCATACCATACATTTTGCCATTGTTAGCTTGAATTAAGCTACCATAAGGAAAACTTCCTGTATTGGCACTACCAAAATCTATTTTTTTTGTGTAACTATTAGTAATAATATCATATTCAAACAACACACCAGCATCATTAGCACCCCCAGCAGATGTCATTCCGTATAAATCACCATTACTAGCTTGCAGTAAACTACCACAAGGTTTACTACCTTTATTTTTACCATCAAAATTTATTTTCTTGGTATACGTATTATAGGCTACAGCATATTCAAATAATACCCCATTATCATTTGCTCCACCTCGTGATGTCATTCCGTATACTTTACCAGTATTAGCTTGCACCAAGCTGCTTACAGAATTCTTTCCATTATCTACACCATTAAAATCTATTTTTTTGGTATACGTAACAGTAGTTGCATCAAATTCATAAATTACACCTGTGTTATTTATACCTCCAGTGCTTGTCATGCCATACAATTTACCATTATTGGCTTGTACTAAACTGCCAGTGGCGTAACTACCGTCACCATCGATGTTACTAAAATCTATTTTCTTTGTGAATAAATTGGCAACAGCATCAAACTCAAAAATAATACCTAAATCTTTTGTACCTCCCTCACTAGTCGTACCATACAATTTACCATTACTGGCTTGTAATAAACTACCATTAGGCGTACGCCCTTTAGAAGTTGGACCAAAATCAATTTTTGAGAAAAACAACTCATTGGTAATGTCGTATTCAAATAATACTCCCCAACCATTTGCACCTCCTTCGCTCGTCATTCCATATAACTTTCCATTCGTAGCTTGTATCAAGCTACCAAGAGGAACGCTTCCATTATTGGCATCATCAAAATCTGTTTTTTTAGTAATTGTATTAGTAGTATTACTGTATTCAAATAGTACACCAACTCCATTTGCTCCCCCACTACCCGTTAAACCGTATAGATTACCATTACTGGCTTGTACTAAACTACCAAAAGGAACAGCGCCATTATTAGCACCATCAAAGTCTATTTTTTTGGTATAGCTATGCGCACTAATATCATATTCAAAAATCACACCAAAGTTATTAGCACCTCCCACAGAGGTCATTCCATATAGCTTACCATTGCTGGCTTGTAGCAAACTACCAAAAGGGATACCCCCTTTATTCATACTATCAAAATCTATTCTTTTGATACATTTATTCGTACTAATATCATATTCAAATAATACTCCATAATTATTAATGCCTCCTCCAGCAGTCATTCCGTACAACTTACCATCACTGGCCTGTATTAAACTACCATAGGGAAAGCAACCGTTCTCAACATTGTCAAAATCTATTTTTTTAGTATAGGTATTGCTAGCCAAATCATACTCGAAGATTACACCTCTTTCGTATATACCTCCAAAAACGGTCATTCCATAAAATTTACCATTTGTAGCTTGACATAAGTCTGCATTAGGAGATCCACCTAAATTTTCTGTAATAAAATTAAATTCTTGGGTGATAGTATTATCACCCGTGGGCAAACTAAATATACTACCAACAAAATCTTTGCCTTCGCCAGATGTTGTGCCAATTAGGGTACGTTGAGCTTGTAGTGTACTTGTGCAAAGTAGTAGGAAAGGGAGTAAAAAGAATAGTTTTTTCATTATTACGATGGTTTAGATAACCAAAGTTAAAAAACATAATAAACTATGCAAGATTTAAATAACTATTTTGTTACAATAGTGAATTACTATAATTATACGAAGTTTAGGAAATAGATTGATACCGATGAACTAATTAACAGAAGAGCTAATCACCGTATCATTACCCCTGGCTTATTTAAAATAGGGAGTTTTATAAAATTAGCTTCTACCACACTTTCGGGCAAAAAAATGAATTTCTTATCATAAATAACCCCGTCTACATAATAGCTGAGCCAAAATTCGTTGTTTAGTCCAAATAACCTATCGTCAATGGGTTCTATTAAAGCCGCCTTATTTGCTGCTAAATCTCCAATAAAATGACGGAGCACTGATGTTTTTACCTGCTCGCCTTTATGCTCACCATACCCCTTAGACGAAACCAACACGTCCTTTAAATCTATTTTTTTTAGATTAAGTACATATACCCTCCACGACTTTCCTTCTATAGCATCGTTTTCCAAAGCAATGGCTATGGCTACATCTTGAACGGTATTTTCAGGTAAATCTTTTTTCATATTTCGGTAACGAATGACAAATTGATACTAATTTACGAAACGGTTGCTGTTACTAATTACGAATCCTGATAGCTATCGGGACTAGTTTACGAAGAATTCATTAACTCTTCTTTTTAAACCGTCCAGCTGGCTTTTTAGGGGCTGCAGCATCTTTTTCGGCTAATTCTACACACTCTGCATAGGTAAGGCTTTCGGGTTCTTTTCCTTTCGGAATTTTTACATTTTGTTTACCAAAAGCAATGTACGCTCCCCACCTACCATTCAGCACTTTTACGTCTGCATTTTCAGTAAAACTCTTTATCAACTTATTAGCATCTTTTTCGCGCTTGCCTAAAATGAGTTCTATGGCACGTGCTTCTATAATAGTATGCGGATCGTCCTCTTTTGCCAATGAGAAAAACTCGCTATTGTGACGAATATATGGACCAAAACGCCCAATGGCTACCGTCATTTCTTTCTCTTCAAAAACACCTACTTTTTTGGGTAATTTAAAGAGTTCCAACGCCTCATCTAACGTAATTGTTTCGATAAGTTGTCCACTTTTAAGACTAGCATAACGTGGTTTTTCTTCCCCTTCAACAGTTTCGCCAATTTGTACAAATGGACCATAACGTCCAATACGCACAGAAATACGTTTACCCGATTCGGGGTCGTTACCTAAATCGCGGCTACCTGTTGCACGTTCGGCAGTTTCTAATGTATTTTCTACTTCTTTATGAAATGGGATATAAAATGCATCAATCATTTTTGTCCATTCCTTTAAGCCTTGCGCTATTTCGTCAAACTCCTCCTCTACTTTGGCAGTAAAGTTAAAATCTACAATATTTTTGAAATGTTGCACCAAGAAGTCGTTTACCACCACCCCAATATCTGTTGGAAATAGCTTGGATTTTTCTGCCCCAAAATTCTCTACAGCAGTGCTGGCTTCTGCAACTCCTTTTTTTAGTGTTACCACACGGTACTTACGTTGCTTTCCCTCTCTATCTTCTCTAATTACATACGTGCGCTTTTGGATGGTAGAAATGGTAGGCGCATAGGTAGATGGTCGTCCAATGCCTAACTCCTCTAATTTTTTTACCAAACTAGCCTCTGTATAGCGTGGGGCTGCACGGGTAAAACGCTCGGTAGCCGTTACATCTGCCAAAAACAAGTTTTGCTTTTCGGCTAATGGCGGTAAAATAGCATTGTCTTCGTCTGCTTCTGTTTCGGTTACATCCTCCTCATCCGAAGATTCCATATATACCTTTAAGAAACCGTCAAATTTAAGTACTTCACCATTTGCAGTAAACTCTTCTGCACGGTTAGAAATAGTAATTTTTGCAATAGTACGTTCAAACTGCGCTTCACTCATTTGCGAGGCAATGGCACGTTTCCATATCAAATCGTACAAGCGTTTTTCCGCTGGTTCGCCATCAATGGTATGATTGTTAAAATAGGTAGGGCGAATAGCTTCGTGAGCCTCTTGTGCACCTGCCGATTTTGTTTTGTATTTTCTGAATTGGTGATACTGCTCGCCGTAAGCCGATTTAATTTCGTTGGTAGCTGCTCCCAATGCAGTATCCGATAGATTTACCGAATCGGTACGCATATAGGTAATCAATCCCGATTCGTATAGTTTTTGCGCTATCATCATGGTGCGCGATACCGAAAACCCCAATTTACGCGAAGCTTCCTGCTGCAAAGTAGAAGTAGTAAATGGCGGAGCAGGAGAACGCTTTGCAGGCTTTACTTCCAAACTACGTATAGCAAATTTGGCAGTAGCGCAGGCATTTACAAAATCGGTTACATCTGTTTCTTGCTCAAACTTTTTATTTAACTCTGCCTTAAACTGTGTTTTTTTAGTACCGTTTGCTTCTGTATTAAAAATACCTACCGTTTTAAACGCTGCTTCAGCAGCAAATTGATTTACTTCTCGTTCTCTATCTACAATAAGTCGTACAGCAACAGATTGTACCCTTCCAGCAGAAAGCGAAGGTTTTACCTTACGCCATAAAATAGGCGAAATTTCGAAACCCACTAATCTATCCAACACACGGCGCGCTTGTTGTGCGTTCACCAAATTATAATCGATACTACGTGGTGTTTCAATAGCTTTTAAAATAGCCGGCTTTGTAATTTCATGAAAAACAATACGTTTCGTATTTTCCTTTTTCAAGCCCAACGTCTCAAACAAATGCCAAGAAATGGCTTCTCCCTCGCGGTCTTCGTCGGATGCTAGCCATACCATTTCGGCTGCCTTTGCTAATTTTTTGAGTTCGGCTACTACCGCTTTCTTATCCGATGGCACCTCATAGGTAGGTAGGTAGTTGTTTTTTAGGTCGATAGCATCGTTACCCTTCATCAAATCGCGGATATGCCCGTAACTTGACTTTACGACAAAATCCTTACCCAAATACCCTTCAATGGTTTTGGCTTTTGCCGGAGACTCTACTATCAATAAGTTTTTGGCCATAGAATAAAAGGTGCTATTTTATCGCAAAGAAAGAGATAAATAATTGGATGTTCAAAATTGTGCGCACAAGCACGACTATAATCTAAGTGTATAATACCCCTGTTATGAACTTACACGCAGTCCCAAAATAAGTAAACCACGCTCAGTATCATCCATTAAAGCAATGTTGGGCAAATGCGCCCACTGGGTAAAACCTTTTTTAGTAAATAATTGAATGCTGGGCAAATTATGGTCGAAAATAAATGCCAACAAGGTTTTTAGGCCTAATTTTGGAGCCTCAGCAATAGCATAGTCTAACAGGTAATTACCCAAGCCCTTTGCTCGGTAATCGGGGTGGATATATACACTAATTTCGGCCGTACCATTATAAGCTGGTCTACCATAAAAAGATTGAAAACTAAGCCAGGCAACCATTTTACCTTCGTAAGTAATTACCCATAGCGGGCGTGTAGTAGTATTATGCGCTTCAAACCAAGACAGTTTACTTTGCCACGTTACTTCTTCTAAATCTGCAGTAACAAGGCGTGAAGCTATTGTAGTATTATATATTGCAGTAATTTCTGGTAAATCACTTGCTGTAGCGTGGGTAATATTTAAATTTGTGAAAATCATTTCCTAAAAAACTATTGATTGTAATATTTGTTCAAAGCAAATAAATAAATCCCAAACTATACTAAAAACGTAACCTTTATTAATTAACCAATTAGAAAACAAACATGAACATTTTTACACCGAACAAAACGTATTCGAAAAGAAGCTTTTTGAATACGTTCTTTAAAACAGCACTTGCTGCTGTTTTTGTATTTATTACCGTTGATGCTTCTGCTCAAACAGTAAAAGCATTATCAAATGGCAAAATTTATACCTTTAATGCTGCTACTCCAAGCACTTTTATTGGACTAGAAGTAACCATAACTGGCGTAAGTGCCGGACAGGCTGTAGTAGGCATGGATTATCGCCCTGCAACTGGAGAACTATACCTATTAGGTTATAATGCTACCAGCAATGCAGCACGTTTATATACTGTTGATGCAACAACTGGTATTGCTACGGCTGTAGGATCTAAAGATACTACCTTAGCTTTAGGAACTGGTCCTATAGGTATGGATTTTAATCCAACAGTAGACCGTATTCGTGTAGTAAGCGCAAACAACAAAAACTACCGTTTACACCCAGTTACTGGTGTAATAGTTGCTACAGATGGAGATCTTCAATACAAAACAGCTGCTCCTGCTGATCCAAATGCTGGTCAAAATCCATTTATAGGGAGCTGTGCTTATACCAATAGCTATATTGGTGCTACCAGCACAACATTGTATGATTACGATGATTCATTAAATGTATTTTCTACTCAAAACCCACCTAATGCAGGTACGCTAAACACTATTGTTGGCAACACAGGATTAACGCTAAACACAGTAGATAGAAGCAGCGATTTAGATATTTTTTACGACAGAGTAAACAATGTAAACACTGCTTACCTTGCCTTTAACTCAGGAACTGCTACAAATGATAATTTTTACACGGTAAACTTAACCACAGGAGCAACCACTTTAGTTGGTGCAATTGGACCAGCAAATGGTGGCATACCTGTACAAGATATCGCTGTATTAATAGACAGAACTGTACCTACCCTAAGTGGACGTTTGGTACATGCTTTATCTACAACAAACAACTTAATTTCTTTTACTGCTGAGAATCCTTCTATCATACGTACATTAAATACTATTACAGGTTTAAAAGCTGGACAAACAGTTGTTGGTATGGATTTCCGTCCAAGTAATGGTTTATTATATGCTTTAGGCTTAAAAACAGGTACAGATACCGTTTCTCTTTACACCCTAAATACAACAACTGGTGCTGCCACTTTAGTAAAAGATACGTTATTAAAATTGGCAGGTATTGCTGGTAACATTGGTTTCGATTTTAATCCAACGGTAGATCGTATCCGTGTTATTGCATCAAATGGTAAAAACTTCCGTTTAAATCCTGTTACTGTAGCAGTAGCTGCTATGGATACTAACTTGAGTTACAAAGCGGGTGATGTAAATGCTAGCAAAACCCCATTCGTAGGATCCGGTGCATATACTAACAGCTTTATGGGAGCAACCTCAACCCAGTTATTCAATATTGATGATTCATTAAGCATCTTAACATTGCAGAATACCCCTAACGGTGGTTTCCAAAATACAGTTGGACCATTGGGTATTACGCTAAGCCGTACTGATGCTACTTCTGATATTGACATTGCTTATACTACAACTACTGCAACTAACACCGCTTATTTAGCTGCTAATGCAGGCACTAATGCTACTGATAATTTTTATACAGTAAACGTTGCTACGGGTGCTGTTTCATTAGTAGGTCGTATAGGTTTTGGTATTTCTATTAGAGATATTGCTGCAGAAAATGCACTTATTACTGCTGGTATTAATAACCAAGTAGAAAAATCATTTGGATTAAGTGTATATCCAAACCCTAGTACTGGTGCAAGCACTATCAACTTTACGTTAGATGCTCCAGCTCGCACAAAAGTAATAGTGTACGATTATTCAGGTAAGTTAATTTCTGTTCTTGCAGATCAAAAATTAGCTGCTGGTAACCAATCAGTAGAATTAAACACTACAGGTTTAGCTAAAGGTGTTTATTTCGTAACACTTACAGTAAACAACGAAAGCCAAAACGTAACTAAAGTAGTTGTACAATAAACTTTAGTTATTATCATTTAATCATCGGATGACTTTAAGTCATCCGATGATTAAATGAACTCCAAAAAAAAGCTCTCTTGGAAATCCAAGAGAGCTTTTTTTATAACAACTAATTCTTATACCTATTACGTTTGAATAATCCCCACATTAAAGGCTTTTTCTATCGGCGCATGGTTGGCAGCCTCAATACCCATAGAAATAACTTTTCGTGTCTCTAATGGGTCTATTACCCCATCTACCCACAAGCGCGAAGCTGCATAGTACGGCGTAGTTTGACTGTTGTACCTATCTGTAATTTTGTCTAAATGTATTTTTTCGTCTTCAGGCGTAATGGTTTCTCCCTTTGCTTTTAAAGCAGCTACCTGAATTTGCAACAAGGTTTTAGCGGCTTGCGATCCACCCATTACCGCAATTTTAGCCGAAGGCCATGCGTAAATCAAACGCGGGTCGTAGGCCTTTCCACACATGGCATAGTTGCCTGCACCATATGAATTACCAATTACAATAGTAAATTTAGGTACTACCGAGTTGGAAACGGCATTCACCATTTTCGCTCCATCCTTAATAATTCCGCCATGTTCTGAGCGTGAGCCTACCATAAACCCGGTAACGTCTTGTAAAAACACTAATGGTATTTTCTTTTGGTTGCAATTCATGATAAATCGAGCTGCTTTATCAGCCGAGTCGGAGTAAATAACTCCACCAAATTGCATTTCACCTTTTTTACTCTTTACCACTTTGCGTTGATTGGCTACAATACCTACCGCCCAACCATCTATACGTCCTAAACCGCATATAATAGA
The DNA here is from genome assembly GCA_947085255.1 of uncultured bacterium. Classification (GTDB taxonomy): domain Bacteria; phylum Bacteroidota; class Bacteroidia; order Sphingobacteriales; family Sphingobacteriaceae; genus CAMTVQ01. The sequence continues at coordinate 65,767 of CAMTVQ010000001.1, read as the reverse complement.
TTGCCCATACAATGCTTTATACTCTTCGAACTCCGAATTATCTACCAAGCGGTAAATAACTTCGTGCATATCGTATTGTTTATCTCTGTTATCTGGAAAAATGCCGTAAATCTCTTTAGGATCTTTTTTGGGTTCGGCAGGCTTCGCTCTATCAAATCCAGCTTTGTTGTAATCACCCACTTTATCCATAATAGCACGGATGCTATCTAAACAAGCCTTATCATTGGGGTGCTTGTAATCGGTAACGCCCGAAATTTCGCATTGAGTAGTTGCACCTCCTAGTGTTTCATTATCAATATCCTCTCCAATAGCCGATTTTACCAAATACGAGCCTGCTAAAAACACCGAGCCTGTACCGTCAACAATCATGGCTTCGTCGCTCATAATGGGTAAATAAGCCCCACCTGCCACGCAACTGCCCATTATAGCGGCTATTTGCAGAATGCCCATAGCACTCATGATAGCATTGTTGCGAAACATCCGTCCGAAGTGTTCTTTATCTGGAAAAATTTCGTCTTGCATAGGCAAATACACCCCCGCACTATCTACTAAATAGATAATAGGTAAGCGGTTTTCCATAGCAATTTCTTGCGCTCTAAGATTCTTCTTGGCGGTCATCGGAAACCATGCTCCCGCTTTAACGGTAGCATCATTGGCTACAACCATACATTGTCTGCCCGATACATAACCTATTCCGGCTACTACGCCAGCAGAAGGACAACCGCCTTCATCTAGGTACATCCCATCGGCAGCAAATGCTCCTATTTCTAAAAACGGACGGTCTTTATCCAACAAATAAGCAATGCGCTCGCGTGCTAACAATTTGCCTTTTTCCTTTTGTTTTGCAGCTGCTTTTTCTCCCCCTCCCAGATGAATTTTTTTCAAGCGGTTTTTCAAATCATCTATTAACTGCTTGTTTACATCTTCGTTTTTATTGAATTCTATATCCATATTCGGTTATCAGTTGTCAGTTATCAGACATCTGTTATCTTTATCTTGTGTAATTCGGTGCTTCTTTGGTAATTGTAATATCGTGTGGGTGGCTTTCGCGGATACCAGCAGCGGTAATTTTTACAAACTTAGCTTTCTGCAAATCCTCAATTGTAGCTGCACCACAATAGCCCATACCTGCACGCAGCCCGCCAATATATTGGTGCATTACTTCCATCAATGTACCTTTAAAGGGCACTCTTCCTACAATACCTTCGGGAACTAATTTCTTAATATCATCTTCTACATCTTGGAAATAACGATCTTTAGAACCCTGTTCCATAGCCTCAATAGAACCCATACCACGATATGACTTGAATTTTCTTCCTTCGTAAATAATGGTTTCTCCTGGCGACTCTTCTACCCCCGCAAACAAAGAACCCGCCATAATAGAGCTTGCTCCTGCGGCTATTGCTTTAGGAATATCACCCGTATGTTTAATACCACCATCGGCAATAATAGGAACACCCGAACCTTTGATAGCTTCGGCACAGATATATACTGCGTACAATTGCGGTACACCAACCCCAGCAATAATGCGGGTAGTACAGATAGAACCTGGACCGATACCTACTTTAATGGCATCGGCGCCAGCAGCTACCAAATCTTTGGCTGCCTCGCCGGTAGCAATATTCCCTACAATTACTTGCAATTCCGGAAAACGTTGCTTTACCGCTTTAAGCATATCAATTACTCCTTTAGAGTGTCCGTGAGCAGTATCAATAGTAATTACATCTACTCCAGCATTTACTAAAGCTGTTACCCTATCTATAGTATCATGCGTAACACCAACAGCTGCACCTACACGCAAACGGCCTAATTCGTCTTTACATGCTTTAGGAAAAGCCTTTACTTTTTGAATATCCTTGAAGGTGATGAGTCCAGCTAACTTGCCATTTTTATCTACTACTGGTAATTTTTCGATTTTATGATTTTGCAAAATTTCTTCTGCTTGTGTTAAGTCGGTGCCAGCTACTGTAGTTACCAAATTATCTTTAGTCATTACATCTCGTACCAGCTTGGTAGTATCTTTTTGAAAACGTATATCGCGGTTGGTAATAATACCCACGAGCTTTTTATCCTTATCAACGATAGGAATACCTCCAATGCGGTACTCTTTCATCAACTGTAGTGCTTCGCTCAAAATGGCACTCTCTTGCAAGGTAACTGGATCTTGAATCATGCCACTTTCTGAACGTTTTACTTTACGTACCTCATCTGCTTGGCGCTCGATTGACATGTTTTTGTGCAGCATACCAATACCACCAGCCTGCGCAATAGCAATTGCCAATGCAGATTCGGTAACGGTATCCATAGCGGCAGAAACAATAGGAACGTTTAAACGAATTTTACGAGTAAGCCACGTTTGGGTGCTTACATCACGTGGAAGTACTTCAGAATAAGCGGGAACTAATAGGACGTCGTCGTAAGTAAGACCTTCGGCAACAAATTTGGAATTATCAGAGAGCATAGCAAATAATTGTGTTTAACTACTTGCGGGGCAAAGCTAGGAAAAAAGAAGGGAAAAGGAGAAAGTAAAAAGGAAAAAGGCATTATAACTGTGCTTCACAAACTTTCCTCGCCCTTTTACTCTCCACTTATCAATTTTACCTTATTAGAGAAACTAGCTCTTTCGATACTTTATTAAAATACCGTTTATTCTTATACCCTACTACCCATTGTACACCCTGTATAGCATTTGTAAGTAGTATTTCATCTGCTTCGAGCAACGCAGCCATCGGAATAGATTGTTCCACTACTGAATAATTTGAACAAATAATACGACGCATAATACCCGCAACACACCCATCTGTAAGTGGTGGAGTATAAAGAGTATTATTCTTCACTAAAAACAGATTAGAGGCAACAGCTTCTACCAAGCGCTGCTGTTCATTAATCAATAAACAATCATCCAACCCATTTTTTTTGGCATAAATGCCTGCCAATATATAGGGCAAGCTATTGGCACTTTTAATAGTAGCTAATGCTCCTACCCTTTTAGGTACTTCGGTAAAAATATCAATAACTAAACCTTTGTTATTTAATTGATAGCCTGTTGTATCCAATGGCCACACTTCTAATAGAAAGGCGGCCGTATTGGTTTCGGGTGTGTACCAACCTGCGGCATTTCTATAAACACTTAATTTGATACGTGCATCTTTAAATAGCTTATTCCTTCTGCATAAATCGGCTATTGTTTCTTGCCAAAAATCAATAGTCCATTTTTCGTTTTTATCCAGTTGCAATACTTGCATTCCCTCTTGCAAGCGTGCCAAATGCAAGTCCAAAAACTGCGGCTGTCCATTCACCATCCGAATGGTTTCAAACAACCCGTCGCCATATCTAAACGCACGATTATCCGAACCAAAAATGGGAGTATTTACAGGAAGAACTTGACCGTTGTGATTGAGAAACACGTGATAATTTGTTGATTAGTTAATTAGTCAATTTGTTAATTGAGAAACTGCCTTATGTATTATTAATCGCTAAATTGCTTATCTAAATTCTTCCGACTTCCGACTTCCGACTTCCGACTTCCGACTCAAGACTTCCGACTCAAGACTTCCGACTCAAGACTCAAACCTACTATACGCTCTCCACTTTTCGATACATTGTTGCATGTCTGTAGGGATAGCACTTTCAAAGTTTATGTGCTTTTTGGTACTCGGATGTATAAAACCCAGTGTTTGTGCATGTAAAGCCTGCCGTGGCAATAGCTTAAATGCATTTTCTACGAATTGTTTGTATTTATTGAATATTGTCCCCTTCAAAATTTTATCACCACCATATGACGCATCATTAAACAAAGGATGCCCAATATGCTGCATGTGCGCACGTATTTGATGCGTACGCCCTGTTTCTAACTGGCATTCGATAAGCGTTACATAACCCAAACGCTCCAATACTTTATAATGCGTAACCGACCATTTACCCTTTGTTTCATCAGGGTAAATACTCATTACTTTTCTATCACGCACGCTTCTGCCAATATACCCAGTAACAGTACCATCTTGGGCAATATCTCCCCAAGCTAAAGCAATGTATTTACGGGTAATACTGTGGTCGAAAAATTGTTTTGCTAAATACGTAATAGACAGTTCGTTTTTACTAACTAATAACAATCCAGATGTGTCTTTATCAATACGGTGCACCAAACCTGGGCGAGCCTCATTATCTTTTAAGTTTGGTAAATTTTGAAAATGATACGCCAAACCATGTACCAGTGTTCCTGTATAATTGTTGTAACCTGGATGCACCACCATACCTGCTGGTTTATTAATGATAATAATATCATCGTCCTCAAAAACAATATCTAAGGCAATATTTTCGGGGTAAATTTCGGTATCGCGTGGAGATTGCGGCAGTACCACCAAAATCACGTCCAATGGTTTTACCTTATAGCTGGCCTTGGTAGGTTTACCGTTTACCAATACACTACCCGCATCCATTGCATTTTGAATACGGTTTCGAGATGCACCTTCCATTCGGTGCATCAAAAATTTATCAATTCTAAACAACGATTGTCCCTTATCCACCACGATGCGGTGGTGTTCGTACAATTCCTGTTCGTCGCCTTCTAATAGTTCTATATCTTCATCCACGCGTCAAATATACCCCCTTCGGGCTATTTTATTGAAAATAAAAACAGAATTACTTGTCATAAGTATGAATTTTCCTAATTTTAAGCCATAAAACCAAAATGTTATGAGAAAAGTATTAACAGTAAAAATTACACTTTTTTGTTTAGTTATCAGTAGCTTACTGAATACAGCAAAAGCACAAAATGAGGTTGGTGAATTTATTGAAGCAGGTAAAAACGATGGCGCTGAGTTAGCTGGAGCCTACTTATCTCCTTTTTTTAAAGGACTTGGAGCTGGATTAAACAACAATTGGTATAACACTGCCAATGTGCATAAATCAGGTAGATTCGACCTTACTATTACTTTTAGCCCAGTACTTATTCCAGCATCAGACAAAAAATTTGATGTGGCAGACTTAAATTTGAATCTGTTAAAATTAAAAGCAGGCTCTCCTACCGAAAGTGCAACTTTAGCCGGTAACAATTCTGACAAAACAGCCACATTTGAATATGTAATAAAAGGGCCTGGCAATACTTCTGACACGCTTACTATCAATTCACCAAAAGGAGCTCTTGTTCCACTTGTACCAGTACCGATGGCACAATTAAGCATTGGTGTAATTAAAGGAACCGAAATAATAGGTCGATTTATACCTACTACAAATTTAGGCAACTTAGGAGAAATTGGCTTGTTCGGTGTTGGTGTAAAACATGATATTAAGCAATGGATACCTGTTATGAAAGAACTTCCATTTGATTTATCGGTTTTAGCAGGTTATACTCAACTTAAATCTTCTTTTAATTTAAATGTAGAACCAAATCCTAATTTACCAAAAGACAATCCGAATACGTCTTATGACAACCAAAAACTAAATTTAAAAACAAGCTCTACTACTATAAATGCCATTATCTCTAAAAAATTAGCCGTACTTACCGTATATGGTGGTGTAGGCTATATGGGTTCATCTACCAACATTAGCGCTACCGGAAACTATCCCATACCTGCTTATGACAGTGATGGAAATAATGGTGGAGGTCTTGAAACACAAACACAAGTTGACCCTATAGATAAGAAATTCAGTGGTGCCAATGGTGCCAATCTTACTGCTGGATTTCGTTTGAAATTTTTGGTACTTACCATTGGAGGTAGCTATACATTAGCTAAATACCAAACCCCAAGTGTTGGATTAGGTATCTGTGTAGATTTCTTGTAATTCTACCATTCCTTAACTTTAGGCGGGATGATGTTTCAACATCATCCCGCTTTTATTTATCACCTATGCACATTGCCTTACCCAGCCCAATACACGCACTGCACCATCCACTATTGGAAGAAAAAAAGGTACAGTTGTTTGTTAAGCGTGATGATTTAATTCATCCGCATATTTCGGGTAATAAATGGCGCAAACTAAAATACACCCTGCAGGATGCACAACAAAAAGGCAAAAAACATTTAATCACTTTTGGTGGCGCTTATTCTAATCATTTACTAGCCACCGCCTGTGCTGCAAAGCAATTGGGATTTACGTGTACTGGTTTTGTACGCGGCGAAGAAACACTACCGCTGAACCCTGTACTATCTTTATGTACCGCATTCGGAATGCAATTACATTACGTGGACCGTACAAGCTATCGCAATAAACAGGACATTTTCAATCAATATTTTACCAATGATACACATGCTTATTTTATTGATGAAGGAGGCGCCTCTGCTTTAGCCGCAAAAGGGGTAGCCGAATTGATTGATGAATTACCAGAAACTTATACCCACATTTTTACCGCTTGTGGCACTGGAGCTACTTTAGCTGGTATTTCACAAGGGTTACAACAGCATATGCTGCCTACTAAAGCCATAGGTATTGCAGTACTAAAGGGTGCAGATTTTTTGAAACAGGACGTCTCAGCATTAGCTCCAAAAGCACAAAATTGGGATATTTTACTCCAGTACCACCAAGGTGGCTATGCCAAAACAACGCCACATTTAATAAATTGGATGCAAGATTTCAGTCAGCAAACGGCTTTACCCATAGAACCCGTTTATACTGGCAAACTGTTTTATGCTCTTTTCGATTTAATTGCTGCAGATTACTTTGAGCAAAACAGCAAAATCTTAGCCATCCATACTGGAGGAATTAGTACTCAATAGTTTTTGGCTTGCTATTTGTAAGTAGTTGTAGAATCTTAATGAGATTCACTCCTTCTATGAATTATCTATCAAAATTTCACTCTTTTGTATTACTATTTTTGCTGCTATCTACAGCAGCCTTTTCGCAATTTCCTGCCATTACACCCGTAAGAGGCATGTATGTAAATAAGTTTAACCACATACTTGGTAATGCCGCTGCCGAAGACTCTTTGCTGAACTATGCTGGTAGTAAACGTATTACTTACCTTACACTATACGATTTACACAGAGGAATTATTGGAAATTCGGCAAAAGAGCAGCAACTCTCTAATTTTATTGTGAAGGCAAAACTTAGTGGCACAATTACCAATATAGGAGCCGCTTTAGAATCACATGCATTGGCTGGCAGAATACAACATGGGCCCACAGAACCTATTGTATGCCTACCAAATGTATTTTCTATACTTACCGGTATGGTAGACAGTACCTTATTCGACGATGCTGCTTCCTTATTTTGTTTCAACCAATTGCATGTTGGTAAATTTGATTGGATAAATATAGAGTACGAATATTGGTTGGTAAACGATACCGAGCGCGACTCGGCTTTTGCAATATATATTAACACCCTAAAAGCAGTTCGAAAAATAGCCCAAAAAAGTATCCCAGCAATTAAAATAGAGGCTTATTTAGGATGGCCAAACGCAAATGAAGTTGGTGAAATAGACCCTTTGTTGGATAGGGTATTATTACACGCATACCGTACCTCGCCAAATAGTACCTATGCGTATAACCGCACTCGGTTGAGTTATTTTGCTGCTGATAATAAACTCACCCACTTTTTACCCATTTTTTCTGCCGAACCTGAATTTATGCAACAATGGGTAAATGAGCATACCCTACATGATGCTGAAAGCATTTTTAGAGAAGATTGGAAGAATGAGCAAGCAGCGTGGAAACAACACTTACAATTAGACGGTTACCAGTGGTTTACCTACTCTGATATGCCAAAATCGGCTGCGCAAGAAAACATGGCTACTACAAGTATTGCTACATCAGGAACAACTACAAAACTACAAGAAGAGAATATCGATATACTCGTTTTTCCTAACCCCGCTGATACCGAACTTATTGTTCCGTATAATGAAAACACCTTTTCTGAAAATAGTATGGTGCATATTTATACTATTAATGGGCAATTAATAGAACAAAAGCAGGCTATTAAAGAGCCCTTACGTATAGCTACAGATACCTACGCCTGTGGGTCTTATATTTTAACTATTAGTGATACAAAAGCAAACGTAAGACGCGCAAAGTTTAACGTAATTCATTAAAAAACCGAATAAAAAAGAGGAGTTGCATTTAGGTGCCTTTTCTATTTTTAGGTGTAAAAATAGGTTTAGATTGTTTAAACCTATTTTTTGAACTCAGAGTTCAAAAACCGCTAAAATTTGCCTGTTTAAGGCATTTACTTTATCTTTGAAGCAAAATAAATTTGTATGTATACTCTTTCTATAGCTCCAAATAAAGTTGCCGAAACTCTAAACAAGCACATATTAGCCGATGGTTACGACCTGATTTTTGACATGGAAAAAAGTCAAGGTGTGCATATTTTCGACTCGAAAAACAATCGTACGCTACTCGACTTTTTTACCTGCTTTGCATCTGTTCCATTGGGTTACAATCACCCAAAAATGGTAAACGATGAGGCATTTAAAAAGAACCTGTTGTTGGCGGCAATAACTAACCCGTCTAACTCCGATATTTATACCCAACAATACGCTCAATTTGTAGAAACTTTCTCGCGTGTTGGCATTCCCGATTACTTACCCCATGCCTTTTTTATTGCAGGTGGTTCATTGGCAATAGAAAATGCACTAAAAACGGCCATGGATTGGAAAGTACAAAAGAACTTCCAAAAAGGTCATCGCAGTGAAAAGGGATTCAAAGTATTACATTTTGAACAGGCATTTCATGGTCGTTCGGGCTATACCATGAGCCTTACCAATACCCTACCCGATAAAACCAAGTGGTTTGCACAGTTTAACTGGCCACGCGTAAGTAATCCAAAAATGAAGTTTCCTTTTACGGATGCTAACCATGCAGATTTATTGAAACGCGAAGAGCTAACTATTAAACAAATACACCAAGCGTTTAAAGAAAATCCAGACGATATTTGTGCCATCATTATCGAACCGATACAATCGGAAGGTGGTGATAATCATTTCCGTAAAGAGTTTTTTGAGAAACTACGCATCATAGCCGATGAGCAGGAATGTTTGTTGATATACGATGAAGTACAAACGGGTGTAGCACTAAGCGGTAAGTTTTGGGCACATCAGCATTTTGGCGAAAAAGCCCGTCCTGATATTCTAGCATTTGGTAAAAAGATGCAGATATGCGGTATTTTAGCCAGCAAGCGTGTAGATGAAATTGAAAATAATGTGTTTACCGTTTCATCACGTATTAATTCTACGTGGGGAGGTAGTTTAGTAGATATGGTACGTGCTTCTAAAATTTTAGAAGTAATTGAAGAAGATAACTTATGTGCCAATGCTGCTACCGTAGGCGAGTATTTAATGGATCGGCTACAAGATAAAGTAAAAGCGTATCCGAATTTGGTAAGTAATGTACGTGGTAGAGGATTGTTATCTGCTTTCGATTTCCCTACTAAGCAACAACGTGATGCCTTTGTAAGCAAAGGTATGGAGCACCAAACTATGTTTTTGGGTTGTGGTAATAACTCCATCCGTTTCCGCCCTGCTTTAATTTTAGAGAAGCAACATGTAGATGCTGGTATGGAAGTAATGGACAAAGTATTAAAGACACTTTAGTAATCAACTATTAGTTAGTATTCTGATGACTTAAAGTCATCAGAATACCTTTACTATATTGTTTTCCTTAGCGTAACAAACGTGTACTTCAGTTCCCCTTCATCATTTCCTGCTATACTGTTTACTGTTTTCCAAGCAGCATCAAGTTTCGGAAAAAAAGTATCTGCCTCAAAAACAGCATGTACCTGAGTAAGGTAAATTGTATCAGCCAAATCAATACTGTGCTTAAAAATTTCGGCACCACCAATAATAAATACTTCTGTTTCTTGCTGGCAAAGTACTAGTGCTTGCTCTAATGCGTGCACAACTTCACAACCCGGTATGCTTAAATCGGTTTGTCTACTAATTACAATATTTCTGCGATTTGGCAGGGGTTTACCTATACTATCGTAGGTTTTACGTCCCATTATAATACTATGCCCCGATGTTAGTTTCTTAAAATATTTTAAATCTTCGGAAATATGCCACAACAATTGGTTGTCTTTACCAATGCCATTGTGTTCGTCGGCAGCTACTATAATAGAGATGTTCATCTTCTGGATACTGGTAATTAAATGGCTACTGCTGCTTTTATATGTGGATGCGGATCATACTCACTCAATTCAACATCAGCAAAGGTAAAATCAAAAATATCCGTTATGGCAGGGTTTAGTTTTAGTTGAGGCAATGCACGTGGGATTCTGCTTAGTTGCAATGTTGCCTGTTCTATATGGTTGAGATATAAATGACAATCGCCACCCGTCCACACAAAATCACCTACCTGCAAATTGCATACCTGCGCCATCATTTGTGTAAGCAAGGCATACGAAGCAATATTAAAAGGCACACCTAAAAAAATATCGGCACTGCGCTGGTATAGCTGACAAGATAGTTTTCCATCAGCTACATAAAACTGAAAAAAAGCATGGCATGGAGGCAACGCCATTTTCTCTATTTCGCCCACATTCCAAGCACTTACTATCATGCGGCGCGAATCGGGATTATTTTTTAACTGTTGGATAACTTGTGTAATCTGATCGATATGCCTACCATCTGCCGTAGGCCAACTACGCCACTGCGAACCATACACGGGACCTAAATTACCATCTGCATCTGCCCATTCGTTCCAGATAGTTACGCCGTTTTCTTGAAGATATGCCGTGTTTGTATCTCCTTTCAAAAACCAAATTAATTCGTGAACTATTGATTTTAAATGCAGTTTTTTAGTGGTAACCAACGGAAAACCATCGGCTAAATTAAAACGCATTTGATACCCAAATACACTTTTGGTACCAGTATTGGTACGATCATGCTTTTCGGCACCATTTTGTAGTACATGGCGCATTAAATCCAAATATTGTTGCATAGCACAAAGGTATTGCATCCTCAATTAATAACCTATTTTTGCTTTTCCTAAAATGTTGAGAGATGCTGAAATTTCCGAATGCAAAAATAAACTTAGGCTTACAAATTACCGCCAAACGCAGTAATGGTTACCATACCATTGAAACCGTAATGTATCCATTTACGGCACTTACCGATGCCTTAGAAATTATTGCAGCCGATACTCTTTCGTTTACCAATACCGGTATCGACATCCCAGAAAGCGCTGCGGGTAATTTATGCCTCAAAGCGTATGAACTATTGGCAAAAGAGTATGCCCTTACCCCTCTTAGCATTCACTTACATAAAAACATTCCTATTGGTGCTGGTTTGGGTGGAGGTTCGGCAGACGGGGCGTATATGTTGCGTATGTTGCAGCAACATTTTCAGTTACCCATTAGCGATGAAAAACTAGCTGCATATGCTGCCCAACTAGGTAGCGATTGCCCCTTTTTTATTTACAACAAGCCATTACTCGCTACCGGAACTGGCACAGAGTTTACAGCATGTGACGTAAATTTAAGTGCTTATTACTTGGTATTAGTATGCCCACAGGTACATGTAAGTACTAAAGCGGCTTATGCACAAGTGCAACCCAAAACGCCAGCTGTACCTTTACGCACTTTAATACAATTACCCGTACATGAATGGAAAGATATTATTGTAAATGATTTTGAAACGAGTGTATTCAATCAGTTCCCCTCATTAAAAGGCATAAAAAACACCTTGTACAATGCAGGGGCTGTATATGCTGCCATGAGCGGAAGTGGTTCGGCACTATTTGGCATATTTGAACAAGAAACACGTTTGGATGAGCAACTAAAAGATTGCCGCTTATTTTATCAAGACTCTAAATCTAAATAAGCCTTATTGGCGTCATTTATTGGGGTGTGCTTGCTGCGCGAACGGAACAACACCGCACCTATTAGTATTCCCACTATAAAACACGCTAACATAACTACTAATTTGCTTACCAAAACTTCGGTAAACAATAGCTTAAAACTCATCTCTTCGTTGTTTTGCATGATTACTACGGTGAGTAAAATAGCCAGTACTGCTATAGAAATAGTTTTAAAACTCATGTTGTTTATTTAATAATCACATCATACTCCATACGTGCTTGTATGCCTTGCAGCTGCATTAATTGTTTAGCCTTTTGGTAATATGGATAGTTTTCGCCTAGTTCTTGTTTAAGCATCCAGGTACGGGCGCTGCTGCCAAAACCAGCCAATAGCTCTTGCAATGGGTCTTTTAAAGCTGGGTATGTTACCAATTTGTAATCCGGAATTTTTGCTGCTGCCGCTGCTGCTGCTATGGCATCGTTTATATTACCTAAAGCATCTACTAATCCTATTTTTAGTGCATCGGTACCACTCCAAACGCGCCCCTGTCCAATACTATCTACACTTGCTACGTCCATACTACGTCCGTTGGCTACTTTTTCGGTAAAGTCTTTGTAAATATTATTTACGTTGTTTTGTATAATCAAACGCTCTCCATTCGTAAGCGGACGATTGATACTTCCTAAATCGGCAAATTCACTTGTTTTTACGCCATCAAACGTGATTCCTAATTTATTATTAAAGAACTTTTGTGCATTGGGCAATACTCCAAAAACACCAATTGAACCCGTAATCGTATTGGGCTGTGCATATATTTTATCGGCAGCACAGGCAATGTAATATCCACCAGATGCGGCTACATCACCCATAGAAACGATTACAGGCTTTACCTCTTTTGCCAATACCATTTCTCTCCATATTACATCTGATGCCAAAGCACTTCCGCCCGGAGAGTTTACACGCAACACAATAGCTTTTATTTTTTCGTCTGTACGTGCTTTGCGTATGGCTTCGGCTATACGGTCAGAACCAATTGTTTCATCATCCCCTTCTCCGCTTTGTATACCACCCACCGCATAAATAACGGCTATTTTATTTTTAGACTCATTTTTTGGTTTTTCAGGAGTATAGTTCTCTATGTTTACCAAACGCAATGTTTGCTTAGGCTCTAAACCTGAACGTTTTTTAAGTTCTGCTTGTACTTCATCTGCATATTTAGTAGCATCTGCAAGCTTATAGCGTACAGCAAGTTCGGCATCTTGTACTTTCAGTTGGTTGGCTATAGCAAATAAGCTGTCCTTATGTATTTTACGTGATTTGCTAATGCTCGTGAGGTAATGATTATACAGTGAATTTAAGTACACCGTTACTTGTTGGCGATTTGCATCGCTCATTTTATCTAAAAAAAGTGGTTCTACTGCACTTTTAAACGTGCCTACTTTAATGATTTGTGGCTCTATCTCTAATTTTTCGAGCGCACCTTTTATAAACATTACTTCTGATGAAAAGCCGCTAAACTCCAACAAACCTTCAGGGTATAAATACACTTTATCTGCCACCGAAGCTATATAATAGCCTGACTTGGTAATTACCTCGCCATAAGCAAGTATAAATTTATTGCTTGTTTTAAAATCAATGAGTGCATTACGAATCTCTTCTAATGTGGCAAAACCTGTGGAAACTGTACTGATATCTAAATAAATACCGGTAATATTTTTATCCGTTTTTGCAGCTTTTATGCGTTCCAAAATATCATTCAACCCAATTTGAGATTTATCTGAAAAACCCTCAAAACTCATTCCCGAAAACGGGTCGTCTAAAGTACGCTCGTTTATGGGTTGGGTTAAACTGATTCTTAAGATAGACTTCTCGCTTACTTCTGCTGATTCATCCTTATCCACCGATACTACAATTACAAGTACAATACCAATGGTGAGTAATACTCCCACAAAAAAAGCCAACAAAGTGCCCAACATGGAGGCAAATACGGTCGAAAAGAACTGTTTCATCTGATTTTTTTTTGTTTTTATCTAATTATCGTGTTGATAGCAATATTAAACAATAAATAGATAGTTTGATACTGTATTACATACTTTTTACATATTTGCCTATGCAAATAGTAATCGCTTTAGGAGCAAACATTGGTGATAGGGCTTATTATTTAGCAAGTGCTAAAAAACTACTTGAAACGCAGTTAGGTAGCATTACCGCAACATCAAGCGTGTATAAAACAGCCGCTTGGGGACTTACAGAGCAGCCCGATTTTTATAATCAAGTACTTGTTTTGGAGAGTGCGGTGGCTATGATCGAACTAATGCCCATTATTTTAGCTATAGAAACTCAGTTGGGACGCGTACGCAGTGAGAAATGGGCCGAACGCACCATTGATATTGATGTATTGTTTGTAGGCGATAGCGTATTTACAAGCGATGACCTTACCCTACCCCATCCCTATATTCAACAACGTAAATTTGTATTGGTACCCTTAGTAGAAGTTTTACCACACTTTATACACCCCGTGTTGCAGCAATCATGCGTGCAATTACTAGAAAAATGTACTGACACGTCGGCTGTAGACTTGATTAAGCATTAATTAGCACGGGATATACACTACTGCCTTTGTTTCAAAAAAAGGTTCGGTAAAATAGGTTTGCAGCGGGTACACAGTAGCTTTTAAGTTTGCTTCGGTTATTTCTTCGGTAAGATCGCCACCTTTTAGATACAAAATGCCATTTCTAAGCGCATTTTTATTTTGCTTATTAAATTTACCTGCTACCCAAGGATAAAACTGCACCAAACGCGTAACAGCGCGCGAGACCACAAAATCAAACGATTGAGTAACTTCTTCTGCACGTTTTTGCTCGGCTACTATGTTGCGTAATCCCAATGCTTGTTTTACCTCATTTACCACTTTTATTTTTTTGCCAATAGAATCTACTAAATAGAATTTGCACTCTGGAAAAAGAATAGCCAATGGAATACCTGGAAATCCACCTCCAGTACCTACATCTAGCACCGTAGTGCCGGGTACAAAAGACATCACCTTAGCAATACCCAACGAGTGCAATACATGGCGCTCATATAACAGGTCGATATCTTTACGAGAAATAACATTTATCTGTTCGTTCCAATGCACATACAATTGCTGTAATGCTGCAAATTGATTTTGCTGAACGCTGGTTAATTCAGGAAAATAGGTGGTAATCAGTTTATCCATTAGGGGTTTTGGACACTTATAGTTTTTCTTTAGAACGTCGCATCATGTTGTGCAACAAATCGCGGGCACGAAAAAGTTGTGCTTTTACAGTACCCAAAGGAATATCTAATTCAACGGCAATTTCTTCGTAAGAACGTTCTTCGAAATAACGTAACACCACCAAACGTTTGTAGCGTGGCGACAATTTATCTACCACGGTGTGCATTAAATCTGCTTTTTGCTTTTTGATGAATGTTTCTTCGGGATCTAAACCTGCCGAAGGAATATCAAACTTGGTATTTTCATCTTCTTTTACCTTATCAATAGAAAAGGTATTGAGTTTGCGTTTACGAATAAAATCGATGCAATTATTGGTGGCTATTTTAAATAACCATGTACTAAAAGCAAAATCTGGTTTGTATTTATCTAAATTTTGGAAGGCTTTTCCGAAGGTTTCTATGGTTAAATCCTGCGAATCATCTCTATTATTCACCATTTTTAGGAGCATAAAATAGATAGAATCTTTGTAGCGCGCCATAATCTCGGCAAATGCTTTTTGGTCGCCGAGTATAGCGCGTTGCACTACTGCATAGTCTTTTAGCGCATTATCCGAAAGATTAGGACTTACTTCCATCTTTTTAGTTTTCTAAACGCCCCAATAGGAGCTACCGATAGCATAAACAGGGTATACAAAATATCCAATAAAGGTGCTTGCCACCACAAATCGAGGCAGGCTAACTTCTTCATTGCTTTTCTAAAGGTAATGAGTTGAATCAATAATCGAGCCATAAATACGCCCAGTACTACTTTAGGCATTATCTGCATGCACAGCAAGGCAATTAAACTGGCGTAAAACAGTACGCCACTGGCTGCAAATACCGAAAGCATCCACTTATGTTCTGTTTTATAATGTTTGCCAACACTTTGATGCCTCAGTTTTTGTGTAATATACTCTACCAACGATTTTTTAGGCTCGCTCAGTACCAAACCAGCAGCTGTTGCTTGGATGCGTGTATTGGTGCGTGTAGCATTCTGATTCACAAACAAATCATCATCACCAGACATTATGTGCAAATGCGATGCAAAGCCTTTGCTCTCAAAAAATAGCGATTTGCGATAGGCCAAATTTCTGCCTACTCCCATGTATGTATTGCCTTTTAGTGAGTACGACAAATATTGCAGCGCTGTAAAAAAGGTTTCGAAACGGATAAAGCGATTGAGCAAGCCAAAGTAGTTTTTGTACTGCGAGTAGCCCAAAACGATTTGTGTTTCGGGAGTAAATTTTTGAGCAATACTGCTTACCCAGTCTTTTCCGGTAGGTGCGCAATCGGCATCGGTAAGTAGTAATAATTCATTTTTTGTTGCTTTTATACCCATTGTAAGAGCAAATTTTTTGCCGTGGGTAAAACGATCAGACACTTTTATCTCTACTACTTTCAGATTCTTATGCTTCTCTAAAAAAGCCTTCAATACATTTTCTGTATCATCATACGAACAGTCGTTTACCACAATTACCTCATAATTGGGATAATTTTGTGAAAGTATTATCGGAAGATTGGTACTTAAGTTTTCGGCTTCGTTGCGGGCGCAGATGACTACCGAAACTGGTTCCTGTTCTATAGCATTTGTTTCCTTATCGTCTTTGTGGAAAGCAAATACGTTGAAAGTAAACAAGTAATATATTAGCTGAATACCAAAAGAGAGCGCTAAAATACCGAGTAATGTAAATGTTAATGTTAATTCCAATGTACTTATTTTTTTACCACGCAAAGCAACGAATTGCAAACTACATATACAACCAACGTGGAAAAGTGAATTACTTTAATGTATTGTGGTGCAGCATCTGTACTTTTGCCGTTCATGCAATTTACACTACAAGCCACAGATAGCAAGAGTAATGCACGTGCTGGAGAACTTATTACCGCACATGGTACGATACAAACACCTATTTTTATGCCTGTGGGTACTGCTGGTACCGTAAAAGGGGTACATCAGCGTGAGCTTGAAACGGATATTAAGGCACAAATAATTCTAGGAAATACGTATCATTTATACTTGCGCCCAGGTTTAGAAACGCTCGAAACGGCAGGCGGATTACATAAATTTATTGGTTGGGATATGCCAATACTTACCGATAGCGGTGGCTATCAAGTATATTCTTTATCGGGAGTACGCAAAATAAAGGAAGAAGGGGTTACTTTTAAATCGCACATTGACGGATCGCGGCATTTATTTACACCCGAAAACGTAATGGATACCCAGCGCATTATTGGAGCTGATATTATTATGGCTTTTGATGAGTGCACGCCCTACCCTTGCCCGTATGAATATGCCCGCAAGTCGATGGAGATGACCCACAGATGGCTAAAACGGTGTTGCGAACGCTTTGATGAAACAGAAGGCCGATATGGGTACGAGCAAACACTTTTCCCTATTATTCAGGGCTCGGTTTATCCAGATTTACGTAAAAAATCAGCCGAAACTATTGCTTCCTTTAATAGAGCTGGCAATGCCATTGGCGGCTTATCGGTAGGCGAACCTGCCGAAGATATGTATGCCATGACTGATGAAGTATGCCAAATATTACCAAAAGACAAACCCCGTTATTTAATGGGTGTAGGCACGCCCGTAAATATTTTAGAGTGTATTGCTTTAGGTATTGATATGTTTGATTGTGTAATGCCTACCCGCAATGCACGAAACGGTATGTTATTTACTAAAGAGGGCATTATTAATATCCGTAACGAAAAATGGAAAAACGACTTTACGCCAATAGATGCGTCGAGTACCTTGTTTGCAGATACACACTATACAAAAGCATATCTGCGCCATCTTATATGCTCAAAAGAAATGTTGGGAGCACAAATTGCTACCTTACACAACTTGCATTTTTATTTATGGTTGGTAACAGAGGCCCGCACTAAAATTATAGAAGGTAGCTTTGCCGCTTGGAAAGATATAATGGTAAAAAGAGTTGCTACCCGATTATAGGTTAAAAAGTTGATAGCAATCCCTATTATAAACTAAATTACGCGTGAAAAGATTAATATTCCTACTCAAACCCACCCTTATCGATTGGTATATAATCGGTAAGTTTTTGCGTACGTTCTTTTTTACACTTAGTATTTTCATTTCTATCGCCATTGTGTTTGATTATGCCGAAAAAGTAGATGATTTTATGGAGCGCAATGCCCCATTCTCTAAAGTTGTTACCGATTACTACATCAATTTTATTCCGTATTATGCTATTGTACTTTCGCCACTCATCATATTTGTATCGGTAATATTTTTTACCGCTCGCATGGCCAACGACACCGAAATTGTACCTATTTTAAGTAGTGGTGCCAGTTTTAGTCGTTTTTTATACCCGTATTTTTTGTCTTCACTATTGTTAGCTGCTATTATTTTTGCTTTCAATGGCTATTTAATTCCGCACGCCAACAGAACACGTATTGCCTTTGAAAATAAGTACATGAAAAATGTACAAAGATACGTTGAGCGCGATATCCATATTAAGTTAGATCAAAACACCTATATCTACTTAGAAAGTTTTGATAGCGAAAGCGAAACGGGGTATCGCTTTGCCTTAGAAAAATTTAGAGGGGCTAATTTAGTGTACAAACTTTCCAGTAATACCATACAGTGGGATTCTACTAAAAAGCAATGGGCCATAAATACCTATACCATTAGGTACGTAGATGGGTTGAAAGAACGCATGGAAGCAGGAGCCAGAAAAGACACGACCTTAGCCATGCATCCGCGTGATTTTGTACAGGTAGATAATAATTTTGAAACCATGACCATCTCGGGACTTACCCAATTTATTGAACGAGAAAAGCGAAAAGGCAGCATAAGTTTAGAGCCCTATTACATGGAAAAATATAAACGTTTTTCTACTCCATTTGCCACATTTATTCTTACCCTCATTGGCGTATCCTTATCATCGCGCAAGGTACGCGGCGGTATTGGCGTACACTTGGGTATAGGTATTTTTAGCAGTTTCGCATTTATTATTGCCAATCAGTTTAGTACGGTATTTGCCGTAAAAGGCGGCTTGCCCCCTATGCTAGCTGCTTGGATACCTAATATACTTTTTGGCATTTTTGGACTTTACTTATTGAAACTTGCGCCTAAATAACAACCTACTAAAACTTCACGTTACCATTTTTATATGGGGGTTTACAGCTATTCTGGGAGCCTTAATTTCTCTTAATGCACTACATTTAGTATGGTACCGCATGCTTATTGCAGCAGTATCTATGTTGGTGTATATTGTAGTAATAGGTGGTAAAGTTGCGCTTGCACCTAAACAAATAACAAAACTATTATTGGTTGGTGGTATAGTAGCCGCACATTGGCTTACCTTTTTTCATGCTATCAAAATTGCTAACGTATCGGTAGCATTGGTTAGTTTATCCGCGGCGGCTTTGTTTACCAGTTTTATGGAGCCTTTGTGGAACCGTAAGAAAGTATATTTTCCAGATATTATTGCCGCACTATTTATTATTTTAGGCATTTATCTCATATTCAAGTTCGAAAGCAATTACACTTGGGGTATTATTACAGGTTTAGCATCTGCCCTATTTGCAGCTATTTTTACTACCATAAATGCCAAAGAAATACAGAACAAATCGGCAGAGGTTATCAGCTTTTACGAAATGGCTGGCGGATTTATTGTTATATCGCTATACTTAATATTTACCCAACAGATAAATAGTTCTTTGCTCACTATATCAATAGCCGATTTAGGTTATTTGTTGGTACTGGGCACCGTTTGTACGGCTATGGCATATGTAATGGGCGTAGCCGTAATGAAAGAACTTTCGGCGTACACAGTAGTGCTCACCACCAATTTAGAGCCCGTTTACGGTATTATATTAGCCTACTTTATTTTTGGTGAAAAGGAACACATGACGGCAGGTTTTTACTTTGGCGCTGCTCTTATCTTACTTACCATCTTTATTTATCCAATACTAAAAAAGCGGCTAAATAGTAGCCGCTTGGTATAGTGTGAGGATGGAACTACCGCTCTTTATGTGTTTTCATGTACTCATCTACCGACCATTGCCCCGAACCGTACACAAAAAAGAAACACAGTAACAAAAATACCAGTACCGATAGGCTAAACTCTGAATTAATTGCCGAAAAACTGTCTATTTTATTGATAAAAAATATGGCTCCTGCCAATATAGGTAGCTGAAAAGCAATAGCCCAACGCGTAAGCAGCCCAATGGTGATAAGTATCCCGCCTACCAAGTGCATAGTAGCCACATAATGCGACAACATAAACGTAACAAATTCGAATCTACTATTACGTATCATACCATCCAAGGCATCCGTATCGCTGATAAAGTACAAGCCCTTGGCTAATATTACCAAGCCCAAACCAATGCGTACTATTTCTGCAAAGCGGGTATGGTGCGTATCGCCCCATACTTCTATTTTTTGAACTACATTCATACTGACCTCCGTTTTTTTAGTTATATGAAGTTACTAAATATAAGTTAGTATTACAATAGATAGCATTTTGCAAGAGATACGTTCTATTTACTAAAAAACTATATTTGCACTATAATGAAGTTGTTTGCTGCTGTATTTGTTACTTATATTTCGTTGCTCACGGTTTCGCCAGGGCTATGCGAACTTTTTGCTACATTACAAAAAGTAGAGTTGTGTTGTAGTAGCACCAACGACGACTGCTCATCGGCACAAACAGATGATACAAAGAATGCAGACACATCAGATACAAGTGCACCCAATTCCTCCTGCTGCTCCGTACAAAATTGCCAATGCTATTTTGTAAACGTCCTGCCATTTGACTTTAGCGTTCCGATAATTACAACTATCAAAAAGATTTCTCTTAAAAACGATAACGTTTCTTCAACCTACCTATCCGATTGTTGGCACCCGCCTAAAGTGG
Organism: uncultured bacterium; assembly: GCA_947085255.1. GTDB lineage: Bacteria > Bacteroidota > Bacteroidia > Sphingobacteriales > Sphingobacteriaceae > CAMTVQ01. The sequence goes on along the minus strand of CAMTVQ010000001.1, from coordinate 44,921 downwards.
TTTAATTTTTACACTGCTACATACATCGTTATGTAGTACTTCAAATTAATCTTACACTTAAAACACAATCAAAATGACAAAAATAGTTTTAGGCATTGTTGCGACCGCTTTGGTTGCAGGTGCAGTAATATGCGGTTGCTGCTTAGGCTGCTGCTAAAAATCAATAACCTAAAGCTACCCGTCATGCAAGTGGTGGGTAGCTTTTACTCATTAAATTAAACCGAATTTTTATACTCATTATAAAATGAAAAAAATATTAATACTAAGTGCCATAACGGCATTATTCTATCTTTCTGCCTGTGGGCAAAAGGCGTGTAGCGGTAAGGGTTGCTGCAAATCAACTACATTAAGCACAACAACTCAATCAACGGCAATATCAGATACCACTGCTTTGGTATGTAAACTCACAAGTGAGGAGCAAATGAAGCGAGGTGAACTACTTAAGAAAACCGTATTTAAAGAATACGAAAAACTGAATGAGCTACCCGACGGAGTGGAACTAATATATACCGATGGTACAAAATACGCTCCGCTACTAGTAGAATTTATTAACAGCGAACGTGCTTGTTGTCCATTCTTTACGTTCAACTTAAAATTTGAACCAAATAGCGATAAAGTTGCACTTACTGTTGGTGGCTCGCCACGAATAAAGGAAATGATAAAAACCTTAATCAATTAGTTTACAAATACTAAACAAGGGCGGCAAAATTAGCCGCCTTTGTTTTTTTATTCTGTTCACCACATCGTAAAAAACTAACTATTTTCTTGTTACTTTAGCCCTATGGATACTAAAACCATAGCACGTAATTTTAAACTATTGGCTCAATTAATGGAATTGCACAATGCCAATCCATTTAAAACAAAATCATACGCCAATGCTGCATTTAAGCTCGATAAATTAGGTCTTGACTTGATGAATATTCCGGCAAATGAACTGGAAAGGATTGAAGGCATAGGCAAGGGCATAGCCGATAAAATTTTAGAATTACGCAATCAAGGCAGTATTAAAGAACTGGATGATCTACTACAACAAACCCCCGAAGGTGTAATAGCCATGTTGGGTATAAAAGGCTTGGGACCAAAAAAAGTAGAAATTATTTGGAAAGCCCTTGAAATAGAATCTGTGGCAGATTTGTACTATGCCTGCAACGAAAATCGTTTGGTGGAAGCCAAAGGTTTCGGCTATAAAACACAAGAAGAAATACTCAAAAGCATAGAGTTTGCCATGGCAAGCACTGGTAAATTCAAATATGCTTCGGTAGAAAAAATGGCTCAGGATTTAGAAACCTTATTGCTGCAATATGCAAGTAAGGTTAGCATTACCGGAGATATGCGCCGAAAATGTGAAATTGTAGAACTGATAGAATTGATTGTTGCCGATGCCGATAAACCAAAATTGATTGCTGCATTGGCTGCATTAAATATTGCTACCCAAGAAGAAACCAACACGTATTGGTTGGGGCAAACAGAAAGTGCTGTTCCTATAAAAATTTACTTTAGTACTACCGCACAGTTTTATTGGAACCTATACAACACTACTGGTAATGATGCGCATGTGCAATTGGCAGGAAATACCACAACGCAAAATTTCGCAAGCGAAGAAGCCATTTACCAATCTTTAGGCTTGGCATATATCGCACCTGAAATGCGAGAAGGCAGTACTGAAATCAGTAGAGCAAAAAGTAATACGTTGCCTGTATTAATTGAAGTAACTGATTTAAAAGGCATTTTGCACAACCACAGCACGTATAGCGACGGCATACATAGCCTGCGCGATATGGCACTGTATTGCAAAGAGTTGGGTTACGCATATTTAGGCATTGCCGACCATAGCAAAACAGCGGTATATGCCAAAGGCTTACCTATCGAAAGAGTGTTGGAGCAACATAAAGAAATTGATGTACTTAATGCAGAGTTAGCCCCATTCAAAGTATTTAAAGGTATTGAAAGTGATATTTTGGGTGATGGTTCTTTGGATTACCCTGCAGAAATACTGCAAACATTCGATTTTATCGTAGCCTCTATCCACTCTAATTTGAAGATGGATATTGACAAAGCCATGAACCGTTTGTTACGTGCCATCGAAAATCCGTATACCACAATTTTAGGGCACCCAACGGGCCGTTTATTATTAGGCAGAGCCGGTTATCCTATAGATCATCAAAAAATGATTGATGCCTGTGCTGCCAATGGTGTGGTGATAGAAATTAACGCCAACCCTAACCGTTTGGATTTAGATTGGCGCTGGATAGATTATGCACTATCAAAAGACGTAATGCTGTCGATTAACCCCGATGCGCATAAAAAAGAAGGTTACCACGATATGTATTATGGTGTATGCGTAGCACGCAAAGGAGGACTCTACAAAGAAATGTGTTTCAATGCACTTTCATTGGCCGAGATAACCGCTCATTTCGATAAAAAGAAAGGGAAATAGTGAAGAAAAAAATACTGATTATCCGCTTCAGTTCCATTGGTGATATTGTACTTACCACACCAGTAATACGCTGCATTAAACAACAACTGCCCGATTGCGAAGTGCATTACCTCACCAAGAAAAAATATGCAACTATCGTAAAAAGTAATCCTCATATAACTAAGGTATGGGAGCTGGATGGTAATATTGGTTCATTAATTGCCCTTTTGCGACAAGAACATTTTGATTTTATTGTGGACCTGCACAACAACTTGCGCAGCTCTTGGGTAAAACTACGTTTGGGTGTAAATAGTGCTTCTTTTGATAAATTGAATTGGCAGAAATGGATATTGGTAAATCTTAAACGCAACTTTTTGCCGCCTGTACATATAGTAGATAGGTATTTAGCTGCTGCCAAACCCTTAGGCGTGCATAGCGATGGTAAAGGTTTGGACTATTTTATACCTACAGCAGATCAAATTGCCCCTCATACATTACCAGCAAGCCACCAACAAGGCTATATAGCTATAGCAATTGGTGCACAGCATGCAACCAAAAAACTACCACTTGATAAACTTATTGACCTTTGTATACAATTGCAACACCCCATTGTGCTGCTGGGTGGCAAAGAAGACATCAAACAAGGAAATGCCATAGCAGCCGCAGTCGGTCAGAAAGTATATAGTGCTTGCGGATTGTTGAACCTTAACCAATCGGCATCAGTATTGCAAAAAGCACTAAAAGTAATTACACATGATACTGGATTGATGCATATAGCCGCTGCCTTCGATAAAGAAATTATTTCGGTATGGGGTAATACCGTACCTGAATTTGGCATGTATCCATACAAAGTGAGTAAAAGCACAATGCTACAAGTAACCGGATTATCCTGCCGTCCTTGCAGCAAAATAGGTTACTCCAAATGTCCAAAACAACATTTCAAATGCATGCAATACCAAGATTTAACCACAATAAGTAAATACATAAACGAAACAGCCATAAGCAATTTAATATGAGCAGAAAAAACATTTTATCAGGAGCCGTTTGGGAAGACATTGTAGGCTACTCGCGTGCAGTACGCATTGGTAATATTATAGAAGTATCGGGCACTACAGCCAGTATTGATGGAGAAATAGTAGGTAAAAACGACCCTTACCTGCAAACTAAAACCATCTTAGCTACAATCGAGAAGGCACTACAGCAGGCAGGGGCATCGCTCCATGATGTGGTACGTACACGTATTTACGTAACTGATATTAGTCGTTGGGAAGAAGTAGGCAAAGCACATGGAGAGGTTTTTGGCACCATTAAACCAACTACGGCTATGGTAGAGGTAAGCGCACTTATCAATCCAGATATGCTGGTAGAAATAGAAGCTACGGCAATACTTAGCTAATACCTCAAAATGAAAACAACATCCAAAACACTTTTTTTAGTGAGGCATGCAAAGGCAGAGAAAGAAATTGCTGGTGGTACCGATTTTGAGCGTCCGTTGGCAAAAAGAGGATTAAACGATGCTGCTGATATGGCTGCACGATTAAAAGCAAAGGGTATTGTAGCCGATTATATGGTAACAAGTCCTGCCAATCGTGCTAAAACTACTGCCTTGATTTTTGCCGATATTTTAGCGTATCTAATACACAATGTGTACTATGAAGAAGGAATTTACGAAGCATGGGCAGATACGCTACTAAGTATTATTCGTGTTTTTCCTAACGAAAAACATTGTATTTTTCTTTTTGGGCATAATCCTGGTTTTGAAAACTTAGCACAACTATTAAGCGACACGGAGATAGAGAGCTTACCTACTTGTGGTATTGCACAACTTAATTTTACTGCGCTCGAAAAGTGGAGTGATATTCGCAAACATACCGGCAAACTGACGTTAGATTATCCGAAAAACCCCGAGTACTAAAATCCGAATAAGGTTTTCATCTTATCAAAAATAGCCGTGTTTTCATAAATACCAGCAAACTGCTCGGCACCTGGACCAAAAGCAAATACAGGCACCATTGTTCCTGTGTGGTCTTTAGTTGTAAAAGAAGGTGCAAATCCTGTTGCTTTATAAGATTGCGGAGTCCCATTTAGTCCAAAACCACCTGTTTCATGGTCGGCGGTTACAATTACTAAGGTATTGCCTTGCTTTTGAGCAAAATCGAGCACTTCGCCAATTGCTTTGTCAAAATCTACCAATTCATTTTTGATGTAATTAGCGTCATTATCATGTCCGCCAAAATCTATTTGCGAGCCTTCTATCATTAGAAAAAATCCTTTCGCATTTTTGCTAAGCACCGTTACTGCTTTTTGCGAAGCCAGTGGTAAAAAGTCTCCCCTATCGGGCATTACTGGTAAATGATTGGGCGCCAATAACGCCGCAATCTTGGTAGCTTTAGTATCTACTAATTCATCCACAGCAGTAATTACGGTATAGCCTTTGCTCTTTAACTTTTTGGTTAAGTCGGTACTATCTGCACGCTTGGTAAAATGCGCCAATCCTCCACCAATAAATACATCAATATCTGTTTTTAAGAAATCTGCAGCAATATTTTCATACAAATTTCTATCGGGCTGATGTGAAATAAAACAAGCTGGTGTAGCGTGTGTAATGGCAGAAGTAGCCACTAATCCTGTTGATAAACCATGTTCTTCGGCATACTCTAAAATAGTTTTCAATGGCAGCTTATTATCATCAACACCAATAGCGCCATTGTATGTTTTTTTACCACATGCAAAAGCTGTTGCTCCTGCTGCAGAATCAGTTACTTTACTATCCGAAGCCGCTGTTTTACTCAGACCAATTACCTTAAATCGCTCAAAATTCATGCGTTCTGTAGCTTCCATAATGCCGTAGCTAATTTGCGTAAGGCCCATACCATCACCAATCATTAGTATAATGTTGGTTGGTCTAGCAGGCATTTCTGGCTTAGGTACAAAAGAAGTGGTTAACAGTACAAATGCTGCTAAACTGATAGTAAGAGTTAATTTATGTCTCATGTTTTATATCAATTGATACATTTTGCCAGGCAACGAAGCAACGATTCCTTTCAGCTCCAAATTTAGTAAGTTGACCGCCAATACACTCATTGTTTTATCTGATTTTACCATTATTTCATCAATGGGCAATGCTGTATGTTCTTTCAACAGATTTACAATTAACTGCTCTTCGGGCAGTAAATCTATTAGCAGTTTTGTTTGTACAAAGCCTTTACTTTCTGGTGCGCTCCACCCTAAACTTTTCGCAACATCAGCCCCCGAATAAATAATTGCCGCACGGTTGGTACTAATTAAGTGATTACATCCTTCTGAGTATTTATCCGTAATTCGCCCAGGCACAGCAAACACATCCCGATTATAGCTATTGGCAATAAAAGCAGTAATAATGGCACCACCCGTATCGGCGGCTTCTACCACAATAGTTGCATCGCTTAAGCCAGCAATAATGCGGTTCCGTTTCGGAAAATTCTCTCTATCTGGATTCGTTTTACTCATAAAATCGGTGAGTAATCCTCCGTTTTCGAGCATTTTTTCGGCTGTTTGCCGATGAGCTGCTGGGTAAATGCGATCTAAGCCATGCGCCAAAACACCTACTGTAGCTACATTATGTTTCAAGCATTCTTTGTGCGCTTGCACATCAACACCATAAGCCAGTCCACTTATTACCAATGGATTAAATTGTTTAAATTCTTCCATCAACATTGCACATGCCTGCTTGCCATACTCGGTAATACTACGTGTGCCCACAATACTAATTACCCGCTGATTATTAAGATTAGCAGCCCCTTTGTAGTATAATAATACTGGCGCATCTACGCAGGCTTTTAAGCGTTTGGGATATTGCTCGTCGGTAAAAAACAAAGGCGTGATGGCATATTTTTCGATGAATTGTAGTTCTTCCTCTGCACGTTTAAATACGTCTTTAGATGCTAAAATAGCTGTTGCAACAGCAGTACCTACACCCGGAATTTTAAGTAACGTTACCTTTGATGAGGTAAATACCATTTCGGCATTACCACAATAACTCAATAGATTTTTCGCTAATACATCACCTACACCCGGAATAAGCGTAAGTGCTATTTGGTAATGTAATGAATCGGTAGATTGCATACTTCAAATCTAAATTTTATCTTTAAAACAAATTATTATCACATGAAAAAAATACTATTTATTGCAACATTGCTGGTATTGGCAAGTAGCACCTTTGCACAAACAGCAAACGAATTAGTTGCCGAAGGAAAAAAATTGGTTAGCCAGTTTAAACAAAAAGACGCTTTAGATAAGTTTGAAGCCGCTATTACCAAAGATGGTGCTAATGTTGAAGCACTGCACAACGCTAGTTTTATGCTCTCGCAATTAGGTGAAAAACAGAAGGAGATTGCTGGCAAAAAAACGTATTTTGAAAAGGCACGAGAGTATGCACAACGTGCTATAAAAGCGAATGACAAAGAAGACGAAGCGCACTTTGTTTACGCTGTTGCTTTAGGTAAACTGAGTTTAATTAGCGGCAGTGAAGAAAAATTAAAGAATGCTAAATTGATAAAATCGGAGGCGGAGCGTACCATACAATTGAATCCAAAACATGCTGGAGCGTACCATATTTTAGGCAGATTGAATAGAGAAATTGCCAATATGTCGTCGATAAAAATAATGGCAGCCAAAAGCTTGTATGGTGGCGTACCCGAAGGCTGTAGTTTTGAAAATGCCGAAAAGTACTTTGATAAAGCTATGGAGCTACGCCCAAATTACATATTGTATCACTACGATGCTGCTGTAAACTATGAGTATATGGACAAAGACGATAAGGCAAAAGCTTTACTTCAAAAAGCCATTACACTGCCTATGCAAGTGCCAGAAGATCCATTTAGAGTAAATGATTGCAAAAAACTATTAGCGAGTTTATAAAAATTGCTATAAGGAAGAAGAATAGTTCTATTCTTCTTCCTTATAATCATCCCAAAAAAACTGGTGCTCTACCACGCCATTAAGACGTACATAGCGCTCTTTCAATATTTTTTGTAGCCTGCGCACACGTATTTGTCGTAAGTTCGTTGAAATTTCATATTTATATGGCAACGCCACATTAGCAATAAACAGCAAACGCGATGCTGCATTACTGCCCACTGCCATTGCCTTAGTAACCATGCCCTGCGCATTTATAAATACATAGCCCGTTACCAATTCTTTCAAGTTGGCAGCCGTATCCATACCTACCGTATCCTTAGGCTCAATGGTAACTGGTAAAATCTTTTCGAACGCTGGTCGAGTACCTTGTATGTTAGCATAATAACTAAATTTTGCTAATACATCGGCAGACAACTGATTGCAGTCATCGCAATAAATACTCACGCTATCTCCTTCATTAATCAAGTTGTTACTATTAAAATAAACAGGAGTTACTGTTTGCTGACTTTGTGCAACACTCAGCAAAGGGGTAAGAAAAAGAAAAACTATTAATTTATACATCATCGTTATTTAACCGTTACCAAAAACTTTCTTCAATATATCTGTAACACGTGCAGCAGGATCTTTACGTATTTTAAGTTCTTCAGCTGATATCAACACAAACAAGCCATTTATTGCACGTTGGGTAGTATATCCAGCCAAATCAGGATTCATTTTAGTTACCCCTGGTACTTTATTGTAGGTAGTAATCAATTCGCTCCAATATTTGGTGGCGTTTGTTTTTGCCAAAGCCCGTGTTATTACTGGTTTAAACTGAATCTTTAGTGGCTCATTCGTATTTTTCTGCAAATAGGTAGTCGCTGCATTATCTGCTCCCTTTACAATATTTATGCCATCGGTAATGGTCATACCTTTTACAGCGGTTAAAAAAATAGGGGCAGCTTCTTTTGCGGCTTCTTCGGCAGCACGATTAAGTGTAAGCACAAATTGATCTACCTTTTTACCCAATCCTATTTCGCGTAATTTGGTGGCTACCTTTTGGGCTTCAGCCGGAAAAGGAATAAATAACTGTGTGTTTTTATAGTAGGCATCTACCTTTGATCCTAAATTAGAGGCATTAGTACTACCAATATTCAGCGCTTCACGCAAACCTCTTACTACTTCGTCGTTGCTCAATGCTGTACCTTTAGTAGCATCTTTCAATACCTTTTCGCCTTGCTTCTTTATTTTATCTAAATCTATTTGCGCGATAGAGCAACTTGCAATACTGGCAGCTATTAGCAGAATTAGGATTTTTTTCATCAGTTTATATTTTGTTTTTAGTGTCAGATGCAATTCGCTGTATGAATCATCATACTTTAGGATTAAAAAAAGCTCGTTTAATGCGTGTAAATTTTATCATTTTTTTTGAAAGACTTGTTAAAACAAAAAAAGTTTAATCCATATTGTACTATACTTGCACACAAAGGGCGTATATATGTTAGCAGAAATTATTACCATAGGCGATGAAATTCTAATTGGTCAGATTGTAGACACCAATTCGGCATGGATGGGTAAAAAACTGAACGAAATTGGTATTAGCGTAAAGCAAATTACCTCCGTATCCGATAATCAGTTGCATATATTGGCTGCGCTAAAAGAAGCAAGCCAAAGAGCAGATATTATTTTAATAACAGGTGGTTTAGGACCTACTAAAGATGACATTACCAAACATACCCTTTGCACCTATTTTGGTGCTAAACTGGTAGTAAACGCTGCAGCACTGGCTAATGTAGAAGAGATATTTGCACGCCTTAATCGCCCGCTGTTAGATGTAAATATAAAACAAGCCGAACTACCCGATAATTGCCAAGCTATACAAAACAACAATGGCACTGCTCCCGGAATGTGGTTTGAGCAGGATGAACGAATTTATATTTCGATGCCCGGTGTACCACACGAAATGATGGGCATGATGGAAACCAGCATTTTACCCCGCTTACACCAACAATTAAGTTTACCTGTAATTGTGCACAAAACATTGTTGACAGCAGGTATTGGTGAGTCGTTTTTGGCTAAGCAAATAGAATCAGTAGAAGATGCATTACCCACGCATATTAAATTAGCTTATTTACCAAAATTAGGACAGGTACGCTTACGCCTTTCGGGCATTGGACCTAATAAGGAAATACTGCAACAAGAAATACAGCACTATGCAGATCAAATAAAAGCGCTAATTACCAAAAATCTGATTACAGAGGTAGATGAGCCCTTAGAACACGTGTTGTTGGAAAAACTAAAAGCACAACACAAAACACTAAGTACTGCCGAGAGCTGCACAGGTGGATATATTGCTCATTTACTTACAGCTATACCGGGTTCTTCGGAAGCATTTGAAGGTGGAGTGGTAAGTTACTCCTATACCATGAAAGAAAAAATGTTGGGCGTATCGGCTGCTACTTTGCAGCAATACGGTGCAGTAAGTGAGCAAACTGTAGCCGAAATGCTTACCGGCGCACTTAATAACTTTGGTACCGATTATGCCATTGCATGTTCGGGCATTGCAGGCCCTGGTGGCGGCACTACTGATAAACCCGTGGGCACCGTGTGGATTGGGGTAGCTAATAAACACCAGCAGTATATCAAAAAATATAGTTTTGGCGATAAAAGACAGCAGAACATTGAACGCACAGCTGCATTTGCCCTAATGATGTTGTATAAATTATTGCAAGAAAAAAACTAAGCGATTATCACCTAAAAATAGGTAGAAAAACCGAACTGGATTGCACCTGTATTGGCTGGAGGATTGCCTAACAAATCTGTTTGCTGTTGGTAGCGGTAATTAAATCGTAATACCGTTGCACCTACTGGTCTAAATGCTAAGGTAGGCACTATTGCCCATAAATGATCCCCAATAGCACCACCTGTTTCTGCAAAAATACCTTCATTATAGTCTACATATTCTATACGTGTGCCTACATTTACTTTTGCGCGCTCCCACGAGAATATTTTTCGTTGTAGCACCGTTGCTATCACATCTGCAAAAGCACCAAATTGCTCCTTACCAAAGTTTTGTATATATGTTTCGGGCACATCAACCAGTACTTTTGCTGCTTCGCCAGTAATAGTAATGCGGTTGCGTAATAGAGCCGTGGTAAAATCTACTGCAAAAACGCTTGCGCTTCGTTGCTTATCTAATACAATACCATCACTTTGAAACTTATTATATACACCCGTTAAATACGACAAGCCCAATTCACCAACCTTACGATTACGAATAGCTAGCTTACCCGTAAACATTGGCAAACCACTATTACTTTCTTCAAAACGCTCGGGATTTTGTTTTCCGGCTGCCAACGAGGTTCTATTTTCTGAGTTGGCAATAATTGCATCATCAAACCCATTGGTAAGATAGGTTTCGTAACCAAACACCCAATTGTTTACCAAAGATTTACCATGTAAACCAAAACCTACATTTGCCAACGTACTGGGTATAATGGTGGTAGCAGATAGCGGACGATCGATAAAATCCCAACGTGGCCCATCGTGATTTTGGTTGAATGCTCCTATAGGATTCATAATAATACCTCCACGCAGGTTAAGTAATGGATGAAACTCCATATCCATAGCCGCAAACTCGATGTTTATTTCTTTAGTACCGTCTTCAAACTCTATCTCCGATAAAAATTTTATTTTTTTGGCAATAGTAGAAGAAAAAAACAACGTTAGGCGTCTTGCCTGAAACGAAAATCCATCGGAAACACCATCTGTTTGTTCGTAGTGCGTGTTCGCTTCTAAATATCCACCTATGGCTATTGGTAGTTTTCCGGCAGTAAGGAAAGGACGACTGTACACCGCATCCATATTCAATTTCTGAACGGTTGTATCGGCAGTTTTGCGTTTCACAAATGCTGTAGTATCCGTTTGTGCCTGACCTAGCGTAGTTAGTGCCAGGAGTGCTACTAGTAAAAAAACAGGTTTATAACTGTATATATAGGTGTTCATTATCTGAAGTAATCTTAAAAGTGAATAAATTTTGTTCGGCGGGCGGGTTTTGCACTACACCTGTATTGGTAAATTCGCTACCATGGCAAGGGCAAACCAAAAAATCTCCTTGCGGAATAAGTTCGCAGCCTTTGTGGGTGCATTGCAATAATAAAGCAGAATAACTACCGTCTTTTAGCTTGTACACACAAATCGGAAAATCGTGTTTTTCGGTACGTAGTAAAACGTATTTACGTTCGGTAGTTTTGCCGTTTGCTACTTTAATAAATTCTGCTTTTTTTAGGGTAATACTATTTTTAGTGGTTACCGACTGCGCAAAGTAAGTAGCACTTGCACAGCCTTCTAAAAGCACCGATACACCAGCTCCAACAACACATATGCCTCCGCATAGCTTAATAAATTCTTTTCTATCCATTTGCCTTACAACGATTTTAAGAATTTAAGCAAGGCTTGTCTTTCGGTAGCCGATAATTGAGCAAAATTTACTTGGCTTGTTGTACCCTCTCCACCATGCAGCATAATTGCTGCTTCAATGCTTTTTGCACGACCATCGTGTAGTAAGAAATACTGTCCTCCTTGTGAGTTTGGAGATAACCCCAAGCCCCATAAAGGTAATGTGCGCCATTCGGCAGGCAAGGCGGTTCCTTCTGTATAACCATCGTTTAAGGCTTCGCCCATATCGTGTAACAGCAAATCGGTATAAGGATGAAACTCTTTGTTGGATAATCCTTCTACAGGCGAAAAGCTTGTTTTGAGCGTTTGCTTATGGCAATTTTCGCAGCCAATTTGTTTAAAAATTGTTTCGCCATATTGTACTGTGGCATCTGTTTGTTGGCGTTGTATAGGTGCTTTTAACGTTTGTAGGTAAAACACTACATCATTAAGTGTTTGGGTGCTTATTTCGGGGTCTATTTCTTGATGACTATACGCATCTATAGGTGCATAGATAGAAGTAATACCCATATCCTGATTATAGGCATTAACTGTTTGATTCAACAAATTATACGCTGCTGATTTTTTACCTAAGCGATGAATAAACTTGCCGTTTTTTGTAATGGCATTTGCGTGTGGTGTTAGGTACGGAGCTAAAGATTTCCAATTAGGCGCACCCGAAATTCCATCTCCATTGGCATCATTTGGATCTGCCATGGCCAATATATCAGCATCGCTTACCAACTCTAAAAAACCCAAACCTGTATTGGCTGGCGGGGTAAATTTAGAAAAAGTAGCTCCTGCAGGAATTTGTTCGGGGTCGAAACCAGGAATAGCCCTGTTTTGCAATTGCGGTCCACCAAGGTTTAAATAGGCATTACCAAATGTATCTGCTTGTCCAAACCGTGTAAGGGTGGTAAAAGGATGTCCCTTACCATCACCAGCATGGCAACTGCCACAACTTGTGGATACAAATGATGGCCCGAGTCCGGTTGCAGGGGTAAAAACTTCATCATTAAAGGCTACGTCGCCACGCAAAAACTGTGCAGCTTGAGCTGTTGTAAGACCTGCAATAGGACCATCTAATAACTCATCGTCATTTGGTGCAGGCGGTAATAGTTTCTGACAAGCAACAATGCTCATCACTATTAATATAAAAACAATACCAGTAAAGGGTGCTTTTTTCATCTTAAACTATAATTTTAGGCAAATATACTACTATTTTTTAGTATGTACCATTAATTAAATTTAGACTAATCTAAATTATGCATAGAATTTAAACAACCACGTTGCAAAAGAATACATTAGCTTTACATAAATATTCAAAAACATGAAAAAGATAAGCCTATTATTTAGTATTACTACCCTTGCATTAAGCGCTACTGCTCAAAACAAAACTGAGGTAAATGTACCTGCCGTAGTTAAAACTGCATTCGAAACCATGCACCCCTCAGTAAAGCAAGTAAAGTGGGAAAAAGAAGAAGGCATGTATGAAGCCGAGTTTAAAAAAGACAAGACAGAAAACGCTGTTTTATTTACATCTACTGGCACCTATGTGAAAACAGAAGTAGAAATATCACCAATTTCTTTACCTGCTCCAATAATTGAATATATTAAAAAAAACCTTGCAGATACTAAAATAATCGAAGCTAGTAAAATTACTACCGCCAACAGTACCATTAGCTATGAAGTTGAAATTGCCGATATCGATTATGTATTTGATGCCTACGGGGACTTTATGGGCAAGATAGTCGAAGAAAAAGAAGATGACAAATAAACCACAAGCGGTATCTTGTTTAGTAGTAGTTATTTCATTAGCCGTTATTTGTGGTGACAGCACTGCTCAGCAGTATGTACAAAGCAAAACGTATAGTTTAATGCTCAAGAGTATGCTCGCACATGATGTGGCAGAAATAGGTGTAAAACAAGCGGCAGCATTACAAAATACCCTCTTTTTAGATGCACGTGAAAAACCTGAATACTACGTAAGTCATATAAAAAATGCACAGTGGGTGGGCTATACCGATTTTTCTTTAAGCAGGGTAAAAAATATTTCCAAAACAACACCCATAGTGGTGTATTGCTCGGTAGGCTACCGTAGCGAAAAAGTAACACAACAATTGCAAAAAGCTGGATTTACTAATGTAAGCAATCTATATGGCGGTATTTTTGAATGGGTAAATCAAGAGCAACCTCTTGTTACTCCAAAAAACAAACCCACTACAAAAATTCATGCCTACAACCGTACCTGGGGCGTATGGCTCAACAAAGGCGAAAAAGTATATGGAGAAATGGATGAATAAACTAGCGAATGAGGAAATGTAAAATCGTTACGATTCTGTATTTTTGTAATGAATGAAACTCATTTACAGCACGCTGCTTGCTATTATTTGCGCTCCCTTTGTAACCTACGCACAACCCTACGGCAACGAGTGGATTAACTACAACCAGCAATATGCCCAAACAACTGTAACCGAAGAAGGCATTTATCGCATTGGTTACGAGCAGTTATTCAGCATTTACCCAAGTATAGCAAATATTCCTATTACTCATCTACAAGTATTTTCGCGAGGAGAAGAACAACCTATAGATGTACAGTCGGCAGATGCTGTATTTAATACTGGTGATTATATTAGCTTTTATGGTAAACCCAATGATGGATTTTTAGATAAAGAGTTATACGACATTACCCCTGCTACGCATACCAACCCATATTATAGCCTATTTACCGATACAGCAACTTACTACATTACGTGGAGCAACGCACCTTCTACCAAACATTTTACTACCGCACCTACCATTACAGCTACGTCAATAGCTCCTACTGGCTATACCGCAGTGGCTGCCAAAAACTTTACCGATGCCTATTACGATGGTGAAATACAAGCAGAATACGCTACACTATCTGAATATACTGCAGGAGAAGGTTGGCTAGGGAGTTTGTTTGGCTTGGGGCAATCGCAAATACATACAATCCCTACTCCTTTGGCAATAACTGCAAGCACGTGTACGATACAATTAGCTGTAATGGGGCGTTCGAATGCCATGAGCAATTCGGGTAAAAATCATCATTTGCAAGTAGAAATAAGCACCAACGGCAGCACCTATACTTTATTAGCAGATACCGTGTTTACAGGCTATCAGTTTACACAAATCGATTTGCCGGTTTCTACCAATTTGTTGGGTAATACTCAAACCTATTTCCGTTTTTCGTCGGTAAATGATTTAGGTGCTGTAAGCGATTTTATGGCTCCAGCTTATTTACGAATTAGTTACCCACATGCTTTAGATGCGCAGAATAGTAATCTTTTGCATATTTCGTCGCTCAACACGGCAGCTGCTGCTCCACTTAATATCAGCAATTTTAGTGGTAATAATCCTGTTTTGTATGACTTTACCAATCGTAAACGCTATGTAGCAAATGCAGCAGATTTTGTACTCGTAGATGCCGGCGAAAAGGAATTATTGCTGTGTGATTCTGCTAATTTTAAAGCAGCCATGGTACAAGCTGTTCAATTTACTCCAATAACACTTACCACAGCCTACGACTACCTAATTATTACCGCCGATAAATTATTGCCCGCAGCACAGCAATATGCGCAGTACCGACAAAGTACTGGATTTACGCCTTTAGCTATTACTACCGAACAACTGTATGCCCAATTTACGTACGGCATTCATCACCCTATAGCTATTAGGCGTTTTGTACATTATTTACTTAACCAACTTCCACAAAAACCAACGTATTTAGTATTGTTGGGCAAGGGCTACGAAACCGATTATCTGCGCAAAGGCAAATTAAATACAGATTTGGTACCCGCAATGGGAGTACCTTCTTCTGACCATTTATTTACTTCGGGATTGGCTGGTACCAATTGGGAACCCGCACTTGCTACTGGACGTGTGGCGGTACGTACTAACAATGAAGCGTTGGCCTATCTTGATAAGGTAAAAAATTACGAATTGACTGGCAATAAACTATGGCGCAAGCATTTCCTGCATCTTGGTGGTGGGGCTACGCCAGGCGAAGTGGTACTATTCGGAAACATCCTGGCTCAACAAGGCAAATTTGCTTCTGATACTTCGTTAGGAGCACGAATTACACCTTTTACGCGCAATGTAAATGCTCCAAATGCCAGCGATTTTAAACAAAAAATTATCAATACCATAAATGAAGGGGTTGGTATGGTAAATTATTTTGGGCATGGCGGACCACTGATGACGCAGATAAACATGGGTGCACCCGAAGAGTACAACAATGCAGGAAGATTGCCAATTATGCTATTAAACGGTTGCGATGGTGGGAACGCGAACATAGATAGTAGCATGGGCGAGCACTTTATGCGCTACCCAAATATGGGATTTGTTGGTTGGATAGGCACTACAGGAGTGGGCTATTCTGGGTTTTTAAGCGAATTTTCGAATCGACTGCACAGTAATACTTTTGCAAAACAATATGGCAAAAGCATTAGTCAATTGCTGCAAACAACTGTAAAAGAGTATCAACAACCTAACAGTTTTTTAAACAGGGTACATGCTCGGCAATACCTATTTCAAGGAGACCCTGCACTTACATTTTATGCGCCGACCCTACCCGATTACGAAATTACAAGCAGCGATATATACCTCAGCCCGCAAACGGTTTCTACAAATACCGATTCATTTGCGGTGAATATTATTGTAAAAAACAATGGTAAAGCCATTCTCGATTCGCTGAGTGTAAGTATAAAACGTACCCTGCCTGATAACAGCACAATTACCTACCCTGAAAAAAAGTTTAAAAGTGTTTTTTACAGCGATACATTGGTGTATTACATAAAATCAGAAGGGGCAGAAGCTAAGGGAATAAACAAATTTGAGATAAATTTAAACCCCTTAAAGGCTATAAGTGAATTAACCTACACCAACAACAGCACTACGATTGAACAGACAATTACCGCCAATAGTTTAAGTTTGTTATTTCCACGTAGTGATGCCATTATTAACACAGACACCTTGCGTTTGGTGGCTCAAGCAGATAATTTATTGCTGCAAAATGGGCAATACGTTTTCGAGTTAGATACCGTTCCTGATTTTTCGTCCCCATTTAAAAAGAGTTCGGGAACAGTTACCAGCAATGCACTTGTAACCTGGTTGCCAAACATACTGCCTACTGCAAATACCGTTTATTTTTGGCGTGCCAAATTGGTAGATGCGCCCAACTGGGAAAATGCTCGGTTTACTTATACTCCCAACTATTCGGATGGATTTAATCAGCAACATCCCAACCAATTTAAAACCATTACTACAAAAAACATTGCCATAGACGGCATAAATGGCGCTTTCAACTTTGTAGACAATGCCATAAACTTAACGCTGCGCACCAAGGGTGATAATGAGCCTACTGGTGCAAAACGTGAAATACGCATAAATACGAGTCAGCCAGTATTTGCCAACAACGAATTTAGCGGAGTACGTGTACTTGCCTTCCACCCTGTTTCTTTAGCCCGTTTTTCGTACCCAAGTAACTTTAATTTAGCAGCTAATACTCCCGATTATCCGTTTGAAATATACCGCTACAGTGGCGTATTTAATTTTAATACCGCAAGCGCTACCGATAGAGATTCGTTAGTGCAGCATCTGATGCGCATTCCCGCCAATTATGAGGTGATACTGTACAATGGTCGCACTAGCAGTATTCCTGCTTTTAGCGAGGCACTTTACCAACAAATTGAGCAATTAGGTGCTACCAAAATTCGTAGTATAGCACAGGGTGAACCTTATATCTTATTGGGTAAAAAAGCAGCACCAAATGCTGACGTTATCGAATTGACAGCCGATAAAAACAGTGCAATCCCAACTACAGAGCAAGTACTTTTTGCCGAAAAACAATACATAGGTAAATGGAATACAGGTACAATTACTTCGGCACGCATTGGACCCGCTAAAAATTGGGAAAAACTCTATTACCAATTTACAAAAGCAGGAAACGATGCAGTTCAACTTCGTCTATTAGGGTTTCGAACTGATGGCAGCGATACATTGTTATTGGCAAATTGTGCGCCCGACTCTGTTGATTTAAAAACACTTATACCGCCTACCATAAACTATGTAAAACTACAGGCTGCCGTAACGGATTCAACAGAAAACACCGCTGCACAGTTAAAATTTTGGCGCATAACCTACTCAGGCATATCGGAAACAACGGTATTGGTTGATTCGAGCTATCGGTTTTATGCCGATAAATTACAAGAAGGTGATAGTTTGCATCTGCAATTCAAAATAGCCAATCTCACAGATTACAGCTCGGATTCGGTAATGGTAATCTACAAAGCGGTAAACAACAACCGAGTAGAGCAAGTACTATCATCGACAAAGGTTGCTCCATTGGCGGCTCGACAGCAAGTACCTCTTAGCGCTACATTGCCTACAACTGGTTTAATTGGCAATTATACCTTAAAGGCGGTTATCGCTCCTACCGATTTATATCCACAAAACAACACCTTATCCTTAGCTACAACTATTATCAACGACACCCGAAAACCGATAGTTGATGTATTGATAGATGGTAAAAAAATACTCAACAACGATATTGTTTCGCCAAAACCACTCATTAGTATTACCAGTACCGACGAAAATAAATACCTAAAACTACATGATACTGCTTTGGTGAAATTTTACTTAAAACACCCAGGAGCTACCGATTTTACTCCAATAAACTATACTACCCCTGGTGTGCAGACTACTCAGCAAAAAGGGAATAGTGGTTTGGCAATACTGTATCAACCTGTGCAGCCCTTAACGGATGGAACTTACACCTTAAAAGTTGCTGCTACGGATGCTTCTGGCAATAAATCGGCTACGGATTACGAGATAGCTTTTGAGGTGATAAACGAAAGTAGTATTACCCGATTTTTGCCTTACCCAAATCCGTTTACTACACGCATGCGTTTTGTGTACACCCTTACCGGAATGGCTGCTCCCGACCAATTGAAAATACAGATTTATACGATAACGGGTAAAGTAGTACGTGAAGTTTTGTTGCCCGAATTTGGTGCCATGCGCATTGGCAACAATGTTTCGGATTTTGTATGGGACGGAACCGATCAATTTGGTGACAGACTGGCCAATGGCGTATATTTTTACAGGGTAATTGCCAAACTAAATGGGCAACCCATAAAACAACGCACCACCAGTGCCGATAATTTGTTTGAAAAAGGTTGGGGTAAAATTTATTTGATGCGATAGTTATATCCATTTATCAAATAGCATTAAACATAATTTTACTTACTTTGTAGTATGAGGATTCTTTTTTGGGCGGCATGGTATCCTACTAAATATGACGCAATGCCTGGCTTGTTTGTTAAATATCACGCAAAAGCAGCCAGTCTATACGCAAACATTGCTGTAATCCATATAGCTTTAGTAAAGGAACAAACAGAACGATTGAGCATCAGCTATACCAATGATGAAATACCTACGCTCATTCTTTACTATAGGCCTATTCAATTACCAGTAGTCGGCAAATTGCTGACTTTCTTCACTTACTTTTTCTTAAGTATTTATGCTTACCGTATCATGAAGAGAAAATGGGGGACTCCTCAAGTAAATCATCTTCATGTAATTGAACTAAATACTATTTTTCCTCTTTTCCTTCGTTTTTTTTCAGGCATACCATATGTTGTTACCGAACACTTTTCGGGTTATTTACCTCAAAACTGGCATAAAATAGCTTCCGTGACTCGCAAAATGTTAAGCAAAGTTATTGCAGGAAGAGCAACACATATTACTACTGTATCCCCACAATTACAGGATGGCATGAAGGCTTACGGAATACAAAATAAACATTGGACTATAGTACCAAATGTTGTAGATACCGACTTATTCACGTATTCTACTAAGAAACAGGAAGAAAATGTATTACAAATCATCAATGTAAGCTGTTTTGATGATGAACCTAAGAACTTAAGTGGCTTATTAAAAGCTTTAAATTACCTAATTAATGAGTTACAAGTAAATGCCTATTTAACCTTAGTAGGCGATGGTCCCGACTCCTCCAAAATTGCAGCTCTAATTAAAGAACTTAGTCTTATAGAACATGTCAATTTAACAGGATTGTTAGAAGGTGATAGTTTGGTAAAAGCCTATCACCATGCTGATGTTTTCGTGCTTTTTAGTAGGTATGAAACTTTTGGAGTTGTATTGATAGAAGCCATGTCTTGCGGCTTGCCTATTATTGCCAGCAACGTAGGTGGAATACCTTATATTGTTCATCAACAAAATGGGGTATTGGTAACATCGGAAGACATACAATCATTAGCAACAACTTTAGCAGCCTTCCATAAAAATGCACATCCATTTAATCGTGATGAGATACGTAAAGAAGCTATTGAAAAATACAGCTACCCTGTTGTAGGCAAACAACTATTCTGGATTTACCAACAAGCATTGTCTAAGACATGAGAACAATAATCCAGACTTTTTTTTCAAAGTTTTTAGGTGCTGCTATCAGCTTTATATTGGTTATTGCTACCACTCAATATTTAGGCAGCGAAGGTAGAGGCGTAATCAGTCTACTCTTGTTAGCTATTTCTATTAATATTTTAGTAGCAGGTTTTATAGGATCTGGAAGTATCGTTTTCTTGACTACTCTTTTTCCAATAAAAAAAATTGCTCCAATCACCACTATTTGGGCAATATTAGCTTGCCTCTTATCAACCGTTGCGCAGTATTATTTAACTACATTCCCAAGCACCTATTTTGGATATGTATTAACAATATCTATTGTCAGTTCATTATTCGTTAACAATACCTCCTTTTTACAAGCCCAACACAAAATAAAATGGGTAAATAGTTTACAAATACTTCAAATAGCATTTACTGCTATCGGTATTTTAATCACTATTATATTTTTTAATCATTTTACAATTGATGGCTATCTTCTCTGCATCTGTATTTCCTATTTTAGTACCTATATAATCAGCTTAGGACTATTATATAATACCACAACGAACAATCATACTGATTCAGCGATATCAATCTATAAAAAACTATTGTATCATGGAAGTTTAGTTTTTACGGCCAACCTTGCACAATTATTGAATTACAGGTTTAGTTTTTATTTAATAGAAAATTATTGGGGATTAAGTCAATTAGGGATTTACAGCGTGGCTATTACGATTGCCGAAAGTATCTGGATGATTAGTAAAAGCATTTCTACTTATCAATATCCTAAAATTGCCCATTCTACTAATGAGCAAGCAAATATCAGCATGACTATAACTTACAGTGTTATTAGCTTTTGGATTACACTTCTAGTAGTGGTAATTGGTTTATTATTACCTAAAAGCATTTATACTGTAGTATTTGGTGCCGAATTCAGTCCTATAAAGCCAGTTATTTCTCTATTGGCATTTGGTATTTGTGCTTTAGCTGTATCTAATATTATTGTTCACTACTTTTCAGCTAAAGGCAAACACAACATTAGTGCTTTTTCTTCCTTAATTGGGTTATGTGTTACGATTCCATTAGGGTTTTATCTGATTCCTAAATACGGTATTATGGGTGCAGGAATTACTGCTTCAATAGCATACACCTGTTCTGCCAGTTATTTAATTTATGAATTTGGGAAAATACAACGCTTAAAGATTAGCGACCTTAAAATAAGTTATATAGCTTGGAAAAATTTATTTGTTCAATAACTCTTTAATTCTTAAACACAATGCAAATACATACTCTCTTGATATATTGAAACACACAAGCACATTACAACTAGTATATACATTAAGGCAGTACTTGAATGAACAAACTTATTACTTCCAACCACTAGTGCTAAAACTGGCAATAGTGGAATAAATATGCGTTCTGTTTCCATAAAAAATAATCCAGAGCAGCAACATAAAAACAATACCCCAATAAGTGGTAAAAACCATTTGTTCTTGTAATCTATTAGGTATGCGGCTAATCCAGTTGTAAAGAACCAACCTAAAATATTTCCAGAAGATCTAAATAAATAATTCGTCACGTTATCGAAACCACTTACCCCCATTAATCGGTGATTTTGAATGACCCCAATAGTAAAACATGTGACAATATTGAAATTGGTAAATACTACGAACAAAATACCTGCAAAAATACCTGTAATAATTGTGCAAGAAATATTTAAAGCTAAATCTCTAATCCCATTTTGATGTGTAACAAACAGTCTTATCCTATCGAAAACCAAGAATAAAAACAATACAAAAGCAATAAAACTAAAACAACTGAATAAAAACAAGATAACACCCAATTTTATGGCCGCTAGATGGCTCAATGGCTTCTCGATATAATAAAGCCCAATAACAGTAAAAAAGAGATAAACAGCAGAAAAATCTAACGTAGAGAAAATAAGTACTCCAGGAAAAGTACTAAATACTAATAACCTAAAAGTTATCTCTTGTTTCTTGTTGGGTGATGCTGTAACTAAAAAACTTAGCACATAACAACTTATTCCACACAAGGCGTATAATAATAACTTAACATATAAAATATCTCCTAATACATGAATACCGATATACAGTAATACTAAATTACCGGGGGGGGATAGTGCTGACCATGTACATCAAGTAAATGTTGCTTACTAGTATAAGATGATAAAACATCAGAAATATCATCAAAAAACGACAAATCATTGCTAAATGTTTGAATATGAGCAACAGAACCTAATAACCTTTGTAAGGATTCTGAACCAGCAAACAAGGCTATTAAAGCTATTAAAACAACCCAATATTTTTGGTAATGTATACGGCATATACTTTTATACATTATCAATCCTAAAATCAGGATAAATATCCCTAAAATAAGTACTTGGTAATCCTTATTGATTGATTCAATGCCATAAAAAGGTGCTAACGCTCTTATCGAAGGTCTAAAAATATCTGTAGCTACCCCATTTTCTTGAATATGAAGGATATACAATTTATGCCAAAAAACGGTTAATAAAACTATAGCTAATCCACTAAAAATAACTAGCAACAACAATAAGTAAGCCCTTAATTTCACTATAAATGGCTTTGAATTTTACCTAATACCATGTATATTTTATTGAATAGCCGATGAGTATATGAGTAGGTATTCATAAAATAGCTAACTAGTTTCGGATTAAATCTTGATTTAAATAGCGAAATTCCTTTAGTATTTGCTCCACATAAATCCATCTTGGCATAATGCAAATCATATAGCTGTTTAAACATATAATCATATAAAAATGTATGGTGTTCAGTACCTTGATCCACTTTACTTAAAAGTGATAAATAAGCCGTCTTTTGATAGTCATCAATTAATACCAGACTTGATCCTTTCAATTGAGTATCTTCATAAACAGCGAAAATTTTTAGAATTCCTTTCGCTAAACATAATTCAAAAAAATGCTGAGTCCTTTTTAATTGTACTAATGAAAATCCATACTCGATTAAATCAGCTTCATGTTGGCTAAAAACAACATCTAAGTTTGTTAATTCTTTAGCTGAAATCTTGTTTTCATCTATCTTCTTTAAATTCCTATATACGTTATCAGCATAATTCAACAATTTTAAATCAATGTGATACGTGTAACGCAAATCAGAAGCATAACCATTCCATTTAAAAGGTCTATTATCTTTTATTATTGTATCTAATCTAAAAGCTATTTTTTTATACTTCTTTTTCAGGTAAGAATGAAGTTCATCTATTAATTTTACATAACTAACTTCCGATAATGATGCATCCAATAGAAAAGCTGAACTAATAAAATTACTAGGTATGACAATTTGATTTCCCTTGATATAGAAAGCTGATAAACACACAGTCTTTGCCTGATTCTCTATGGCCAAATACCTAACTTTTGTTTCATAGATAGCACTTACCATTTCTATAAAATCGGAATCATCAAATAATGATACATTATTAAAAGATGCTCTTCTTTCACTCCAATTAAACTTATCAATTTCTATAATATTCATTTCAACACATAGTTAAGTAATGTAAAAACATCTACCAAATTTGAACTTATAATTCACAATTTTATATACTAACTAAAAACATAGACTTTTTTATTATAAAAACGACACTTTTAGATACAAAAATCTAAATATATTCAAAAAAAATGGGTGTTTTTTAATAAAAAACACCCATTTTACAAAAAAACACTAAAATGTGCATAAAAACCATGCAAAATTCAACTACAAAATTTACCTTTGCAGCGTTATTAATCAACTAATTAACTTAAATCAATAATTTTATGGCTACACTTCGTTTTAAGGCTTTAGAAACCGTTCTTAACCGTATACCGGTAAAGGTAACGCCTCCTTCGCACAAAATTTCTGATTTTTTTGCAAAAAATGTATTCAACCAATTTGCAATGAAAGAGTATCTTTCTAAAGAAGCGTATAACAGCGTGTGCGAATCAATAGAATTAGGAACCCCCATAGAACGAAGCATTGCCGACCAAATTGCTGCCGCCATGAAGGCATGGGCAATGACCAAAGGTGCTACACATTATACCCATTGGTTTCAGCCATTAACTGGCAGTACTGCCGAAAAACACGATTCATTTTTTGAACCAACTGCCGATGGTGGTGCTATCGAAAAATTTAGTGGAGATGCCCTTGTTCAACAAGAACCCGACGCATCTAGTTTCCCAAATGGAGGTATTCGTAATACGTTCGAAGCACGTGGATACACTGCTTGGGACCCATCATCTGCTGCTTTTATCATGGAAAGCGAATCGGGCTCCACACTTTGCATTCCTACTGTATTTGTATCCTATACTGGCGAAGCGCTCGACTATAAAGCACCTTTACTAAAAGCATTATTTGCCTTAGATAAAGCGGCAGTAGATGTTTGCCAATACTTCGACAAAGGTATAACCAAGGTAACTGCTTCCTTGGGTATCGAACAAGAATACTTTTTGGTTGATACGGCATTATACAACGCCCGTCCCGATTTGATGCTTACTGGTCGTACGCTTTTTGGCCACGAATCGGCAAAAGGACAACAGCTCGAAGATCATTATTTCGGTTCTATCCCTGACAGAGTATATGCTTACATGGTCGATTTTGAAATAGAAGCATTAAAATTAGGTATTCCATTAAAAACTCGTCACAACGAGGTAGCACCTAGTCAGTTCGAGTGCGCTCCTATTTACGAGGAAATAAATTTAGCTATCGATCACAACCAATTATTAATGGACGTGATGGACAAAGTAGCTAAACGTCATAATTTTAAGGTATTGCTTCACGAAAAACCTTATGCAGGCGTAAACGGATCGGGCAAGCACAACAACTGGAGTTTAATTACTAATACTGGCAAAAATTTACTTGCTCCAGGAAAAACTCCTAAAAACAACTTAATGTTTCTTACCTTTTGTGTAAATACCATTAAGGCAGTACATGAAAATGCCGATTTGCTGCGCGCTAGCATTGCCTCGGTAAACAACGATCACCGTTTGGGAGCAAATGAAGCACCTCCAGCTATCATTTCCATTTTTATGGGAACACAGTTAGATGAAGTTTTGAACGAAATCGAAACCTCTAAAATTTCCGCCAAAAGCAAAGATGCTGGTAATGCAATAGGCTTGGGAATTCCTAAAATACCACAAATATTACTTGATAATACCGACAGAAACCGCACCTCTCCCTTTGCCTTTACTGGTAATAAATTTGAGTTCCGCGCGGTAGGTTCTTCTGCAAACTCGGCTGCACCAATGACAGTTTTAAATGCCATTGTTGCCGACCAACTTATTAAGTTTAAAAAAGAAGTAGATGCTTTAATTAAAAAAGGCGAAAAGAAAGACATAGCCTTATTACAGGTAATTAAAAAATACATTAAAGAGTCGAAAACCATTCGTTTTGAAGGAAATGGTTACAGCGATGAGTGGGCAAAAGAAGCCGCTAAACGTGGTTTATCAAACATTAAAACTACGCCAAAAGCATTAGATGCTTACGTAAGCAAAAAAACCACTGAGTTATTTACTTCGGCCAATATTTTTAATGAGCGCGAATTGCATGCTCGTCATGAAATTCGCTTGGAGATGTTTACCAAAAAACTACAAATAGAGTCGCGTGTAATGGGCGACTTAGTAGGCAGCCACATTATTCCTACTGCTTTAACTTATCAAAACAAACTAATCGACAACGTAAAAGGTTTGAAAGAGATTGGCTTAGATAAGAAATCATACGAAGCACAGTTAGACATCATCCGTCAAATTTCGGAACACGTTTCTATCATTAAAAAATCGGTTGATACGATGATTGATGAACGCAAAAAAGCCAATAACTTGGAAGATGCTCGTGAAAAAGCCATTGCTTACGACGAAAAAGTAAAAACCTATTTTGATACTATTCGCTACAGTGTAGACAAATTAGAACTACTTGTATCCGACGAAGAATGGCCATTACCTAAATTCAGAGAGCTATTATTCATTAAATAGTTGGTATTAAAAAGGGTAACGCGGTGGCGTTACCCTTTTTAATTTACTTAAATTTTATGAACCTTATTTTCTATTAGTCTAATTAATCCGTCCTTTTTATCTGGACTAAGAGC
Source organism: uncultured bacterium (assembly GCA_947085255.1). Lineage (GTDB taxonomy): Bacteria > Bacteroidota > Bacteroidia > Sphingobacteriales > Sphingobacteriaceae > CAMTVQ01. The sequence continues at coordinate 18,652 of CAMTVQ010000001.1, read as the reverse complement.
AGCCTCTATATTACCCTGAAGAATGATCTTTCCTCCGTCGCTTTTAAGTACTTGAGTAATGTAGTTACTGTTTATAATAAATGATTTACTGGACCGATAAAACTCTGGAATAGCTGAAAAAACATCTTCGAACTGACGAAGGTTACGACTCACCAACAATGTTTCGTTATTGGTAAGTAGTATTTCGGTGTAAGCTCCATCTGCTTTTAGTAGAATAATTTCAGAAACGCTTAATAAACGAATGCCCTGAGCTACTGGTACTGATATTTTTTTATCTTCATTATTTGATATATTATTTTTCAGTGCATGTAGTACAGAATTTTTCAATGCAGATTCTCTACGCTTACAGACCCTCTCCACTGCCTCTTTCAGGCGTTCTGGTTTAATAGGTTTTAATAAATAATCAGTAGCCGAAAGCTGAAAAGCATCTATAGCATGTTCGCTATAAGCCGTTATGAAAATGATATCGAAATTTATTTCTTGTTCATAAAAGAAATCAAGAATCTCCAAACCACTGTGCCCAGGCATCTCAATATCTAAAAAAACAACGTCTGGCTTGTGTTTATGAATTGCTTTTACTCCTGTTGGCAAATCTTCACAGCTATCCAACACCACTACATTGGGGCAATAATCTTGCAAAAGCGCTTTTAGCAATTCACGGGCACGCTTTTCGTCTTCAATAAGTATAGCCGTTAAATTCATAGAACAAGAATAGTGTATTTTTTACGTAATTGCTTTCTGACTTAACGAACACTTCGTTTTAGTTTAAAAAACTATATTTATACGGGTATTTGTATTACCACTTTGGTACCAATGGCTTTATTGTCGTCGTTTACTAAGTCGAAGATGGAAATACCTACTTTCTGCTCAATACGCTCTTGATTGATTATTTCTAAACGTTTTTCGTTGGCATTTGCAGCAAAAGATACATGCTTCCTTCTCCTTCTATTATTAATCAATTCAGCCTTTTCTCTACCTATTCCATTATCTACAATTTCTATAAACAATATGTTTTCTTCTTGATAGAAAGAAATTCTGAGTTTACGCTCCAACTTACTGTGCATCAACCCATGCTTTACCGCATTCTCCACATACGGTTGCACCAGCATTGGGGGGATACGCACATACTCTATGTTCAGGTTATCGGCTACCTGTATGCTGTAGTCTAATTGATTATCTAATCGCACTTTTTCTAAATACACGTACAGCTCTAAGGCCTCTATCTCTTCTTTTAATGTTACCGATTCTTTAGCCGACATTTCTAAAATTAGGCGTGTAAGGTCTGAAAACTTAATAAGGTAATCTGAAGCTAAGACTTTATCACTGGTATAAATATAACTGTGTATGGTATTAAGTGCATTAAACACAAAATGCGGGTTCATTTGCGATCGTATGGAAGTAAGTATCGACTGTCTTAAATCTTTTTCAAGCGTTACTTTGTCAAGTATCAATTGGTTTTGAAAACGGATACGCTTAATACGTAAATACATATAATAAAATATGACTGTAGCCGTAAGCAGCAACAGCAGTCCAATAAACCACCACGTTTGCCAAAAAGGAGGGTGAACATGTAAGAATACTCGCGCTGTTTTTGATGGAATATCCGAGTTATTATATGCCTTAATTTCTACCGTGTATTTTCCAGACGATAGCGATGGAATTTTTATGGAACCTTCAGTAGGTTCGGTCCTCAGCCATTTACCTTCAGTTCTATTTTTTTCTACAATTCGGTAAAAAACCTTGATATTTGCCATCGACCGAAATGATATAGCGTCATACGCTATCTCTATAGAATTATCTGTATAGTTAAGATTGAGTAACTCATTAGTGGCACGAATACTATCATTGGCAAAAACCTTAGTTACATATACTTTAGGAGGAATTTTATTTAAAGATTGTATAGAATTATCGAAAGAAATCAGCGACTTATCGCTCGAAACGTACACCATATTGTTAATTGATGTAATGCTTTTAAGTTGATTAGGCAAAAAGCCATCACTTTGGGTAAGTAACTCTACTTTTTTGGTAGTAAGATTCATCTTCACTATTCCCGAATCACAAATACCAAAAAGATAATTACCCGAGCAAGTAAAATCATATATGTGCTTTAAATTTTCGTTAGAATTAATAAGTACTACTGCTTTTGTTGGAGTAATCTCATAAATACCTTTATTGAGCGAGCCTATATAAATACTCTTTCTGTAATACATCATTTTCCTGCCAAAAATGGATTGTGATTGATACTTTACTTCTTTTACAGTAGCAGCATTATATGTAAAAAGTCCTTCAACCGAGGTAAAATAAACAGCATCAGATACTGAATCTAAAACCAAGTTGTATGATCTACCATTCCTTGATAAATATTCTGTTAATATAAAAGGGATTTTTTTGTGTAATTCTTTTTGTGAGGGATAATTTACTTCTTTAGAAGGAAAGAAATCAACTCCAGCGGTAGATGAAAATAGTATCCTGTCCTTATATCTTAAAATAGAATGCATACTATAAGCACCCGCAATAATTCTAAACTTTATCGGGTTACTCATATTTATGCAATGGAGCTCACCCGCACAAACTAAAAGATTATCAGTAGTAGCATCATAGTAAATCGCCTGAGTCTCTTTAGTAGCGTTCAAAGAATAGCGATGAATAACTCGTCTGTCCTTAGTAGAGAAAAATAAGATTTCTCCTTTTTGAGTACCAATAACTACTAAGTTTCTTTTAGCGATAGGATATATTAATTCTACCCGCTTTTCTGTTCCTAACGAGTAATTAATATTTCCTTTATCTGAAGCTATGATTACGCCATCAAATAAAGTACTCACCCATAAATTATTTTCAGTATCTATTAATTGATCAGCAATAGAATAATCAGCAAACTTTACAGGAAGTAATGCATTGTCAGAAATCGTATAATACCCCTTTGGAGTATTGATATAGATCTTATTTGCAAATTTATTAATAACATTTATCCTTATATTAGTTCTTATGAGTTTATCTATTTTTTTAGTCTTTTTATCAACTACTGTTATAGTTGTGCCTCCTCTACTATAATGCAGAATCTTACTTTCATTATTTATCAACGCAGTATAGGGTCCAGTATTTAATTTTTTTGGATTAGGATAATATCGTGATAAAATATCCTCATGCCGAAATCTATTTTGGTAAAAAAGCAGTACTCCAACAGATGTATTACAATAAACACTATCTCCAATACCCATAAGAGTTGAAAAAATAGGTCGAATATTATTATTCTGTGTATTTAAATACCCATATCTTTTTGCAATTTTATTAGTAATATCATATGTAAACAATGCATCTTTTTCAGCAGCATAAAGTATATTCTTATACACGTAAATATTTGTATGATAAAATGCATTTGCCGTATTATATTCTTTTAAGCGGTACATCTCATCATTTTTGATGTAAAAAATCTGTCCACTAAAATTAATACACCAAATAGTTCCCTCGTCGTCTTCCTTAATGAAGCTTAAACTTGTACCCCTCATTTCATTGTGAGTAAAGGTCTTCCATTTATAGCCTGTATAGCGTGATATTCCTTTGTCATGCCCAATCCATATGTATCCTTTCTTGTCCTGATGCATTTCATATACCTCATTTGTAGGCAAACCATTGCTAATATCCAATTTTCGGTAAAGAGGATCTTGCGCAACCAATTGCTGAACAAAAAAAACTAAAAATAATACTCCAAAAAATCGCATGTATCTCACTTTACAAATATAGTTGCTTACTTTTTTTCAATACTATAGCTTAGTTCGGTTTATAGTAGCTTTCGTAAAGCCAAAAGACAGTTTCGTAAACTCTTCAAAAATATCATTGCAAAACATCACATATTTGACCTGTTGAGTTGCTGTAATATAATTACTAGCAACGGGTAACAGGCCCTACTAAGCCTATGAAAGTGTCTTATTTAATTGATTAAAAGTAAACATACAAACAACTACTGCACAAATGCTGGTTTCACTAGAAATCGGCATTTGTTTTTTATAGACTTTGCGCAATGGCATACCCGCTAGCCCAAGCCCACTGAAAGTTATACCCCCCTAACCAGCCGGTTACATCTACACACTCGCCACCAAAATACAAACCAGCCACTTTTTTTGCCGCTAATGTTTTAGACGAAAGCTCGTCTGTAGAAACTCCACCTCGCATTACTTCCGCCTTTTCATAGCCCTTATCTCCTGCTGGCTTTACCACATACTCGTGTATAACTTGAGTGCACAGTTCCATATCCACTTTAGATAATGCAGCCAATTGTTTGCTCAATGGCAACTTCTCTGCAAGTGCCTCCACAAACCGTTTTGAATAAAATTTTTCTAAATAATTACCCAATAGCTTTTTACCATTACTATTTCGTTCTTGTTCAATAAGATTTTTTATATTGTTATCTGGCAGTAAATCAATGACAATTGTCTCTTCTTGTTTCCAATACGACGAAATTTGCAATATAGCTGGACCGCTTAAGCCCCAATGAGTAAACAAAATATTTTCATCAAAACTGGCTCTGCTATTACTTACTCTTGCAAAAATACTGGTTCCCGATAGCTTACTGTACCAATCGCGTTCTTGGTGCCCTACCACCAATGGAACCAATGCTGGTGCTGTAGCAGTAACTGCAATATTAAATTGCTTTGCTAATCGTAATGCAAAATCAGTAGCCCCCATTTTAGGTATAGGCAATCCTCCAGTAGCAATTACCACTTTTGGGGTTGTAATACTTGTGCTATTTTTTATATAAATAGTAAATCCTTCTGCGGTTTTTTCTACCCCATCTACAACCGTATTACACCTAATTTCTTGCCCTAAATCAGAACACAAATCGGTAAATACCCGTAAAATATCTTTGGCTCTATTGGTACTCGGAAAAAGCTGTCCTAATGTTTTTTCTTCCCCAAAAATGCCATTCGTTTCAAAAAAACTTAATGTATCGGCTACCGTCCATTGTGCAAATGCCGATTTACAAAAATGTGCATTACCCGAAATAAAATTAGCTTCTGTAGCATACAGGTTCGTGTAATTACACCTACCTCCTCCCGAAATTAAAATTTTAGCCCCCGGTTGATCCGTATGCTCTAACACCAACACTCGCTTGCCCAAATAGCCTGCTTGCACGGCACACATTAAGCCACAGGCTCCAGCACCAATAACTACCGCATCATACTCTACATTATCACCTTGCATAAACCTTAGTAACTGCTACCTTTGTACAATGGAAGCAAGTGCCCAAATATCCGAATTCGGAAAGATATTCATCTTTTTAATTGTGGGTATTTTATTTGTGGTAACAGGTTACTTGGTAAATAAATTTTTACGCCGAGACAAACCAAATTCTGAAAAGCTGGCTGCCTACGAATGCGGCGAAGAACCAATAGGCACGGCTCACATTCAATTTAACAATCGATTTTATGTAATAGCGCTCGTTTTTTTGCTGTTTGAGGTAGAAATTGTATTCCTCTTTCCATGGGCTACCGTATTTGCCGATAAGCAACTAATAACTGCAGCGCCTTCTTGGGGCTGGTTAAGTTTAGTAGAAATGGGCATTTTTATTGGAATTTTGCTCTTAGGCTTGGTATATGTATGGGTAAAAGGTGATTTAAATTGGATTAAACCGCAACCTATCATGCCTATGGTGCCTCAAATTATTCCTCAATCTATATACCAGTCTACTAATCAAACTAAATACACCGCTAAAGCATTTACCTTAACGGAAGTAAAAGAAGAAACAGCGGCTCCTGTAACAACCGCAGTAAATAAACCACTTTTTAAGCCCGGGATGGCGAAGTAAAAAGGAATACGTAAAAAGTGGGATAGTGCTACTAACAGATACTTAATTAAAGACTAAGGGCTAATAACCAATCAACTAATAAACCAATGAACGATATCGGTAAACAACTAAACGAATCGGGGGTAATGATTACCAAAGTAGATGACTTGCTCAACTGGGCACGTCTTTCTTCTTTGTGGCCTATGAGTTTCGGATTAGCCTGTTGTGCCATAGAAATGATGGGGAGCATGGCAAGCAACTATGATTTGGACCGTTTGGGTGTATTTCCACGCCCCTCTCCACGCCAATCGGATGTAATGATAGTAGCTGGTACCGTTACCTTTAAAATGGCCGAACGTATAAAACGATTGTATGAGCAAATGCCCGAACCGCGTTATGTTATTTCAATGGGTTCGTGCAGTAATTGCGGCGGACCCTATTGGGAACACGGCTACCATGTACTAAAAGGCGTAGACCGCATCATTCCCGTTGATATTTATGTACAAGGTTGTCCTCCACGTCCCGAAGCCCTTATTGGCGGCATAATAGAATTACAAAATAAGATTAGAACAGAGAAAATAATCTAATTTCTACGGATGCCATCACTTAAGGTGATGGCATCCGTAATTAATAATGAACCACATGGCAGGCAACAGCTTCGGTAAACTTTTTACACTCACTACTTTTGGCGAATCGCATGGTGTTGGTATTGGTGGTATAATAGACGGCTGCCCAGCTGGATTAACGATTGATTTAACTTTTATCCAACAGGAATTAGACCGTCGTAAACCCGGACAATCGCACTTAGTTAGCCAACGCAAGGAGAGTGATACTATAAATATATTATCGGGTATTTTTGAGGGAAAAAGCACAGGGGCTCCTATTGCATTTTTCATTAAAAACGAAGATGAAAAGCCGAAAGATTACGAACATTTAAAAGACACGTTCCGTCCTTCGCATGCCGATTATACCTACGAAGCAAAATATGGCCTCCGCGATTATCGTGGTGGCGGACGCTCTTCTGCCCGCGAAACCGCAGCCCGCGTAACTGGGGGTGCTATTGCCAAACTATTATTACAACAAGCAGGTGTTGATATTAAGGCATATGTAGCACAAGTTGGTATGGTAAAACTTCAAAAAGAGTATACAGCACTCGATTTAACACAAATAGAAAATACACCCATCCGCTGCCCCGATGCTGCAACAGCCCAACAAATGATTAAGCTCATTGAGGATACCCGCAAAGCTGGAGATACTGTTGGCGGCACCATTACTTGCGTACTCAAAAACGTACCTATAGGTTTGGGTGAACCTGTTTTTGATAAGCTACATGCCGATTTAGGCAAAGCTATGCTAAGTATTAATGCCGTAAAAGGATTTGAATACGGTTCGGGCTTTGAAGGCACACACCTAAAAGGCTCTGAACACAACGATATTTTTGTTGCTACTGATACAGGCATACAGACACGAACCAACCACTCAGGCGGCATACAAGGTGGTATTAGCAATGGGGAGGATATTTATTTTAATGTTGCTTTTAAACCCGTAGCCACCATTATGCAAGAGCAAGATAGCGTAACCGCAGATGGTGAAGCTGTAAAATTAGCTGGAAAAGGCAGGCACGACCCCTGTGTATTGCCCCGCGCCGTGCCTATTGTAGAAGCCATGGCAGCATTAGTACTTGCCGACCACTTATTACGCGCAAAAACAAGCAAACTGTAATACATGGCGAGTTATCTACTTGTGTTTTTATTTGCCTTTTTTGCTGGTTTTATAGATGCCATTGTGGGTGGTGGTGGTTTAATACAGCTCCCTGCGTTATTGGTATTATTTCCTGGCATTGCAATACCTACTTTAATGGGGACAAATAAATTTGCTGCCTTTTCTGGAACAGCATTAGCAACCACTCGTTACCTTAAAGAAACAGAAGTGCCTTGGAAATCGGTACTACCTGCCGTATTTACAGCGCTCATTTTTTCTTTTTTAGGTGCACGAATTATTAGTTCGCTTAATACAGATTACATAAAAATTATCATTGTAGCTCTACTTATTTTAGTAGCAACCTATACCTTTTTAAAGCGCGACTTTGGCCTTATTCACCAACCAAAACTCACCGTATTACAAACGCAACTGTATGCCCTTGTTACGGGAGCAACTTTGGGATTTTACGATGGCTTTTTCGGACCAGGCACAGGCAGTTTTCTTATAGTGGTGTTTATTGGCTTATTTGGTTACAATTTCTTAATGGCATCTGCCTCAGCAAAAATTGTAAATTGTGCGACCAATATTGCCGCGTTAAGCTATTTTATTTACACCAAACAAATTGTGTACGAACTGGCTATTCCTGTAGCAATGTGCAACATGGCTGGCTCTTTTTTAGGAGCCAAAATGGCTATAAAAAAAGGGAGTGCTTTTGTACGCATCTTTTTTTTGGTAATTGTAATAGCCATGATTGTAAAATTAAGTTGGGATACTTTGGCAGATTATATATAGCATTGCCTGTTGCTAAAATAAATTACAGGTAAAAACCAACTAATGTAAAACACGTTTATATTTGTATAGTAGCTACTCTATTATTGCTCACATGAATTATAAACTACCCATCCTTTATACCTTATTATTTTGCTTATTAATTGCTTGCAAATCATCAGAATCTGTTATAGCACCTGCTGATAGAGCCTATAAATTAGCTAAATACTTTTCGGCAGTAGATTTATATAAAAAAGCAGCGGTAAGTGGTAAAAAAGAAGACCGCACACGTGCTGTATTTCAGATAGCCGAATGCTACCGCATGATGAATAATGCCAAAGAAGCCGCAACAGGGTACGAAAAAGTGTTAAAAGCTAATATTGACACCCCTATTGTGTACAAAAGATATGGTGAAGTACTAAAAAGTTTAAATAAAATAGACGAAGCTAAAGAACAATTTACCACCTATGCCAAACTTACCGGCGATTCTTCTGGATTAATTGCCTGCCAACGGGTAATAGATTGGAAACAACGAGAAATAAATTTTGAGGTTTTTAATGAGGCGGGACTTAATTCTAAAAACGCCGACTTTGCACCTGCCTACCTAAACGACAAAATTATTTTTACTTCTACCCGTGAAGCTGCAAAAGGTGAAAATATATTTGAATGGACAGGAGGAGGTTACCTAAACCTATACACCTCTAAAATAGATCAGCGAAATAAATGGAGCAAACCAGAAATACTTTCGGAAGATATATTATCCGATTTTAATGAGGGCGTAGCAAGTTTCGACCCACAAAAAAATGCGGTGTATTACACACAATGCAATGGCACAAATGGCAAAAAGCCCGATTGTAAAATATATGTAAGCTATTTAAATGGCGAGAGCTGGAGCAAAGGAAAACGTATTAATTTAGACCTAGACTCAAATATCAATTTAGGGAACCCATCTATAAGTAAAAATGGGCAAACGCTTTATTTTGTTTCGGATATGCCAGGCGGATTTGGCGAAAATGACATATATTTAAGTAAACAAATAGATGAAAAATGGAGTAAACCAAAAAATTTAGGTTCAATAATTAATACTGCCGATGATGATGATTTTCCATTTATACACCCATCTGGCACACTGTATTTTGCATCGAAAGGACACCCAGGTATGGGCGGTCTCGACTTGTTCTATTCCGACGTAGATACTTTAGGGAATTTTACGCAGCCAATAAATCTTAAACATCCTACCAACTCAACGTTTGATGATTTTGCACTTATTTTAAATGCCACCAAAGAACAAGGCTATTTTTCTTCCAACCGTTTAGGCGGCAAAGGCGACGATGACATTTACTCAGCAATAGTTACTCCTACAGTATTTACACTTAGCGGAAGAGCATTTAATAAACTAAACAATAAGGTATTACGCGAAACATTGATTACTCTAAGCGGTAATAATAATAAAGAAATGACTGCGCTAACCGACCGCACGGGGTTTTATAAATTTGATATACAAAAAGACGTGTATTATTTTATGCAGGCTCAAAAAAGTACTTTTTTTGGTGACAACGCCTTTCAATCTACCATTGGACTTAAAGAATCCGCAGATTTGGTACAAGACTTTTACCTTACACCAATCCCTAAAGTAATTGTACTAAAAGGGATTTTATATGATTTAGACAAGGCTGATTTACGCCCTATTTCAATGACTATTCTAGACAATTTGATAAAAATCTTGAATGAGACGCCAAACGTTACCATCGAGTTATCTTCACACACCGATTCTCGTGCCGATTCTGCCTATAATCACGATCTATCGCAACGCCGCGCGCAATCTGTAGTAGATTACCTAATAAACAAAGGTATAGAACGTGAGAGATTAGTAGCGAAAGGATATGGCGAAAGTCGATTATTAAATGGATGCGCAGACAATGTAGAATGTACAGAGGAAGATCACCAATTAAATAGACGTACCGAGCTGCGTATTTTGAGTGAAAACTACGTGTCTAAAAAGCAAAAATTTATTGAGCAAACAACCCCACCTTCCGAGCCAAGCACCGAGCCTGCCGTAAAACCCTAACAGTAACTTAACGCAATAATAACCCCCGCTTTAACTACAAAAAATAGCTAAGAGGTACTTTTGTTTAAATTTTTAAACAAATGAAAAGACTGTACACATTAGCCATTTTGACACTGGTAGCAACTGCTAGCTTTGCTCAAATCAACAAAAATTATTCGCGTTTTAATAAAGAAACCGGTCAATTAGTTGATCCTTTATTAGCTCCATTCTACCACGGTGTAGCATCTGGCGACCCTTTGAGTAATGCCGTAATTTTATGGACACGCGTAACGCCTGAAACTGAAAACGATGCAGCCATCATGGTATCTTGGAAAATCGCTAAAGACATCAACATGACGCAATTGGTAAATTCAGGTTTGTTTTTAACTGATACTGGTCGTGATTATACCGTAAAAGTAGATGCTACCAACTTACAACCTGGTACTACTTATTACTACCAATTTAATGCTTTTGGTAAAAACTCTATTATTGGTCGTACACGTACTACGCCAACTAACAATGCTGAGCAATTACGTTTTGCTGTAGTATCATGCTCTGATTTTGAGAATGGCTTTTTTAATAGCTACAAGCAAATTGCTCAGATGAAAGACCTTGATGCTGTGTTGCATTTAGGTGATTACCAATACGAATACGTAGCTACAGAAGGTACTGGCGGTAGAAAATACGAACCAGCAAACGAAACTATCCAATTAGCTGATTATCGTATACGTCACTCGTTTACCAAACTTGATCCTGATTTGCAAGCTGCTCATCAACAACACCCTTGGATTGTGGTGTGGGATGATCACGAAAGCACAAACAACTCGTACCGCGACGGTGCAGAAAACCATACTGAAGGTGTAGAAGGTGTTTGGAATCTGCGTAAATCTTTCTCTGCAAAAGCATATGATGAATGGATGCCTACTCGCTTAATGGACGTAACACAACCGGGTAAAATTTTCCGTACCATTAAATACGGCAACTTGGTAGACCTAATTATGTTGGATACTCGCATTTACGATCGCGACTTACAATTAGCTCAAGCAGCTGATGGAGAAGCAAACGATCCTGCTCGTAAATTAATTGGACCAGAACAATTAGCCTTCTTAGAAAATGCGTTAAAAACATCTACCGCTAAATGGAAAGTACTTGGTCAGCAAGTAATGTTTATGCAATGGAACATTGTAGGAAAACCACTTTTAGATATGTTGCCAGGTGCTCCTGATTTGATTAATATGGCTATAAATGAAAATGGTGTAGCATTTAACTCTGATGCTTGGGATGGTTATATAGCAGAACGTAAACGCATATTTGATATCATTGAGAACAACAATATCGACAATGTGGTTGTGCTTACTGGTGATATTCACTCTACTTGGGCAGCAGATATTACTCGCGACCCATACAATCCATCAGTATACAATCCATTAACAGGCGAAGGTTCAATGGCTGTAGAATTTGTAACCAACAGTGTTACTACAAGCAATTTAGATCTTGCTACAAGTGATGACAATGCTGAACTATTAGTTCGTACAGGTATTATGGCTACCAACCCACATATTAAGTGGAACGATTTATTTAAACATGGTTACTCTGTAATTGATTTTACTACCGCTAAAACACAATGCGATTTTTATCTTACGCCAATAGATGCCTCATCTATGGATCAAGAACGCGAAGCTGGATTTTCTACTGCTGATGGAGAAAACCATATCACTACAGAAGATGCAGCTGCGCCAGGAAAAGAAAACGCTCCTGATTTAGCTCCTTTTCCAGAACGTACTAGTTCGGTAAAAAACAATGGAAATGCTACCAACAACCTTATTGTGTTGGGTATGTATCCTAATCCGGTAAGCCAGTCTGCCATTTTACAAATAATTGTAAACCAACCTAAAGCAAATATACAAGCTACTATTATTGATGTAACGGGTAAATTAGTTGCCAAACTTACTGAGCAAACCTTTGATGGTGGTGTACACAGCCTACCTATTGATGTAAGCAAAATGGCTAACGGAACTTATATCATCCAGTTGGTTACACCAGAAGGTATTTCTGCTAAACGTTTTGTAGTAAACAAGTAATTTTATTCTAATCAAACAGTTAGAAAGTTAATTGCATAAAAAAGAGGGACTCCATGGAGTCCCTCTTTTTTATGCAATTATAAACTGATTATGCTTTAGAGTTACCTAATTTACTCGTTGTTAATGCAACAAGCATACCAGCAATAGCAAACATAAATCCGTATGCTAATGAATCAACAATAATCACCGTAAAGCTACTGTACATGGTAGACATAGCATGCATCATTAAATCAAAGGCTAATGCAATAAGTACGCCTAGCAAACCAGCCATTTTTGCACCAGAAGAAACGGTTACATTACCCACCCAATCAAAAATTGTAGCTATTAATACGCCCGAAATTAAATTAGAAACCATTAATGCCCACCACACCATTTCTTCCATAGGACGTGCATTTGGTTGATTGCAATTTTGTTCCATAAATCCTTCTAAAGCGATACCATACACCAGAAATCCTGAAATAAACAAGGAAACTCCAGCTACCAGAGCGCCAATTACTACATTTTTTGTGTTCATAATTTTTATATATTTAATTTGGTTTACGCAATACTACTTATTTTTTTAGAAAAGAAAAAGGAACTATAATCTTGCTCATTTAAGGACACTGTTTGTATAAAACTTGTTTAAATAGCCTAAAATAATAGGTGAAATTATTGATATTTGCCCCATGGATACAAATTTTCGCTATACACAACGAGGCGTTTCTGCAGGCAAAGAAGATGTGCATCAGGCTATCGAAAAGATAGATAAAGGACTTTACCCAAAAGCTTTTTGCAAGATAATACCTGATTTATTAGGCGGAGATGAAGCCTTCTGTAATATTATGCACGCTGATGGCGCAGGTACTAAATCATCGTTAGCATATGTGTATTGGAAAGAAACTGGTGATCTATCGGTATGGAAAGGCATTGCTCAAGATGCCGTAGTAATGAACACAGATGATTTGTTGTGTGTAGGTGCTACCGATAATATTCTATTATCGTCTACAATAGGACGCAATAAAAATTTAATCCCCGGTGAAGTAATTGCTGCCATTATAAACGGTACCGAAGAAATATTAGAAGAGTTGCGCAGCTATGGCATGGGCATTTTCTCTACAGGTGGCGAAACTGCCGATGTCGGTGATTTGGTACGCACCCTTATTGTTGATAGCACTGTAACCTGCCGCATGAAGCGCAGCGACGTAATTGATAATAAAAGCATAAAGGCTGGTAATGTTATTGTAGGATTAGCCTCGTACGGCAAGGCTATTTACGAAAAGGAATACAATGGAGGAATGGGCAGCAACGGACTAACCTCTGCCCGTCATGATATATTTGGTAAATATATTGCTGAGAAATACAGCGAAAGTTTTGATCCTGCTGTACCATACGATTTAGTATTTTCGGGTAACAAAAAACTAACCGATACCATAGATATTCCAAATTTTGGAACTACTACTATAGGCAAGTTGGTACTCTCTCCTACTCGCACCTACGCTCCGGTTATAAAAGAGATTTTGAACCAACACCGCTTACAAATTGATGGCATGGTGCATTGCAGCGGTGGTGCACAAACTAAAGTATTACACTTTGTAGATAATGTGCACATCATTAAAGATAATTTATTGCCAATCCCTCCATTATTTAATTTAATACAAGAACAATCGCAAACAGATTGGCACGAAATGTACAAGGTATTTAATATGGGACACCGTATGGAAATTTATACCGATGAAAAAACAGCAGCAGCTATTATTTCTATATCTCAATCATTTGGTATTGAAGCTCAAGTGATTGGTCGAGTAACAGATGCTCCTTCAAAAAAGGTGACTATTACTACACCAAACGGAACTTTTAGTTACTAATATGCAGCTGGTAAAAACGCTTCTCTTCTGCTTTTTTATACTAATAGGAAGTACTTCATATGCACAAAAAACACACTACTGGTCGGTGCAGCCCACCTATGGTGCGCACTTAATACCCGAAGATAACGATAGCCTAATACACGATCCTATTTACGGTGTAGATATTTCGTATGGCAAACAATTAGATAGCAGTGATGGGAAATGGGTACGTTTTTTTAATGCCAAGTACCTGCAGTTTGCATTTATTGCACTCGATTTGAGTCAACTTCGTGGCTTCTACGACCCTAATCCAACTAACTTTCTATCCAACTATATTCCAAACGGATTAGGGCAACATTACGGTTTAATTAGCAGTGCGCAGATACAACTCTTTCAGATAAAAAAACAGTTTCACGCCTACTTTTTACCAGGTTTTGGAATTAGCTACCTTACCCGTACGTATTTCGACGATAAACAAAACCGTTTTATAGGCAGCCACATCAATTACACCATACGCTTTGAAGTACTGCTACAACAAAAAATAAGTACCAATTGGGCTGCCACAGCTGGATTTAATGGCATACATTTTTCTAATGGAGGGTTTACCGTTCCAAATGCAGGGGTAAATGCACTATGCGGCAAAGTAGGTGTATGCTGGCTGGTACCTCAAAAAAATAAATGATGAAGAAGTTATGTTTTTTAGTCGGCATACTTGTAATATATTGCAACAGCATGCAAGCGCAGCACCTAAATCGCAGCACGTTTGAAATAAGTGCAGGCGGAGGCAGAAGAGGTATTATCAATAGCCTAAGAGGTGTTGGAAGAGCTACCATTACTGCAGGATACAACCTGCGCATTAATGCGGTAGTTGATTTAAAAGTAGCAGCAGATGCCTTGTACTTTGATAAAACAAATGAAAACTTGCTCAAAAGCTGGTCGGCAGAGCCATGGGCATACGGCGCTGTAATAGGTAGTGATTTTAAACTAAATCGCATCATTTTCACCAATGGCGTAGGCAGGTATATCTACTTTGCCAGTGTTTGGAACAAGAATTCTCCGAACGACATGATACAATACTACACCAAAATTGGGTTTAGGTACCTCATTACTAAAAATTTAACTGCAGGATTTATCATGCGTGCACACCGTACTCAAGCCGACTATATCGATTTTGGTGTTAGCGTAAGGTTTTAAACAAAAGTGCCACTAATAGCTATTAGTGGCACTTTAAGTGTGTTCCCATTTGGATTCGAACCAAAGACCTACGGTTTAGAAAACCGTTGCTCTATCCAGCTGAGCTATGGGAACTTATTTTGTGCAAAGGAACGAAATGTTTACAGAATGTACAATCAATCTTTTACTTTTGTCAAGCATTTTAAAATTTAAATGAAAAACTCGGGCATCTTTAAGATATTTATTGTAGAAGATGATGAGTTTTATGCGCAAGTATTATCGCATCACTTAAGCTTAAACCCCGATTACGAAGTAAAAAACTTTCGTACTGCTTCTGATTGCATTGCGGCCCTGCACCAACAACCTGCGGTAATTACTTTAGATTATTCATTGCCCGATATGACTGGTGTTGATGCTCTAAAAAAAATAAAGGCCTACAATCCGGAAATTCCAATAGTTATTATATCTGGTCAGGAAGATGTAAATACAGCTATTAACCTGTTAAAGCAAGGTGCTTACGACTATATTGTAAAAGACGACGACACCAAAGAACGTATTTGGAATACGATAAATAACATCCGCCAAAACACCGATCTTAAAATAGAAATTGCTCACCTAAAAGAAGAAATTGGTAAAAAATACGCCTTCGATAAAGCCATTATCGGCTCGAGCGAGAGCATAAAAAAAGTATACCAATTGATAGAAAAAGCAGTAAATACCAATATTAGTGTATCAATAACTGGCGAAACGGGCACGGGTAAAGAACTGGTGGCAAAATCTATACATTACAACTCTACACGCAACAAACAACCTTTTGTTGCCATAAATGTAGCAGCAATACCTAAAGAGTTACTTGAAAGCGAATTGTTTGGTCACGAAAAGGGCTCTTTTACAGGTGCTGTGGCCCGCAGGATAGGTAAATTTGAAGAAGCCAATAAAGGAACCCTCTTTTTGGATGAAATCGCCGAACTGGATATCAACCTGCAAGCAAAGTTGCTGCGGGTATTGCAAGAACGGGAAATAACCCGTGTGGGCGCTAATAACAGCATCGCTATTGATGTACGCTTAATCATTGCTACGCAAAAAAACTTAGCCGAAGAAGTAAAAAAGGGCACATTTAGAGAAGATCTGTACTACCGTTTATTAGGTATGCCCATAGGTTTACCTCCACTACGCGAACGAGGAAACGACATTCTACTGATTGCTAAACATTACATGGATTTATTTTGCGAAGAAAATAAGTTAGAGAAAAAACAACTCAGCAACGACGCACAAAAAAAGCTATTTAATTACAGCTATCCAGGTAATATTCGTGAACTCAAGGCAATTATTGAATTAGCCGTAGTAATGAGTAATGATAAGGTGATTACAGAAGAGGATATTACATTTAATCAGTTTATTAAAAATGATTTTAGCATACATACCAACTGCACACTAAAGCAACACACACAATTACTGATACAACATTACTTAGATACAAATAACCAAGATGTACTTAAAGTAGCAGCGCTATTGGATATTGGTAAATCGACCATCTATAGAATGTTAAAAGAGGGAGAATTGAAAAACTAATTTGGAATAAATTCCAGATTTGGGATAAATAACATTTCTTACCTTTCTCAAAAAATATATACTCATCTGTAAATAAGAAACTTAATATACATGGCGCGATTATAGCTACACGTGCGAGAAGTTACTTCCATTGTTAAAAAAACAAAACATGAACAAATTCTATCTATTACTTGTAAGCGGGTTAGTACTAAGCACTACTGCTTGTAAGAAAAAATACGAAAAACTACCAGAAGACACTACTATACCGACCGAATTTACCGAACTAAAAGTAAATACAGAATTTGACTGGACAGCAGCTGTGCCTCTTGTTGTACAAGTAAACGTGACTGATAATAGTGGAAAAAACATCAATACAGATGGATTAGTAGTACAACTACTTGATCAAGATTTTAGCCATATTAAAACCGATATTGCTAAAAATGGCTCGCTTACATTTGAGGCAAAAGTACCCGCTTCAGTAACCAAACTATTTGTATTTATACCCGCTACTGGAAACATTGTAGAAGTACCTACAATAGAGGGCACGCAAAACCTACAAATAACCACAGAACCTGTATTAGAAACTGGTGGAAAACCTGCTAAAAACACTTTTTACGGAAAACCAGCTGCCGGACCTGATTGTAACAGCGGCTGTACCGTATCTTATACTACCAACCAAGAAGAAATAAAGGTTGCTATAGGTGGTACTGTATGCCTAAGCGGCAGTATGCATACCAAATTTCTCACCTTTTTAGGTGCAGGAACAGTACGCATTTGTGGCAACAACGTAACAATAGGCAGTATAAACTATCAAGGAAGTGGCATTACGGAAGTAATTGTAACAGAATCGAGCCAATATACCACAGGTGCTTTACCTACAAACAACGCCAATCATCGCTTTATTAATTATGGCACAATTAACTTAAACAGTAGCCTACCACTAAATGGATTAATAACCAATTATGGTACGCTCAATATCTCTGGTGCTTTTAATGTAAATAGTAGTGCAGAATTTTTAAATACTGGCATATTAGATGTAAAAGGCAGCATACAAAACAATAATAAATTAACAAATAACGGCACACTAACCGTAGGTGGCGACTTTGCAGTAAACAGTAATGCCATATTTACCAATGGCGGATCAACAACTATTACAGGCAACTATGCTAGCAATGGCAAAACAATTAATACAAATCGCTTATCGGTAAAAGGGCAGTATAATAATAATGGAGGCTCGCTTACCAATAATGGAGGAGTATATGTTACAGGTACTTTTGTTCAAAACTCAGCTATATTAAATCTTGGAGCTGCATCCTACCTCAGTATTGGTGCAGAACTAAGAGGTAATGGAGGAACGGTAAACATGGGTGACTTATCCATGATTTCTACCAAAACATTTACCATGAACAGTATAAACTATAAAATTACGAGTGCAGGTGCAGTAATTAAAGTAGCAAGTACTAGTTTAAATATAGCTGGAGGTAGCGTAACAGGCACATTAGATATTTGTAATGGAGCAACCCCTCCTACTACCAGTAATCGATTTGGCCCTAACGTAAAATATTGCAATTCGGGTATATATATCCCTAAAAACCAATACAATACCGAAGGCTTTGGTGTACCAACAGTAATTGATACAGATGGTGACGGAATTGAAGACAAATCGGATGCTTTTCCTACAGATATTGCTCGTGCATTTTTAGAAATGGAACCATATATTGGCTAT